>DBFBCB010000039.1:0-40682 GCA_048246715.1 Collinsella aerofaciens | reverse complement strand
GAACAGGAGTCGCTCGAGCTCGTCGGGCGGCAGGTTGAGGAGCTCGTCGCCGGGACGGTGCAGGCAGACCTTCCTGAGCTTGCCGATCTCGGAAGGCACGTGCAGACCTTTCGTCATGGCCTCCTACCTTTCTTTCGGGCCTTTCGGCCGAATCTCTCAGCGCCCTTCCATAGCGGACGCTGCTTGCTGACAGCTCTAGTTATATCCAAATTCCACCCGCAATTCCACCTCGCCCGCGAACGGTCAACAAAGTGCGATGAACGGTATATCGCATGTGATTCCCCCATGATGTACTTCGGCGTTCTAAAGTAACTTTTCTAAGGTAAACGCTCTTTTTTCCTAAAAACTATTTGCAATTGCATCTCTAAACTTTTGATTCAGAATTGCATAGCTAAATCGGTTTTATGTATATAATGATGTTTGTTTACGTTTCCGCCTGCATTCAATGATATTCAGCTATCCATCATTCTTATTCACACTTATGTACCAGTTGAGTGAGGATATAGACCGCTTGCAGACGAGCAGGGCGTCAGTCCTATGACTTGTCAGCGTAAGAAGTAGGTAAAGATACCGTTCACGCGATACGTTCGTGCCAGCGGTCGACTAAATTGAGACAATAGTGAAAAGTGTTAGGCTACCGTCCTCTGTGGGGACTGAACGGACAGATGCATATGCCGAGCAAAATCGAAAAGAAGCAAGCCGCCGCAAAGCTGCGCAAACCGCCGCGCGACTTCTCGTACACGCAAAACCGAGAGCTTAGCTGGCTGCGCTTTGACAACCGCGTGCTTGACGAAGCCTTCGATGAGACCGTTCCGCTGTTCGAGCGTCTAAAGTTCGTCTCGATCTTCGAGTCCAACCTCGACGAGTTCCTTATGGTGCGCGTGGGCGGCCTGTCCGATCTGGCGGAGCTCAAAAAACAACCTGTCGACAACAAGAGCAATATGACCGCCTCCGAACAGGTCGATGCTGTCATGGCCGAAATGCCCGGGCTCCTTACCCGTTGGGAGTCCATCTTTAAGAGCATCGAGGGCAAGCTCGACACCTTGGGCGTTCACCGCGCCCGCATCGATTCGCTTACGCCCGAGGAGCGCACCTTTGTAACCCGCTACTTTCAGGCCTACGTGTCGCCGGTCATCTCGCCGCTGGTCATCGATCCGCGCCACCCCTTCCCCAACCTGCGCAATGGCGCGCTCTATCTGGCCTGTGGTCTGGACGGCGCCACCGACGAGGAGAGCCTGCTGGGCCTTATCGAGATTCCCGCCTCGATGAACCGCGTGGTCGAGATCCCCTCGCCCACCGGCACCTACTCCTACATCTTGCTCGAGGACGTCATCCTCGCCTGCTTGGACAGCTGCTTTGGCTCCTATAAGTCGCTGGATCGTGCGCTGATCCGCGTCACCCGCAACGCCGACATCGATCCGGACGGCGAGGGCGTCGAAGAGGAAGAGGACTACCGCCAGCACATGAAGCGCATCCTCAAGAAGCGCCTGCGCCTGCAGCCGGTAGTGCTCGCGGTCTCGGGGTCGCTCGAGAAGGCAACGCTCAAGACTATCCGCAAGGCGCTCGAGCTTTCGCGCCGCTCTGTCTTTACCTGCGATATCCCGCTCAACCTGGGCTACGTCTTCGGCATTGAGGGCAAGATTCCCGAGCACCTGCGCAACGAGCTGCTCTTTACGCCGTTTAGGCCGCAGCCCAATCCCAACATCGACATGACCCGCTCCATCCGCGAGCAGGTGCTGCAGCACGACAAGCTGCTCTTTTATCCCTACGAGGCCATGAACCCGTTCTTGGACCTGGTGCACGAGGCCGCCTATGACCCCGAGTGCATCTCGCTGCGCATCACGCTCTACCGCGTGGCCAAGCAGAGCCGCCTGTGCGAGTCGCTGATCGATGCTGCCGAGAACGGCAAAGAGGTCACGGTGCTCATGGAGCTCCGCGCGCGCTTTGACGAGCAGAACAACATCGAGTGGGCCGAGCGTCTGGAAGAAGCGGGCTGCACCGTCATCTATGGTTCCGAGGGCTTTAAATGCCACTCAAAGATCTGCCAGCTCACCTATCGCGAGGGTATGGCGCTCACCCGCCTCACGCTTTTGGGCACCGGCAACTTTAACGAGAAGACGGCCAAACTCTACAGCGACTTTATGCTCATGACGGCCCATCCCGGCATCGGTGAAGACGCCAACCTGTTCTTCCGCAATCTGTCGCTGGGCAACCTGCGCGGCGACTACCGCTTCCTGGGTGTGGCGCCCGTCGGACTGAAACCGCTCATCATGCGCGGGCTTGACCGCGAGATCCAGCGCGCCCTTGCCGGCGAGCCCGCCCGCGTGTTCTTTAAGCTCAACTCGCTGACCGACCGCGAGGTTATCGACAAGATCGCCGAGGCATCGTGTGCCGGCGTGCGCGTAGACATGATCATCCGCGGCATCTCGTGCCTCAAGCCCGGTGTTCCGGGCAAGACCGAGAACGTGCATGTCCGCTCCATCGTCGGACGCTTTTTGGAGCACGCCCGTGTTTACGCTTTTGGCGTGGACTCGGACATGATTTACCTGAGCTCGGCAGACATGATGACACGCAACACCGAGCACCGCGTGGAGATCGCCTTCCCCGTGCTCGACCCCACCTGCCGCGCCCTGGTACACGAGTACATGGGCATGCAGCTGCAGGACAACGTGAAGGCCCGCAGCCTCACGAGCGACGGCACCTGGGTCCCCGTGGAGTGTGCAGAGGGTGAGAAACCCTTCAACTCGCAGGAAGCTCTACTGGAGCGTGCCTATCGCAACGCCGAGGCCGCCGCGCAGCAGCGCGCACAGGAGAAGGAACGTGTGGCCGAAGAAGCTATTCAGGCCGAGGTTGAACATGGGGCAGCCGCCAAACCGGAAGCGGTTGCCGCTCCCCCGGTGAATGAGCCCGAGGCTGCCGCAGAGCCCGCCATGGAGAAAGCACCCGAGCCCGCTACCGCGACTCCGGAGCCCGCCGCCGAGGCAAAGCCCGCCCCAGCTCCTGATCCGCAGCCGACCACGCCCAAGGTCCAAGAGGTCCAGGCGACCGTCATTGAGCCCGAGCCTGCACCTGCACCTCAGCCCGAGCCGCAGGTCACCAAGTCCGCACCCGGGACGAGTGCCCGTCGCGATAAGCCCGCCGGCAAGACCAAGGCCATCGAGCGCCATCGCCCCGGTCGCGTGCGCATGGGCCTGGGTCTGATCGGCCTGGGTCTTAAGACGCTCATTACCGGCAAGACGAAATAGTCGTTTGTAGAAGCAGTTTGTAGAAGCGCCCCGCATTTGAGGAAAGCCTCGGATGCGGGGCGCTTTTCCCTGCTACCATGGTGCGAGCAACAACGCGAATGACAGGCAGGAATATGAAGCTCACTATAGAATCGATGACCTACGGCGCCGACGGGCTGGCGCACGCCGACAACGGCAAGGCCGTCTTTGTGCAGGGTGCCGTGGCAGGCGACACCGTCGAGGCCGAGGTCGTACAGGACGGCAAGTCGTTCATGCGCGCCCGCACGACCGAGATTCTGGAGCCGAGCCCCGATCGCATTCAGCCCCCCTGCCCCTTCGTTGGCATCTGCGGCGGTTGTTCGTGGGGCAATCTCTCACGCACGGCACAGCTCGCCGCCAAGGAGCAAAACCTGCGCTCCACGCTCGAGCGCATCGGCAAGTTCGCTCCTGAGCAGGTCGATGAGTTGGTACAGCCCATCTGCCACACCAAGGACGACTGGGGCTACCGCAATAAAATCGAGCTCGAACCGACCGTCGTCAACGGTCGCGTGCGCCTTGGCATGCACGGTGTCGACCCCAGCAAAATCGTGACCGTCGATGCGTGCCCGCTGTTCGATAAGCGCTTCCCGAAGGCGCTCAAATCGGTCGTCGGCGCACTCAACTATCTAAGCGGCAGCCATGACTTGGGACTCGAACGCGTGGGCATTCGTGCATCGCGCCGTACCAAGGCACTCGAGGTCGCACTCTGGACGCCTACAGGCTCTTTTCCGCGCTCGCAGGTCTCCCGCGTGCTGGCGGACGCCGCTCATCCCACGAGCATCGTGCGCGTGATGAGCAAGGGCGAAAAGAAGGCCCGCCGTGTCTCCAAGGTCGAAATGCTCGCCGGAGAGGGCTCATGGACCGAGAATATCGCCGAGGGTCAGATGCGCTTGTCTGCCCCGTCTTTTTTCCAGGTCAACACCAAGGGTGCCGAGATTTTGATCGAGCTTGTCATGGAAGCGCTCGACCCGCAGGAAGACGAGCTTGCCGTAGACCTGTACTGCGGTGCCGGCACCTTTACCCTGCCGCTCGCCCGCCGCTGCGACTTTGTCGCCGCCGTCGAGGCCTACGGCCCCGCCGTGCGCGATCTACGCCGTAACCTGGAAATCAACAAGCTTGATAACGTCGACGTCATTGGCGGAGACGCGGTGCGCGAGTTCCCCGACCAGGACGCCGATGTCCTAGTAGTCGACCCGCCGCGTGCGGGCCTCGCCCCCGAAGCCATCGACCTTATCGCCAGCACGAGCGCTCGCGATGTCGCCTACGTGAGCTGCGATCCGGCCACCCTGGCGCGCGACCTCAAGCGCTTTGTCGAGGAAGGCACCTTCTCCCCCGTAAAGATCACGCCAGTCGACCTGTTCCCACAAACCTTCCACTGCGAGACCGTCGTCCACCTTAGGCGCAACTAGCCACTTAATCATTGCTCAGAAAAATCATTGGGAAATCGAGCGTGGCAAGCGGAGGTCTTCGGGGTATAAGACGGCTAATTGTATGCCGCCTATGAAAGGACCCCTCATGCCCAGCGTTGCCGTTCTCGCCGCCGATGGCTTTGAAACTATTGAGTGCTTGACCATGGTCGATGTCATGCGTCGCGGCGGCGTGCGTGCCACGCTCGTCTCGATTATGCCCACGCGTGAGGTCGTAAGCTCGCTGCAGATCCCCGTGACCTGCGATGCGCTCTTTGATGAGATCAACTTTGACGAGTACGACTGCGTCGTGCTGCCCGGCGGCCTACCCGGTGCCACCAACCTGCGCGCCGATCAGCGCGTCTGCGACGTGGTCTGCGAGTTCGCCGCGACCAAGCACGTCGCCGCCATCTGCGCTGCCCCGTTTATCCTGGGCGAGCTCGACCTGCTCGAGGGGCGCCACGCCACGTGCTTCCCTGGCTTTGAGAAAAGCTTCCCCGAGGGCGCCTATACCGGCGAGAAGGTTACGCAAGACGGCAACATCATCACCGCTAGCGGCATGGCCCAGTCGCTCCCCTTTGCGCTTGAGCTGCTGCGCACGCTCGCCGGCGACAAGGCCGTCGAGAAAGTCGCCGAGGGCATTCAGCTATGATTTTGGCTTCGCAATCACCGCGCCGCATCGAGTTGATGCGCGAGGCGGACTATGACATTCGCATCATTCCTGCCGATATCGACGAAACGCCGTTTGATGGCGAGGCCCCGCTTACGCTCGTTGAACGCTTAGCACGCGCAAAAGCCGCCGCCGTTGCCGCCGAGCATGCCGAGCCCAATGAGCTGACGGTCGCGGCCGACACCATCGTCACCTTTGACGGCAAGATTCTGGGCAAGCCGGCAACCGAGGACGAGGCGCGCACCATGCTCCGTGAGCTTTCGGGCCGCACGCACCAGGTCGCAACCGGCGTCTGCATCGTTAAGGCAGGCGATACGGCCGCCCCGCATGCTGCCGAGAGTCTGTCCTTTGTCGATGTGACCGACGTGACGTTCTACGAGCTCACCGACGAGCAAATCGAGCACTACGTCGCCTCGGGTGAGCCCATGGACAAGGCCGGCGCCTACGGCATTCAGGGCACAGGAGGACGCATGCTCGTGCACGATATTTCGGGCGACTTCTATAACGTGGTGGGCCTACCCATCGCCCGCGTCGCGCGCGCGATTCAAAAACTCTCGTAATTGCATCTGGCGCTGGGTATCCCCCGGCGCCTACAATTTTGGCGTACCGTACGGATCCCGACCGGGCACAAGGCGCGGCGGAAAACCGATAGGAGTTAAACATGGATACACTGCTCGAGGCCATTGACGTCTGCGATGTCGATGGCTTTTGCTATGGCAACTATACGGACGAGGAGGCCGGCACCGGTTGCACCGTAATCGTGGCACCCGAGGGCGCCACCGGCGGCGTTGACGTTCGCGGCGGTGCTCCAGCATCGCGCGAAACCGACCTGCTGCGACCTGAGAACACCGTCGACAAGGTCCACGCCGTCTGCCTTTCGGGCGGATCGGCCTTTGGCCTCGAAGCTGCAAGCGGCGTCGCTCGCGAGCTTGAGAGCCGCGGCATCGGCCTTCCCGTCGGCCCCACGCAGGTGCCTATCGTGTGCTCCAGCTGTATCTTCGACCTTGCCTTTGGCGACCCCACCGTGCGCCCCGACATTGAGGCCGGCATCGCCGCCGTGCGCGAAGCACTCGACCACACCCCCACCAAGCTCGAACAGGGCAACGTAGGCGCCGGCACGGGCGCCACCGTGGGTAAGCTCATGGGGCCTGCCACCTGCATGAAGGCCGGTCTTGGAGCTGCCGCCGTGGCACTCGGTCCCGTCAAGGTGGGCGCCGTGGTCTCGGTCAACGCCTGCGGCAACGTTGTCGACCCCTTCACCGGCGAGTGGGTCGCCGGCATGCGCGCCGCAGCCGATAGCGACCAGATCGTCGACATGGAACTCGCAGCCTTTGCCGCCGCCGGATCCATGCAGATGCCGCTCGACCGCACCAACACCACCATCAGCTGCATCATCACCAACGTGGAACTCACTAAGGCACAAGCCACCAAGGTCTCCCAGATGGCCGCAGACGCCTACGCACACGCCATCCGCCCCACACACACCACCAACGACGGCGACACCATCTACACCCTCGCCAGCGGCAAACTGGGCGCCCAGGCAAGCGCCGCCGTTCCCCTAGACCTGCTGGGCATGCTCGCCGTAAGGGCCCTACAGACCGCCATCGTAAACGGAGCCAAAACCGCCAAAACCTCCCACGGCATCCCCGGCGCCGCGAAGTAGCCTAACCTGACCGGTTGCCCGGTGGGGCTTGGTTATGTTTGCTGCTCTACAGTCCTGGCTCGCACGAAGAACACATTAAGTGCTCTTCGGCTCGTGCGGAACTCGCGACAAACATAACCAAGCCCCACCGGGCAACCTACCAACCAAGTCTTTTCAGCCCAGGCCCCTGTGTACCGCGCGTCGAAGATCTTCAAATTCAAATAACCTGACAATCGATTCTTATAGCAGAGGCCCCTTGGCCCTTAGTTTGCTACTGCGAGCAGGACTGTTCGCAGTAGCAAACTAAGGGCCAAGGGGCCCAGTCAACCTATCAGCAGCGATTACTCGGCAGCTAGTTGAATTTGAAGATCTTTGAGGCAAGACGGTATAGGCCGAGTGTGGTTTTGTCTCCCGCCCGTCCGCGCAGATTGGTGAAGAACCCGACCACGCCGTAACGGGCACGACGATACATGCGCTCGTCGTAGGCCTTCAAATCATTCCACAGCGTCTTTAGGCGCTCGTCGGCGCAATCTTCCTCGGAAAGCTTGGTGAGCACCGAGCAGATCGCCATCATCATGGTGAAATAGCCCATCATGTACGAGCGCAGACGCGACGACTCAACATCGCTGTACAGGTGGTACGACTCCATCATGATGCGCGTCACACGGAACTGCTGGTCCAGACGCTTGACCATCGTGGCCTCGTTGACACTCTGGCCCTCGCGACCGATAAAGTAGCGATAGAGGTCGATGTCGGCGTAGTACATGGTCTTGCAACGCGGCAGCGGCACGTAGGCGTAGATGTTGTCCACATAGAACGTGTGCGGCGGCATGGGAAGGTTGGACTCGCGCAGCACATCCGTGCGATAGCACAGGCTGTGCATGAGTAGGTTCTGGTCCAGGCGGAAATGACCGATCTGATCCCAGGAAAAGATCTTTTTGCGCGGCAGGGCAAATTTGTAGCCAATAGCGGTATGCGTGCCCTCGTAAACCTTCTCGTACACGTAGTTCGAGATAAACAGGTCAACGCGCTGGTCACGCTCTTCAAAGCCACGCAGAATCGACAGCATAGTCGAAAGAGCCGCAGCATCGAGCCAGTCATCCGAGTCGACGACCTTGTAGTAGGTGCCCTGTGCCTCGCGCAGACCCGAAAGGACGGCAATACCGTGGCCGCCGTTCTCCTGGTGCACCGCGCGAATGATACCGGGATAACGTGCCTCCCACTCGTCGGCCTTATCGGCCGTCTCGTCCTTGGAGCCGTCGTCCACTACGATAATCTCGATATCGGTGGCGTAATTGCTCCCCTCCAAGATGGAGGTGATGCAATGGTCCATGTCCTTGGCGGCGTTATACGAGGGAATACCGAATGTTATGACTTTATGCATGGCAGGCGATAATCTCATCCGAAAGATCGAGGGCGGAATTGGTCACAGCGTCCATATCGTAGTAACGATACTCGGCCAGACGACCCACCGGGTGGAAGTTCGTCAGGTTCTGGACGCGCTCAAGATAGCGCTCATAGAGCTCACGGTTCTCGGGCTCAAGAATGGCGTAGTACGGCGTCTCGCCCGAGCCGGGCGTATAGGCCTTGGAATACTCCTTCATGATGGTGGTCTTGCCGGGCAGGATCTGACCGGTCATGTTCTTGAACTCGGTAATGCGCGTGTAGTCCTCGCTCGTGGTGTAGTTGACGGTGCCCACGGGCTGGAACTGGTCCATATCGAGCGTCTCGAACTTCATGTCGAGCGTGCGGTACGGTAGCGCGCCCAGATCGAGATTGAACAGCTCATCGAGCGGACCGGTGTAGACGATCTCGCCACCATAGACCTTGCCGTCGATCTTGACGGTAGTCTCGTCGATTTCAAAGAGGTCACGGGCGTCCACGTCGCAGAACACGTCGATCAGGTCGTGGTCGAGCATGTGCTCAAAGAGCGCCGTGTAGCCCTCCTGCGGCATGCCCTGGAAGGGAGCTTGCGGGAAGTAGCGGTCATCATCGCCCACAAAGACGGGAACGCGGCCGGTGATCGAGGGATCGATCTGATCGGGCGTCTGGCCCCACTGCTTCATGGTGTAATGCAAAAAGACGTTCTCGTAGACGTAATCGGCGACCTCGGCAAGATCCGGGTCGTTCTTCTTACGCAGCTCCATAATGGGCACCTTGACATCCTTGCCAAAGGTCTCCACGAGCTTCTGATACAGCTCCTCGCCGCGCTCGTCACCAAAGGCGAGCTTGAGACTCGCATGGTTGAAGGGCACGGGCATAAGGGTACCGTTGATGTTGGCGAGCACCTTGTGCTGATAATCCGTCCACTTGGTAAAGCGCGACAGGAAATTGTGCACGCGCTCGTTAAAAGTGTGATAGATATGCGGACCGTACTCGTGGATCAGGATTCCGGCCTCGTCAGTGCAGTCATAGGCATTGCCCGCAATGTGGCTACGGCGCTCCAAAACGGCAACACGATAGCCGATGGTCTCGGCAAGACGGCGGGCGCAAACGGCACCGGCATATCCAGCACCGACGACAATCATGTCGTACGCGCCGGCGTTAAAGCCTTCAGGCAGGCCTGAGGTAATCTGCATCGATACTCCTTGTCAAAAGCCACGGGCTCGTTAGCTGGGCTTTTCTCGAACATTCTTCGAGACATATTTATCAGAGCGATTATAGCGCTAATGCGTCCTATAATGAGCTTGCCACACAAGGAAAGCTCAAGCACCGCGGCGTACATAATTGAAAGGTAAACCCGCTAGCAGCGGGTTTATTCGTGAACAGCCGGGTGCCTGGAGCTTAGCGAAACGCTTGTAAGGAGTAACATGAGCGATTTCCTAAACCGTATGAAGTCTGCCGCCAAGGCCGACCTTAAGACGATCGTCCTGCCCGAGGGCGAGGATCCGCGCACTATCGTCGCGGCCACCAAAATCATCGAGGAGGGCCTGGCAAAGATCGTCATCCTGGGCAACCCCGACGAGATCAACGTTCCCGGCGCTACCGTCATCGACCCGCGCAATGCCGAGAAGCACGAGGAGTACGCGCAGAAGTTTGCCGAGCTCCGCGCCAAGAAGGGCGTTACCATCGAGCAGGCTCGCGCCCAGGTGATGGACGCCACCTACTTTGGCACCATGATGGTCAAGATGGGCGATGCCGACGGCCTGGTCTCCGGCGCCTGCCACTCCACCGCCGACACCCTGCGCCCCGCGCTTCAGATCCTCAAGACCGCCCCGGGCACCAAGCTGGTCTCGGCCTTCTTCGTGATGTGCACCGACACCCCGCAGTTCGGCACTGACGGCACGCTGATCTTCGCCGACTGCGGCCTCAACATCAACCCGTCCTCCGACGAGCTCTCCGAGATCGCCATCGCCTCCGCTCACTCCTGGTCCACCTTCATGGGCAACGTTGAGCCGCACGTGGCCATGCTCTCCTACTCCACCATGGGCTCCGCTGGCGGCGAGGTCGCCAAGAAGGTCCAGGAGGCCGTGAAGTTCTGCAAGGAGAAGGCTCCCGAGCTCGCCATCGACGGCGACCTGCAGCTCGATGCCGCTATTGTCCCCACCGTCGCCCAGCTCAAGGCTCCCGGCTCCTCCGTTGCCGGCAAGGCCAACGTGCTCGTGTTCCCCGACCTCGAGGCCGGCAACATCGGCTACAAGCTGGTCCAGCGCTTCGCTGGCGCTGACGCCTACGGCCCCATCCTGCAGGGCATCGCCAAGCCGGTTAACGACCTTTCGCGCGGCTGCTCTGCCGACGACATCGTGGGTGTCGTGGCCATCACCGCCGTCCAGGCTCAGATGGCTGAGTAGCGGACATATCCCCTCGGGACAGGAATTTCCACCTGCTAGCAAAAAGGCCTCCGGAGCTGTTGCTCTGGAGGCCTTTCGTTTACTTGCAAATGCGCGCGTTAGTTGTTCTTGGTCAGGCGCTCGACGTCGTGGGCGATCATGTATTCCTCGTCGGTGGGGATGACCATAACCGTGACGGAAGAGCCGGCGGCGCTGATGACCTGTGGGCCGTTGCCCACGGCCTCGCGGTTCTTGTTGTTGTCGATGCGCACGCCCAGCCACTCAAAGCAGTCGCAGAAGGCCTTGCGGATCGACCAGTCGTTCTCGCCGATGCCGGCGGTAAAGGTAATGGTGTCCACGCCCGCCATGGAAGCGATCATGGAACCGGCCTGCTGCATGGCCTTATAGGCGAACATATCGAAGGCGAGCAGGCAGCGCTCGTCGCCCTCGGAGGCGCGCGTGCGGATGTCGCGGGCGTCGTTGGAGATGCCCGAGATGGCAAGCAGACCAGACTGCTTGTTCATCATGTCATCGACTTCCTGATAGCTGTAGCCGCCCTCGCGCTGCAGGTAGCACACGGTAGCCGGGTCGATGGAGCCGCAACGGGTACCCATCATCAGGCCGTCGAGCGGCGTGAGGCCCATCGTGGTATCGCGGCACACGCCGTCCTCGATGGCGGCGAGCGAAGCGCCGTTGCCCAGATGGCACGAAAGCAGACGGTGGCAGCGCGAGCCCAGGATCTCCTTGGCCATCATCCACTCGTAGCGGTGGCTCGTACCGTGTGCGCCGTACTTGCGCACGTGGTACTTGTCGCACACGTCCTTGGGCAGCGCGTAGGTGTAGGCGACCTCGGGCATGGTCATGTGGAACGAGGTGTCGAAGACCGCCACGTTGGGCAGCTCCGGATACTTCTCACGGCAATACTCAATCGCTGCGGCCTCGCCGTAGTTGTGCAGCGGAGCAAGCGGTGCCACCTCAAGAATCTTGGCCATAACCTCGTCGTCGACAACCGCGGAATCATCGAAGTGCCAGCCGCCCTGAACGATACGATGCCCAATGCCATCAATCGTAAAGTCGGTCTTCTCGAGCTCCTCGAGCACGCGAGCGATAGCAGAGCGATGATCGGGGAAAGGGACCTCCTCGGTCTGCTTAGCGCCACCGTTCTCGGAGTGGCCAAAGATGCCCATGTCCGATCCGATACGCTCGCAGTTGCCCTTGGCGAAAACCTCGCGGGTATCGGTATCCAAAAGCTGATATTTGAGGCTTGAGCTGCCGGCGTTGACAACAAGTACGTTCATGAGACTCCTTTGCAGTGCAATACGGTCGACGCAGACCCCTTAAGGCGGCCGCATGTTAATAAGAAGTTATCATAACTTAATAAATAGCTATCAGGCATATCGCCCAACGAGCACAAAAGAAGGGCCGAACGGCACTCGGTCGTCCAGCCCCTCCCCTCTTGCAATTACTTGCCGTTGACGATGCGCTCGACGTCGGAAGCGATCATGAACTCCTCGTCCGTGGGAATGACGAAAATCTTGACCTTGGAATCCTTGGCAGACAGGCACCAAGCGCCGTCACCACGCAGGGCGTTGCGCGCATGATCCATCTTGACGCCCATAAAGGCCAGACGGTCGGCAACGCCGGCGCGAACAGCCGGAGCGTGCTCGCCGATGCCGGCGGTAAAGACCAGGGTGTCCATGCCGCACATGGAAGTGGCCATCTCGGCAGCCTTGGCGGCAATCTTGTAGACGAACATATCGAAGGCGAGCTGAGCCTCGGGGTCACCGGCAGCGGCGAGCTCCTCGACGTTGCGGCAGTCGTTGGTCTTGCCGCCGGTCACAGCCAAAAGGCCGGACTTCTTGTTCATCATCTCATCGACCTCGTCGAAGGTGTACCCGCCTTCGCGCTGCAGGTAGCACACGGTAGCCGGGTCGATGGAGCCGCAGCGGGTGCCCATCATGACGCCGTCAAGCGGGGTGAGGCCCATGGTGGTGTCCATGCACTTGCCGTCCTCGATGGCGCACAGGGAAGCGCCGGAGCCGATATGGCACACGACGACCTTGCGGGCCTCGCCGTTGGTCATCTCTGCGACCTTCTTGGAGATGTAACGGTAGCTGGTGCCGTGGGCGCCGTACTTACGGATGTGCAGCTTGTCGCAAACATCCTTGGGCAGGGCGTAAGTCTTGGCGACCTCGGGCATGTTGAAGTGGAAAGCGGTGTCGTAGACCGTGACGTTGGGCAGGTCGGGATACTGCTCGAGGCAGTACTCGATAACGTTGGCCTCGGGGTTGTTGTGCAGCGGCGCCAGCGGGGCGACCTCGCGGATCTTGGCGAGAACGTCCTCGTCGACGAGGGAGGAGTCGCCAAAGTACCAACCGCCCTGAACGATGCGATGGCCGATGCCCTCGATCTTGACGCCGTTGGCCTCGAGGTCCTTCAGAACGACCTCGATGGCGACCTTGTGGTCAGGGAACTCGATGTTCTCGGTCACTTTCTTGGAACCGTTGGCAGCGTGGGTGAAGGTACCGCCGGTAAAGCAGACGCGCTCGCAGGAGCCCTTTGCGGACACCTTGTGGGACTTGGTATCGATGACCTGATACTTAAGGGTCGAAGATCCCGCGTTGACGACCAGAACGTTCATGTGTCTCCCTACTAACAGGCGGTGTGGCACCGCCAGGTTACATACGCTTCAATAATAAACCCAAACGCCCTCGCGCTCGGGTTTATTGCGTTGATATATAAGTTATCGGTGTCCAAATACTCACGGCCTTTGACTTGTAAGACGAAATAGCGCGGGGATATACACCAAGGAAGAAATCCCGAGTGCAACAAGCAATACGACTCGAATGCCTGCAACGCTACTCAACACAGCGTTGAGCAGATAGAAAAGAACGGCACCCACCGCCACCATCTGGCTTTGAACCGAAATCAGTGAACAGCGCATCGAAGAATCGGCAGCATTTTGGAAAACTGAGTATTTGATTGGGGCAAACAACGAGTACGCAACCGTCTGCAGCACATAGAACACGGGCAGCAAATTAGCCGGAGTAAGGGGAATCAAAAACAACGCTGTCAATACTAAGCGAATGATGCCGCATATACGCGCAAAACGGCCCTTGTCGGCATGGGCAATCACGCTGGGCACAATAAACCCTATGGAGGCCGAGACAAGAAGCTGGACCGCAATGGTCACACCCGAAGCGACAGCATTCATTCCGCGACCCGCAAGCAACAATGAGAAAAAGTCTTCCAGGGCGACAAAAGCAAATGCCTGAGAACAGTCCATGATGAACGCCGAGCGAAGAATACTATCACCCGCAATAGCGGCACTGACCATCTTCGGGCTAATTCCACGCTCAGGTGTCGCCGCAGTGCCCCCTCTTCGTATCTCAGGAATGCAGACAACGACAACCAATGTCAGCACCATTGCGGTGATATCGACCGAAAGCCCAATGAGATACGCGTCAGCGGACGAAATGAAACCGCCCATACAAGCGGAGAGAGCATAAGACGCATAGAAGACAAATCGCTCAATGACATTAAGTCTCACGAGCTGGTCCTGAGAGACGCTATCGATGTAAATCGCCTCGATGGATCCGCTCACGCATGCAACGGCAAAACCTTTGAGAGCAAACGCGCCGATTAAAAGCAGAGGAGACCGGACGAGAAGCAGGGCGACATAGTATCCAAGCATCCCCACGACGCCAACGAGACCACTTGTCTTTCGTCCAAACCTATCGGCAATATAGCCAGTGGGAACTTCAAGGATGAACTTGCTCACTTGATATGCAATCATCATGCTAGAAATCGCCACCATCGAGAATCCGACGAATTCAAGGTAAACCGTCAGAAAATACAAAATGGTGCTGAAGTTCGACAGAAAAACAAACGTCATATAAAGCAAAATCGTACGATCGTTCATGCTCCGCTCTCCAAGAGTCAGCAATCTAAATCGGAATCTTGGAAAAGCATGAGGGCAAAGCCGTCAGTCATGTGTTACAAGGCGTCAATATTCACTTGACGACACGAGGCCAAATGGCCTCACGAAGCAAGATGGCGCAATAGGTGCAGAAAAACCGTCTGGTGTCGATCGGTCCAAGCATTTTGTCGATAGCAAAAGTAGATAGGCAAGGCTACGTCATGCGAGGCTTCAATGGAGCACTCGCTCACTTCCAATCCATCTGATGCGAGAGAAGAGCCAGAAAAACCCAATATCAATCCCCCGGCTTGAAGAAACTCAGCCTGCGCTCTGTTTCCGTATTCGACGTCGCGGAAGCGGAAATTAACCAGCTGAGCTTCGGGGCATTGATTGATCGCATTGAGACAGGGCGACAAATTAATGGGAACAGCTAACCTGCCGCCCAGTAACTCACGAACGGTCATAGCACCCACAGATTGATGACCCGCTGGGCACGAAAGAACCTTGAGCTCCTTTTCACCCAAGTATTTCGAAGAAAGGACACTGTCCCTTGGTTCCTCAAATGAGATGGCCGCATCCGAAATACCAAGCACAAGTGATTCAAAGCATGTAGCCGTTGGCTGATGCCAAACATCAAGGTGAATCTGAGGGTGCGAGCTTTCAAACGAGTCGTACCAGTTTTCGGAAAAAAGACGCCCCCGCCCGTGAAGACAGGGGGCGTAAAGACGGAAATGGCCGTCGGGCGAAACGCCGCCGTTCCCCGATTGAGCGTACTTTTTGAGATCGTCGACTTGTGCCAGGATCACGCGTGCACGACGCGCAAATTCTCTGCCCGCCGGAGACAAAACAGCCTCCCCCGCCGATCGGTCGAGCAAAACAATCTGATACTCAGATTCCAACTTTTTTATTGCCGACGAAACGGCCTGCGGACTCACGTGAACGGCGCGAGCCGCTTTGCGCACGCCGCCATAGTTCGCTACGGCTTGAAGGTATTCGAGTTGAGAAAGCTGCATAGGTTACTCCAAAGGCAGCCAAGTCGACGGCCTACGCGCCCTCAGATGAGGTTCTCGCCCAGGTTCTTGCCGCCGAGGACGTGCATGTGGAAGTGCATGACGGTCTGGCCGGCGTTGACGCCCTTGTTGGAGATGACGCGGAAGCCGTCCTCCAGGCCCTTGACCTTGGCAACCTCCTGGATGGCGTGAGCCATGGCGCCCATGGTCTCGGCAGGCACGTTGTCGGCGATGTCGCTGTAGTGCTTCTTGGGGATTACGAGCGTGTGGACCGGCGCCTGGGGGTTGAGGTCGTCGAAGGCGATGACCTGATCGTCCTCATAGACAACGGTCGAAGGGATCTCGTGGTTGGCAATTTTGCAGAAGATGCAATCACACATGGTAGGTTCCTTTCTCACAGACCAAGGTAATTATATTTGGTCGAGATGGTTAGAACGAGAGACTGTCGTCGGTGTTGGCGGCCTCGCCGTCAGCGAGCACGTCGTTGCCGTCGACGTCCTTCAGGAGCACCGAGACCTTCTGCTCGGCATCGGACAGGCGGGTGCGCAGGCTTTTGAGGAGCTCGACGCCGCGGGTATAGCTCTCGAGCGACTCCTCAAGCTCCATATCGCCCGACTCCAAGCTGCGGATGATGAGCTCCAGCTCCTGCGAGGCCTGCTTGTACGTAAGCTGCTCGACCGGGGTCTTCTCTGCCATATCTGTTTCCTTTCCTAAAGGTTTATCGCTATGAAACGCGGCTTACTCGACCGTATCGACCGTTGCCGACACGTTGCCGTCTGCCATGCGCACGCGAATGGCGTCGCCGGGCTTAAAGGTCTTGGCACTCGTAGCCACACCGTCCTCGCTGTACGCGATGGAGTAACCGCGGGCAAGCACCTTGAGCGGCGACAAGGCATCGAGCGACGCGGCGGCTCGGCCAAGGTCGGACGCGGGTTTGCTGAGCATCGTGCGCCCCTGATGCTCCAGACGGGAGCTCGCAAGCGTGAGCGCATGGCGCTTGCCATCGAGCCCCGAGGTGCTTGCAACCAGACGCTCGGGCAGGCGCTCAAAGTTGGAGCGGAATGTCCCGACCGAGCGCGTTATGACACCGGACAAACGATCGGCTGTCAAGGCAAGCTCTGACTCGCGACGCTCAACCATAAACGTTGGGTCGTTGAGGCACGGGCGGCACGCAGCCGCATCGAGCGCATCGCCCAAGCGAGCCGTATAGGTATTCCAGGCACGGCGACCGCGCTGATCGAGCATCTCCAGGTCGACCTGGGCCGACCCAATCATCGATGCCATCGCGGCACCCAGACGCTGATGGCGCGCCTCGAGCACATCGGCTAACTCCGTCATGGCCGGCGCCACCGATTCGGCCGCCGCCGTGGGCGTGGAGGCGCGGCGGTCGCTCACCATGTCGCATATCGAGGTATCGGGCTCATGGCCAATGCCGGTCACCACGGGCACAGGGCAAGCCGCCACCGCGCGGGCAAGCTCCTCGTCGTTGAAGGTCATGAGGTCCTCGAAGGAACCGCCGCCACGCACGAGCAAAATGCAATCGGGCGCCGGCGTAATGGCAGCGGCGCGGCGCAAGCCTTCAATAAGCTCTGCCGGCGCACCCTCGCCCTGGACCTTTGCGCCCACGCAGACAAGCTCGACGAGCGGGTTGCGACGGCGCAATGTGCGCTTAACGTCGTCGATTACGGCACCCGAAAGCGAGGTGACGACCGCCACACGCGAGCAAAACACCGGAATGCGGCGCTTGCGTGCTTCGTCCATCAGGCCCTCGCGACGCAGCTTTTCGGCCAACTGAGCCACCTGCTGACGCAGCAAGCCCTCCCCCGCCAGCGAGAACGAGCGGGCGACGAAGCTCATGCGACCCGTAGGCTTGTAGAGATTGAAGCTGCCCTTAAAGCTTACCTGCATGCCGTCGCGCAGATCGAAGGTGCGCTTAAGGTAGGCGCCCTTCCAGATGATGCAGTCGACGGCCGCCGAGTCGTCCTTGATTTGGAAGTAGCAGTGGCCGCTTCGGGCATTGGGACCACGAAAACCCGTGACCTCACCCAAAACGCTCAGCTGCGGAATGGCATCAAGCGCGCCGGCGGCGATCTCCACCGCTTGGCTCACGCTGAGCTCTTTGCGCTCCCGCTCGTCTGATCCGTCGAACTCAGCGGAAACGGTATTGCCGGTTAGATTCCAGCCTGCCACGCAGCCCCCTTTCGTCATCGTGCACAAGGGATCCGGCCCTGTGCAAATTTAAGTCCAACACATAGTACAGCGCCGCGAGGACACGAATCCCCGCGGCGCCTGCCTGTCCTATTTGTTATCGGTTGGAGTTTCTGTTGTAGCGGGCCATCAGGTAGAGCAGTTGAATGATCGAAGTGAGCGCTGCGGCCACATAGGTAAGCGCGGCTGCCGTCAGCACCTTCTTGGCGCCGTTGACCTGCTTGGAACTCATGCCCGACTGCTCGATATACGCCACGGCGCGGCGACTGGCATCGATCTCGACCGGCAGCGTAACCAGCTGGAACAGCACGCTAAACGAGAAGAAGACCAGCGCGAGGGTCGTGAGCCCCGCGATGTTCATGAACAGGCCCATGAGCAGCACGATCGTCCAGGTGTTCTGGGTAAAATTGACGACGGGGACCAAAGCGGTGCGTACCTTCATCATGGCGTAGCCGCTTTGACGCTGGGCGGCATGGCCCGCCTCATGGCAGGCCACGGCAACGCTTGCGACCGATCCGCCCGAACGGTTGGCATCAGAGAGGTACAGGTTGTTGTCCTGCGGGTTGTAATGGTCGGTGAGCTCGCCAGCGACACCCTTGATACCCACGGCGTTACAACCGTTGGCATCGAGCATGCGGCGAGCGACCGTGGCACCCGTATCGCCGTCCGAGCGAACCTTGGACCAGGTTTTGTACGTCGAGTTGATATAGTTCTGTGCGGCAAGGCCAAGCACCGTGCAGACAAGAACAACCAGCAGGTACAGCGGGTCGATGCCAAAGCCGTATCCATAGTAATAAGGCATGCGAATTCCTCCGAATCGAGTTACACGTTGGAGGCATTCTACCCACTCAAGCGGCTAGGCTTCCTTACAGCAATTCAATTTTGCCATCTTTGACCGTCAACCCCATATTGCCGGAGAGCAGATCGTCCAGGCGCGAGCCCACAAGCTCAAAGCGCCAGCCTTCGCGCAGGGGGCTCTGCTCGGGATGCTCAATATAGTCGGCCAGGTCATCGCGCGAGGCAATGACCGAGGTCGCCACGCCCGAGCGCTCGGCAACTAGGCGAATGAGCGCATACATCAGGTCCGTCACGCTCTCCAACTCCGGCGAAATCTGACGGTGCCCGCGCACCATGAGCGGCAGGCGATCGTGCGGGCAGCTCGCGCCGCGCTTGATGGCCATGAGCGCACCGTCCACGTCGCGCTCCCCCAACTGATCGGTACCGCGAATGCTACGGAACTCCTCAACGCGCACGGGATTGCGCTTAACGAGCGCAAGCAGCGTGTCGTCGGACATGACCCACTTGCGCGGGATGTTACGGCGCTCGGCGCGATCCTCGCGCCAAGCGGCGAGCTCGCGCGCGATGCCCAACTGGTGACGGCTACACGAATTGATGCGTTTGACCTTGCGGAACGCCTCGTGGCGATCGGCGCGATAGTGCGACTCGTCAGCCAGCGGGCGCAGCTCGTCGAGCACCCAGTCCACACGGCCCAGCTCGCGCAGGCGGCTCATCATCTCGGTATAGGCAACGATCAGGTACTTGACGTCATCGATCGCGTACTCGATCTGTTTATCGGTCAGTGGGCGGCGCGACCAGTCGGTCAGCGACTCGGTCTTGGGCAGCGATACGCCGCAAAACGCCTGCACGAGCGCGCCGTAGGAAATCTGCTGGCGCTCGCCCAAAAAGGCGGCGGCCACCTGCGTATCGAAAATCGGTCGCGGCAGCATGCCCACGGTATGGAGCATGACCTCCATATCCTGCGAGCACGCGTGGAAGACCTTGATCACGCTCTCGTCGGCCATAAGCTCGGCCAGCGGCGATAGGTCGTCGATTACCAGGGGATCGACCGCGACGCTCTCGGCAGGGGTGGCAATCTGAACCAAGCACAGACGCGGATGAAATGTGCGCTCGCGCAAAAACTCGGTATCGACGGCAATCGCGTCGAACTCACGGGCGCGCTGGCAAAAGTCGAGTAGAGCCTGATGTGTGGAAATGTACATATCAACCCATCGAATAAGGTTAGGCCCGAAAAACACGGGTAGGATATCGGCATTGCCCTACAACTATACTCGGTTAGTCACAGAACGGGAACGTAAGTATGCGCTGCCTTATCATCCACAACCCGGCATCGGGCCCCAGCTCAGATGAAATCTTCGCATTCACGCACGCCCTTGCACAGGGCGGCGACGAGGTCGTGATGCGCTTTATCGGCGATGGCATGGAACCCGAGGACGCCGTGGCAGACGTGCGCGAGTTTGACCGCGTGGTCGTTTCGGGCGGCGACGGCACTGTCTCCAACGTGCTCGACCAGATGCGCGGATGCGGTGTCCCCACGCTCGTCTTCCCCTCCGGTACGGCCTGCCTGTTCTTCAACAACATCGGCAATGCCCCCGAGGCGGCGGCGCTCGCCAAGGCCTGCCGTGCCGGTCGCACGGTCAAAGTCGACATGGGCGAGCTCTTTTGGCTCGACGAGAACGGCAACGAGAAGCGCCACGGCTTTATCATCATCGCCGGCTCGGGCTTCGACGCCGAGATCATGATGAAGGCCGCCCCCACCAAAAACGACATCGGCGAGATCGCCTACTTCCTCTCTGCACTCGCCACGCCCAACCCTACGGTAGCGCACTTTACCATTGAGCATGACGGCATTGTCGAGGAGCTCGACGGCATTTGCTGCATGGCCGGCAACACCTCGGTCATCCAAAACGACATCAACCTGTTCCCCGACTGCCGCATGAACGATGGCATGGTCGACATTGCAGTCATCGAACCCGTGCGCACCGTGCAGCTGCTGCCTACCGTGATCACCGCTGCGCTTGACCCCGCCGGCAAGGTACTCGGGCGCCCGCAGTTCAAGATCATCCAGACCAAGGAAGCCAAGATCACCTGCACCCCGTCGCTGGGCATGCAGTTCGATGGCGAGATCATCTCCAGCAACTCGGGCGTCTTTGGAGCCCGCGCGCTTCCGCAATGCCTCGACCTCATCGTCGACGAATTCTCACCGCTCGGAAAATAGGAGGACCCCATGAACGACAATCCCCTGCTCGGCTTTATCGTCATCGTTCTGGCCATGCTCATCGGCTATGCGATTAACGTGATCCACCGCCGGAAGAAGTAATTCCACATTGGTATGATATTCATCCAATTATCGTCTCCCCTGCTGTTTATGCATTTGCCAAACAGCAGGGGATTTTCATTTCGAGCATTCCCAGCTACTTTATTCGGCTACAGTAATTACGGGGCGTCTTTATTAAAGTAAAGCTACAAACTGAGTATAATTAACCGCTCATCGTATATTTCATTACGCTTATCGAGTAAGTTTCTTTCATAGATGAATATTGTTTCCAGTTCGTTACGCTAATGAGGTGTCTTTATTGGCTGAAGCCCTCTGGCGACAGAGGGCTTTCGCACGCTGGGAGGGAAAATGAGGAAAACTCACCCCGTCAACGCGCTCAAGAAGCTAGGCATAGGCCTCGCCTTTGGAGCTGCAACCATCATGTCCATGCCGACATCTGCGCTCGCCTGCACGCAGGTCTATATGGGCAACAAGCTGACGGCCGACGGTAATACGTACTACGGCCGCACCGAGGACATTGGCACTCGTTACCTCAAACACTATGGCATCGAGCCCTCTTATGGCCCTGGTCATACCTACAGCTCAGACGAGTCCGGATTCTCCTACACCTCGACCAAGACTACGTATCGTTACAGCTACGTGCGCGACCATCCTGCTGAGTGGGACGGACGCTGGGATGCCTACTCCGAGGCCGGCATCAATGAGAGAGGCGTCTCCTGCTCCGCAACACTGAGCACCTCCTACAACGACGATGCCAAGGCAGCGGATCCCACGACCAAGCATGCCCACAAAGCAAATCCCGAGGTCAAAAATACCGGCATCGGCGAGTACAGCTACGCGGGCGTCATCTTGGGCGAGAGCGCAACGGCCCGCGAGGGCGTCGAGCTTATCGGCAGTCTGATTGACGAGCAGGGCG
This sequence comes from Collinsella aerofaciens, assembly GCA_048246715.1. Lineage (GTDB taxonomy): Bacteria > Actinomycetota > Coriobacteriia > Coriobacteriales > Coriobacteriaceae > Collinsella > Collinsella aerofaciens_BY. The sequence continues at coordinate 18,802 of DBFBCB010000039.1, read as the reverse complement.
TCTGCTCCAACGACCAGATTGTCATCGCCGACAACACCGAGACTTGGCTGTTCGCCGCGCTTTCCGGCCACCAGTGGATCGCTATGAAGCTGACCGACGACGTCGCTTCGGTCAACCCCAACATTAGTAACCTCAATTTTCAGGTCAATCTTGACGATCCTGAGAACTGCCTCCACTCTGAGGAGATCAAGACTATGCCCGAAGAGAAGGGCTTCGCCAAGCACTTTGAAGACGGACAGTTCGATGTTGCCCAGACCTACGGTGCATCTATCAACAATACGGGCATGGGCTCTTGGGCGCGTTATATCCAGGGCCGCGACTACTTTATGGCTCCGCTGACCGAGGGCACCGACTACGAGATCGTCAAGGACAAGGACAAGGACAAGAATGACGTCACGCTCGGTGCCATGGTTCATGAGATGCAGCCGCTGTTCTTCCAGCCCAGCAAGTCCGACTGGAACACGTTTGAGCTGATTCGCGCCTTCGGCAACCGCGGTGAAAAAGTCCCCGGCCTTAATGCCAATACTGACGGTGTCAGCAGCATCGGTTCCGACCGCAACGCCGAGGCCAACCTCTTCCAGATTCGAAAGGGCTATGACCCCGAGGTTGCAACCATCCAGTGGGAGATGCTCTCCTGCGCCGAGTTCTCCGTCGCTATCCCGCTATACTCCGCTCTGATGACCGAAGTCAGCCCCTACTTCAGCGACCAGACCGTTGATTATGGTCACTGCAGCGAGACGGACATCGTGAACAACGAGGAGCCCGAGAACTCCATTAACTACGTCCTGATGGACATCAACTCGCTTTGCTTCGCGAACCGCGCACAATTCGCCACCAGCGTCCGCACCTACCTCGATGCGCTCCAGAACGAGCTCATCGAGCAGAACAAGGAAGTTGACGCCGCCATGCTGGCCGAGACGACCACCGAGGGCCGCACTGCCCTGGCCAACAAGGCCGGCAAGGCTGCTACCGAGAACACCTACAAGAAGTGCAAGGCCCTGCTCCAGGAGATGCGCGCCTATCAGAAGGCCGAAAACTTTGACGAGCCCTTCACCCCGAGCGATCTGAACACCGAGACCAACGGCCTCAAGGTGTCCATCACCTACGCCAAGGATGCTCTTTCCACCGATCCGGTGACCCCGGATCAGCCCGGAACTCCCGAGCAGCCTGGCACTCCTGAGCAGCCCGGTACCCCCGAGCAGCCCGCTAAGCCCGAGCAGCCAGCCGCCAAGCCCGAGAAGCCTAGCAAGTCCGACACCACGACCACGGTAACCACTAACAAGACGAACACCAAGGGCGGCCTGCCCACCACTGGCGATCGTTTTGATGGCCGCATGGTGGCCGCATTCGCCATCGCTGGCGTTGCCGTCATCTCCGCGGGCGGCTACTTCCTCTACCGTCGCAATAAGGAGTAACGTCTTAGCTGAGCGGACAAGGCAGCAATGGCAGCCTCGCCCGCTCAGCCCGCTCTTTTGACCGGCGGGAAACCCGCCTGAAATCTTTTCAAAAAAGATTTCCCCGCACACACTTCGCTGTGCTATAGTGCAGCGCAACAGCAACTAGGTGCGACCGCGCCACGGCATCACGAAAGGAGCCACCAACATGAAGAACACGATGAAGTCTCTCAACAACTGGTGGTGGCGTGATGCGAATACGATCGGTCGACAGTGAGTCCCTCACGCCTGTTTTTGCGCTCTAGGTGATTGGAAGGCCTCCGGTTTCGACCGGGGGCCTTTTTCTATCTCGAGCCCGATCGCATTCGCATCACGCGCCCCCGCTTTTCTCTTGCACCCCCCCCCTTCCGAAAGGATTTTCACCATGTCTCAGAACACCGCCGCCACCCAGCCCCGCACCGTCCAGACCGCCGACCGCGGCAAACTCGATGTCCGCGCCCTCGTCCTGCTTGCCATCCTGCTCGCCGCCGGCTTCATCCTCAACTTCACCGTCGGCAAGGCCATCTCGGGCATCTCGGGCGGCATGATCAGCCCCGAGTTCATCATCTCGGCCTTCTGCCTCACCATCCTGGTCGTTCGCCCCAACATCGGCCAGGCGCTCGTTATTGGCCTCATCTCGGCTGCCGTGATCCAGATCACCACCACTTCGCCGTTCATCGATTTTGCCGCCGAGGGCATCGCCGCCATGCTCATGGCCGGCATCGTCAACGCCGCCGGCAAGAACGGTCAGGTCAAGCCCGCCATCGCCATTGTCGCAACCTTCCTGACCACCTTTGTCTCCGGCGTCATCTTCATGATCATCAAGATGGCCATGCTCGGCGTGGTCGGCGAGCTCGCCGCCGCCATGCTGCCCGTCGTCGCCATGACCGCCGTCTTTAACGCCATTCTGGTCGGCGCCCTCTACCTGCCCATCCAGAAGGCCCTTAGGCTCAACTAACCCGCTCGGCTTTACGAGCCACCCCATCTTGGCGTTCATTCGTCGCTCGCGTACCCAAGTACGCTTCGCTCCTCTTTCGCGCCAACCTGGGGCCCCTCGTAAAGCCGTCTCCGTGCTTCACCACCAAAGACTGTCCCAAACAACGAGCTTTTGGGGACGTTCTTAAACGACTAGTCATTAAAGAACGTCCCCAATGACTATGAAAGGTATCCATGGAAACGATCATCAACGTCGACGATGTCTCGTTCTCCTATGGCACGCAGACCGAGCAGGCGCTCAGCCACATCTCGCTCAGCGTGAACAAGGGAGATTTCATCGGCATCATCGGGCCCTCGGGCTCCGGCAAGTCCACGCTTGCCGCCTGCCTGTCGGGCGCCGTGCCCCACCACTACACCGGCACGTTCTTTGGGTCCGTCATGGTCGACGGCCACGACACCTGCGAAGTCTCGCTCACCGACGTATCACAAATCGTCGGCAGTGTGCTGCAGGATATCGACACGCAGATGGTCGCTTCGGTCGTCGAGGACGAGATGCTCTTTGGCCTCGAGAACTTTGGCGTTCCCCACGACCAGATCGAGCAGCGCGTGAGCGAAACGCTCGAGACCGTCGGCATCAGCGACCTGCGCGACCGCGAGATCGCCACCCTCTCGGGCGGACAGAAGCAAAAGGTAGCCATCGCCGCCATCCTCGCCATGCGTCCGCGCGTCTTGGTTCTCGACGAGCCCACCGCGGCACTCGACCCCGCCAGCTCCACGTTGGTCTTCGAGACGCTGCGTGAGGCAAACCGCACACTTGGAATCACCATCGTCGTCGTTGAGCAAAAGGTCGCCCTGCTCTCGGAGTACTGCAACCGCGTGCTCGTGCTCAACCATGGCGAAATCGCGCTGCAGGGCGAGCCACACGAGGTCTTCGCGCATACCGACGAGCTTCGTGCCATCGGCGTCGACTGCCCTCGCGTCACGCGTATCTTCAATAGCCTCGAAACCGATGGCCTGGTAAGCGGCACCCCCTGTTTGGATGTCGATGAGGCCGAGCGCCTGATTTCGGGCATCGTCGACCCCGCACGCGCGGCTATCGAAGCCCAAGCGCCCGCCGGTTCCCCGCATGCACCGTCGTTGCGCCCTCATGCCAAGGACGCCGAACCCGTACTCACCTTCGACCATGTTGAGTTTGCCTATCCCAATGGCGGAGCCGCCGTACACGACCTTAGCCTGACGCTCTATCCTGGCGAGCTCGTGGGCATCGTCGGCCAAAACGGTGCCGGCAAGACCACGCTCACCAAGCTGCTCACGGGTCTGCTCAAGCCCGCCTCGGGCAGCGTGCGCGTCACGGGACTGGATACCGCAACCGTCCCCACGAGCCGCATTGCCCGCGAGGTCGCAACCCTCTTCCAAAACCCCGACCGCCAGATCTGCAAGGATACCGTGCTCGACGAGGTCGCCTTTGGCTTGGAGCTTGGCGGCATGGACCGCGCCGAGGCTCTGCGTCGTGCCCAACTCGTCATCGACCGCTTTGGCTTGCCGGCCGACGAGGCGCCTTTCTCGCTTTCGCGCGGCCAGCGACAAATGGTGGCACTCGCCTCCGTCGTGGTCGTAGAGCCCAAAATCGTGGTGCTCGACGAGCCCACGAGCGGCCTTGATTACCGCGAGTGCATGACCGTCATGGAAACGGTGCGTACCATGGCCGAGCGTGGCTGCGCCGTAATCATGGTCTGCCACGACATGGAAGTCGTCTCCGACTTTGCCGAGCGCATCGTAGTAATGGCCGACGGCCGCATCCTCGATCGCGGCCGCACGCACGAGCTGTTCTCGAACATCGAACTCATGCAGCATGCCTACGTTGAGCCGCCCCAGGTCATCGAACTCTCGCGCCGTCTGGCATCTTCCGTCTCGCCCGCTTTTGCGCAGGTGAGCGAGGTCACCGATGTCGTTCGAATTGCCAAGGAGATGGTCCACCGTGGTTAACGTCATCGACTACATGCCGGGCGATACGCTGCTGCATCGCCTGAATCCCGTCGTCAAACTGGGCCTCGCCGCCGCCATCATCGTCGGCATCTTCTTGTCCGACACCTACGTGGCGCTGCTGGGCTTTTTGGCACTCACCCTTGCGCTGGGTGCCTATGCCGGCGTCGTCGACCGTCTGTTCTCGCTGCTCAAGTTGCTGATTCCGCTCGCGCTTATCATGCTGGTGCTCCAGCTGGCCTTTATGCGCGATGGCAACGTGGTGTGGGGCTTTATCACCGACACGGGCCTCATCACAGGATCGAAGGCCTGCCTGCGCCTGCTGGGCGTGGCGTTACCACTCATCCTCATGCTCATGGTGACCAAGCTCAACGACCTTGCCAACGCCTGCGTCGAGGTGCTGCACGTACCGTATCGCTATGCTTTCACCTTTACCACGGCGCTGCGCTTCGTGCCGGTGTTTGGTCAGGAGATGAACGCCATCATGGAGGCGCAGACCGCACGCGGCGTCGAGTACGACACCAAGAACCCCATCAAGAAGCTTAAGCTCATGCTGCCACTGTGCGCGCCACTGCTCATCTCGAGCGTGGGCAAGACCGATGCCACAGCCTTGGCGGCAGAACAGCGCGGCTTCTATCTGCGTACGCGCGCCAGCTCGTACAAGCGCTACCCCATCAAGGGCCTAGACATCGCCGTGCTCATCGTCAGCATCGTCCTCATCGCCATCGGCTTCCTGTTCTAGTTCACCACCGACAGCAACCGCCCAACGCAAAAGGCCTCGGCTCGCACCAAACGAGCCGAGGCCTTTACTGTTTCACCAGATAAAACCTACCAAAATTAACCTGTCCCTTTTTGGCGGGTCGGAAGCTAGAGGCGGTAGGGAGCGCCGCTACGGATGATGGATTCGCGCACCAGGACGTCCATGGCGTCAAGGGTAATCTCGGGCATCTCTCGGTACTTTTGCAGCACCGAGAGCTCGGTGCAGGCCAGAATGACGCGGTCGCAGCCGCTACGGGCGAACTCCCACATCACGCGGTCGAACTTATCCATATCGGGCTCACGTCCGGCCTTCACATCATCGTAGATAAGCGACATCACATCGTTCTGACGTTTCTCGCTGGGATAGACAACCTCAACACCCGCAGCCTTACATTCGCGGCCGTAGACACCCGCGCCCACGGTTCCGTCGGTGCCCATGATGCCAATCTTGTGCACCGGCTCGGCCGGCATACTCAGGTTGGGGTCGAACTCGCACTCCCCCATCACCGCACCGGCCAGAGCATAGCGCACCGACTCACGCGGCATGTGGATAATCGGCACCTTCGTAAACGACTGGATCTGGTCGTAGAAGTAGTGCGACGTGTTGCAGGGAATGGCAATGTGCGCACAGCCCAGCGACTCGAGTGCCTGGGCACACTTTTTCATGGTCGCCAGCAGCTTGGCATGCTCGCCGGTCTTAATGGCCAACGTGCGGTCGGGCATGGTCGACTTGGAGAGCACCACCATGTCGATATGTTCCTGATCGCAGGCAGCAGCCGTATGACGCACCACCTGGTCGTAGTAATACGACGTGGCCTCGGCGCCCATGCCGCCGATAACTCCCAGCTTTTCCATCGCCGCCTCCTTGGTGACGCTTGCGCAATTGCGCGTATCATACCCGCGCCCGCCCGATGCAAACCGGACGGGCGCCGCGCTCATCTACTTGTAATACGTCTTGAACAGCTTAAAGTGGCGCAGCTTGGTGTGCCACATGCGCAGCCAGCGGTTAAAGACAAAGTCGCCCTTCATAAACGAAGGGTCGGCGCCCTTGCCTTCCTTGTCCAGGCGATGCACCTTAGCGCGCAGCTCGGGATCCTTGACGTACTTGTCGACGACGCCCATGGGAACGACCATCCACAGGGCCTCGTCCTGCGCCGTCACAAACTCCGGCTCAAACGGGCGGTTGAACACATACTCGTCCACCACATACTTGGCAACGTTAAAGCCGCTGTTGGTGACGTAGTAGTTGCTGCGGCCCTGGCGCGTGTTGAAATCGAAGAACTTAAACGAGCCGTCGCGCTCGTCGTACTTAACGTCAAAGTTGGAATAGCCCACAAAGTGAAGGTCCTCGAGCAACTTGCGCACGCCGCCCATGAGCTCGTCGTTGGGCTCGGTAATGATACAGGCATGGTTGCCGACACCGTGGGGCTGATGCTCCTCGAGCAGCACATGGCCCAGGCACATCATGCGGACCTTGCCGTTGCGGTCGGAATAGCTAGTGAGCACGCGCATGTACTCGTCGTTGCCGGGCACGCGATCCTGCAAGATCAGGTCGTCGGTGTAGCCGCTGGCATACGAATCGCGAATGACCTGTTCCAGCTCGGCGCGGTCGGCAATCTCATAGGCCTTCTTCTGGCCCTCGAACTCATGTTGCCACCACATGATGCCGTCAGAAGGCTTCAGAATCATCGGGTAGGGAAAATCGATCTGGTCGAGCACTTCGGCAGGTGCCTCGCCTTGGGCGTTCAGCATCGCCATGGTGAAGGTAAACGTGTGCGGATAGGGCACGCCATGCTTCTCGCACAGCTCGTAGAAGATCTCCTTCTTCTGGCACTGCTCAAGCATGCTATAGGGAGCGTAAGGCGCGACGATGTTATCCGCCAACTCATGGGCATCCTTGGCTTGAGCCACGAGAGCGACATAGTTGTCGCCACAGCCCACAAGGACAATCGTCTTATCGGCATGCGCTTGGGCAATGCCATTGACGGTTTTGAGCATCACGGGCATGGTATCGATATCCACGTTGGGCGTGTAGTCGATAATCTGGCTGCGGTACGCGGGACCCGTCTGATACTTGCCAAAGACCAGACTCTTGACCTGGTACTCCTCGTAGAAGGCGCGCGCCACCGAATAGGCGTTGATGTCGCCACCAAGCAGCACGGGGATAAACTCGCGCTCTGTAAATTGCAATGCCATGGAAACTTCCTATCATGAACTGCCCACACAACGGGCGGTCTTTGCGCAACTGATTTATTCTAGCGTGCCAAGCCGCCGGCGCCCAAAGCTCCACCGTATCTATGGCAATCGACGTAATCGTCCAGCACGAAGACGGCGCTCACCGTTGTACGACAATGGGCAATGAACCTACCATTGTTGTAGGATTCAGCGTATTGACATCTTCGAGCGAAAGGCGCACACGTGCCCCAAGACCATCCGACCGATAATCCCATCCTCAATGCCGCGAGGCGCGAGCTGGCGGAACGTGCGAAAGCGACCGCTCCCCTGTGCACGGCAAACGACGCCTACAACGGACCCGCCCGCATCGTCTCGATCAACACGTCGGCACATAAGGGCACGCGCAAGTCGCCCGTCGCCGATGGACGCGACACCGTCATAGAGCAATTTGGCCTCGCCTCCGACGCACACGCCGGGCATTGGCACCGTCAGGTTTCCTTTTTGGCCGCAGAGTCCATCCAGACGGCGCAGGCACGCGGGCTCGACGTACACGAGGGTGACTTTGGAGAGAACTTCACAACCCGGGGCATCAACCTGCTCTCGCTCCCCTTGGGCACGCAGCTCAAGCTAGGCAGCGAGGTGCTCGTCGAAATCAGCCAAATCGGCAAAGTCTGCCACACCCGTTGCGCCATCTACTATCTCGCTGGCGACTGCATCTTTCCCCACGAGGGCGTTTTCGGCGTGGTGCTAAAGGGCGGAGGGGTCCATACCGGCGACGATATCCAGGTAGTCAAACTCGGCGACGGCACCTGTTCGTTCACCCCCGCCGAGGCCCTCGAAGAGATTGAGCAGGCTCGCCAGAAGGGCACGCTGTAGTTATAAAACCCCACGTTGAGATGGCTTTTACAGCCCAAAACTCCTCTCAAACAGGGCTCTGTAACGTTAAAGTTGAACTCTATGGTTTCTCAACAATTCATCATAACTGCAGGTCAAAGCCAAAGCCTCAAGTTCAACTTGACCCTTTGGGACCTTTAAGGTTCAAGTTGAGGTCGAAAGCAGTAGTAGAATACCGTTCGAACCATAACCTACGATTGATTGCAGAGGGACTGGATGCAGCATTCGAATCATCGCACCGCAGCGCTCATTGCGTCGAAGCCGGCTCGTATCATCACGAGCGCCGCGCTCGCCGTTGCGCTGACGGCCACGCCGATGCTCTCCCCCGTTGCGGCGTATGCCGCCTCGCAGGCAACGCAGGACCAGCTTTCCGCAGCCCAGCAGAAGATCGAAGCCGCCACGAGCGCCTACAACGACGCCCGCACCAAACTCGATGACCTGCAAAAGCAGATTGACTCCAATGAGGCAAGCATCGAGGAAATCGAGGCTAAGCTTCCCGAGCAGCAGGCCAAGGCAAGCTCCGCCATGCGCGATCTGTACAAGTATCAGAAGGGCACCAATCCCATCGTGAGCTTCCTGGTCAACGCGCAGAGCCTGGGTGAGTTCATCACGACCTGCAAATACACCAACCAGATCACGAGCTCGAGCGTCGACGAGATCGAAGAGCTCAATAACATGCAAACCGAACTCGAGCAGAACAAGGCCGAGCTCCAGCAGGCCAAGTCTCAGCTTGAGGCGGAGCAGAAAAACGCCGAGGATGCGCTGGCACAGGCCCAGCAGCTCCGCAGCGAGGCACAGGCAAAAGCCGAGCAGGAAAATGCCGCCGAGCTTGCCAAGCTTGAGGCCGATAAGGCCGCTGCCGCCGAGAAGCTCTCGGGCGAGGGCGTAAGCGGCAGCAATTCCAGCAGCCAGGCCACCAACACCAACACCACCATCGACACCACGGTGAACAACGCCAATACCGGTAGTTCCGATTACGATTCGTTCATTAATGAGTGGACGAGCCGCATCGACAATTATCTCGCCGGCTCCCCCATGGCAGGCCAGGGCTATAACTTTGCCGTTGCCGCTTGGAATACCGGTGTCGACCCCCGTTGGTCCCCCGCCATCGCCTGCATCGAGAGCACCAAGGGTGCTTATTGCGCCAATTCTTACAACGCCTGGGGCTGGAGTGCACGTGGCGGCGGTTGGCGCAGCTTTGGCAGCTGGAGCGAGGGCATCTCCGCTCACGTTGCCTATCTGGGCGCCAACTACGGCTCCACCCTTACCCCGGCTGCGGCCAAAAAGTACTGCCCGCCCACGTGGCAGGACTGGTACAACAAAGTCGCCGCTCAGATGAACCGCATCTAAGTGCAACTGCAAAGGGCCCCAATGGGGCCCTTTTCTTTTAGGTAGCGGAGGTATCGACGACGCCGGTCGCATTGGCAACCGCAACTATGACGATCATGCATAGGAGCAGCACACCCAATGCCTTGAGCCAGAGTTTCGCGAGCTTCTTGCCGCGATAGCTGTCGAGCAATGCGAATCGCCGACGAAGACGGCGCTTATCGAGCAGCGCAAAATGCATAAGCACCATAAGGCCATCGACAAAGAAAAAATACTCGATTATGAGAAGCCACGTCGGGTAGCTTTGGGTTGCTCCGGTGGGATGAAAGACGGCAAAGTGACTCCCGGCAAAGAACACGAGCAGCGAGAAGCAGACGAGCGTATTCCAAATGCGCCCCAAAGACTCCGGAACGCGAGAGAGCAGACCGCATGCAGCGGAGGCGGCAGGCCTACGAAGCCCTGCGGGGTTCTGGAGCCCTTGGGGCGTCAACACCGTCTCCGAGGCCGGAGTACGGACAGCCACAGGCGCAAGAGGCCGCACGGGCCGACTCAGATCGTATGCCGCGCGCGTCGCCCGTCCCAATGCTTCCGCACTCGCAAAACGCTTGGCCGGGTCGAGCGCCATCGACATGCAGACGGCATCGGCAAGTGGAGCGGGAATGCCACGCGCCTCGCATTGCTCGCGCAGGTCGAGCCCTGGTTTAGGGTCGACTCCCGTCAAGCAGAAGAACAACAGGGCGCCAAGTGCGTAGACGTCGCTTCGCACGCTCGTCTGCCCAAACCCATACTGCTCGGGCGGCGCATAGGGCCGTGTCCCAAACTTGACGGTGTCGGCATCGGCGCCGTCGCGCCATACGCGAGCGATCCCCAAGTCGATAATCACCAGCGATGAAAATGTCAGGCCGTCATCAGGCGTATAGTTGGCACCTGTCACGATGATATTCGACGGCTTGAGGTCACGATGGATCACCGGCGCCGACGTCTCCCCCGCCATTGCAAAACCGGCGTGGAGCTCGCCCACGGCATCGCATAGGGCAGGATACAATTCACGCGCATAATCGGGGGTGGCTCCCAGACGGTCCACCAGCGCCCCGAGCGTCTCCCCTTCGATGTATTCCATAACCACGTTGAGCTCGTCGCCCACACGACGGCAATCGACGATTCTGGGCAGGTGCTCAAAACGCCTGCCTGCCCGCTGAGCGGCAAACAGGCGCTCGTATGCCCCGCCGATTTGAGCCGAAGCATCGATACGTTTACGGACAAAGGGGCCGAGCGAACCACCGCCGGTTCCTTCAAAGTACACGAGCTCGGTTGTTTCAACGGACGAGCGCTTAAGTACACGCTCCACGCGATAGCTGTCGTCGCGATCGAGCGACGCCAGGTGCTCGGCAAGCGCTGCGGTCAGCTCGTCATTGGAATATGTTGGGGTCTGAGTATCCATAGCCTCCATCATAGCGCAGGGCGCAGACACCCCATGGCATCCGCGCCCCGTTCGTTTGCGTCGTTGTTCGGCAGCTCCGCCAGCTCAGATATCAGCCGCCAACTCACCGTCTCCTCGCCAAAGCGATACAGCTCCTCGTTGACCTTTTGGAGGCTGCACCCGCGATCGATGCAAAAGATGATAATCGCATCGCGGCGGTCCTTGCAGTTAAGGACGCTTACCCCGGCAGCCGTCAGCGCACGATTGGTCTCTTTGAGCGTCAGCGCCATCGCAAAGGCAATCTGCAGCACCTTATTGCGACTCGGATGACGCGCACCGGTAAAGATCTGATAGCCAAAGGTCTCATTGAGATCAGCCATACGGACCACGCGCGAGCGCTCCAAGCCCTTTTCCTGTAGTAGCTGCTTCAGGTAGTCCGAAAGCGACGGGGCGGCAAAGTCGTGCTCCCTGATATAGCCATCGATGTTCGGCGCATCGAGAAGCTCATTGAGCAACTCCTCGGTCAGCTTTTTATCGGACATACGACTTCACCTCCCCCAGTGCATGCAACATGCTAGAAACCGCTTACGTCCGAACGCTCCCAGCTAGCAACCTGGTCGGGAGACACCGTACCCAGCGCCTCGAACTTCCAGGAGCCGCCCGCCTTCAGATGATTGGTGTTTGCAAGAGCCGTTCCAACCTGGTTGCCATCGGCATCATACAGAACATATTCAATCTGAATGTAGCTCTTTTCCTTGTCCGTGTTATTGGTCAGGGTGCCCGTGATCTTATAGGTAAACTGATTGGAAGTGTCTTCAGCCTCGTCAGCAATGGTATACGGTTCTTGCGGTTCTTTTTGCTCCTCAGCCTGCTGTGTCGTCTCGGCAGGTTTTGCCGAATCGCTCGCAGACGAATCGGTTGAGTTGCCGCCCATAGAGCCCACGGCACCGACAATAACCAGCACCACGATGATGCCTAGGACAATCTTACCGATTGGCTTCTTTCCCTCTTTTGCCATTATTCATCCTTCCTACGATCCGGCTACCGTGCCGGCACACAGCACATCGTAGGAAGGATTAAACTTGAATTCATTAGCTGAGAGCTAAGGCTGCGGTAAACGGCCAATGCAGTTATCCAAACGCCGAGCAAACGCACTTTGCGCAACCGTCTGCTGGCGGTGCATCAACCCACCGTGACGGATTCCCCGGTAAAGGTGCTCACAAGCAACAGGATAAAGAAGGCCAAATAGCTGATGCTCAGCAGGTAGGCGATGACCAAAAAGGCAATCCATCCTACATTGGTCTTACCGTCGGCGCGGCGCTGCTCACGACTGCGATAAAGCCAAATCGTCACGCCGATAGCAGTGATAAACAGTACGAGTGCCGCCGTAGCCAGCCCAGCAAGCACAAACATCACGCCAATGCCCACAGCGATGACCGGAAGCAGCAGCAAACCGCACCCGCATCCACCCGGACTATATACGGCAGACTGTCGGCGTCGCCTCATCGCCGCGCCACCCCCATCATCTTTGAGCACTACAGTGCGATAGCCTGCTGAACAGGAACGATCTTGTCGAGTTCCGGTTCGATCCGCCTTTTCTCGGCCTCAAGGTCAAACGCCACCTGAGCGCGCAGCCAATAACCATCCGTCAGGCCAAAATAACGGCAAAGACGGAGGTCGGTGTCGGCCGTCACGCGACGTTTTCCCAAGACAACCTGCCCGATACGCTGAGCCGGAATCCCAGTCTCTTTCGCAAGGCGATATTGAGAAATGCCCATGGGAACAAGAAACTCCTCTTTGAGAAGCTCACCAGGAGTCACCGGCGACAGCAAATCGGCCGAAGTCTCATCACTTGTGATAATCGACGATTTCGACATTCCAAGCCATCTCCTGTCTCCACTCAAAACAGACCCGATAGCGCTCGTTAACACGGATACTATATTGACCGGCACGATCGCCCTTCAAAGCTTCCAGGCGGTTGCCCGGTGGAACGCGAAGATCATCAAGCGAAGCACAAACCTGCAGTTGGCGAATCTTCCTCAACGCAACACGCTCAAAGGGCACGAACCTCCTGACCCGCACACCCATGGCAAAGCGTTCGGTATCCTCATCTTTATACGATGCAATCATAGTATCGCCTTACGTTAGTAACGTCAAACGTTTCTATAGACTTACATCTCTATTATATCGTACGTTTGTTCGTGTTTTCTAGAACAAATAGTCCTTTGCGCCTTAGTCAAGCAAAAGCAATCGTTTGTAGACATCGAGGCCTTTGAGAAGGATTTCCTCGTCGAAGAGCATGCTATCGGTATGCAGAGCGCTTGTGGCATAGGCGGGACAGCCATCCGAATCACTCGGGTTGTCTTGGTCCTCTGGCATACCCGTGCCCAGCAGGAAAAACACGCCCGGCAGATGGCGTTGATAGAACGCGAAATCCTCGGCGATCAGCAGCGGTTCCTCCACAAGCTGCAGCCCGGGCAAGGCAGACGCGACGCTGGCAAACAACTCGGGGTCGTTGTCGACCGGCGGATAGCCCTCGGCAAAGTCGAGATCATACGTGCAGCCCGTTGCGGCACAGGCATCGTCCAGCACGCGGCGCACGCCTTCGCGCGCCCGGTCGAACATGTCGTCCGTAAACACACGCAGGCTTCCGGCCACATGGGCCTCCCCCGCCACCGCGTTGCAAACCGTACCGGCCTGCAGCAGACCAAACTTACCGATACAGGGCTCGTCGGTGCCCAGCTCGTCCATCAGTTCGCGCTCGGCAACCAAGAACTTGGCAGCCGCCAGCGCCGCATCGTGCGACTCCTCGACCGGAACGCCATAGGTCTTAGCGATATGGATGCTCGTCCCGTGAATATGAATGTGTGTCTCACTCGAACGCGCCAGCAGCGGACCGGAACAACTCGCCAACGTGCCGGCAGGCAGATCGGGCCACACATGGAAGCCAAAAATGCGGTCAGCCCCATAGCGCTCGAACACACCGCTCTCGCATACCGTCTTGGCACCACCGGTCGTTTCCTCGGCCGGCTGGAACACAAAGAGAACGTTGCGCCTAATGGCGCCCGGCTGCTCGCGAATCGTACGGTCGACATACGTCGCGGCGGCAAGTGCCATGGCCATGTGTCCGTCATGTCCGCAAGCGTGCATCTTGCCGGGATGGATCGAGGCAAAGGCCGCTCCCGTCGCCTCCGCGATGGGCAGCGCATCCATATCGGCGCGAATCGCCGTGGCACGCGCGGCACCAACGCCAGCGTCGAAGAAAGCGCAGACGCAGCTGGGACACGGATGGGTCACCTCGCAAGCGAGCGGCGCCAACACGCCCTCGATATAGGCAATAGTCTGCGGAAGATCGAAATCGAGCTCCGGAATGCGATGGAGATCGCGGCGATAGCGACGGAGTTCTTGGAGCTCGGTCATAGAGAATCCCTTCGTGAGGCACATCTGTTGCAACTTATTGTGATACAGGATTGTGGCACACATGTTTCCAGCATATTGCTGCATTTTTTAAACGTTATATACGAATACTCTTGTTTGGTAAAGTGCAACGTGATAGGGTCTTTACCACTTGATAGAGGCGCGGGCACGAAGAGCCGCGGGCGAGCCGGCAGGCTTTGACCCCGTGGGGAGGCGAAACCCGCCGAACTGGGTTTTTCGGGCACGAACAACCTGGTGGGCCTGTGGGAAACACCCACAGGACTGTCTGCAGCAATGCGGGAGCGCTATCCGGACATTGGGTCCACGCTATGCGGATTCGATGCGCAGATGGCGCCGTCTGGATAGCGAGGTTTACGGGACATGGCATTGACCCCCAACGAGGCATATGCGGCCAAGCAGCCGTTTGTGGACAAGGAGACACTCGAGCATATCGTCGAGCAGTTCCCCACGCCGTTTCATCTATACGACGAGGCGGGCATCCGCCGCAACATGCAAGAAGTGCGCGACGCCTTTGCATGGAACCCGGGCTTTAAGGAATACTTTGCCGTCAAGGCCAACCCCAACCCGGCGCTCATCTCCATTCTCAACGAATACGGCTGCGGCTGCGATTGCTCGAGCTATACCGAGCTCATGATCGCCCGCTCGCTGGGCATCACGGGACACGACATCATGTTCTCTTCCAACGACACGCCGGCTGCCGACTTTGAGCTCGCCAACAAGCTGGGTGCCATCGTCAACTTTGACGACATCAGCCACATCGAGTTCTTTGAGCGTGTTGCGGGGCCCATCCCCAAAACGGTCAGCTGCCGCTTTAATCCAGGCGGCCTGTTCCAACTCTCCAACGGCATCATGGACAACCCGGGCGACTCCAAATATGGCATGACCACCGAGCAGCTCTTTGAGGCCTTCCGCATGCTCAAGGCCAAGGGCGCCGAGAATTTTGGCATCCATGCCTTCCTTGCCAGTAACACCGTCACTAACGACTACTATCCCAAGCTCGCACGCATCCTCTTTAAACTTGCCGTGCGCCTGGAGCGCGAGACCGGCGCACATGTCGCCTTTATCAATCTGTCCGGCGGCGTCGGTATCCCCTATCTGCCCGAGCAGCAGGCCAACGACATTCACGCCATCGGCGAGGGAGTGCACGCGGCATACGACGAGATTCTGGTTCCCGCTGGCATGGGCGATGTGGCGATCTGCACCGAGATGGGCCGCTTTATGATGGGTCCCTATGGGTGCCTGGTCACCAAGGCCATCCACGAGAAGCAGATCTACAAGGACTATATCGGCGTGGACGCCAGTGCCGTCGACCTCATTCGTCCCGCCATGTATGGCGCTTACCACCACATCACGGTGATGGGTCAGCCGGACGGTCCCGATAAAACCGCAGCCACCGTCACGAACACGTACGACATCACGGGCAATCTGTGCGAGAACAATGACAAGTTCGCCATCGACCGCGAGCTTCCGCATATCGACATGGGCGACCTGCTCGTGATTCACGACACCGGCGCGCATGGCCACTCTATGGGCTACAACTACAACGGCCGCCTGCGCTCCGCCGAGGTCCTGCTGCGCCCCGATGGCTCGGCAGACCTCATTCGCCGCGCCGAGCGCCCGGGCGATTACTTTGCCACGCTCGACGTGCTGCCGTGCGGCCGCGAGCTGCTGGCCAAATCGCGCGCCGAAAGCGCCCGCCGTCGCGCTCAGGACGAGCGCCTAGCAGTCGCCGCCCAATGGAACAAACGCGTCCAGATCGCGGAAGCGAAGGAGAAGAACATGGATATCCGCAATCTCGAGGGCTCAATCGTCGCCCTTGTCACGCCGTTTAAAAAGGACGGCAGTGTCGACTTTGACGCGCTTGAGCGCCTTATCGATTTCCACCTGCAAAATGGCACTGACGCCATCCTCACCCTGGGCACCACCGGTGAGAGTGCCACGATGACCGATGACGAGGACAACTCCGTCGTCGCCGCTGTGGTCAAGCATGTTGCAGGACGCGTCCCCGTTATTGCCGGCTCGGGCTCCAACTCCACGCAGACCATGCTCACCAAGTCGCTCACCTATCAGGGCCTGGGCGCCGACGGTCTGCTGCTCATTACCCCCTACTACAACAAGTCCAATGAAGAGGGTATCTATCAGCACTTTAAGACCGTCGCCGATGCCGCGGACATCCCCTGCATCCTGTACAACATCCCCGGCCGCTGTGGCTGCGGCATCAGCGAGCGCAACGTAGAACGCCTGGCCGCGCACCCCAACATCATGGGTATTAAGGAGGCCTCGGGCAACGTCGCCTACGCGGCCAAGATCGCCCACCTGCTGTCAGACGACTTCCGCATGTACTCGGGCGAGGACGCGCTTACCGTGCCGCTCATGAGCCTGGGCGCCTCGGGCACCATCAGCGTGTGGGCAGACGTGCAGCCGCAGCTCGTACACGACATGTGCCGCGCTTATCTGGACGGCGACGTAGCGCGCGCCCGCGATATCCAGATTGCCGGCCAGCCGCTCATCAACGCCCTCTTTAGCGAGGTCAACCCCATCCCCGTTAAGGAAGCGCTCGCCCAGATGGGCATGATCGAGGCAAACTACCGTATGCCGCTGTGCCCCATGGCAGACGACACACAATCCGCACTTACCGATGCTCTGAAGGGAGCTGGTCTGCTTGATTAAGACCGTCATTATGGGAACGGGCCGCATGGGCTCGCTCATCCGCACCACCGCCGAAAGCATTGTCGATGCCGCCGGGCAGCCCGTTTTTGATATCGTGGCCCAGATTGGCTTCGATTTGAGCGAGCTCGAGAACGCACCGGCTGCCGATGTGATTATCGACTTCTCGAACGTCGTGACCTTCGATGCCGTCGTCGCCTATGTCGAGCGCACGGGCGCCGCACTCGTTTCCGGCACCACGGGCTACACACCCGAGCAGATGGACTGCCTGCGCGAGCTGGGTCAGAACGCCCGCGTCATGCACTCCGGCAATTACTCCATCGGCATCGCAGCCCTGCGTCATCTAGTGGCCCAGGCCACGCGTGAGCTGCCCGGCTTTGACTGCGAGATTGTCGAAACTCACCACAACCAAAAGGTCGACGCCCCCAGCGGCACCGCAAAGCTGCTGCTCGACGCCGTAGTCGAGGCCGAGCCCGAGGCAGGCTACCACCCCGTCTACGGACGCGAGGGCATGTGCGGAGCGCGCGATCCCAAGGAGATCGGCATGCACTCGCTGCGCGGCGGCACCGTAGCCGGCGTGCACGAGGTGAGTTTCTTTGGCCAGGACGAGGAGGTCACGCTCACCCACCGCGCCGCAAGCCGTCAGATCTTTGTCAACGGCGCCTTAGCAGCCGCGCAGAAGCTCGTCACCCGCGAACCCGGCTTCTATACGTTCGACCAGATCATGTTTGCCTAACCAGGTATCAACCGGATCCACCCAAAGGAGAGACAGCAAATGAGCAACGCAGCCGAGATGGATGCACAGGAGATTATCAACTACATCGCCACCGCGCCAAAAAAGACGCCCGTCAAGCTGTACGTGCGCGAGAAGCCGGGCATGAAGGTCCAGTGGGGCAATGCGCACGTCTACGGCGGTCGTCGTGGCAAGACCGTCTTTGGCGACTGGGATGAGCTTAAAGCCATCTTGGACGCCAACGCCGATTCCATCTCTTACTACGATGTGGAGAACGACTGTCGCAACTCCGCCGTGCCCATGCTCGACCTTAAGGGCATCAACGCCCGCATCGAGCCGGGCGCGATCATCCGCGACCGCGTCGAGATTGGCGACCGTGCCGTCATCATGATGGGCGCCATCATCAACATCGGCTCCGTTATCGGCGAGGGTTCCATGATCGATATGGGCGCCGTGCTGGGCGGCCGCGCCACCGTGGGCAAGAACTGCCATATCGGCGCCG
This sequence comes from Collinsella aerofaciens, assembly GCA_048246715.1. Classification (GTDB taxonomy): domain Bacteria; phylum Actinomycetota; class Coriobacteriia; order Coriobacteriales; family Coriobacteriaceae; genus Collinsella; species Collinsella aerofaciens_BY. The sequence goes on along the minus strand of DBFBCB010000039.1, from coordinate 536 downwards.
GCACCGTGCTGGCAGGCGTTGTGGAGCCCGCCAGCGCCACGCCCGTCATCATCGAAGACGATGTCATGATCGGCGCCAACGCCGTGGTCTTGGAGGGCGTGCGCGTGGGCAAGGGCGCCGTCGTGGCTGCCGGTGCCGTGTGCGTCGAGGACGTCCCCGCCGGCGCCGTCGTGGCCGGTGTCCCCGCCCGCGTCATCAAGATGCGCGACGAGAAGACCGACAGCAAGACCGGCCTGGAAGAGGGCTTACGTCAACTCTAGGGTTACGCGGTTTTCACCAAACCGCGTAACTAGTCGACGCTGCAAACGCCCCAGAGCGGCAATCTGACGTTCAATCGTCGGGCATGGCCAGAAGGCCTATGCCCTCCTCTTTCAAGGCACCTTGCTCGCGTGTACGGTTTTCGCTCATATGACCCAATCCGCTGTCAAGAGCCACAATGGCCCCGCCGACCGCTTGCAATCGGTCGGCGGGGCCCGCCGTTGAACCCGTCCCGGTCCGCCCCCGGCATGTCGTCGACGCCTTCGTGCTCAGTCTCA
>DBFBCB010000038.1:0-165806 GCA_048246715.1 Collinsella aerofaciens | reverse complement strand
GCCTGAGCCTGAGCCGGCACCTGCACCTGAGTCGGCGTCCGAGCCAAGCTCCGACGAGGAACCTCAGGACGAGTAGCCATGCCGTCTGCCATTTGGGGACGGGGTAGAAATAGTAGAAATAGCGCTTGAAGAATGAGCGGGGGCGGACGTGTCGAAACGTCCGCCCCCGCTCTGCTTTAGCCAGGCTGTTATGGATGGGTGTGACGACTACTCGTCGTGCTTCTCCTCGCGGCGTGCAGCAGCGCGTGCGTCGTGGATGCCCTTGATCGCGGCATGGCGAGCCGTTCGGGCATCATGGATGGCGTCGCGAGCCTCGGCGGTCGTCGCCTTGGCAGAGCGCAACTTGGCGGCCAGATCGGGGTTGGTTTCGGCGACCGCGGTAATCGCGGGGCCGTCGAGCTCCTCTTGCGTGGGCTCGGCCAAAAAGTCGATAGCATACTGGGCGGCCACCATGGAGCCCTTTGCCAGCACGGTCTCGTCGATCTTGTAGAAGCAGGAATGTTGGGCGTACGTGGCGCCAATCTTGGGGTTGCGCGTACCTACAAAGGCGAGCACGCCCGGTACGCGGCGCAGGTACTCCGAAAAATCCTCGCCCGAAAGCGTGCCGCGATAATGGCCTTGGCCGGTGGGGCCCAGGCACTTGATTACAGCCTGACGGCAGCGCTCGCTCGAGGCGGCGTCGTTTTCGACCTTGTAGTTGGCGATGGTGTAGTCGGTGAGCTCTGCCTCGGCGCCCAGAGCTGCCGCGGTATGCTCCACGATGCGGCGCATGAGCTCCGGCATTTCCTCGTGGGTCGAATCGCCGTAGGTGCGCACCGTGCCGGCGAGGTAGGCCGTGCCGGCGATAACGTTGCGCGCGGTGCCGCCGTGCAGCTCGCCGACGGTGATGACGGCCGGCTCGTAGGGGCTGATTTCGCGCGAGACGATGGTCTGCAGGGCGTTGACAATCTCGGCGGCAACCATGACGGCGTCGTGGCCGCGCTGGGGCATGGCGCCATGGCACGAGGTGCCGCGGACGTCGATGCGGAACCAGTCGGTATTGGCCATGCGCGGACCGGGCTCGCAGCTCACGGTGCCGGCGTCGACCTCACTCCAAATGTGCGCGGCGTAGGCGCCATCGACGCCGTCGAGCACACCCGTGCCGATCATGAGCTTGGCGCCCTGGCCGTTTTCCTCGCTGGGCTGGAATACGATGCGAACTTCGCCGTGGATGTCGTCGGTCATATGGCGCAGGATTTGCAGCGTGCCGAGCATCATGGCGATATGGCAGTCGTGGCCGCAGGCGTGCATGCAGCCCTCGTTGACGCTGGCGAACTCTTCGCCGGTCTGCTCGGTGACGGGCAGGGCATCGATGTCGGCGCGCAGCAGGATGCGGCGGCGTGGCGTGCCGTCCTCGCGGTAGGCATCCGGCGCGGTACCGCGAAGCGTCGCCACCAGGCCCGTCTTGAGCGGACGCTCGTAGGGGATATTCATGGCGTCGAGCTGGTTGGCGATGTCGGAAGTCGTGCGCTCCTCGGCAAGGCTCAGCTCCGGGTGCTTATGGAAGTGCCGGCGCTGCTTGATGATATAGGGCTCAAACTCGGTAGCGATATCTTTGATGGCCGCGGTGACGTCGTCTGCCGCGCGAACCTCGGTTGCCGCCATAATCTGCTGTGCCTTGGTCTTCGTCATGGTCGATTTGCTCCTTGTTGGCTCGATCGCAAAATCGTACAGGCTCTCTCCAGTATGCCACCTGCCGCTAGGGCTGGTACAGTTGCCGTTTGCCGCTTGGGGTTTTGTCACAAGGGCGGGGGAGTACACTCGGAGGTGTTGAATTTCCCGCCAGAGATGGGGATGCCCATGCAACATATCGATCGGATTATCCGCTCCAAGAACGTTTTTACCGCCCAAGACGGTATCGATGCCGCCCGCGAGCTGGCGATTGCCATTGCGGGTGATCGCATCGTCGCAGTCGGCGCGCCCGATGACGTGATTGCCGCCGCCCCTGCTGCCACGCCGGTGGTCGACTACGGCGAGCAGTTTGTCTGCCCCGGTTTCCATGATGCGCACCTGCACTTCTTCCATACCTCGGTCGGTTCCTCGCCGTACATGCTCATGGATATGGGCACGTCAGAGGCGGCACTGGTGCAGCATGCGCTCAAGTTTTCCCAAGGCTTGCCCGATGACGCCTGGGTCGTGACCCAGGGCTGGCGCGATTACCGCTGGGATCCGCCCGAGCACCCTACCAAGGCTTCCCTCGACGCGGCATTTCCCGATCGCCCCTGTGTTATGTATTCGGGCGATGGACATACCCTGTGGCTCAACAGCCGCGCACTCGAAGCCCTCGGCGTGACGCGCGACAGCGAGCCTCCGGCGGGTGGCAGTTACGACAAAGATGCAAATGGCGAACTTACGGGTATCGCTCACGAGGCTGCGGCCATGCAGCTGCTGCCGCGCTGTCTTGAGTGGCTGGGCGAGGACCGCATCGCGAGCGCTTACGCCGATCAAATGAAACGCATGGCCGAGCAGGGCATTACCTCGATTTGCGATATGTCCCTCATGCCCATGCCGGGCTGCGACTTTATCCGTGACGACGTTTACGACAAGCTGCAGGCATCCGGCAAACTGGGCATCCGCGCGCATCTGTTCCCCACGCTGCTGGATGACCAATCGCGCTTGGAGGAACTCCAGACCCGCTACGCGAACAACGCGCTGCTCTCGGCGCCAGGCTTTAAACAGTTCTTCGACGGCGTGTCGAGCGAGCATACCGCATACCTCACTGAGCCCTATACTAACCCGCGCTTCCCGGGTGACCAGGGGCGCCTGACGGTTCCTGTCGAGCGCATGCGCAAGTTGGTTCTGGCGGCAGCCGAGCGCGGCCACACCGTGCGCATCCACGTTATCGGCGACGGTGCCATCCATGCCGCACTCGATATCTTTGAGGAGGCCGCCGAACTGTACGGCCTGCCCCAGCACGGTCATAACACGCTCGAGCATCTGGAGAACCTCTTGCCCGAGGACATCGATCGTCTACGCAAGCTTAACGTCGTTGCCTCGAGCCAGCCCTGTCACATTACACTCGACCCGGGCGGCCCCGAGCGCGATCTGGGCCTGGAGCGCAGCCGCATCATGTGGCCGTTTGCGACCTATAAGCAGCGCGGCATTCGCCAAGCCTTCGGTACCGACAGCCCTATCACAGCTGTTACCAGCATGAACGTGCTCTACACGGCTATCACGCGCCAGGACCCCAAAAGCCACTGGCCCGAGGGCGGCTGGTTACCGAGCGAGCGCATCGATGCAGCAACAGCCCTGCGCAACTACACCCTGGGCAGCGCCTACGCGGCAGGCGACGAGCAAAACCTCGGCAGCTTGGAGCCCGGCAAGTATGCCGACCTGGTAGTCCTGGACCAAAACCCGCTCATCATCGATCCCCAAGAGCTCCAGACCACTAAGGTTCAGGCCACCTACCTGGCAGGCAACTTGATTTACGAGCGCTGACGTTCATACCGCACCGTTAAACGCGGCTCGGTCAGTCTATTTTGGGATGGCGCTCGAGCCGCATTTGTTTGCCGATGGGGGTTCGTTAGGAGCGTCCCCGCTCTGTTGGATTTGGGCGCGGGGTTGAGGTGCTGCTGTCTCGTGCGCTCAATTTGGACATCAGCAATGCTGACTCTTAGTGTTTTGCAGACTTCCCATTACAGATTGCATAAAAAGGCTGGGATGTTCTTCCTGATCCTGATGTACCCCCGCCCGTGCCGTGCAAAAAACGGAGTATTCAGCACCACGAGCTCTGCCGGTGCCGCTGCGGCTGAGTAACGTTGCGGAGATTGACGTCATTTTGGGCTCCGGTACGGCGCGAAGTACGCCCATTTGTCCCAACGGGGTCTGCCCACCGACCAAAACCGCCCGCTGAAGGCGTTCTTGGGACCAATAAGGTATGTCCGGCGCGTATGCAGCCGTCCTGGCTTGCTGAATACTCCCAAAAATGCACGGTGCTTCCCAGGGGACCCGTGCGCGCAGCGAAAACCATACCCACGTTCCTATCCGCATCGCCATTTTGCTGCACTGACTTTTCTGAATGTCGGGCCCGAATTAGTTAGCCTGCCTCCCGTGTGGCTCCGGAGGGGCGGGGCATAAGGTTTATCGCGAGTTCCGCACGAGCCGAAGGCCACTTAATGTGGCCTTCGTGCGAGCAGGACTGCCCGAGCAGGAAACCTTACGCCCCGCCCCTCCGGAGCCACACGGGAGGCATCGCTAAGTTATCCCCCGGCATTCAGAAAATCTAAGTGCCAAAAAATAAGATTTTTTGACTCCGTGTTGTATAACCCGCCATTCGTGGGTACCATTCAACGCGTACGCAAACAAAAAGGGTTAATTCGCGTGGTATAACCGCGCGGCCCAAAAAGGAGGAGACAAGCATGTCGTCTTTGAAGCCGCTTGCAGATCGTGTTCTGGTCAAGCCCGACGAGGCCGAGCAGAAGACCGCTTCTGGTCTGTACATCGCCAGCAACGCTCAGGAGAAGCCGCAGCGCGGCACCATCGTTGCCGTGGGCGCCGGCAAGGTCAACGACAAGGGTGAGCGCATCCCCATGGACGTCAAGGTCGGCGACGTTGTCATCTACGGTAAGTTCGGTGGCAACGAGGTCAAGGTCGACGGCGAGAAGTATCTGCTGATGCGCGCCGACGACATCTACGCTGTCGTCGAGGCCTAGTCTCGTCAGAATCTCTGATTCGTCTTTGAACGCGTCCGCCGCATAGGACTCGGAAGCGGCGACGCGAGTCACATTTCTTTTGGAGGATTACCTACCATGGCAAAGAACATTACGTTCAACACCGATGCCCGCGCTAAGCTTGCCAAGGGCGTCAACACTCTGGCCGACGCCGTTACCGTCACCATGGGCCCCAAGGGCCGCTACGTTGCGCTGCAGCGCACGTTCGGTGCCCCGACCATCACCAACGACGGCGTTTCCGTCGCTAAGGAGATCGAGCTCGAGGACAACATCGAGAACATGGGCGCTCAGCTGGTGAAGGAGGTTGCCACCAAGACCAACGACACCGTGGGTGACGGCACCACCACCGCAACTCTGCTCGCCCAGGCCATCGTCAACGACGGTCTGCGCAACGTCGCCGCTGGCGCCAACCCGCTGGCCATCCGTCGCGGCATCGACAAGGCCGTTAACGCCGCCGTCGCCGAGATGAAGAAGCAGGCCAAGCCGGTCGAGACCAAGGAGCAGATCGCTTCCGTCGGTACCATCTCTGCCGGTGACCCCGAGGTCGGCGAGAAGATCGCCGAGGCCATGGAGGTCGTGGGCAAGGACGGCGTCATCACCGTCGAGGATTCCCAGACGTTCGACATCACCATCGACACCGTCGAGGGCATGCAGTTCGACAAGGGCTATGTCTCCGCTTACTTCGTTACGGACAACGACCGCATGGAGGCCGTGATGAAGGATCCGTACATCCTCATCACCGACCAGAAGATCTCCAGCGTTCAGGACATCATGCCCGTTCTCGAGGCTGTCCAGCGCGCTGGCCGTGGCCTGCTCATCATCGCTGAGGACATCGACGGCGAGGCTCTGCCGACCCTGGTCCTCAACAAGATCCGTGGCGCCCTCAACGTCTGCGCCGTCAAGGCCCCGGGCTACGGCGATCGCCGCAAGCGCATTCTCGAGGACATCGCCGTCCTCACCGGTGGCCAGGCTGCCCTGGACGAGCTGGGCGTGAAGGTCGCTGACATCACCGCCGATATGCTCGGTACCGCTAAGTCCGTCACCATCTCCAAGGACAACACCGTCGTCGTCGGCGGCGCTGGCTCCAAGGAGGCCATCGACGCTCGTATCGCTCAGATCAAGGGTGAGATGGAGAACACCACCTCTGACTTCGACCGTGAGAAGCTCCAGGAGCGCCTGGCCAAGCTCTCCGGTGGCGTTGCCGTCATCAAGGTCGGCGCTGCTACCGAGTCCGAGCTCAAGGAGATCAAGCATCGCGTCGAGGACGCCCTGCAGGCTACCCGCGCTGCTGTCGAGGAGGGCATCGTCGCCGGTGGCGGCGTCGCCTTCATGGACGCTGCTCCTGCGCTCGACGCCGTTGAGCTTGACGACCCCGAGGAGAAGATCGGTGTCGACATCGTCAAGAAGGCTCTGACCGCTCCGGTCGCTACCATCGCCAAGAACGCTGGCTTTGAGGGCGCTGTCGTGGTCGACAAGGTTGCCGAGCTGCCTGCCGGCCAGGGTCTCAACTCTGCCAACGGCGAGTGGGGCGACATGATTGAGATGGGCGTCCTCGACCCCGTCAAGGTCAGCCGCGTCACCCTGCAGAACGCTGCTTCTGTCGCCAGCCTGATTCTCATCACCGAGGCCACTGTCTCCGATGTGCCCAAGAACACTCAGCTTGAGGATGCTATCGCTGCTGCCACCGCTGGTCAGCAGGGCGGCGGTATGTACTAAGGCCGACAAGGTCTAGAACTCCCACCGGGAATCCGGGGGCGTGACGGGGTTTCTCTCCGGAACGTCCTCGGACATGCAAAGAGGCTCCGCATCGCGCTTCGCGCTGCGGAGCCTCTTTGCGGAATGTTCCGGAGAGAAACCCCGTCACGCCCCCGGATCCCCTGCGTTTACGGCCTTGAGGTCGGCGTGGGCGGAGATCGTGGCTGATGGGGATACGTGTCCCGGTCGCTGTTTCGCGGCTTTGCCGCGAAAGGCGCGTTACTTTGGCGTGGACGGAGAACGTGGTTATCGCGTTAACTTGTCCCGGTCGCATTTCTGGAGCGTTCCCCCCGCCATAAATTAGCCTCAGCATACTTGCACGAATACCCTCTCGTGCTACACTTGCAGTTGCTGTTTCAGGGCGGGGTGGAATTCCCCACTGGCGGTAAATTGGGCGGTGCCAAAGGGGTGCCGTGGCGCAGGCGAGGACCTACGTCGAGCCGATGAGTCCGCGACCCGTGCGTGTGTTGGTTCGCATGCCGGCTGAACTGGTGAGATCCCAGTACCAACGGTTAGAGTCCGGATGAAAGAGGCAGGTGATCTTATGTCTGAACAGTCGCAGCATATCCATTTTGAGAACACGAATAGGTGGAGCACCAAACAGCTCGTTACCATGGCGCTGATGTGTGCCTTGGGCGCCCTGTTTATGTACGTGCAGCTGCCCATCCTTCCTTCGGCGCCGTTTTTGACGTATGACCCGTCGCTGGTGCCGGCGATGGTGTGCGGTTTTGCGTATGGTCCCAGCGCCGGTACCGCCGTTGCCGCTATGGCGATCGTTATCCATGCGCTCACTACGGGCGACTGGGTCGGCGCGCTTATGAACTTGGTCGCTACGCTGGGCTTTATTCTGCCCGCGGCTATCGTTTACCAGAAGATGCACACCTATAAGGGTGCCGTGATTGGCCTGGTGCTCGGCGTCATTGCCGCTACGGCGCTGTCTATGGTCGCAAACCTTACCATTGGCGTATGGTTCTGGTATGGCTCGGTCGATGTGATCGCCCCGCTCATGATTCCTGCCGTGCTGCCGTTCAACCTTATCAAGACCGTGCTTAACTCGGTGTTGACGCTGGTGGTGTATAAAGCAGTCTCCAACCTCATCACGCCTAAAAAGGACCAGGTCAAAGGCCGCGCATGATTGAGTGTCGGGGCGTTTCCTTTAGCTATGACGGTGCCGTGTCGGCACTCGACGGTGTCGATCTGAATATCGAGGACGGGGAGTTTTTCTGCATCCTCGGTGGCAATGGGTCGGGCAAGTCGACGTTTGCTAAGCATCTGAATGCGCTGCTGCAGCCCGATGCGGGAACGGTGTGCGTCAACGGCATGGACGCGTCCGATCCCGAGCTGGTCTACGACATCCGCTCGACTGCTGGCATGGTGTTCCAGAATCCCGATGATCAGCTGGTGGCAACGCTTGTCGAAGATGACGTTGCGTTTGGTCCCGAAAACCTTGGCGTGCCATCGGCGCAAATTGCGCGGCGCGTACGTGAGGCGCTGAAGGGCGTGGGCCTGGTGGGCTTTGAGCACCATGAGACCCACGCCCTCTCGGGCGGACAAAAGCAGCGCGTGGCGCTCGCCGGCGTACTTGCCATGGAGCCGCGCGTTCTCATTTTGGATGAGGCCTCCTCGATGCTCGATCCGCGCGGACGCAAGGGCCTCATGAAGGCTTGCCGCGCGTTGCACGATCGCGGCATGACCATCGTGATGATTACGCACTTTATGGAAGAGGCCGCCGAGGCCGATCGTGTCGCGGTGTTTCGGGCGGGGCACGTTGCCATGCTCGGTACGCCCGAGGAAATTTTGACGCGGGCGGATGAGCTTGCGCAGCTCAACCTGGATATGCCGGAGTCGTGTCGTCTGGGCAGGTCGCTTCGTGCGAAGGGCGTGCCCGTTTGCGCACAGGTGCGTGAGGCGGATATGGTCGCCGAGATTGCGCAGGCTTATGCCGAGCGAAGTGGGGCAGACATCGCGGGGCAGTCTTCCGTATCCCAGTTGGAAATCGCTGACGGCACTGTTCCGGTAGACAACGAGGGCAACGCGTCGGAGCCCGTCATCGAGCTATCCCGTGTTTCGTACAGTTATTCGCTCAGTCCGCGCGAGCGCCGCCGCTGGCATAAGCGCTCGGCCACTGCGGGCAAATCGAACAAACAGGCTCTCTGGGGAAACGACCCCAGCAGCCCGTGGGCGCTGCGCGATGTATCGCTGACGGTGCGTCGCGGCGAGTTCCTGGGTTTGGCAGGTCATACCGGTTCGGGTAAGTCGACGCTGGTCCAGCATCTCAACGGTTTGATTCGTCCCCAGGAGGGAAGCGTTTGCGCGCTGGGGCTCGACCTATCAAACAAGAAAGACGCCACTGCGGTTAAGGCCAATGTCGGCGTGGTGTTTCAGTATCCTGAGCGTCAGCTGTTTGCCGAAACCGTGGCGCAGGACGTGGCGTTTGGTCCGCACAACCTTGGCTTGCCGCAAGATGAAGTCGACCGTCGTGTCGAGTCATCGCTCTCGCGCGTGGGCCTCGATCTTTCCACGGTCGGCGACAAGAGTCCCTTTGAGCTTTCGGGCGGTCAGCAACGGCGTGTGGCATTCGCCGGCGTGCTCGCCATGGAGCCCGAAGTCCTGGTGCTCGATGAACCCATGGCGGGGCTCGATCCGGCTGCCCGCAGGGATTTCCTAGGGCTCATCGATCGGCTCCATCGCGAGGGCCTGACCGTTGTCATGGTTTCGCACAGCATGGATGACCTGGCCAATTGCTGCGACCGCATCGTCGTAATGAACGAAGGCGCGGTGTTTGCCGAGGGAACCCCCGCGCAGGTGTTTGCGCATGCCGATGAGCTCAAGTCGATCGGCTTGGGCGTTCCCGCCGCCCAGCGTATGGCGCTGGCGCTTACGGAGGTGGGCGTGCCGCTGCGTCGCGGCGGGCTCTATACGGTTGAGTTGTTGGCCGACGAGTTGGCAAATTTGCTGATCGGTCGCTCAGACGGTTCTTCTAACGTCTCGGACATTGCTAAATCCAAGACGGTCGCGCGAGAGGAGGGCTGCTGATGGAGGCGTTTTCGTTTGGCAGCTACTATCCCGGCGATAGTGCAATCCACCGCCTGGACCCGCGAACCAAGTTGCTCTTGGGCTTTGTGTTTCTGATCACGACGCTCACGGTCAGTGGCTTCCGCGGACTGGCCCCGGTCGCAATTTTCGTTGTGCTGACCTATGCCGTGTCTCGGGTGCCGGTTCGTCGCGTTCTGTCGTCGATGGCGCCGCTGCTGGCAATCGTCGTCGTGGTCGCGGTGCTCAACTTGTTTACCGATCAGAGTGGGCGCATCCTGTGGCAGCTCGGCTTTCTGCAGATAAGCGAGGGCTCACTGCGTTCTGCCGCCTTTATGGCGTGCCGCCTGACGTTGATGATGGCCGGTATGAGCGCCATTACACTCACCACGCCGACGCTCGACCTCACCGCGGGCTTTGAGCGCCTGCTCGCGCCGTTTGCGCGTGTGGGACTTCCTGCGCACGAGCTCGGCATGATCATGGGTATCGCGCTACGCTTTATGCCGCAGTTTGCCACTGAGATGAAGCAGACGGCCGATGCACAGGCAAGCCGCGGTGCGCGCGTGACGGGCGGTCCGCTCGGTGGCGTACGCATGCTCGGCAGTGTGGCGATCCCGCTGTTCACCGGCGTGTTCCGCCATGCCGAGACGCTGTCTGCTGCCATGGATGCACGCTGCTATCATGGCGAGCAGGGCCGCACGCGCCTGCATGCGCTTACGTTTGGCCGCGGCGATGCGTTGGCGGCGGTGGTGACGGCGTTGCTGCTCATCTGCGTCATCGTCATCAACCTTCAACTTGTTTAGGCGCGATTCGAGCGCAAGAAAGGGGTCCCTATGACCGACAACGACCGCACGGCTCAGCTTGAGCGCGCCTGTTCGTATCTCAGGCGCATTCCGGCGTGGTATCTGGCCACGACCGATGTGGCCGACGGACATCAGCCCCGCGTGAGACCGTTTTCGTTTGCCATGGTCGATGACGGTAAGTTGTGGTTTTGCACATCGCGCGACAAGGATGTGTGGGCGGAGCTGAGTGCGAATCCCAAGTTTGAGCTCTCGGGCTGGAAGCCGGGGGAGTGTTGGATCGTGTTGACCGGCGAGGCCGCACTTGAGGACGACGCAGTTGCGAGCGACAAGGTGCGTCAAGCAGGCTTTAAGCACATGGTGGGCATTGGCGAGGAACACGAGAGTGCTAACGACGGCCGCCTTGCTTTCTTTTCGGTCCGCAACATTGCCGTGCGCTTCTGCGATATCGACGGCAGCGAGGAGCGCCTGGATCTCTAGCAAGCACAAACCAGGTTCCCAAACTAGCTAGTACAGGAGGAAACGTGGACGGATTGAATACGGTTTTGGAGTATCTGACGTCGGTGCCGGCATGGTATTTGGCGACGAGCGTGGACGGGCAGCCGCATGTGCGTCCGTTCTCGTTTGCACAGATCCAGGACGGCAAGCTGTGGTTTGTAACAGCGCGCACTAAAGATGTGTGGCAGGAGCTGCTGCAAAACCAGCGCTTTGAGGCCACGAGTTGGTGGCCGGGCCATGGCTGGTTGATTCTGCGCGGACGTGCGGGTCTGGATGACCGGGCTTCGAGCGAAATGCGCGAGGCAGGATGGAAACATCTTGAGCGCTTGAGCGAGCACTATGAGGGGCCTAACGACCCCACGCTCGTCTTCTTTAGCGTCGAGGATCCCGAGGCTTTTATCTGCAATCACGACGAATGGGTGCCGGTCGAGCTCTAGCCAGCTGGCTCATCCTAACAACTTGGTTTTCGCATGGGCGGGCCCCGTATTGCCCGACGCCGTTAGGAGCGCCGGTCAATACGGGGCCCGCTCCATTTGTCAATTCCTTCAAGCGAATGTGTCGGGAATGTTTCAATGCATGAATATGCAAGCCATTTACGTGTTCATGCATCTTTTGGTGCTAAAGTTTCAACCCACTTCATAACGACCACTGCGAAATGCGCATCGGTGCATAAATCGCAGACAAGGAGTCTGATATGTCATTGAAGGTTGGAATCGTCGGCGCGGCTGGATATGCCGGAGCCGAGCTCATTCGCCTCGTGCTCGGCCATCCCGAGTTTGAACTTGTTGCCATTACGTCCAACGCCGATGCCGGCCAGCCGCTGTCCGCGGTGTATCCGAGCTTTGCTGGCGTGAGCGATCTGGTTTTCACCACGCATGACGCCCCCGAGCTTAAATCCTGCGACGCCGTCTTCTTGGCCGTGCCGCATACCGCGGCCATGGCTCAGGTGCCCGCCCTGCTTGCCGCGGGAGTCTCCTGCATTGACCTCTCGGCCGACTATCGCCTGAGCGATCCGGCCACCTTTGAGGCCTGGTATGCCGCCGAGCACACGAGCCCCGAGCTGCTCAAGACCCGCGCCTTTGGCCTGCCCGAGCTGTTCTGCCAGGACTTGGACGTCGCGGCATCTAGCCATGCTGCTGGCAGGCCCGTGCTGATCGCCTGCGCCGGTTGCTATCCCACCGCAACGAGCCTTGCTGCCGCGCCCGCCGTGCGCGCCGGCTGGGTTGCCCAGAGCGGCCCCGTGATCGTCGATGCCATCAGCGGTGTGACGGGTGCCGGCAAGTCCTGCAACGCTCGTACGCATTTTTGCAGCGCCGACGAGAATTTGGAGGCCTACGGCGTGGGCAAGCATCGCCACACGCCCGAGATTGAGCAAATCCTTGGCCTGACCGATCGCGTCGTCTTTACCCCGCACCTGGCACCGCTCAAGCGTGGTCTGCTTTCCACGGTGACGATGCCGCTTGCGCCGCAGGCCATCGACTCCCTGGCTCTTGAGGACGTTGTCGACTATTACAAGCAGTTCTATGCCGGTCGCATCTTTGTGCGCGTGCTCGACGCCGGCCAGCAGCCCAAGACGGCTTCGGTCGTCGGAACCAACGCCGCCCAGATTGGCCTCGCGCTCAACAAGCGCGCGGGCGTTCTGGTGGCGACGGGCGCCATCGACAATCTGTGCAAGGGTGCAGCAGGCCAGGCGGTCCAGTGCGCCAACATCGTCTTTGGTTTTGACGAGCGACGAGGCTTGCCCACAGTGGCGTGCCCGGTGTAGCACATTCGATTGTTAACGATTTGGTAGTCGGGCATCGAGTGGGGCGCCACTCTTAAGCTGGTCTCATGATTACGACTGGCATGGCGCACCAACCGATGTCCGTTTTTTGTTTGACATAAGGAGTCATGAAGACGATGAATGCCGAGCTGTTTGATATCAAGATTCGCGCCGTCGAGGGTGGCGTTACGGCTGCGGCTGGTTTTAAAGCTGCGGGCATCCACGCTGGGTTCCGCAAGAACCCCGAGCGTCTGGATTACGCGCTCGTCGTGCCCGATAAACCCTGTCCCGGTGCCGGCGTGTTTACCACCAATCGCTTTTGCGCGGCGCCCGTGCAGGTGAGCCGTGCCAACCTGGGCGGTGCCGACAAAGGCTACGGTATCATCGCCGGCGTTTCGGTCAACTCTGGCAATGCCAACGCCGCCACGGGTGAGACCGGCCTTGCATGCGCGCGCGAGACGTGCAACATCGCATCGCAGGTCATCGGCTGCGAGCCCCAGCAGATTCTGGTTGCCTCCACGGGTGTGATTGGCCAGATTCTGCCGATCGACACGTTTGAGACCGCCATTCCTGCTGCCTACGAGGCGCTCTTCGCCCACGGTGGCGCCGATGCCGCTCGCGCCATCATGACGACCGACACGCACTCCAAGGAGTACGCCGTGTCCTACGTCAGCGAGGCTGCGGGTCATGCGAGCAATGTCTATACGGTAGGCGGAATGTGCAAGGGCTCGGGCATGATCATGCCCAACATGGCCACCATGATCGCGGTCATCACTACCGATGCCCCCGTCGAGCCGGCGGCGCTCCACGCCCTGTTGCTCTCCACCGTCAAGCAGACCTTTAACAAGGTAACGGTCGATTCCGATACCTCGACCAACGACACCTGCATCATGCTTGCTTCCGGCGTCGCTGCCGCAGATGCCGAGCCTATCGTCGAGGGCTCCGATGCCTTCGACGAGTTGGCATTTGCCGTGCACGAGGTGTGCGAGAGCCTGGCGCGCAATATCGCCGCCGATGGTGAGGGCGCATCCAAGCTTGTTACGGTCAACGTTACCGGCGCCGTGAACGACGAGGAGGCCGATATCGCCGCCCGTGCCGTTGCCAACTCGCCGCTCGTTAAGACCTGCATCGCCGGCCACGACTGCAACTGGGGCCGTGTTGCTATGGCGCTTGGCAAGTGCGGCGTGAAGTTTAATCAGGAAGACGTTTCCATCGACATGATGGGCATGCCTGTCTGTCGCGACGGTCTGACTGTTCCCTTTGATGAGGACGAGGCTCTACGACGTTTCGAGGCGCCCGAGATCGTGATCTCGGCCGACCTGGGCGCAGGCGACGCGGCAACGACCGTGTGGACCTGCGACCTCACGCACGAGTACATCTCCATCAACGGTGACTACCGTTCCTAGATTTTGGATGCGCCGTGCGTTCCTCCGCGATTGCGGGCAACGAGGCACGGCGTGATAGCAACACGAAAGACGAGGCAGATTATGAAATTCGCACGCGATTGTCGTTCGAGCGAATCCAACGAAGCAACCGCGCAGCTGCTGTTCGAAGCGCTGCCGTGGATTAAGAACCTGACCGGTAAGACGGTTGTTATCAAGTACGGCGGTGCCGCCATGGTTGATGAGCAGCTGCGCCGCGACGTGATGAGCGACATCGTTTTGCTCAAGATCATCGGTATGCGCCCCGTCATCGTGCATGGCGGCGGCAAGGCTATCAACGAGGCGCTGAGCCATTACGATATTCCCGTCGAGTTTAAGAACGGCCAGCGCGTGACCACGCCGGCGACTATGGATATCGTGCGCGAGGTGCTGGGCGGCAAGGTCAACCAGGAGCTGGTTGCTGCCATCAACCACCACGGCAACCTGGCCGTGGGCGTGTCGGGCAGCGATGCCGGCACGCTCATCGCCGAGCCGCTCGACCCCGAGCTCGGTCGCGTGGGCAAAGTGACGCACGTCAACACCGACTATATCGAGCGCTTACTCGATAGCGAGTACATCCCCGTCATAGCTACCGTCGCGGCGGGGGAGGACGGCGGTTTCTTCAACATCAACGCCGACACCGCCGCCGGTGCCGTTGCCGCGGCGCTCCACGCGCATAAGGCGATCTTTTTGACCGATGTCGATGGCCTGTACAAGGACTTTAGCGACAAGGACTCGCTTATCTCCAACCTAACGCTCGACGAGGTTAACGAAATGCTCTACGGCGGCGAGGTCGATAAGGGCATGATTCCCAAGCTGCGTGCGGCCGTCGATGCGCTTACCGGCGGCGTATTTCGTGCCCACATCATTAACGGTACCACGCCGCATTCGCTGCTCCTGGAGCTGCTGACCGATGCCGGCGTCGGCACCGTGATCCATTCCACCGAGACGGCTTACGAGTTCGATACGCATCCGCATCCGCTTTCGACGTTTGCTGCGCGTCTGACCGAAAACCTTGACGAGGTCGAGAAGCTTCAGACGGTCTAGCTGACCCGCAGCCGCCCAATTCCTGCACCCATAGCCCCGCGCCGTCTGGCGCCCAACGAAAGGCATCCCATGTCACTTGCAGCTCAGCAATCGCTTGAATCCCATTACGTTATG
This sequence comes from Collinsella aerofaciens, assembly GCA_048246715.1. GTDB lineage: Bacteria > Actinomycetota > Coriobacteriia > Coriobacteriales > Coriobacteriaceae > Collinsella > Collinsella aerofaciens_BY. Next base: position 150,667 of record DBFBCB010000038.1, on the reverse strand, counting down.
CATACCTTTGGCCGCTCTCCGGTCGAGTTTGTCGAGGGTCACGGCATGAAGCTCACCGGCGACGATGGCCGTGAGTACCTCGACTTTCTTGCCGGCATCGGCGTGTGCAGCCTAGGTCATGGCAACCTGGCTGTGCTCTCGGCGCTCGAGGCACAGACCAAAAAGCTCATGCATGTCTCCAATTACTTCTACATTGAGCAGCGCGGACAGGTCGCGGCGCTGCTGTCCAAGCTTGCTAACGACGACGTAGATGGTGCGCGCGTGCTTGCCGATGCCATTGTCGCCGGCGATGAGACCACGGCAGCTGCTCTTGGTGCCCCGGCTGCGGATGAGCAGGTTTGGGAGACCTTCTTTGCCAACTCTGGCGCCGAGGCCAACGAAGGCTCGATGAAGCTCGCGCGCCTGTACGCCAAGCGTGCCGGTAATGGCGGTAACACCATCGTGTGCATGCGCGGCGGCTTCCACGGCCGTACGCTCGAGACCATTGCCGCCACCATGCAGGATTGGCTGCAGGACAGCTTCCGCCCGCTGCCGGGTGGCTTTGTGGCCTGCACGCCCAACGATGTGGATGAGCTGCGTGCGATCTTTAAGCAGCTGGGGAGCGAAATTTGTGCCGTGATGCTCGAGCCGATCCAGGGTGAGAGCGGTGTGCATCCCATGACCGAGGAGTTTATGGCTACGGCGCGCGACTTGGCGCACGAGGTGGGTGCCGTGCTTATCGCCGACGAGGTCCAGTGCGGCATCTTCCGCTCTGGCAAGCCATTTGCATTCCAAACCTATGGCGTGGAGCCCGACATTATGAGCCTTGCCAAGGGCATTGCCGATGGCGTGCCCATGGGTGCCGTAGTGGCAAAGAAGGAGATTGCCGACGTGTTCAAGCCGGGGGACCACGGCTCGACCTTTGGCGGTAGCTGCTTGGCCGTCGCGGCGTGCGCCGCGACGCTCTCCGCGCTCGTGCGCGGCGATTATGCCGACCATGCTGCCAAGGTGGGCGCCTATATGGAGGCAAAGCTCGCCAAGCTGCCGCACGTGACCGAGGTACGTGGCCGCGGCTTGATGCTCGGCTGTGATTTGGATGATGCCGCGGGCGACGCGCATGATGTTGTTGCCCGCGCGCTGGCCGCCGGTGCCGTGATCAACGCTACGGGTGCGCATACGCTGCGTTTCCTGCCGCCACTTGTCTGCGAGGAAGCCGACGTGGATAGCCTGATCGAGATACTGTCGGGTGTTTTGGGCTAACGCGGCGCAATAACTCAATTTTGACCGGGTTCCGGACTGCGGACGTGCCCTATGCGGCATGATTCAGCGGTCTGGAACCCGTTTTGCCTTAGATTTGCTAAGGCAGGGAGACCTGCTGGTCAAAAAACATCAAATATGAGTACTGCTACCGATTTGATAGCAGCAATTTTGGACTAATAAGGCCAGATAGCAAGTCGAAATGGCGATGAAAGCATGATTTTGATCCAACTGTTAGTCCTTATAATGGACATATGTTGCGTAACTTAAGCAAATACTATCTTTTTATATGTTGCAAACAAAGTAGCAGTACTCATTTTTGCCATTTTTTGACCACGGCCTTTGCGATAGATGTGCTGGCGGGTTCGAATCCCTCTGCGATGGGCCCAAAAAAGAAAGGCTCCCATTGCTGGGAGCCTTTCAAATCAGTGGTGGGCGATGAGGGATGTCCGCGTGCGGCTGGCGCCGCCCGCTTCCGCTTCGGGCCTGCGGCCCTCGCGTGCTGCGCTGGAAAACGCTTCGCGTTTCCTCAGCTCCGCACCCTGGCGGGTTCGAATCCCATGCGCTGGGCCCAAACAAAAAACGGTCCCCTTGCGAGGACCGTTTCCAATTCAGTGGTGGGCGATGAGGGATTCGAACCCCCAGCCTTGTGCGTGTAAAGCACCTGCGCTAACCGTTGCGCCAATCGCCCGTGCGGAGAGAGAGTATAGCAAAACAATCGCCTCATTCACCTCATATCCATTAAAGGTAACTCGCGCGTGTCACAGCGGAGCTGATTCAGTTGAGATTGCCTGAACATTCCGCCCCTCTTTACGCCCTCGGGTATACTCAAAAGCTACTGATTCGATTTGATGCCCAGCAACAGCAGAGGGGATAGTATATGTGCGGTTTTGTCGGTTTTGTCGGTGGGACGGATAACCAATCCGAGGTGCTCACCAAGATGATGGACCGCATCGTCCATCGCGGTCCCGACATGGGCGGTCAGTTTATCGACGGCCGCGTTGCCCTCGGCTTCCGCCGCCTGTCGATCCTCGACCTGACCGAGGCTGGCGCCCAACCCATGGCCAACGAGGACGGTAGCGTCGTCATTGTCTTCAACGGCGAGATCTACAACTTCCAAGAACTCCGTTCCGAGCTCGAGGCCAAGGGCTACAAGTTCCACTGCGGCGCCGACACCGAGAGCCTCCTGCACGGCTACGAGGAGTGGGGCGAGGCCGTTCTCGATCGCCTGCGCGGTATGTACGCCTTCGTCATCTGGGACAAAAAGAAGAACAAGCTTTTTGGCGCCCGCGACATCTTTGGCATCAAGCCGCTCTACTACTATCCCATGGCCGATGCGGGCGACGGCGCTCCGGGCGTGCTCTTTGGTTCCGAGATCAAGAGCTTCCTGGACTACCCGCACTTCCACAAGGCGGTCAACAAAAAGGCTCTGCGTCCGTACATGACGCTGCAGTATTCGGCAACCGAGGAGACCTTCTTCGAGGGTGTCTACAAGCTGCCGCCGGCGCACTACTTTACCGTCGATATCCCGACCGGCAAGATGAACATCGAGCGTTACTGGGATTGCGATTACTCTGCCGTCGAGAAGCCGTTCGAAGAGTATGTCGATGAGCTGGACGAGGTCGTGCACGAGAGCGTCGAGGCCCATCGCATCGCCGACGTCAAAGTCGCGTCGTTCCTCTCCGGTGGCGTCGACTCCAGCTACATCGCCGCTTGCCTCATGCCCGACAAGACCTTCTCGGTGGGCTTTGACTACAAGAACTTCAACGAGACCAACTACGCCAAGGAGCTTTCCGATAAGCTCGGCGTCGAAAACGTTCGCAAGATGATTACCGCCGACGAGTTCTTCGGTGCGCTCGAGGACATCCAGTATCACATGGACGAGCCGCAGTCCAACCTGTCTTCCGTGCCGCTGTGGTTCTTGGCCGAGATGGCCCGCAAGGACGTCACCGTGGTGCTTTCGGGCGAAGGCGCCGACGAACTCTTTGGCGGCTACGCCTACTACGAGGATACGGTCCCGGTGCGCAAGTACAAAAAGATGGTGCCGCTGCCCGTCCGTCGCGCGCTCGGTAACCTGGCGCTGCATATGCCGTACTTCAAGGGACATAACTTCCTGGTCAAGGGTGCCGAGATCCCCGAGAAGTCGTTCCTGGGACAGGCTCTGGTATGGCCGGAGCGCGAGGTCGACGGCGTGCTCAAGCCCGAGTACAACACCGGCGATGGCGCCTTCGAGCTTGCCGCTCCCATCTATGCGCGCGTGAAGGGTCAGCCCGAGCTGGTCAAGAAGCAGTACCTGGACATGAACATGTGGCTCCCGGGCGACATTCTGCTCAAGGCCGACAAGATGTGCATGGCACACTCGCTGGAGCTGCGCGTGCCCTTCCTGGACCGCAAAGTCATGGAGTTCGCCGAGCACATTCCCGACCGCTACCGCATCAACGAGAACGGCAACAAACAGGTACTCCGCCACGCTGCCAACAAGTCGCTGCCCGATGAGTGGGCCACCCGTCCCAAGGTGGGCTTCCCGGTGCCGATTGTCTACTGGCTGCGCGAGCAAAAGTGGTACGACTATGTCAAGGAGTACTTCACCGCGCCGTGGGCAAGTGAGTTTTTCAATACCGACGAGCTCATGCACCTGCTCGATCTGCACTTTGCGGGCAAGGGCGATTTCCAGCGCAAGATCTATACGCCGCTCGTGTTCCTAGTGTGGTACAAGCGCTTCTTTATCGACGAGGGCCAGCCTTCTGTTCAGGCTGCCTAGTCTCGGCCTACGAATGCCTGCGCGTAACGGCTCCTCCGGGAGCCGTTTTTGCGCGAGCACGTTTCAGTTACTATGAAAACCGTCCCTGCCAAATGGCTGAGAAAGGTGAAAGATGCACCATTCGGATTCCGCGACCGTGACCACGGTCGATACGCTTGCCAAGCTGCTCGATGTGTGCGGCGAGCTGCGCGCATCAGAGCGGGTTGACGAGCGTGCCGTGACCGGTTGCTCGTTTGATTCGCGCGCGGTCTCGGCAGGTGACGTGTTCTTCTGTAAAGGTGCTGCCTTTAAGCCCGCGTTTTTGAGCATGGCGCTCGATGCGGGCGCCGTCGCATTTGTGTGCGAGGAGTCGCTGGTCGAGTCTCTGGAGCCGCTGGCGAAGGAGAGCAGTGCTGCGATGCTGGTTGTTGATAGTGTTCGCACGGCCATGGCCCTGCTGCCGCCGGAGGTCTACGACCGTCCCGACCACGACGTCAAGATTGTGGGCATCACCGGCACCAAGGGAAAGACCACGGCCGCTTTTATGCTCCAGTCCATCATCAAGGCGGCGGGCGAGTCCTGCGGCATGATCGGCTCGGTGAGCACCGACGATGGTATCGAGTGCTACGAGAGCACCAATACTACGCCCGAGGCCCCCGAGGTCTGGCGCCATATCGCCAACTGTCGTGAGTCCGGTCGCCAGTCCATGGTCATGGAGGTTTCGAGCCAGGCGCTCAAGTACCAACGCGTCGAGAATCTGCCGTTTGACGTGGCGTGCTTCCTCAACATCGGCCGCGACCACATCTCGCCGATCGAACACCCCACGTTTGAGGATTATTTTGAGAGCAAGCTCAGGATTTTTGACCAGGCAAAGACCGCCGTGGTGAATCTGGGCACCGAAGAGGTCGACCGTGTGCTGGAGGCAGCGTCGACGGCCGAGCGCTTGGTGACCGTTGGCGTCGAGCATCCCGAGGCAAGCCTGTGGGCGAGCGACGTACGCATGGTCGGCTTTAGCATCGAGTTCAACTTGCATGGCCTGTGTGCCGACGAGTCCGAGGCGGGGGAGAAGGTCCTGCTGGGTATCGCGGGAGACTTTAACGTGGAAAACGCGCTGGTCGCTATCGCCGCTGCGCGCGAGATCGGCATCGGTATCGATGCCATCAAGAAGGGCCTCTCCAAACTGCGTGTACCGGGCCGTATGGAGGTCGTGGAGTCGAAGGACGGTCGCGTGATCTGCGTCGTCGACTACGCGCACAACCAGCTTTCGTTCCGTTCGCTTTTCTCGTCGGTCAAGCGCGCGTTTCCCGCCAGCCCGGTCATCGCGGTGTTTGGCGCTGCCGGCGGCAAGGCGCAGGAGCGCCGCGAGCAGCTTCCGCGCGAGGCCGCACCGTATTCCGACCTGATGATCTTTGCCAATGAGGACCCGGCTCACGAGGACCCGATGAAGGTCTGTCGCGAGCTTGCCGAACATGTTCCCGACGATACGCCGAACAGGATCATCCTCGACCGCGAAGCCGCTGTGCATGCGGCGTTCAAGGCGGCGCGCGAGGAGTACGTCAACCCCGATGCTCCCACCATTGTCTTGCTGTTGGCAAAGGGTGACGAGGAGCTCATGCACGTGGGCGACGAGTTCGTACCCATCGAGAGCGACCTTTCGCTGGCCAATCGCCTGATCGATGTTACCCAGTTTGACTAATGAACCATGATGGCGGCGCCCTGAGTGCGCTGTTGCCATAAGCGTGCTCCCTCAATCAAAACATGCCGTCCAAGTCCAAACCCTTCTACGTAAACGGAGTAACCATGTCCCACAATACCCTGCCGACCGTTGCCGAGCTTTCGGGCGAGATGCGCGAGCGCTTGGCCAAGGTCAAGTACGTCTTTACCGACCTGGATGCCACGATGCTCGCACCCGGCTCGTGCGTGCTGCGCGACAACGACGGCAACCCCTCGACCAAACTCGTCGAGGCCGTCGTGGCGCTCGCTCGCGCTGGTATTCAGGTGGTTCCCACCTCGGGCCGCAACCGCACCATGATCCACGAGGACGCGCGCGTGCTCGGCCTCAACTCCTACATTGGTGAGATGGGCGGCCTGGTTATGTACGACCTCAAAGCCAACGATTGGGAGTATCTGACCGGTGACATGCCTTACGACCCCGCCTGTGGCCTCACGCCGCACCAGGTGATCGAGCAGACCGGCGTGTGCGAGAAGATCCTTGCCCGCTGGCCGCACAAGATCGAGTATCACAACGACATGTCGACCGGCTACAAATACCGTGAGGTCACCGTCGGCATGCGCGGCGATGTGCCCGACGATGAGGTCCAGGCCATCCTGGACGAGGCCGGCTGCGGTCTGATCTGGGCTTGCAACGGCCATCTGACTCACCTGTCCAAGCCGACGACGCTCGAGCTCGATCGCGTCGAGGACGGTCGCGCATTCAACATCAACCCCGCGGGCCTCAACAAAGGCGTCGCCATTGCGCGCTTCTGCGAGCACCTGGGGATCGAGCGCGAGGAGACGTTGGCGCTCGGCGATTCCGAGTCCGACTTCTACATGGCCGATCACGTGGGCACGTTCTGCCTGGTCGAGAATGGCCTGACGAGCGCCGGCGCGCCCGAGTTCCTGGCTGCTTGCGAGAACGCTTTCGTTACGCGCGGCAAAATTGTCGACGGTTGGGCGGCGACGGCAGAGCTGCTGGTCGCGGCGCGTTCGTAGCGCGGCGTCGCTGCACTTGGACATGTCTTTTCGAGAGAGACTGGTGAGGTAATGTCCGATATCGAGAATCCGGCAGGCGACACGCGCCCGATTGGCGTGTTCGATTCTGGTTTGGGCGGTCTGACGGTTGCGCGCGCCATCGCGACGGCGCTGCCGCACGAGTCCGTCTACTACTTTGGCGACACCAAGCGCTGCCCCTACGGCACCCGTACCGAGGATGAGGTGCGCTCGTTTGCGTTGCAGGCGGGTCGTTGGCTTTCGAAGCACGACGTCAAGATTATGGTCATCGCCTGCAACACGGCGACCGCTGCGGCCTTGCGTCTGGCCCAGCAGGTGCTCGACGTTCCCGTGATCGGCGTGATCGCGCCGGGTGCCCGTGCGGCAATCAACAGCACCCGCTCGCGTCGCGTGGGCGTGCTCGCCACCAACCTCACCATTCGCTCGGGCGCCTACACGCGCGCCATTCAGGATCTAGATGCCGGCGTCGATGTATACGGCTGTCCTGCCTCGAGCTTTGTCGAGGTTGTCGAACACGAGCTCGCCTCGGGTGCACATCTGCAGGAACAGTGGCTTGAGAACGAGGATATCTTCGATACGCCTGCCGTGCGTGCGCTGGTGGGTGCCACGGTTGAGCCGCTGCGCGACCACGGTATCGATACCGTGGTGCTCGGCTGTACGCATTTCCCGCTGTTGGTGGGACCTATCCGCCATGCGCTGGGGCCTGGGGTGCGCGTCGTGAGTTCCGCCGAGGAGACCACACGCGAGCTGACCGATATCCTCACGCGCCGCGAGCAGCTGGCGGGCGACGCCGCCGAGCCGCAGCATCGTTTTGCCACGACGGCCGATAACATTGCCGAGTTTGCGGTGGCGGGTAGCTTTATCTTTGGTCAGCCGCTCAAGAGCATCGAACATATCGATATCGATGAGCTGAAATAGATGTAAGGCAGCCGTCAAGGCCTTCGCCACATTTTTTGCCGAAAGGATATTTCTATGGAGTACATGCAGGCCAACCGCGCCAACGGTCGCGCCGCCAACGAGTTGCGCCCCGTTAAGCTCACCCGTGGCGTCATGAAGCACGCCCACGGCTCGTGTTTGGCCGAGTTCGGCGACACGCGCGTGCTGTGCGCCGCCACTATCGAGGAGGGCGTGCCGGGCTGGCGAAAGGGAGCTAAGGCCGGCTGGGTGACCGCGGAATACGCCATGCTGCCGGCGTCGACCGGCAAGCGCTGCAAGCGCGAGCACGCCAACCGCAAGGGCCGCTCTATGGAGATCGAGCGCCTCATTGGCCGCAGCCTGCGTACCGTCGTCAACATGAAGGCTCTCGGCGAGTACACCGTTACCGTCGACTGCGATGTGATTCAGGCCGATGGCGGCACGCGTACGGCGAGCATTACCGGCGCCTGGGTGGCGCTGCACGACGCCCTTGCCATGTGGGTCGAGGCGGGCAAACTCGAGCGCATCCCGCTCACGGGCCAGGTTGCCGCGATATCTATGGGTGTCGTCGACGGCAACACTCTGCTCGACTTGGATTATTCCGAGGACAGCCACGCCGAGGTCGACATGAATCTCGTCGCTACCGACACCGGCGAGATGATCGAGCTCCAGGGTACCGGCGAGCAGGCGCCCTTTGACCGCAAACGCCTCAACGCCCTGCTCGACCTGGGCGACAAGGGTATCGTCGAGCTCATCGAGCTTCAGCGCCAAGCCATCGCCTAACCTGCCAAAAGGGACAGGTTTATTTTGGTAGGTTTTATCTGCTGAAATGCTGCGTTGAAAGGTCCGATCGCCTGAGAGGGGAGAGGTCAAGTGCCCAAACGCCCCTCACGCGGCTTGCTATAGAGACAAGGAGGCCAGTCATGGCACTTGAGAAGATTGACATCGACACCCTCGACCCGGCGGCGACCATCGTCGTGGCAACGGGCAACGCCCATAAGCTCACCGAGATCGAGGCCATTTTGGGCAAGGTCATGCCCGAGGTGCGCTTTGTGGCGCTCGGCCAGCTGGGTGATTTTGAGGATCCCGAGGAAAACGGCACGACGTTTTTGGAGAACGCCATCATCAAGGCCCAAGCCGCGGTTGAGGAGACGGGCCTTATGGCCATTGCCGACGATTCGGGCTTGGTCGTCGACGCGCTGGACGGTGAGCCCGGTGTGTATAGCGCGCGCTATGCGGGCGTGCACGGCGACGATGCCGCCAACAACGCCAAGCTTCTCGTTAACCTGGAAGGCGTGGCAGATGAGGACCGCACCGCACGCTTTATGAGCGTCGTTGCGCTCATCGACACGGACGGCTTGGTCACCTATGGCGAGGGCGCTTGCGAGGGCGTTATCGCGCACGAGGGCCGCGGCGATCACGGCTTTGGCTATGACCCGCTGTTCCTGCCGGTCGACACGCCGGGCAAGACCATGGCCGAGCTCACGGCGGACGAGAAGAACGCCATCAGCCATCGATTCCATGCGCTCGAGCACCTATCCGCCAAACTGACGGGCGAGGAGTAGGCCGTGCGTGCGGTGGTGCAGCGCGTACTCAACGCCGGCGTGACGGTCGACGGCGAGTGCGTGGGCCGCATTGGACGCGGCTACCTGGTGCTGCTGGGTGTGGGCCATGGCGATACGCGTGCCGAGGCCGATAAGCTGTGGGGCAAGCTCCGCGGGCTGCGCATCAACGAGGACGAGAACGGCAAGACCAACTTGGCGCTTGCCGATGTCGACGGTGAGGTGCTCGTGGTGTCGCAGTTCACGCTGTTCGCTGACTGCCGCCACGGTCGCCGCCCATCGTTTACGGATGCCGGCGCGCCCGATGTTGCCAACGAGCTCTACGAGTACTTCCTGACGCTCGTTCGCCAAGATGTCGAACACGTGGCGCACGGCATTTTTGGCGCCGATATGAAAGTCGACTTGGTCAACGACGGCCCATTCACCATCGTCTTGGACACCGACAACCTTTAGGTTACGCGGTTTTACCAAACCGCGTAACAACTGGTCATGCGAGGTTGTCGTCTGGTACGTATTTGGGACGGGGCTTTTTTAGCTACTTGCGTATGGCGGCAGCAGGGTGCTATAGTATTAGAGTTTTGTCTATCTTAGGGGTATTATCCCCTTTTTGAATTGCACCTTCTGGAGGCCCTGTTCATGGAAGAGATGGAAGTCAATCACGTCGACGACATCCACGAGAAGCTGACCGATATGGTGGGCGATCGCGTCAAGGTGAAGGCCAACATGGGCCGTACCCGCGTCGTCGAGCGCATGGGCACCATCAAGAGCGTCCACCCCGCCGTCTTCATTGTCGAGGTTGACGAGCGTCGCGGCCGCAAGTCGCGTCAGTCCTACCAGTACATCGATGTCCTCACCGGCCAGGTCGAGCTGTTCGACCCCGAGAGCGGCGAGCATATCTTTACCCCGCTCGGCAATCAGCTCGAGGAGCATTAACGGTGACCGATTGGTCCCTGACTCTTTCCGCGCCGGCAAAGATTAACCTCTACCTGGGGGTTCATACCGAGCGCGATGACCGCGGCTACCACAGGGTCGATTCCCTGATGGCGGCCGTCGGTCTTTCCGATACCGTGACGGTCACGCCGGCGCAGGCGCTGACCGTCCAGACGGTTCCGGCATCAGATTTTCCCATGCAAAAGAATACGGCGTATCGGGCTGCGGTTGCTATGGCCGAGCATTATGGTCGCGAGGCAAACATCTGCGTGACGATTGAGAAGCGCATTCCATTGTGCGCCGGCTTGGGCGGCCCCTCGACGGATGCGGCCGCGGTCATTGTCGCCTTGGCGGAGCTCTGGGGCATTGATCGCACCGACCCAGCGCTCGACGATGTTGCGCGAGGCATTGGTGCTGACGTCCCGTTCTTTTTGCACGCGAGTCCTGCGTTCTACGTAGGTGGGGGAGACGTGCTGGCAACTGAGTACCCCGCGCTGCCCGCGACGCCCGTCGTGCTGGTCAAGCCGCGCGAGGCAAGTGTTTCGACAATTGAAGCCTATCGACGTTTTGACGAGGCCTCGGTGCCTGCGGACAAGCCCGGCGCGATAGCTTCTGCCTTGCGTGCTGGTGATGCCGAGACGGCATATGCACTCATCCATAACAACCTTGGTGTCATTTCCGCACAGATGGAGTCGCAGATTCAAACGGTTCTCGACTGGCTGCGTAAACAGGGCGGAACCGTTGCTGTAGATGTGTGCGGATCGGGTGCCTGCTCGTTTGCCATTTGCGACACCGCTGCCACGGCCGAAAGGCTTGCCGATGCTGCCCAGCAAAATGGCTGGTGGGCCCGCGCGACTGAGCTTATTCCCAACACGGTTCAAATCGACGCGCCAAAGAAATAAAAATTTCTCTAGCACGCGGCGAAAATCTTTGTTACTATAGTCGAGCTAACGGGTTGTGGCTCAGTTTGGTAGAGCACTGCGTTCGGGACGCAGGGGTCGCTGGTTCAAATCCAGTCAACCCGACCAGAGCATGAGGAGGGACCGCTTCTTGCGGTCCCTTTTTTTAGCTAGTGTTGTGATACCGCGATACCCGCGGTATACTCATTCGAGCTTGTCTCGCTGTATTGTGGAGGTCTACATGTTTGGACTGAGGGCTCCTGAGCTCATCATTATTCTCGTCGTTGTCCTGATTATCTTCGGGCCCAAGAACCTGCCGAAGCTCGGCAAGTCCCTCGGCTCTACCGTCAAGAATATCCGTGAGGGTATGGAGGGCGACGATAAGGCCGAGACCAAGCAGGCCGAGGAGGTCGTGGTCGAGCAGTCCGAGGAGGACAAGGAGATCGCTGAGCTCGAGGCCAAGCTCGCTGCTGCCAAGAAGAAGCAGGCAGAGGACAGCGACGCGGACGCAGAGTAGTCCCATCCCTTTGGGGTGAGCACCTGACCGGCTTGCCCGCAGGCTAGCCGGTCTTTTTCGTTTTGTTGACAGTTGATTGTTTGATCAGAGTTGGGGAGATATCCGTATGGACGCAAGCCAGATCGTACTGACCGCTGAGGGCCGCCAGAAGCTCGTCGAGGAGCTCGCTTGGCGTGAGGGCGATTACGCCAAGGAGATCGTCGAGGACATCAAGGAAGCCCGCGCGTTCGGCGACCTTTCGGAGAACTCCGAGTACGATGCCGCCAAGGACAAGCAGGCCCAGAATGCTGCTCGTATCGCCGAGATCCAGGCCATTCTTGCCAACGCTCAGGTTGCTGCCACCACGGGCGATCTGACCGTCTCCATCGGTTCCACCGTTTCGCTGATTGATCCCAACGGCGAGGTCATGGAAGTCACGCTCGTCGGTACCACCGAGACCAACTCGCTCGAGCACAAGATCTCCAACGAGTCTCCGGTCGGTCACGCCATCATCGGTCACGGCGAGGGTGATTCCGTCGAGGTCGTTACGCCTTCCGGCAAGACTCGTGTCTACACCATCGCCAAGATCGCACGCTAGACCACGGTCCCGCGTAAAGGTATGTTTTCGCTCCCTGGGACCGAATCCTGGGGAGCGTTTTAGTTTGAGGAGCTAACTTATGGCAGAGAACCAGAACGCCGCCGATCAGGCATCGACGCTCAACGACGAGCGCGCCACCCGCCTGGCCAAGCGCGCCGCCCTGTTCGAGGCGGGCCAGAACCCCTATCCCGAGCACTCTGAGCTTGAGGACTACGTTGCCGATATCGAGGCTAAGTACGCCGAGCTTGCCGATGGCGAGGACACCGAGGACGTCGTGAAGATCGCTGGCCGTGTGGTCGCCAAGCGCGGTCAGGGCAAGATCATGTTTATCGTCGTGCGCGATGCGACTGCCGAGATTCAGCTGTTCTGCCGCATCAACGACATGGACGAGGCTGCCTGGAGTACGCTCAAGGCCCTCGACCTGGGCGACATCCTGGGCGTGACCGGCGTGGTCGTGCGCACCCAGCGTGGCCAGCTTTCCGTTGCCCCTAAGAGCGCGACCCTGCTTGCCAAGTCCGTTCGTCCGCTGCCCGAGAAGTTCCACGGTCTTTCCGACAAGGAGACCCGCTATCGCCAGCGCTATGTCGACCTGATCGCCAACGACGACGTTCGCGAGACCTTCCGTAAGCGTTCGCAGATTCTCTCCACCTTCCGTCGCTTTATGGAGTCCGACGGCTACATGGAGGTCGAGACCCCCATCCTGCAGACCATCCAAGGCGGCGCTACTGCCAAGCCGTTCATTACCCACTTCAACGCGCTCGATCAGGAGTGCTACCTGCGTATTGCCACCGAGCTGCACCTCAAGCGCTGCATCGTCGGTGGTTTTGAGCGCGTGTTCGAGATCGGCCGCATCTTCCGTAACGAGGGCATGGACCTTACCCACAACCCCGAGTTCACCACGATGGAGGCCTACCGTGCCTTCTCCGACCTCGAGGGCATGAAGGCACTCGCCCAAGGTGTCATCAAGGCTGCCAACAAGGCCATCGGCAACCCCGAGGTCATCGAGTACCAGGGCCAGACCATCGACCTTTCTGGTGAGTGGGCCAGCCGTCCCATGACCGACATCGTCTCCGACGTGCTCGGCAAGCAGGTCACCATTGACACGCCAGTCGAGGAGCTTGCTGCCGCCGCGCGCGAGAAGGGCCTGGAGATCAAGCCCGAGTGGACTGCTGGCAAGATCATCGCCGAGATCTACGATGAGCTGGGCGAGGACACCATCGTCAACCCGACCTTCGTGTGCGATTACCCCATCGAGGTCAGCCCGCTTGCCAAGCGTTTTGAGGACGACCCGCGCCTGACGCACCGCTTTGAGCTGGTTATTGCCGGCCACGAGTACGCCAACGCGTTCTCCGAGCTCAACGACCCGGTCGACCAGGCCGAGCGCTTTGCCGCCCAGATGGCCGAGAAGGCCGGCGGCGACGATGAGGCCATGGAGTACGACGAGGACTACGTGCGCGCCCTCGAGTACGGTATGCCTCCCGCGGGCGGCATTGGCATTGGTATCGACCGCGTGGTCATGCTGCTCACCAACCAGGCTTCTATCCGCGACGTGCTGCTGTTCCCGCACATGAAGCCCGAGAAGGGTTTCCAGTCCGGTGCCGCTGCCGCCAAGGCTGCCGAGGCCGGCAACGCCGCGAGCCCGTTCGTTAAGTCGCTTAAGCCCACGCTCGATTACTCCAAGATCGCCGTTGAGCCGCTGTTTGAGGAGTTCGTCGACTTTGATACCTTCTCCAAGAGCGACTTCCGCGCTGTGAAGGTCAAGGCATGCGAGGCCGTCAAGAAGTCCAAGAAGCTGCTGAACTTTACGCTCGACGACGGCACCGGCACCGACCGCACCATCCTCTCCGGTATTCACGCTTATTACGAGCCCGAGGACCTGGTTGGCAAGACCTTGCTCGCCATCACCAACCTGCCTCCGCGCAAGATGATGGGTATTCCCAGCTGCGGCATGCTGATCAGCGCTGTCCACGAGGAGGAGGGCGAGGAGCGCCTCAACCTGATCCAGCTCGACGCCTCCATCCCCGCCGGCGCAAAGGTGTACTAACTAGTTACGCGGTTCTACGAACCGCGTAACGGCTCGACGCTGCGCGGGCCGCATTTGGACAATCTGACGTTCAACTTCAAGGGCGCGACCAGAAGGTCAGCGCCCTTTCGTTTCACGTCACCTTGTCACAAATGCGACCCGCTCGCTGACTTATGCTCAACCTGCGGCGCCATTTTGCTTGAAGGCACCTTGCTCGCTCTGGCGGGCTTTCGCTGTCCGTCCTCTATCTGCGGTGTTGCCCTGGTTGGCACTTAGGGACGTTCCTTTTCTGCCGGCACTTGGGGACAGTCCTAGTCGTTGGGGATCTACCGACGCATTGGGGGTTTGCGCCTTCCATGCATGACAGCTGTCTCTTTTATGTTTCCTTTAGCCGTTGCTGCCTAGGATGGGGGTTAGTCGGTAGGAAGGGAGCGTCTATATGGACGACGCGAGCGAGCGTTCAATCGAAGAGGACATGCTCGATCAGTTCAATTACTTTGATGATGAGGACGAGGAGCTGATCGACCGTCGCGAGCCAGCGCCGCTTGATTCCTTTGATCTGGTCGATGAAGAGCCCGACGAGGACGAGGGCGAATCTGCGGAGCCCTCACAGCCTTCGCGCCTTGACTCGCTGCTTTCGAGAGCCCCCATGCACCACGGTGTCCGTGCCGGCGCGCTCCATATGAAAACTGACTGGCACCAGATCGTGACGGCAGGCGATGAACTTGCCGTCGATGCGCCGCTCACCGATAAATCATCCATCATCTGCCGCACCGGTATGCTTATGCTCGCGAGCGGAACGGGTGCCTGGCGTGTTCGCGATACCATGAATCGTGTCGCCGCCGTACTCGGTGTGACCATCCACGTTGACTTAAGTCTCCTGTCGTTTGAGTGTACTTGCATCGAAGATGGCCACTGCTTTAACGAGGTTGTCAGCCTGCCCACAACGGGAGTCAATACCCATCGCATTTGGATGATGGAGAGCTTCTTAAAGGAAATCGAGACGTATGGGCGCCGGTTTACCGTGCACGAATACCACGAGATGCTCAAGACCGTTGAGAGTTCAAAACCTGATTACGCGCCTTGGCAACAGGGCCTTGCGGCGGCCTGCGCCTGTGGCGCCTTTGTCTTTTTACTTGGTGGCGGTCCTATTGAGATGGCATGCGCGTTCGTGGGCGCTGGTGTCGGCAACTTTGCCCGCTCCCATATTCTCAAGCAAGGCCTTGGTCAGTTCAGCGCGCTGACGACCGGCGTTGCGCTCGCTTGCGTTTCGTATCTGCTGGCATTGCTCGGCCTTGGCCAGGTCATACCGGGGGCAATGTCGCACCAAGAAGGCTATATCGGCGCCATGCTCTTTGTGATTCCCGGCTTTCCGCTCATTACGGCGGGCCTCGACATCGCCAAGCTCGACATGCGAAGCGGTATCGAGCGCCTTTCATATGCCGTATCGATTATTGTGATGGCGACGCTCGTAGGTTGGATGGTTGCCGAGTGTGTTGGCCTGGCGCCGGACGACTTTGCCCCACTGGGCCTTTCGCCGCTTGCCCTTACGCTCCTGCGCGTGGTGATGAGCTTCGTTGGCGTATTCGGCTTCTCGGTGATGTTCAACAGCCCGGTAAAGATGGCCGCGGCAGCTGGGTTGATCGGCGCCGTGTCCAATACCCTGCGTCTGACCCTTGTCGATGCGCCGACGATGATTCCCTTCCTGGGCCTCAGCACGGGAATGCCTCCCGAGGCAGCAGCGTTTATCGGCGCGCTGGTATCGGGTCTGCTGGCAAGCTTGGCCGAAGTCAAGCTCACCTACCCGCGCATCGCCCTCACGGTGCCTTCGATTGTCATTATGGTGCCCGGTCTGTATCTCTATCGCTCTATGTATTACATGTGCACCTTCGACACGGTCAACATGCTCGGCTGGTTTGTACGCGCGGTGCTCATCGTGGCGTTTTTGCCCGTTGGCCTGGGTGTGGCGAGAACCCTCACCGACCCTCGCTGGCGCCACACCAGCTAATTGGTGCAAGGGGGACAGGTTACTTTGCACCAAATGAGTTGCGGTGAAATAGGGACTGAATTGCTGCTTAAAGGGTCAAAACAGTCCGTATTCCACCGCAACTTATGGGGTCGGGGGATTATCGGTGCCCTGCATCTTCATAAACTCAACGCTTACGAAGCGCAGGCCTTTCATGCTAGGCTGGTTCCACCACATAAGTAGTCGCAGACGCGCGTACCACGGGCGGGCGAGATGAAGTTCCAACAGCTCCATCTTGCCCGCCCGTTTTTGTTGCGTGGCGCCGCGGTACAACACAGAGAGGAATCTGCCCTTTATGCCTATCAACAAACGAGAGAGCCTGCTGTTCACCTTTATCATGTGCTTTTGCATGGTGCTCTGGATGAGCATCTACAACGTTGCCCTGCAGCACGGGGCCATCAACGGCGAGGTCGTTGCCGCTGCGTGGCTCGGCTTCCCCGTTGCCTACATTTTTGCCATGTGCTGCGACTGGTTCGTCGCCAGCCCGCTCGCCAAGGGTTTCGCCTTTAAGTACTTGGTCACGCCGGGCAAGAGCTCGCCGCTTGCCATGACGCTCGCCGTCAGCTCCTGCATGGTCGTTCCCATGGTTATCATCATGTCGCTGTACGGTGCCTGCGAGGGCCTGACGCACATGCCCGGCGGCATCCTTGCGAACCTGTATTCCGTGCCCGCGATCTGGATGATCAACATTCCGCATAATTTTGTGATGGCGCTGCCGTGGAACCTTTTGGTAGCCGGTCCGATTTCCCACTTCGTCTTCCGTCGCGCCTTCCCTGTGGGGACGGTTTTCGAGGAGGAGCATGCCGAGCTCTTGGAGCAGGCTATGGCTTCTGAGTGCGAGTAGCTCGCTTAGGGATCTGCTGAGCGCGGGCGACTTGCTTGGTTGGAGCCCTAAGCGTGGATAGCTCTCTCGGCAACATTGCGGGCGTGAGCGGTGCGCATGACCGGAGGGCCCGTGCTGCTCCGTTGCCCGACGTGCTAGCGCGCAGAACAATCTGTTGGTGCATTCGGCGGCTGCTGAAGCGTTTCGGCAGCCGCTATTTATACGGAGTTTAAATACAACAGTCTGTTGTATTACGTAGAGTGGTATATCTCTAGCAGGAAAAATGCGAGAGACGGAGCATTATGGCGTTGCTAGTAGGACTGGACGTAGGGTCGACGACGACCAAAGTTTACGCGATGCACGAGGATATGACCGAGGCGTGGTGGGGATATCGCCGCCACGGGGCGTGTCAGACAGCGAGCGTGCGCGCCATGCTCGGCGAGCTCGCCGAGCGCTTTCCCCATGAGTCGCTGCGCGTTGCGGTGACCGGCTCGGGTGCGCGCGATATCGCGACCGCGCTGGGCGCCTCGTACGTTCAGGAGGTGGTCGCCAACGCGCTCGCGATCAGCAGGTTCTATCCGCAGACGCGCTGCGCCATCGAGCTGGGCGGCCAAGACGCCAAGATGATCTTCTTCCGCACCAACGATAAGGGAGACATCGAGGTTGCCGACATGCGCATGAACGGCTCGTGCGCAGGCGGTACCGGTGCATTTATCGACGAGATGGCAAAGCTCATGGGGGTCGGCACCGAATCGGGCGAGTTCGAGCAGCTCGCAAGCCGGGGAACGACCGTCCACGAGGTCTCGGGCCGCTGCGGCGTGTACGCAAAGACCGATATCCAGCCGCGGCTCAACGAGGGCATTCCTACCACCGACCTGGCGCTTTCGGCGCTTCACGCGGTCGCCCGCCAAACGATCGGCGGTCTGGCCCAGGGTATCGACATCGAGCCGCCGGTAATCTTCGAGGGCGGTACGCTCGCCTACAACCCCACACTGGTCCGCGTGTTCCGGGAGCAACTGAATCTATCGGACGATCAGGTTATCGTCCCGCGCGATCCGCAGATCATGGTCGCGCGCGGTGCCGCCCTGTCGCTGACCGACATGTTCGCATCGTCCCAACCGATCGACCTTCCCGACGCTTTTGTCCGGCTGGATAAGCTCGAGACGGTCGCGCCCGCAAGCGGGGAGGGACGTCTTGCCCAGCCCTTTTTTGCCACACCTGCCGAGCAGGCGGATTTTACGGCACGCCATGGCAAAGAGACGCCGGCAAAGGGTCCGGATGCGTATGCGCCCGGAGAGACGGTGCGTGTGGCGCTCGGTATCGATTCGGGGAGCACGACGACCAAGTTCGCCCTGGTCGATGAGGCGGGTGAGCTTGTCGATTCGTTCTACGCGTCTAATAACGGCAGACCGCTCGACGTCGCCCAACAGGGTCTTGTCAGCTTGAAGAACCGCTGGGAGACAGCGGGAGTCACGCTTGCGATCGATGCCGTGGGCACCACGGGATACGGCGAGGAGCTTTTCGCGCGCGCGTTCCACGCCGACTACCATACGGTCGAGACGGTCGCGCACGCCCGCGCCGCGTGCGCATGCGTTCCCGATGCGACCTTCGTGCTCGACATCGGCGGACAGGATATGAAGGCCATCTGGCTCAACCACGGCGTGCTGACCGATATCGTCGTCAACGAGGCGTGCTCTGCGGGCTGCGGCTCGTTCCTCGAGGGTTTTGCCAAAAACCTCGGAATAGCCGTTGAGGATATCGCGACCGAGGCATTTTCGTCCAAAGCCCCCGCCGTTCTCGGCAGCCGCTGCACGGTGTTCATGAACAGCAGCGTCGTTTCCGAGCAGCGGCGCGGTAAGGGTCCGGGCGACATCATGGCCGGTCTCTGCCGTTCGATTATCGAGAACGTGTTCACCAAGGTCATTCGCGTTTCAAATCTCAACCGTCTGGGCGACAAAGTCGTCGTCCAGGGCGGCACGTTCCGAAACGACGCGGTGCTGCGCGCATTCGAGCAGTATCTGGGCAAACCCGTCACGCGTGCGCCCCACCCGGGGCTGATGGGCGCTATCGGTATCGCCCTGCTCGCGCGCGAGGAATGCCGCAAGGGCGACGCCGGCACGTCGTTTATCGGGCTCGATGCCGTGGAGCGCTTCGAGCATCGCGAGTTCGGCGGCGTTACCTGCCGTCGGTGCAACAACCGCTGCCAGCGCGCGGTCGTGGCATTTGGCGACGGCTCGCTTTACGTCACGGGCAATCGCTGCCCGCGCGGCGGCGCCATCTCATGGGATGAGCTCGTGCGCGAGGTTCCCGCGGCGGAGGAGCTGCGTCCGCAGGGTGCTTGCGAGGCACAGGCACCCGGCACGGGGCGCGACCGGACCGCGGCTGCCCCCAATCTCTTTGTCGACCGCGAGAAGCTGCTGTTCGAGTCGTACCCCACGGTTCCCGTCAGCGGGGGGCGCGATGTCACGATCGGCATTCCCCGTGTGCTCGAGTTCTGGGACACCATGCCGTTCTGGTCGACGTTCTTCAGCACGCTCGGCTTTAAGGTGCGCGTCTCGGGACGCAGCACCAAGGCGATGTACGAGCGCGGTCTGGCGCACGTCACATCCGACACCGTGTGCTTCCCGGCCAAGCTCGTCCACGGGCACATCCGCAATCTCGTCGACGCCGGCGTCGACCGCATCTTCATGCCCATCATCACGACGGTGCCCACCGAAAACACCGCCTCTACCAGCGAGTGGATGTGCGCCGTCGTAAAGGGATACCCCTACGTGATGCGCAATTCCGATAACCCGGAGGAGCGTTTCGGCGTTCCGTTCGATACGCCGCTGTTCCACTGGTACGACGAGGGCGACCGAAACCGCCAGCTCAAGGCGTGGTGCAAGGAGACCTTCGATATCGATGCCGACCTGGTTGCCAAGGCGACCGAGCAGGCGGACCGCGCGCAGGAGACGTTTGAGAACCAGCTGCAGCTGCGCGGCAGGCAGGTGCTCGAGAACGTGCGCGAGGACGGCGGCTACGCGGTGGTGATCGCTTCGCGCCCGTACCACAACGACCCGCTGGTCAACCACGGGCTGCCCAAGCTCTTCTCTGAGCGCGGCATCCCCGTGCTGACGCCCGATGCGGTGCCGGGGGTCTGCAACGTCGATCTTTCCAACAGCCGCATCGACATCGTGAACAACTACCATGCGCGCATGCTGTCGTGCGCGGTCATCGTCGCATCGACGCCCGAGCTCGAGCTCGTGCAGATGGGCAGCTTCGGCTGCGGCCACGATGCGTATCTCACCGACGAGATCGCGCGCATGATGGGCGAGATGGGCTCCAAGGTTCCGATGATGATCAAGCTCGATGAGAGCGACGTCGCCGGTCCCATGGGCATTCGCGTGCGTTCGTTTATCGAGTCGGTCAACCGTCGTCGCGTGGAGGAGCGTGCCGAGGGCGCCCGGGTGCACGCGGTCCATCCGCTCGACGACCCGTATAAGGTCAAGTACACCAAGCGCGACCGGCACGACAAGATCGCACTGGTCCCCAACACCTCCCATGCGTTCTGCAGGCTCATGACCGCGGCGATGCGCAATCAGGGCGTGCGCGCCGAGGCCCTTGATATCGGGCGCGAGGATGCCATCCGCCTGGGCAAACGCTATGTGCACAACGACATCTGCTTCCCCGCGCAAATCGTGATCGGCGAGGCGCTCGCGGCACTCGAGAGCGGTAAGTACGACCCGCACGACGTCGCCGTGGTGACTGGCAAGTATATCGGCGACTGCCGCCTGACGCACTACATGCCCCTGCTGCGCCGCGCGCTCGACGACGCGGGATACGACTATGTCCCGGTGCTCACCAACGACGACGTCGATGCCCACAATGCGCATCCGGGCTTCAAGCTCGGCCTTGGCCCGAGCATCCAGATCGCCTACGGTCTTCCCATGATCGATGCCCTCGAGGCCATGCTTAGGCGCATCCGTCCCTACGAGCTCGAGAAGGGCGCGGCGGACGCTGCGTTCGACCGCGCGCTCGATGAGGTTATCGAGGGCATGGAGCGCTCCGGGCTGAGAGGCCAGGCGACGGGCTTCAAACGCGCGCTTGCGATCATGGACGCCGTTCCGTACGACCGCTCGAACCCGCATCCGACCGTTCTCATCGTGGGCGAGTACCTGCTCAATTTCCATCTCGGCGCCAACCACGAGATCGAGCGCTACCTCGAGGACAACGGGCTCGAGGTCATCGAGGCGCGCATGACCGACGTGATCCGCAAGACCTATTTCTACAAGCATGCGCAGTCGCGCGAGTTCCACGTCGACCTGTCGCTGCCCGAAAAGGCCTGGTACGCCACGGCGGACAACCTGTTCGAGCTCGCGCACGACCGTTGCGACCGCCTGGGCGCGGCGAGCCCGCTCTACGAGCCGCCGACGCGCATGCCCGAGCTCGTGCGCGCGAGCGATAAGATCCTGCACCATACGTTCGATGCGGGCGAGGGCGTGCTGATTCCGGCGGAGATTCTCGAGCACGCCAAGCGCGGCTGCCGCAACTTCGTGATCCTGCAGCCGTTCGGGTGTCTGCCCAACCATGTCGTGGGGCGCGGGCTCATCCATGCGCTCAAGGAGCAGTATCCCACGGCGCAGTTCCTGCCGCTCGACTACGATCCCGACGTGAGCTTCGCCAACGTGGAGAACCGTCTTCAGATGCTCATCATGAACGCCAAGGCGCAGGGGTGCGGTGAGGCGCATGGCGAGACCGCGTAAGGACGCCGATGCGCCCGATGCACGCACCCGTATCATCGAGGCGTTTTGGGAGCTCATCGAGAACAACAGCATCTTCGAGCTGTCGGTTGGCGAGGTGACCCGCGCCGCCCAGTGCAATCGCGGAACGTTTTACTACTATTTTCACGATTTCGATGAACTCGTCGCCATCGCCATAGCCCAGCTGCTGCAGGATAACGAGCTCATCACCGATGCCCTCTGGCATTTTTCGAGCGAGGGCGACCTTTCGGCGTTCGACCGGCGCGACGTCCGCTGCCTGCTGCGGCGCATCGTCATCACCATGAGGGCGGGTGCCGCCGAGCAGGTCGTGCAGGGCATCCATACGATCATCATCGACCGCGTGAGAGAGATCGTCCACCCCGACGGAGAAGAGCTCAAGGCAGATTCGAGCTTTGCGGTGGGCTTTCTGGTCTCGGGCATCATGAGCTTTGTGATGGCGGTCGGCTTTGCCCGGGAGGGCGGCGAGGAGATAGACCTCGAGCAGCTGGGGGACAGCGCGTGCGCGTACCTGAGGGCGGTCGCCATGCAGACGGTGGAAACGGTCGCGCAAGTCGAGGGCGTCGATACATCCAAGCTGCTCGAACGCGTCTCCAAGGAGGCCGATGCCTATCGCGCATCGCGTGCGACGAGTCCCGACGTGGTGAAAGACGCCTAGGGTTTCTCTTGCGGGGCGCCTGTCGCGCATCGCGCGGTGAGTCCCGCGATGCGGTCATAACCTGCATTCATGTGAGCCGGGTTTATAGATATTCCTCCAGCTGTTAACATAGACAACCTGTGGGTAAAGAGACAAAAGCGCCGCCGACGGGCGGGCGTTTTGATTTCGATGAACTCATGTAAGGAAACGAGCATGTTAGATAGATTTACCGATCGCGCGCGCAAGGTCATGTCCATGGCCAAGCAGGAGGCGCTCGATCTTCATTCAAATAAGGTGGGCACCGAGCACCTGCTGCTCGCGCTTGCCAAGGAGGACGAGGGCATTGCCGCCAAGGCACTGCGTTCACTCGACATCTCCTACGATGACATCATGGATACTCTCAAAGAGGTCCAGACCACGGTCCCCGAGCCCAGCGAGGAGACCGAGGCGGCCAAGCTCGCCTTTACGCCGCTCGTCATCAGCGTGATGGAGCGTTCATTCCGCGTGGCGCGCGAGAACAATCAGACCTACGTGTCGACCGAGCACCTGCTCATCGGTATCGTCGAAGAGGGTAACGGCATGGCCATGGACATCCTCATGCGCCTGGGTGTGTCGTCCGCCTCCATCAAAAAGGCTATCGAGAAACTCACCGCCAAGGACCAGGACAAGAAGCGTCCGCTCGCCGGCGCCGGTGCTGGTCGTCCCGGTGCGGGCCTGCCGTTCTTTAGCGGCTCGGATGCCTCTCAGCAAAAGGGGAGTGGCACCGATACGCTTAAGCAGTTCGCGACCAACCTCACGCAGAAGGCGCGCGACGGCGAGCTCGACCCTGTAATCGGTCGCGAAAAGGAAGTCCAGCGTATGATGGAAATTCTTTCGCGCCGCACCAAGAACAACCCGCTCATTCTGGGCGACCCCGGCGTGGGCAAGACGGCCATCGTCGAGGGCCTGGCTCAGCAGATTGCAGCCGGCAACGTGCCCGAGAACCTCATGAACCAGAATATCTGGACGCTCGACCTGCCGGGTCTTGTCGCGGGCGCCAAGTATCGCGGTGAGTTCGAGGAGCGCCTCAAGAACGTGATCCAGGAGGCCACCGAAGCCGACGACGTCATCCTGTTTATCGACGAGATGCACACTATCATCGGTGCCGGTTCTGCCGAGGGCTCCATCGACGCGAGCTCCATGCTCAAGCCCGTGCTCGCGCGCGGTGCCTTCCAGATTATCGGCGCCACCACGGCCGAGGAATTCCGCAAGTACCTCACCAAGGACCCGGCCTTCGAGCGTCGCTTCCAGACCATCGATGTCGAGGAGCCGAGCGTCGAGGACACGGTCAAGATCCTGACCGCGCTCAAGTCGCGCTACGAGGAACACCACCATGTGCGCTATACGCAGGGTGCTATCGAGGCTGCCGCGAACCTTTCCAACCGCTACATCCAGGATCGCTTCCTGCCCGATAAAGCCATCGACCTCATTGACGAGGCCGGCGCCCGCGCCCGCATCGCCGCCAACCGCGCGCCCGAGCCGGTGCGCGAGGCCGAGCATCGCGTGGAAGAGCTTAAGGCCGCCGCGCAGGAGGCCACCGAGAGCGACGACATGAACAAGGCCGCCGAGATCACCGAGCAGCAGAAGGCCGCCGAGATTGAGCTCGCCGAGGCCAAGGCCGCCTGGACCGCCGAGCTCGACGCCAGCCCGCTCACCATCGATGTCTCTCAGATCGCCGACATCGTGTCCGTGACTTCGGGCGTGCCGGTGTCCTCGCTCACCGAGAGCGAGAGCCGCCGCCTGCTGCAGGCCGAAAGCGTGCTCAAGACGCGCATCATCGGTCAGGACGAGGCCGTCGAGGCCGTTGCCAAGGCCGTGCGCCGCAGCCGCTCGCCGCTCAAGGACCCGCGTCGCCCCGGCGGCAGCTTTATCTTCCTGGGCCCCACCGGCACGGGCAAAACCGAGCTCGCCAAGACGCTCGCCGAGTATCTCTTTGGCAGCAAGGACGCGCTCATCAGCTTCGATATGTCGGAGTTTGGCAGTGAGTTCGAGGTCTCCAAGCTCATCGGTAGCCCCCCGGGCTATGTGGGCCACGACGAGGGCGGCCAGCTCACCAAGGCTGTTCGCCGTCACCCGTACTCGGTCGTGCTGTTCGACGAGATCGAGAAGGCGCACCCCGACATCTTCAATATCCTGCTGCAGGTGTTGGAGGAGGGCCGTCTGACCGATAGCCAGGGCAAGACGGTCGACTTCCGCAATACGGTGATCATCATGACGTCAAACGTGGGCGCCCGCGAGATCGCGCAGGATGCGAGCGTTGGCTTTGGCACCACCGGCGAGCAGGGCCTCACCTCGAGTGAGATCCGCGGCCGCGCGATGGGCGAGCTCAAGCGCCTGTTCCGCCCTGAGCTGCTCAACCGTATCGACGACATCGTGGTGTTCCAGAAGCTCTCGGGCGAGAACCTGACCAAGATTGCGCACCTGCTGGTGGACGATCTGCGCCAGCGCCTGATCGCAAACGGCATGAACATCAAGCTTACCGATGCGGCCTACGACAAGATTGTGGCGGAGGGTACCGACCTCACCAACGGCGCGCGTCCGCTGCGTCGTGCCATCCAAAAGCTCATCGAGGATCCGCTGTCCGAGGAACTGCTGGCTGGCGAGTGGGGCGAGGGCGATACCGTCCTGTGCGACGTGGCCGATGGCAAGTTTGTCTTTAGCCGCGGCACGGGCGAGATCCCGGCACCGCGTCCGGCGGGCACGCTTGGTGGCGATACCGCCCCGGCGGTACCGCACACCGGCAACGCCGCGCCCGTGAGCGGCGGCGTGACCTCGGGCCCCGGCGGCATGATGCAAGCCGGTTCCGGCGCGCTGTAGGGCGTGGCGACAATTTGATACGCGCAATCGAGGCGCTCCGGAAAGGGCGCCTCGATTTGTAGAGCTGCGGAAGTTGTGACCGTTACGCTATACGGTCCACCGTTAGCCGATGATGCGAGGGCGCTCGGCGTTTTCGACTGGTTTATGCACGCAAAGTCTGGGAATATACAAGTCGCATGTCTTACTGTCTAACCAGTTGCGCCAAGGAGGCACCATGGACTACAAGATTACCGGCTACGAGCCCGCCCAGCTGTTCCATTTCTTTGAGGAGGTCAGCGCGATCCCCCGTGGGTCTGGCAACGAGAAGGGCATCAGCGATTTCCTGGTTGCGTTTGCCAAGGAGCGCGGTCTCGATGTGTACCAGGACGAGGTCTACAACGTCATCATTCGCAAGCCCGCATCTGCCGGTGCCGAGAATGCCCCGACCGTGATGCTGCAGGGCCACATCGATATGGTGTGCGACAAGTTGGGCTCCGTTGAGCACGACTTTACGACCGATGGTATCGACCTGGTCGTCAAGGACGGCGTCCTCACCGCTAACGGCACCACTCTGGGCGCCGACAACGGTATTGCCGTCGCGCTTATGCTTACCGTGCTCAACGACGATTCGATTACCCATCCGGCCCTCGAGTGCGTGTTCACCACCGACGAGGAGACTGGCCTGGTCGGCGCCGAGACGCTCGACAAGTCCCAGATTAGCGCCCGTACCATGATCAACCTTGACTCCGAGGAAGAGGGCGTTGCCACCGTCAGCTGTGCCGGCGGCGTCGTCGTTACCTACACCTGCCCGATCGCGCGCGAGCACAAGACCGGTAGCACCCTCACGCTCGACATCTCCGGCCTGCTGGGCGGCCACTCCGGCAGCGATATCAACCTGGAGCGCGGCAACGGCAACCTCATCATGGCCCGCATCATCGACCGCCTGATGGTTGCCGGCGAGCCCGCCATCGTTAGCTTTAACGGCGGCACCAAGGACAACGCCATCAACCGTGAGTGCAAGGCTGTTCTGGTCTACGCCGACCACGCTGCCGCCGAGGCCGCGGCCCAGATCGCAAAGGGCATCATCGCCGACGTCACTGCCGAGCTCGAGGTCTTCGACCCCGGCTTTACTTGCACCGTCGAGATTGCCGACGACGCCGAGGTTGAGGCCATGGACCAGAAGTCCGCGCTTGCCCTCATCCGCGCCCTGCGCCTTGCCCCTAACGGCGTGATTCGCCGTAACGTCGCCACCGACGGCTCCGTCGAGGTTTCCTCCAACATCGGCGTGGTCGCCACCTCCGATGACGAGGTCAAGATTATGCTGTCCCCGCGCTCTTCGATCACCTCGCTGCAGAACGAGTTCAAGGACCGTCTGCAGACGCTGGCCGATGTCCTGGGCTTCGACGCCAAGTTTGAGTTTGAGTATCCCGGCTGGAGCTATGCCGAGCATTCGCCGGTCCGCGAAGTCTTTGTCGAGAGCTATCGAGAGCTCTTTGGCTCCGAGCTGCGCATCGAGTCCATTCACGCCGGCCTTGAGTGCGGCCTGTTTGCCGAGGCTCTGCACGGCCTGGACGCCATCGCCGTGGGCCCGACGCTCTCCGATGTCCATACCCCGGACGAGAGCATGGAGCTCGCTTCTGCCGAGCGCTTCTACGAGCTGCTCATCGACGTCCTCAAGCGCCTCGCTGCGTAAAGGTTGCGCTAGCAGCAGTCCGAGTCACGTGCTAGCGGATTGCAAATGACATTATGAGAGGGGGCACCCGGTCTTTTGCGACGGGTGCCCCCTCTCTTTTGTTTGATAATTGCGAAATTACGGCCACCTAGTCCATTTCTGCCCTGATGAGGTCGAGGGTGCGCTGGCAGTTTTCGCGGACGGGGCCGAGCATATGCTCGCGCAGGTCCGCCATGCCGGGCAGGTCGGCGTATTCGTCCATGACCTCTTCCATGCAAATGGGCACCTCGTAGGCGAGGTCCATCATGGTCGCAAAGCAAAACTTCTCGGATAGCCCGGCATCGGTGAGCGTCGCCTCCAGCGCGGGGTCTCCCATACCGTGGTATCGGCGGATAGCGCCTGGACCGATGCGCCCCACACGATTTTCGCCGCCAACGCTCATGGCAAGGCGCGCTTTTCGCCGCATACGTTCGTATGCTAAGCCCGATGCAACGTCATACATACGGGCCATCATAGCTGTGCCGCCGTTTCCAAGGAGCAGGGAATAGTTTTTCGCGTGCGCATCCGGTGCGCCGATAATGGCGTTGAAGAACAGTATCTGCGTAAACAGATACAGGTTAAGTTGATGGTGGCTCGTATTTACGAGGAGCTCTTGAATGTCGCGTGTGGTCGGGCCGCCGTCTGCCGTGTACTTTTGGGCGGGCATCACCCCAAGTGCCTGACAGAGGTCTTCTTGATGTAGGCGCCTGATCGTTCCGTCTTTGACTTTCACGCGGTCATAGCGCTCAACAATGAGGGCAGGTTCGTCCTCAAACATACGATATTCGACGTTTGCCGTTGCGATACCGGCGCGCTGGGCGCTTTTCATGCAGACAAACTCATTGAGAGCCTCGAGTTTAAATCCGATAACGCCATTTTTGAAAATATGCGTTGTGGGCGAGGAGCCCATGCATTCGCACCAGCGGCCGTTTATGAACGCGAGCGCGAACTTGCCCTGGTTGCCTCCAAGTGACCAACTTTCATCTAGACCCATCCACGATGCATCGCGGTCATCTCTGATCGACTTGAGACGGAGAGCAATTTCGTGGTCGTCTATAGGGCGGTAGTCGCCAGCGCGATGCAGGACGGCGTCGGCATCTTCTTCGGCACAAAACTGCACTCCGCCCGGACAGTCGAGTCCGATATGGCTGAGCAACGCAATGGGATTGTTGGGCCTAACGTTGAATTCGGCGGCAATCGCTTTTCGTTGGTCCTCGCTGTCGGGTAGAAGGCCAAACAAGTACGGATTCATGACCTGTTGGCCGTATGTGCGATTTGATACGGGTATGTTGGTCGATAGGGTTGGCCCGTCATAGTCATGATCGTAGGTAAAGCTGATAAGACCGTTCTCATCTTGCGTGAGCGTTCCCGCAGGTACGCCGCAAATAATGGTCCGAAGTGATGTTCTGGCCATTGGCTATTTCCCTTCGGGCTTGGTTTGGTTAGATGCGTTTGCGGCAATCGAGACTCCGAGATTGGACATGGCGAAATCGGCGAAGGCCCTGTCGTAGAGCTCGGACGTAAAGGGGACATCTGCGAGAGCCGGAACGGCTGCGCTGCGACGGTTGCGATGGTGAAAACGTTGAGCGTGATGGCGCCTGGGGGTACTATGAGGTTGCAAATCAGCATGCGGGGCGTCGACTGGTTGCTCGTTTTTCGATTCGTCGATATCCCCTTGAGCGGCGAGCGCCAGTCCAAGAGCACCGAAAACTGCCAGCAGCTTGTCGAGCCGAATGCCCGTGGCATCTCCCAGCTCGAGCGATGCGAGCAGGCGCTCCGAAACACCGGCCTTATTAGCGAGGGCGGCACGGGTGAGACCCTGAGCCTCGCGTGCCTGGCGCACGTAGATGCCAGCTTGGCGCGGTGTGGTGATGGGAAGGGTATCCACGGCGATCTCCTAACGTGCAGACTTTTGCATCATAGTATGACATGCAAAAGTCTGCATGAAAAGGCCTCATGCAAAACTCTGCATGAGGCCTCATCCGGACGTTTAGTTTTGAAGGGTGTTTTACAGCGCCAAAATCCCCAGATGCTCCAGCAAAATCTTGAGGCCGATGAGGACGAGCACGACGCCACCCACGATGGTGGCGGGCTTTTCGTAGCGCGCGCCAAAGGTGTGGCCGATCGCTACGCCGGCAACGGAGAAGACAAAGGTCGTGATGCCAATGAGCGATACGGCGGGAACGATGTCGACGGAAAGCGCGGCAAACGAGATGCCCACGGCCAGGGCGTCGATTGAGGTGGCGATGGCAAGGATCAGGTACTCGCCCAGGTCAATCTTTTCGGCATCCTTGCCGTCGCCTTCGTTCTCGTCCTCGGTAAAGGCCTCCCACAGCATTTTGCCGCCGATAAAGGCGAGCAGGGTGAAAGCGATCCAATGGTCGATGGGGCTGATGATGCCCATGAACTGGCTACCAAGGGCCCACCCAATTACGGGCATGCCGGCCTGGAAACCGCCAAAGAACAGGCCGAGTATCACGGCGACCTTAAGGTTGATCCTTTTCATGCCAAGGCCCTTGCAGATGGATACGGCAAAAGCGTCCATCGAAAGGCCAACGGCGAGCAACACAAGCTCTGCGAGTCCCATAGTCTGGCTCCCTCTCTGCGGGCGGGCCCGCGTGTACCTCTTGGGGGAGTAACAAAAAAGACCCGTGGCGTACGCGTTGCGCGCACAGCCACGAGTCTCGTTCATTAAGGCAAGCCAGGCCGCATCGGCCAGTGTGTTGACTTGCCGCGCCACCGGAGGCGAACCCGATCACGCGACTACTCCCTCATTTATGCGAATCCCGATGCTACCACATGAACAGCTGATTTGGGTTGGGCTCTCAGCTGTGTTCGCTCATTCTGTAAGCATCGGATTTCGCAAGCGCCGCAGGGACAAACCGTGAGAAACTATTTAGCGTTTATGGAGCGTATACGATGGGAGCGATGCCTTGGATAAGAACGAGCTGCAAAAGCGTATGGAACAGGCCATCCGCCTGACGGCACCTGGTCAGCCGATCCGCACCGCCCTCGACATGATCATCGCCGGTCACCTGGGCGCCCTTATCTGCGTCGGCGACACCGAAAACGTGCTCGCTGCCGGTAACGACGGCTTCCCGCTCAACATTTCGTTTACCTCGAACCGCCTGTTCGAGCTTTCCAAGATGGACGGCGCCATCGTTATCGATGGCGACCTCACCCAGATCCTGCGCGCCAACTTCCACCTCAATCCCGATCCCTCGCTCGCCACGAGTGAGACGGGCATGCGTCACCGTACTGCCGCTCGCATGTCGGTGCTCACCGATGCCATCGTGATCTCGGTTTCGGCTCGTCGCGCCGTCGTCAACGTGTACGTCCACGGCAAGAGCTACGAGATCCAGCCCGTCACCACCATCATGAGCTCGGTCAACCAGCTCGTCGCCACGCTCCAGACTACCCGTCAGTCGCTCGATCGCTCCCTGCTGCGCCTGACGGCCCTTGAGCTCGACGACTACGTCACGCTCGCCGACATCACCGGCATCTTTTCGAGCTTCGAGATCATGCAGCAGGCAAAGACCGAGCTTAAGGATTGCATTGTCAAGCTGGGCAACCAGGGCAAGCTCGTGCAGATGCAGCTCGAGCAGCTCGCCGGCTCCAGCATGGATACCGAGTACGACCTGATGATTCGCGACTACGCGAGCGATTCCTCCGAGGCCAACGCCGAGAAGATCCGCGCCGAGCTGAGCCGCATGACGCCTAAGGACCTGTCCGACCCGCAGCACGTGGCGGCAGTTCTGGGCTATGACGACTTGGACGAGGACTCCGTCATGACGCCGCTGGGCCTGCGCACGCTTTCGCGCGTGTCCGTCGTGCGCGACGGCGTGGCCGAGAAGATCGTCGACGAGTATGGCTCGCTGCAGGAGCTCATGGACGACATCAGCGAGGATCCGGAGCGCTTGGGCGACTTTGGCGTCAACAACCCTGCCATTCTTGCGGACTCGCTGTACCGCATGAAGGGCACCAAACAGGGGAACGCATAATGGCGCCCGTATGCGCCGCGGTCGTTGCCGGCGGCAGCGGCCAGCGCTTTGGAAATCCCGGCGGCAAGCAGCTCGTTAACGTGGCGGGCCGTCCGCTCATGAGCTGGTCCATCCGCGCGTTCGATCGTAGCGATAAGGTCGGCCATATCGTCGTGGTTTGCCCTGCCGAGCGCCGTGCCGAGGTGCGCCGCCTGGCCATCGACCCGTTTGACTATGACACGCCCATCAACTTTGCCGATGCCGGCGATACCCGTCAGGATTCCACCCGTGCCGGCGTGCATGCGGTTCCGGCGGGCTTTGAATATGTCGCCATCCACGACGGCGCTCGTCCGCTCATTACGACCGAGGCCATCGACCACGCTATCGACGTGCTTGTGGGCGACCGCTCGCTCGACGGTGTCGTGTGCGGTCAGCCCGCGATCGACACGCTCAAGATCGTTGACGGCGATAATATCGTCGAGACGCCGCCGCGTGAGCTCTACTGGGCAGCGCAGACGCCGCAGATCTTTAGCGTCGATGCTATGAAGCGCGCCCACGCTGCAGCCATTGCCGAGGGCTTTATCGGTACCGATGATTCGTCGCTGGTCGAGCGCATGGGTGGGCGCGTCCGCTGCGTCCAGAGCCCACGCGATAACCTTAAGGTGACGGTGCCCGAGGACCTGCGTCCCGTAACCGCGATTCTGCTTGGCCGCATGGCCGAGGGAGAGGACCTTCCCCATGTTCAGTAACCTGCGCATTGGCCATGGCTACGACGTTCACCG
Source organism: Collinsella aerofaciens (assembly GCA_048246715.1). Classification (GTDB taxonomy): domain Bacteria; phylum Actinomycetota; class Coriobacteriia; order Coriobacteriales; family Coriobacteriaceae; genus Collinsella; species Collinsella aerofaciens_BY. The sequence goes on along the minus strand of DBFBCB010000038.1, from coordinate 118,987 downwards.
TCTGGTGGAGGGGCGTCGATGTATCATCGGCGGTGTCGACATTCCCTACGAGCGCGGCCTGCTGGGCCACTCGGATGCCGATGTGCTCGCGCACGCCTTGGCCGACGCCATTCTGGGCGCCTGCCGTGGGGGAGACATCGGCAAGCTATTCCCCGACACCGATCCCGCCTACGAGGGTGCCGATTCGATGGTGCTGCTTGCCCGCGTGATGGACTATGCGCGTGAGCTGGGCTTTGAGTTTGTCGATGCCGATTGCACCATTGCCTGCCAGCAGCCTAAGATCACCCCGCATCGCGATGCCATGCGCGCCAACCTTGCCCATGCCCTGGGCGTTGACGTCGAAAACGTGGGCGTCGCCGCCACTACGACCGAAAAGCTCGGTTGGGAAGGCCAGGGCGAGGGAATCGGCGCCTGGGCCGTCTGCCTGCTACAGAAAACCGTTAAGGAGTAACGAATGCGTATCTACAACAGCGCTACCCATAAAAAGGAAGAGTTCCAGCCCATCGAGTCCGGCAAGGTCCGCATGTACGTGTGCGGCCCCACGGTCTACGACAACATCCACATCGGCAACGCCCGCACGTTCATCAGCTTTGACGTGATTCGCCGCTGGCTCATCGCGAGCGGCTACGAGGTCACGTTCGCCCAGAACCTCACCGATGTCGACGACAAGATCATCAAGCGCGCCAACGAGCAGGGCCGTACGGCCGCCGAGGTCGCGACGGAGTTCTCCGACAAGTTCATCGGCGTCATGCGCGCCGCCAACGTGCTCGATCCCGATGTGCGCCCCCGCGCCACCAAGGAGATCGGCCCCATGATCGCCATGATCAAGACGCTTATCGAGCAGGGCCACGCTTACGCAGCCGATAACGGCGACGTGTACTTTGCCGTGCGCAGCGATCCCAACTATGGTCAGGTCTCGGGCCGCAACATCGACGACCTTATGGTTGGCGCGCGCATCGAGGAGAACGAGGACAAGAACGACCCGCTCGACTTTGCCCTGTGGAAGGCCGCCAAGCCCGGCGAGCCCAGCTGGCCGAGCCCCTGGGGCGAGGGCCGTCCCGGTTGGCACACCGAGTGCGCCGCCATGGTGCATCGCTACCTGGGCACTCCGATCGACATCCACGGCGGCGGCTCCGACCTTGCCTTCCCGCATCACGAGAACGAGTGCGCCCAGGCCACCTGCGCCTGGCACCAGGGCTTCTCCAACACCTGGATGCACACGGGCATGCTGCTGGTAGACGGCGAGAAGATGTCCAAGTCGCTCGGAAACTTCTTTACGCTGGCCGAGGTGCTCGAGCAGCACTCTGCCGCGGCCCTGCGCCTGTTGATGCTGCAGACGAGCTATCGCTCGCCGCTCGACTTCTCCTGGGAGCGCCTGGAGGGTGCCGAGAACTCGCTCACGCGTATCGCCGGTACGGTCGAGAACCTGCGCTGGGCCGCGAACCATGCGACGGCCGATGCCGATGAGGCAGCATCCGAGGCGTTTGCCGCCAAGGCCGCCGAGACCCGTGCCACCTTTAAGGAGTGCATGGACGACGACTTTAACACCGCCGGTGCCATGGGTGCTGTCTTTGGCTTTGTGACCGAGTGCAACCAGTACCTGGAGCAGGCGGGCGATGCTGCCGACAAGGCCGCAGTCCTGGCTGCCGCCGATACGCTGGCCGAGCTGCTCGATACGTTTGGCGTTGAGCTTCCCGAGCCCAAGGTCGAGCTGCCGCTGGGTCTGCTGGGCGTTGCCGCCGGTCTGGTTGCCTATACGGGCGACGACGTGGACGAGGCTGCTGCCAAGATTCTCGAGGCCCGCGCCGAGGCCCGTGCCGCCAAGAACTGGGATCTGGCCGACGCCATCCGCGACCAGCTCAAGGACCTGGGCCTGACGATTGAAGATACCGCCGCCGGCACTCGTATCAAATCTCTCTAATCCCCGCGGGTTTCCCAAGCACCCGACCTTGCCGTTCAAACCGTCGCTCGCGTACTCAAGTACGCGTCGCTCCTCTTTCACGGCAATCTCGGGCACTTGGAAAACCCGTACCGACCGCCCGAATTAATATTCATGGGCGGTCGTTTATTTTGTTTCGTTTGATAGTTGTATTTAGGAGGTCACTTTATGGCCGACAATCGCAAGCGTGCGCCTCGTGGCGGCAAGCAGGCTGCTTCTGGCTCGCGTCCGATTCGCCGCAATGACCGCGCTGCCGCTCCCAAGGGCCAGCGCGATCGCACCCAGGCCGCACGTCCGCAGCGCGATCGCAACCGCGACGCTGTCCAGGCTCCCAAGGGCGAGTTTATCGAAGGTCGTCGTGCAGCCGCCGAGGCGCTGCGCACTGGTTTTCCCATCAAGTGCGCGCTCATTGCCGAGGGCGGGGAGCGCGATGCCGCCTTGTCGCGCCTGGTCAACGATCTCAACGCCGCGGGTGTCCGCATTAAGTACGTGCCACGCGCACAGCTCGATGCGCTATCGAGCCACGGCGCTCACCAGGGCGTTGCGCTCGAGGTTGGCAACTTCCCTTACGCCGATGTCGCCGACATTCTCGACCGCGCGGGTGACGGACCGGCGCTCGTCGTCGTGCTCGACCATGTGACTGACGACGGCAACTTTGGCGCCATCGTGCGCTCCGCCGAGGTTGTGGGCGCGGCCGGCGTCATCATCGCCAACAAGCGTGCCGCCGGCGTGACCGTGGGCAGCTACAAGACTTCAGCCGGCGCCGTCATGCATCTGCCTATCGCACAGGTGCCCAACATCGCCCGTGCGCTCGATGGTCTTAAGGCCGCTGGCTTTTGGGTGGGCGGTGCCTCCGAGCACGCCGAAGGTAGTTGCTGGGATGCTCCCTTCGAGGGCCGCGTGGCGCTCGTCATGGGCTCCGAGGGCGACGGCATCTCGCGTCTGGTGCTCGAGAAATGCGACTTTTTGACCAAGCTTCCCCAGCGCGGTATGACCGAGAGCCTCAATGTTGCCCAGGCGACCACGGCGCTGTGCTTTGAGTGGCTGCGCCGCAACGCCGGCGAGCTGATGGGGGAGGAGTAGCGCATGTCCAAAAAGAACCGTGCCAAGTCCAAGGCCAAGCGCTTTGGCGAGGGCTCGGCCAAGCCGATTGTTTCGGCCGCGACCTATGGCGTGGGCGGCAATGCGTTTGCGCAGGCTATCGCCGACCCAGTCTCGACGGTGCACTCCAACAAGCCCGAGCTGCTGGTGGTCGACGGTTACAACGTGATCCACTGCACGCCGCGCTACGAAAAGCTCGTGTACGACCATTCCGACGATCCGTATTCCAGCGACGTTCACGATATGGCGCGCACGGCGCTCATTAATGACGTAGCTGCGTTTGCCCAGGGCCGCTACGAGGCCGTGATCGTATTTGACGGCGCGGGCAATATCTCCAGCGAGCGCCCCAACCTACCGGCCCGCGGTGTGCGCATTGAGTTTTCGCCGACGGGTGTTTCGGCCGATACCGTGGTGCAGAAGCTCTGCATCGAGGCGCGCGAGGAAGGCCGCGCGTGTTCTGTAGTGTCGAGCGACGGCACGATCCAGGCCGTCGTCATGGGCAAGGGCGTTACGCGCATCTCGAGCCGTATGCTGGTGGACGAGATCAAACAGATCGACAACGACGTGCACGAGGCCGAGGAAGCTCCACAAATCAAGATGACTCTGGGCAGTCGCCTGAGCCCCGATGCCCTGGCCAAGCTCAAGGCCCTGCGCGGGAGGTAGGGAAGTTGGCGGGGCAATGCTGCCTCGCTAACTCCATTCAGCGATGTCGATCATTCTTTCGAGGCGCCACGTTAGCGCCTCTTTTAGATATGGCAGCCTTGCCGTGAGCGCGTCGTTTCTGGAAAGAATCTCGATTGCCTCGTCAACGAAGCCTTCGAGTTTGTCGCCGTCAAACCAGCCCATGTCCTCGACGAGCAACATTTGTTTGGCGGGGCTTGAATGAAATTGTGCGCTGGTAAAACTGTGCTCTCCCGCCCTAAGCTCCTCTAGTGATATGTTGCACCAGAGCGATGAGCCCGAATCGAAGATGGGGGCAGGTCTGCAGGCTTGCGTGTTTACGTTTCGCACGAGGCCGAAGTTGCGCCAATGACGATCGTAGTTGGCAATGATGTCGTCACATACGATCATGCGGTCAAGGGCATCCTTGACGCCTGTCACCCCGAGCTCCTCGCAGTTTGCTACATATCGCTCGTAGTCGGTTAGCCGTTCATCTGCGTTTGCGTGCTGGTTTACATAGAACGCAGGGACATACTCTTCTTCATCAGTTAAGAAGACATCGCATGTGCTCAGGGCGGAAGTGCCCGTGCCCTCGAGCGAGTAAGGCACATAATCGCAGGCGTTTAGGATGCGACGGTGGAGCGCGGTCGCCACCAGCTCGTTATAAGGTTCCTGGTCCAGGTGCGCTCCTGCCTTATGCAGAATTCGACGTTCGCCCTCGCACGTCCAGTACTTTTGAAGATTGCCGTCCGAGGTGTTATCGGGCTTTGCGGCAGCTGCCTTGCCCTCTGGGGCGAAGGGCGCGATGCTGAGAGAGACGTCGTCAAAAGCATTATTGAAGAAATTGATATCTTCCCACGCGAGACCGGAGTCTTGGGGCCTTATCCAATACTGGTCGGATAAGGAGAGACCAAGATTTCGCTGTACGAGTTCATCGGGAACATCGACTGCGGCTTCTGCAAGCAGGGAGGCTAGCCCAATGCGTGCGAGCGGGATACCGCGGCCGCGCCACCAGATGCGGAAGGAGTCGAGCGATATGGGGCTATTAGGGCCAAATACTCCAATAGGGGCGTGGGCGTAATCGACGTCGGCGCCGATGTGGGTGAAGTCTTTTCGCGATGTGCTGTAGACCAGCTGAGCGACCTCGTGCGTGCGATTCATGAGGGTGAACGCGATCTCGCTCTTACCGTAGCCGCGGCGGGGACGTCCCCCCGTTTTGGTCACGGAGCGGAGTCGCGTGTCGACGCTGTCTTTGTCGATGAGCCATACACCAGAAGCCTTGCGGGCCTCAAGTGCTTCGTTTTTTATGAGCTCCTGCACCCTGCGCGGAGTGATGCCGAGCAGTTCGGCTGCTTCCTTGGTAGTAAGCATCGCGAAACCCTTCGTCAGAACGAATAGTTTTATATATAGCAATTGTAATTAAAACTATTCGTTCTGACGAATGGTTTTGAGATTGAGGGCGAGCCGACAGAAATGAACGGGCCTGGTACCTGTTGTTGCTGGATTTTGCATATTTGTATAACGCCGTGTGGCCTGTTGCGCCCCGTCCGTAATTCCTTTATTCTTAACAGGCTTCGCGCGAAAGCGCCAAGTGTGCCAGTGTGGCGCAACGGTAGCGCAACTGATTTGTAATCAGTGGGTTGCAGGTTCGATTCCTGTCACTGGCTCCATGAAAGAAAAAGCAGGTCAGAGTGTGTTTTTCTCTGGCCTGCTTTCTTTTATATGGCTGCCGTGTGCAATGGGCTGTGCAACGATGTGTGCAATAAAACGGGTTTTGGATCCTATATCGAATTATCAAAATTCATAGTTTCGCCATTATTATTGGTCGTGCCCGTCCATTTTCCGGGCGATTTTATCCATCTGATCGTTGCTGATCTTTTTATCATTTTTGCGTCGAATACGCTGTTCGTGCGCTTTGCAGCAATAGCCATTTTTGTCACGAGCGTTGTTTCGCTCTTTGGACCGGTCTTCGTTCGCTTCTTCTTGCTTGACGTAGGCCCTCATTCTCTGCTGGCGGATTTTGTACGGTCGTCCGCATTCGCGGCAAGTGTTCCATGAGAAATGGCTTTCAAGGGTTTCTAGTAGTTGTATCGCCCAAGCTCTTGTTAGGCTTCCGTAAATCGGGTTTTGGCCGTTTAAATTCCGGTTGACCATTCGACGTAAAGTTTGCTCTTGAATGAAGGTATGGGGTTCTGGCTGAGGGTTAATAGCGAGGTCGATGAATGTTGCCAGGGCAACTTCTATTGTCTTGAATTGATTGCTCACCCATATCTTGGTTCCTTCGTCCATTTCAAATGTTCCGGGTTTCGCTACTGCTAACTGGGGCTCGGACGCATCGACCGTCTGGAGCGACATACGTAGCTGCGAAAATCTGTTTTCAATAATCTCCTTGTTTTGGGAGATGCATACTTGATGCAGAACATAGTCGTATGCACGGTCACCGTAAGCTGCTTTGCCTGTGAATAGAAGCGTGGCTAATTGCATGAATGCCATCGTTGTAACGAGATCGTCCAACAGTATGACCTGTTCCTTCTTGTATCTAATATCTTCGATTAAGTTTGCGACTTCTGTTCCCTGAGAGCGCCCCCTATCTTTGAAGTTATTAAACAAGGCGCATTCGGGGTTCAGGCTGATTTCAGAGCACCTTTCTGATGCATTCAATGCGTCGTACCAAATGTCTAGACCATCTTGCTCCGGTTTATCGGAGAAGACGTCGTTTGAAGTGAAACGCTTTTCAACACGCTCTGATTGCCCCGCGTATGGGGTGACGGGAAGTCCGTACCGCTCGACAAATTGAATGATTTTCTTTGGATCCGTCAGATCTACGTCTAAAAGGGTCCCGGTGGAGAAGCCCGAGGGGATGCCGTGGGCCGTCGAATGGGGCTTGCAAATGAGCGCGGTGCGTTCCTTCCCGAAGACTTCGATATTTTTTTCGCGACAGGACGGAAGCGTCCAAGGTCTGATTTCTGGTGCCATAGCTGCTGGTACTTTGATTGCGGGTTGGTTCATAACTGTCTCCTTACTAGCCGCAAACGATTCAATTTCGTTCTATTCACATCTTATATATGACATCCGTCGAGGTAAAGCATAGTTTGAATATTGCAAACAGCACAAACGAAAGGAGCTTATATGAACGACGTGAATGTGAACCAAATGGGTGTGGTGAGGCGTAAGGAGTGGTGTCGTGCACTAGGCAAGATTCCGCACGCCTATGTCACTGCTCGCGACATTGCAGCGCTTCTCCATGTTTGTAAGACGACATCAATTGAAGTCCTCAAGGCTGCTGGCGGGGTCAAGATCGGTCGAGCCTGGCGTGTTGATAAGGCCGATCTGATGGAGTACCTGGCGTCGCTGGAGGGAGACAGCCATGCTCGATAAGCCGGTCACCGCATACTTCGACGCCGCGCTGTCCGTTGGCGGTACGCGCGGCGTCGCCGCGCACGTCGCCGACGCGTGTGGCGCTGCCGAGCGTACCGCCAACGGTCCTGCGCTTGTCGATAATGCTGGCTCAGCGTACAAGATGGACTCCATGGATGGTGCCAATGCCCCCACCCCCATCATCCATATCAAGACGACTGTCACCCCTGAAGAGTGGTTGTTGCTCTGCAAGAAAGAGGGCTCGAGGAATGAGGGACGGGGTGTGGGGGTGAGGAATACTCCGAAACTGATTGAAGAGGAGAGCTCTAAAAGACTTGAGAAGATAGCGAGGAACCAAGAAGCAATTGTTGACGATTGGTTCGTGAAGGGGAAATGGCTCTGGGTTACCGGCAAGGATCAAGATGAAGCTGCAGTTGAAGCGACGTTGAAGGCGATTGCAACGGGATCTGAGTTCGAGTTCGCTTCGGCGAAACAAATGGTGTCAGCCTGGAATAGCGCTGATTTGTACGGCTCGAACAACAAAGACAGGACTTTGGATAAGTATCGCTCGGTTCAGAACCTGCTAGTGTCGTATCTGGGCTATTCGAGGGACAAGACAGAAGTCAGCATGCTGTACGAGCTTCTCGACGAGCGTCGTCTAAATAAACTTGCGACCATTCTGTCGTCGATTTATTCAGGAAAGGAGCTGCGTAGCTACTATCTGCGTCTCGGCGCTAAAGCGGAAGAAGTCGACAAGCTGTTTGACTGTTTAAAGAAAACGGTTTGCACGACTGCGTAATGATCATCATCGACATTCGAATATAGTTGAGCCCGGCTATGCCGGGCTTTTTGATGAGAGGTTGCTAATACTGTATTTCTCTTCGCCGATTCGCCTTCAAATGAGCATTAACCGATAAATGACTTTATCTAAAATGATGACATCTGAGCTGTAACGAAGGAGTCGCTATATGAAGACCGTCTACGATGCCCTTGACCCTATCGTCAACGGGTCGGCAACGACCAAGGAGAAGGGTGACAAGTACGAGGCGGCCTGCGTCTACTATCTCAAGAACGACCCTTTCTACGCGCTGTTCTTCTCCCGTGTCGGGACGATAGCCCAGGCACTCGAATGGGATGATTGTCCCGTCCACGACACCCAAGACAACGGAATCGACCTCATGGCCCAGACCGCCGAGGCGGGGGAATGGTGGGCGATCCAATGCAAGTGCTATGACGGCGAGAAGGACCTTCCCAAGGGCATCTGCGACTCGTTCTTCGCCCATGCGGCATTTATCGACGGCGTCGACTCCCTGATGGTCATGACGACGGCGAAGGGTCCGGGAAAGAACCTCCAGAAGCAAATCGACGCCAGCGGATCCATGTACATCGATACCGCCAAGATGGCGGCCTCCAATATCGACTGGGCCCCGTTTATCGAAGGTGTTCCCGCCGGCGAGCGGGTGACCTACGACCTCCGCCCTCATCAGGAGCGCGCGGTCGCGGCAATCGAGGAGAAGTGGGCGGAGTTCGACCGCTGCAAGGCGATCATGGCGTGCGGCACGGGAAAGACCCTCATGTCCCTCCGCCTCGTCGAGGACTGGATCGGCCCCGCCGCCGGCACAATCCTCTTCTGCGCGCCGTCGATCTCCCTTGTCGGACAGTCCATGCGCGAGTGGATGGGCCAGAGCCGCGTGCCCATGTCCTCGCTCGTCGTCTGCTCGGACTCGAAGGCGTCGCGCAAGGACGACGTCATCCCGATGACGCTCGATTCATTCGAGTATCCCGCGACGACGAATCCCGAGAGCCTGTACCGCTCGTTCAGGCGTTGCAGGCGCTCAAACCCCGACGGGCTGGTCGTCATCTTCTCGACCTACCAATCTATCGGCGTCATCCATGACGCGCAGGCGCTCGGCATGCCCGAGTTCGATGCCGTCGTGTGCGACGAGGCCCACCGCACGACCGGCAACGCACTCCCCGGCGTCTCCAAGACGGAGGCTTCGGCCTTCATGAAGATCCACTTCAACGAGAACGTTGCCGCCAAGAAGCGCCTGTACATGACGGCGACCCCGCGCATCTACGGCGAGACCGCCAAGCGCAAGGGCGCCGAGGAGGACTACACCATCGCCTCCATGGACGACGAGTCCATCTACGGCCCCACCGCCTACCAGATCAAGTTCGGCGAGGCCGTGGAGCAGAAGCTGCTCACCGACTACAAGGTCGTCGTCCTCACCGTCCAGGAGGATGCCATCGGGGACCGCCTGCCCTCCCTGGAGAGCGACCAGGGCGTCAACGCAATGAGCCTCGAGCCCTCGGACATCGGCAAGATTATCGGCTGCTGGAAGGGCCTCGTCGATCACGGCGAGGGTGCGCCCGACGACGCGACCGGCCTCGGTGGCATGCTCGTCGTCGATGACGTCGAGACCATGGTGACCGATTGCAAGCCGCTACACCGCGCCGTCGGCTTCTGCTCGACCATCAATGCATCGAAGACCATCACGGAGGCCTTCTCGCAAATCGTCGAGAAGTTTGCCGAAGACGAGCACGGGGAGCTCCCGCTCAAGTGCGAGCTGCGCCACGTCGACGGCAACATGCCGTCCGACCAGCGCACGAGAAACATCACCTGGCTCGGAGGGGACGTCGCCGAGGACGAGTGCCGCATCCTCACCAACGCACGCTGCCTCGCCGAGGGCATCGACGTGCCCAACCTCGACGCCGTCATCTTCTTCAATGCCAAGAACTCGACGGTGGACGTCGTCCAGGCCGTCGGCCGCGTCATGAGGCGCGCCGAGGGTAAGGACTTCGGCTATATCATCTTGCCCATTTTCGTTCCAGCCGGCATGACGCCGGAGGAGGCGCTCGACGACAGCAAGGTGTTCGCGAATGTCTGGAGCATCCTCCAGGCCCTCCGCTCGCACGACGAGCGAATTGAGGCAAAGGTCAACGCGCTCGCCCTCCAGCAGGAGGCCGAGAAGAACAAGGTTGTCGGATCGGCCAACCAGAAGGGGTGGGATGCTGGCGACCTCAAGCTCAAGCAGGAGGAGGAGAGCCAGAAGGCGGCAGAGATCACGCAGGGCGTGCAGATGAGGCTTACCTTCTTCCCGGTCGAGCGCTGGGAGAAGGCCGTCAAGACCACGCTGGTAAAGAAGTGCGGCACGCGTATCTACTGGGACGAGTGGGCCGAGGACGTGGCGAAGATCGCCCAGCGCCATATAGAGCGTATCGGCAAACTTGTTCGCGAGAACGACGAGGTGTCCGGTAGCTTCAAGACGTTCCTGCACGGCCTTCAGGACTCGCTAAACCCCAGCATCACCGAGCAGGATGCGGTCGAGATGATCGCCCAGCACATCATCACCGTCCCGGTGTTCGACGCCCTGTTCGGAGACTTCGAGTTTGCGAAGTCGAACCCCGTGTCCGTCGCCATCGAACGTTTCCTGGGCGTACTCGAAGAGCATAAGATTGAGGAGGCATCGGATTCCGAGGTCCTCGATGACGTGTATGCGAGCGTGCGCCGCCGCGCTGCCGCCATCCAGTCGGACGCGGCGCGTCAGCAGCTCATCCGCGACCTCTACGAGAAGTTCTTCAAGGTCGCGTTCAAGGCGACCTCGGACAAAATGGGCGTCGTCTACACTCCGACCGAGATCATCGACTACATCCTCCGCGAGACCGACCGTGTTCTCAAGCGCGAGTTCGGTCAGTCGCTTGCCGACGACCGCGTGCACATCCTGGATCCCTTCGCGGGCACGGGATCGTTCATGGCGCACCTCATCGAGAGCGACCTCATCCCCGACGAGAAACTCAAGCGCAAGTACACCCGCGAGATTCACTCCAACGAGATCCTGTTGCTCGCGTACTACATCATGACGGTGAATATCGAGTACGCCTACCATGCCCGCATAGGCGGCGACTATCAGCCGTTCGAGGGTGCGGTGCTCACCGATACGTTCCAGATGACCGAGGAATCGAACACCCTCGATGACGAGGTGTTCTATGACAACACGGATCGCGTGCGCATCCAGAACGCGCTCCCGATCCGGGTGATTGTGGGCAACCCGCCCTACTCGGTAGGCCAGACGAGCGCCAACGACAATAACCAGAATGAGAAGTATCCGACGCTCGACAGCCGCATCGCGCAGACGTATGTCGCGAAAACGACTGCGACAAATAAGAACTCGCTTTACGATTCGTACTTCCGCGCCTTCAGGTGGGCGAGCGACCGAATCGAAGAGAGGGGCATTGTCTGCTTCGTAAGCAACGGCGGATGGGTTGACGGATCTTCCTCCAACGGGTTCCGCCGATCGCTCGTGGAAGAATTCAACAGCATCTACGTCTTCAACCTTAAAGGGAATCAGAACACTTCCGACTGGAAGCGTGAGGGCGGTAAGGTGTTTGATGCCGGCGCTAAGATCGGCGTCGCTATAACTATGTTGGTTAAGAACCCGGACTCAAAAGAGCATGGGGTTGTTCACTATCACGATATCGGCGACTATCTGAGTCGTGAGGACAAGCTTAGGCTGATCCGAGATTTTGCAATCAATGGTGATATTGATTGGCAAACGATTGAACCCGATAAATATGGCGACTGGCTGAACCAGCGCGACGATTCGTTCTATGAATTTGCGCCGCTAGGAATAACGAAGAGAAAGCCTCCCTACGGCATGTTTACCATCTGGTCTGCGGGCCTTAAAACGCAGCGTGACCCTTGGGCGTGGGGATTCTCGCGTTCGAGAGTACAGGGGCAAATGGAGCGTCTGCTAACGAACATGGACGCTGAGATTCAAGCTGCAAAGAGCGAGGGGCGTGCAATTGAATATGATCCGATCCGCTTCAGCTGGACACGGCGCATGGAGGATGCTGCCAGGAAGGGAGAGCGACTAGTCTATAACCGTGACGAGGTCGTAATGGGGTCGTATAGGCCGTTCTGCAAGCAATGGGTTTACTACGACCGTGTGATGAACGAAAGGACCTACCAGCAGCCCCGCCTTTTCCCTCTCGCGGCAAGCGGGAGGGAAAAGGCCGAAAGGACCTACCAGCAGCCCAATATCCTCTCAAAGATAACGGGAAAAGGCGGGGCCGAAATGACCTACCAGCAGGGCTCTCTCCGTTGCCTTGAAAACCTATGTATCGTGTATACCGGCGGCTCGGCTATGAGCGCAATGGTGACAAGTAATCTGCCCGACTTGCATTTCGTCGGAGATTCTCAGTGCTTTCCTCTCTACTGGTATGAGGAGGAGCAGACGGGTACGACCCTATTTGACGAAAACGACTATGTGGCTCCCGGTGGACAGACATCGCTGTTCGGCGACGGTGCAACCCATACCGAGAAGAGTTATTCATGCCATGACGCCATCACGGACGAGACTCTCAAAGTCTTTCGTGAGGTTTATCCGCATGCGTTTCCGAAGCGCTATAAGAAGGATGGCGGTATTGAGCTCAACAAGACCGATATTTTCTACTACGTCTATGGCATCCTGCATTCTCCCGAGTACCGCAAACGCTTCGAATCGAATCTCAAGAAAGAGTTGCCGCGCATCCCGCTCGCCGCGGACTTTGCTAGGTTCTCGGAGGCGGGTCGAAAACTCGCCCATCTTCATCTCGATTACGAGACGATTGACCCATGGGCATCGATCGTCGAGGACGGCGACTCGGCGAACCCCGGTCGTACGGTCAAGATGGCGTTCGGCAAGTGCAAGAAGGACGAAGAGCATCCCAAGGGCCAGGACATGACCGTCCTCAAGGTCGCCGAGAGCATGACGCTGCGCGGCATCCCACTGGAGGCATACGAGTACGTCGTCAATGGGCGCTCGGCCATCGGTTGGCTCATGGATCGCTATCAGGTCCGCAAGGACAAGGCCTCGGGCATCATCAACGATCCCAACGACTACAGCGACGATCCGCGCTATATCGTCGATCTTGTCGAGCGCGTCGTGACTGTGTCGATGGAGACGATCGCTATCGTTAACGAGCTGCCCGCCTTGAACGAGAAGGCCCAGCCTGCCGACTGGCCCGCCGCATGGAAGGTGAAGTAACAGCTGAAGGGGATTCATGATTCGCGGATAGCGACGTTGTATATTGGGGTTGATGAACATCGCCCGATAGCGTGTCGCCGCGGGACGGATGGTTATCACAACTGCCCGGTTCTCGAAGGAGGCACGACGCTATGCAGAAGGTCTACTCGGCCAGACGGTCGTGCTCGTCGACGGCCCAGCGCTCGCTGGTCTCATGATCGACTACGGTTTCGGCGTAAGCACAAGGCAGGTTTACGAAATCAAGGCCGTGGACACGGACTTCTTCGAAGAATAGCGAGCAAGCGGCTACCTCGCGCCCTTCCGCCCGTTGCACTTCGAGCAGAGCACCTGCAGATTAGACGGCACGGTCTTACCGCCCCTAGCGACCGGCACGATATGGTCGATGTGCAATCCAACACCATCGGGCATGTACTTCCCGCACATCTGGCAGGTGTAGTTGTCCCTTCGCGCTATCTGCTCGCGCAGCTGTTTAGTCATCAGCTTCCGCTGGTTGCGAGCATGGTAATCCCTGAGCGTCGCTTCGTCGTTAATGGCGGCGAGGCGGTTTCGCCTGTTCACAACCCAGTCCCAGCTCACGGCCATCACGCTATCGTCCACGGACACCTTGTAGGACGTCTTCACGTAGTTCCTCTGCCTGTAGCGTGTCTGCTCACGGCACGTGACAAACTGGAACGCGTGCGCGTCGTCGAGTGTCTCGGCGTATTGCCGCTCCCGGCGCTTCCGCAGGCTGCAGGTCTTCAGGTATTCCTCCTGCTGTGCCTTCCACTCCTGGATGTAGGATCGCTCCGCGACTATCTTTTCCCAGTTGGCGGGCTCGAGCATAAAGCGATCTATCAGGTCGTTGATCTTCACGTTGCGTCTGCCGGAGACATCGAACCGCTCGACGAAGTATGGGTAGTGAAAGGGATTCGCCAGGACTCTTCGCACCAGAGAGACGACGCAGCAGATGAGAACAATCGAGACAACGGCCGCAACGATGTGGGGAAGCAGATCGACGGCGACGAGATTTCCCCATTTATCGACATGATAGTAAGTAAACAAGATGGCTCCCATTCGCTCGTATTGGCATCAGATGATAGACCAACGCAAGCACTCGCCCTTTTACCACCCCGCCCAGACACAACCACGCAACCCCCACACCATGTTCGCTTTACAAAACCAAACGCCCGTTCGATACTGGTAGAAGCAAAACACGAACACATGTACTGGGGCAGGGCATATGATCATGAAGAAGCACTCCCTCGCGGGCACCTGCGGCATCCCCACGGAGGACCGCCGCATCTACATCCCGGTGGACGTCAACGGGACCGACGACCCCGACCGCGGCCCGTCCGACCCGGTCACCATCCACTGGCCCGACGGCCGCTCCTGGCAGGTCGAGTCCATCTACTTCCGCTCCGAGTTCGGCCGCGCCCTCTTCGGCAATCTCTGCGTGCGCTACGACGTCTGCATCGCAAAGCAGCGCAAGACGGTCTGGTGGGAGCACGGCGACTGGTTCGTCGAACGTGGCAGCGGCATGGCGGTGACGCCCGCGTGACAGATCACACCAAGGACTTCGGCGGCGGCATCACGGTGCGCGCCCGCGGCGACAGGCCAGGCCGGCGCGTCCACAAGCAGTACGTCGACGTCTACACCCGCGCAAACGCCGACGGGACCATGGTCCCCATCCGCGTCTGCTGGCCGGACGGGCGCTGCTTCACCATCGATCAGATCCTCGAGATCGAGCCCTTCGGGGCCATCGTGCAGAACGCCCAGACGGCCACCTACACCGTTCGCTTCGGCCAGTGGCGCACCCAGCTCATGCTCGAGCACTACCACGAGGAGGACGACATCCACGGGGCCGAGGACCACCTGCGCTGGTGGGTCTGGGCGTTCGACAACACCCTCACCAAGAACGACGTGGAGGCGTAGGCCCGTCGCCGGAACGTAAACGTCGTACGTCAAAAGGCCTCTGTCCTCCGAATGTCCCGTTCAAAAAAGTGATGAGCGCTCGTCAGGGTCAAAATGCTGCATATCAAAATCGCTCAAGCAATCGGCTACAATGCGAAGTGGCGGGCAACGCATACGTGGTGCCCTTTCGCTTTAAGACCTCTTTGCGTGCTTTCCGGGCTACTTGGGGGTCTTTTATCATGTCACAGAGCAACCGCCAAACGTCAAAAACGTCCGCTAAGCGTAAGGCCATCAAGGCGCTCGTCGGAGTCGAAAGGTTTTCCTGTAATGCATGACGCGAGATTGTCGGCAAATCGGTCGATTTGGCCTGCGGCATATTCGACGATTCTGTCCGGATCCTGTAGGTCGCCGCGAGACGCCGCAAGGAGCGTTGCCGCGAGACCCCGCATCTCGTAGTAGATATCGAAGATCTGGTTCTGTTCGGCCTCTGTCATGGATGCCCCTTTCCGGAAACGATGCGTAATCCATATTCTCCCCTTCGGGCCCGCCGCCGGCGGGCCCTTTTGCTGCCGCCGGTACCCGGCATGCGCCGCCGTATGGCCACGGCTTCGCGGCCGGGTGGCACCTCCGCTACGCCGCGTCAAGGGGGCCCATGAGACCCCGCACAAACCTCCGCTCCGCTCCGGTTGGTGGAGGTCGTCATGGACCTCCCTTGACCCGCCTTCGCTCCGGTGCGGCTTTGCAGGGAGCAAAGCCGACGACGACGCGCGGCGTCGCCATTCGGCTTTGCCCGCAGGGGCGAGATGTTGAGGGCAGGGTGCCCGGAACGGAGGAAGAGATGCAGCAGCTGATGACGAGGGAAATCGCCAAGACGGCTCCAAGGCTCTACGAGCAGGACGGAGCAGAGGACCCCACGGTCTACGCCCACTACTTCTCGTGCATGAACGGATGGGACTGGTGGTTGCTCGAGTTCGACGGCACGGACGAGGCGTTCGGCCTCGTCGAGGGCTACGACGACGAGCTCGGCTACTTCAGCATCAAGGAGATGGAGGAGCTGAACCGCCAGATGGGGTTCGCCGCCGTCGAGCGCGACGAGCACTTCTCCCCGAGGCCGCTCAGCGCCGTCAGGAGGAGGTAGCCGCATGGTCACGGTCGAGTTCGACTCCATGGGCGAGGCGGTCCGCCTCGCCCTCGTGGCCGGGGAGTACGTGGGCGGCGGCCTGGCCGTCCTCCTCCTCGATGCCACGGACCCGCGCTCCGACGGCTACATGGCCGAGTGGGGCGTGCTCACGGCGAACGTGCCGGCTGCGGCCGAGTGGTGCCGCGGGCACGGCAACATCGCCATCGACGCCGCGGTCCCCGCGGCACTCCTCAAGGCACTCGTGGCCGCCGGCATACTCCGGATGGCCGGCCGCTCGGCTGCGTCCGGGATGGCCCGCTACCCGCTGGCCACGGTCGCCGGGCACGCCCTCGACGGCATGGGCGGCCTGACCGAGACCCTCGAGGAGGCGCTCGGCTCGACGGTCGTCGTCGAGTACGAGTCAGGCGGCGACGGCGGCGCGTTCGAGGTGGGGACCGCGCCGGCGGGCTCGGCCGAGCTCGAGCGCCTCATCGCCGCCGCGAGGTCCGAGGCTGACGCGTTGGCAACCGCCAGCGGATGGGCGGCCGTCCGGGTCGGTTTCGGGGACGCCGAGACCATCGACTGTGAGACGGGCCGGACGGTCTACGTCGCGGGGTGAAATAGGAGGAGAGCGCAGGCGCGGTCCGGATGGGCCGCGCTTTTCTTTTCCCGGGGATGCGGAACTCCCGCCGCCCAAGTGCCTTGGACGGTGGGAGCAGGATAAGGGCGCACTACGGGCGCCCGGGATTTTGCGGCGCAACTCGGCGGGCCGAGTTCGTTTCCGCTGGCAGCGTTGCCGGTCAAGCCGGAAAGGCGACGGCGGCCCTCCGTCATACGCGCCCCGAGCGCCGTATGACGGAGGGCCGTTTGCGCGGGCAGGGCCGTATGACGCGTCAGAACCCATCGGGCGCCGCGGACACCTTGCGCTTCCTGCCGCCGGACGGCGACCCCTTGGGCTTTTTCGGCTTCTCCGGGATACGCCAGACCGGTGCCGGGGCGTCGTTGCGGACCTCCCCCTCGAGCGCCCGCGCGAGCAGCGCGCCCTCGGCCTCCGGCGACGTCATGCCCAGCAGCGGCCCCAAGAACGTCTCGGTGATGTCGCGGCTGGCGAGCGCCATCGGTCCCTCCGCGTCGATCACGAGCGCGCCGTTCTCGCGCGCGCTCCAGGCCATGAGCTCCGACGGGGTGATCAGCGGACGGCGCGCCACGGAGAACGACTTGCCGGACGAGGAGCTCTGCGTCCCCTTGGTTGAGCTCTGCCCGGTCGTCTTGACACTGTAGTCGCCGAGTCGCTTGCTGATCTCCTCCGCCTCGCCGACGGACTCTACCGAGAGGACGACCTGGGTGCCGAGCAGCGCCAGCAGCGCGTCCGACTCTGCCCTGGAGTAGCCGCACCGGGCCTCGAGCAGGCGGGTGTTCTGGAGCACGAAGACGACGTGCAGCCCGATGCTGCGGACCTCCGCGAGATCGCCGAGGAGGCGGGGGATCTTGGGGATCCCGGACCCCTCGTCGATGGCGAGCAGGGTCTCGGCCGGCAGCTTGCCGCCGGACAGGCGCGCGGTCTCGCGCAGCGCCGACAGCGCCTGGGAGAAGATGCACGAGACGAGCGCGCCGCGGTCCCCTCGGTCCGTCGCGCTGGCGATGTAGAGGATGGTGGGCTTGCGCCCGACCGATGCGAGGTCGACCTCGCCGTCCCAGAGCATTCGGCTGACGTCGTCGTCGCAGAAGGACATGAGGTAGTTGCGCGCGGTGGAGACGAGGGCCTCCCCTCCGCCGCCGTTCGACGAGGCGACGAGGAGGAACTGGCGCGCCGGGTTTCCCGCCGGCAGGTCCGCGGCGAGCTCCTCCAGCGACTTCACGGCGCTCTTCCCGTCGCGGGGTTCCAGGAGCGCGAGCACGGTCGAGAGGTTCCGCGCGCCGTCGGGGATCCGCTCGTCCGTTATCGCAAGCAGGCAGAGGCCGGTCAGCAGGTTGCGGCTGGCGTCCGTGAAGAACCTCTGGCCAGAGGAGAAGGCATCGGGCACGATGGCGGACGACAGCTCGCGGAGCTCCGCCACGGCGCCGGCGACGCCCTCCGTCCCGAGTGCGGAGATGGCGCGGTCGAGGGGGTTGAACCTCGCCGACTTGACGGGCTCGTCGAGCCGGACGGCGACGACCTCCATCCCGGCCCTCCGGGCGAGCGGCTCGGTCCATGCGCGGATCTCGGACTTCGGGTCGTGGACGATGACGGACGTCGGGATTCCGTGTGCGTTGCGGTCGATCGCCGCGGCCACGCTGACGGCAAGAGATCTTCTCGTCTTGCCTGCGCCGCTGCCCGCCCTTATGAGGCAGTGGACGGCGGGGACCATCGCGATCCCGCCACCGATGCAGCCGGCCGCCACGAGCCCCTCCGCGGCGGCCTTCCCGTCCCAGGGAGGGCAGCGCCTCGCGACCCTGGACGGCCTCGACTCGAGCCAGGCGTCCCCGTGCGTGCGTGTGGGCGCGCGGTCGCCGGCGAACGTCCCGTCGTGGAGACTCGCCCATGAGCGGGCCCAAGAAACGAGGCCGAGGATGAGGACGGTTGTCGCGACGAGGGCGAGGGCCGCGAGAAGCTCGCCCGCCTCGCCCGACGCCGCCGCGTCGGCGGCCGCTTCGAAGGGGTTGCGGAAGACGTGGGCGGGCTCGGGGCCCGGGTCGCCCGCGGGCAGCCGCAGTAGGGCGGAGAAGCCCGAGATGAGGGATACGGTCCACCATCTGGCGTAGGCCCAGGCGCTGACGGTCGCGACGCAGACGACGCCGGCGGCGATGCCGTGGCCCACGAGCGTGCTGATGAGCCCCCTTTTCATGTTGCGGTTGAAGGATTTCGGTTTCATCTCGTGATCGTCCTCTCTATCCTGTTCGCTATCTTCACTGCGGGGACGTTCGTTTGCCTGGTGCCGCCGGAGGCGAGGATCCTCAGGGCCGCGGCGATGAGCCGCAGCGCCTTCTCGCCGGCCTCGTCCCCCATGTCGCGTCTCCCGGCGTCCCGCGCGGTCTCCCTGGCGACCAGTGCCGCCATCGCGGTGGCGCGCCCGAGGGCCGGACCGGGCGACGGCGCATGCCTGAAGGCCCGGTCTGCCGTGGGACATCCCCTGAGGTCTGCCGGCTCGAGGGTCCTGCCGTGCGCGACCTTTCGCGTGAGCCTTTCGAGGCGCGCCTTCGGGATGCAGGCTCGGGCTTCGGTGGCGAACCCGGCCTCCCTCCGCCTATCCGTCGCCGGGCCGGCTGCCGGGGCGGCGCGTCGCGCCGGTATTTGTTCGCGAATCGGCGTTCTGTCCGGGACCATGACTCGCAGTGCCGCGTTCTCGCACCGGAGGCCGAGGTCGGCGGCCGCCTTGCGGGTGTAGACGTCCCGCGCCTCTCCGGTCAGGCACTTGAGGTCGGCGCACCTCTCGACGGCTTTCCTGTGGCGGTCCAGCGCGCCGGCGAGCTCGGGGGAGTCGGAGGCTGCCCGGTCGAGGGCCTCCCTCAGCGCGGCGGAGGCCTCCGGGTGGAAACGCCTGAGGTGGGCGGCCTCGATCCTTCCGTCCGGCGGCAGCTCGATGTCGAAACGGTTCCGGTTGATGCGGGCGACGGCGTCCAGCGCCGCCTCCCTCGCGAGGTCGCGCTCGATGTAGGCCTCCCGCAGCAGCGGCGCCATGGCCTTCGAGGAGATCTCGAGCCGCGCCGCCTCCATCTTCCTCTTGGGCAGCAGGGAGTCCCAGTCGCCCGCGCGGTCGACCGTGAGGATGTGGACGTGGTGGCTCGTGTCGTTGACGTGCATCGCCGCGTAGAACTCCATGCGGCTCTCGGGCACGCCGGTCATCTCGGAGAAGAGCCTCGGCCACTCGGAGCGCACCAGCGCCTGCCAGGCGTCCAGGCGGTCGAGGCCGGCAGCTGGGGCGATGTCGTTCGGGACCGTGACGACGGTGGTGAGCACCGCGCCGCCGTTCTGGGCGATTGCGCGCCTCGCCTCCGCCACGGCGACCGGGCCGCCCGCGCCCCAGAGGCCGCCCGTCGAGCCGGTCCTGTTCGCGGCGTAGGCGGCCAGGCCGTCCACGCCGAGCCTCCTGCCGTCGGCCTCGCTGACCTCGATGACGACGCCGCGGCGGGTGCCGGCGTATGCCGCCAGGCCCGCGGCGGTCGCCCTCGCGGACGTCCCCGCGCGGACGACGGAGTGGTTGACGATGACGGGCGGGCTAGCCATCGGCACGCTCCCGCGCGTGGAGCTTCACCTCGTCGATTCGGCCGAGTCCGGCGCGGCTGAGCTCGCCGGCCTGCGCGAGGTAGTTCTTCCAGATGTCCGCGACGGGGACGTCGTCGAGCGAGGCGTAGGAGGCCTTGAGGACGTCGGCCGACATGAGGCCGGCCATGATGGCGGCGGTCATGGGGCGCGAGAGGACCGCGGCGATGCGGTCCTCGGTGGCGTCGAGCTTGCGCTCGATGTCGAGTGCGGCGACGTCCATCCGCGCGTCGACGACGCAGCGGATGAAGCCCGCGACCTCGTTGCCGTAGAGGTCGAGCTCCTCCGCGGCGAGCGCCGAGCACAGGAGCGACCGGATCACATCGCTGACGTTGGACTTGTCGAGCTCGGCCCGCGTCTTGAGGGCGGTATAGAGCCTTGAATCGAGCTTCACGCTGACTGTTTTAGTTCCGACCATAGGGCCTCCTTATAACAAAGAGGGGCCTCTCGGACCCCATGTAATGGTCGTTTTTAATTGATGTTGGTTGACGGGCATTCAGTTCGGTCGATAGTGACTCCGATATAGCTGAGCACGCTGTCGCGGTTGATTCGCCATAACTTGCCGCACTTCACGGCTTTGAACGTCCCGTTCTGGCAGAGGCGGTAGACAGAGCGATCGCTGATGCCGAGCAGGTACGCGACCGGCAGCGGATCGACGATATCCGGCATACTGCGGAAGTCGTCGACTCCGATACGCTTTTCTTTGAATTTCATTTCGGTCTCCTTTCTGGAATTTGCCGATTTCTCTTATTTCGCAGTCTGACACGCCGCTGCCGGCATTCGTCAAAGTACGGGCAGGGCGGACGCTATGGACAAAAAAGACGTTGAAGGGTCGAGGCAACAAGAAAAGGCCCGGTTAAAGCCGGGCCTCCGAGCCACTGTTGACTTCTTTGCTTGCGACGAAGCAAATCACTCTTTATATAAGCGTCCAAGAGTTCTCATAGCCGATGCGGTGGCTACTGGGTCGGCGCTGGCGTATCTGTCGAGTGTCATCGACGCCTTCGAGTGCCCCATGAGGCTTGCGAGAGTCCTCGGGTCGATTCCGTTGGAAACGGCGTACGTTGCAAAACTGTGCCTGAGGTCGTGGAAGGTGACGGTGTTCTTGTTCAAGACACCATGGAGCTTCAAGGCCTTTGCCAGGGCCCGCCAAGCGTCGTTGATCCTGGGCGGTTTCAAGAAGGAGCCGTCCGGAAAGCCGAGGACAAACAGTTCGTCGCTGAACTCAACGCCCAGATTCGCGCATTCGGACTTCATGTCGGCCTCGCGCTTCGCAAGGTCTTTCATAAGGTCTTTCGGGCAGTTGGGGATAGCGCGCCGGCTGCTAATGCTCTTGGGGCCCTTGATATAGAACTCGTTATCTGTGTGCCCAATCGCGGCCTCGACTCGGATCGTTGCGGATTTAAAGTCCACGTTTTTCCATTTCAGGGCGCAAAGCTCGCCGCGCCGCAATCCCATGTAGAGCGCTATCTTGGCTGCAAGCATCGCTGGGATATCTATGGAGGCGTTCAGAGTGTTCAAGACCCTGGTTCGCTCTTTGGTTGTAAGCGAATTCGGTAGACCGTAGTTCGCGTCTTCGTTTTTGGGGACTTTTGCCCAAGAGGCCACGTTTTCGTCAATCCATTTCTTTCGCATTCCATATTTGAGCGAGCCTCGTAACAACCGTAGGGAATTGCAGGCGGTGGACCGTGCGTGGGTTGAGGCGATCGCCGTTATCCATTCCTGAACATCCTCTTCCGTAAGGTCTTCCAATGGGACATCACCGAGATACGGTTCGATATTCCGGCGGAGCATGCCGTGGTATCCGGTCGCCGTGGAGCGCGCGACGTCCGCGCACTCGATATCGATATAGCATGTCACGAGCTTTGAAACGGTGATACCAAGCCCCTTGGGTTTAGCTGCTTCTGCGGTGGCCTTCTCATTGAGAGATGCGCGGATGGATTCGGCCTCGAGCATGGCGGCATCGCGATGCTTATGGCTTCTACCTTTATCGCGCCCTCGATGTTCCAAGAGCTGAGTCTTCTTATGCCAGATGCCGTTCTCCAAATAGGGGAACTGTGCGCGCCAGCGATCGTCCTTAAACTTATAAATAGACGAGGTGGTGTATTTCTCTTCCATTGTCCCTCCGTGTGCAATCGCGTGTGCAATGAGTGTGCAAATTGACTGTTTCGGAGACGTCTCAAGTGAGACTATAAGCGGAAAACGAAAGAAAAAGGCGAGGTTACGGTCGCTATAGTCGCAGATGGACGCTATTAACCAGAATGGAAAGCGATGTAATCAGTGGGTTGCAGGTTCGATTCCTGTCACTGGCTCCATGAGAGTTTCGGGCTCTGTCTCTATATGGGACAGAGCCCGTTTCTATTTAGGTGGTGCGCCATCGGGTTAGCGCCCATCCCGTTTTTGGTTTGTCTCGTCCTCCAGTTTGTCTAAATCTGTAACACCAAGACCGATATTTGGCATCTAACTGTTACAGATTGAGATGAAACTTAGGGTGTTTTAGGAATATCTTGATCTGTAACATGTAGAAGCGGAATAGGCCTCTTGCTGTTACAGATCGAGACAAGGGCGGGTGCGGACCTGGATGTTCTGCTCGAGCGTGGATTTCTGGACACGCGAGAGAAGAAAATCTTCCGACCGGAGAACGAGCGTGGATAATTAACTTGGATAGGGAGCTAAGGTAAACACCGATTGTCTATCGAAGGCTTTAGAAACAACGACCCCGATTTCATTGTGGAATCGGGGTCGTTTGTGCCTGAGGAATCCGAATGGATTAATCGAGCTCCTAAGGGACTTCTTGGGTTCTTGCTAATGGTCTGCCGAGGATGTCCCCAATGCAAGCAGCGGGCATCTACTCAATATAGTTGGGATTCTTCTTGATGATCACGCGTGCAGCGATGAACGAGACAACGATGGCGATGACGGCGACAACGCACGCCAGTACGAAGTTGCCCATGGATCCATCGGGAGCGATAAAGATCAGCGCAGAAAGAAGACCGGGGCATGCTCCCGCAACATACTCCTTCAGGACGAAGATGCCTGCAGGGAGTCCCGCGCAGAGGGCGCCGATTGCTGTGCCGACAAGCAGGCGGGGACGCTCGATGAGGCAGCCGTAAAATGCGGGCTCAGTTACGCCACAGAGTGCGGTGACGGCAACCGTGGTGACCATACCTCTCTTCTCCTTGTTGCCTTTCATTGCAGTTGCCAAGGCGAGACTCGTGCCGCCAATGCAGAGGTTTGAGATGAAGCCAAAGATGATGGGCGCCCAGCCGAGCTGCGCCAAGCTCGTAACTTCGATCGCGATGTAGGCCTTATCAAGACCGAGCATGACAAAATAGGGGTTAAGGGCTGCAAGGATTGGAGTAGCGATAAATGCCACGTTATCCATGAGCCACGTGGCGGCATCACTCAGCGCGTAGCCCATCATGCTGCCGGCGGGGCCGAGGATAATCAGCTCAACAGGCACGACGATGAACATGGTGAGCAGCGGCTTCAAGAACAGTTTGGTAATGTCGGGGATGATTTTCTGAAGACCGCGATCAACAAAGTACATGAACACAACGCCCAGTACGATTGGCACCACCGTGCTCGAGTAGTCATTCGTCGGGATGGGGATGCCAAGAAAGTCGAGACCCTCAGCACCGCTAATAGACGAGCTAATCATGATTGCGCCCAGCAGTGCGCCCATGATAGGCTGCATCTTCATGACGGCGGCGAGCTGATAGCCGAGGTAAACGGGCAGGAAGCTAAATGAGGCGCTGAAGATCGCCAGCAGAACCTGGGCGGTTCCGCTATCGGTGCTCAATCCACAATAATTGACCAGGAGATTCTTGATCGAAAGAATGAGTCCGCCAACGATGAGCGCCGGGACGATGGGCATGAATACCTGTGCAGAGACGTTCCCGAATTTCTCAATCAAGCCCATGGCGGTGTTACCGCTTTTAATGCCTTCTGCAAGGTCTTTGGCGGTTTGGGCATCGTCGGCAACCGTGCCACCGCCGACTTCGATTCCCGCGAAGTCGAGGAAGTCGTTGTAGGCCTCGGTGACGTTGGGGCCGATGATCACCTGAAGCTGGCCACCGCTGACTACTGCCCCGAGCGCCTGGTCAGCCGATTTGGCGAGCTGGAGATCGATGATCGAGGTGTCTCGTGCGTCGATGCGAAGGCGCGTCGCACAATGAGTTACCGATGTAATGTTCTCTTTGCCGCCAACAGCCTTTAGGACTGTTTCGGACATTGCCTGATATTTCATCTCTTTCTCCTAACCTTCCTGCTCCTGATACTTCGAGATAAGGTCTCGGTACCAATACCAGCTCTTTTTGGGGGTGCGCTCCAGATTGTTCTCGAAGTCGATATGGACAAGTCCGTATCGTTTTTCGTAGCCGTTGATCCAGCTATACAGATCCATCGTCGACCAGAGGTAGTAGCCCTCAACGCGCGCGCCGTCGCGCTTAGCCCTCATCATGTGCTCGATGAACTGGCCCAGAAGCTCGATGCGGTCATCATCGTGGATCATTCCGTCTGCGTCTGGTTGCTCATAGGCGCCATGTCCGTTTTCCGTAATAAAGATGCGGGGCGCGTCATAGCGCTCGTGGACATCCATGATGGTTGAATACATGCAACTTGGGAGTATTTCGCGGCCCCATTTATTGCGGGGAACATTGCTGTCGCGGGCGCTTTCAAACAAGGGCGCAATGCATTTTCCTTCGACCTTTTTGCTCGAACCGCCCTTATTGTTCGCCGAAACGGCAAGCTCTCCACCGTGCCAGTCGGTTACATACTCTCGGCAATACACGTTGAGTCCAATAAAATCGACTTTACCGTCTCTGAATTCTTCTACGTCATTTGGGGATCGATAGAGCGAGACGCCAAGTTTTTCAAGGATTTCGTCCATTTCTGGCGGCAGTTGACCCTGAAGTGCTGGTGCCAGAATCATGCGATTGGCGAAAAAGTCTGCGTATCGAAATACGTCATCGGGGTGCTCGGTTGCCGGGTCGAGTTCGACGACGCCGCCATCGTGGACGGCGCCGATGATGCCGTCGTAGCCCATTTGACGATATGCTCGGACTGCGAGTGCGCTTGCGCGCATCAGGTTGTACTGAAACTGCATGTACGACTGAACGTCGAGCGATCGATTGGGGGGATAGTTGCCCAACATGTTTACGCAGTAGCTGTAGAAATGCGGCTCGTTAACGGTAGCCCAGATTTTGACGCGGTCTCCAAAGCGCTCAAAGCAAATCTTGGCGTATTTGCAGAACCACTCTGCCATATCGTTGTTCAGCCATCCGCCTTTGCAAGCAAGCGTGAATGGCAGATCGTAATGGAACAGCGTAACGTTGGGCTCTATGCCATTTTCGAGGCAGCAATCAATGACCCGATTATAAAAATCGATACCCTTTTCATTCACTTCACCGATACCCGTGGGGATGATTCGACTCCATGAAAGAGAGAAGCGATAGGTGTTTTGTCCGCCTTCTTTCATCATGCGGATATCTTCTTCATAGCGATGGTAGAAGTCGCAAGATACATCACCGGCAACATGGTTGATGTTCTTATTGCTTGTGTGGTTAAAGAAATCCCACTCGCCAAGGCCTTTGCCGTCTTCGTTCCAGGCACCCTCGCACTGATAAGACGCCGTGGCGGAACCCCAGAGAAACGGGATGTTGTTCACGTTGCCCATGAATCCCCTTTCCATCATTCAACACGGTGGATACGTGTGGCGGAATTACGATTAAGATGACGTCAACTGATTTGTATCATAGGAGAACGACCAAAGCTGTTTGATTCAATAAATGAACTATGATTTCGAGGAGAGCGGAAAGAGGGATCACGTGAATATCAATGACTTCGATGTGCTCAATCGCATTAGCTCCATCATCAACAGCGAGTTTGGGTCAAACGATGCCGCCATCGCTCGATATCTCATCGTTCACATTAGGCGTTCGAGCGAAATCAATGTTGCCACAATAACCCGCGATGCATTCGTGACCCGTTCCGCTGTTCGTCGTTTCTGCAATCGATTGGGCTACCAGTCTCTTAGCGATTTGAAAGAATCATTTACTCAATCAGTCTTTCCAAGCGACTTAAGCCATCGAGAGGAGGAATTTGGCTACGAGGAGTACAGGGCAGAGCTTGACGTTCGCATGATCGAGATGTTCGCTGAGGTTGAAAGCGGCGTGTCCGATATCGCTATTAAGCACCTTGCCGACGAAATTGATGGCCATAAAAACATTGAAATCTGGTGCACCAATAATGTGAGCGCCAATCTCGTACGATTTCAGCAGGAAATGTTTTATGCGGGCAAGATAGTTCGCATAGTTGCTGGGGCTAACGTCGCGGAATTGAAAAACATGGGAGACGCTTCGCAGTCATTGATAATTCTCGTATCGGTCTCCGGGCTATTTGCGTCCCAGGCGCGTGAGTATCTTGATTGCCGTTCGGGCAGGAAGATTCTAATTACTGCGTTTAGCAACGATGACAAATCGAGGTCTTTTGACCGTGTATATCGTCTTGGTAATGCGGGAAACGGAATTGACCGACTCGGCGTTTATTCGAAATACGCCATGACCTATTTCTTCGACTTGCTATCGTCGTGTTACTTGAGTCGCTACCCCTGCACCAAGGGGGAGCCGCTCTATGGGTCTACTTTGGTCTGGCCCGAGCAGTAGCGGCTCTATAGTTCTCCCGTCTGGAGAATGAGCGTGGATAATCTCCGCTTTGGGCTTAGAGCCGCGCTAAAAGCGGGAGATTATCCACGCTTGAACGTGCCGTGGAAGCACGATCGTGACCTATGTAATAGTGCAAGAGGGTCGGTATCGAAGGTCGATGCTGCAGATGTACTCCACCGTGACAAAGTGTTCCCTCGGGAAATGTCACCAGCGTAGCCAAATCCATCGTCCTTCATATCCAAACTCAGTAAAACCGCAGGTCAAAGATATATAGATACGCCCGGGGCCGTGTATCTAGAGGTTTTCGTTGACAGCCCCCAAGGTGGCATCGTATTATCTTCTTCGTTCGCGGGGGCGGCGGTCCAAAAGACCAAAGGACCTGCGGATACTTGAACGATTGGGAGTTTGCCCGAGTGGTTAATGGGGACGGGCTGTAAACCCGTTGGCTCTGCCTACATAGGTTCGAATCCTATAGCTCCCACCCGTCAAGTGCCTGTATAGCTCAGTCGGTAGAGCACTTCGTTGGTAACGAAGAGGTCACCAGTTCAAGTCTGGTTGCAGGCTCCATCCGGCGGTGTAGCTCAGTTGGTTAGAGCACACGGTTCATACCCGTGGCGTCACTGGTTCGAATCCAGTCACCGCTACCATAGGTAACACGGTGGCTTCTCAATAGTATGTTGAGAGGCTACTATGGTATAAAGGCAAAGTCCCGTCCGGGGACGACCTGTTTAGAGGAGGGCTTTATGGCCAAAGAGAAGTTTGAGCGCACTAAGCCGCATGTTAACATCGGCACCATTGGTCACGTCGACCACGGCAAGACCACGCTGACCGCTGCCATCACCAAGGTTCTCTCCGAGAGCGAGGGCTGCAAGGCTGACTTCACTGCGTTCGAGAACATCGACAAGGCTCCGGAGGAGCGCGAGCGCGGCATCACGATCTCCGTCTCCCACGTCGAGTACGAGACTGCTGCCCGTCACTACGCTCACGTTGACTGCCCGGGCCACGCTGACTACGTCAAGAACATGATCTCCGGCGCTGCTCAGATGGACGGCGCTATCCTGGTCATCGCTGCTACCGACGGCCCCATGGCTCAGACCCGCGAGCACATCCTGCTCGCCCGTCAGGTCGGCGTTCCCTACATCGTCGTCTTCCTGAACAAGTGCGACATGGTCGACGATGACGAGCTCATCGACCTCGTCGAGATGGAGACCCGTGAGCTCCTCTCCGAGTACGATTTCCCCGGCGACGACATCCCCGTCATCCGTGGCTCCGCTCTGGGCGCTCTCGAGGGCGACGCCAAGTGGATGGACGCCATCCGCGAGCTCATGAAGGCTGTCGACGAGTACATCCCGACGCCTGCTCGTAACAACGACCTCCCGTTCCTGATGGCCGTTGAGGACGTTATGACCATCTCCGGCCGTGGTACCGTTGCTACCGGCCGTGTCGAGCGCGGTGAGCTCAAGCTCAACGAGCCCGTCGAGATCGTCGGCATCAAGGATACCCAGAACACTGTCGTTACCGGTATCGAGATGTTCCGTAAGTCCATGGACTTCTGCGAGGCTGGCGACAACGTCGGTCTGCTGCTCCGCGGCATCAAGCGTGAGGACATCGAGCGCGGCCAGGTTCTCTGCAAGCCCGGTTCGGTTACCCCGCACACCAAGTTCACCGGTGAGATCTACGTTCTGACCAAGGAGGAGGGCGGCCGTCACACCCCGTTCTTCGATGGTTATCGTCCTCAGTTCTACTTCCGTACCACCGACGTTACTGGTACGGTCAAGCTCCCCGAGGGCACCGAGATGGCTATGCCTGGTGACCACATCACCATCGAGGGCGACCTCATCCACCCGATCGCCATGGAGGAGGGCCTGCGCTTCGCTATCCGCGAGGGTGGCCACACCGTCGGTTCGGGCATCGTCTCCACGATCATTGAGTAAATTAGCTCTTTGATATAGCTGACTTAGAGAACCCGGCACTTATATGGGTGCCGGGTTCTTTTCTGCAATGGATATTGAGCCGTTGCTGGTGTCGAGAGGATCGATAATGGTCCTGGATGCACCGTCGATTAGCTCTCGATGGCTTCATTGATGTGTTCCAAATATGAATGGATCCACCGAGAACCAATTGACTCGAGGTTTTCATTGACAGCACTTACGTGGAGCTGATAAAGTAACAACTCGTGCCCGTACGGGGCGGAAATGAAAGGTTCAGGATACATGCGTACTCTAGTTACTCTTGCGTGCACTGAGTGCAAGCGCCGCAACTATACGACCACCAAGAACAAGTCGACCATGCCTGATCGTATGGAGATCAAGAAGTATTGCCCCTGGTGCCGTCACCACACGCTGCACAAAGAGACTCGCTAGTCTCTAGTCACATACGCCAGTAGTTCAATTGGTAGAGCATCGGTCTCCAAAACCGAGTGTTGAGGGTTCGAGTCCTTCCTGGCGTGCCAGTCATTATTCCGTAAGCTCCCACTTGGGGGCTTACGGTTTACTCATGTATAAGCGCATTGCGCGGAGGTAACCCAAATGGCCAACAAGAAGAACAAGAAGAAGGCTCAGCAGTCGGCACCTGCCAACAGCGCTGCCGCCAACTCCAAGGTTGAGGCCAAGAAGGCCGTTGCCAAGAAGAACGAGAAGGCTGCGAAGTCCAAGAAGAACGAGAAGCCTGGTTTCTTCGCCCGCACCAAGAAGTATTTCGCTTCGGTCAAGTCCGAGATGAAGCGTGTCACGTGGCCCGATAAGAAGGAGCTCGTGAACTACTCGGTCGTCGTCTGCGCTTCTCTGGTCGTCGTCGGCGTCGTCATCGCTCTGCTCGATGCTGGCTTTGGCGAGGCTCTTGCTCTGTTCTCTGGATTGAGGGGCTAAACCATGTCTAAGCGTTGGTACGTCGTTCACACTTACTCCGGATACGAGAACCGCGTAAAGTCCGATCTCGAGCATCGTATCGAGACCATGGGCATGCAGGACCGTATCTTTGATATCGAGATTCCTATGGAGCGCGTCACCGAGATTAAAGAGGGTGGCAAGCGCGAGACCAAGGATTCCAAGATTTTCCCGGGTTATGTCTTGGTCCGCATGGAGATGGATGACGATGCTTGGACGTGTGTCCGCAACACGCCCGGCGTCACCGGTTTCCTGGGCGGCAACGGTAAGCCTGCACCGCTTTCCCGCGATGAGTACAATAAGATGACTCGTCGTCCCGGTAAGGGCGATTCGCCCAAGCGCACCTCGGTTGATATTCAGGTCGGCACGTCCGTCCGCGTCACCGATGGCCCGCTTACCGACTTTGATGGCAAGGTCTCCGAGGTTAACACCGAGGCTGGCAAGCTCAAGGTCACGCTGATGATCTTTGGCCGCGAGACGCCGGTCGAGCTCGACTTTAACCAGGTCGCTGTCATCGCTTAAGTTTTCGTCCGTTCGCGCGAGCGTGCTTCTTCTGTGACTGCTCATCTCAGGAGTGCTTCTAACACGTGCGTGCTTACGATATAGCAAGTACTTCACACTCGTGATTCGAAAGGAATGACCATGGCTGAGAAGAAGGTTGCCAACGTCATTAAGCTCCAGATTCCTGCTGGTGCAGCTAACCCCGCTCCTCCCGTCGGCCCCGCCCTGGGCGCTGCTGGCGTGAACATCATGCAGTTCTGCCAGGCCTTTAACGCCGAGACGCAGGACAAGAAGGGCGACATCATCCCCGTTGAGATCTCTGTCTACGAGGATAAGTCCTTCTCCTTCATCACCAAGACCCCGCCGGCGGCTCACCTCATCAAGAAGGAGCTGAACCTCAAGTCTGGTTCCGCTAAGCCCCAGGCCGACAAGGTTGGCCAGCTCTCCCAGGAGCAGCTCACCAAGATCGCCGAGATCAAGATGCCGGACCTCAATGCCAACGACATTGACGCCGCCAAGAAGATCATCGCCGGTACCGCCCGTTCCATGGGCGTCACCATCGCTGAGTAGCGATTTCTTATGGTAACGACGGGTGCTCCGACCGGGGCGCCCGTTAAATGTGTGCAATAGGGCACACGATACGATGTGGGAGGGCTCACGCCCGTTTAACCACAGGAGGTAATGCACATGGCTAAGCATGGTAAGAGCTATAACGCCGCTGCCGAGAAGATCGACCGCGCCACGCTCTACACCCCCCTTCAGGCTGCCAAGCTCATCAAGGAGCTCGACACCGCCAAGTTCGACGAGACCGTCGAGGCCCACTTCCGTCTGGGCATCGATACTCGTAAGGCTGACCAGAACATCCGTGGTTCCATCTCCCTGCCCCACGGCACCGGCAAGACCGTTCGTGTTGCCGTCTTCGCCGAGGGCGAGAAGGCCCGCGACGCCGAGGCTGCCGGCGCCGACATCATCGGTTCCGACGAGCTCGTCGCCCAGATTCAGAAGGGCGAGATCAACTTCGACGCCGCTATCGCTACGCCGAACATGATGGCCAAGGTTGGCCGCATCGGTAAGATCCTTGGTCCCCGTGGCCTCATGCCGAACCCCAAGCTCGGCACCGTGACCATGGACGTCGCCAAGATGGTCTCCGAGCTCAAGGCTGGCCGCGTTGAGTACCGCGCCGACCGCTACGGCATCTGCCACGTGCCCCTGGGCAAGAAGTCCTTCTCTGAGCAGCAGCTCGTCGAGAACTACGCTGCCCTGTACACTGAGATCCTGCGCGTCAAGCCCTCTTCTGCTAAGGGCAAGTATGTCAAGTCCATCTCCGTGTCTTCCACCATGGGCCCTGGAGTCAAGGTCGATCCCGCTGTCCAGCGTGACTTCCTGGCTGAGTAACTGCTAGTTACTGCCTGAGCAAAGCAAGCATTGCTAAAGAAACCCGGTTCTGCCTTGTGCAGGACCGGGTTTCTTGCTATCGCGTCAAAACCACCTCAAAGGGGACAGTGTCCCCTTTGAGGTGGTTACCAGGGTGTTCTTGCGGTTGAGGACTCGATTGCCTCGTGGCGTTTGAGCTCCCGGCGCATGGTTTGCGAATTGAGCCAGGCTGCCTGCCAGCCACGGATGGGGTAGCGCGTCTGGTCGAGCTCAAACTGTGTATAGCCGCAGGCGTTGATGATCGTCGTTCCACACACATGCTGACGCTCGCGCTGAAAATCGCAACCGTAGCTTTGGTGCACATGCCCGTGCACCATGTAGTCGGGATTCCAGGATTCGAGTGCTGTGTTAAAGCACTCGAACCCTCGATGCGGCAGATCGTCCAGATCACCCATACCGGCGGCGGGTGCATGGGTAAGCAGAATGTCGCACCCGCCGACCATCCTAACCTTACGCGACAGCTTACGCATGCGCTTGGACATCTCGCGTTCGGTGTACATGTTGGCGCCGTCGCGATAACGCATGGACCCGCCAAGGCCCGCAATGCGAATCCGTCGGTACGTGTACACGCTGTCTTCTACGCAGATACATCCGCCCGGTGCATGACGTGCGTAGCGGTCATCGTGATTGCCGCGCACGTAGATGAGCGGTTTGTTGATGACCGTGACCAAAAACTCAAGATAGTCCGGGTCCAGATCGCCAGCGGACAAAATCAGGTCGACTCCCTCAAAGCGTTCCTTGCGAAAGCACTCCCAAAGGCATCGTTCTTCGGTATCGGCTATGGCAAGGATTTTCATAGGGCAGGGACTTTCGGCTCATCGTCGAGCTGCGGAATGGTGCCTACCACGTTGTCCGCCAGCCAATCCATCTCGACAATCTGCGTGCTCGGCAGCGGAGGGAAGCCTTCGATCTGTACCACGCCGTTCTGGCTATGGAGCTCGCCGCCAAAGGGGTTGATGGATCCCTCAACAATGCCGTTGCGGAGCAACTGCACGAGTTTGCGCGTCTGGTAGGGTAGGCCCGGAGCGTAACGGATGTCGATAACGCCGGAGCTCATGCCGTACCAGTAGTTGACGGCACGCACTTGGTTGTCGTCGCTGGTCTCGTCCCACGTGCCGTGCAGAAGGCTGCGAACGATGAGCTCGTAGTAACGGCCCCAGTTCCATACGGGCATGGCGATGCCGGTGACTTTGCCGTCGACCAAGCGGTGAAGCCCGTAGGCCGTTGCGTCTTCGAGCGACTTTGACATGTCAGCGCCGGTCATGACGCTTACGCCTTCGCGGCACATGGCTTCGGCAAGACCACCGGCGGGAACATCGCCCCAGGTAAGGATGACCTGCGCGCGCGGGTCGAGCAGCGAGGCGCCAATCGCAAAGGCGTTGATCTCGCTGAGTGCGCCCGAGGCGAAGACCGACGCGTGGTAGCCGATGCGGTGGTTGTCCGCCATGCTGGCGGCAAGGGCGCCCAGGAGGAACTTGGCCTCGTACATCTTGCCAAAGTACGAACGGACGCTTTGATGGGGAAGGCCGATAGAGCAGTTGAGGAACCGAACCCGGGGATACTCAACGGCAGCCCTGAGCGTGTATTCCATCAGGCGGTGCGAGGTCGAGAAGATGGCGTTTGCCCCATGTTTGACAGCCGTTTCCACGGCGGCGTAGAACATGTCCGGATCGTGACAGTCCTCGAACGCCTCGGTGCGCACGATACCGTCAAAGTGCTCATCGAGATACTGACGCCCTTGGTCGTGCAGGCTGTCCCAGCTCGACGTCGCACAGGGGAACTCATGGATAAAGGCGATGCGCAGGGGGTTAGCCGCCGAATAGACGGTCTTGCCCATAAAGAAGTTGAGCACGCCGGAGGTGGACTTGGCGGGCGCCTTTTCCTCGTCGACGCTCGGTGCTTCGACGAGATCGACCTTGTCCTCGTCATTTTTGCCGGCAATAACCAGCTCGCGCCAGATCTTGCACAGGCGGTTTACGACTATATCCGTCGGCGTATCCAGCAGGCGGTCCTGGTTGTACACATTGAGGTAGACGAGCATGGCGTCGGCGGGCGTAATGTCCAGGTGGTCGCCACCTGCGCGAAGGTAGGCGCGCTTAAAGAGCAGGAAGGTGTGGCGCAGGTAGTCGACCTTTTTCTGCGGCCATTTTTCGATAAGGTTCTGACCGAGCATCTTGGCGAGCGTCTCGTAGCTTCCCTCACGCGAGAACTCGATCTCGTATAGGGGGCAGACGCGCCAAAACGCGCAGAACTCGCCGTACAGGCGGCTTTCGACGGAATCCCATGTGCCGGGGTAGAGACGGGTGACCTTGGCCGAAACCGTCGGGGCGTCCAGGAATTTGAGGACACTGACGCGTTTGTTGCCTTCCTGGACATAGAACCGATGCATGAACTCGGTGACGATGATGGGGTCGCGATAACCCTCGGTTACCTGGATGTCGTAGAGGTTGGACCACTTGCGGGCGAACTCGGTGCCAAACGGCAGTAGGGGCATAAAGTTGCATGAAAAGGCGGACTGACGGCCCTTGGTAACCGTACCGACGACCATTTCGAGCGGAATGTCTCTCAGGCCGACATTCTCTCGCTGGCCTAAGGGGAGCTGGGCAACCAAGCTATCGAGGTCCGTGAGGTACGGATACTCGCTTTGACTAATGGCGCGTCGACGTCCTTGCTCGCCGCGCTTGCGTGCTTGACGGTAGGCCTCTTCCATGATGTTGCTCCCTTAGTCGTTTAAACAACTATATGAACCATGGTACCACGAATGAAAACCACAACAAAGGTGCCTGTCCCCTTTGTGGTGGTTTAGGCAATGATGGGGGCGATGGCGCGGATGCAGGCGTCGGCAGCGGTGAAAGTGGTGCCGTCGTCGCTGACGATAAAGATGATCTTGCCCTTAATGCCAAAGTCGCCGATCTCGCTAAAGAGCACATACGGCTCCTTGTCAAAGCCCGAGATGGGAAGCACGGCGGCCTTGGTGGCGCTGGTCAGCTCGTCTGCCAGCACGTCAAGGGAAGCCCACTTAGACGTGTCCTTTACGGCAACGGGCACGGCCACGCGTCCAAAGGGCATGAGGTGCACGAGCGTGTTCTTGGAAATGTTGGAGTTGGGGACGATGATGGTCTGTCCACAGGCATCCTCAATCGTTGTATGGCGCCAAGTGATGTCTTGGACCACGCCGGATACGCCGCCGACCTCGATATTGTCGCCGGGTTTGATGATGCCCATAAAGGTCACTTGCATGCCGCCGATAAGGTTTGACAGCGTGTCCTGAAAGCCGAGCGAGATAGCGATGCCGCCGACGCCAAGAGCGGCGACGAGCGCGTTTGCGTTAATGCCAAAGCAGTTGTCGAGGATAAAGCTGCCGCCGATCATCCAGATGACGGCGCGCGCGATGTTGATGAAGATACTCGATGCCGGAAGCGGGTTATCGTCTCGGTTAAGTAGATGGTTCAGGGTCTTGGATACGACCTTGGCGGCGACGGCGGTGCCTATCGCCAAGATGACGGCCCAGATGATGTTGTGGACCCATCGTTGTGCAAAGAAATGAAGAATTGGCTCAAACAATTCCATGTAGGGAAACCTCCTAATGATCGTCCAACCATGATACCCACCAAGAAGCCCGTCCGATCACATCGGACGGGCCGATAACTTGAGATGGGGTGGCCGCGGTGGCGTAAGCTGGGGCGCCGGCGAGCACGCCGGCAAGGAGTGCGGCGGTCAAGGCGAGACGGGGAAGAGAGCTTCTCGTGGCAGTTTCCTTAGTCCTTAACCAGTAGTTCCTGCTGACGCTGGATTATCGACATAATATGCGAAAACCGCCGCAAGGGCCTCTGTCCCTTTGCGGCGGTTTTGGCGTTTGCGCAGATAAAACCTACCAAAATAAACCTGTCCCTTTTTGGCAGGTTTTAGCTTAGCAGCATGCGGTCGTTGGCGAGCTCGCCGCCCGAGACCTCCTCGAACTTCTGCAGCAGGTCGGCCACGGTGAGCGACTTCTTCTCGTCGCCGGCCACGTCGTAGATCACATGGCCCTCGTGCATCATGATCAGACGGTTGCCCAGACGGATGGCGTCGTTCATGTTGTGCGTGACCATGAGCGTGGTCAGGTGGTTCTCGTCGACGATCTCCTCGGTCAGGTTGAGCACCTTAGAGGCCGTCTTGGGGTCGAGGGCCGCGGTGTGCTCGTCGAGCAGCAGCAGGCGCGGCCTGGTGAGCGTGGCCATCAACAGGGTGAGTGCCTGGCGCTGGCCGCCCGAGAGCAGGCCGACCTTGGCGTTGAGACGCGTGTCCAGACCAAGGTCCAGGCGCTTGAGCAGCTCAACGTACTCATCTTTCTCGGCCTTGGTGACGCCCCACGAAAGGCCGCGACGCTGGCCGCGACGCTTGGCGAGGGCCAGGTTCTCGGCGATTTGCATGTCGGCAGCGGTACCGCGCATGGGGTCCTGAAACACGCGGCCCAGGTACTTGGCGCGCTGCGACTCGCTCAGGCGCGAGATGTCGGTGCCGTCGAGCTCAATAACGCCCGAATCGAGCGGGTACACGCCGGCGATCATGTTGAGCAGCGTGGACTTGCCGGCGCCGTTGCCGCCGATCACGGTTACAAAGTCGCCGTCATTCAGGGTGAGGTCGACGCCGGTGAGCGCGCGCTTCTCGGTGACGGTGCCCTTGTTAAAGGTCTTCTTGACGTGCGAGAGCTTAAGCATCTGCCTCATCCCCCTTCGTGTAGGAGCTGCGGAGCTTATAGCGCTCCCAAACCACGGGTACGCACAGGGCCACAGCGACAATTACGGCGGAAAGCAGCTTCATGTCGTTGGCGTCCATGCCCAACTGCAGCACGATGGCGCGGATAAGGAAGTACACCACGGAGCCAAAGACGGCGGAGGCAAGACGGACGCTAAACTGCGTGAGGCCGCCGGGCAGCAGACGGCCGAGCACCTCACCGATAACAATGGCGGCAAGACCGATAACGATGGCACCGGTGCCCATACCAATGTCGGCATACTTCTGGCTCTGGCAGATGAGCGCGCCCGAAAGGCCGATGAGGGCGTTGGAGAGCACGAGGGCGATCATCTTGGTGGAGTTGGTGTTGACGCCCAGGGCGCGGATCATGTACTCGTTGTTGCCGGTGGCGCGCAGCGCCGAGCCAATCTCGGTGCCAAAGAACCAATACAGGATGGCAACGATAGCCACGGCGAGCAGGATGCCCAAGATGATGGCAACGGTGGACTGCGGCAGGCCGGTCATATTGCTGACGGCCGAAAACACGGTGCCCTTGGCAAGAATGGGCGTATTGGACTTGCCCATGATGCGCAGGTTGATGGACCACAGGCTGATCTGGGTGAGGATTCCGGCGAGGATCGCGGGAATCTCAAAGACGGTGGTCAAAATGCCCGTGACGGCACCCGCGATGGCGCCGGCGCACATACCGGCCAGCACGGCGAGCAGCGGGTCGACGTTGCTATTGACGATGAGCACAGCGCAGACGCAGCCGCCGAGGGCAAAGCTGCCGTCGCAGGTCATATCGGGAATGTCGAGCAGGCGGAACGTGATAAACACGCCAAGCACCATAATGCCCCAGAGGACGCCCTGCGAAACGGCGCCCTGCAATGCAATGAGCATGCTTCATGCCTCCTAGGATAGGGTGGACACGTGAGTCACCATGATAGCGGTAACAATGCATAAAAGAGCTGCGGCCGGATGTTTTGACTCATCCGAAACAAGCAGGGCGAACGCCGGTCTTTGGCGTTCGCCCCTGTGGCTCAGATATTGAATAACACGTCAACGGCGCGAGTGCGTGCCCTAGACGCGCTACCGCGCATGGCGCTACTCGTCCAGAGCGGAAAGATCGATGCCCAGAGCCTCGGCCATCTCGTCGTTCTTGACGACGACCAAGTCCTTGCTCGAGAGGTGCTTGATCGCCATGTCCTCGGGCTTGGCTTCGCCCTTCAGGATCTTGACGGCCATCTCGCCTGCGGCGTAGCCCAGATCCTCGTAGTTGATGGAGAGGGTGAACAGGCCGCCGGCCTTGCACATGCCCTCCTCGCCAGTCACGAAGGGGAGCTTGTTCTCCTTGCAGATCTGGCCGACCTGCGAGGCACCCGCGGCGATGGTGTTGTCGGTGGGGGAGTACAGCGCGTCGACCTTGCCCACGGCAGACTCGACGACGGACTGAATCTCGTTGGAGCTCGAGACGGTGAAGTCAGTGTACTCGAGGCCCAGCTTGTCGAGCTCCTTCTTGGCGGCCTTGATTTGGACGTCGGAGTTGGACTCGGCGGTGCAGTAGAGCAGGCCGACCTTCTTTACGTCGGGCAGGACCTTCTGCATCATCTCGAGTTGCTCGGCGACCGGGGTGAGGTCGGAAGCGCCTGTGACGTTGGTACCCGGCTTGTCGTTGTCCTGGACCAGGCCAGAGGCGGCGTAGTCGGTGATGGCGCAGCCCACGATGGGGATATCCGCCGTGGCACCGGCAGCAGCCTGTGCGGCGGGCGTGGCGATAGCGTAGATCAGGTCGACGCCATCGCCCACGAACTTGTCGGCGATGGACTTACACGTGGACTGGTCGTTCTGGGCGTTCTTCTGGTCGATCTTGACCTTAAGGCCGCTCTCCTTGATGGCCTTGACAAAGCCGTCGTTGGCGGCATCGAGTGCGGAGTGCTCGGTGAGCTGTAGAACGCCGATGGTGTAGTCGGAACCGGCGGCAGCAGAGCCGGAACCAGAGTTGCCGCCGCATCCGGCGAGCGGGGCGAGCGCGAGCAGGCCGGCGGAGACCAGAAGGCTCCTGCGGCTGATGGTGATGTCCTTCATATCATTACCCCCAGTATAAAAATGGCTGGAAACACTGCACTGGGACAAAGTGCAAGTGGAACTATAGTAGCGCTGATGTCCATTTTTACAACAGCCTGGCGGGTTTTTTAATACAGAATCGGATGGGCGGTACGGGTAGTCGAATGGGCGGCGGAGGGTCTTATGCGGCGGAGGAGGCGTCGTCCTCGTCCAGGGCGGCGAAGAGCTTCTTGCCGTCGAGCAGGCGCGTGCTGACGTTTCTCATACGGGCGATCTCGACGGTGCGCAGCGTATCGTCGGTGCCTCGGGCGTCGTAGACCGTTCCCAGCAGATACGAGATGCCATCGCGCTGCCTGATGGAAAAGGGACGGAGTGTCATCCGTGCTGCTTCGGTTTCGCCGCGTGTCGTGACGCTCGAAATATCAAAACTCACCGTGGTTCCGTGGTCGATGGCCTGCTCGACGAGCTCGCACGTGTCGATGCGCTTGATGGGCGTGCGTGTTGCCTTGGTAGCCTTGCTGCCTGCGCTTGGAGCGGGTTCGGGTGTATCGAGGTAGCCGCGAACGTCGGCGCTCGCCATGGCAACTAAATGCTGCGCCATGCTCTTGCGGATAGCGATAGGCGTGGAGCGGTTGCGCATGACCATACCGTGGAGCCGGATGATCTCTTCATCGGTGAGCGGGCGGGTAAGAAGTTTGTAGCCCACGCCGCGTTTGTACTCAATTTCGTATCCGGCATGGCGAAGCGCGGAGATGGCGGTGTAGATGCTGCGCCGCGCCGCCGAGATGGGCATGCGGGCGGGGTCGTCGGGATGAGCGAGGCGCCGGATCAACTCATCGGAAAGCATGGCCTTGTCCTCGCCGGTGTTTTCGCTTAATAGTTGCAGGATGCGAACGGCGCGATAGGCTGCCATCGAGGCGGCGCCCCTCGTCGTGGTGTCGTAGGTTTCAACAGCGGCTTCGGTCATCGTGCCCACGTCCTTTCCGTTTTGGGTGGCGACGGTATGGAGCCTAGGACGCGGGGCTTTCTCAGGGGCGCAGGGCGCTCTGGGCGGTCGGTAGTCGTCGGCAAACGGCGGGTCGAGTTTTCAACAGCCCTGCTCAAC
The DNA here is from genome assembly GCA_048246715.1 of Collinsella aerofaciens. Classification (GTDB taxonomy): domain Bacteria; phylum Actinomycetota; class Coriobacteriia; order Coriobacteriales; family Coriobacteriaceae; genus Collinsella; species Collinsella aerofaciens_BY. The sequence continues at coordinate 79,287 of DBFBCB010000038.1, read as the reverse complement.
TGACCAAAACCTTGCCAAAAGCTTGACGGATGCTGTTGAAAAAAGCGTCTCTCGACCGATGTCGAGAGACGCTTGTACGATGAGCGTTGGCGTGTGGCGACGCGAGCTAGTGTCCGACGATTAGAAGTCGGCGTTGCCCACGGTGCGCGGGTGCGGCAGGACGTCGCGGATGTTGCCTACGCCGGTCAGATACATGACCAAGCGCTCGAAGCCCAGACCGTAGCCGGCGTGCTTGCAGGAACCGTAGCGGCGCAGGTCAAGGTAGTACTTGTACTGCTCGGGATTCATACCCAGGTCCTTGATGCGGGCCTCGAGCAGATCCAGGCGCTCCTCGCGCTGGGAGCCGCCGATAATCTCGCCGATACCGGGAACCAGGCAGTCGGCGGCGGCGACGGTCTTGCCGTCCTCGTTCATGCGCATGTAGAACGCCTTGATCTCGGCCGGGTAGTCGGTCACGAAGGTCGGGCGCTTAAAGTGCTCCTCGGTCAGGAAGCGCTCGTGCTCGGTCTGCAGGTCGATGCCCCAGCTGACGGGGTAATCAAACTGGTGGCCAGCAGCGACTGCCTGCTCCAGGATCTCGACGGCCTCGGTGTAGGTAACGCGGGCAAAGTCGGAGTTGGCGACATGGTCCAGGCGCTCGAGCAGACCCTTGTCCACAAACTTGTTGAGCATATTGAGCTCGTCGGGGCAGGTTGCCATAACGTCCTTGAGGACGTACTTGAGCATGGCCTCGGCGTTATCCATGTAGTCGTTCAGGTCGGCAAAGGCCATCTCGGGCTCGATCATCCAAAACTCGGCGGCGTGGCGCGTGGTGTTGGAGTTTTCGGCGCGGAAGGTGGGGCCAAAGGTGTACACGTCGCCAAAGGCCATGGCAAAGTTCTCGGCATTGAGCTGGCCGGACACGGTGAGGCTTGCATGCTTGCCAAAGAAGTCCTGGCTCCAGTCGACCTCGCCGGACTCGGTGAGGGGCGGATTTTTGGGGTCGAGCGTGGTCACGCGGAACATCTCGCCGGCGCCCTCGCAGTCACTCGTGGTGATGATGGGGGTGTTGACGTAGACAAAGCCCTGCTCCTGGAAGAAGCGGTGGATGGCGGCAGCCGCGACAGAGCGGATGCGGAACACGGCGCGGAACAGGTTGGTGCGCGGGCGCAGGTGCTGCTGGGTGCGCAGGAACTCGACGGTTGCGCGCTTCTTCTGCAGCGGGTAATCCGGGGCGCTCGTGCCTTCGACCTCGATGGAGGTGGCAGAAAGCTCGAACGGCTGGGGCGCATCGGGGGTCAGCTTGACGGTGCCGGTGCAAATGAGTGCGGCCGAGACGTTTTGATGGGCGATCTCGTCGTAGTTGTCGAGTGCCTCGCGGTTCATGACGACCTGCAGGTCGCGGAAGCAGCTGCCGTCGTTGAGCGTAACAAAGCCAAAGTTCTTCATGTCGCGGACGGACTTGACCCAGCCGGCGACGGTGACGGTTTGGCCGCCGAGCGACTCGGCATCGGCATAGAGCTGCGCGATTTTGGTGCGGTTCACGTATCCTCCCATAACGGTTGAATGATAGTTATCCATACAGTTCGGTATTCTAGCAGCTCGGCTCATTTGGGCTATACAGATAAAGCATTGGCGGGATGGTTTTTCAAACGAAAAAGCGCCCGCGGCCAAATGGTCGCGGGCGCTTGACGAGGTGCCTTTTGGCTGTGTGGCGCGGGGCCTGGCTACTTGGTCTTGGCAACCAGCAGCGGGTCGCCAAGCTTGACGAGCGGGTTGCCGCCGATAAGCGTTCCAGACTCGCCGACATGGTCGATGCTCTTAAGACGATCGAGCTCGGAGACGATGACGGTCACGATGTCCTCGTGACCAGCGGCCTTAATGGCCTCGCGGTCGAAGCTGATGAGCGGCTGGCCTGCCTTGACCACATCGCCCATCTCGACAAAGCGGGCAAAACCCTTGCCGTTCATTTCCACGGTGCCCAGGCCAACATGGATGAACACGCGCAGGCCGTCCTCGGTAATCATGCCGATGGAGTGGTTGGTGACGGTGGTGGCGCCGATGCGGCCGTTGGCGGGCGCATAGATGGTGCCGGTAATGGGCTCGATGCCATAGCCCTGGCCAAGCATGCCCGAGGCGATCGTCTCGTCGGGAACCTCGTCCAGGTTGACGAGCACGCCGTTGACGGGGGCGTAGATGACGCCTTCGCGGGTGGCGAAGCTTGCTGCGGGCGGAACGGACGCCTCGCCGGCCGAGGTGAAGGTGGACTTAAGCGAATCGAGCAGACCCATAGTTGCCTCCAACTTAAATAGGCGCATATCGCGCGTTTGGTTTGCCGGAAACGTTTCATATGTGTTTCGCGGCTTGGTCAACGCCCCTATTCTACGCTGCTCAAAGATACCTCTGAACTGGGATTATGTGATATATCAGTTGAAGGGAAACTTATTGCCGGAGTGTTTCTGCGCCACGGGTTCAAGTGGGGTACGCTTGAAGGCAAAAAAACAAGGGCGCTTAATTTGCGCGAAGGGAGCACATATGATTGTCGAGAACCATGCGCTGTGGGGCGAGGAGCCGACCGAGGAATATCCGGCGACCTTTACGTATTTGGGTGCCGAGCCGCTGCCCGATAAACCGAATGGCCGCCGCCCTGCCGTGATTATCTGTGGCGGAGGTGCGTTTACGCATATCGCTCCGCATGAGCAGGATCCGGTGGCGTTTGCATTTTTGGATCACGGTTACCAGGCCTTTGTGCTCAACTATGTCACGAGTTCTACGGGTGACGTGAGCTTTCCGCACCCCCAGGCAGATCTTGCCAAGATGGTCGCCACGGTGCGCGCCAACGCCGACGAGTGGCATGTCGATCCTAAGCGCGTGTGCGTCGTGGGATTCTCGGCGGGCGGCATGATCTGTGCCTCGCTGGCAACGCAATGGAAGACTGGTCCCTTCGCGGGCCTGGCAGGGGCGCGCGCGGACGACATTCGTCCCGATGCCGTGGTACTGGGCTATCCATTGCTCGACTTTGCCTATGTGCGCGACATGCAGACGCGCGATCCGCGCATTGACTTGCGCGTGCCCAAGACGGGCGGCAAGACGGGGCGCGATTTGCTTAACGACTACCTGTCGATGGTGACGGGTGGCGAGGCGACTGACGAGCATTTGGCCGATATCTGCCCCGCCACGCATGTTTCGCGTCAGATGCCGCCGACCTTTGTGTGGGGCGTGTCCGACGACAAGACGGCGCCGATCGCGCAGGTCTACCCGTTTGCGCAGCGCATGGCCGAGGAGGGCGTTGCATGCGAGATGCACGTCTTTGACCAGGGTGGTCACGGCCTTTCGCTCGGCAACGCCAACACCGCGGTCGACAACGAGGACAAGCAGGTGGCGGTCCGCCCCTGGATTCGCCTAGCCTTCCGCTTCCTGGAGCGCCATCTGTAAGAGGACGGGCATCCCAGCCCTTCAATAACTTGCGGTGAAATAGTTCCGATCTGGGGCATCAACCAGCCCATCCAGGAACTATTCCGCCGCAACTTCGTTTTTGATGCCCCGCCCGGAAACTGCGCCCCAGTTTTGCCTTTCAAGGTGGGACGCAGTTTCCCATAGGGCCTCGACTGGGAAAGCGCGTCCCGTTTCGAGCGGGGATTCCGGGATGCATTTTCCGTAAGAGGCCTGTTTGGGAAACCATATCCCGTTTCGAGCCGGAATTCTGGGATGTAGTTTCCCCGAGAGGCCTCATCGGGAAACTATGGCCCTGAACTCTCCTGCCTGTCCCCATTGCGCCAATTTGCTGATTGAACATCGTTGCATGTTCGCGCTATCATGCATGGTTAAAATTGGTTAGCCATGGCAAACGGTTAGCCTTGGTGAACATAAATACAACGCCCTGTGGGCGTCGGGGGAGGAACACGGACGTGAAGCTCGATACACTCGAGATTGGAAAGGACGCCGTTGTCGCATCGGTGGCATCGGACGATCAGGCACTCCGACAGCATATTTTGGACATGGGTCTAACGCCGGGCACCGAAGTCACCATGATGAAGTACGCCCCCATGGGCGATCCGCTCGAGATCCGCCTGCGTGGCTACGAGTTGACACTGCGCAAGGACGATGCCGCTCGCATCGAGCTCGTGGGTATTCACGACACCGATACGGGTCCGCGCGCTAACGCCGCAATCGGCACGACGGAGCATCCGGCTCTGGGCGAGGGGACGTATTCGCCCCGTGCGGCAAAGACGGCCGTGCCCGAGGGCGCACCGCTGCACTTTGCCCTCGCCGGCAACCAAAACTGCGGTAAGACCACGTTGTTCAACCAGCTGACGGGCTCCAACCAGCACGTCGGTAACTTTCCCGGCGTGACGGTCGACCGCAAAGATGGCACCATCCGCAACCACCCCGAGGCAGGCGTTACCGACCTGCCCGGCATCTATTCGCTGTCGCCGTACACGGGCGAAGAGATCGTCAGCCGCCAATTCATCTTGGACGAAAACCCCGACGCCATCATCGACATCATTGACGCCACCAACATCGAGCGCAACCTGTACCTGACACTGCAGCTCATGGAGCTCGACCGTCCTATGGTCATCGCGCTCAACATGATGGACGAGGTGACCGCCAACGGCGGCGCCGTGGACGTCAACTTGCTCGAGAGCCTGATGGGCGTGCCCGTTGTCCCCATTAGCGCTGCCCGCAACGAGGGCATCGGCGAGCTGGTGGACCACGCCCTGCACGTGGCGCGGTTCCGCGAGCGCCCCGGTCGCCTGGACTTCTGTGCGCCCGACGGTCCGGACGGCGGTGCGCTGCATCGCTGCATCCACGGTATTGCTAACCTGATCGAGGACCATGCCGTGACGGCGCACATCCCGGTGCGCTTTGCGGCGACCAAGCTGGTCGAGGGCGATGAGCTGGTAACCGAGGCGCTTCACCTGGATCGCAACGAGCTCGACGCTATCGAGCACATCATCACCCAGATGGAGGGCGAGGCCGGCACTGACCGCCTGTCTGCGCTGGCGGACATGCGCTTTAGCTTTATCGGCGATGTGTGCGGGCGCTGCGTCGTCAAGCCGCACGAAAGTCGCGAACACGTGCGCTCTGTCAAAATCGACCGCATTCTGACGGGTCGCTATACGGCCATTCCGGCGTTTCTGTTGATCATGGGCCTCGTCTTTTGGCTGACGTTTGGCGTGATCGGCGCGGCGTTGCAGGGACTTATGGAGGACGGCATCGCTGCCATCATCGCTTCGGCCGATGCAGGCCTCAAGGCGTTCGGCACCAACGACGTGGTGCGCTCGCTGGCTGTCGACGGCGTGCTTACGGGCGTGGGCAGCGTGCTGACCTTCCTGCCGATTATCGTCGTGCTCTTTTTGTTCCTCTCCATTCTGGAAGACTCGGGCTACATGGCGCGCGTGGCCTTTGTCATGGATAAGGTGCTGCGTCGCTTTGGCCTGTCGGGCCGCAGCTTCGTGCCCATGCTCGTCGGTTTTGGCTGCACCGTGCCGGCTATCATGTCGACCCGTACGCTCCCATCCGAGCACGACCGCAAGATGACCGTCATGCTCACGCCGTTTATGAGCTGTTCAGCCAAGTTGCCGGTTTACGGCTTGCTGTGCGGGGCGTTTTTTCCGCAGGTGACGGTTCCCGCCATGGTCTCGCTCTATCTGATCGGTATCGTGGTCGGCTGCGTCGCGTCTTTGGTGCTCAACCGCACGGCATTTAAGGGCGACCCGGTGCCGTTTATCATGGAGCTCCCTAATTACCGCCTGCCGAGCGTCAAGACGACGGTGATGCTGGCATGGGATAAGGCCAAGGACTTCATCACCAAGGCCTTTACCATTATCTTTGCCGCGACCGTGGTCATCTGGTTCCTTCAGACGTTCGACATCCGCTTTAACGTGGTCGCCGACCAGTCGCAGAGTCTGCTTGCCGGCCTGGGTAGCATCATCGCCCCGCTGCTGGCGCCGCTCGGCTTTGGCGACTGGCGCGCATCCACGGCGCTCGTCACCGGACTTATTGCCAAAGAGAGCGTCATCTCGACCCTCACCGTGCTTTTGGGTGCTACGTCGCCCGCGGCACTGTCGACCATGTTTTCGCCGTTCACCGCCTACGTGTTCTTGGTCTTTACGTTGCTGTACCCGCCTTGTGTGGCGGCAATCGGCGCCGTCAAGAGCGAACTGGGCGGGCGTTACGCCGTGGCCGTATTCGCGTTTCAGGTGACGGTCGCCTGGATCGTGGCGTTTGTCGTGCATTCGGCGGGCATATTGCTGGGGTTGGCTTAGCTATTTATTGACGGCGCGACCTCTGTGTATTGAGTTGATTGCGGCCCCGCATCTGTACTGACGGATGCGGGGCCGTTGCTATATAATCGCCCACCGCTCAAGATAATCGGAGAGGTTTTCCTATATGGCTCAAACAAAGCAAGACGGCATCACGCTCAGGCAGTGGCTCCCGCTCGTCGGGCTCACCTGCTGTGCGTTCGTGTTCAACACGTCGGAGTTTATGCCCATCGGCCTTTTGACTGATATCGCCGCATCGTTCTCGCTCACCGAGGCCCAGGCGGGCATCATGATCTCGGTCTATGCCTGGGGCGTCATGCTGCTGTCGCTGCCGCTTATGGTGTTTGCCTCGCGTTTCGAGTTCAAGCGGATGCTGCTGGGTGTGCTTGCCGTGTTCTCGCTGGGCCAGTTCCTGTCCGCCTTGGCACCGACCTATCCTATTTTGGTTTGCGCGCGTCTGGTGGTCGCTTGCGCACATGCCGTGTTCTGGTCGGTCGCCTCGATTATGGCCTCGCGCCTGGTCGACAGTCGCCACGGGGCGCTCGCCATCAGCATGATCGCCACGGGCTCGTCCATCGCGCAGATCTTTGGCCTGCCGATCGGCCGCGCCATCGGGCTGGCCGTGGGCTGGCGCATGACATTCGCCGTGGTCAGTGCCTTCTCTGCCGCCGCGGTGGTGTACCAAGCCGCGGTGTTCCCGGCTATGCCGGCGGGCGAGCGCTTTACCGTCAAACAGCTGCCCGAGCTGCTCAGGAACCCGCTCCTGATCGCGCTCTACGCGGTCACGGTTTTTATGGCGACCGGCTACTACGCGGGTTACAGCTATATCGAGCCGTTCCTGGCACAGGTCGCGCACGTCGACGCAAGCGCTATTACCATGACGTTGACGGCGTTCGGCTGCTCCGGCCTGGCGGGCAGCTGGCTGTTCGGTCGCTTGTTCGACGGACATCGCTTCTCGTTCTTGGCTATCACGCTCTCCGGCGTGCCGGTGGCTCTGCTGCTCATGGGTCCGGTTGCACCGTCGCTCGTCGCCGTTCTCGCTGTTTGCGCGCTATGGGGCTGCTGCGCCACGGCCTTTAACGTGGCGTTTCAGGCCGAGCTCATCAAGTACACGCCGGCGGATTCGTCGGCCGTCGCCATGTCGATCTTCTCGGGCCTGTTCAATCTGGGCATCGGTACGGGCACTGCGGTCGGCGGCGCCGTGGTTTCGGGTCCCGGTATTGCCTGGATTGGCTTTGTGGGCGGGTCGATTGCCGTCGTGGGCGTCATCCTCGCCATCACCGTACTGTTCCCAGCCATACGCCGCGCAAAGCCCGTCGCCTAATCACGTCCCCTCATCAGTTGCGGTGGAATAGTTCCTGTTTAAGGCCTCTGAAGGCCCAAGCAGGAACTATTCCGCCGCAACTTATTTTGGGGAAGAGGATACAAGCTGGGCATACAATGGATGACGTTGTGTTGAGCTTACCGGGAGGCTGTTATGTGGGCATACGAGACGACGTTCTATCAGATCTATCCGCTGGGCTTTTGCGGAGCTCCGCGCGAAAACGCCGCGCCCGTTGCCGAGGGTGAGCTCGCCCAGGCTGCTAACGCCGTGCCCAACCCCGATGCTCCTATTATGAAAATCGCCCAATGGGCCGACTACCTGCAAAAACTCGGTATTGGCGCTGTGCTCATCAACCCGCCGCTCGAGTCCGATAGTCATGGCTACGACACACGCAGCCTGCGCCACATCGACCGCCGCCTGGGTGGGGACGCCGACTTTGCCGCCGTATGCGACACGCTGCATGCCCATGGCATCCGCGTGGTGCTCGATGCCGTCTTTAACCATGTGGGCCGTGGCTTTTGGGCCTTCCGCGATGTGCAGGAGCGCAAGTGGGACTCGCCGTACAAGGACTGGTTCCACATCAGCTTTGACGGTGACTCGTGCTACGGCGACGGCTTTTGGTACGAGGGCTGGGAAGGCCATTTTGAGCTTGTGAAGCTCAACCTGCAAAATCCCGCAGTGGTCGATTACCTGCTCGAGTCCGTGCACCGTTGGGCTGACGTCTTTGGCGTCGACGGCCTGCGCCTGGACGTCGCCTACATGCTCGACCGCGACTTTATGCGCCGCCTGCACGTCTTTACCCGTGAGCTCAAGTCCGACTTTGTGCTGATCGGCGAGACACTCCACGGCGACTACAACCAGATCGTCAACGACGAGATGCTCGACTCCTGCACCAACTACGAGTGCTACAAGGGCCTGTATTCCAGCTTTAACTCGGTCAACATGTTCGAGATTGCCCATTCGCTACATCGTCAGTTTGGCGGCGATCCGTGGTGCATCTACCGCGGCAAACATCTGCTGTCGTTTGTCGACAACCACGATGTGCCGCGCCTGGCGAGCATCCTCACCGACAAGTCGTGCCTGCGTCCCGCCTACGGCATGCTCTTTGGCATGCCAGGCATCCCGTGCGTCTACTATGGCAGCGAGTGGGGAATCGCCGGCGAAAAGGGCGGCCCCGATGGCGACTGGGCGCTGCGCCCTGCGCTCGATGAGCCTGCGCCCAACGAGCTGACGGCGTTCATCACGCAACTCGCACACCTTCGCTCGGCCGACGACGCGGCTGCCCGTGCTCTCAACTACGGTGCCTATCGCAACGTGGTGATCCAGAACAAGCAGCTGCTGTTCGAGCGCGCCTGTGACGGCGCGACGGTACTCGTGGCGGTGAATGCCGTGGGCGAGCCTTACACCTTTGGCGCCGGCGAACTCAACGGCTCCTTCGTCGACCTGCTTGCCGACGATGCGCCCACGGTCGAGCTGACGGGTACCCTTGAGCTTGCACCCTACGAGGTGCGTTATCTGCTGAGGGCCTAGGCCATGGCAGCGTCTGACGAGGGCTATCAACATATTGAGCATGGGTTTGAGCCTGTGTTCGACCGGCACTCGCGCGTTTTGGTGCTGGGGTCGTTTCCCTCGGTGCTTTCGCGCGCCAATGCCTTTTATTACGGCAACCCTCAGAATCGCTTTTGGCGCGTGATGGCCGCGTGCCTCGGTGTGCCTGTTCCGCCCAACGAGGGCGATTCTTTGGCAAGCGGTGAGCCCGCGACGCTCGATGCCTCCATTGCCGCCAAGCGCTCCATGCTGCTGAACGGTGGCGTAGCCCTGTGGGATGTGATTGAGAGTTGTGACATTAAGGGCTCGAGTGATGCCAGCATTCGCAACGTTGTGCCGGCACATATCGAGCGCATTGCGGGCAATGCGCCTATTGAGCAGGTGGTATGCAACGGAGGTACGGCGGGGCGCCTCTATAAGCGCTATCTACAGGAGCGGACAGGCGTGCCCGCTGTCGTATTGCCGTCAACCAGTCCCGCAAACGCGGCGTGGCGCCTAGAGCGTCTTGTTGGGCGCTGGCGCGAGGCCGTTGACTGGGGCGCTCTGTAATCTAGATATCTGATTGGGCGCGGGCGCCGAGGCGTTTGATGATGGCGCACCAGATTAGTGCGGGCACAGCAGGCCTAGCGTGCACCATGCCGTCGGCATCGACGCTACCGGCATTGCCACCGCCAAGCAGCTGCGCATGCTCAATGGAGCAGCCCATGCGCACAGCGCCCACAAGCTTATCCATCGCTTCCGAAAATGGTCGGCGCAAGAGACCCATACGCGGGGAGTGGCGAAGCGCCGCAATACCGCTGCCGGCACAGACGACAACGCCGCCACACCACAATTGGTCAAGGCGCTCACATGCCTCGTGCAGACGAACGGCGGTCCCGCGCGCCTGCTTAGCGCCCTCTTGTGCGGCTCGAATCGCGGCATAGACGCGCGTTCCCGTACCGCCAAAGCGCTCAAGCGCCTGCTCGATAGCTGTCAACGTCTCATCGTCAGCCACATCTTCAATGGCCAGCACCATGCCATCGACTGCACCGGCATCATCCGCCTCCAAATCGACCGGGTGGGGGAGCGCGGTGCCGGAAAGCTGTGCATAGGCGGCGATGGCATCCTGTAGGTCCCAGAGCAAAAACTCAAGATCGGCGCTATCGGGAATGCTGATATACGCAATGGTTCGCAACGTTTTTGGTACATCGCCGCGTGCGGTCGTCTCCATGCCGCCTCCTTTCCGGTTCATTTCCGTTTAGGTTACACCGTCTGGCGGCGCCTCGCCGCGCTATCCTAGTGCAACCCTTACGAAAGGAACGCCATGCGTCTGCCCATGAATACCTCGCTTGCCACGCTTAAGCCCTCCGGCATCCGTCGGATTAATGCGCTCGCCGCCCAGCACCCGGGGTGCATTGCGCTTGCGCTTGGCGAGCCCGATTTTCCCACGCCCGATGTGATTAGCGCCGAGGTGACTGCATCGCTCAATCGCGGTGACACGCATTATCCGCCCAACAACGGCCGTCCCGCCCTGCGCGAAGCGCTGTCCAAATATATGGGGGACGCGGGCCTTACATATTCGGCTGACGAGGTCATCCTGACCGATGGTGCGACCGAGGCCCTATCGGCTACGTTTATGGCCATGCTCAACCCCGGCGACGAGGTCATCATCCCCACGCCGGCCTTTGGTCTGTACGAGAGCATCGTCGTGGCCAACCATGCCAAGGCGGTCTTTTTGGATACGGAGCCTGCGCAATTTCGGATTGACGAGGACGCACTTCGTGCCTGCGTGACGCCGGCGACTAAGGCCATCGTTATCTGCTCGCCCAACAATCCCACGGGCTGCATTCTCAACGCGGCATCGCTCGACGCCGTGGCGCGCGTAACGGAGCAGTCGGGCATCTACGTAGTCTGCGACGACGTATACAACCGCCTGGTTTATGTGGATGGCTACGAGCGCTTTGCCCAGCGTCACCCGGAGCTGCGTGAGCAGACGGTAGTCATCGAGAGCTTCTCCAAGCCCTGGGCCATGACCGGCTGGCGCCTGGGCTGGCTCGCAGCAGCGGCACCCGTCATTGCCGAGATCGCAAAAGCTCACCAATACCTAGTATCGAGCGCCGTCTCCTTCGAGATGGATGCCGCAGCCCGAGCCCTCACCGTCGACCCAACCCCCATGCTCGAAGTCTACCGAGCCCGCCGCAAACGAGTTCTTACAGCCCTCAACAACATAGGCCTCGACGTAGTAGAGCCCGCAGGAGCCTTCTACACTTTCCCGAGCATCAAAAAGTTCGGCCTAACCAGCGAAGACTTTTGCATCAAAGCCATCAAAGAGGCAAGCGTAGCCCTAGTCCCGGGCGACTGTTTCGGAACCGAAGGCCACATCCGCCTAAGCTACTGCGTCTCCGACCAAGATTTGGACGAAGGCCTAAATCGCCTGTCCATCTTCATTTCAACCTTATAGCCCAACGGGACGCAACACATCAGCCCACCGACATAAGGGTTATGCGTGGGGCGCGTCGCTCAACGGGCACGAGGATTCGTAGCAAAGTTACCGCAGCTCCGGTCCGAGGGGCCGGGTTGAGATTTTCGTAGATTCCGCACGAGCCGAAGAGCACTTAATGTGCTCTTCGTGCGAGCCAGGACTTGACCGAGCGAAAATCTCAACCCGGCCCCTCGGACCGGAGCGTATGCAGGGTTTGTGTACGAATCCTCGTGCCCGTTGACCGACGCCGGGGTCCCCGCCATAATACTTTCGGTTCACGCACGAATCCGCTGCCAGAGACAGCCGGCGCAAACGGGTCTTACCCGCGAGCTTAATGGGACTTCCCGCCAGCCGAGGTGGTCGAGTAGATATGTCTTCTCGCCCCCGTCGCTCATGCAGCGCGGGGGCTTTCTTTTTGGACATGCCCCCGTCACGTCCTTGTGGCGGACCGTGCCCGGAAAGAATTCGAGGAGGTGTAATTCATGCCCCAGCAGTACAAAATCGACAAGGTTGCAGAGATCGAGTCCCGTATCGCCGAGAACGCCGGTCTGTTCGTCGTCAACTACAACGGTCTGACGGTTAAGCAGGCTCAGGAGCTGCGTCATCAGCTTCGCGAGTGCGGCGCCGAGATGAAGGTCTACAAGAACAACCTGGTCAAGATCGCCCTCAAGAACCAGGAGCAGCCCGAGCTCGACGAGATCCTCGCCGGCCCCGTCGCTTATGTGTTCTACGAGACCGAGCCGGTCGAGGCCGCTAAGGCCCTTAAGGACTTCTCCGCTAAGTCCAAGGGCGTCCTTGAGATCAAGGGCGGTATCTCCGACGGCAAGGCCGTTTCCGCTGATGATGTTAAGGCTATCGCCGAGCTGCCCACCAAGGACCAGCTTCTCGGCCAGATTGCCGGTCTCATCTCCGGTTTCGCTCGCGACATCGCTGTCTGCGTCAACGGCGTTTCCTCTGGTCTCGCTCGTTCGATCCAGCAGGTCTCCGAGCAGAAGGCAGCCTAGTCGCTGTTTTCACCCGCGGCGGCAACGCCGCACCCCTGGCGCATTCGCGCCGTGTTTTAACTGATCTCCGTGCATCCGCACGGAAACCGAAAGGACTTAGAAATGGCTAAGCTTACCACCGATGAGATCATCGATGCTCTTAAGGAAATGACCCTTCTCGAGGCTTCCGAGCTCGTCAAGGCTATCGAGGACACCTTCGGCGTTTCCGCCGCTGCTCCTGCCGCTGTTGTCGCCGCTCCCGCTGCTGGCGCTGCTGAGGACGAGGAGAAGACCGAGTTTGACGTCGTGCTCGAGGGCTTCGGCGACAACAAGATCCAGGTCATCAAGGCCGTCCGTGAGCTCACCAACCTTGGCCTGAAGGAGGCCAAGGAGGTCGTCGAGGGCGCTCCCAAGGCTGTTCTCGAGGGTGCCAAGAAGGAGGACGCCGAGGCTGCCAAGGAGAAGCTCGAGGCTGCTGGCGCTGCTGTCACCCTCAAGTAATCAGGCTTTCTCGCCAGATTTCTTTGCAGACGGGGTTCGCATTGCGAGCCCCGTCTTTTTTGTTTTTCGGTCCCTCAACATCGGTTGCTCAAACTGCCATGTTCTGTGATTTGCGTCTTATCGGGTGTCCTGCCGTTGGGCAATAAAATTGCACCATTCGAGCAATAATTTGCGTTGACCTGCTGAAGAATTGTCTCTGCCTTGTAGTGACATATAATTCCAGCGGTAAAATGCTTGGGTATCGCAATTTGGTCTGCGGCTGTGTGCCGCACGCATGGGGCGCTTTTGCGCCTGCGAAAGGATCCTTGAATAACATGAAGGCAATCATCCCCGCCGCCGGTCTTGGCACGCGTTTTCTGCCTGGCACCAAGTGCACCCCCAAAGAGATGCTGCCGGTTCTCGACAAGCCGGTCATCCAGTATGTCGTTGAGGAGGCGCTCGACCCCGAGGAGGTCGACGATGCCATCATCGTTACTTCTCCCGGCAAGCCCGAGCTGCTGAACTACTTCCAGCCCGATCGCTCGCTCGAGAACCTGCTGCGCGAGCGCGGCAAGAACGCCTATGCCGATGCTGTCGCCCACGCTGGCGGTATGCCGGTCGACTTCCGTTATCAGTACGAGCCCAAGGGCCTTGGCCATGCTATTCGTTCTGCTGCCGACGCCGTGGCAGGGCAGAACTTCCTGGTTCTTCTGGGCGACTACGTTGTGCCTAACCGCGACATCTGCGACAAGATGCTCGCCGTTTCCAAGGAGCACGGTGGCGCTTCGGTTATCGCCGTCGCTGCTTGCTCGCCCGAGGAAGTCAGCCGCTACGGCGTTATCGCCGGCGAGCGCGTCGGTTCGCTCGAAGGCGCCGAGGGCGTTGCCGATGCCGAGCCGGGCGCTGTCTGGCGCATCGGCGGTCTGGTCGAGAAGCCCGCTCCCGAGGCGGCTCCGTCCAACCTGTACATCGTCGGTCGCTACCTGCTGAGCCCGTTGGTCATGGACCTGCTGGCAGATCAGCAGGCCGGCAAGGGCGGCGAGATCCAGCTCACCGACGCCATGGCCCGTTCGCTCGACCGCGAGGCCATGTATGCAGTTGTCATCGACCCGCTGTCGGGCTACGACACCGGCACTCCCTCTGGTTGGATGGCCACTAACGCCCTCATGGCTGCAAACGATCCCCGCTTTGCCGATGCCTTCTGGGACGCCATCGACGAGCGCGGCGGATTGATGCGCAAGTAAGCCTTCGGGTATCGACATTTACGGGCGTGGACCTCGGTTCGCGCCCGTTTTTTTATAAGAGCTGCGATTGCTGGCTCTCTGTTCACAGAAAATATATGAACAGATGTTCGATACAGATACATCTACCTGCATGTTTTCTGTCGAAAAACTTTGCTACTCCAAAAACTCAATCGCGTCAAGGCTTTTCTTGCCCAACGGTCGGTACCTGATAGACTATTAGGTTGCGATAACTGGCGAAGCTATGCCTCGCCAACCCACCGAGCATTTCCGTGAAGGAGGAAAAACCTGGTGACCTACGCATACACTGCCACTGAGCGCAAGCGCGTCAGCTTCGGGAAAATCCCGGAGGCCATGGAGCTCCCCAATCTTATCTCTGTTCAAAGGGAATCCTTTGAGCGTTTTAAGGACGAGGGCCTTCGTGAGGCGTTCAAGGAATCCAGCCCCATCCAGAGCCAGAACCATGTTCTCGAGGTTACCTTCGGCGAGCATCAGTTCGGCGATCCCGCGCACACCGTCGAGGAGTGCCGCGAGAAGGATATGACCTATCAGGCTCCGCTTCTGACCGACGTCCGTCTCACCAACAAAGAGACCGGCGAGATCAAGGAGCAGCTCGTCTTCATGGGCGACTTCCCCATGATGACCGATCAGGGCACCTTCATCATCAACGGTACCGAGCGTATCGTCGTCTCGCAGCTCGTCCGCTCCCCGGGCGTGTACTACAGCTCCGAGATGGATTCGGGCAAGCAGATCTACAAGGCCCAGATCATCCCGTCCCGCGGTGCCTGGCTCGAGTTTGAGGTCGACAAGCGCGACCAGCTCATGGTCTCCATCGACCGTAAGCGCAAACAGAGTGCCACGATGTTCCTGCGCGCCCTTGGCATTGCCGTCACTAACGACGACATCATCGAGCTGCTCGGCAACTCCGATGTGATCAAGCGCACCCTGGAGCGCGACACCGCCCTCACACGCGAGGATGCCCTTATCGAGATCTACCGTCGCCTGCGCCCGGGCGAGCCTCCCACCGTGGACGCTTCCCGCAGCCTGCTCGAGGGTCTGCTCTTTAACCCGCAGCGCTACGATCTGGCCCGCGTCGGTCGTTACAAGGTCAACAAGAAGCTCAACCTCACCACCGAGGAAGAGGTCACGGTGCTCACCGACGAGGATATCGTCGCGACGCTGCGCTACCTGCTGTCCCTCGCTGCCGGCGAGCAGGGCTTCAAGGTCGACGACATCGACCACTTCGGCAACCGCCGCATCCGTACCGTCGGCGAGCTCGTCGCCAACCAGTTCCGTATCGGCATGAGCCGTATGGAGCGCGTCGTCCGTGAGCGCATGAGCTCCCAGGACATCGACGAGATCACCCCGCAGTCGCTCATCAACATCCGCCCGATCGTGGCCTCCATCAAGGAGTTCTTCGGTTCCTCGCAGCTCTCGCAGTTCATGGACCAGGCGAACCCCCTGACCGGTCTGACCCACAAGCGCCGCCTGTCCGCACTCGGCCCTGGCGGTCTTGCCGGCCACAAGTCCGGCTCCAGCCGCCGCACCAACGTGCCGACGGCCGTCCGCGACGTCCACAACTCGCACTACAGCCGCATGTGCCCGATCGAGACCCCCGAAGGCCCCAACATCGGCCTGATCGGCTCGCTCGCCCTCTACGCCCGCGTCAACGAGTACGGCTTCATCGAGGCTCCGTTCCGTCGCGTCGAGAACGGCGTTGCCACCGACCAGATCGACTGGATGACCGCTGACGAGGAAGAGAAGCACGTCATCGCGCCGGCCAACACGCCGCTCGATCCCAAGACCAACGAGTTCATCACGACCGATGCCGAGGGCAAGATCGTCCGTCCGCACACTGTGATCGCCCGTACCCGCGACTTCGACGGTTCCTTCGGCGCTCCCGCCGACGTGCCTGTCGAGGACGTCGACTACATGGACGTCTCGCCGCGTCAGATGCTCTCCGTCGCAGCCACGCTGATCCCGTTCCTTGAGCACGACGACGCCAAGCGTACGCTGATGGGCGCTAACATGCAGCGTCAGGCCGTGCCGCTGGTTCACCCTGCCGCTCCCTATGTCGGTACCGGCATGGAGCGTCGCGCCGCTCTGGACTCCGGCGAGGTCACCCTGGCCAAGAACGCCGGCGAGGTCATCTTTGCCGACGCCGCCAAGATCATCGTCAAGCATGCCGGCGGCATGGACGAGTATCACCTGGCCAAGTACCAGCGCTCCAACCAGTCCACCTGCATCAACCACCGTCCGCTCGTACGCGTCGGTGACACCGTTGAGCAGGGCGAGCCCCTGGCTGACGGTCCTTCGACCGATCATGGCGAGCTCGCACTGGGCCAGAACCTCACCGTGGCATACATGCCGTGGGAAGGCTTCAACTACGAGGACGGTATCGTCGTGTCCGAGCGCCTGGTGGCCGAGGACCTGCTGACGACCATCAACATCACCCGTCACGAGATCGATGCCCGCGACACCAAGCTTGGCCCCGAGGAGATCACCCGCGAGATCCCGAACCTCTCCGAGGACATGCTTGCCAACCTCGACGAGGACGGCATCATCCGCATCGGTGCCGAGGTCGGCCCTGGCGATATCCTGGTCGGCAAGGTCACGCCTAAGGGCGAGAGTGCTCTGACCGCCGAGGAGCGCCTGCTGCGCGCCATTTTCGGTGCCAAGGCTCACGACGTTCGCGACACCTCCCTTAAGATGCCTCACGGCGCTTACGGCCGCGTCATCGACGTCGTCCGCTTTAGCCGCGAGAGCGGCGACGATCTGGCCCCCGGCGTTAACGAGCAGGTGCGCGTCTACGTCGCCCAGCGTCGTAAGATCCAGCAGGGCGATAAGATCGCCGGTCGTCACGGCAACAAGGGTGTTATCTGTAACGTTCTGCCGGTCGAGGACATGCCCTACATGGCTGACGGTACCCCGATCGACGTTATCCTCAACCCGCTGGGCGTTCCTTCGCGTATGAACGTCGGCCAGCTGCTCGAGTGCCACCTTGGCTGGGCTGCTGCCTGCGGTTGGGATACCGAGGATGCCGACTCCGACAAGTATGTTCCCGGTCCGTTCTTCGTCTCGACGCCCGTCTTCGACGGCGCCAAGGAGGACGAGATTGCCGAGGTCATCCGTCGTGCCAACAAGAACATGCTCAACAAGGCCACCGCTGCCTTTGGCGATCACATGCGCCCCGAGTTTGTCACCCAGCTTGACGAGCGCGGCAAGACCCGTCTGTTCGACGGCCGCACCGGCGAGGAGTTCCGCGAGCCCATTACCGTGGGTACGTCCTACATCCTCAAGCTCGGCCACATGGTCGACGACAAGATCCACGCCCGTTCGACCGGCCCTTACAGCCTGGTTACCCAGCAGCCGCTGGGCGGCAAGGCTCAGTTCGGCGGCCAGCGCTTCGGCGAGATGGAAGTTTGGGCACTGTACGCATACGGTGCTTCCAACGTCCTGCAGGAGATCCTGACCGTCAAGTCCGACGATACCGTGGGCCGCGTCAAGACCTACGAGTCCATCGTCAAGGGCGAGAACGTCCCGGTTCCGGGTATCCCCGAGTCCTTCAAGGTTCTCGTCAAGGAGATCCGTTCCCTCGCGCTGGACATCGAGCCCATGCACGATGCCGACGAGGACGCCTCCGCCCCTGTGACCGCCGAGGAGACCTCCGCTCTCGACGACCTGGCTGCGCTCGCCGGCGTTGACGCCGACGTCGAGGCCCAGGATTCCGAGACCGCCGAGGCACCCGAGGCTGTCGCCGCCACGACCACTGATAAGGAGTAGTTGACTGTGGCAGATTTCGAAGCTACTGATTTTGACTCGGTAAAGATCTCCCTTGCCTCCGCCGACCAGATCCGTTCCTGGTCGCACGGTGAGGTCAAGAAGCCGGAGACTATCAATTACCGTACCCTCAAGCCCGAGAAGGACGGCCTGTTCTGCGAGAAGATCTTCGGTCCCGCAAAGGACTGGGAGTGCTCCTGCGGCAAGTACAAGGGCATCCGCTTTAAGGGCATCGTCTGCGAGCGCTGCGGCGTCGAGGTCACCTCGGCCAAGGTGCGTCGCGACCGCATGGGTCACATTGAGCTCGCCGCTCCTGTGTCCCACATCTGGTACTTCAAGAGCCCCACGAGCTTCCCGATGAGCCGTATGCTCGACATCAAGTCCAAGGACCTCGAGAAGGTTCTGTACTTTGCCAGCTACATCATCACCGAGGTCGACTACGAGGCTCGCGAGGCCGACGCTGACGACCTGCGCGAGGAGCTCGCCGCCGATCTGGAAGAGATCGATGCCGAGTGCGCCCGCCAGATCGAGTCCCTCAAGGAGCAGGGCAACCCCGAGAACTTTGACGAGTTCTCCGACGAGGAGCCGCTGACCCCCGAGGAGATCGCCTCCGGCATCGTCGACATCGAGGAAGAGTGCAAGGACGAGAAGCAGCTCCGCACGGACGCCTTCAACGCCTTCATGAAGCTCACCGAGCGCGACCTCATCTCCGATGAGCCGCTGTTCCGCGAGATGACCCGTTACTACTCCATGTACTTCAAGGGTGGCATGGGTGCCGAGGCCGTCCGCGACCTGCTCGCTGCCATCGACCTCCCCTCCGAGGCCGAGAAGCTCAAGGCCATCATCGCCGACGAGGACTCCCAGAAGCAGAAGCGCGAGAAGGCCGTCAAACGCCTCGAGGTCGTTGACGCCTTCCTGAAGGGCGGCAACAGCCCCGCGAACATGATCCTGGACGTCATCCCGGTCATTCCGCCCGATCTGCGCCCGATGGTCCAGCTCGACGGCGGCCGCTTCGCCGCGTCCGACCTCAACGACCTGTATCGTCGCGTGATTAACCGTAACAACCGACTCAAGCGCCTGCTCGACCTGGACGCCCCTGCGATCATCGTGAACAACGAGAAGCGCATGCTCCAGGAGTCCGTGGACGCCCTGTTCGACAACGGCCGTCGTGGTCGCCCGGTCTCTGGCCGTGGTGGTCGCCCGCTCAAGTCGCTCGCCGAGGCCCTCAAGGGCAAGCAGGGTCGTTTCCGTCAGAACTTGCTGGGTAAGCGTGTCGACTACTCCGGCCGTTCGGTAATCGTTACCGACCCCAAGCTGCTGCTGCACCAGTGCGGTCTGCCCAAGACCATGGCGCTTGAGCTCTTCAAGCCCTTCGTCATGAAGCGCCTGGTCGAGCTTGGCAAGGTCGAGAACATCAAGGGCGCCAAGCGTGTTATCGACCGCGGTGCCACCTTTGTGTGGGATATCCTCGAAGAGGTCATCGACGGCCGCGTCGTGCTGCTCAACCGTGCACCGACCCTGCACCGTCTGTCCATCCAGGCCTTTGAGCCGGTGCTGGTCGAGGGCAAGGCTATCCACCTGCACCCGCTGGTCTGCTCGCCCTTCAACGCCGACTTCGACGGCGACCAGATGTCTGTTCACGTGCCGCTGTCCAGCCAGGCTCAGGCGGAGGCTCGCGTGCTCATGCTCTCTGCGAACAACCTGCGCTCGCCGGCATCCGGCAAGCCGGTTAACATCCCTTCGCAGGACATGATCATCGGTGTGTACTACCTCACCCAGGTCCGCGAGGGTCTGCCGGGCGAGAACCACGTGTTCGCCAGCTTCGACGACGCACTGCACGCCTATGACTGCCGCTCCGAGGTCGACATGCAGGCCAAGATCCAGGTCCGCGTGTCCTCTGCCGATGCCAACGTCATCAACGAGGACGGCACCCGTATCTTCCGCGTCAAGAACGGCAAGAACGAGTTCGTCGACTACGACGTCACCGGCAACAAGACCGCGCGCTTCGAGACCTCTATCGGCCGCATCATCTTCAACCGCCAGTGCCTGCCCGAAGACTACGAGTTCATGAACTACAAGATGGTCAAGGGCGATGTGGCCAAGCTGGTTGCCGACTGCTGCGATCGTTACCCCGAGGCCAAGGTCGGCCCGATCCTCGACGCCATCAAGTACTCCGGCTTCCACTACGCTACCCGCGCCGGCCTCACCATCTCGGTGTGGGACGCTCTCATCCCTGCCGAGAAGCAGGAGCTGCTCGATCGCGCCCAGGCCAACGTCGACCAGATCAACGAGTATTTCGAGGAGGGCTTCATCAACGAGACGGAGCGCCACATCGAAGTCGTTAACGAGTGGACCGCTTGTACCGACAAGGTCGCAGCGCTCATGCTCGACATGTTCGACGAGGAGAACCCGCTCTACATGATGGCCGACTCTGGCGCCCGTGGTTCTAAGACCCAGCTGCGTCAGCTCGGCGGCATGCGTGGCCTGATGGCAGACATGTCCGGCGAGACGATCGACCTTCCCATTAAGGCGAACTTCCGCGAGGGCCTGCTGCCGCTCGAGTACTTCATTTCGACCTACGGCGCCCGTAAGGGCCTGGTCGATACCGCATCCCACACCTCGGACTCTGGTTACCTGACCCGTCGTCTGGTCGACGTGGCCCAGGACGTCATCGTCCGCGAGGAGGACTGCGGCACGCACGAGGGCGTCACCTACAACCTCATCATCCCCGGCACCACCGACCTCAACACCGACCTCGTCGGCCGTTGCTTCATTGAGGACGTCGTGGCTCCGGATGGCACCGTGCTCTTTGAGCAGGACGGCTACATCGAGAAGGTCGCCGACATCCAAAAGATGGTCGATGCGGGCCTCAAGAAGGTCAAGCTTCGCGCGCTGCTCACCTGCCGCTCCAAGTACGGCGTGTGCCAGAAGTGCTACGGCTGGGATCTTTCCACCCGTCGTCCGGTCGCCATCGGTACCGCGGTCGGCATTATTGCCGCCCAGTCCATCGGCGAGCCCGGTACGCAGCTTACGATGCGTACCATTCACTCCGGCGGCGTCGCTGGCGTCGACGATATTACGCAGGGTCTGCCTACGGTCAGCCGTATGTTCGATATCGTCGGTAACGTCAACGAGAAGATCCTGGGTCGCGAGGCCGAGCTGGCTCCGTACTCCGGTCACCTCTCGATTAAGCCCGAGAAGTCCGAGTACGTGCTGACGCTCACCGACTCCGAGGATCACACCCGTGTCCTCGACGAGCGTCGCGTCCCCGCTTCGGTGCGCTTTATGCCTGAGATCGAGGACGGCTGCGAGGTTCGCGCCGGCGACCAGATCACCAAGGGCTTCGTCAACTTCCGCAACCTGCGCAAGCTGACCGACATCGAGTCGACGATGCACACCTTCGTCGAGAGCGTCAAGGACGTCTACACCAGCCAGGGCGTCGACCTGAACGACAAGCACATCGAGGTGCTCGCACGTCAGATGCTGCGTCGCGTTCAGATCACCAACCCCGGCGACTCCAAGTACCTGCTTGGTCAGTACGTCGACCGCTACGAGTTTGCCGACGAGGTCGAGCGCGTTGCCCGTCTGGGCGGTCAAGCTCCTGTGGCCGAGCCCGTCATCCTGGGTACGCTCAAGGTCGCGTCCAACATCGACTCCTGGCTGTCGAGCGCTTCGTTCATCCGTACCGCTGGCGTCCTTACCGAGGCTGCCATCGAGGGCAAGGTCGACCACCTGCTCGACCTTAAGTCCAACGTCATCGTCGGTAAGAAGATCCCCGCCGGTACCGGCCTCAAGCCGTACGCCAACGCCAAGCTGACGTATCGCACGGCCGACGGCTACGTGGACATCGACGGTCCGGCTTCGCCCAACGCCAAGTCGCTGCCCGAGTGGGCTCCGGTTGAGCTCAAGGACCTTGACGAGCAGCTCCCGCAGCAGCTCGACTGGGCCGGCTACGACGAGTTCGGTGGTGCTGACGGTTCCTTCACCCGCAACGGCCACACCATCTCCGCCGAGAAGGCTCGCCTGTACCTGTTCGACGACCTGGGTGTGTCGCAGCGCTGGACCAACAAGTTCAGCGAGGTCGGCATCGAGACGGTCGGCGACTTGGTCGGCAAGTCCGAGGAAGATCTGCTGCGCATCGATGGCATCGGTGCCAAGGCGATCGAGGAACTCCGTGACGGCTTGGAGGCCCACGACCTGCTCTACATCCTCGAGAACAACGACGACGTTGCCGACGAGGAAGACCTCTCGCAGCTGCTGCAGATGGTCTTTAGCCCCGACGGTCCGGACGACATTCTGCTGGGCACCTCCGCCGCGCCGACGCATCACGCCGACGCCGACGAGGAGCTCCTGGGCGCCCCGATCGACGACAAGAAGGCTCCCGCCAACGGCGCGATCAACGAGGACATGGCTTCCCTCGACGAGCTGCTCAACCAGCTCGTGGACATCGACGACGCCGAAGAGGCCAAGGACAACGACGAGGAGTAATTTCCTAGTACGTTAACCGTCCTTCCAAAGACCCGTTTCCCAACAGGGAAGCGGGTCTTTTTTGGTGAGGAACGTTGCCCCGACGAGCACGTCGGATTCCCGGAACGGGCCGCCCGCTGTTTAAGTTTGTCGCGAGTTCCGCACGCAAAGGAAAGCACTTAATGTGCTTTCCGTCTTGCGCAGGACTGTAGAGCAGCAAACTTAAACAGCGGGCGGCCCGTTCCGGGAATCTGCCCCCGCGCACAGAAGGGGATTCCTTTTGCCAATAAGGGACAAGTTTATTTTGGTCGGTTTTCCTGCTTGAATTTGAAACATTTCGTCTGGCCAGAGCGTATCTATGGTGAGGACCT
Organism: Collinsella aerofaciens; assembly: GCA_048246715.1. GTDB lineage: Bacteria > Actinomycetota > Coriobacteriia > Coriobacteriales > Coriobacteriaceae > Collinsella > Collinsella aerofaciens_BY. The sequence goes on along the minus strand of DBFBCB010000038.1, from coordinate 56,387 downwards.
CATCAAGAATCAGTACCGTCACCGGGAGGTGATTATGGAAGAGCAAACATTTAGACAGGCGGTCGAAGATTACCGAGATGTCGTGTTTCGAATCGCGTTGACGTATCTGCGCGATCGCGCCGATGCCGATGATGTTGCCCAAGATGTCTTTCTTAAGCTGCTCAAAAGCAATGCGCAATTTGAGAGTTGGGAGCATCTTCGCCGCTGGCTTATCCGGGTCACGATCAATGAATGCAAATCGCTCTTTCGAAAGCCATGGAGGCGTGTGGAGGATATTGAGAACCTGGCCGATTCGCTTTCGACGGCGCAGGAGGAGACCAAGGCGGTTCTGTCAGACGTTATGCGACTTCCGGAGCGATTCCGTGTTCCCATCGTGCTCTATTACTATCTGGGCTTTTCGACCTCAGAGATTGCCGAGTTACTGCATGTGCCAGCCGCGACCGTTCGAACGCGTTTAGCTCGCGGTCGATCGAAGCTCAAATTCATCCTAGAGGAGGGCGACCGTGAAATCCAATCAAATCAAGCAGGCCTTCGAGTCCATCCAAGCCGATAGCAATCTTGCAGATCGCGTCCTTAATACTGCTGCGGGTGAGCCGCTTCATCGAAAGGGCCACGCGAAGCCTCTCTATGTTGCCGTAATCGGATGTCTTGCCGGAGTTTTGGCGACTGGAGGGGTCGCCTACGCCGTTGTCAATTCCAGATATTTTGCCTCAGCCTGGGGAAACCACGGCAACGGGGATTCCATTACCTGGACAAACGGCGGCTCATCGGGGACTAAGTATACCTACACCAGAGAGTTTGGTGATGGCATCGCGCCCCAAAGCCTGGAAGGCGCAGTCCAGGAGGTCAATCTGTCCGTCGAGGGTAACGGCTATACGCTTGATATCCATGAGATGGCTATTGACCAAAACGGCTGCGGAGCCGTGACGTTTACGTTGTCCAATCCAAATGGCGTTAACTACTACAAGCCGGCAGCAGAGACAGGCGAACTTGTTCTCTATGGTGAAGAAGAACAAGGCATCGGAACGCCCAGCATGAACTTCGGCGAGGAATGGGCTGATACACGCTGCACAATTGATAAGGACACATCAAGCGACACGGTCATTAATGGCACGATGTACTTTGCCTCGTGGGATCGCGAGCGAGATTTGGGACATGCGGTCACCTGGAATATCTGCTGGACTGAGGGCGAAGGCGAGGATGCGAAGCCGTTCGAGGCATCGACACCCGAGTTTAGCGTTGGAGCGTACGTCGATACAAAGGAACTCCGCTCCGATGACTCGCCTCTCGAGATCAGCCCGTTTTCTATCCAGACACACATCGATGATCTGGGCATTGACGCAGTCACGAAAAAGTTGACCGTTACCTACAAGGATGGATCGGAGCATATTATCGAAGATGATGCTGCGGGCGCGTACAATTTATATTTTTCGCTGACGCGCAATAGCGGAGAGAACATCTCGGTGCCGACAAAACTGATCAATGTCGATCAAGTGGTCTCGGTAACCCTTGAGGGCACGAGGTACACATCAGCAGGAGAGACCGAAACAGAAGTACCCTTTTCCACCGTCTATTCGTAAGGCCTAGGTCGCTTCCCAAGAGGGGAAGCGACCTATTTTGCGTTATATGGACGGTTAGATTGAACGCTATTTGTCTGATTCTCGGAAGAACGTGGCAAATGGATGCGAATCACCGTGAAGAGCGGCGTTTTCCCAGATAAAACCGACCAAAATAAACCTGTCCCTTTTTGGAAGGGAACGTTGCCCCAACAAGCACGTCGGATTCCCGGACCGGGCCACCCGCTGTTTAAGTTTGTCGCGAGTTCCGCACGCAAAGGAAAGCACTTAATGTGCATTCCGTCTTGCGCAGGACTGTAGAGCAGCAAACTTAACCCCTGTGCCGTCCGGCCAGGGAATCCACTCCCGCGCACAGAAGGGGATTCCTTTTGTGTAGGCTTTGCGGAAATGTGCTCATTTTGGGATACGCCCGGCGGCGTGGTCTGTTGACGGCACAGCTAACGGCACGTATCCTATCGAACTGCGTGTTTCGTAGGGGGATGCTGACCCCTCGATTCAAGCCGTTGCACTTTACAGAAAGCTGGAATCATTCGAGAAGGAGTACGCTTTGCCTACTATTAACCAGCTGGTTCGCCAGGGCCGTCGTTCCGTGCCCAAGAAGTCTAAGAACGCTGCACTGCAGCACAACTCCCAGAAGCGCGGCGTGTGCACCCGCGTCTTCACCACGAGCCCCAAGAAGCCGAACTCGGCTCTTCGTAAGGTTGCCCGTGTTCGCCTTGTCAACGGCATCGAAGTTACCGCTTACATCCCGGGTGAGGGCCACAACCTGCAGGAGCACTCCATCGTGCTCGTCCGCGGCGGTCGTGTCCGTGACCTCCCTGGTGTCCGTTATCACGTCATCCGTGGCGCCTACGACGCTGCTCCGGTCCAGAACCGTATGCAGGCCCGTTCCAAGTACGGTGCTAAGCGCCCCAAGGCCAAATAAGCCAGATAACGTTTTGATACTTTCGCCGTGTGCCGCCTAAACGCCGCACGGTAGACACTTAAGGAGATTTCACATGCCGCGTCGTGCAGCAGCTAATCGTCGTGAGGTTCAGCCTGACGCCGTTTACAACAACCGCCTGGTGACTCAGCTCATCAACAAGGTCCTTCTTGACGGCAAGAAGGCCACCGCTGAGCGCATCGTCTACACCGCTTTCGAGATCGTTGCCGAGAAGTCCGAGGGCGGCGACGCTCTCGCTACCTTCAAGAAGGCTATGGACAACGTCAAGCCCACGCTCGAGGTTAAGCCCAAGCGTGTCGGTGGCGCTACCTATCAGGTCCCGATGGAGGTCAACTCCCGTCGTTCCACCGCTCTGGGTATCCGCTGGATCGTCAACTTCTCCCGCGCTCGCAAGGAGAAGACCATGGCCGAGCGTCTCGCCAACGAGATCCTCGACGCTTCCAACGGCCTGGGCGCTTCCGTCAAGAAGCGTGAGGACGTCTTCAAGATGGCCGAGGCCAACCGCGCGTTCTCTCACTATCGTTGGTAAGTTAAGGTAAGGAACTAACATGGCTAAGCCTAAGTACAAGCTTTCCGATACCCGTAACATCGGCATCATGGCTCACATCGATGCTGGTAAGACCACCACGACCGAGCGTATTCTTTACTACACCGGTAAGACCCACAAGATCGGTGAGGTCCATGAGGGCGCTGCCACCATGGACTGGATGGTTCAGGAGCAGGAGCGCGGTGTAACCATTACCTCCGCTGCTACCACCTGCTTCTGGAACAAGGACGGTAAGGACTACCGCATCCAGATCATCGACACCCCGGGTCACGTTGACTTCACCGCCGAGGTCGAGCGCTGCCTGCGCGTCCTCGATGGCGCTGTCGCCGTCTTCGACGCCGTCGCTGGCGTTCAGCCCCAGTCTGAGACCGTTTGGCGTCAGGCTTCCACCTTCAACGTCCCCCGCATCGCCTTCATCAACAAGTATGACCGCGTGGGTGCTGACTTCTTCAACGCTATCGAGACCATGAAGGATCGTCTCGACGCCAACGCCGTGGCCGCTCAGGTCCCGATGGGCGCCGAGGACAACTTCTGGGGCGTCATCGACCTGGTCACCATGACTGCATGGGACTTCAAGGCCGACGAGAAGGGTATGACCTACCCCGAGCCGATGGACGAGATCCCGGCTGAGTTTGCCGACATCGCTGCCACCAAGCGCGAGGAGCTCCTCGACGCTGCTGCCAGCTTTGACGACGAGCTCATGGAGAAGATCCTCATGGAGGAGGACTTCACCGTCGAGGAGCTCAAGGCTGCTCTGCGTAAGGGCGTTCTGGCCAACGAGCTCAACCTCGTCTTCGTGGGTTCCGCCTACAAGAACAAGGGCGTTCAGGAGCTGCTCGACGCTGTCGTCGACTACCTGCCCAGCCCGCTTGACGTCGAGGCCGTCACCGGTACCGATCCGGACACCGGCGAGGAGATCCAGCGTCATCCTTCCTTCGACGAGCCCTTCTCCGGCCTGGTCTTCAAGATCATGACCGACCCGTTCGTCGGTAAGCTCACCTACGTCCGCGTTTACTCCGGCCGCGCCGAGTCCGGCTCCTACGTTGTCAACGCTTCCAACGGTCAGCGCGAGCGCCTCGGCCGCATCCTTGAGATGAACGCCGCCGAGCGTATCGACCGTGACGACGCTGCCGCCGGCGACATCGTCGCTTGCGTCGGCTTCAAGAACTCCACCACCGGTGACACCCTGTGCGCTGAGGGCAAGGAGATCGTCCTCGAGAAGATCGAGTTCGCTAAGCCCGTTATTGACGTTGCCATCGAGCCCAAGACCAAGGCCGAGCAGGATAAGATGTCCCTGGCTCTGACCAAGCTCGCCGAGGAGGACCCGACCTTCCAGGTGTCCACCAACCACGAGACCGGCCAGACCATCATCGCCGGCATGGGCGAGCTGCACCTCGAGATCATCGTCGACCGTCTGCTCCGCGAGTTCAAGGTTGACGCTAACGTTGGTAAGCCCCAGGTCGCCTACCGCGAGACCGCTGGTCACGACGTCGAGAAGGCTGAGGGCAAGTTCGTCCGTCAGTCCGGCGGTCGCGGTCAGTACGGCCACGCCGTCATCAAGCTCGAGAAGATGGAGGAGGGCTTCGGCTACGAGTTCGTCAACGCTATCGTCGGCGGCGTCGTGCCCAAGGAGTACATCCCGTCCATCGATAAGGGCATCCAGGAGGCCCTGAACACCGGTGTTATCGCCGGCTTCCCGGTCCTCGACGTCAAGGTCACCCTGTTCGACGGTTCTTACCACGAAGTTGACTCCTCCGAGGCCGCCTTCAAGATTGCCGGTTCCATGGCTATCAAGGACGCTCTCAAGAAGTCCGATCCGCAGCTGCTCGAGCCGATCATGGCTGTCGAGGTCGAGACCCCCGAGCAGTACATGGGCGACGTTATGGGCAACCTCTCTGGTCGCCGCGGCAAGATCGAGGGCATGGAGGATCGCAAGAACAGCAAGCTCATCCGTGCCAAGGTGCCGCTGGGCGAGATGTTCGGTTACGCTACCGACCTTCGCTCCCAGACCCAGGGCCGTGCATCCTACACGATGCAGTTCGACTCTTATGAGCCCGCGCCCAAGTCCATTGTGGACGAGGTCATGAGCAAGAACGCCTAAGTTCGAGCTCCCTGTTACGTAATCCGCGAGAACATCTCTCGCACTCTTTGGAGGTTTAAGTTGGCTACCCAGAAGATCCGCATTCGCCTCAAGGGCTATGATCACGAGGTCGTCGATCAGTCCGCGAAGCTCATCGTCGAGACCGCTCAGAAGACCGGTGCTCGCGTTTCCGGTCCTGTCCCCCTGCCCACCGAGCGTAACCTGTACACGGTTATCCGCTCGCCGCACGTGAACAAGGACTCCCGTGAGCAGTTCGAGATGCGCACCCACAAGCGCCTCATCGACATCCTCGACCCCACCTCGGGCACCGTTGATTCGCTCATGCGTCTCGACCTCCCCGCTGGCGTCGACATCGACATCAAGCTCTAAGCGACATCGCTCTTAGCTTAAAGGGCCCCGCTGCCGTTACGGTAGCGGGGCCCTTTTGTTTTGAATGATGGTTTGGACTGCCGGGTAATGCTGCCGAGCCGATGGCTGCGGCGCCCTAATCGCTTAAGTGGCGCAAAGACGCCTCCTCAAAATGGAAGAAACGCAAGCCGTCTTTCGTTTCGATGCACGCGCGACCAAAGCCATCGACCGTTTTAAAGATGCCTCGCGCCAGCTCGTCTCCAGCGGGGGAGCGGGCGATAACGTGCTCTCCAATCCAATTGAGGTGAGCGACATATTCGCCGTGGACGGGCGCGAGCGGTCCGGTGTTTTCTTCCATGGAGTTGAGGCGTTCTGCCCAGGCATCTACGGCGTCTATAACGGCGTGATAGACCTCATCGAGGAGCATGTCGACGGTAGGAACGTTTTCGTTAAGGTCCGAGAGGCCAATTGCCGCCAGGCCGCCATCGGGCACCTCCTGGGGCGTGTAGTTTACGTTGACGCCAATGCCGCAGACGGCGAAGGGCCCGCCCTCGTTGTCACGAGCCGCCTCGACTAAGATGCCGCCAAGCTTATGTCCTCGTGCGACGAGGTCGTTGGGCCATTTGAGGCCGATCTCGTTAGCAAGACCCTGCTTTTCGAGCGCCTCGAGCACCGCTAGGCCGCTGACGGCGGCAAGACCAGAGTACTTTGCAGGATTAACGCATGGACGCAGGACAATCGAAAGCAATAGGTTGCCGGCGGTTGAATCCCACTTGTGGCCGCGCCGGCCGCGTCCTGCCGTCTGAGCCCGGGCGGCAAGTCCTGTGCCGTGCGGCGCTCCTTGTTTTCCTGCTTCGAGCAGGTCATCGTTGGTCGATCCGGTTACGTCGACTATCGTTAATTTGGCATCCATAGCGGCTGCTACCTCCTTAATGAATAAGTGAATAACGCAATAGTGTCGTGAGGCAGACACAATGTGAAGCCTTTGTCGCATTTGGACAATTTAATGTTAACACGTCAACAATGACTAAAATGCGCTATCCTCTCTTGGTCGATGTAAACACGTCAACAACTCAAAGGAGGTTAGTGATGGGTTTCACGATACTGGGAACGGGCTCGGCGCTTCCCGAGCGCAGCGTTTCCAACGACGAGCTGTCCGAGTTCCTGGACACCTCGGATGAGTGGATTTTTACCCGTACGGGGATCAAGAGCCGCCATGTGTGCACCGCCGAGTCACTCGACGACCTTGCCGTGGCAGCGAGCGAGCAAGCGCTCCAGGCGTCCGGACTCGATGCGAGCCAGCTGGATCTGATCGTCTGCTCGACGACGACGGGCGATCATCTCGTCCCTGCCGAAGCGTGCGCCGTTGCTGAGCGCCTGGGTGCCACATGTCCAGCCTTCGACGTTTCGGCGGCTTGTGCCGGCTTCGTATTTGCGCTCGATGTCGCCGAGGGCTATATCGCTCGAGGACGAGCCAAGCATGTGCTTGTCGTTGCCTCCGAGCAGATGACGCGCGCCCTTGACTGGTCAGACCGCGCCACGTGCGTGCTCTTTGGCGACGGCGCGGGCGCTGCAGTGATAGGGGCTGGGGGAGACAACCCCCTTGCCGTTGAGCTTTCGACGGCGCCCGACGTCGAGACGTTGCGCGTTCCCGGTCTGGTCGGCACCTCGCCGTTTAAGGACTCCGCAGATAGCGCGAGCGTGCTGTCCATGAATGGTCGCCGCGTGTTCAAGTTCGGCGTCAACGCCATCTGCGACACGGTCCATAAGCTTGCGAGCGATGCGGGCATTTCGGTCGAAGACATCGATCATTTTGTATTCCATCAGGCTAACGAACGAATCCTGAGTCAGGCGGTCAAGCGTCTCGGCGTGCCAGACGAGCGCGTGGTTCGAACGCTACGCGAGACCGGCAACATTTCGAGCGCCTGCATTCCCTTTGCGCTTGACCGGCTGGCACGTACCGACGCACTGAATGAGGACGACACCATCGCCCTCGTTGGATTTGGCGCCGGTCTGGATATAGGTGGCTATCTGCTTCGTTGGAAGTAGTCGCACATAGGAAATAAAAACGCCCCTAGGGCACAAACAAAGGAGAACTACCATGGCAGATCAGAAGACCTTCGAGCGCGTTTGCGACGTTATCCGCGAGACCGCCGGTCTTGACGATGTCAAGATGAAGCCCGAGTCCACGCTCGAGGAGATTGGTCTCGACAGCCTGGGCACCGTCGAGATCCTCGTTGCCGTCGAGGACGAGTTTGGCATCCAGCTCGATACCGAGGAGAACCCCAAGACGGTCGGCGAGTTCGCCGATACGGTCGAGGCGGCATTGGAGAAGTAGAGATGCTCAAGACTCCTCTCTGCGATCTGCTCGGCATCGAAAAGCCCGTGTTCCAGGGCGGTATGGCCTGGATTGCCGATGCCTCGCTGGCGTCCGCAGTGTCCGAGGCGGGTGGCTTAGGCATCATCGCGGCCATGAACGCCGACGCCAACTGGCTTCGCGACCAGATTCATGAGCTGCGCGCCAAGACGGATAAGCCCTTTGGCGTCAACGTCATGCTCATGAGCCCGTTTGCCGACGAGGTCGCGCAGGTCGTGATTGACGAGCGAGTGCCGGTCGTCGTGACGGGCGCCGGCAATCCCGCCAAGTACATGAAGGCGTGGAACGAGGCGGGCATCAAGGTCATCCCGGTCGTTGCCTCGGTGGCGCTGGCGCGCCTCGTGGCACGTCGTGGAGCCACGGCGGTTGTTGCCGAGGGTACCGAATCGGGCGGCCATATTGGCGAGACCTCGACGATGGCACTGGTGCCGCAGGTCGTCGATGCGGTTGACATTCCCGTCGTGGCCGCCGGCGGTATTGCCGACGGCCGCGGCGTGGCGGCCGCCTTTATGCTGGGCGCCGAAGGCGTGCAAGTGGGTACGCGCTTTCTGGTCGCAGACGAGTGCACCGTCTCGGAGCAGTACAAAGAGATGGTCCTGAAGGCCAACGACACTTCGACGCGTGCGACCGGTCGCTCGACGGGACATCCAGTGCGCGCCCTCAAGAGCCCCTTCACCAACGCCTATGCCAAGAGCGAGGGTTCCGGCGCGAGTGCCGAGGAGCTCGGTGCTATGGGAACCGGTGCGCTGCGTAAGGCCGCCAAGGACGGCAACTACGAAGAGGGTTCGTTTTTGTGTGGACAGATTGCCGGCATGGTCAACGAGCGCAAGAGCGCACGCGAAATCGTTGACGACCTGGTCGATGGCGCCGAGCACGTCCTGAAGGGTGCGTGCGCATGGGTGGCGTAGCGTTTTTGTTTGCCGGCCAGGGTGCCCAGCACCCCGCGATGGGCGTCGATCTGATCGAGACATCGCCGGCGGCCGCCGAGGTGTTCGCCATTGCCGATGAGGTGCGCCCGGGGACGAGCGAGCAGTGCCGGAGCGCCTCCAAGGAGGAGCTCTCGCAGACCGAGAATACGCAGCCTTGCGTGTTCGTTCATGACCTGGCAGCGGCTGCCGCACTGCGCGAGCGCGGCGTGGCGCCTGCCGCCTGTGCGGGATTCTCGCTGGGCGAGGTCGCCGCGCTCACCTTTGCAGGAGCGTTCGATACGCGAGCGGGCTTTGAGCTCGTGTGCGAGCGCGCGGCGCTGATGGCCGCGGCTGCCGAGCGTCACCCCGGCGGTATGCGCGCCGTCATCAAGCTTGATGCGGCGCAAGTCGAGAACCTGGCTGCGCAGGCCGGCGAGGATTGCTGGCCGGTCAACTACAACAGCCCGCAGCAGACGGTTGTTGCCGGAGCGCCCGAGGCGCTGCAGGAGCTCGACGCCTTGGTAAAAGAGGCCGGTGGCCGGGCCATGAAGGTCGCGGTGTCGGGTGCATTCCATAGCCCCTATATGGCCGAGGCGACTGAGGGACTGGCGACGTATATCCAAGCCGGCCACGCGCCGTCTCCGCTGCTAATTCCGGTCATGGCAAATATGACGGCGGCGCCCTATCCGGCGGACCCGCGAGCAGCATCGGATGTCTTGGCCAACCAGGTGAGCCATCCCGTGCGCTGGGTCGACACGCTGCATACTCTGCAGGATCAGGGCATCGACACGTTTATTGAGGTCGGCCCTGGCAAAACACTGTCGGGCCTGGTCAAGCGTACGCTGAGCGACGTTCGCGTGTATTCGTGCGAGACGGCCGAGCAGGTCGCAGCTATTGCCGACGAGCTCGCATAGTCCACAGGGCTGTAACCCGAAAGGAATGACATGGGCAACTTGAACAACGGCGCGCTCGAGCGCAACGACTCACGTCGCGTGGCACTGGTCACGGGCGGCTCGCGGGGTATCGGCCGCGCCTGCGCTGTCGGTCTGGCGGAGGACGGCTTTGATATTGCCGTCGTCTATGCCGGCAGCGTCGATGCGGCGTGCGAGACGTGCGAAGCCTGCGAGGCGGCTGGCGCCGCGGCACGCGCATATCAATGCGACGTGGCCGACCCCGTTACCGTCAACGCGTGCGTGGAAGCGGTCCTCAACGACTTTGGCCCCATTTGGGCGCTCGTCAACAACGCTGGCATCACCCGCGATGGCCTGCTCATGCGCATGGGCGATGACGCCTTCGATCGCGTGCTCGATGTCAATCTTAAAGGAACGTTTAACACGACGCGCGCACTCACCAAGACCTTTATGCGCCAGCGCGGCGGTTGCGTCGTCAACATGAGCTCGGTTGTGGGCCTGATGGGCAATGCCGGGCAGGCCAACTACGCTGCCTCCAAGGCGGGCGTGATCGGCCTGACCAAGGCGGTGGCGCGCGAGCTTGCGCCCCGCGGCGTACGAGTGAACGCGGTCGCACCCGGGTTTGTCGAGACCGATATGACGGCAAAGCTATCGGATAAGGTGCGTGCGGCGTGCGAGGAGCAGATTCCCCTGAGGCGCATGGCGCGCCCCGAGGAAGTGGCCGGCGTGGTGCGCTTTTTGGCGAGTGATGCGGCTGCCTACATTACGGGCGAGGTCGTGCGCGTCGACGGCGGAATGGCGATGTAGAAACCAGGGCCGAACAACGGCTTGAATGAGGAGACCATGATGGAACAGAGAGTTGCAATCACCGGCATCGGTGCCGTGTCGCCGCTCGGCAACACCGCGCTTGCCACCTGGGCGGCCATGTGCGCCGGCACGTGCGGCATCGGCCCGATCACGCACTTCGATACCGATGCGTTTGCCGTCAAGGTGGCAGCCGAGGTCAAGGGCTTTGACGGCAACGAGTACTTTGGCAAGCGTGACGCCAAGCATCTCGACCCCTGCGTTCAGTTTGCGATGGCGGCTTCGGACGAAGCCATGCACGATGCAGGCTTCGATGTCGAAGGCGCCATCGATCGAGAGCGCCTGGGCGTCTACGTGGGCTCGGGCGTGGGCGGCATGCAGACGCTCGTCGACAACGTCCATACGATCGCCGACCGGGGGCCCCGCCGTGCATCGCCCTATATGATCGCGATGATGATCCCCAACATGGCATCGGGCAATATCGCGATTCGCCACAAGGCAAAGGGCCCGACCCTGCCCGTGGTGACCGCGTGCGCGACCTCGGCCCATGCGGTGGGCGAGGCGTTCCGCGCCATCAAGCACGGCTATGCCGATGCGATTCTCGCCGGCGGTGCCGAGGCCGCAATTATCCCCGATGCCGTTGCGGGCTTTACGTCCTGCCGCGCATTGACCACCAACCCTGATCCCGCGACGGCTTGCCGTCCGTTCGATGCAGACCGCGATGGCTTTGTGATGGGCGAGGGCGCCTGCGTGCTGGTACTCGAGAGCATGGAACATGCGCAGGCGCGCGGTGCGCACATTTATGCCGAGGTCGTGGGCTACGGCAACACCGATGACGCCTACCACATCACGAGCCCCGATCCCGAGGCTGCCGGCATTGCCCGTGCGATATCGCTGGCGGTTGCCGAGGGCGACGTCAAGCCCTCCGAGGGCCTCTACATCAATGCCCACGGCACCTCGACCAAACTCAACGATTCGTCCGAGACGGCGGGCATTAAGCGGGCGCTCGGCGAGGACGCGGCGCGCGCCGCGCATGTCTCGTCGACTAAGTCGATGACCGGCCACATGATCGGTGCCACGGGCGCCATCGAGGTCATGGCCTGCGCCATGGCGCTCGAGCAGGGCGTGGTGCCGCCGACCATTAACTACCGCACGCCCGATCCCGCCTGCGATCTTGACTACACGCCCAATCGCGCAGTTCGCGCCGACCTTACCTGGGCGCTTTCGACCAACCTAGGCTTTGGCGGGCACAACGCCGCCATCGCGCTGCGTAGATATACGAGGAGCTAGAGCATGGATTCCAAAAGACTTGCCGAGATAGCCGATGTTATGGAGGACCGCGGCCTCACGCGCGTGCGCGTTGAGGAGCCCGATGGCACCGCGGTCGAACTCGAGCGCGCGAGCGCCGCACAGCCGGTTGCCGTGCCCATGCCCATGCCGAGCGCTATGGCCGCTCCAGTTGCAGCTCCCACAGTCGCGCCTGCCGCACCGGAGCCCGCCGCGCAGACACCTGCCGCCGCACCGGAGCCCAAGGGCACCGAGGTGACCGCTCCCATGGTCGGCGTTTTCTATGCTGCCCCGGCGCCGGGCGACGAGCCGTTTGTGCACGTGGGCTCTAAGGTCAAGGCCGGGGAGACCCTCTGCATTATCGAGGCCATGAAGGTTCTCAACGAGGTGACGGCCGAGGCAGACGGCGAGGTGCTCGAGATCTGCGTGGCCGACGGCGACCTCGTGGAGTTTGGCAGCTGCCTCATGAGGATCGGATAGGTGATATCCATGAACAAAGAAGAGCTCAAGAAGCTGTTACCGCATCGCGAGCCGATGCTTTTGCTCGACGAAGCCGAGCTGGTGGGCGACGAGGCCCACGGCAAGATCACGATTACGGGCGACGAATACTTTTTGCAGGGGCATTTTCCGGGAAACCCGGTGGTCCCCGGCGTGATCCAGTGCGAGATGCTCGCCCAAAACTGCTGCGTGTTGCTGATGGGCGATGAGGAGGCGCGCGGCGCGACGCCGTTCTACACGAGTCTGGACAAGGTGCGCTTTAAGCGTCCGGTGCGCCCGGGCGATACGGTGGATCTGGTGTGCTCCATCACGCGTGCGCGCGGGCCGTTCCGCTTTGCGACGGGTACTGCAAGCGTCAACGGTGAGGTCTGTTGCCGCGCCGACATGTCTTTTGCACTCATGCACGAAAGTTAAGGAAGGCTTCATGTTCGACAAAGTGCTCATCGCCAACCGCGGCGAAGTCGCGGTCCGTGTTATCCGCGCGTGCCGCGATATGGGCATCAAGACCGTCGCCGTTTATTCCACGGCCGATGCGGACGCGCTGCACGTGCAGCTTGCCGACGAGGCGTATTGCATCGGCGGTCCGCGTCTTGCCGAGAGCTACCTCAACGACGATGCTGTGCTCACCTGTGCCGTAAAGTCGGGAGCTAAGGCAATTCATCCCGGCTATGGCTTCTTTTCCGAGAAGGCGAGCTTTGTACGCGACTGCGACAAGTATGGCCTGGCTTTTGTCGGTCCTTCGGCCGAGGTGATCGACAGCATGGGCGATAAGGACGCCGCACGCCGAACGGCCGCCGCGGCGGGCGTGCCCATCGTGCCGGGCTGCGATTTGCTCAAAAGTCCCGAGGAGGCGACGGCCGAGGCCGAGCGCATTGGCTGTCCCGTGCTCATTAAGGCGCGCGCGGGCGGTGGCGGTCGCGGCATTCGCAAGGTCGAGCGCGTGGAAGATGCGGCAAAGGCGTTCATCGAGGCGCGTGCCGAGGGCGAGGCCGTTTTTGGCGACGGCGAGTGCTACATGGAGAAGTTCGTCGCGCCGGCGCACCACGTTGAGGTGCAGATTATGGCCGATAAGCAGGGCCATGTATTTTCGCTCGGCGAGCGCGAGTGCTCGGTGCAGCGTCGCAACCAAAAGCTGATCGAAGAGAGTCCCGCGCCGTGCCTCGACGGACACAACGACATTCGTGCTCGCATGCACAAGGCAGCGCGTGACCTGGCTCGTGCCGTCGGCTACGAAGGAGCCGGTACCATCGAGTTTCTGTATTCGGACGACGGCAATTTCTACTTTATGGAAATGAACACGCGCTTGCAGGTGGAGCATCCGGTTACAGAGTTTGTGACCGATACCGACTTGGTCAAGTGGCAGCTGCGCGTGGCAGCCGGCCAGCCTCTGCCCTTTGAGCAGGAGGACATGCCGGTCCGCAACCACGCCATGGAGTGCCGCATCAATGCCGAAACGCCGGACTTTCTGCCGTCATGCGGAACGGTCACCGCGTTGCGTGTGCCGGGTGGTCCGCGCGTGCGCTGGGATTCCGCCATGTTTACCGGTGCGAAAGTTCCGCCGTACTACGACTCCATGCTCGGCAAGCTCATCGTGTGTGCGCCCACGCGTGACGGCGCCATTCGCAAGATGCGCTCGGCCCTGGGCGAGCTCGTGATTGAGGGCGTGAGCGAAAACAGCGAGCTTCAGCTCGACGTGCTGGCAAACGACGAGTTCTTGTCGGGCATGTACCACACCGATCTGATGGGGCATCTCTATGCTGATGAATAGAAAAGCAAAGACGGTCAACGTCCTCGAGGGGCCGATGACCGAGTCGTGCGCCGAGTTTCCCGCGCGCCACGTGTTTATCAAGTGCCCGGAGTGTCGCCGCGTGATCGATGAAGCACGCCTGCACGACAACCTCGAGGTCTGCCCTCGTTGCGGCAAACACTTTCGCGTGAGCGGTCGCGCGCGCATGCGCATGACGGTCGACGAGGGCACGTTTGAGGAATGGGATGCCAATCTGGCGTCGGAGGACTTCCTCTCGTTTCCCGGCTATGCCGACAAGCTTAAGAGCGTGTGCGAGCGTTCGGGCGAGCGCGACGCCGTTGTGTGCGGCAGGGGCAAAATCTGCGGTTGCGATACCGCGCTCTTCTTTATGGACGCCAACTTTATGATGGGCTCGATGGGTTCCGTGGTGGGCGAGAAGATCTGTCGCACATTTGAGCGAGCGACCGAGCTTGGATTGCCAGTTGTCGGCTTTACCGTTTCGGGCGGCGCGCGCATGCAAGAGGGCGTGACGTCGCTTATGCAGATGGCCAAGATTTCTGCGGCGGTTAGGCGCCACAGCGAGGCGGGCGGTCTGTATATCACGGTGCTCACCGACCCCACGACCGGAGGCGTAACCGCGAGCTTTGCCATGGAGGGCGATATTATCCTAGCCGAGCCCGATGCCCTGACGGCATTTGCCGGCCCGCGCGTGATCGAGCAGAACATGCACAAGCGCCTGCCCAAGGGATTCCAGCGCTCCGAGTTTTTGCTGGAGCACGGCTTTTGCGATGCCGTTGTTCCGCGTGGCGAGATTGCGCTCACGGTAGGCGAGCTGCTGGCACTGCACGAAGGGCACGCGCCCGGCCTGGGGGCACCGCATGAGATCGTGCATACGGGTCGTCGCGGCAAAAAGCTGGGACACTTGTTCAAGCGCTCGACCGCACCAAAAACCGCGCTCGAGATTGTCAAGCAGACCCGCTCGGCAGATCGCGCCACGGCGGGCGAGATGATCTCGCTGGGCCTGGATGGATTTGTGGAGCTGCATGGCGACCGTTACTTTGGCGACGACGCCGCCGTGGTGGCTGGCATTGGCTGGAAAGACGGGCGACCCGTGACAGTTATCGCCGTCGAGCGCGGTACCACGACCAAAGAGCGCATGCGTCGCAACTTTGGTATGGCACATCCCGAGGGCTACCGCAAAGCGCGTCGCCTTATACGCCAGGCCGAAAAGTTTGGTCGACCGGTTCTGTGTCTGGTCGATACTTCGGGCGCGTTTTGCGGCATCGGTGCCGAGGAGCGCGGCCAGGGCGAGGCGATTGCCCAGAATCTCATGGAGATGAGCGGCCTCAAGACGCCGATTGTCTCGGTGGTGACAGGCGAGGGCGGCTCTGGTGGCGCGCTGGCGCTGTCCGTGGCCGACCGCATCCTGATGCTCTCGAGCTCGGCCTATTCGGTCGTGAGCCCCGAGGCCTGTGCGTCGATCCTGTGGAAGGATACCGAGCGCGCGAATGAGGCCGCCGAGGCGCTTAAGCTCACGGCCCCCGATCTGTTGGCGCTCGGCATCATCGACGGCATTGTTGACGATAGGGGCCTGTCGCATGAGGAGATCGCCGGTGCCGTCATGTCCTCGGCATTTGATGCCTTCGATACGCTTGGGCAGCTCGACGACGCGACCCTCACAAACCTCCGCTACGAAAAGTACCGCGCAATCGGTCAGTACCGCACGATGTGACAAAGGGAAAGCTCGCATGTCACATTGGGAAAGGCGTTCCATGTCACAAGTTTCTAACACCTCGTTTACAACGTCGGTTTCATCAAACGCCATGGCCGTGGTGGACTATCTGTCCAAAAGCATGATGTCAGCGCTGCCGTTTATTGTCTGCGCGGCGTTGTTCCGCACCGTCGCTGTCATTATGGGCGAAGGCATGCTGGGCCTGTGGTCTGCCGATTCCGATATCTATCGCCTGTTCTACAGTTGGCTCTATAATGCCGGCTACTACTTTTTGCCCATTTATCTTGGTTGGGCGGCCGCCCGCCAGCTCGGTTGCTCGGAGCAGCTGGGCATGATGCTGGGCGGCGTATTGATTGCACCCGATCTGCTTAAGCTCGTCGATGCCGCATCGACGACGGGGATATCGATGACTTCCGTGTACGGCCTGCTTCCCGCGCCGGTCAACGATTACACGACGACTGTTATTCCGATTCTCATCTCGGTACCCGTGCTATGGCGAGTGGAGTGTTTCTTTAAGCGCGTTATCCCTAAGGCCGTGGCGTTTTCGTTCGTTCCGTTTGCGACCATGCTTGTCATGGTTCCGGTTTCGCTGTGTATCACGGCGCCGGCGGGCAGCTATCTGGGCATGCTGTTGGGCCAGCTTATGTTTATGCTTGGCAATTCCGGTGGCATCGTGTCGCTGCTCACGCTCATGGGGCTTGCCGCGGGTTGGGAGTTTCTTAAGATCGCGGGTGTCAGCAACGTCGTTCTATCGCTTGCGTACGCGCAGTTTATGAGTGTGGGAACGGATTCGTGCATCCTGATCGCCGCGACGATGGCAACGTTCGCCGTTTGGGGCATGCCCTTTGGCGCGTCGCTTCGCGTTGCGGATAAGGACGAGAAGGCGCTCATGCTGGGCTATTCAATCTCGGGTGTTCTTGGCGGCGTAAGCGAGCCGGCGCTGTACGGTTGCGGCTTTAAATATGGCAGGTGCCTGACGTGCATGGCCATTGGCGGCGCCGTCGGAGGCCTTGTTGCAGCCGTGGGCCACGTTACGGCCTATACCATCGGCATGACGAATGTCCTCATGGTCATTGGCTTTGCCACGGGCGGCATCTCGAACCTGCTGTGGTGCTGCGCTGCCGGCGGTGTGGCATTTGCGGTGTCTGCGGCGCTGAGCTACTGCTTTGGCGTGGTGCCGGCGAAGGGACAGACGATGGGGGACGGAGCCGATTCACCCGAAACCTCGAAGAGCGTGGCCGAAGTAAGCGCGTAAACCTGTGCGACACAAGGACGATTCCTTTGCCATGCTCCAAGGCCGTGGCCCGTGTGGGTCGCGGCCTTTTTGTATCTGAAGGACAAAGTGGCTACACTACAATCCGTTTGAGCAATAGATATATATAGGCAGTACCGTGGGGGCTGATGAAGATGGTCGAGTGGATTGTTAAACGTGCGCAGGGCGACCGTGCGCGCGTGGGCACGTTGACGGGCGTGGTGTGTATTCTCGCCAATGTTGCGCTTTGTGCTGCGAAGGGCGCAATTGGTGTGGTTTCGGGATCGGTTTCGATTGTGGCGGATGCCATGAACAACCTGTCCGATGCCAGCTCGAATATCGTGAGCGTGCTGGGCTTTAAGCTGGCGAGCAAGCCCGCCGACCCCGAGCATCCATACGGCCATGGTCGCTACGAGTACCTCTCGGGTCTTGTCGTGGCGGCGCTCGTGCTTCTCATTGGCCTTGAACTGGTGAAGTCCTCGTTTGAGCGCATCATCCACCCCGAACCTGTCGAGTTCTCGCTTGCCCTGGTGGCAGTCCTGGCGCTTTCGATGGTTGTTAAGCTGTGGATGGCGGCGCTCAACCAAAAGCTCGGCGACCGTATCGAGTCCGAGACACTGCATGCGACTGCCCAGGATTCCAAGAACGATGTTCTTGCCACAGGCGCCGTGCTGGCATGTGCAATTGTTTCGCAGGTGACGCACATCAATCTTGACGCATGGGTCGGCCTTGCCGTTGGCGCCTATATTGGTTGGAGCGGCTTTGAACTTATTCAAGATACGGTGAGCCCGCTTTTGGGCCAGACGCCCGATCCTAAGCTGGTCAAGCACATTCGAGACAAGATCATGAGCTACCCCGGCGTTTTGGGCGTTCACGATCTGATGGTTCACGACTACGGTCCGGGCAGGAAGTTTGCAAGCGCTCACGCCGAGATGGCAGCCGAGGCCAGCCCGCTGGAAAGTCACGACACGCTCGATAACATCGAGCAGGCGTTTAGGAACGAAGACGGCATGATTGTCACGCTCCATTACGACCCCATCGTGACCGACGATCCCAAGGTGGCGAGCATGCGCTTGCGCATCAACGCCATGGCCCAGGAGATCGATAGCCGCCTTTCAATTCACGATTTGCGCTGTGTGCCGGGTCCTACGCACACCAACGTGATTTTTGACTGCGTGCGTCCCTCGGATCTGCAGATGAGTGCCGAAGACTTAAAGCACGCGCTGGCACAACGGGTCGAATCGGAATATCCCAAGTCGGTCGCCAAGATTACGATCGACGAGGACTATGTCGGCCATACCCACGAGTAGGGCTGTGCCGGCAAAGCAAGTTACAGAAGGGGAGAGCATGAAGCGCCTATACCTACTCCGCCACGGCCAGACGGAATTCAACGTCAAAAAGCTGGTCCAGGGCCGCTGCGATTCACCGTTGACCGACCTGGGCCGCAAACAAGCGGGAATGGCAGCCGCATGGCTCAAGGGCCACGGCGTCGTCCCCGACAAAGTGGTCTCTTCGCCCTTAGGCCGAGCCATGGACACAGCTCAGCTCGTCGCAACCGAACTCCTTGGCCTGGATACAGCAGTCGAGCCCTGCGAAGGCATCATCGAGCGCTGCTACGGCTCCTTCGAGGAAGGTCCCCACGACGCGCTACCCACCGACGTCTGGGATCCGGGCGAGGACCTGGTCCCCTTCGGAGGAGAAGGAAGCCGCGCGCTGCAAGAGCGCATGGTAGACACCCTCACCAATCTCATGGGCACCGATGGTATCGGAACCCTTCTAGCAGTAAGCCACGGCAGCGCCAGCCGCCAATTCATCAAGGCTGCAGCCCCGGAGGGCTTCGAGCTCCCAGCAAAACTCCCCAACTGCGCCATCATGATCTTCAATTTCGATGAGGCAAAGCCACAAGCAGAAGGCGAATCAATGCAATGCAAGTTCACCCTCCAGCAAATAGTGGACCCTCAACAAAGTCATTAGCCTGAGCGAGCAAGGTTTAGCAGACATCAACGTGGCGTTCCCAGTGTGCGGCGGAGGGGGCGGGCCTGAGACATATTAAGGTTGTCGCGAGTTCCGCACGAACAGGAGAGCACTTAATGTGCTCTCCGTCGTGAGCAGGACTGTAGAGCAGCAACCTTAATATGTCTCAGGCCCGCCCCCTCCGCCGCACACTGGGAACGTGCCACGCACTTTACCTGCGTAAACAATGTGAGTGAAATATGAATCTCGATGGATACGCCCGCAGCCGTGTATACTAAACAGCTGTGTGTAACCAGGGGAGTATTCTGGCTGGACAAAATGCCTGCTTAATAGGGTTGTCAGGTAGTCCGGACGCAATACAAGACTGGGGAGCACGTCGTGTAAGTAGTGGTCCTCTAGGGGCGTACGCTCGGTGGTGTACGCATTGTCCCAAGACCACGCGAGAGTTGGGATCATATCTTGATCAGCATGATTCTCGGCCGCAAGATTGGCATGACCCAGGTTTGGGACGAGGACGACAACGTCGTTCCCGTCACGGTCATCCAGGCTGGCCCCTGCGCTGTCTCGCAGGTTAAAACTCAGGCAACCGACGGCTATGACGCCGTCCAGATCGGTTTCGGCGACATCAAGGCCAAGAACGTGAACAAGCCCATGGCTGGTCACTTCGCCAAGGCTGGCGTCGAGCCTGTCCGTTTCCTTCGTGAGGTCCGCGTCGAGAACGGCGAGGAGCACAAGGTCGGCGAGGTCGTCACCGTCGCTGATTTCGCTGATGTCGAGAAGGTCGACGTCATCGGTACCTCCAAGGGTAAGGGCTTCCAGGGTCGCATCAAGCGCTGGGGTCAGCGCCGCGGTCCTATGACGCATGGTTCTCACTTCCAGCGTCACCCCGGTTCTATCGGTCAGTGCGCCTATCCTGCGCGCGTCCTCAAGGGCGTCAAGATGGCCGGTCACATGGGTAACGAGCGCGTTACCGTCAAGAACCTTTCCGTTGTCCGCATCGATGCCGAGCAGAACCTCATCTTGGTCAAGGGCGCTGTCCCGGGTGCCAAGAATGGTCTCGTCGCCATCCGTATGGCCTAAGGGCCCAGCCCATTTAGCCCAGCGTCATACCAAGGAGAACACTTAAATGGCAAAGTTTGAAGTAAAGAACAGCGAGGGCAAGAAGGTCGCCGAGGCCGAGCTCGCCGCTGAGGTGTACGGCATCGAGCCGAACATCCACGTTATGCACCACATCGTCAAGTGCCAGATGGCCTCTTGGCGTCAGGGCACCCAGTCCGCTAAGGGCCGCTCTGAGGTTTCCGGTGGCGGCAAGAAGCCTTGGCGTCAGAAGGGCACCGGCCGTGCCCGCCAGGGTTCCATCCGTGCTGCCCAGTGGCGTCACGGTGGCGTCGTCTTCGCCCCCAAGCCCCGTTCTTACGCTAAGCGTATGAACAACAAGGAGGTCAAGCTGGCTATGCGCTCCGCGCTGTCCGCCAAGCTGGCCGATGGCGAGCTCGTGCTCGTCGACGACTACGGCTTCGAGAAGCCTTCCACCAAGGCTGCCGTCGCCATGCTCAAGGCTCTCGGCCTTGAGGGCAAGCGTCTGACCATCATCGTTCGCGATGAGGACGTCAACGCCTACCTGTCGTTCCGCAACATTCCCAAGACGTTCATCATCACTGCCGACGAGGCCAACACCTACGATCTCGTCAACAACAACGCCGTGCTGATGCCCGCCGACATCGCCGCTCACTTCGGGGAGGTGCTTGCATAAATGACCGCCCACGAGATCATCATCCGTCCGATCGTGTCCGAGCGTTCCTTCTCCGGCATGGAGCTGAACAAGTACACGTTCGAGGTCGCCAAGGATGCTAACAAGTATCAGATCAAGGACGCTGTCGAGGAGATCTTCGACGTCAAGGTCGTTCGCGTGAACACCCTGACGGTCAAGCCCAAGACCAAGCGCGTGCGCTATGTCGCCGGCAAGACCCGTTCTTGGAAGAAGGCCATCGTCACGCTGGCCGAGGGCGACACCATCGAGGTCTTTGGCAACCAGGCCTAAGACTCGCTGCTGTTGAGTGAGCTCATGCCTCCCAAATAGGGGAGGCGAGAGCTCAAGGTTTTGGGCGTATAAAATGGACACGCCCGGAACCGTGTATACGTCCGGTGTCATCGCACCCGAGGCAGAACCTCGAATCCCTGTCTGCGATGGCTAACGGATTCCTACTGAAAGGGATTGTAATGGCTGTAAAGCACCTTAAGCCGACCTCCGCTGGTAGGCGTTGGCAGACGATCTCCGACTTCTCCGAGATCACCTGCACCAAGCCCGAGAAGTCTCTTCTCGAGCCCCTGCCCAAGAAGGCCGGTCGTAACAACAACGGCCGCATCACCACCCGCCACCAGGGCGGCGGCGTGAAGCGTCGTTACCGCGTAATCGACTTCAAGCGCAACAAGGACGGCGTGCCCGCCAAGGTTGCCACGATCGAGTACGATCCGAACCGTTCCGCTCGCATCGCTCTGCTGCACTACGCTGACGGTGAGAAGCGCTACATCCTGGCCCCCAAGGGCCTCGAGGTCGGTCAGACCATCATGTCCGGTTCTGACGCCGACATCAAGCCGGGCAACGCTCTGCCCCTCGCCGACATCCCCGTCGGTACGCTCATCCACGCCGTCGAGTTCCAGCCGGGCAAGGGCGCCGCTATCGCCCGTTCTGCCGGTAACTCCTGCCAGCTGATGGGTAAGGAGGGCAAGTACGCTATCGTTCGTATGCCTTCCTCCGAGATGCGCCGCATCCTCGTTACCTGCCGCGCCACCGTCGGTGAGGTCGGCAACGCCGATCACTCCAACATCGTCATCGGCAAGGCCGGCCGTAAGCGTCACATGAACGTGCGCCCGACCGTCCGCGGTACCGTCATGAACCCTGTCGACCACCCGCACGGCGGTGGCGAGGGCAAGAACCACACTTCTGGTCGTCCCTCCGTTACCCCCTGGGGTAAGCCGACGAAGGGCCTTCGTACGCGCAAGAAGAAGAAGGTCTCGAACCAGCACATCATTCGTCGCCGTAAGAAGTAATTTCGGATACCGAGTTTTAGGAGAAAGCACTTATGAGCAGAAGTCTCAAAAAGGGCCCGTTCGTGGAGACTCGCCTTCTCTCGCGTATCACCGCGATGAACGAGGCTGGCAAGAAGGACGTCGTGAAGACCTGGTCCCGCGCGTCCACCATCTTCCCCGAGATGGTTGGTCACACCATCGCCGTCCACGACGGCCGCAAGCATGTGCCCGTGTATGTTACCGAGTCCATGGTTGGTCACAAGCTCGGCGAGTTCGCGCCGACTCGTACGTTCCGTGGCCACAAGGCCAAATAGGGGGTTAACCGTAAATGGCAACTAAGTCTATTGAAACTGAGGCCACCGAGGTTCGCGCCGTCGCTAAGTACGTGCGTGTTTCCCCCAGCAAGGCCCGCCTGGTGGTCGATCTGATCCGCCGCAAGCCTGTCGCTCAGGCCTTCGACATCCTCCACTTCTGCGACCGCGCCGTCGCCGTGGATGTCGAGAAGGTTCTCCGTTCCGCCGTTGCGAACGCCGAGAACAACAACGGTCTGCGTGCCGACAACCTGGTTGTCGCCGCTGCCTATGTTGACGAGGGTCCGACGCTTAAGCGCATCCGTCCCCGCGCCAAGGGTTCCGCTTCTCGCATTCTGAAGCGTACTTCCCACATCACCGTCGTCGTTGCTCCTCGAAAGGAGGCGTAAAGCTGTATGGGTCAGAAAGTCTACCCCACCGGCTTCCGTCTTGGCATCACCGAGAACTGGCGCTCCCGCTGGTTCGCAGAGAAGGATTACGCTAAGACCCTCGGTAACGATCTCGAGATCCGCAAGTACCTCGAGAAGCGTCTTTCCCGCGCAGCTGTCTCCCGCGTCGAGATCGAGCGCGCTGGCGACAAGGTGAAGGTCATCATCCTCACCGCTCGCCCCGGCGTTGTCATCGGTAAGAAGGGTGCCGAGATCGATACCCTCCGCACCGAGCTCGAGAAGGTCGCTGGCGTCTCCAAGGGCCAGCTCTCCGTCGACGTTGTCGAGATCAAGCGCCCCGAGCTCGACGCCAACCTTGTTGCTCAGTCTATCGCCGAGCAGCTCGAGGGCCGCGTTGCCTTCCGTCGCGCTATGCGCAAGGCTGTCCAGTCCGCCCGCAAGGCCGGCGCTAAGGGCATCCGTATCCAGTGCTCCGGTCGTCTCGGCGGTGCCGAGATGGGCCGTCGTGAGTGGTACCGCGAGGGTCGCGTGCCTCTGCACACCCTCCGTGCCAAGATCGACTACGGCACGGCTGTCGCCAGCACCACCATGGGCGCTTGCGGCGTGAAGGTCTGGATCTACCTGGGCGAGAAGCTCCCGGGCCAGCCTGTTCCCAACCCTGCACTCGAGGGCTCTTCCCGTCCTCGTCGTCGTAACTCCGAGAGGAGGGGTCAGTAGTGCTTGCCCCTAAGCGTATTCTTCACCGCAAGGTGCAGCGTGGCTCCATGAAGGGCCAGGCCAAGGGTAATACCGAGCTGCATTTCGGCGAGTTTGGTATCCAGGCTCTCGAGGCCCATTGGATCACCAACCGTCAGATCGAGGCCGCTCGTATTGCCATGACCCGCTACATGAAGCGTGGCGGTCGTGTCTACATCACGATCTTCCCCGATAAGCCCATCACCAAGAAGCCTGCCGAGACTCGCATGGGTTCTGGTAAGGGTAACCCCGAGGAGTGGGTGGCCGTTGTCAAGCCCGGCCGCATCATGTTCGAGGTCAAGGGTGTTCCCGAGGAGGTCGCTCGCGAGGCTCTGCGTCTTGCGCAGCACAAGCTCCCCATCAAGACCAAGATTGTTGCTGCCAAGAACGCTGAGCAGCGCATCGAGAAGGAGATGGCTGAGGAGGCCGCTCTCGAGGCCAAGTGGGCTGCTGAGGACGCCGCCGCCGCCAAGGAGGAGAACTAATGAAGCCCGCAGAGATTCGTGAGCTCTCGGACGCTCAGCTCGTTGAGAAGCTGAAGGAAATGCGCGCCGAGCTCTTTAACCTTCGTTTCCAGATGGCCACCAGCCAGCTGGACAACACCGCTCGCGTCAACACCGTGAAGAAGGACATCGCTCGCGTCCTCACGGAGCAGCGCGCCCGCGAGATCGCAGCGGAGAAGTCCGCTGTCGCCGAGTAGGACCTAAGGAGAGAACATGACTGATTCGCGTAACTCGCGTAAGGTCCGTACGGGTGTCGTTACCTCCGTCTCCGGTGCCAAGACCATTGTTGTCACCATCACCGAGCGCAAGCGTCACCCCAAGTACGGCAAGATGATGACCAGCTCCAAGAAGCTGCACGCTCACGACGAGGAGTGCACGGCTGGCGTGGGCGACACCGTCCGCGTTATGGAGACCCGTCCTATGTCCAAGATGAAGCGTTGGCGCCTCATCGAGGTCGTCGAGCGCGCTAAATAAGCAGTCGCTCTTACGACTTGTACGTTTCCGAAGATGTGCGTATGTCTGGCTTGCATACCACGGGCCGTATAAAGGCTGCGCACCTCTCTTCGGTTCTTAGTTCGGAGGAACATCTACCATGATTCAGATGCAAACCATGCTGAACGTCGCCGACAACTCCGGCGCTCGCAAGATTCGCTGCATCAAGGTGCTTGGCGGTTCCAAGCGTCGTTATGCAGGCATCGGCGATGTGTTCATCGGTGCTGTCCAGGAGGCTACCCCTGGCGCCAACGTCAAGAAGAAGGACGTTGTCCGTTGCGTCGTCGTTCGCACCGTTAAGGAGATCCGCCGCAAGGATGGCTCCTACATTCGCTTTGATGAGAACGCCTGCGTTGTCATCAACAACGATGGTTCGCCCGTCGGCACCCGTATCTTCGGGCCTGTCGCTCGCGAGCTTCGTGACAAGAAGTACATGAAGATCGTCTCGCTCGCTCCCGAGACCCTGTAGTTAGGGGAGATATATGTATATCAAGAAGGGCGATAAGGTCCAGGTTCTCTCTGGTAAGGATCGCGGCAAGCAGGGCGTTGTCCTGCGTGCTCTCCCCGCCGAGAACAAGGTCGTTGTCGAGGGCGTTTCGGTCGTCAAGAAGGCCGTCAAGCCCAACGCTGCCAACCAGCAGGGCGGCATCGTTTCGCAGGAGGCTCCCATCGACGCCTCCAACGTCAATCTCGTTTGCCCCGAGTGCGGTAAGGTTACCCGCGTCGGTCACGAGAAGGACGGCAAGAACAAGCTGCGCGTCTGCAAGAAGTGCGGCCACAAGTTCTAAGCTGCCCGCAACATCAAGTTGCTAGCAAAGGCCCGGATGCCACGGCACCCGGGCTTTTTTCTATCGCTACTCGATGGCTTCGGTTCTGCCGTCCCGTCATTCCGGTTGCATCCAGTTTTCGGTGCCGTCTCGAATCGAGTGCCGCCAGGTGACACCCTGTCGCGTTTCGTCGGCTTCGGTGACAAAAGTCGGGACAACTCCAAAAACTATTTTCGAACTCAGGGCTTTGAGTTTTTGTTTTAGTCCCAAAGGGCGCGGCGGGATGCCTTTGAAGGCTCGATAGCGCCGAAACGCCCGTTTTGAAACTCAAATGCCTTTTCGCGTGCAAGACGCCAGCTGCAATAGGAAGTGAATCAACGCAGGTGGCTTTCAAACAGTTTGCAAAACTGTAGGTCGCAGGTCTTCATTGCCAGTAGGAGAAATGAGTGGTCTCAGGTGGCTTGCTCATGAGTTGACTAAGGGGATTTGAGATTACGCTGACGTCCGGAAACGCTTCGAGCACGGCGTTAAGTTTTTGGGGTTTGGGCGCAGCCCCTGCACCAGCGAGCGCGGGCCTTAAGCCCGCCGAGAGAGTGACGCGTCGAAAACGAAAGGGAAAGAGAGAAGGGGCCGTTCCTATCATTCAGGTTGCGACCGAAGAAGACAAGGAGACCCCCTGAGCCTGAATGATGCCCCACAGACCGCGTCCGACCGAGCTCAAGCCGAGCTTTTCCTGACGTCCGCCTTCGCGGAGATGATGGCTGGATTGGCTATGGATTGGCAACACCAATTTGGACGATTCCGGGAGGGACGGTCCCGCCTCCCTGAACTCGACCGGCGACATGTAGCCCAGTGTCGAGTGGATCCTGAAGTTGTTGTACCAGTGCACGTAATCCGAGAGCTTGGCTCGGAGCTCGCGCGCCCCTCCTCGGTCCTGCGGAGTGGCCGACGATCTCCCCGTTGCAGAGGTCGACGAGCTGGCAGACGTAGTTCCACGACGCCCCGACGCGCACGCAGGCCAGGTCGCTGCATATTTGGGTGCGCGGCGCTCTGCCGCCGAAGCCGCACGCGACGACGTTCGGCACGTCGGCCTCGTTGACCGCCCCGGGGTGCACCTTGAACCTCTTCCTGCCGTATGTGCCGGCCAGGCCGTTCTCTCTCATGATGCGGCAGACGCGGCGCCGGCTGACGGTAACGCCCGACCTCCCGGGCGACGCCTTGATCTTGCGCGATCCGTTCCGGCCCTTGCTGGCGGCGTGCGCCGCCGCGGCCGCCGTCGCCCCCGACATAAAGGTCCTCGAGGGCCGCGTCGTCTCCGGCGACCAGTTCGTCTCGCCCGCGGAACAGAAGGCGCGCATCCTCGCGACTTTCGGCGACCTGTGCTGCGAGATGGAGGGCTGCACCATCGTGGAGGCCGCCTATCTCAACGGCGTGCCCCTCGTCGTCGTGCGCGCCATCAGCGACAAGCCCTGCGCCGAGGGCCAGGTCGTCGACTACAACACCTTCGAGAAGAAGGCCGCCTGCGACTGCGCCCGCATCGCCGCGCGCATGGTTAAGCTTTAGGCCCTGCGCGCCGGGGCCCTTCTTTATGTTGGGACCCCGACGCGCAGGGCCCTTTCCAAAGCGAAGTGTCGAGCCGAAGTGTTGAGCGTCGGCCCTGAATGTTCAATGGCCGTTGTTTTCTGCCCCTCAAGTGGTGAACTTCTCCTCGGGGCTGTTGATTCCCCCACGCGCCCCCTTCCGTTCTCTGTGTTCCCCTTATACTCCTTGTACAAGGAGGTAAGAAGTCATGGACAAGACCGCACAGGACAGCTTGGCAAAGAAGCCCGTCGACATGAGGGACAGGATTCTCGAGCATCTCGAGGCCCTCACCTCTGCCGTCTCGCTCGACGACCTTGCCCGTCTGTCCACCTCCGACATCGCCGAGACGCTCATCATCTCCAGGAGTCTGGCGAGCCAGTACCTCAACGACCTTGTTCGCGCCGGCCTTGTGGTTAAGGTGGCGGGCAGGCCTGTCCGTTATTTTCATCGCCGCGCGTTCCAGAAGCGTTTTCAGGTAAAGCTCTCTGCAAGCGAGTACGCCTCGCTCGCCGACCTCATCCAGGCGACGGGAATCGCCGATCACCGTGACTTCGCGCGTGCCGTGGGCTTTGACCTGAGCCTCAGCTCCGTTGTCGAGCAGTGCAAGGCTGCGGTTCAGTACCCTCCGTTCGGCCTGCCCATCCTCTTGAGCGGCGGCGTGGGTGTCGGCAAGTCTTTCCTTTCTCGTCTTGTGTACGAGTACGGCAAGAACCAGGGCTTGCTGTCCCGCGACTCCTCCTATGTGCGCATCGACTGCGCCGGGGTCCCGGACGCCGCCTCGTTCAACGGGCTTCTTGACGAGTCGATCGCGAAATCGCGCGGGGGTGTGGTTTTTGTCAACGGCATCGAGGCACTCTCTCCCTCTGCGATGGAGCACTGCCTTGCGACGGCCCTCGGGCTCGATGCCTCCCAGGATGCGCCGCGCTCGCCTCGTTCTTTCGACGACGCTTTCCGCCGATGACCTGAAGGTTTCCTCGGCCTACAGCAAAATGCCCATCTGTGCCCGCGTCCCCTCACTCAAGGAGCGGACCCCCGAGGAGCGCGAGGATCTCATCTTGAGCTTCCTGCGCAGCGAGGGGTGCCGAATCGGTTCTGATGTGAAGATTAGCCGCGGCGCATACCGTTGCCTCGTGAACGCGGACTTTTCCGATAACATCGCCGGCTTGCGCGCCTGCGTGACGAACTGCTGCGCCAAAGCGTTCCTCAATCGCGAGGGCGACTACGTCGTCGTTCGCCCGTATCTTCTTCCCAGCGGGCTCCTCTCCTCCGCGCAGATCGATCAACAGCCCGACGATGGCGTTCTGATCGACGCGTCCCTGGATGCCGCCGAGAGCACAGGGCCGGTCGAGCAGGCGCTCGATGCCCTGTGCGCTCTCGATGAGCGATTCTGCGCCGGGGAGCTCTCTGTCTCCGAGCTCGTCTCGCAAGCTGTCTCCGCTGTGCGCGGCGTTGAGGATCACTTGATCTTCGGCCGCGGCGTTACCTCCTCGAGGTCGCGCGCCTTCGAGCGCATCGTGGGCGCGGTCCTTGCCGACGCAGGCTCTTCTTATGGCATCGAGCTTTCGAGGAAGGTCGCTTTTCTGCTGGCCCAGGAGATTTGCCTGCAGTTGTGGCCGGGCATCGGCCTGGCTAAGCGAAAGTCTGCCTGTGCGGAGCAAATCTCCCATCTCCTCGGTGCCGTGACCTCCGAATTACCGTTTGCCTCGAGCGTCTCCGATCAGGTCGCCGCAGACGTGGAAGGGGCGCTGGGAATCTCGCTCGATCACTTCACGAAGACGCTTCTGACGCTGTGCGTCGCATCGGAGTCTCGCGACGCGAAGGCCCTTCGGACGCTCTGCGTCATCTTGTCCCATGGCTACTCAACGGCGACGAGCATCGCCGACGCGGCGAACCGTATGCTCGGCATGCATGTGTACGAGGCGGTCGACATGCCCTACGACCAGCAGCTGAAGGACATCGTCGGTCCGCTCCAGCGCCTCGTCGACCGCCATTCCTACTGCACCGGGGTCGTGTTCCTCGTCGACATGGGCTCCTTGGAGGAGGCCTATAAGGCCCTCGAGAACGTTACCGACTCCACTATCGGCGTGGTGAACAACGTCTCTACCGGTCTTGCGCTCGAGATCGGGGTCGGGCTGCTCGGCGGCAAGTCCATCGCCGAGGTTCTTGGCGATGCGACCGCCGCGTGCGTGACGCACTGCAAGGTGATCGAGCGCATCAACCGTGAGGACGCCATCGTCTTCTGCTCCGAGTCCGGGGTCGACGCCGCGGAGAGGATACGCCAGCTCGTCTCGCAGAGCCTCCCGCGCACCATAGGCGCGCGCCTGCTCACGAGGCCCTTCAAGCAGCTCGTCGCGAACGGGTCGAACGACGCCGTTTTCTCCGAGCACCGCGTCTGCGCCGTCATCGGCACGGGAGACCCCGGGGTCGCCTCCGTCCCCTTCGTCGCCCTCGAGGACATCATGTCGACGGCGTCCGCCTCTAAGGTCGATGCCGTGTTCGGCAGGTGGCTTGACGCTTCCGAGCTCTCTTCTTTCCACGAGAAGCTGCTCTCGAACATGACGCTGCAGAACGTCATCCGCTCCATCACCATCCTCGACCCGGAGCGGCTATTCCATGAGATCGAGAGCGCCGTGCACGAGCTTCAGCGCAGGACAGGCGAGAAGATCGGCAGCAACGCCATCATTGGGCTCTACGTCCACCTCTGCTGTCTCGTCGAGCGCCTTGTTACCAGAAACCCCATTGAGACCTACGTTGGCCAGGACCGCTTCGAGGAGGAACGCGCCGATTTCATCGAGTCCTTCAGGCAGAGCTTCTCGAGCATCTCGACGCGCTATCGCGTAGAGGTTCCCGTAAGCGAGATCGCATATGTCTTCGACTACATAAGCGTGAGCGCCGCCCCGGCGCGAGAAGAGCGCCTCGGCTCCTCGGACCTCCTGCTCGACGAGTGACCTTCCCCGCGCCGCCGCAAGCTGACCGCGCGTCCTCAATAATCCGATAACCCCTTGCCCGGCGCGAATCCGGATAGCGCCGAGGCAGTACCGAACGTAAAACTTCATTTGATAGGAGCAAACATGAGTGTTGTTATGGCACGAATCGACAATCGCCTGCTTCACGGCATCATCGTGACGCAGTGGGCCCCGGTGTCGGGCGCGACCCGAGTCATGGTCATCGACGACAAGGTCGCCGGCGACGAGGTCCTGAAGTCCACCATGAGGATGGCGCGCCCCGCGGGCATGGCCGTCTCGATCATCTCCGAGCAGACCGCGCTCAAGAACTTCGCGGCGGGCAAGTACGACCGCGAGAAGGTCTTTGTCATCGCCAAGGAGCCCGAGACGATCCTTCACCTGGTCGAGTCGGGCATCGAGCTCCCGTCGCTGATCGTCGGCGGCTCTCTTGTCAAGGAGGGCGGCGTCCAGCTCACCCAGCGCGCCTATGCCTCCGCCGAGAACGTCCAGAGCTACAAGGCGCTCATCGCCCGCGGCGTCAAGGTGACGGCACAGTTCGTGCCCGCCGACAAGCCCGTCTCCGTCGCCGACCTCATCTAAGGAGGGATCATGGTCAACTTCACTATCCTGCAGGTCGTCCTTTTGACCCTGCTGGCCTTCATCAAGCACGTGGACTACTACGGCATCCCGATGATCTTCGTCAACTATGCCGTCTTCTGGGGCCTTATCACCGGCGTCGTCATGGGCGACTGGAGGACCGGCCTTGTCATCGGCGGTACCATTCAGCTCATGCAGCTCGGCGTCGCGGGCTTCGGCGGCTCGTCGATTCCCGACTACGGCACGATGGCCATCATCGCCACCGCCTACGGCGTGACCCTGGGCGCGGACACGGGCCTCGCCATCGGCCTGCCGGTCGGCATGCTCGGCATCCAGCTCGACGTCATCGTCAAGATCCTCAACGGCTTCGTCGTCGAGAAGTCCCAGAAGTTCTGCGACGAGGGCAAGTTCAAGCAGATGAACGCCATCCTGTGGGTCTGCCCCGTGCTCTTCGGCCTGTGCGCCGCCCTGCCCGTCTTTGTCTCCGTGACCCTCGGCCAGCCCGCCGTCAACTGGCTCCTCGAGGTTATGCCCCAGTGGTTCCTCTCCGGCCTCACCCTCGCCGGCAAGATGCTCCCGGCCGTCGGCATCGCGATGCTGCTGCGTTACATGCCCACAGGCAAGTACTTCCAGTACCTGCTCGCCGGCTTCTTCCTCTCGGCCTTCCTGAACGTGCCCATCATCGGCGCCGCCATCGTCGGCGTTGCCCTCGCGATCGCGTTCTACCAGCGTGCCGAGAGGGACACCGAGCTCGCCGCCCACGCTTCCGCAGACGCCTTCATCGGAGAGGATGAGTAACCATGGAAAACGAGAACATCACCGCCGTCGCCGAGGGCAAGCCCTCCGGCTACAAGGTCACCAAGAAGGACCTGCGCAACGCGAACTGGCGCTGGCTCATGAGCGTGTGCACCTTCAACTACCAGACCCAGCAGGGCGCCTCAGTCGCCTACGCCCTCTCGCCGGTCCTGAGGAAGATCTACACGAACGACGAGGACTATAAGCAAGCGCTCAACAACCACTTCCGCTACTACAACACCCAGCCTTGGCTCGCCGCCATCATCCTCGGCGCCTGCGTGGCCATGGAGGAGCGTGACGGCCTCGCGGCGGCGGACGCCGTCCAAGACCTGAAGATCGGCACCATGGGACCGCTCGCCGGCGTCGGCGACTCCCTGCTCATGACCATGATCCCGACCATCATGGGCTCCATCGCCGCCTACATGGCCATCGAGGGCAACCCCGTGGGAGCCGGCATCTGGTTCGCGCTCATCCTGGCCATCTTCTGGGTCCGCATGCACGCCCTCGAGTTCGGCTACAAGCAGGGTGTGAAGCTCGTCACCGACTTCAGCGAGAAGCTTTCCAACCTCACTGCCGCCGCCTCCGTGCTCGGCCTCACCGTGGTCGGCTGCCTCATCGCCTCGGTCATCGGCGTCACCTGCCCGATTAGCTTCAGCTTCGGCGACGTCTCGATGGAGATTCAGCCGCTGCTCGACAAGATCCTGCCTGCCATGATCCCCGCTGCCATCACGGGAAGCGCGTATTACCTTCTTACCAAGAAGAACGCGAGCATGACGGCCCTCATCCTCGTGGTGATTGTCCTCGCGATGGTCGCCTCCGCCGCCGGCATCCTCGCCTAGCTTCGACCCAAGAGATTGGTGAATCAATGAGAAAGATAGTTGTGGCGAGCCATTCCCTTCTCGCCCAGGGCTTCAAGGACACCCTCGAGTTTCTTACGGGTAAGAGCGACGCCGTCAACGCCGTGTGCGCCTACGTGAACGACAACGGCGAGGGGCTCGACGCGGCGGTCGAGGCGGCGCTTTCGGGCACTGACGAGGTCGTCGTCCTTACCGACGCGCTCGGCGGCAGCGTGAACCAGCGCTTCTCCCGCTTCGCCTCCGACCGGATCCACGTGATCGCGGGTGTCAACCTCCCGCTCGCCATGACGGTCGCGCTCGCGCGCCCCGACGAGAAACTCGACTTCGACGCCCTCGTCGACGAGGCGCGCCAGCAGATCGTCTACGTGAACGGTGCCAGTTCCGCCGAGTGCGAAGACGACGAATAGAGGAGGTCGACGATGAGAGAGTTCCTTAAGGACGTGTGGATGCACGGCGGTGAGGAAAGCCGCGCCATCACCCCCGAGAACATCACGGGCGAGAAGGGCCGCGCCGCCATGTCGGCCAGCCACCTCGGCGTCGGCCGCAAGGGCTCGTGCTGCATGCCCCTTGAGTCCGGCGAGACCATCACGCTCGCGGACATCGAGGGCCCCGGCATCATCCGCCACATCTGGATGACCGTCCCCGACAAGACCGCCGCCGGCAGCTTCGTCATGCGCGACCTCGTGCTGCGCTTCTACTGGGACGACGAGGAGACCCCCTCGGTCGAGTGCCCTGTCGGCGACTTCTTCTGCAACGGCTTCGGTGAGCGCGCCATCGTCAACTCGATGCCCATCTGCGTGAACCCGACGGGCGGCATGAACTGCTACTTCGAGATGCCCTTCAGGAAGCACGCCAAGGTCACGCTTACGAGCGAGCACCCCGGGTTCATTAAGTACATCTTCTACACGTTCAACTACGCGCTCACCGACGTGCCGGACGACGCCATGTACTTCCACGCCCGCTTTAACCGCGAGCGCAGCACCCGCAGGGGCGTCGACTACACCGTGCTCGACGGCGTGCGCGGCAAGGGCTACTACGTCGGCACCTACATGGCCCTGTGCGCCCTGGAGCGCTATTGGTGGGGCGAGGGCGAGATGAAGTTCTTCCTCGACGGCGACGAGGAGTTCCCCACAGTCACCTCGACGGGAGCCGAGGACTACTTCGGCGGTGCCTGGGCCTTCCTCGACAGGCCGCCCCACGCGCTGCCCGAGGCGCAGTGCTTTAACACGCTGTTCGCCGGCTACCCATACCGCTCGACGCGCGACGCCACGCGCGACCGCTTCAGCGCGGGCAAGCCGAATCCGAACCCGATGCTCGCGACCAACGACGACGCACTGCCCAGGCACGGCCTCTACAGGTGGCACCTTCCCGACCCGATCTCGTTCAAGGAGGACCTGCGCGTGACGTTCCAGGACCTCGGCAACGACGACATCAAGCTCTACGAGCGCGAGGACGACATCTCCACCGTCGCCTACTGGTACCAAAGCGAGCCGCACGCCGTGCTCGCCCCGTTTGCCGCAAGGCAGGACCGAGTGCCCAGGTAGGGTCGCCTCGAAACAAGCCAACGTTATGGGCGCCCGCGGTTGACCATGACTGCGGGCGCCCCTTTGTAAGGAGGATCACATGAGCGAAAAGCAAATGAGGCTCGGCGCCCTCGAGGCCGGCGGGACCAAGATGGTCTGTGCCGTGGTGTCCGGCGACGGCGAGGTCCTCGACCGTATGGAGACCCCGACGCTTACGCCCGCCGAGACCGTCCCGCAGATGATCGAGTGGTTCACCGCCCGCGATATGGACGCGTTGGGCATCGGCGCCTTCGGTCCGACCTGCGTCGACCCCGACGACGAGCGCTACGGCTCCATCCTCCAGACGCCCAAGCTCGCGTGGCGAGGCTATGGTCTTCGTGCCGCGTTCGCCGACGCCCTCGGGATTCCGGTGGCCTACGACACGGACGTGAACGTTGCCTGCCTCGGCGAAGTGGTCTTCGGCTGCTGCAAGGGGCTCGAGAACGCCGTCTACGTGACCATCGGCACCGGCGTGGGCGCGGGCGTCATGTGCGCGGGCAGGCTCCTTCACGGCATGCTGCACCCCGAGGCCGGCCACATGCTGGTAAGGACCCGTCCCACCGATGAGGGACGCTGCGTCTGCCCGAGCCACGCGAGCTGTCTCGAGGGCCTCGCCTCCGGCCCCGCCATCGCCGCGCGCTGGGGAAAGCCCGCGGCCGAGCTCGCGGACAACGATGAGGTGTGGGCGCTCGAGGGGGATTATCTGGGGCAGATGTGCGCGAACCTCGTGCTCATGTACTCGCCTCGCCGCATCGTCCTCGGCGGCGGCGTGATGCACCAGGAGCAGCTCTACGGCATCGTCCGCAAGAAGACCCTCGAATATCTGGGTGGCTACATCCAGACCGCCGAGCTTAAGGACATGAAGAGCTACATCTGCGCCCCGGGCTGCGGCGGCGACCAAGGAATCCTCGGCGCGGCCGAGCTGGCAAGAAGGGCGCTCGCGTAGCTTGCGCTCTCTCCGCCATACAACGCGTTAAGAAAAGACGAGCGCTTCTTGTCAATTGGGAGGCAAGAAGCGCTCGTCTTTTGCATTTGTTTTTGGGCAGGACGCCCCGCCTCCGCTAGAGTCCCTGGACCGCCACACCCACGAGGTTTGGACCGGTGTGGACAAGAAGCGCGGGGCTGATGTCGGAGCGGACGACCTCCACTGCGTTGGCCAGGCGCTCGCGCAGGGCCTGCTCCATGCGGTCGTAGAGGTCGGCGTAGGCCGAGGTGCAGCTCACGGCAAAGCGCACCTTGGGGTGCTTCTCGGCGATGGCGGCGATGAGCTTGACCTCGGTGCGATGCGGTACTTGCGCAGCCATTTCGTGTGCGCGAGGCTGTTGGCTTTCTGGGCCACAGCAATCACCTTCCCCCTAGTATGATGACCTGAACAATCCTCATGCTAGGGGGAAGGTTTTTGTCGCGTAGCGGAAATTGGCCTCCACCCGCTGAGCGGGTGGCTTTCTATGCCGCGCGTGCCGCGCGGCACGGACTAAAGTCCATGAATAAAAACGAGGAAGGCCACGTCCGACCTCCCTCGCAAAGGGTCTCTGATTACTCCCACTCATTGGGGACAGGCTTACATGAGTGATTGCACTCATTGGGGACAGACTTAAATGAGTGCTCTTGAAATGCCGGCGCCTGGGGACGTTCCTTTTCTGTTGGCAGTTTGGGACGGTCCTTAGAGCTGCAGCGCGCCATGAGTGACGTGGTGAAGCGGATCATCCTGTCTTTGAAGTTCTAAGTAGAATTCCCCGTCTCTGAGCAATGATTAGTGCGCATTTGTGCGTATTTGCGTGCGCAGGATTGCGTGACCATGCGTGTATATGCGCCGTCTGCGGTTGTATTTTGACCGTTTGGCGGTTATATACGCAGAAGTACGCACATACACGCGTATTTGTGCGAATATATAGCTGTCAGAATTGAAAGACTTTTCACGACGCAGGAGGTATTCATGGCAGATTCCAAACAGGCTCCGCTCGACGCCGAGGCAGCCGCAAAGGCGGCGTTTGCCTCGGTCCAGGATCAGCCGTTCCCCGATGACATCTTTACGGCCCCCGAGCTCCGCTGGGCCGTGATCGGTTGCGGTGTTATCGCCAACCAAATGGCCCAGTCCCTCGCTCTGGCCGGCCGCAAGCTCGCGGGTGTCGCCAACCGTACGCTGTCCAAGGCCCAGGCTTTTGCCGAGCAGTATGGTGTCGAGAAGGTGTACGAGACGGTTGAGGACCTCTACGCCGATCCAGACATCGATGCCGTCTATATCACCACGCCGCACAACACGCATATCACCTACCTGCGCGCCGCTCTGTCAGCTGGCAAGCACGTGCTTTGCGAGAAGGCCATTACCCTCAACTCCGCCGAGCTCGACGAGGCGCGTGCCATTGCCGACGAGCACAACGTGGTCCTCATGGACGCCACTACGGTGCTCCACATGCCCTTGTATCAGGAGCTGCACCGCCGCATGGATGCCGGCGAGTTTGGCCACATGAACCTTGCTCAGCTCAACTTTGGTAGCTATAAGGAGTACGGCGATCTGACCAATCGCTTCTACAACCGCAACCTTGCTGGCGGTGCCATGCTCGATATTGGCGTCTATGCCCTGTCCGTCATGCGCCTCTTTATGGCAAGCCAGCCCGCTGAGGTCGTTTCGCTGGGCAACACCTGCGAGACTGGCGTTGACGTCGCGGGTGGCATCGTCTGCCGAAATGCCGAGCAGCAGCTGGGCGTCGTGAGCCTTACGCTCCACTCCAAGCAGCCCAAGCGCTCGGTCATCAGCTTCGACAAGTGCTACATCGAGGTCAATGAATATCCGCGTGCCGATCACGCGACCATCGTGTGGACTGCGGACGGCCACCGCGAGGAGGTCCACGCCGGCACAGAAGCTTACGCCCTTTGCTATGAGATGGCCGATCTTGAGAAGGCCGTTGCCGGCGACGACTCCAAGCGCGAGCTGCTGGATTATGCTTCTGATGTTATGGAGCTTATGACCAAGCTCCGTGCCGATTGGGGAGTCGTGTACCCCGAGGAGGAGTAAGCGATGCTTGCGGAGGATAGGCTCAACGCGATTGTGTCGATGGTGCAGCAGGCTGGCTCGGTTACCGTGCCGGAGCTTGCCGATACCCTGGGCGTGACGGCGTCCACCATTCGGCGCGACCTGCAGACGCTCGACCGAGCTCATCGCATCGCCAAGGTCCACGGTGGAGCGACGAGTCTTGAGCGCGCGCACGTGACGCGCGACCTAACGCTTAATGAGCGCAGCGACCTCCATAACGACGACAAGGAGCGTATCTGCGCCCGTGCGGCGGCGCTTGTGGAGCCCGAGAGCTTTGTATACATCGACTCGGGCTCGACGACGCTCAGGCTCATCGAGCATCTTCCACACCTTGAAGATGTCACCTATGTGACCGATTCCGTGCTCCATGCTCAGCACCTTGCTTTGCACGGCATGCGTACCGTGGTGTTGGGCGGCGAGCTCAAACCCGAGACCGAGGCGCTCGTTGGCCCCGATGCCTTGGCAACCTTAGACCGCTACAACTTCAACTGTGGCTTTTGGGGCTCTAACGGCATTGCCGCCGAGCAGGGCTTCACGGCACCCGATATCGAGGAAGCACAGGTCAAGCGTATCTCGATGCGCCATACCGCCAAACGCTTCGTAATCTCGGACGCCAGTAAATTTGGCATGGTGGCGCCCGTCAAGTTCGCGGACTTCCGCGACGCAACGATTATTACCGCAGGCGAGGTCCCCGCCAAGTACCGGGCAATGGGCAACGTCATCACGGTCTAGCGACAGGGCAAGGTCAAAACCATTTAGGTTCCTCAATAGAAAAGCGGCAACACCCTCGATGGGCGATGCCGCTTTTGTTGTCTGCCGTTTTGTCTAAATCTGTAACAACTGGACCGTTAAAAGTGGGCTAGGTGTTACAGATTGAGATACTTCCGAACCGCTCCGTCCCTTTGTCTCAATCTGTAACATCTGGGACTGATTTTGCCGAGTTACTGTTGCAGATTGAGATTTTCCCTTGAGGGGGATTCGAATGTCTCGATCTGTAACAGATAGACCGGAAAATGGGTTCTAACTGTTACAGATCGAGACGTTTTGGGACCGCGGCTGAGCCATTGCGGCAAAACCACCACAAAGGTGCCTGTCCCGATTGTGGTGGTTTAGGGCTCCCAGGGGCAGGGGGCTTCGATGTGGATGTGCTCGCCGGTTACGGGATGCGTGAAGGACACGCTGTGGGCGTGGAGCATCAGGCCGCAGGGGCGCGGCGTTCCGTACAGGTCGTCGCCAACCAGGGGATGATGCTCGCTTGCCAGGTGCACACGGATTTGGTGCTTGCGGCCGGTGAGCAACTCGACATCGATATACGAGCGCGCGGGCAGGCCACGACGGCTCTTAAGACGTTTGAGCACCTTCACGCGAGTTTGAGACGGCTTGCCGCTGCCGCCGACGCGCATCTTTCGGCTGTCGTGACGGTCGCGGGCGATGGGCTTGTCGATGAGCTTCTCGTTCCAGTCGATCTTGCCCTCGGCCAGCGCCAGATAGCGCTTTTCGAAGGCGTGGTCGATCACCATCTGGTCAAAGGCGGGCTGCGTCTGTTTGTCGAGCGAAAACAACACCACGCCGGTGGTGTTGCGGTCCAGGCGGTTGAGCGGCTGCATGTCAGTCGCGGCAAAGCCGTCACCCATCGCCAGCAGCAGGTCGCTGGCGTAGTCGGTGAGCGTGCGCTCGCCGGTGCCGTCGCCGTGGACGATCATGCCGGCGGGCTTGTCGATGGCCATGAGCCAGGCGTCGCAGTAAAGGACTTGAGGTTCTTCGTTCACGTGTAAGCCTTTCGGTTAGCTAATTCCCATAAACATGCAGCCCGAGGTGGCGCCGCGCAGGCGGGCAGCGGGCTTGCGGCCGGCCTGTGCTGCTTCGACGGCACGACGGACGCGGGCGACGGCACGGCCCACCTCATCTGTCTCGAGCAGCGTTCCGTCTACCATGAGACGACGCACGCCGGCATCGAGCAGCTGAGGAACCTGCGGCGTGAGGTCGATGGGGTAGGCGTCGTACAGGCGAGAGCGGCCATGGATGTCGGTGCGTACGGGCATGACCTTGCCGTCGATATTCTTGAGCGACAGCTTGCGGGCGCGCAGGCGGCAGTTAGCGCAATCGTGGATGCAGCCATTGGCCACCTGCAGGATGCAGTGCTCACTCGTCATAACGCGCGGGCGGCCGAACACAGTGATGCCCAGGGCTGCGGGCGCGGCGGTGCCAAGCGAGACGATCTCGTCGAGCGTGATCTCGGGCGAGAGCCAAAACGCACCGGCTCCGCGCTCGGCAAGTGCCTCCATGCAGGGCGTGTTATGCACCGGCAGGCAAGAGCGAATTTCGGCCGTGGCGCCGGCATGCGCGGCTACGGCGAGCTCGGAGATATTGCCGACGGCGACGGTGGCCCCAGCATTGATCCAGGGATCGACGCGCTCGTGGTCGACGGCGCGGCAGACCTCGTCGAGTACGGGTATGATGCCCTGCTCAAATGCATCGGCAGGGGAGAGTCCGACAGCCTCGAGCGCATCGGTGGTCATGTAGATGCGCGTGGCGCCCTCGGCACGAGCTGCCTCGGCGGCTTCGAGCGTGGTGACGGTGGCGCAGATCTGCGGCTCGTCGCGGTAATGCTCGGGCGCGGGGCGGGAATCACTGGTTACAATCGCCGGCAACTCGAGCGTTTTCGCACGCTCCTCGTACGGTGCCAGAATGGCCTCCTCGAGCGCTTTACAGGCGGCGGCGCGCACCTTGTGCACTGCGGAGAAGCCCATACCGCAGCCGGCGTCGAGCGAAACGTCAAAGCTCGCAGCCTCAAAGGGCGAGGAGCCCATGCGACCGACGTGCTCCACCAGATCGGACGCCTCGACCGCACGGGTCTTGGCGGCCTCGACGGTAAAGCCCGTGGCCGTTGCCGTAAGCGAAGGGTCGTCGCAGCAGGTGAGCGTAACGGTAAACGGCTCGCCCAGACGCGCCACGATAGACACATCTACGGCTCGGCGGCGCAGCACATCGCGCTTGAGCGCGGCACCGGCGGCGTCGATGGCACGCTGACTGCGAATCACGCGCACACGGCAACCCTCGGGCATGCTACGGGGCACGCGGCACTCGATGATATCGCCGGCTGCGGCATCATTGGCGGCAATGGTGGTCAGGAATTGGTCGAACTCATCGTCGTGGCGAAGCTCCAGCAGGTCGCCCTTGCCCACGGGCTCAAACAGCTCAATGCGGACGATGGCGGCACGGCGACGGCGGTCGTCGGGCTTGAGGCCGCGCACATCGCGGTTGGCCGGGCGGCTGCCCAGCACCGTGCCCACGATCTGGCCGCGGTTGTTGGAACGCTCGTAGCTCATCATCTCGTCGCCCGAGGTGCCGTCCTGATAGGCGTGCGTAAAGTCGCGGTTGAAGCAGCGCTTGAGCTGGCGCTGGCGGGCGGCTTTCTCGTCCTTGGCAACGGCGACCCCTGCCAGCATGTCATCAATTTCGTGACGATACACATCAACGATGGAGTACACGTAATCGGGCGCTTTCATGCGGCCCTCGAGCTTGAGCGACGCGGCGCCGGCGTCATGCAGACGGCGAACGAGCTGTGAGGTGTTGGTGTCACGCGGGCATAGAGCGCGCTCGCGACCGGCAGGGGAGAGCGTGCGGCCGTTCTCGTCGATCAGCTCGTAAGGCAGGCGACAGGGCTGAGCGCACATGCCGCGGTTGGCCGAGCGGCCCGCCATGGCAAAGCTCGACAGCAGGCACAGGCCCGAGTAGCAAAAGCAGATGGCGCCATGGCTGAAGACCTCAAGGTCCACATCGGGCGCGGCGTCGTGAATGGCGGCGATTTCGTCGATGGAGAGCTCGCGCGAGAGAGTCACGCGGTCGGCGCCCTGCTCACGGCACCAAAGGGTTCCGCGGTCGTCGTGGATGTTCGCCTGGGTCGAGATATGTGTCTCGATGCCGGGCATGGTGCGCTTGACCTCAAAGAACAGACCCCAGTCCTGGATAATGAAGGCATCGGCGCCCAGCGTGGAGCAGCGATGGATGAGCTGCAGTGCATCGCCCATCTCGGACTGCTTGATGACGATGTTGACCGTGACGTAGACGCGCGACCCGGCTAGATGCGCGGCGCGGCAGGCTTGCTCAAAGGCCTCGTCGGTAAAGTTGGTTGCCTTGCGGCGGGCGTTGAAGCTGCCCATGCCGCAGTAGATGGCGTCTGCCCCGGCGGCGAGCGCGGCGGCAAAGGGCTCCGGGCCTCCGGCGGGGGCCAAAAGCTCGGGCCTGCGGTTAGTGGTTCGGCTGGCGGTTGCGGTCATATCCTGCCTTTCAAAATGCTCAGATATTCAAAAGTATAGTGGTGCCGTCGTGGCAGGCGGTGTCTATGCTCCAAGCGGGACAAAGTCTTCAGCAGCTTGGACTGGCTGCTCCACATGAGAACCGTTCAGCGGTTCGGGGAAACCGTTGGGCGATAAAATATTCTCGCAATGTGATAATAATCTTGCATCGCGCGGAAACCTTGAGTACTATCCCAATCAAGCGCGGTGTTCAGACCGAATTGTGCCTCCCGGTGTGAACGCCGCGCTCACGCTCTCTATCTGATCGTAAGGAGAAAAACATGAGCAAGACCGTCGTGTCTTCCGATAACGCACCTGCAGCCATCGGCCCGTATTCCCCCGGCATCCAGACCGGCAACATGGTTTTCCTGTCCGGCCAGCTGGGCATCGACCCCGCAACCGGCAAGATGCCCGAGGGCGTCGAGGCCCAGGCTAAGCAGTCCCTTGCTAACGTCGAGGCTCTGCTGATCGCTGCCGGCGCCACATTTGCCGATGTCGTTAAGACCACGGTCTACCTGGCCGACATTGCCGACTTCGCTGCCGTGAACGAGATCTACGCCTCCAAGTTCGAGGCTCCGTTCCCCGCGCGCAGTGCTTTCCAGGTTGCCGCTCTTCCGGCTGGCGGTCTGGTCGAGATTGAGGTCGTCGCTGCTCTCTAAGGTGTTGGCAACAACTAAACATGACATGCAAAAAGACCCTGCAGTGCGTGTGAACTGCAGGGTCTTTTGTCAAGCGATGCGACAAAAATGATCCGTTTTCCTCCGTCCCCAAGGAGTCAGCGGGTTAGCCTTCCTTGCGGACTTTTTGCAGGTAGCGGTAGACGCTGGGCTCCGAGATGCCCAGCGCGGTGGCGGCGCAGGCTACGGCGCCCTTGAGCATGAACACTCCGTTGCCGTTGAGG
Organism: Collinsella aerofaciens; assembly: GCA_048246715.1. Lineage (GTDB taxonomy): Bacteria > Actinomycetota > Coriobacteriia > Coriobacteriales > Coriobacteriaceae > Collinsella > Collinsella aerofaciens_BY. Next base: position 14,584 of record DBFBCB010000038.1, on the reverse strand, counting down.
TGGCGAATGACGTCCACGCGGTCGCTTTGACCAAGCGACGCCACATCCAGCCCGCGAGCGCTCAGCAGCTCGGCAATGCTGCGGTCGATGAGCTCCTGTGTGGACTCCGAAAGGCTTTCGACCTCGATAGAGGCGGGCTCCGTGCGCGTCGGCGCCGCGTCGAAGCACGCCATGAGCTGCTGTGCCATGGCGTTGATGGAGCGCACGGTCGAGAGGTCGGTGTTGACGCAGAGCATGCCGACGATCTCGTCATTCTCGCGGATAAAGTACGTCGCTGACTCCAATGTCTTGCCACCGGCACCGCGGCCCTCGTAGCCTGTAATAAACGGCAGGTCGCGATACTTGGCGTCGTGCATGATCTTGAGTGCCAGATCGGTGGCAGGACCGCCGACCTTGCGACCGCTCACGATACCGTTGCGAATATCGACGATGGCGTGGTCGGGATCCGAGAAATCGTGCAGCACGATTTCGCTGTTTTTGCCGAGTATCTGCTCCAGGAAATCGACCATCGGCAAAAAGCGACGTACGGTCTCGTTCACGGGCAACTCCTTTGGGTGAAATCCAATGCCCTGAGGGCGTTCATAACAATTTTTTATCATGGTAACACGCTGCTCATCATCTCGTATATCCGCAGGTACATTGCGTAATGCAGACGAACGGTAGGAATTTAGCGGTAAACGGTTGACCAAAAGAAATGTTAGATGTTATTTTGACCAGACACTTTCCTGACCTGCGGAAATGCGTAATTTCAGCTGAAGAATAGTCTGATAACAAAAAATTATTATTGAGAATGAGAATCATCTTTAATACGATATGCAATGAAGGCACAACCTCAACCCCGCACTGCGTCACAATAGAGCGTCAGATGCGAAAACAACTACTTCGAGGATTGGTGGTCAAATGACCCAGGAGACGGTTACGAACGGCACTGAAGCCCTGTTCACTCGCGAAGGCATGCCTCCCGTTAAGGAAATGATCCCGTGTGCCCTTCAGCACGTACTGGCATCGTTTGCCGGCATCATTACCCCGGCGGTCATCATGGCCGGCGTCTACGGCTTTAATAGCCAGCAGAGTACCGACATCATCCAGGTCGCGCTCATTCTTTCGGCGATCGATACGGCCCTTCAAGCCTTCGCTCCCTTTCGTCGCATCGGCGGCGGCCTGCCCATCGTCATGGGCGTTTCGTTCGCGTTCCTGCCGGCCCTGCAGGCCATGGGTGCCTCGGGCTTTAGCTTTGGTGCGCTGCTGGGCGGCGAGATCGTCGGTGGCGCCGTCGCGGTCCTCTTTGGTCTGGCCTACAGCAAGATCAAGTGGCTGTTCCCGCCTGTCGTGACCGGTACGGTCATCTTCTCCATTGGCGTCTCTCTCTATCCCACGGCTGTCAAGTATATGGCCGGCGGTATGGGTACGCCGCTGTGGGGCACCCCGCAGGCCTGGTGCGTCGCTCTTATCACCTTCGCCGTGGTCTTTGCGCTCGCCAACTTTGGCAAGGGCACGCTCAAGCTGGGATCCGTGTTCTTTGGCATGATCGTTGGTATGATCGTCTCCATCCCCTTTGGCATGATCGACTTCTCCAGCGTCGCCACCGCTCAGGTCTTCGCCCTTCCCAAGCTCATGCCCTACGCGCTCGAGTTTGATCCCGAGGTCTGCATTACCCTCGCCGTCGTGTTTCCCATGGTTGCTATCCAGGTTATCGGCGACGTCTCTGCCGCCTGCCTGGGCTCCATCGACCGTATGCCCACCGAGCGCGAGCTCTCCGGCGCTATCGTGTCCCAGGGCCTCACCTCTATGGTCGGCGGCCTGCTGGGCGGTCTTCCCACCAGCGCCCTTGGCCAGAACGTGGGCATCATCTGCTCCAACAAGGTCGTCAACAAGTGGGTCTTTGTGATCATCGCGGCCGTCTTTGCCATCGCCGGCCTGTTCCCGCAGCTCTCTGCCGTCCTTTCCGCTATCCCGCAGCCCGTCATCGGCGGCGCGACCGTCGGCGTCTTTGGCACCATCACCATGAACGGCGTGCGCATGTTCACCCGCGAGGGCCTTACGCAGCGCACTACCACCATCGTCGGTACCTCCGTCGTCTTTGGCCTGGGTATCTGGATGGCCAGCGGTTGCCTTGCCGGCGAGGGTATGCCCGCTTGGGTGTCCACCGTCATCGGCTCCAATGCCGTAACCCCCACCGCCATCATGGCCATTGTCCTTAACCTGATCCTTCCGCAAACGCCGGTCGTGGCTCAGCACATCGATGCTGCCAAGGACGCTGCCGTGGATCTGGTCTTGCCCGAGAGCAAGAAGTAACCAATTCGGTGCTATTCGTCGGCGGACGCATCGCCTCGTCCGCCGACGCCATGCGGTGCCAAGCCGCACTTCAAAGGGTTCGTCCCTTTGGTGAAGCGTTGACGGGAGAGGGCCCGTTTCCGGTGTAGGCCGGCGCTTCGCACTCCGCCATGTCAGAGGTGTCAAACCCCGCCCCTGATGTTGAAGGGAGCATTTATGCTTCTGGTCGCTAACGGTTCCGTCTTTACCCGCAACGCTCAGACCCCGTTTATTCCAAACGGTGCGGTCGCCATTGACGGAGATACGATCGTCGAAGTGGGCCCCGAGTGCGAGCTCAAGGCTAAGTACCCGGATGCCGAGTACGTCGATGCCCGGGGCAACCTCATCATGCCCGGACTCATCAACTGCCACACCCACATCTACTCGGGTCTGGCCCGCGGCCTCGCCATTAAGGGCTGCAACCCCACCAACTTCCTGGAGAATCTTGAGCAGCAGTGGTGGAAGATCGACGACAACCTGACGCTCGACGGCACCAAGGCCAGCGCCTATGCCACGATTTTGGACTCTATCCGTGATGGCGTCACCACGATCTTCGATCACCATGCGAGCTTCTGCGAGATTCCGGGAAGCCTTTTTACCATTAAGGATGCAGCTCAGGAGCTGGGCATGCGTTCGTGCCTGTGCTACGAGGTCTCCGATCGCCGCGGCCAGGAAAAGTGCGACCAGGCCATTGCCGAGAACGCCGAATTTGCCCAGTGGGCCGCCAAGGAGCGTCGCGATAACGACAACCACATGATCGCCGCCATGTTTGGCGGACATGCTACCTTTACGCTTTCGGACGAGACCATGGATAAGATGGCCGAGGCCAACAACGGTCTGACCGGCTTCCACATCCATGTGTGCGAGGGCATGAACGACGTGTGGGATTCCCGCCTCAACCGCGGTGGTATCAGCCCCGTCGAGCGCCTGCTGCAGCACAACCTGCTGGGTCCCGACACCATGCTCGGCCACTGCATCCACGTGACGCCTGCCGAGATGGATATCGTCAAGGAGTCCGGCACCTGGCTCGTCAACAACCCCGAATCCAATATGGGCAACGCCGTGGGCTGCGCCCCCGTGCTCGAGTTCTTCCGCCGCGGCATCCCCGTGTGCATGGGCACCGACGCCTACACCCACGATATGCTCGAGAGCCTTAAGGTCTTCCTGATCATTCAGCGCCACAACGCCGCCATGCCCAACGTGGGCTGGTGCGAGGCCATGACGATGCTGTTCGAGAACAACGCCAAGATGGCGAGCAAGTACTTCGATCGCAAGCTCGGTGTGCTCGAGGCCGGCGCTGCCGCCGACGTTATCGTTATGGACTACAAGCCCTTTACGCCGCTGAGCGAGGAGAACATCGACGGTCACATGCTCTTTGGCATGATGGGCAAAAACTGCCGCACCACCATCATCAACGGCCGCGTCCTGTACAAGGATCGCGAGTTCGTTGGCATTGATGAGGAAAAGATCAACGCGTGGACCATGGCTGAGTCCAAGAAGCTCTGGAGCACGCTTAACGATCGCGCCTACTAATTCACAAGTAGATTCACGCGCGTCGGGTGTTTCGCCGCATCCGGCGCGCGTATAGGCGGCCTCCGCGGGGTCGCCGGCGCTGTGCTAGCGCTACACCGTATTTGCGCCCGCCGCGCGGTCTCGCCGGGCGTTACAGAGAGGAGCTCACTATGAGCGACATCATGAGGCCGATCCCGTTTTCGCAGCTGATGAACTGGATCATCGAGGAGCACAAGACTCAGGGCGCCGTCTTTGGCGTGCGCAAGATGGTCACGACCAACCAGGAGGGTGCGCTTCCCATTTTTGACGAGCGCATCGAGACTCCGTTTGGCCCGGCCGCCGGTCCCAACACGCAGCTGGCCCAGAACATCGTGGCATCCTACGTGGCCGGTTCCCGCTTCTTTGAGCTCAAGACCGTTCAGGTTATGGACGGCGAGGAGCTCTCCAAGTGCGTCAACAAGCCCTGCATTGTGGCGCAGGACGAGTGCTACAACTGCGAGTGGTCGACCGAGCTCGAGGTTCCGCAGGCTTTTGCCGAGTACGTGAAGGCATGGTTTGCCTGCCACCTGATCGCTCGCGAGTACGGCCTGGGCAGCCCGGACGGCTTTGTCTTCAACATGTCCGTGGGCTATGACCTGGAGGGCATTAAGAGCCCCAAGGTCGACGCCTACATCGAGGGCATGAAGGACGCCAGCGGCTCCGACGTCTGGAACGAGTGCCGCGCATGGGCGCTCGCCAACCTGGACAAGTTTGAGCATGTCGACGCCGCGTTTGTCGAGTCCATCCCGGCACGCGTCTCCAACTCCATCACCGAGTCTACCCTGCACGGCTGCCCGCCGGCGGAGATCGAGCGCATCGCGACCTATCTGATCACCGAGAAGGGCCTCAACACCTACATCAAGTGCAACCCCACGCTGTTGGGCTATGAGTTTGCACGTCAGCGCCTCAACGAGCTGGGCTTTGACTACATCGTCTTCGACGATACGCACTTCCGCGAGGACCTGCAATGGGCCGACGCCGTGCCTATGTTCGAGCGCCTGATTGCCCTGTGCGCTGAGCGCGGCCTGGAGTTTGGCGTCAAGCTGACCAACACGTTCCCCGTCGACGTGACGAGGAACGAGCTGCCCTCCACCGAGATGTACATGTCGGGCCGTTCGCTGTTCTCGCTGACCATCGAGGCCGCCCGTCGCATTACCGAGCAGTTCGATGGCAAGCTGCGCATCAGCTACTCCGGCGGTGCCACGGTCTACAACATCCGCGCCCTGTACGATGCCGGCATTTGGCCCGTCACCCTGGCGACCGACGTGCTCAAGCCCGGTGGCTACGAGCGCTTTAGCCAGATGGCCGGCGAGTTTACCGACCTGGATGGCAAGCCGTTTGCGGGCGTCTCGCTCGAGGCCGTGACCGCGATTCAGACCGACTCGCTCACCAACCCGCTTTACAAGAAGCCGCTGCGCCCGCTGCCCGACCGCAAGGTCGCCGGCAAGAGCCCGCTTTCCGACTGCTTTACCACGCCGTGCCGCACGAGCTGTCCCATCCAGCAGGATATTCCCGCCTATCTGGCGGCTGTTGACGAGGGCCGCTACGAGGACGCACTCAACATCATCATCGAGCGCAACGCCCTGCCGTTCATTACCGGCACCATCTGCCCGCATCCCTGCGGCCGTGCCTGCGAGCGTGCGTTCTACGAGCCCGAGGGCGCCCAGATTCGCGCCAGCAAGCTCAAGGCCGCCCGTGAGGCCATGACCGCCGTGCTGCCCAAGCTGCGAGCCCAGGCCATCGCAAACGACGGCGAGCGCAACGTTGCCGTTATCGGCGGCGGCCCGGCCGGCCTGGCGACGGCGTTCTTCCTGACGCGTGCCGGCGTGCCCGTCACCATCTTTGAGGCCCGCGACTCTCTCGGCGGCGTGGTCCGTCACGTGATCCCCGAGTTCCGTATCGCGAGCGACGATATCTCCCACGATGCCGAGCTCTGCCTGGCCTTTGGCGCCAAGGTGCAGCTCAACGCTCGCGTGGATTCCATTGACGAGCTCAAGGACCAGGGCTTTACCGACGTGGTCGTGGCCACCGGTGCCTGGATGCCCGGCTCTGCGGGCCTGGGCGAGGGTGCCGAGCTCGACGTACTGGAGTTCCTCGAGGCCGCCAAGAAGGGCGAGAAACTCGAGCTGGGCGAGGACGTCGTGGTCATTGGCGCCGGCAACACCGCCATGGACGCGGCCCGCGTGGCCAAGCGTCTGGCTGGCGTGAAGAACGTGCGCCTGGTGTATCGCCGCACCAAGAAGCAGATGCCCGCCGACGAGGAAGAGCTCGATCTTGCTCTTGCCGACGGCGTTGAGCTCTGCGAGCTGCTGGCGCCCAAGGCGCTCAACGGCTCCGTGCTGACCTGCGACGTCATGGAGCTCGGCGAGCCGGATGCAAGCGGCCGTCGCAGCCCCGTCGCCACGGGCGAGACCGTCGAGCTTTCCGCCACCACGGTGATCTGCGCCGTGGGCGAGGGCATCGATGCCAGCCTGTACGATGCCGCGGGCGTCGAGCACGACCGTCGCGGCCGTCTTGCCGCCACCTCCACCGGCATCGAGGGCGTTTGGGCTGCCGGCGACTGCCGTCGCGGTCCTGCCACCGTGGTCGAGGCTATCGCCGATGCCGCCGAGATCGCCCGTGCCATCGCCGGTGTGGACTTTAACAAGTACGCCGACTGCAACGAACAGGCCGGCCGCGAGGACACCTGCTACGAGCGCAAGGGGTCGCTGTGCCGCGACAAGCGCAACTGCACCAAGACCCGCTGCCTGGGCTGCGGCTCGGTGTGCGAGGTCTGCTGCGACGTGTGCCCCAACCGCGCCAACGTGGCAATTAAGGTGCCGGGCCTGGCCAAGCATCAGGTCGTCCATGTCGACGGCATGTGCAACGAGTGCGGCAACTGCGCCGTGTTCTGTCCCTACCAGGAGGGTCGTCCCTACAAGGACAAGCTCACCCTGTTCTGGAGCGAGCAGGACATGGAGAACTCCGAGAACGAGGGCTTCCTGGCTGTGGACGAGGACCACTTTAAGGTCCGCGTCGCCGGCACGGTCCGCACCGTCTCGGTCGATGCCGTCAACACCGGTCTTCCCGAGGCCTTCCGCCTGACCATCAGGGCTGTGCGCGACAACTATTCGTACCTTCTTAAGAAATAGGCGAGTCTCTTATGGCCAAATCCATTCAACATAACGTGGCCTACGTTGCCTGCGGAAGTGGTTGTGCCTCCGCAGGCGGCGACGCCCGCTGCAGCGAAGGCTGCATTGGCTGTGGCGCCTGCGTCACGGCCTGCCCCCACGGCGCCATTGCGCTGGTCGATGGCATCGCCCGCGTGGACCGCTCCAAGTGCACGGGCTGTGGCCTGTGCGGCATGGCGTGCCCGCAGCGCGTGATTGCCTTCGTCCCCGGCTACCAGAACATTCTGGTGCGCTGCAACAACACCGATAAGGGTGCCATTGCGCGCAAGGTCTGCGACACGAGCTGCATCGGTTGCGGTATGTGCGCCAAAAAGTGCCCTGCCGGCGCTATCCGCATCGAGGACAACTGCGCCCATATCGACGGCGTGGACTGCCTGTCGTGCGGCATGTGCGCCGTCGTCTGCCCGCATGGCGCCATCCACGACCGCACCGGCATCGCCGCCGGCGTGTAGAAGGGAATCACCATGGCACAGGAATTCACTTTTACCGTTAACGGCGTCGAGTGCACGACGACTCAGAACAAGCCACTGCTGCGCTATCTGCGCGACGACCTGCACATTCACTCCGCCAAGGACGGCTGCTCCGAGGGCGCCTGCGGCACCTGCACCATCCATGTGGACGGTGCGGCCGTCAAGGCGTGCGTGCTGACCACCGCTCTTGCCGCCGGCCGCAACATCGTGACCGTCGAGGGCCTGCCCGAGGACGTGCGCGAGGCCTTTGTGTACGCCTTTGGCGCCGTGGGCGCCGTGCAGTGCGGTTTTTGCATTCCCGGCATGGTCATGGCGGGTGCGGCGCTCATCGCCGAGGACCCCGAGCCCACCGAGGAGCAGATCAAGTACGCCATTCGCGGTAACGTCTGTCGCTGCACCGGCTACAAAAAGATTATCGAGGGCATCTCGCTGGCCGCTGCGGTGCTCCGCGGCGAAAAGCAGATCGACGAGGACCTGGAGCGCGGCGATGACTACGGCGTGGGCAAGCGCGCCTTCCGTATTGACGTGCGCAAGAAGGTGCTCGGCGAGGGCAAGTATCCCGACGACATCGACGAGCTCGATCAGCCGGGCCTGACCTATGCCAGCGCCGTGCGCTCCAAGTATCCGCGCGCCCGTGTGCTCTCCATCGACACCTCCAAGGCCGAGGCCCTGCCCGGCGTGGTGGGCATCCTACGCGCCGAGGACGTGCCGGTCAACCAGGTCGGCCACCTTATCCAGGACTGGGACGTCATGATCGCGGCGGGCGATATCACCCGCTGCGTGGGCGATGCCATCGTGCTGGTGGTCGCCGAGGACGAGGCGACGCTCGAGAAGGCCAAGAAGCTCGTAAAGATCGATTACGAGCCGCTGGAGCCCGTGCGCAACATCGCCGAGGCCAGGGCCGCCGACGCCCCGCGCCTGCATGACAGCTTCTTTGCCTTCGGCAACACGGTGGAGCTCAAGGACAACGTGTGTCAGAGCCGCCACGTGACGCGCGGCGACGCCGCCAAGGCGCTGGCCGAAAGCGCGTTCACCGTGACGCAGCGCTTTACCACGCCCTTTACCGAGCATGCCTTCTTGGAGCCCGAGTGCGCCGTTGCCTTCCCGTACAAGAACGGCGTCAAGGTGCAGTCGACCGACCAGGGCGCCTACGACACGCGCAAAGAGTGCGCCCATATGTTTGGCTGGGACAACGAGCCCGAGCGCGTGGTCGTCGAGACCATGCTCGTGGGCGGCGGCTTTGGCGGTAAGGAGGACGTGTCCATCCAGCACTTAGCCGCGCTCGCCGCATATAAGTTCCAGCGTCCTGTGAAGTGCAAGCTCACGCGTGCCGAGTCGCTTGCTTTTCATCCCAAGCGCCATGCCATGGACGGCACCTTTACGCTGGGTTGCGACGCCGAGGGCAACTTTACCGGTCTGGACTGCGAGATCAATTTTGATACCGGCGCCTACGCATCGCTGTGCGGCCCGGTGCTCGAGCGCGCCTGCACGCATGCCGTCGGCCCCTACAAGTACCAGAACACCGACATTCGCGGTTTTGGCTACTACACCAACAACCCGCCCGCCGGCGCGTACCGAGGCTTTGGCGTTTGCCAGTCCGAGTTTGCGCTCGAGAGCCTGATCGACCTGCTGGCAGAGAAGGTCGGCCTGGATCCGTGGGAGATTCGCTACAGAAACGCCATCGAGCCGGGCGAGGTTTTGCCCAACGGCCAGATTGCCGACTGCTCCACGGCGCTTAAGGAGACGCTGCTCGAGGTCAAGGATGCCTACTATGCGCATCCCGGACACGCCGGCATTGCCTGCGCCATGAAGAACGCCGGCGTGGGCGTGGGCCTGCCCGATGCCGGCCGCTGCAAGATTCGCATCGAGAACGGCGCGGCCGTGGTCTACGCCGCTACGTCCGACATCGGCCAGGGCTGCAACACGGTCTTTTTGCAGGACGTTGCCGAGGCCTGCGGTCTGCCGCTGAGCTGCATTGCCAATGGCGAGTGCTCCACCGAGAACGCTCCCGACTCCGGCACCACGTCTGGCTCGCGTCAGACGGTCGTGACCGGCGAGGCCGTGCGCGGTGCCGCCTTCCTGCTGCGCGATGCCATGTTTGACATCGAGGCCGGCAAGTCTGCGCCCGCCGCTCCCGTGAATGCGCATGGCGACGGCGTCAAGATCGAGTACGACGACGGTCGCGCCTATCAGCTGCACACGCAGGAGCTCGTCGCCGGCCAGGGTATGCATCCTCAGGATCCCGCGGCCGCCATCAAGGCGCTCGAGGGATGCGAGTTTGGCTACGTGTACCTGGAACCGACCGACAAGCTGGGCGCCGACGTTCCCAATCCCAAGAGCCACATCTGCTACGGCTTTGCCACGCATGTGGTCATTTTGGACGATGACGGCCGCGTGAGCGAGGTCTATGCCGCGCATGATTCCGGCAAGGTGGTCAACCCCATCTCTATCCAGGGGCAGATCGAAGGCGGCGTGCTTATGGGTATGGGTTACGCACTTACCGAGGACTGGCCGCTCAAGGACTGCGTACCCCAGGCCAGGTACGGCACGCTCGGGCTGTTCCGTGCGCCCGAGATCCCGAATATCCACGCCATCTACGTGGAGAAGGACGAGCTGCTGCCCGTGGCATACGGCGGCAAGGGTATCGGCGAGATCGCAACGATCCCCACGGCGCCCGCCGTGCAGAACGCCTACCGCGCGTTTGACGGCAAACTACGTCCAGATCTGCCCATGGTGGATACGCCCTACAGCCGCGCTCGTCACCGCGGGTAGGGTAGAGCGCGGACGGTCATTGCTGATGGGCTGTTTGCGCTTAACACCAACTGCATATGCTGTGCCTTTGGCCTCGACTTTATCGCGAGCCGGGGCCTTTTTGTTTGGAGCGCTTCCGCATACGGAAACTGCGTCCCGGAATCGTGCCTCAGAATGGGATGTGTTTTCCGCTGGCCGGCCGTTTGGAAAGTGCATCCCAGTTTGAGCGTTTATTCCGGGATGCGGTTTCCGCTGAAGGACTCAACCGGAAAGCACGGCCTGTTCCGAGACCTGATTCCGGGACACGCTTTCCGCTAGGCCCGCCATCCGGAAAGTGCGTCCCGTTTTGAGCGTCCAGGCTGGGACGTGCTTTCCGTTGGCGTGGCCGTTGGGAAAACGCGGCCCAGATAGGGGGGATGCCATTCGGCGATGCGTGGCCTAGCAGCTCCTACAGGTCCACCTCGTTGAGCCATGTCGGTAGAGCGGTCTGCCGGATGCCTGCCGTCTGCAGCTTTTTGGCGAGCATTCCTGCCGAGAGGACCTCGTTCATGGTAAAGCGCAGCAGAGGGTGGCCGTAGAGCGATAGGTGCGCCTCGCGCTGTCGTTCGGCAACGAGCGCCTCGGCGGTGGTGCGTCCGGCCAGCATGGTCTGGTCGGTATATTTGATGAGCCCGTCGAGCTCGCCCAGCGTGAGTTCCCGCGCCTGGCGCTCCCAGGCAAAGTCCGTTCGTATGGGCTTGGCCGAATCGAAGGGGTCCGTCAGCTCGTATTGAAGCCAGTCGGGCGCAAAGCCCGTCTCGATCATGATGGCTCGGGCGACCGATTCCCCGCCGCTCTCGGCGCGGGCGTCGGCATATCGAAGCGTTGTGAGGGCGGTGCGAATCGCGCGACCATTGCGGGCAGTCGCTCGTTGCTCAACGGCCTCCATCAGCTGTTCCGACGCAAGGCCGAGCTTTGAGATCGCCGAATCGGCAATGGACATGCCGTCGGCAAAACCAGTTTGCAGCAGGCAATCTGTGGCCGTTTGGATGGGCGGCGTTACCGATATGCCGGCTCTGCGTATTGCTCCGGCTGGCTCAATCTGGTGTCGCTGAATATGTGCGCCCGGACGAGCCGACGGCTTTGTCGAGCTGCAAACATGCACGACGTTCAGGTGTCGCCACGAGACCTCGAGCCCCAGCAGGCAAGCTGCCGAAAACGAGCAGAACGTCCAATCGGGATGGATGATCGCAAGGGCGCGGAGGATCTCGCAATGGCGTTGCGCTCGGTTGAGTTCATCCCAGTGCGTTTTTCGCGCAAACAACCCCGGCATGGGCGAGACAACCGTGCCGCCGGTGCGCCGAAGGAGCGCTTTTCGGATCGCCGTGCTCGGGGGAATCAGACAGCGCCCCTCTTGTTCGGCTTGAGTGAGCAGTTGGTCGATGAGCTGGTCGTTGCAATGGGTCATGAGCTACCGCCTCCTTTTGGGTAGCAAAAACGTATCAGCTGGAACTTGCCGCTCAGCTGACCAAAAGCTGACCAAAATCTAACCATGAAGGTAGATGACCTGCTTTTGGCGACATATTTCTTGTTTGAATCGGTGAGCGGTAATCGGCGACCGTGAACGGTAGCTGGATATGAAGTCTTGGTAAGTTTCGGGACGTGTACTTTTTGAAAAAGAGCATTCTATCTGCTGTTTTGTGTTTCTGGATCGCATATTTGAAGGCATGTGATAAGGGCAGCGGACTGTCGCCTTGTATCTGCGGAAACTGTGTCCCGGAATTGCCGCTCGGAACGGGACGCGCTTTCCGGAACCAGCCCTCAAGCGGAAACTGTGTCCCAGATTTCGGCCCCAGAGTGGGATACCGTTTCCGGATCGGGCCTCAAGCGGAAATTGCATCTCGGAACGAGCCCTCAGAGCGGGATGAACTTTCCCAACGGGGCCGCATGCGGAAGCTGTGTCCCGGAATGAGCGCTCGGAATGGGATGCATTTTCCGGTAGAAGCTTCAGCGGAAAGTGCATCCCAGAATTCAGGCTCAGAACGGGACACGCTTTCCGGATGGGATGCTTGGCGGAAACTACGGCCCAGTTTTGGCTCCAGAACGGGATGCATTTTCCGGAACGGTCCACGTGCGGTGGTGTACCGCCCCTTTCGTGTGCGCCGCTTGTCGAATTACGTTATAGCTAGCTATATTATAGGAAGGTATAATATAGCTAGCTATAACGTAAAGGAAGGATGGTCTATGTTTGTCGGAAGAACAGCGGAAATGTCCGAGCTCAATCGACTGTATGGCACGGACTCCTTTGAGATGCCTGTGATTTACGGCCGCCGTCGTGTGGGTAAAACGCGCCTTATCACAGAGTTCATCCAAGGCAAGAAGGCTATTTACTTTCAAGCTCGTCGTACCAATGCGGAGGCAAACCGGCACGGCTTTAGCCAGGCGATACTTGCAGGCTCGGTTGGTGCTGCAGGCGTGTCGTTTCGTAGTTTTGACGAGGCGTTCGATGCATTGGTCACCATGGCTCGAACGGAGCGCTTGATTGTCGTGATTGACGAGTATCCCTATCTCGCCCAATCGAATCCCGAGATCAGCTCGTTGCTGCAAGACAAGATCGACCACTTATACAAAGAGACCAGGCTAATGCTGATCCTATGCGGCTCGTCTCTTTCGTTTATGGAGGAACAGGTGTTGGGCTACGAGAGCCCACTATACGGTAGGCGTACGGCCCAGTTTAAGATCATGCCGCTCGATTTTACGACGACCCTCGGGTTGTGGCAGAGCATGGGTCGCGAAGACGCTGCAGTTTGCTATGGCATGACAGGTGGCATTCCTGCATATATCGAGAAAGTCGATCCTGCCGCACCGCTCAAGGACAACATCAAACGTCTTTTTCTTACTCCTACGGGCTATCTCTTTGAGGAGCCGAGTAACCTGCTATTGCAAGAGTGCCGCAATCCCGAACAATATGATGCGATCGTACAGGCAATTGCCCAGGGACGCTCGAAGAACTCGGAGATTGCGAGCTCTACGGGAATCCCTGCGAGCAACGTAAAGAGCTATGTGGATAAGCTGGCGTCGCTTGGGATTGTCGAGCGCGAGCTGCCCCTAAACGAGACGAGCAATAAGCGAGCCGTGTATCTGCTGAGCGATCAGATGTTTAGGTTCTGGTACAAGTTTGTTCCGCAGAACATCGGGCTGATTCAAAACGATATGGCCGAGATGGCGTATGAGCGCATTGAGCCGCACGTATCGGATTACATGGGTACGGTCTTTGAGCTTATATGCAGACAATACGTGTACGAACTCGCGCGGGCTGGCCAGCTTGATGTGGTTCCGGCAAGCGTTGGGCGCTGGTGGGGGACGGATAATCGCACGCATACGCAGGAAGAAATCGACTTGATTGTTGACGATGGCGAGGGCACTGCGCTGTTTGCGGAATGCAAATGGCGCAATGAACCGGTGGGCGAAGACGTGCTGCAAAAGCTCGTGCATCGAAGCGAGCTCTTTAGGCGGCAACGAAAAAGCTATGCACTATTCTCAAAAAGCGGCTTTACGCAGGGATGTCGGGATGCCGTGGAGAGTAGGGGAGACGTCAAGCTGATTTCGTTTGCCGAGATGTGTGAGCGGGGATAATGAAGCGCGTCCTGATTTGATGCTGGGAATGGGATGTGCTTTCCTTTTGCGACCTTTGGCGGAAAGTGCGTTCCAGATTTCGGCTTCAGAATGGGATGCCGTTTCCGGATCGGCCCTCAGGCGGAAACTACGACCCGGAATTTGGCTCCAAAACGGGATACGCTTTCCCGGTGGCATCTCTAGCGGAAACTGCATCCCGGAATGAGCTCTCGGAACGGGACACGCTTTCCCATCGGGGCTTCAAACGGAAACCGTGTCCCGGAATCGAGCCTCAGGGTGGGACGCATTTTCCGGTAGAGGCCTGGGACGGAAGGCGTGTCCCAGAATCCGGCTAATCCGATGGCCAGGTGGTTGAGCGAGCGGGCTCCGAGGCTCCATTACTGAAAATTCATTTGTTAAACCTGGCAACCGTGGGTAGAATAAAGTCGACGGCAGCCCAAGGGTGATAGCTGGGCAGCGCCGTTGCTTTGATCAAGGGGTCAATGCCTTAACGGCGTCGACCCCTCTTTTAATATGAGATAGCCATTGTCAATAGGCGTGTTTGTTCGAGCCCGGTTTTAAACCGGGCTTTTTCGTAATATGAGAAAGCCATTGTCAATAGGCATGTTCGTTCGAGCCCGGTTTGAAACCGGGCTTTTTCGTTTCCCGTCGGGAGAGCCCGCGCACGCTGCATGGCTTAGTCGACGCTTGCCTGGCAAGCTAATATCCGCGGGC
>DBFBCB010000037.1:0-86382 GCA_048246715.1 Collinsella aerofaciens | reverse complement strand
GGCGCGTCGTTGCCGCGGGCGCCGGGTCCGGGGCGGGCGTGCGCGCTTACGGCGTGTATCTGCAGGACGCGGGTCTTGGCGATGGCGCGGCCGGCTGTCGGCTTTCCGTCGATGCCTCGTGGCTCGATGCGACCGGTGCTAGTGGCGGCGTTGCGTGCACGGGCGGATCGCTTGTGTCTGCGCGGTTTGTGACGCCTGCTGGCGGGGCCTTTGGTGCTGGTGGCGTGGTGGATGCCTCCGGTGCGGTGGCACCGCACGTGGTGATTGAGCCCGAGAGCGCCACGCCCCCGGCGGGGGAGACCGGTGGAGAAGGCGTGCCAGGCGGCGGGACGGGTGAGACTGTTGGTGATCCTGCTGCGGGGCAGCCCGGTGCAGAACCCGCGACGGACCCCACAGTGAAACCCGCAGCTGCGATTCCCAAGACAAACATAACGGCCAAGACGACGGTGACCAAGACCACGGTGTCTACGCCGTCCAAGCCCAAGAGCATCGCCGCGAACACAACAGCGCTCCCTAAGACCGGCGACAGCAACTGGATCGCCGCTTCCGTGACGCTTTTCCTGCTTGGTACAGTATTTCCCGGTCGTGAACGGTTACCAGTCGTTTTTCCGCGACCCGAGCACCCGGGTATACCGCGATGGCGCCACTTTTGAAGACATCCTAGCGCTTTACGAGTTCGACGTAGAGCTCAGGGAGATAATGCTCGATGCACTGCTCAAGGTCGAGGCGAAGATCAGGTCGGCGCTTGCCTACAAGTTCTGCGCTGCATATGGCGAGTCCCAGAGTAAGTATCTAGACGCTCGCTGCTACGCGACATCGAAGGGCGCGAAGCGTGTTCTCCCAAAACTGCTAAACATGCTTGAATATATCGCCAACAAGGATACCAGCCATGAATACCTCGCCTACTACCGCAGGGCAAATAAGAACGTGCCGCTATGGGTCGCCGTGAACGCCATGACCTTCGGACAGATTTCGAAAATGCTCACGGCACTTAGGGACAACGAGAAAACCAAGATCGCCAAGAGGTTCGGGGTCGGAAACCCAAAGGAACTCTCTTCGTTTATCCGTGTGCTCGCCCTCTACAGGAACGTCTGCGCGCATGGCGAGCGCCTCTTCTCCCACAGGTGCCACTTTGAGATTCCTGACACGGCCTTACACGCCAAGCTCGGCATCGAAAAGATTGGGCCGGATTACGTTTGTGGCAAGGTAGACGTCTTCTCGGCAGTGATCACGCTTCGATACCTCCTGCGCGACGACGAGTTCAAAGCATTCAAGGCTAAGCTCGTCAAGTGCGTTAACGGATATCTGCTATTGGACGAGAGCGTCGGTGAGGAGCGTCTCCTTGGGGCCATGGGCTTTCCGGCTGAATGGAAGAAGATAACCAGATACAAATTGTGAGCTTGACTCGCCTAAAACGAATCGCTGGCTTCGGCGGATTATTGGCGATTGAATCATGCGCCAAGCCCTTCGCGCGTCGGGCATTCTCTTCTTCGCGTAGTCGTAGTATTCGGATTTAGACGCGCACAAGACCCCGCGTCCTCCTGATGAAGCCGAATTCGCCCTTATGCTCTTTGGGGACCTCATACCTCGCGCATGGTCTTGACTCGAGAAGGATATGTGCTGCTTCGAAAAGGCGAAGCAAAGTTGGAATCGATTTGAGGAAACCACAACTAGGAGGTGTTGCCTATGGCTTCGGCTAATCATCTGGGGCATCCGATTGACGAAGTCTATCAGCCCGATGTACCGTAGACTTTGGAAGAGCTGCTTGGCTGCTTCCCTACCGGCTCGGCAGCAGACGATTACATATGGAGAGGCCAGACGAATTATTGCTGGACGCCCTTTCCGACGCTGTACAGGCGGATCAGAAGATCTGGGTATAGCGATATGCAGATTGACGAAGGGTTGGTTCGGCATGCCGAGTCAAGGATTCTCGAGGAGGCGCGGGCCAACGGGTTGCTTCGCTGCGGCGGCTCCGTTTTGGAGTTCATGGCCTGCATGCAGCATTTCGGCGGTGCGACGCGTCTGCTTGATGTAACTTCGAGCCTCGACGTCGCGCTTTACTTCGCGTCATCCAGGCATGACAAAGTGGCTGGCGTTGTGTATTCCTATAGGGTTAATCCCGATATGCGCGTCTCGATTGGAGAACAGCCCAACGGTCAGGACCCCGACTGGTATGATCTGACCGATCGTTGCCGCGGCGGGCGCCCCCTGCTCGTGAAGCCGCGAAGCTATGAGCCGAGAATCGTCGTGCAGCATGGTGCGTTCATCATGACATCGCTCGACGGCTCGTTGGCGGACCCAAACCTATTTATATGTCAGACGGTCGACTCCGAAGCTCGTCCGATTTTGATTCTCCCAAAGCTGAAACCTTCCGTGAGAAGGTACCTGGCGGCAAAGGGAATCACTGAGGAGTCTCTATTCCCATCGGGCATCGAGGGGTTTTCGAAGGCTCGCTCGGCGAACGTGCCTATCCGTCTATGACCGGTGTTTGTGGCAAGCAAAAAGCTAACAAAGGGGATGAATCTGAATCTACCCCGATTCCATTGTCACCTTTTACGCCGCCTTCGAGCGGCTATCTTCCGCAGGCCAATTGGCCTTCTCGAACTCCGCCGGGCTGAGGTAGCCCAGCGCCGAGTGGATCCTGGCCCTGTTGTAGATGACCTAGATGCACTCGAACAGATTCAGCGCGGCCTCCTCGCGCGTGGCTTAGGTGCGCGCGTGCACGCACTTCGACTTAACGATGCCCATGAGCGACTCCATGGCCGCGTTGTACCACGGAGAGGATATCGAGCCCATGGACGGGCGCACGCCATGCTCGCGCATGGTCTTGGACGGCAACAACGACACATACTGGGATCCGTGATCCGAATGATGCACGTAACCCCTCGGGTTGTTTCGCCTGCCCAGGGCCATCTTCAGCGCCTCGTCGGCCAGCTCGGCCGTGATGTCGGGCCCCATCGACCAGCCCACTATGCGGCGCGACCATATGTCCATCACGAGCGCCAGATACAGCCAGCCCTGGCGGGTTTTGACGTAGGCGATGTCCGCGAACCACGCCGCGTTTGGGCCGCCGGCCTCGAACCTGCGCTTGACCAGGTCGTCTGGGGACTCCCTCTTGGAGGCGCGTTGGTCGACCGAGGGACGCTTGACGCGCGCGCGTGACTCCGCGCCATCCGCGCTCGCGCATGATGCGGGCCACGCGCTTGCGCGAGGTGCGCATCATGCGCGAGCGCAGCCGCACGAGCGTCTTGGGCGCGCCGTAGATGCTCCGAACCTCGTCCCTGAGCTGGGATATCGCGATGGCAAGCTCCTCGTTGCGCAAGGCGTGCGCGCTCGGAGGGCGCGACTTCCAGGCGTAATAGCCCTGGCGCGCCGCCTTCAGCGCCGCGCACATCTCCGACACCGGCCAGCGCGTCTCGTTGAGGGATATGAACTCTGTTGGGTGGCGTCGAGCCAGATGTAGGGGTACCTGACGTCGGAAGGGTCACGTTCCTGCAGGTCGGCGACCGTGTCGTCGAGCGAGGAGCACATCCTCGACACCTGGCTGGCGCTCATGCGGTCTATGCCCATGGACTGCGCCACGCGCTTCACCTTGCTGGCGGACACGCCGTTGGTCACCATCTCGGAGACCGCGGCGGCGACCGCGCGGTCCACGCCCGGGTAACGCTCGATCAGGCCCTCGGGGAAGAAGCTCCCCGCGCGCAGCTTCGGAATCCTGAGGTTGATGTGCCAGACGAATCGATTGTCCTCGGGCTGATCGGTTCGGTTTCGACGCTCTTCTTACCATGCCGATATACGGGATGGCTGATGCCGCTTAATGTCGTCCTCCCTGTTCCTTTTGCTCTGGTTACTTTGCCAGAATGCGGCAATCAAGGCCCCCAAGGTAACGAGTCCGATGAATGCTTGGACAATCAAATTGGCGATGTCTATAACGATGTCAAAAGTCACTGGATGGTCACCGGCTTAGCGTCGTGGGGCGATAATTCTAACTCCGAATAATATGGGATGACCGATGGCTGTCGTTCCGCAAGACTTCAAAGACCTAAAGAGCCAAATAACATTACTCGTCGGTTCTGATGTGGAATCCTTGGAGAGATGCATGGCGGCTCAAACGAGACCCGCTATTGCTATGACATAGAGGATGTGAATGCCAAGATTGAAGATGCGGAATCCGAGATGCTAACCGTGAACAATGCTCATTTCCAGTCAACCCGACTCCTGCGACTCTAGTCGAGGCAATCGGCAGCCTATAAGGGAATCATGGCTCTCCTCTATAAGGGGAAGGGGCTCGATTTAATGCGTGGCATCTCTATCGATATCGTGAACAGCATGGAAACCGCTCCCGATATACATCACATCTTCCCGCAAAGCCACTGCGTAAAAACGGGATACGAAAGGCATAAGTGGAACTCGGTCATCAACAAGATGCCTCTGCTGCCTGAATCGGACAGAGAAATTGGAGGCTTGACTCCCAGCGTCTGCTCAGCGAAATTCGTTAAGAAAGTGAAATCGAACAGGGTGAACTCCGTCATCGAATCGAATCTCATTGACTGGGATGCGTTCATTAATGATGACTTTGATGCCTATTTCAAAGATCGCGCCATGGCTTTGCTGGACGCTATTGAGTTCGCAATGGGCAAGTCCATCTCCGATAGGGGCACTGAGGAAACGGTAAAGAGATTTGGCTGCCCATTGGAATAAGATGCTTCTTAGCTCCGTTATTGGTTATAGAAAGAAGGCTTAATGTCTGATTTTGAAATTTTGCAACAGTTGTGCGAAACAGCAGACGATCTTTCAAAGAAATACATCCGCTCTAGTTCGCCTGACTTTAAAGCATGGAAGACAAGGGCGGACAGGCTTTTAATTAGGCGGTTTGGAGAAGACAGCTACGAATTTAAAAGTTTTAACGAAATCAGCTATTCGTTGTCTTATTTCGCCCCCGGCACGCCCAAATCGGCTTTTGCTGATGCCTGTGCGGACGGCCTGCGCAAAGCAAAAGCTGTGCTGGAGACATACCTTGATGAGTTTTCAGCCGAAGGGGAAACCGGATCGACTGCAAATGTCGGAGATTATTCGAAGGTATTTATCGTTCATGGCCACAACGGAGAGCTTAGAGAAAGGGTCGCGAGAATCATCGAAAGGCAGGGCCTGACGGCGGTAGTCCTGAACGAGCAGTCAAATCAGGGCAAGACAATCATCGAAAAGCTGGAAATTGAAGGCGATGCAGCAGGAGCGGTATGCCTTTTTACGGCGGACGACGAAGGAAGGGCCAAGGCAGAACAGTCGGCAAATCCCAGGGCTAGACAGAATGTTGTATTTGAAGCCGGATACTTTATTGGTCGGCTTGGCAGGGAAAACGTTGCAATTCTTGTTGACAAAGGTATCGAGATTCCCTCCGATCTACAGGGCGTCGTTTATACCGGAACAGACAGTTGGGAGTTCGGCCTTTTGAAAGAACTCAAGTCAATGGGATATTCCATCGATTTTAATAAAATGGATTTCTAACGGATGCGGCAGCAGACGACAAGATGTGTATTGTGGGAGCCAGCTTCGGAACAAAGAACAGATGAAGATGCCAGGAGCTGGAAATGACGCAGCTCGACCTGACAGAGAAAATGCGGCTTTCCGAGGCCGCCGTGCGCAGCTACGAACTGGGGAGGTAGTGGCCTTGGATAACCCCAACCTATCTCTTGCCACCGATACACCAATCAAGGTGAGGGAGCAAGATCTTATCGGAAGGATCCCTTTCGCTGAGAGACTGGCTGATATTCTGAAATCCGCAGCTGGGCCCGAGTCGCTTGTCATTGGTTTGTATGGACCTTGGGGATCAGGCAAGACTTCGGTTATAAACCTCGTTGAAAATGCGCTCTCCCGAAAAGACGATGACGAAAAGGCGGGCGTCTCTGTCGTCCGTTTTGAGCCCTGGAATTACCTCACGGCCGAGCAGCTGCTCGCTCAGTTCCTTAAGGAAGTCGGGAGTGCGCTTGATAAAGATGCACATGGGCGGCGCAAGCTATTCGGAAAGTTGCGCGCTAAGCGCCCCGAGGTCCTCAATGCCTTCGCGGCATATTCTGAAGCCTTGTTGATGACCGCCGGCGCCGCTGCCAGTTTGGCGGGCATGCCGCTTGCGGGCGTTGCTGTGCCCGCCTTCGGCAATCGTTTGACGAGCAGGTTGAGGAAATCCGCAGTTAGGGCGGGAAGCGTCTCCTCGAAGAAACAGAGACTTGAGGAGGAGCTCCTCAAGTTCGATGGGCGAGTCGTAGTGATCATCGATGACATCGATCGGCTGCCGAACGACCAGGTGCGTATGGTGTTTCAGCTCGTCGCCTCTCTGGCGAAGCTTCCCAAGATAAACTACCTTCTTTCTTTCGATGAGGAGGTGGTTACGCGGGCTTTAAGTGAGGTCCAGAAGTGCGATGGCGCTGAATACCTGGAGAAGGTAGTCCAGGTCCCTGTGCGCCTGCCGTCCATTTCATCGGGCGATTTGGAGCGGATGCTTCTCAAGGACATTAACGCGATTTTTGAGGCGTTTGCCTACAGGCGGGAGGATCTTGACGACAAGAGGTGGAACGGCGTCTGCCTGACGTTTCTGAACAATCGGTTCTTCACCATAAGGGAGGTTCGGCGCTTCTCGAACGCGTTAAAGGCGAAGTTAAGCATCCTGCCGCGATTCTGCTGCTTCGAGGACGTCGTCGCCTTGGCGGTGCTGGAGCTCAAGGTGCCAAAGCTCGTTGATTGGATTCGCGTGCACAAGGACCTCCTTTGCGGCACGATCGGATCTTCGTTGTATATGAATAACATGGATCCGAAAGACAGCCTCGCCAATTTGGAGAAGCTGTTTTCTGGGATAGTCCCGAGCTCTGAGGCCAAGTGGGCGGTCGAGGCCGTCTGCAGGCTTTTCCCGCGGGTGGCAAATATAACTGGCACGAGTCATTGCGTCTCTTACTCGAGGGAGACCTTGAACGCTATCTGGCGGGCCGATTCCTTCGATCTATACTTCCATTCGAACATGCCGGACGGAATCGATGTTCACGAGGTACAGGATGCGTTGAATGTGAGCGAGGGCGGAGTGCTGCTCGAAGACCTGCGCAGGCACGCCGAAGCGGGTAGCATGATTGACTTTGTGTCGGCCATGAGGGCCCGCGTATCGACGTTGGAGGAAGGACGTGCCGAAGTCGTCGCCAAAGCGTGCCTTTTGGCCTTGGGTCTGAGCAAGGAAAAGCACTATGCCCCTTTGGCCTCGACGAGTGCCGACCTGGAACTCCTCAGACTCATCGAGTTGCTGTTCAAACAGTTGGGGCCTGCTAAGTCTGGCGAGATTCTGCGAGCGTCGGTGGACGAGAGCCAGGGGAGAGTGATCTGTCCGCTCACGCCTTTCTTGATATCGCAGCTGAACAGCCTGAATGACAGGGGAGACGGTGGCTGCAAGACGCTTTTGCCCGAAGGCGACATTTTCGAGCTTTCCGATGCCGTTTGCGCCAAGGTGATCGAGGACGCCGCCACGAGGAACCTGTTCCTAGACGATGAGTGTCATTATGCGTTGATCTTGCTCAAAGAGTGTAAACCCAATGAATTCATGGCTTATGCGAAAAGGGTTGCCAACGTTGACGGGGCGGGGTGCGCGTCTTTTCTCTCGTTCGGGTCGGGGCGCTACACCTCGCTTGACAGCGGCGAAGTAACGAGCTTCTCATTCGATAAGGCTGGTGTCGCAAGGGTGGTCGAGCTCGCAAAGATCGACGGTCTTCTTACTGAGGCGCGCGCAGACGGCAGCTTTTTCGAGTTGCCGGAAGACTACCAGCTGGTTGCGGCAGCTTTCTGCGTTGCGAATAGAGACGATGATGGTGGGAACGAGGTCTCTGCTGAAGAAGCTGGTAGGCTCCTTGCGCATTGGAGGCGAAATAGCAGGAGGACGTGATGAAGATGCGGACGTTTCTTTGGACCTGCTATGTGACCGTGGCGGGCGCGGTCGACTGCGCCCGGCCCTCGCTGCGGCTCTTGATGCAGGTAGCATCGAGCCAGATGTAGGGGGCCGGTTGCCGGCCTCGCATGCCTCGTCGGCCTGGGTGTCCATGATCTTGTTGACGAGCGACTCGGCCATCACCCTTATGAGCTCGGCCATGTTCACCATGCCGTCGTCGAATCTCGGCATCAGGGCACCGCCGCCCGCGATCTCGTGCATCTTGTTCATATGCGGTTATTGCCTTTCTACGAATCCTGACTTCAGCAATTAGAATTCCAGGCGATAGCCGCATCGTGCTTTCTACGGCCGGGGAAGCGACCCTTTACACCAACATGCGATCCCTATGTGACGCTTTTTCTTGGCGGATAATAGAAAGAATAACGAATTGAGCTGCGAGAGTTGGTGGAACCGTGCATATAAAAGAGCTCAGGGTATTTGGATTTAAGAGATTTCGCGAGGCGAGCATCTCGTTTTCCGAAGGAATAAACATTGTCGTTGGAGATAATGATTCTGGAAAGTCGACGCTGCTTGAGGCGGTAACAGCAGTAATCGATGGTCAATATCGAGGAGCTCCGCTGATGAGGAGCATTTCCGAGGATCTCTTTAACAAGGATATCGTTGACGAGTATCTTTGCCTGCTGAAGAACGGAAAGCCTTGCAATCCTCCGAGCATTGTTATCGAGGTGGTATTTTCCGGCGAAGAGGACACAGTTGCTCTTTATAAGGGCGACTTTAATAGTCGCGGTGTCGCTGAATCTGGAATCAAGCTAGATATCGCCATAGACGCAGAGTCTTTTTCCGATGAGTACCAAGACTTTGTTGCCGCGAAATCACACCATGGTTTACCTATCGAATACTACGCATGCTCATGGACGACATTTGCCAGAAAGAGCATCCGCCCTGCTGGCATCAAGTTCAAGTCGGCACTAGTTGGCGCTGGCAATTCTCTTGCTTGGCCTGGTTCGAAAGCGATAGTGAC
This sequence comes from Collinsella aerofaciens, assembly GCA_048246715.1. GTDB lineage: Bacteria > Actinomycetota > Coriobacteriia > Coriobacteriales > Coriobacteriaceae > Collinsella > Collinsella aerofaciens_BY. The sequence continues at coordinate 77,443 of DBFBCB010000037.1, read as the reverse complement.
AAGAATTGCAAGAGACGTGCTGGAAAGATCCGATCAGATAGCCATATCGCAAGTGCATAGAAGAATGCGCACTGGCTTTTCCGCCGACCAAACCGTCAAAAGTATAAATGAAAAGATTTCCGAAAGAGCAAAGAGTCTCACGAATAAGGCTGTAACGTTTGGGTTCGAAGCGGGCACAGTAAACTCCTGGGAAAATGGAGTCATCACCAAACTTGAGGATATTCCATTCTCCAACGTAGGAGATGGAACCAAAAGCATCGTCAGCACAGAGCTCGCTTTGGCAAAGAGCGAAAAGCGTGGCGGCAACGTGGTATTGCTTGAAGAGCCCGAGAACCATCTTTCACATACTAGGTTGAATATGTTCCTTGAGGGCGTGAAGAGCCGATGTGAGGGGGTTCAGCTAATCATCACGACACATAGCAGCTTCGTTGCAAACAAGCTCGAGCTTAGGAACTTGATCCTTCTCAACGGAGGTAATTCTGCCTCGATGAGAGACCTGAGCGAGGATACCTCTAGGTTCTTCATGAAGGCCCCTGGATACAAGACATTGAGGGTTCTTCTGTGCGATACCGCTATTCTCGTCGAGGGAGATGCTGACGAGCTCGTTGTCCAGCGCGCATATATGAATGCCTCCGATGGAAAACTTCCAATTCAGGATGGTGTCGATGTCATTTCCGTCGGAACAAGCTTCCTTCGATTCCTTGAAGTTGCAGAGGTGATCAATAAGAGGGTTATCGCCATGACCGACAACGATGGAAACATTGGGGCACTGGAAAAGAAGTATCAAGGCTACAAGTATGTAACCCTAGCTCAAGAAGATGAACTGCAAGTCGTCTCGTACGCAAATAGGCTTCTTGAAAAGGGCAGCATGGAGGGAATCAACTACAACACGCTTGAAGCAGAGATGTACGAATCGATTGGCGCTGAAATGCTGTCGAAAATCTTGGGCAAAGAGTTCAAGGATCGAGATTCCGCACTCAAGTATATGGAGGAAAACAAGACAGAGGTCGCGCTCAAGATATTTGATTCGGTGGAAACCTTGTCGTATCCGGAATACATAATGCAAACCATTGCTTGGGTGCGAGGCGAATTAGATGAAATCTAAGATCTATTTAGCTGCTGCCGGCTCAGGAAAAACCACATTCTTAATCAATAGTCTTTCGGATGCCGATCAAAAAATCCTTTACACCACCTTTACGGATGAAAATTCGGCGGTGGCGAAGGAGATGATTTATCAGAAGTATGGCTGCATCCCTTCCAACATCACTGTACTCCCGTGGTTCACCTTCCTTCTTGAGCACGGAGTGCGTCCTTTCCAAGGCGCTGCGGGCTTCGGTAAAGAGAAATTCAGCGGGGTTGACCTGAATCCTGAAGGAAGGAATTTCTATAAGAAAGGAACCCTTCGTTATTACTGTAATAAATCGAAAGAGATTTATGCGGCCAAACTTCCAGCGCTTGCGCTGAAATGCAATGAATGCAGTTTCGGAGCGGTTATCGAAAGGATCAAGGAGCTGTTCGACGTTGTGCTCATCGATGAAATACAAGATATGGCCGGATACGACTATGACTTTATCGCCGCGCTTCTATCCTCTGGCATGCCCGTAGTCATGTGCGGCGATGAGAGGCAGTCAACCTATCGCACCAATGCTGGAAACAAGAACAAGGGTCTGAGCCTCGAGCAATATATCGAGAAAAAGAAGCTTACGTCGCTCTGCGAGATAGATCGCGCGACTCTCAACGGAACGCATCGTTGCTCTAAGAGCGTCATCGAATTCGCAAACATGGTCTATCCGGAGTTCCCACCAACCGAATCTTTGTGTGCCGCTTCAAATGAAACCCATAATGGAGTTTGGGCTATTCCAAAGTCACTTGCACAAAAGTATTGCGAGTTTTTGGATCCAGTGATTTTGAGACATAGCGTCGCCACTCAGACCGCGAACGCTTCATTGGTCTGCAACTTCGGCAAAGCAAAAGGCCGAACATATGACCATGTTCTGATTTATCCAGTTGCCGATATGGCCTCTTGGTTGCAAGACGCTTCAACGGATCTGAAGCCGCAGACGCGCTCCAAGCTCTATGTTGCAATTACTAGGGCGAGGTTCAGCGTTGGCTTCGTGGTTGCTGACAATAAAATAAATGAGCTTCCAGACACGCTAAGCGTTTGGAAACCATAAATAAATCACGTGTTTGTTTGACAGCCAAAACGGATACCGGGGACGCAGCAGATACTCATTACACTATCTTTCTCCCAGCAATCGCATATTCACAAGAGGAGAATAAGTCATGGAATTGAACGCCAGCAACCTCTCTAATACGATTGATAGATCATTAATTACTTACTATTCTGAACAAGGAACAGTATCAAAAGGGACTCTGGACGATGAACCTGATGGCTTCTATGTGTACAGCTTGCCGTCGCAAGATCTTTTATACGATTCCTATGACAGCATTCAGGAGCAAATCCATTCGAGATTGATCGACCTCGACAATCTCATCATCGAAAGATTGTTCGGAAATCAGTCGATTTACTATTCCATCATCCGCTTCTGTCCGATTGCAATATCAGAGGGCGGCTTCAGTCCCGAAATGACTTTCGATAGGAATTCGTTCGCTGATTACGTCAAACGTTTCTCATTCGAGGAGGCGCGAAGGCTCATCTATCTAGATGATCTAAGGTATTTAACCGATAGCTTTGGCGAAACGTACGATCAGGCCGTGGGCTCACTCAGGATGGCATTCTGCGCACTAGGGGAAATCGAGCCCATTGGAGACATCTCGGACGGAGTATTCAAGGTATCCTCTCCAAAGTCTCATTCAATGATGAGAGAAGTGGAGTCGTTCATAATTAGGGTGTATTCTTCATTGGATATTCTCAGCCATCTGCTATTTGAGCTGGACCGGATTCCCAATCGATTCGAATCCTTCAAGAAAATCCGATCAGACAAGTCGGCCCTATATTCCAAATTCAGGTCAAAGAGTCCGCACTCTGGCGACGAAGGCCATATATGCAACGACTTTCCCGAAGCCGTGTACTTAGAAGAACTGAGAAACGAGATCGTCCATAACAGAGCTTTCGAAAATTCAGCGACCTGCTACATTAGCCTCGAGAATGGCATCGTAAAAGAGCGCTTCTTCCTCCTGCCGGATTCAAATGAAAACGGCAGGTTGCCAAGGTGGAATGGAAGATGTCGATTCTACTCGCAAGAAAATAAAGGAACGGAGCGCCTTTCCTCGCTTTACCGAGAGATATCGATTCGAATATCGAATTCCCTGGATTACGCTATTGATGATCTTTCGGAAGAGATCAGCGAGATGCGCGCCAGCGGCGAGCTCAAGGTGATGAACCCCAATGCAATAGAGGAGGCCATCGAATCATTTCGTGTCGCAGCCATGCCAGCCACCAGCAAGTAATGGAAACCGCCGCATTGGGGTTCATCAGAGGAGGTTCATCTCGGCACATTCTGATATCAACGAAGCCGATATCAGAAGCGTCTCGGAGAAATCGTAGAGGATGCTGGAGACTTCTCCCGTATCTATCCGTGCCAAAGATTGAAGAGATGTTCAACGCGGGATTCGGCTTCGCTGCCTGTGCATGCGCTGCCCCGCGTGGGATATCCGCCGCGCGACCGCCACGACTTCGACCCCGAGGTGCTTGGCCAGGTCAAGCGCGGGCACCGCGACGGCGCTCAGGAGGGGGTCGGATATTGTTAGTATACGCGGCTTGCCGACGTTTATGCGAGCAATATCAACCCGAAGAAGTCGGAGGGCTCTCTCCGGCAAATTTACTTGTTTGAGGCGCGGGACAGTGGCACCCCAGGCTGCTGAAGCCATGCTTGATTCTTGTCCCCTAGGGTCTTTTCAGGGGTTGTTCCTTTTTAACGGGAGCGTTGGAGGTAGCCGCTTTCATCAAGTACTTGTTCGTGGCACGCGAATTGCTGTGCGCTAGTCACTTCATACCGTCGTTCTTTTTTCGTTATTCGTACCGCTTGATGAACCGGTCGGTCTCGTCGTACGAGAGGTAATCGGGTTCGCCCGTTCCGATTCTCCAAGCGATCTCTCGGGCTTTCGCTATCATGGCCGCTGTTGCGGCATCGGCACCTTTCGGCATCTTTGCATGTTTGATTTCTATGCAGCCGCCCGTGACCTCGGGGACGCTCCTGTACATCCAAGTTTCGCCTATGGGTACATGGACGTCGAAGAAGTTCCACTCGAACTCGGTGTCCTCAACCGTCCTTGAGGGGAAGTTCGGATGCAAATCCCAATGCTCGGAGAGAGCCTTCTTAGCACGGTTGAGGACGACACCCATTGCCCAATTGCCTGTTCTTTTGTAGGCAGGACCCTCCTCTGCGTGCTTTTCGGCAGTCGCCATCGCGTTCCAGATGAGCGAGGTGATCTGTGCGGGCGAGTATTCTAGGAGCATGGTGTCGAGCAGAGTTTCAAACTCTTCGCGCTTCGGTCCCTCATACTCGTAGCACGCATCGTCAAGCTGGACATCGAGGTAGGCTAGAACGAGACCTTTTGCGGTTCGCAGCCAGTACTCGCGCTCACCCTGACCAAGCGCGACGTATTCGCGATCACCTACGACGATGATGGGGTTTCTCTCGTGGGCAGTGTAGCCTTTCAACTTGATTGCAAAGGGCACCTTGTACCAATAGAAGCTGAAGCCGTCTTCCTCTTCCTCAAACCCGCTCAACCATTTGTCGAATGCTGCGGTTGGTTGAATGTACCCCTCGCCCCTGAGCGCCTTACAGACGTCGATGAAGCCAAACAAGAGCGGTTGGTCTGCGATGGGCCCAAGGTAGGTATTGCCACCCCCGCCTCTTACTTCGATCAGGACCTCGAATACTGTGCTCGTGAGGCTATCAGGATTGCGCTTGGCCCATTCGAACTCTTTCGGCTCAATTGAGAATGCACGACGCAGCCTGTACTTCCGCTCAAACTCTTCGAGCTCTCGCATTGCTTGCTGTCTAGTTTTACCGCAATTTGGGCAGAAGACCTGATCCTTATAGTACGAGTCCGCCGAGACGTCCTTGATGCCCCTGCTGATTCTAGGCGCAAAGAGCGCACCGCCGCAAAGGGGGCAGCCATCGTCCAGCTCAATCATAGGGAACAGCTCAACGATCTTCTTGTCTGTGAAGCTCTTCGGGAGGTCATAGAGCTCCCTCAGATCATTCAGTGAGAGGCCAGAGGTGTAGTAGGCGTCCATAAGCTCGTTGACGTTGTCCTCGCCCAGCTCTGCTCTAACTTCGTCAACTCTTGACATATGCTCGACTTTCTTTCGATCAACGGAGGTTTATACGTGCCATTTTATGATATAGCCATGCGTCTTACGGTGGCGCTTTGATAAGAGGAAGGTCTCGGGCAGCGTTAGACCGTCCGAGACCGGGATGTCGCCGCTAGGCTGTGGGCAGCTGCTCTGTATTTATTGACACTAAGGCCTCAAGCATCTGATGCCAATGTAAGTTTCGATAACTCTCTTTCAGGTAGGCTATATTTCTGATCTGATGCGATCGCGTGATTCAAGATAGCATTCCGGTACAATAAAATTGCTTTACGCATTTGGCGTAAAGGTGCGTTATCGCCGTCAATAGCGCAAACGACGAAATTCCGACGTTCGCACTATTGATGCCGACGTTGCCTGCGCATAGCTGGGCAAGGGCGCTGATAATCATATCGGTTATCTCCGCATCTCCATCTAGTATGCCATAGGCAAGCATTGGAATGGGCGGCCGCATTGCGTTGGTGAACTCGCTTCACCTTATGTTAGCCTGCTCGGTTTGGGTGAGCCGCTTCCTATATACCGAGCAGGTTGATTAAAGGCGGTGAGCCCGTGGACGATTTCGACCCGCCTCGTATTCCAGGGTATGCGATAAAGAAGAGCTACGCGCATTTCGATTACCGTGTCGCATTCAAGGATGTCGAGGCGAGGGTTTGTGACGTAGATTTTATTCAGCGTCACGCATTTCTTCCCTTGATTGCGAATACGCTTTGCCATGTGAGATTCAGGGACGGTAAGAAGATCCTGAAGACGAGAGATATCGCATATGCATCTCACTTGGATCATAGGATTTTTCAGTATTATGCGCTGCAATGGGGCAAGTTATATGACCGTCGTGCCTTAGAAACTGGTATCGGCAGTGTTGCTACGGCTTATCGAAGCGGATTTCACCTCACTAATTGCTCTGTTGCTGCAGATGCAATCGATGCCATTCGCGGGCAGGGGGATTCGCTAGTTATCACGGGAGACTTCACCCACTTTTTCGATAACCTTGACCATAGTTACTTACGCAAGGCCGTTAGAGGATTCTTTAACGAGGGCGTGCTTCCACCGGACCATTACCAAGTCCTGAAAAACATATTGCATTACTGTTATTGGCCTGTTGGCGATTTAGCGAGAAGGAATGGGCTTGGCTGGATTGATCTTCAGCCAGACGACCCGTTCACGTTTGGCGATTCTGCGTCCAAAGTTCGATCCAAGGCGTTAAGGAGTCTTAACAGGCTACCGCGCATCTTGACACCTGCGGAGTTTTCGGCTTACAAGGGTTCTTCGATTGTTGTGCCTTGGAAAAGAAGTCATGATGCGAGGGGCATCCCCCAAGGGCTGGCAACAAGTGGCGTCTTGGCGAACATGTATATGTTTGATATCGATGCCCAGATTAACGCGTGTGTTGCCAGCGTGAATGGCAGGTATATACGATATTGCGATGACTTCATCATTATCGTCCGAGCCAAGGATCTCAAAACAGCAAGCAATGCACTTGCTTTGGCACAGGGAGTTCCTGCAGTTGAACTACAAGATGAAAAGACCAAAATCCACCGTGTAAACGATGGGAGGGTCGAGCAACTTTCACTTGGTGCATTGCTCGCAGGAGAAATGGAAGTTGTGCGAACCGCGCATCATGCTGGAAATCATGTTTCGTTTTTGGGATTTGATTTTGACGGTAAAGATGTCCGAATTCGCCAATCTACGGTCGGCAGGTTTTACAGCAGGTTTTATCGTGCTGCTAAATCAATCGGCAGGCTGGCCGATAATCCGGACAAGCATCCGAGTAAAAAGCGCGTAAGCGCATTGTACGAGCATTACTCTCCGAAGGGGAACAGATCGAGTGACAAGCGAGGCACTTCGGACCCAAGCCACCATGGAAACTATCTTTCATATGTTGCAAGAGCTCAGAAGGCGTTTCCGAATGATCCCATTAGTGGCCATGTTTCCAAGATGTATAGGAAAATTAACAAGGCAACGGGTAGGGGCTGATGCTGATTTAGGCGCTGTAAGTGACAGTAAAGCTGTAGCTAAATCAAGAACTTCGAAGTTGTCTTTGGAGTGGGCTGCATCTGATTTCATATATTGGATTGATTGAAGGATGAGCCAGTCGCGTCTTCTTCGCCGTGCTCACGGTCTTCTGTCCGTCTCGGCTGCATGGTGAGGCTCAACGGTGTAGAAGCGCGCGAACGAGATCCTGGCATGACGCGCGAGCGGCTGCAACAAGAGCTGACATGGGGCGTGGCAACGCTGTTGGCCGGGCCCCTTTGTCTGGTCCTGCCGACCTTCGTTTTGCCGGCTCTCTTCGTTGAAGCTTTCATCGACCTTTTCGTTGACTAACCACTTAGACCAGAGCGGGTGCCTCTCCCGGCCGTCTCCGAAGCCCATGGCTCGCCATTCCTCGCGAGGCAGCCTCTCTTCCATAAGATCGAGGAGGCGCGACCGTTCTTGGTATCCAAGTCGCCCTCTTCTTCGTGCTCGTTTTTGCCCTGCGCAGGAGCCTGGGAAAGCTCTTCTCGGTTGCAGCTGGTATAATCGGGAAACGAGTCGCGGGTCGCCGCTGACGCAGGCTGCGGCCATGGCGATTCGGATAGAAGACAGGTCGGGCCATTTGGTGAGGGAAGTCGATTGCTACGGTAGATGAGATGAGGGCTGGCGAGGATTCTGCATCCGCCCGCACGGACCTCTCAGAGGCACTGCGCGAGTCGGAGGCGATGCGGCTCAGCATGGCGAAGGCCCTGAGCGAGTCCGTCGCATATACCGAGATGATGCATAAGACGTCCGAGGCGGTTTGCGCTAGTATGGCGCCGGCCCTCGTGACTTTTGTTGACAGCATCAAGTCCATTACGGCGGGCGTCCGCCTCGACTCCATTCGTGCGGTCCTCGATTCCATCAACTCCAGCGGCTGGCTCTCTTCCTATCGAGCTTCCGAGGTCATGAAGGTTGTTTCCGCCCAGCAAGAACTTCTTGCGGCATGTACGGCCTCGCTCCAGACCCCCGCCATTCGGGACATGGCGGACCGCTTTGCGTCTAAAGACTACTTCGGCGTCTACGAGAGCCTTGCCAGCAGCCTTTCTGGGCTGACCGTCAGGGGTCCCGACATCGCCCTCCTTGGCAATGTCGGCGGGCTTGTCGATTCCCTCGGAGATTTCGGCTACGGCGGCTCGATACCGCGTGGTACCAAGACCTTCGTGAAGAACCTCAGCAAGGTCTCGCTCGAGCGGCTCTCCGTTAGCGAGGATGTCTCGGTCGACATCAGGGGAAAGAGGCTGCTTGCGGCGGACGCCGAGACGGACCCCGGGCCCTGCAATTGCGTCGGCGATGATTTCGGCGTGGTGTCCGCGAGCGTTCGCTCGTTCAACGTCCTGACCTCGTCCCTGTCCTTCCTTGAGGGGCTGACCGAGGTTGACATGATGAAGCTTCAGCAGCTTTGCTCGGATGACCCCGCCTTCGCAAGGGATTGCAAGGCCGGTAGGCTTATCTGGGAGACGGTTCGGGACTGGAGGGATGCGATTTCGTTCGACAGCCCGGTCTATTACCACGCTCGGCTGAAACCCGCAGGGACGGCCTCGTACCTTAAGGACGACATGGTCAAAGCGCCCCGCCTACTTGTGAAAGCGGGAAGGTTTAACGGCCCGCAGAAGGCTTACTACTACTTCTCCGACACAGAGCACGGCGCGATGCAGGAGATTGGGAAGCACGGTTCGGGGGACGAGGCCCAGGTCGCCGAGATAGAGGGCAGGCGCGACGTCCGCCTCATCAGCCTTTCCGGCGTGGGCCGCGGGACAAACTACTTCCTGAAGTACCTTCGGTTCCCATTCACCAACACCGACCAGGTCATCCCGCCGGAGTACCTCGTGCCGAACTTCGTCGCCCAATGCTGCCGTCATGCCGGCATCGACGGAATCAAATACTACGGCAGCAAGACGTACAGCAACTACGTGGTTTGGGACGACGGCTTGTTCCGCATCGTCTCCATGCACGTGACTCCCATCGAATGAGGCTGGCATTACAGCTGGATTCGATGTGGTCGGCTTCTTCGATGAGCTCATGTGCGCGCTTGGGGAGATTGCAAGCTACGTCGGCGTGGTCGACCATGGGCGCTAGCCCTCTCTACGGGTAAATGAGCCGATTCTAGCGAACGCATTTTACAATGTGGGGGGACGCCCGATCGGCGGCCCAGACGGGCTTGCTTGCATCGTATCCGACACCGGGGAAATGCATCAACGAGATATCGAATAGCTCATTTCTGACTGTAATGTGTTCCTATAGTTTTGTCAACTGGGAAATGCTCTCCGTGCGACCGAATCGCGGCATGCTGACGCCAAGCCATTAGGCCGGTGGGCTTCAGTCTGCTCGGTGCGTTTCGGCTAGGCTGCGTAAGGCACCCTGTCTCGCATTACCGCGTAGATGACCTTCAGTCTCTTTCGCGCCAGCGCCTTGAGCGCCTTGCCGTGCGACATGCCCCGCTCCCGGCACCTGGTGTAGTAGTCGCCCCATCTCCCCTCTGTCCGGGTAAGGCAGTTACATGAGAATATGAGCAGGTTCTTCAGCCTCTTGTTGCCTTGGCGCGATGCCGTCACCGAGGAGATCGAGGTTCCCGACTGGCGGTTGCGCGGCGCCAGGCTGCAGTACGACGCGAGCCTGTCGTGACTGGGGAAGTCTTCGATGTCGATGGAGATCGCAAGCTCGGAAGCGGTTTTGGGCCCGATGCCCGGCACCGTCAGGAGGCATCGGTAGGTATCGTCGCCCTCGAGCAGGGCGGAGATCTCCGCCGTGATCGCCTCGATCTCCGCCGAGTTCTCGGATATCCTGCGCGCGAGCAGTTTCACCGCCCGGTCCTCGGCGGCGACGACCGACGCATCCGGCCTTGTCGAGGAGGTTGTCGAGCGGACGAGGGCCTCGATCTTACCGCGCGCCGCCCCACGCGTGAGCGCCGCCGCCCTGCGGGGCCCGGCGTCGGCTACCGACCAGGCCCCGCCGAGGGATGCCATGAGCCTCAGCTGGGGCCCGTCGGACAGGTCGACCAGCGCCTCGAAGGCGGGGCACGATTCCAGCAGGATGCTGCGCAGCCGGTTCTTATTCCTAGTGTTCTCGCAGGTCAGGAAGTTCCTCTGGGCGGCCAGCGCCCTCGCCGCCGCAATCGTCGGACCTGGGTCTCCGACCGGCAGGAGCGCGTCGGGGATGCCAAGCGCCGTCTTCGCGATGACCATCGCGTCTCGCTCGTCGGTCTTGGCGTCGCCGGCGAAGAGCCTGGCGGCCCCGTGCGCCGCGAGTCCCGGCAGGTACGCCGACGACATCCCGGCCGCCCTGGCGCGGGCGAGCGCGAGGGCGCCTATGTTGCGCGACTGGTCGACGACCACGAGCGCATCGGGGAAGCGGCCGAACAGCGAGTCCAGGTCGTCCTCCCTGTTCGCGACGGGGGTGCTCAACAGCACCTCGCCATCTCGAGTCGCGACGCATGCCCAGTGGGACGATTTCCCGACATCGAGCCCGATGACGGCTTCCGGCATTCTAATTGGTGCCACGGTGGTATCCTCCAATCGGTAGGCCGATCGGAACCCCTCCCCGCGACACCCACATTACCTGGCCGTGGCGCTTGCGCCCGGCAGTTTCCTATCAGTCGTCCGGAGCGGCGAGCGCCCCCGGTGGCAACACCCCCCGGGCCCTCTACGGGGCAGGGGCAGACGGCCATCCGGAGGCGCCCGATCGGCGGCCCCTCGGGGCTTGCCCGTATCGTAGGCAATGCGCCGAATGCTCGCCATCGAAATTTATCGATGGCCTATTTCAGACTGTAATGGGTTCGGCTGGCTACGGAAACGGCCTATCCGATCAATGTGTTCGGCTGAGATCGGAAATCAACCCGTCTCCGAAGCCCATGGCTCGCCATTCCTCGCGAGGCAGCCTCTCTTCCATGAGATCGAGGAGGCGCGACCTCCATGAGGTGGCCGGCGCGATGGTTTCGAGCATGTAGCTGAGTACAGTGAGCGTGCCGAACATCTTGTGGTTGCCGACCTCGTGGGGCTCGTGCCAGGCGGTGTCATCCCTTGGGATCATGGGTTTGGTGCCGAGCGTCTTGTTCCAGAGGCGGCTATGGTGGGCACAGCAGTTCCTCACAGTGTTGAGCGCCACGAGCCAGGATTCGGCCACCTTGGCGCTAACTCCGAGCGTGCCTGCTATTATCCCACGCGCTCGAGCTTGCCGACGAGCTCTTCTCGGTCTGCCATGAGGCCGCGCGAGATCAGCAGGTCCGCCTGCTCGTCGTAGGTGAGGAATGGCTTCTCGTACTTCATCTCGGCTCCTAGAATTTGAAAAAAAGACCCGCCAGTGTGCATGCTAAGCAGGGGCCGGGCGGGTTTACTGGCTTCATCTTAACGTGTCCCCTCGGCATTGGCTATTGAAATACTAGAACGCGTGCCCCAGCTTGTCCGTTAACCAATTGCTCTTGGCTCGGCGACATCGGCATGGCGCTCAAAGGCACCTCAGATCGCTGCCAAAATGCCTATATTTCGGAAGCGCGAGGAAAAATTAGCAATCCCTGAGCACAACCCGATTTTTGTCAACAATACCACGGTTAGAGACTTTGCCAATCTCCCTCGCGTATGGCATCTTCAGATTTTGCCGCATACTACCGGATACAGCCCCTCTCTAATCACCGGCCTGTGGAACGGGCGCATGGCGATTGCCATCCTTTCAATCGGTAAGTAAAATTGAGACATGATTACGCTTGTCGACATATCCGCTGCTGTTTCTCGTGTGCTGTCTCGTTACGACGTCCGCGAGGCATACCTATTTGGCCCCTTCGCCCGTGGCGAGCAAACGCCAGATAGCGATATTGATTTGCGTCTTGTCTGCGGTGAAACAATGACGTTCGGCACGCTATACGAACTCTCCCTTGAGCTCGAAGAAGAGCTCGGGCGAGATGTTGAGATTGTCACCAACCCTCCCGAGCATATGCGCCCTGCATTTCGCAAGAGCATTGAAAAGGATGAGGTGCGTCTCTATGAAGCGGCGTAAACGGGACGAGGAGCTCATCGGGGTCATTCTTTCCGATTGCGAAACTCTGGCTAGACGAATCGATTATTTTGATGCCACGGAAAACTCTTTCGTTAGCGATCGGAGCGAGGAAGGTGAGCTTGCTTACGACGCGATCATGAGCCCCGTCTACAGAATCGCCGAGGATGCACTCCATCTTTCCGATGAGATCCAATCGGCTTTTCCGGAGTATCCTTGGAACGATATTGGGGGTTTTCGAAATTTCGTAGCACATGGATACGTAGCACATGGATATCGAGAAGTCGATCGATCCCTTGCATGGAAAGTTATCGTCGATGATATTCCTGAGCTAGAGAAAGCGTTGCGTATCTTCAGACAGCGCCAGAGCTGATGCAGCCTTGGCTGACGCGGCTCCTTTGGTATCCCAAGCGCTGGTGGTCGACGGCTGCACGATCGACGCCCGTACCGAGGGGCCAACCTTATCACGCCGGCGATGGCCTAACTCGCCAAAAAACCTCGATGCAATTGCGTTGCGCGTACCGGCGACGTGTCGCCCGTATAGAATCAAAGCATCCGCCCGCCAGCTATCAATTGGATTGGACGCCACATGGAGATCCCCAACACCCTGTGCAGCAATGTCTACGACTTTGCGTTTTGCCCCGAGCCCTGTTACGACCGCCTGGTAGACCTCGCCGATCCCGAGGACTGGGGTCCCAACAACCGTATCCTTAAGAATTACCTGTCGTTCTCGTTTAGCCGCGCGGTGTTTCTGACCGAACGCGACGTGAACCAGACCGCGCCGTCCAACCTGCCGTTGGTGTTCGACGGCGACCGCTGCCTGTTCAACACCGGCCTGTACACGCGCCGCTACGAGACCATCTACGGCCTGTTTGAGCCCAACACCAAGCCCGACGCGCGCCAGCGCTGGTTTTTGAAGGGCTTCTTTAAGGAGAGCGACCCCATGCTGGTCTCATTTGAGTACCTGCCGTGCCGCGTGCGCTTTGCCGAGGACCCCTCCGAGCTGGTCTTTGACTACCGCCTGCCCATCCGCTCCAACATCGACCACATTTTGGGCGACGAGGAGAACCTTACGCGTATTCCCGCCAGCCTGATGGGGGAGGACAACTCGCTGCTGCTGCGCCGCGCCTTTGAGGGCGCCGTCGTCGAGGCCGCCCGCCGCGCCGCCGCCAACTACACGCTCGCGGTGCCGCAGTTCTACGGCGGCCGGATCCAACTGCTGTTGCCACTGTGCCTGACCGGCGACAAGCCCGAGCTGGCGCTGACCATCCAGCGCGAGGACGGCTTTTACGCCGCGCGCACCTGCCTCACGCTCGACATGGCCTACAACAACGCGCGACTTATCTGCCGCCCCGAGACCTCGTGGATTAAGCGATGAAGGGCTGTTGAGCTGGGGGTTTGTCGGCTGCCCTGATTACGGTGGCGCGGTCTGCGCCCACGAATTTAAAATCGGGGGCAAAAAGTTCTTGGTAAACCACGCGCGGCTATGATAGTATCTCTTTTGCCGAAAGGCGACGGGCGATTGGCTCAGGGGTAGAGCATATCCTTCACACGGATGGGGTCACAAGTTCGAATCTTGTATCGCCCACCATCTAAAGCACAGGTCAGAGGTGTTAAGCCTCTGGCCTTTTTCTTTTTTCACCAAGGGTGACACCAAAACTGGCACCAAGAACAAATCGTTGTCGTCTAAGGCGTCATTTTTATCGCACCCTTTTTGCTGACGCCATTGCATGTTTTGTATAAAACGCATGCGAATTTTCATTGAATTCCCCATGGGATCCAAGTGCAAATGTGGAGACAGGGACCATATGCCCAGAGCGTCTTCCAGCGGATATCTATCTCACGACGGTTTTCCGGCGGAACTCGTCAAGCTTTTGGTTTGCTTCCGGTACTTACCCGCATGATGCCCCGGTAGATAATCGGCCATGCCCGCAATCCACACGGCCTACGGTCGAAACCAGGGGAGGCCACATGGACGAAATCGTCTGCGCAAACACCGCATTCCGCTACTGGCGCTGCCCACCGCAGGTGCATGACCTCTACCCGCGCCTACCCAACTCCGAAGAAGGCTGGCGAGCTCTATCCCAAGCCCCTTTCGTAACCGACGTCCTCAAGACCCCGATTATCGCTGTTGCTTCGCCAGGTTGTTGTAATCACCACTCGGGATTGCGCTCCACTATTCGCTGGGAAGGGGCATCGGATGTCAGCACAACAATCGACACTCATTTAGGCTTTTGTGTCACCAATCCGCTTAACACGTTATTTACTATGACGCGCTTTGTGTCCCAAATAGATCTTGTACTGGCTATGTACGAACTTTGCGGCTGGTTTTCTGTATTCGAGCCGACCCCCGCTGTCGAAATGCAGCTAAAAATGGCGGTAGAGGAGAATCGCAATTCCAGCACGCAGGATTTGTTCGAACTTGGACAAGGCGAAGACGAGGTTCCTTGGAAACGAGTTTATGCCCGTGCAACCGTAAAGGACCCAGATAATGATGGCCAAAAGAGCAAGCGTGAAGATGGAAGAGAGCTCACGAAACTCAAAGGTACTTCTCTTTGGATGAGAAAGCCGCTCATCGAACTGAGCGACCTGCATCGTTTCGCCGACAAGGTCAAAAGTCAAATGTGGGGAAAGCAGTTTTATGATGCCGCTCAGCAGGTTATCGGCATTGCTGCGTCTCCACTCGAGGTCGCTGGGGTCCTGCTTCTAAGTCGTTCTCGACGTCTAGGTGGTGCAGGATTCAGATACGTGTACCTCAACGATTTAACCCCTCTATCCATGGCGGCCCAAAGCATCGCAGGGCAAAAGGTTTGCTACGGCGATATCGTGATCGTAAATCCAATCCTGATGAAGGCGGTAATTATCGAGATCCAAGGTGAAGTCATCCATGGATCTGGCGCGGTACTTGACCACGATGCCGAGCGCATGACTGCGTTGCAGAGCATGGGATTCGATGTATTCCTGGTGACTCACGATATGCTCAACGATTCAAAGCAGCTAGACACCATAGTCAGGAGCGTCTGCGACCGTTTAGGGATTCGCTATAAAGCCAAAACTGAAGCAATGAAGTCAGCCGAGACGCGACTGCGAGCAAATGTTTTGTGCAACTGGTTGGAAATCGGAAATTAGTCGGCGACAAGGCGCTAGAACTACCTAGTTTGCCTGTTAGTGAATTAATTTCATTTCAAAACTATGCCGGATTACGGTGCTGGACCCGGACCGGCCGTCCATGCCCTGCATTTCACGGAATGCGCAAGCCGTCTACCTGCGGTTTTGATTTTACCGATGACGGCATGCTCGGGGGGTTCCCGGCCCGGCCCCGTAAACCGGCATGGTTTTGAAATCGCCGGGTCGGCGGGAGCGCGATCGGCCCCGATAACGGGCCTGGCGCCGGCAGGACGGCCGTTGGGCGGATGGCGGCCCGCGCCGCGACTGCGAAATTATCCAAAATTGTCCTTGCATCGGCGGGGGAGTTCCCGTATAGTACTTTCTCGCACGGGGGCGTAGCTCAGCTGGGAGAGCGCTTGACTGGCAGTCAAGAGGTCAGGGGTTCGATCCCCCTCGTCTCCACCCGAGCATTGAATGAGGCTCCAACGCAAGTTGGGGCCTTTTTTCATATAGGCACACAAGGTCAAAGGCGGCACCATGATCCTCCTTGTCGACAAGATCGTGCGTTGAACGACCGTCGCGTGCATGGTAGTATTTCTCCTCGTGGTGCAAAACTAATGCAAATGGATAGCCGACATTACTATCACAGCCACTAACTACAAGGGCTCTTGGCGCAACGGTTAGCGCAGGGGACTCATAATCCCTGGGTTCTGGGTTCGAATCCCGGAGGGCCCACCAGAATTTCCAGAAGGCCAGGCACTATGTCTGGCCTTCTTTCTTTTATTCTTTCTTTTATATAGCTTACATATCGGTCGATAGAAGGCCGTCCTGCCAGCTTCCGGGCGCCCCGGGTCGGCTGCCGGGACGCCGCGGCGGAAAGTTTTTCCAAAATTGTCCTTGCATCGTGGTCCGAGTTCCCGTATAGTACTTCTTCGCACGGGGGCGTAGCTCAGCTGGGAGAGCGCTTGACTGGCAGTCAAGAGGTCAGGGGTTCGATCCCCCTCGTCTCCACCCGAGCATTGAATGAGGCTCCAACGCAAGTTGGGGCCTTTTTTCATATTGGCACACAAGGTCAAAGGCGGCACCATGATCCTCCTGGTCGACAAGATCGAAAAAAGCTTCGGCGCACGCGTCCTCTTTAGCGGCGCGTCCTTCCAGATCAACCCCGGCGAGCGCTTCGCGCTCGTGGGACCCAACGGCGCCGGCAAAACCACCATGCTCAAAATCATCATGGGCATCGACAGCCCAGACGCCGGCCAGGTCCAGTACGCCAAGGACTGCCAGGTGGGCTACCTAGAGCAGGAAACCAACCTGGAGCAAAAGGACACCACCATTCTCGCCGAGGTCATGGCCGCTGCCAAGGAAATCCGCCGCATGGGCGAGCGCGCCAACGAGCTGCAGGCCCAGATCACCGAGCTCTCCGAACAGGGGAAGGACGTCGACGCACTCCTTAACGAGTATGGCCAGGTCCAGGACCGCTTTGAGCACCTGGGCGGCTACGAGCTCGAGAGCAACGCCCGTAAGATCCTATCCGGTCTGGGCTTTAAGGTCACCGACTTTGAGCGCCCGTGCTCCGAGTTCTCGGGCGGCTGGCAGATGCGCATCGCGCTCGCCAAGCTCTTCCTGCGCCACCCCGACCTGCTGCTTCTGGACGAGCCCACCAACCACTTGGACCTCGAGAGCATCCAGTGGCTGCGCGGCTTTATTGCCAACTACGACGGCGCCGTCCTCATCGTCAGCCACGACCGCGCCTTCATGGACGCCTGCGTCGACCACGTCGCCGCGCTCGAGAACCGCCGCGTGACCACCTACACCGGCAACTACAGCAGCTACCTCAAGCAGCGCGAGGACAACCTGGAGCAGATGCGCGCCAAGCGCGCCGCCCAGGAGCGCGACATCGCCCACATGCAGGTCTTCGTCGACAAGTTCCGCTACAAGCCCACCAAGGCCGCCCAGGCCCAGGAGCGCATCCGCAAGATCGAGCAGATCAAAAAGGAGCTCGTCATCCTGCCCGAGGGCCACAAGCACATCGACTTTAAGTTCCCCGACCCGCCGCGCTCCGGCGACATGGTCGTGGGCCTCGAGGGCGTCTCCAAGTCATACGGCGATAAGCACATTTACAGCGACATCGACCTCAAGCTCTACCGCGGCGAGCACGTGGCGCTCGTCGGCCCCAACGGCGCCGGCAAGTCCACGCTCATGAAGATCCTCGCCGGCCTGGAGCCACCCACCACCGGCACCCGCGAACTGGGCACCAACGTGGGCGTGGCCTACTACGCCCAGCACGCACTCGAGGGCATGACCGAGTCCAACACAGTCCTGCAAGAGATCGACACCGTCACGCCCAAGTGGACCGTGCCGCAGCAGCGCAGCCTGCTGGGCGCCTTCCTGTTTAGCGACAACGATTCCATCGAGAAACAGGTTCGCGTCCTCTCCGGCGGCGAAAAGGCGCGTCTGGCGCTCGCCAAGATGCTCGTGGCCCCCGAGGCGCTCCTGTGCCTGGACGAGCCCACCAACCACCTGGACATCGACTCGGTGGACATGCTCGAGAACGCCCTGCAAAACTTCCCCGGCACCATCGTGCTAATCAGCCACGACGAGCACCTGGTGCGCGCGGTGGCCAACCGCGTGATCGACATCCGCGACGGCAAGGTCACGGTCTATGACGGCGACTACGACTACTACCTCTACAAGCGCGAGGACCTCGCAGCCCGCGCCGCCGCCGAGGCGGCAGGGGAGAGTGCACCGGCCGCGACCAAGTCCGCCAAGGTCACCGCGGCCCAGCCCGACACCCCCGCCACCGCTTCCAAGCCTGCCGAGGGCAAAAAGACCAAGGAGCAAAAGCGCGCCGAGGCCCAGGCCCGTGCCGCACTCAACAAAAAGCTCAAGGGCGTGCGCAACCAGCTCAAGAAGATCGAGGCAGAGCTGGACAAAAAGCGTGCCCGCTATGACGAGCTTATGGAATTGATGGCGAGCGAAGAGCTTTATGCCGATCAGGATAAGTTCAACGCCGCGCTGGGGGAATATAACGGCCTTAAGCAAGAGCTGCCCAAGCTCGAAGACGAATGGCTGGAGCTTTCCACCCAGATCGAAGAGGAGACCGCGCGTGAACTCTCGTAAGGCCGCTGCCGTGGCGATGAGCATCATCGCCATCGCTTGTCGCATCTGCGGCATCTTTATGAGCGCGATGACCGTGCTGCTGTGCTTTAGCGGCCTCACCGCCAAGCTGCAGATCGTGGGCTTTGTCGTTGAGCTTTCTCGCGCACTGCCGAGCGCCATTGCCGGCTATGGCGTCATCACCTCACCTTTTGGCGGCGTGTTCCGCTTGGATTACGCCATCGTGGCCGTCATCCTGTTTGTGGCCGACTACTTGCTCACGCGCGCCTCGCGCCGCGTCCGCTAGGGGATCGACATGTCCGGCAGCTACCTCATGAACCTACTCGCCAGCGCGGTCGCCGTCATCGTGGGCATCGTTATCCACGAGAGCGCGCACGCAGCCGCGGCCTGGGCGCTTGGCGACAAGACGGCCCGCTCCCGTGGCCGCGTCTCGCTCAACCCGCTCAACCATATCGACCCGTTTGGCACCATCATCCTGCCTCTGCTCATGCTTGCCGCCGGCGGCCCGGTGTTCGCCTTCGCCAAGCCAGTGCCCGTCTACCTCAACAACCTCAAGCACCCCAAGCGCGACGAGGTCCTGGTGAGCGTGGCCGGCCCCGCGTCCAACATCGCACTCGCGTGTCTTGCCGCGGTCCTCATGCGCCTGGCCTATGGCAGCCTCTACACCAGCATGTCCTTTGCCCTGGCATCACAGATCATGAATTTCGGCGCTACGTTCATCGTGGTCAACCTGTCGCTTGCGTTCTTCAACCTCATCCCGATTCCGCCGCTCGATGGCTCATCGATCATCGTGCCCTTCCTCAAGGGCAAGGCGCTCAACAACTATTACCGCCTGCAGCAATACGCTATGCCCATACTCATCCTGGTGCTGTACCTGCTGCCCATGTGGACCGGCATCGACGTGATCGGCCGCTATTTCGACGTTACCGTGTATCCGCTTGCTGAGCAGCTGCTCAACTTCGCAATCGCCGGCATCTAAGGTAAACTAACAGGTCGACCGTGCAAAGCGGTCGTAACATGCACCCAAACCGCGCCGCGAAGGCGCCGTCAAAGGAGGTCGAATATGTCGTATCGCGTGTCGACGCAGGTCTACAGCGGACCGTTCGACCTGCTGCTGCAGCTGGTAACCCGCCAAAAAGTTGATATCGGTGCCATCTCGATCAGCGAGGTAGCCGAGCAATACCTTGCCGAGGCCGAGCGCATCGAGGCGCTGGACCTGGACGTGGCGAGCGACTTTTTGCTGGTCGCGGCAACTCTTTTGGACATCAAGGCCGCCTCGTTGGTGCCCCAGGAGGCCCCGCGCAAGACAGTCGACGATGACGAGGACGACGAAGACCTCGAGGAACTCAGTGCGCTCGACGGCGACGCCCTGCGCGAGGTCCTGATCCAGCGTCTGATCGCCTACAAGCAGTTTAAGGGCGCGGCGGCAGCCCTTGGCGCGCGTATGCAGGCCGAGAGCCGCATGCATCCGCGCGTGGCCGGCCCCGACCCCGAGTTCCTAGGCCTTATGCCCGACTATCTGGCCGGCATTACCCTGCGCGGCCTCGCCGTCATCTGCGCCGACCTGGACGGCAAACGCCAGACCTTCCTGCTGGAGGCCGAGCACGTGGCACCGCATCGCGTGCCGCTCGACCTGACGGTGGCCTCGGTCGACCGCTTTACCATGGCACACCAAGCCTGCACCTTCCGCGAGCTGCTGGACGGCGACGCCACCACCGAGCAGCTCGTCGTCACCTTCCTGGCCATGCTGGAGCTCGCCAAGCGCGGCTCGCTCACACTGAGCCAGGACGAGATCTTTGGAACCATTCATATCAACCGCGTCGAGGGCGCCGAGGCATACGTGCCCGGCGAGGGCCCCGAGCTCACCGAATAGGAGCGCCAACCATGTCAACCCTTTCCACGCTGGAGGCAAACAGCCTTAAAGGCGCCCTCGAGGCGCTGCTGCTGGTGTCGAGCGACCCCGTGAGCGCACCCGCGCTGGCAGGTGCGCTGGATATCGCCCCGGGCGAGTGCGCGTCGCTTTTGGCCGAGCTCAAGGTTGAGTACGAGGAGGCCAACCGCGGTTTTCAGCTGCGCGAGGTCGCCGGTGGCTGGCGCCTGTTTACACACCCCGCCTACCACGATGTGGTCGAGGCCTATGTGCTGAGCTGGGACACGCAAAAGCTGTCGCAGGCGGCGCTCGAGACCCTGGCCGTGATCGCCTATCACCAGCCCGTCACGCGTGAGGTGGTCAAGGGCATCCGCGGCGTCAACTCCGACGGCGTTATCGCGTCGCTCGTGGACAAGGGCCTGGTGCGCGAGCTCGGTCGCGACCCCGAGCGCGGTCAGGCCATCATCTACGGCACGACCAACGCCTTCTTGGAAAAGTTCGGCCTGCGTTCTACCCGCGATCTGCCCGATCTGGAGCAGTTTGCCCCCGATGAGCAGTCGCGCCAGTTTATCCGCGAGCGCCTGAGCGGCCGCAGCATTCAGTCTACGCTCGAGGAGCAGGCTGAGGACCTGGACGAAGAGCGCGAACTGATCGATACCGATGTTGAGGACACCGATGTTGAGGATACCGATGGCGAGGAGCTTCTACCCACCGTCGATACCTCGGAGGATATACATGACGAGGACTAACGAAGCAGGGGAGACGCGCATCGCGGGCGCCACGGACACCACCACGCCCGCAGGCGGCGCCCAGCCCGTTTGCCCGCACACGATGCGCCTGCAGCGCTTTTTGGCGCGCGCGGGCGTGGCGAGTCGCCGCGGCTCGGAGGACCTGATGACCGCCGGCCGCGTGACCGTCAACGGGCAGGTCGCGACCGAACTGGGCACCAAGGTCGATGTCGATCGCGACCATATCGAGGTCGACGGCATGCCCGTCAAGCTCAACCAGGGCGCCGTATACCTGATGCTCTACAAGCCGACAGGCTACCTCACCACCATGAGCGATCCGCAGGAGCGCCCTTGCGTGGCCGACCTGGTCCCGCGCGACCGTTTTCCGGGGCTCTTCCCGGTGGGCCGTCTGGACCGCGACACCACGGGCCTTTTGCTCTTTACCACCGACGGCGACCTGTCGCAGGACCTGCTGCACCCCAGCAAGCACGTCTACAAGACCTACCAGGCGCTCGTCGACGGGCAGCTTTCCGATCGTGATCTTGCGCCGCTGCGTCGCGGCATCGAGCTCGACGACGGCCTGTGCCAGCCGGCAATCTGCCGTGTCATCAACGCGCGCGAGGCCGAGGCAGTGGCCCCGCAGGGCATCAAGCCCGGCACCACTGCCGTTGAGGTCATCATCCGCGAGGGCCGCAAGAACCAGGTCAAGCGCATGCTGAGCAAGATTCACCATC
Organism: Collinsella aerofaciens; assembly: GCA_048246715.1. Lineage (GTDB taxonomy): Bacteria > Actinomycetota > Coriobacteriia > Coriobacteriales > Coriobacteriaceae > Collinsella > Collinsella aerofaciens_BY. The sequence continues at coordinate 55,609 of DBFBCB010000037.1, read as the reverse complement.
CGGTGATCCGCCTGCATCGCTGCAACTTTGCCGGCCTGGAGCTCAAGGATGTGGCCAAGGGTTCATGGCGCGAGCTCACCGATCGCGAGGTGCAGATCCTCAAGGCCGGCGGCATCCCGCCCAAGCAGGCCAGCTCCAAGCACGGCGCCGCGCCGGCGACCAACACGGCGAGCCGCACGCGTCACCACGGCAGCCACGGTTCCGCGCCCAAGCGCAACACCTACCGCGAGCGCTACACGGGTTAGCCAGTACACCAAGCAACAGCGCTCGCGTCCCATACCAGCACGTCAACCACCGAAAGGAAGCATTGCATGATCGTCGCCATCGACGGCCCCGCCGGTTCCGGCAAGTCCACTATCGCCAAGGAGATCGCCCGCCAGCTGGGCTTTAACAAGCTCGACACGGGCGCCATGTATCGCGCCGTCACTTTCGCCGCGCTCGACCGCGGCATCGACCTGGACGACGAGGCGGCCATCGACGCCCTCGCCAAGCAGATCGAGATTCGTTTTACCAACGGCACCGGCGAGGACACGCGCCTGACCATCGACGGTAAGGACGCCTCAGCCGCCATCCGCACCCCGCAGGTCGACGCCAACGTATCCAAGGTCTCGGCCTACCCGGGCGTGCGTGCCGCCATGCTCATCCACCAGCGCCGCGCCGCCGAGGACCGCGATATCGTCGCCGAGGGTCGCGACATCGGCACCGTCGTGTTTCCCAACGCGCAGGTCAAGGTGTTCCTGACCGCCGACCCGCGCGAGCGCGCCCGTCGCCGCGTGCTGCAGCGCCACCAAAACGACGCCCAGCCGCTCACCGAAGAGCGGCTCGAGGCAGAGGTCGACGAGACCCTCGACGCCCTCAAGCAGCGCGATAAGCTCGACAGCAGCCGCGAGGTCGCGCCGCTCGTTCCCGCCGAGGACGCCGTGCACGTCGACTCCACCGCTCACACCATCGATGAGGTCGTCTCGATCATCGAGGACCTCATCAACCAAAGGAGGTAGCACATGCGCCTGTTTAAGCAGACGCCCGAGGATTACTACAACGCCCCCTACGCCGAGTTCCCGGCGCTCATCCGCGGCACCGTCGTCGTGGTCATGGGCATCCTGTGGGTCTTCTCCAAGCTCATGTGGCGCTGGAAGGTCGAGGACGCCGACCTGCTGTTTGAGCGCCAGGAAGGCCGCGGCAGCGTGGTCATCTGCAACCACACCTCGATGGCCGAGTTGCTGGCCGTGGAGACGGCACTGTTCTTTGGCGGCCGCCGCATCCGCCCCATCTTTAAATCCGAGTTCGCCAAGACCAAGATCGTGCGCTGGGCCTTTAGCCGCGTGGGCGGTATTCCCGTCGAGCGCGGCACCGCCGACATGAAGTGCCTGCGCGCCGCCCAGCATGCGCTGCAACGCGGCGAGGACGTCCTGATTTTCCCCGAGGGCACGCGCATCCGCTCGCGCGAGATCAAGCCCGAGGTCCACGGCGGATTTGCGCTCATCGCCCAGATGGGTAAGGCACCCGTCAACCCGCTCGCCATCTGCGGCTGGTCCGATATCACGCCTGCAGGCAAAAAGCTCATGCGCCCCAAAAAGTGCTGGATCCGCGCCGGCAAGGCCGTCTCGCTATCCGATGCTCCGGCCGAGCTCAAGCGCAAGGAGCGCCTGGCATGGTTTGAGTCCGAAGCCATGAACCGCGTCTACGCCATGCGCGACGACCTGTGCGCCGAACACCCGGGCAGGTTCTAGCCATGGGCGAGGAAGTCATGAACACTGCCGAGGCTGTGGCCGGAAAGGCAGACGCCCCCACCATCGAGATCGCAGCCCACGCCGGCACTTGCTACGGCGTGCAGCGCGCGCTCGATATGGCGCTAGCCGCCGCACCGCAGGCAGGTGAGTGCGCTCAGGTCCATACCTTGGGGCCGCTCATCCATAACCCCATCGTGGTACGCGAGCTCGCTGAGGCAGGCGTTGGCTTGGCCGAAACCCTGGACGACGCCGCAACCGGCACCGTGATCATCCGCGCCCACGGCGTGGTGCCGCAGGTCATCGATGCTGCCCGCAAGCGCGGCCTCAACGTGGTCGACGCCACCTGTCCCTACGTGAAGAAGGTCCATGTTGCAGCGGAGCGCCTGGTGCGCGAGGGCTATCGCATGGTGGTCGTGGGTGAGCCGGGGCATCCCGAGGTCGAGGGCATTCTGGGTCACGCCGGCGACGATGCGCAGGTCGTGAGCTGTGCCGCTGACGCCAACGCCTTGTCGCTCAGGGGCAAGGTGGGCCTCGTCGTGCAGACCACCCAGACCGCGCAGAACCTCGCCGAGGTCGTGGCTGCCATCACCCCGCGCGTGCAGGAGCTGCGCGTGATCAGCACCATCTGCGCCGCCACGAGCGAGCGCCAGCAGGCAGCCGCATCACTTGCCAAACGCTGTGATTGCATGGTCGTCGTGGGTGGCAAGAACTCGGGCAACACCCGCCGCCTGGCTCAGATTTGCGCAGACACCTGCGAGCACACGCATCACATCGAGGAAGCTTCCGAGCTCCAGGCCGCGTGGTTTACCGACGCTCACCACATCGGCATCACCGCCGGAGCCTCCACCCCGCAAGAACACATCGAGCGCGCCGTCGAGCGCATCAAGGAGCTTTGCCGCTAACCATGGACCAGACCGTACCCGCATACGCCGCCGAGGTGGCCGATTACGGGCGCAGCCGCGACCCCGAGCCGGGTGAGGGCGCGCTCGTAAAGAACGTGCGTCCCGAATCGCCCGCGTGGGATGTGGGTATCGAGCCGGGCATGCGCGTGCTCACGGTCAACGGTGAGGCGCTCACCGACATGATAGTTTGGCTCTGGGAAGCCGACGACGACACCGTCGAGCTGGAGGTTTTCGACCCGCGCGACAACACCGTCACGCCCGTGGAGCTCGACCGCTTCCCGGGCGAGGACTGGGGCCTGGAGTTCGACGGCCCCATCTTCGACGGCATGCGTACCTGTGTGAACGCCTGCGTGTTTTGCTTTATGACCATGCTGCCCAAGGGCGGCCGCTCCACGCTCTATATTCGCGACGACGACTATCGCCTGAGCTTTTTGCAGGGCAACTTTGTCACGCTCACGAACCTCACTGACGAGGACGTGCAAAACGTCATCCAGCGCAACATGAGCCCCATGAACGTGTCGGTCCATGCCGTAAGCCCCGACGTCCGCCGCCGCATGATGGGCCGCAACGCCCAGCGCGGCATGGATGTGCTCGAGGCCGTCATGGCCGCCGGCATCGAGATTCACGCGCAGATTGTGTTGTGCCCCGGCATGAACGACGGCGAGGAGCTGGAAAAGACCCTGCGCTTTTGCGAGGAGCACGAGCAAATCACAAGCCTGGGCATTGTGCCGCTCGGTTTTACCAAGCATCAAAACCGTTTTAGCTGGTCCTACAGCGACAAGCCTGAGCTAGCGCGCGAGACCATTGCCATGATCCGTCCCTACCAGGACCGCGCCTATGAGCGCTTTGGACGCCACACCTTCCAGATGAGCGACGAGTTCTATCTGGACGCCGGCATCGATCCTCCCGAGGCAGACTTTTACGACGGTTACCCGCAGTACTACGACGGCATTGGCATGATCCGCTCGTATCTGGACGAGACCGACGACGTGCTTGCCGCCGACGCCGAGCGTCTGGCCCGCGTCCGCGCTGGCATCGCCGAGCGCAACCAGCGCCTTCTGTGCCTCTCCGGCGCCAGCGCGCGCGACACCGTGGCGCGCTTTGTGGAGTCGCCGTATGGTCTCGCCGGCACCGTCACAGCCATCAAGAACCGCTACTTTGGCGGCAACGTGGACGTGACCGGCCTCATCGTCGCGTGTGACATTCTGGAGCAGCTGCCCCAAGATCTGTCGGGGGTTATGCTCTTTGTGCCTAAGCTCATGTTCAACGCTGACGGCATGACGCTTGACGAGTATCATCGTGACGATTTACTCGCAAGCCTTAACCACCGTGGCGCCGAGGTTCATGTGGTGTCGACGATGCCGCATGAGCTGCTCGATACCCTGGAGCGCATCCTTGGCATTGTGCCCGCAGACTCTAACATTTCCACTGACCCTACCCATTAAAGGAGAGCAGATGAAACCTATCGTCGCCGTCGTCGGACGCCCCAACGTGGGCAAGTCCACGCTCGTTAACCGCCTGGCCCAGACCTCGGACGCCATCGTCCACGAGTCCCGCGGCGTCACGCGCGACCGCTCCTATCACACGGCCGATTGGAACGGCCGTGAGTTCACCATCGTCGACACGGGCGGTATCGAGCCGCTCAAGAGCGACGACGTCTTTGCCACGTCCATCCGCGACCAGGCGCTCGCCGCCGCCGAGGAAGCCGCCGTCATCCTGTTTGTGGTCGATGGCCGCACCGGCGTCACCGAGGAGGACGAGTCGGTCGCCCGCATGCTCAAGCGCTGCGACAAGCCGGTCTTTCTGCTGGTGAACAAGCTCGACAACCCCGATCGCGAAAACGACAGCATCTGGGAGTTCTATTCGCTCGGCATCGGCGAGCCCACGCCGCTCTCGGCCCTGCATGGCCACGGCACGGGCGACCTGCTCGATGACATCGTGGCCCTGCTTCCGGAGGAAGAGGACGAGGTCGCCGATGAGTTCCCCGACGCACTGAACGTCGCCATCATCGGCCGTCCCAACGCCGGTAAGTCGTCGCTGTTCAACCGCATCCTGGGCGCCGACCGCTCTATCGTGTCCAACATTGCCGGCACGACGCGCGACGCCATCGACACGGTCGTCGAGCGTAACGGCAAGCACTACCGCATGGTCGACACCGCGGGCATCCGCAAGAAGAGCACCGTGTACGAAAACATCGAGTACTACTCGATGGTCCGCGGCCTGCGCGCCATCGACCGCGCCGACGTGGCGCTGCTCGTCGTCGACGCCTCCGTGGGCGTCACCGAGCAGGACCAGAAGGTCATGGGCTTGGCCATCGAGCGCGGCTGCGCCATCGTGGTGCTGCTCAACAAGTGGGACCTGCTCGACGATGACCGCAAGCGCGAGGCCTGCATGGAGACCATCGACCGCCGTCTGGGCGTCATGGCTCCCTGGGCCCAGTACCTGCGCATCTCTGCCCTCACTGGCCGCAGCGTCGAGAAGATCTGGGCGATGGTCGACGCCGCCGAAAAGACGCGCTCGCAGAAGATTAGCACCTCGCGCCTCAACACGTTCCTCACCGATCTGCGCGAGTTCGGTCATACCGTGGTGGACGGCAAGCGCCGCCTGCGCATGCACTACGTGACCCAGACGGGCGTCAACCCGCCGACGTTCACGTTCTTCGTCAACCACAGCGATCTGGTCAACGACACCTATCAGCGCTACATCGAGAACCGCATGCGCTCGACCTTCGACTTTGCCGGCACACCCATTCGACTCTTCTTTAGGAAGAAGGAGCAAAAGGATGCATAATCCGATTCTGCTGACCGCCATCTGCGCCGTGGTCTCGTTCTTTATCGGGGCGATTCCGTTTGGCCTGATCCTGGGCCGCGTGTTCAACCACACGGACATTCGTAAGGCGGGCTCCGGCAACATCGGCACCACCAACGCCCTGCGCGTGGCCGGCCCCAAGGTGGCCGCGCTCACGCTGCTGCTCGACTGCCTTAAGGGCGCCATCTGCGTCCTTATCGCGCGTCCGCTCATTGCCGACTTGGGCTATGGCTTCCCCGTGAGCATTATGGCCCCCGGTGCCGCCGGCGATTGGATGCTCGGCGTCATCTGCCTGGCGGCCGTATGGGGCCATATCTTCTCGCCCTACCTCAACTTCCATGGCGGCAAGGGCATCGCGGTCGGTCTGGGCGTAATCCTCGCATGGTACTGGCCCATTGGGCTTTCGCTGCTGGGCATGTTTATCGTGGCCGTCGCCATCACCAAGTTTGTGTCGGTGGGCTCGCTTGCCGCCGCCATCGGTCTTCCCATCGCTGCCTGCGCGGTCTTTCCGTACAGCAGCCTGGGACTCAAGTTTTGCATGGCGATGATCGGCATCACCGTGGTGTGGGCCCATCGCGCGAACATTAAAAGGCTCATGACCGGTAAGGAGTCCAAGCTCTCGTTTACCAAGCGCGTCACCGAGCCCGACGATAAGTAGGAGAGAGTCATGAATGTTGCGCTAATTGGCTCTGGCTCCTGGGGAACCGCCGTCGCCGGCCTTGCCGCCGCGCGAGCCGAGCGCGTGACCATGTGGGCCCATGGCAAGCAGACGGCCGCCGGCATCAACGGCGAGCACCGCAACCCGCGCTATCTGGTGGACTACGTGCTGCCGGAAAACGTTGTCGCTACGACGGACCTGGCCCAGGCGCTTGACGGCGCCGAGGCCATCATCTTTGCCGTGCCCTCCACGCACCTTCGCAGCGTGTGCCACCAAGCCGCGCCCTTTATCGCCGCCGATACCCCGGTGCTCTGCCTCACAAAGGGCATTGAGCCCGAGTCCGGCCTGCTCATGAGCGAGGTCATCGCCAGCGAGATCGGCAACGAGGCACGTGTCGCGGCTCTTTCTGGCCCCAACCATGCCGAGGAAATCTGCCGCGGAGGTCTTTCTGCCGCCGTCATCGCCAGCGAAGATCCACAGATAGGGGAGACCTTTAAGGACCTGCTTCTGTCAACGGCCTTCCGCATCTACCTGTCGCAGGACATGACCGGTGTCGAGGTCTGCGGCGCCATGAAAAACGTCATCGCCATCGTGTGCGGCATCTCCGCCGGCACCGGTGCGGGCGACAACACGCTCGCCCTTATCATGACACGCGGCCTGGCAGAGATCAGCCGTCTGGTGCACGCCCGCGGCGGTCAAGCTATGACCTGCATGGGGCTTGCCGGCATGGGCGACCTCATTGCCACCTGTACCTCGGAGCATTCGCGTAACCGCACCTTTGGCTACGAGTTTGCCCACGGCGTGTCGCTCGACGAGTACCAGACGCGCACGCATATGGTTGTCGAGGGCGCCGTCGCGGCCCGCAGCGTCAGCGAACTTGCCCGTTCACTGGGCGTAGACATTCCGCTCACCTTTGCCGTGGAGCAAACGCTCTACAACGGTGTTACTTTGGATAGGGCGCTCGAGATTCTTACCGACCGCGTCCCTTCTCAAGAGTTCTACGGACTCACCGACTAGCGTAGAAAGGCTACTACCATGGGTTCCATCAAAATCGCTCCGTCCGTCCTTTCGGCCGACATGGCCAACCTCAAGGGAGAGCTCGACAAGATCGCCGGCGCCGACTACGTTCACTTTGACGTTATGGACGGCCACTTTACCGGCAACCTGACCTTTGGCGTTGACATCCTTAAGGCCGTCAAGCGCTCCACCAACGTGCCGGTCGATGCGCACCTCATGGTGTCGAACCCCGACGAGACCGTCGATTGGTACGCCGATGCCGGTGCCGACATGATCACCGTGCACTACGAGGCCTCCACGCACCTGCATCGCACGCTCACGCACCTGCAGCAGCGCGGCGTCAAGGCCGGCGTGGTGCTCAACCCCGCCGCCCCCGTGTGCGTACTTGAGAGCATCATCGACGTCGTCGATATGGTGCTGCTGATGAGCGTGAACCCCGGCTTTGGCGGCCAGAGCTTTATCCCGGGCACTATCGCCAAACTGCACGAGCTCAAGGCCATGTGCGAGCGCCACGGCGTGTCGCCCATGATCGAGGTCGACGGCGGCATTTCTTCCAAGAACATTGCCGAGGTCGTCAAGGCTGGTGCCAACGTTCTCGTGGCCGGCTCCGCCGTATTTAAGTCCGAAGATCCCGCCGCCGAGGTTGCGCTGCTGCAGAAGCTGGGCAATGAGGCCGCACAGGAGGCATAAACCCTTATGACCGCAGGTCAAAACCGCATACCCGTGAATCTTGACTACGCCGCCTCGACGCCCATGCGCGCCGAGGCGCTCCTTGCGCAGCGCGAATATGACGACAGCGAGCTTGCCGGCGTCAACCCCAACTCGCTGCACTCGCTCGGCCGCAAGGCCGCCGCGCGCCTGGAGGTTGCCCGTCGCGAGATCGCCCATAGCTTTGGCGCACGCGTCCGCCCGTCCGAGATTGTTCTGACCAACGGCGGCACCGAAGCCAACCAGCTGGCGCTGCTCGGTCTTGCCGAGGGCGCTCGTCAGCGCGATCGCAAGCGCGATCGTGTAATCGTTTCGGCCATCGAGCACGATTCGATTCTGGACAACCTGCCGCTGCTGCGTGCCGCCGGCTTTACCGTCGACCTGGTGCAGCCCTGCCGCGCGGGCTACATTGAGCCTGCCGCGCTTGTCGATCTGCTCGACGACGACGTGGCGCTCGTGAGCATTATGGTCGCCAACAACGAGACCGGCGTGGTGCAGCCCATCCGCGAGCTTGCCTCGGCCGCTCATACCGTGGGCGCAGTGTTCCACACCGATGCTATCCAGGGCTATCTGCACATTCCACTCGATGTCACCGAGCTGGGCGTCGATGCTATGTCCGTCGCGGCCCACAAAATTGGCGGTCCTGTGGCATCCGGCGCGCTCTACGTTAAGACCCGCACGCCACTGCGCCCCCGCATCTTTGGCGGCGGACAGGAAGCCGGACGTCGCGCCGGCACGCAGGACCTGCGCACGCAGCTAGCCTTTGCCGCTGCTGCCCGCACGCTGGTGCCCCAAGTGGCTCAGGAGCGCGAAAAGCTGCAAGCCCTTTCCGACAAGCTCTACGCCAAGCTTACGGCCCATCCGCGCATTCACGCCACCATGGGCGACTATGCGCATGCCGACCGTCTGCCCGGCATGGTATCGATCTACATTGACGGCATGGACTCCGAGGAACTCATCATCAAGCTAGACGCCGCCGGCTTTGAGGTATCGGCCGGTTCCGCCTGCTCGAGCGGCAGCATGGACCCGAGCCATGTTTTGAGCGCGATGGGCATCGGTCGCGAGCAAGCTCTCGGCGCTCTTCGAATCTCGTTCGATGACCGCGTGAACCCAGCCGATCTGGACGACTTTGCCCAAGCGCTGCTGTCGATCGTGGGTGTCGCATGATCGTCGCCGAGCTCGAGCGCGCTCTGCTGGCACGCTATCCAAAGACGGACACCGAGCCCTGGGACCACGTAGGCTTATCCGTGGGCGACCCTGCCGCCGAGATCACCGGCGTGACCTGTGCGCTCGATGCAACCGAGACCAACGTGCACCGCGCTCTCGAGGCCGGTGCCAACGTTCTGCTGACGCATCACCCTATCTATATCAAGGCTCCTGAGGCCTTTTGCCCAGCTGATGCCGCACGCCCCCAGTGCAGCGCGGCACTCTACGAGGCAGCGCGTTGCGGCGTGAGCATCATATCGCTCCACACCAACCTGGACCGCTCGCACGAAGCCCGCGTCTGCCTGAGCGAGCTGCTGGGTGCCGCACCCGTGAGCTCACTGGAGCACGTGGACGACCCCGAGTCCACCGGCCTGGGCGCGCTTGCAACGCTCAACGACCCGTGCACGCTGCGCGATCTTGCCACCCGTGCTGCCACAGCCTTCGGCAGCGACCCGCGTGTGTGGGGCGAAGTTGATCGCCCGTGCCGCACCGTCGCCATTTTGGGCGGCTCCCTGGGCGACTTTGGAGAGCTTGCCATCGCCGCGGGCGCGGACGTTGTCGTGACGGGCGAGGCGGGCTACCACGTGGCGCAAGACCTTGCCTTACGCGGGCTGCCGGTGATCTTGCTCGGACACGATCGCTCCGAGGAGCCGTTCGTTGATATATTGATGAACTCTGCAGTTGACGCCGGGGTCGACCCCCGTCATGCGATTAAAATACTGAACCCTTGCCAATGGTGGACTGTGACAAAAGGAGAGAACTTATGAGCGCCGGCGCTACGCTACTCAAGCTGCAACAGATCGATTTGGAGCTCGCCCGCAACAAGAGCGAACTTGCCAATATGCCGGAGCTCAAGGAGCTCGCTTCCAAGCGCAAGACCTATGTGAAGCTCAAGTCCGAGATGACCAAGCTCTACGCCCAGCGCAAGGATCTGGACATTGAGCTCGACGATCTCAATACCACCGAGATTCAGACCAACAACGCCATCGAGGCTGCCAAGAAGCGTCACGTCGACGGTTCTGATTACCGCGAGGTGCAGGACCTGGAGAATGAGCTTGCCACCCTGGCAAAGCGTCTGGACAAGATTGAGCACACCCGCAAGGACGTCGTTGTCGCCCATAAGGAGGCGCTCGACCGCGAGGCCCGCACGCAGGCAATCATCGCCAAGTTCGAGGAGGGCGTGAAGGCCGATACCAAGGCCGCCCGCGCCAAGGCTGCCGACCTGCAGGCTCAGATTGACGCCGCCGCTAAGGAGCGCACCGCGCTTGCTGCCACGCTGCCGGCCGACGTTCTCACCGACTACGAGCGTCTGCTCAAGCAGTTCCGCGGCCTGGCTGTCGAGACCATCCAGGGCAACATCCCCACGGTCTGCCACACCGCGCTGCAGGCATCGTCCATGAGCGACCTCAACCACGACGGTAGCGAGATTACGCACTGCCCGTACTGCCACCGCCTCCTGGTGCTCCCGAGCAAGGAAGCTTAAACGATGGCGGCATCCAACAATTCAATGCAACTTGAGGGAAAAACGATCCTGCTGGGCATTACCGGCGGGATCGCCGCCTATAAGTCGTGCAATATCGTGCGCCTGCTGCAAAAGCGTGGCGCGCGCGTCAAGGTCGTTATGAGCGAGCATGCCACCGAGTTTGTGGGCCCGCTCACCTTCCGTGCGCTCACCAACGAGCCCGTTGCCGTGGGCCTATTCGACAATCCCTCCGACCCCATCCACCACATTTCGCTGGCGCAGGAGCCCGACCTGGTGGTCGTGGCGCCCGCGACGGCCAATATCATTGCCAAGATGGCCAACGGCGTCGCCGATGACCTCATCTCCACCACGCTGCTTGCGACGCCGCGACCCATCGTGATCGCACCCGCTATGAACAACGGCATGTGGAAGGCGACGGCGACGCAGGCCAACATGGCCACGCTGCGCGAGCGCGGTGTCCATGTGGTGGGGCCCGGCAGCGGCTACCTTGCCTGCGGCGACGTGGACACGGGACGCATGAGCGAGCCCGAGGACATCGTCGAGGCTGTCTGTGAGGTGCTCAACCCCGCGCCTCAGGACCTGGCAGGTAAGCGCATCGTGATTACCGCCGGCCCCACGCACGAACCTATCGACCCGGTGCGCTTCATTGGCAACCGCTCTTCGGGCAAGATGGGCATCGCCCTGGCGGGGGAGGCTGCTCGCCGTGGTGCTGCGGTCACGCTCGTGTTGGGACCGACATCGGTCGATGTGCCCCGCGGCGTGGATTGCGTGCGCGTGCAGACCGCCGCAGAGATGCTCCAGGCGGCACTGAGCGCCTTCCAGACGGCCGACGCGGCCATTTGCGCCGCTGCCGTCGCCGACTACACGCCTGCGGACCCGGCGGACCATAAACTCAAAAAGTCCAACGAACGCTTGGATTGCATCGAGCTTGTCGAGACGGTCGATATTTTGGCCGAGCTCTCGCGCCAGAAGGGCGAGCGGTGCGTAATCGGATTTGCGGCCGAGACCGATAACGTTGTCGAGTACGCCGAGCGCAAATTGGCCCGCAAGGGCTGCGATGCCATTATCGCCAACGATGTCTCGCGCGCCGATTCGGGCTTTGGAACCGATACCAACAAGGCCTGGATCGTGAGTACAGCGGGTACGCAAGAACTTCCCGTGCTAACAAAACACAAGCTCGCAGATACAATTTTGGACTTGCTTCAAAATTTATAAAAAAGTTCTTGCACAAGTCTAAAGTTTCGGGTTAATATATTCCCTGTTGCGAGCGAGAGCAGAGCAACAAACAAAAGCTTCGGGACGTGGCGCAGCTTGGTAGCGCACTTGACTGGGGGTCAAGGGGTCGCTGGTTCGAATCCAGTCGTCCCGACCAGAAGTTTGCAGGTCAGGCCATAGTGCCTGACCTTTTTTGTTTTAAGCAATTGCTTAATTTTGATTAAGCAACAGGGTGCCAAAAATCTACCTGCGCGATAATCGCTTTTTGCGGTTACTTGCGCGTTTTGCACGCGCTTGAGCCGATTTATTAACGCGACATGAATCTACATACGCGTAGCTGGTATACAGACGATTACAGGCTGTATTTATCGCGGCGATTTACGCAGATATGGCGACTGTAACGAACTAGTGTGTCGCTGTATTTATTCCAGCAGTTCACTTGATCTGTGGACAAGTGAGCGGTTACAACAAAACGCCAACCAGGATGGACTCCATACGAGGATGCCGCAAAGGTAATGGCGGGGAAGTGCGGCAGGCGCTCTGAGAGCCGCTGTATGACCCCATTTCTCCTCAACCCGATTACCTGTACAATGAACCTCGAATTGTTTGAGTAATCGCCAAAAGAAAAGCCCTCGCAGGATTGCGGGGGCTTTGCGATGAAAGAGATCAGAAGCAGAAAGCGGGGAGGACATAAAACGAGTCCGTCGCGCTGTAGCTGTAGCAAATACCGCCGCTTTGAACATAGCGAAAGGATGTGGAGCTGCGCGGTCTCACGGAACGAGTCCAGTGGCTATAGCCTGATGCACCGGAATAGTTCGACCCCGTCACGCCCTTGGATTTGTAGCACTCGTACTGGATGCCGTCAGATTGCATATCCCCGTATACTTCGGTTGCCGAGAGCAGAAAAACCTTGTCGGTCGTCGCTGAGGGGGCACCGCCCCAGTTACCGCCAACGTTATCGGTTGTCTTTGTGACGGGTTTCACCTTTGACTGGAGCTCGCTGGGCAGGAGCAACCAGAGGTCACCGCTGTTGAGGCGGGTACGGAGCTCGGACTTATCCCAACCACCGGCATTGGTGTCCGTAGCGTTCATTCTCTGGCTACCCAAGGCAGAGTTGGTCGCCTCGAACGTCAAGCCTGCCATGCCGCTACCATCGGCCAAGTCGTCGTGGTTGATGCCGATGATACGGTACTCGAGCGTCTTGCCATTGGTCAGCTTCATCGAGAACTTGGTGCCGGCATCCATGGCGGCCTTGGCCTTGGCGTAGGCGATAGACGATGTACCGTTCTTGGCAATGTCTTTGGCAACCGCCTCTTGCTCGTCGAGGGTCCAGTCCTTCGCGTCCTTGGCGATGGCCACCTGGACGGCCGCGGAATCGGCGCCTGCGGAGCCGCCACCGGACGCGCCTCCCTCGACGCCGCCGACCGTCCCATTGTTCACCGTGTTGCCGACCAGGTTGAACTGGTTTCGGATGGCTCCGGCCACGCCGGGTCCCGCGAACACGATGACCAGGCCGATGACGGCAATGATCAGGACGTACTCGATAATTGATTGCCCTCGGAAGCGGGTCGTTTCAGGAGCGACCCCCCCCCGAAGGTTAATTGCCGCTGCATGCATATACGGCTCCCTTCACTCGGGGTTTGCAATACGAGCCGAGCGTAGGGCTATTCCAAGTATTTGCAACGGTCTTGCCGCTGCGGCAACGATGACGGCAGGGGAGAAAGTCATGCGCTATTAGCGCGGCTATAACGTCCGCTTCGAATGCCGACCGTATTCATATCGAGGCAGCCATTTCATACCTTCAGAAAGACAACTGAAAGCCGCAAAAAAGCGGGACCCGGCTATAAGCAGAACCCCGCCCAAGAGAAGCCTTTAGAGCCGAGACAGACAACGCGTGTGGACAATCACTCAGCCTCCACCGCCATGCGCACGACCTCTTCCATCGGGTAGCGAGTGCCGCCGTCCCCGTCCAAAGCCTCGTTGTAGGCCTCGATGTCCGCCATGTCCTCAGCCTTCTCGAACGCGGCCCTTCTCACGAACTCGGAAAAGGTCATGCCCGTGGCGTCCGCATGGCCCTGAATCAAGGCCATTTCGCCCTCATCGAACTTGACCGCGATCTCGCGCATCGCCATGGTCGCTCCCGTAAACGCCGTCATCGAAGTGAATCCATTATCCACCCACCGTATACGCCCCGAACTCGAAACACCAAGCAGGATGGACTCTATACGAGGACGCAGCAGAGGTAATGGCGGGGGAGTGCGGCAGGCGCTCTGAGAGCCGCTGTATGACCCCATTTCTCTTCAATCCGACTACCCGTGCCATGAACCTGAAGCCGTTCGTTCGGTCGCCAAAAGAAAGCACGCGCGGGGTAACGCGGGCTTTGCGCTAGACAAGCTAGAAGCACCAGGCGGGGGAGACGCAAAACCAGCCCGGCGCGGAGTTGCTGTCCGACGGATTGCCGCTGCTGTCGACATGGAGGAAGCCCTTCGAGGCGTTCGGAAACACCGAACGCTCCCACCAACCGCTGCCAATGGCAATGGCAGAGTTGGGATTATAGTTCTCCGTCACCTTGCCTTTGAAGGCCTCGTACTGGGTGCCCTCGGAGGAAGTCCAGGGATAGGATGCCCAATAGGAGGTGGGGGGCGATCTCAGAGTAGCTGAGCAGGAACAGCTTGTCCGAGGTAGCCGTCACGGCGGCGTTCTTGTTCTCATCACCGCCCCCGACATTGTTCGATAGCTTTTTGACGGCCTTCACCTTGGACTGGAAATCGGAGGGCATCAGATTCCAGATCTTGCCGGAGTTCATTTTCTGACGGAGTTCAGACTTCTCCCAACCGCCGGCGTTGGTGTCAATCGCGTTCATGGGGGACCAAATGCCCGTCGTGGTGGTGAGGAACGTGAGGCCCGCCTTGCCGGATCCGCCTGCAGGGTCATCATGATTGATGCCGATAATGCGGTAAGTCAGCGTCTTGCCATCGGTGAGCTTCATCGAGAACTCGGTGCCGGCATCCATCGCGGCCTTCGCCTTGGCGTAGGCGGGCGACGCCTCGCCCTTGGCGGCGATGCCCTCGGCAACTGCCTTCTGCTCACCGAGGGTCCAGTCCTTCGCGTGTCCTTCGCGTCCTTGGCGAGCGCCGCCTGGACGGTCGCGGAACCCGCGCCGTTACCGCTGCCGGAACCGCTCGGTTCCCAAGTCCCACCTGCTGTCCCGTTTACCAATACTCCCGCCACCGTGTTGAACTGGTTCCTGATTGCCGACGAGACCCAAGGGCCGGCTATCATCACAACCAGGACGATAATCGCGATGACCAGAACGTACTCGATGGCTCCTTGGCCTCGGAGGCGGGTATTCCTAGGAGATAACCACCCCCCGAAGGTTAATTGCCGCTGCATGCATATGCGACACTCCCTTCGCATGGGGATTGATATTGCATGCAGAGCGTACGTTAAATCGAACCGACTAGCCCGTAACGTGCCGCTGAGGCAACGGCGGCACGGGTGCCCGCGCCACATAAACTGCTTGCCGTTTTGTTTCTTCAGACCTACTGCCACGCCTTCGGAAGGATAACGCCGGGGGCGCAGTGATTGAAGTCACTATGATTGGCATAGGTTGGGACATTCCAATCGGAACAGTCGAGGTTTAGATTTTTGCAATAGCTAAACATGCCGAGCATATCCATAACATCTGAGGTCTTCCACCCTGGTCCAAATTTCACGCTTTTCAGCGAACTGTCGGTGGAAAAAAGGAGACGTAAATCGCCGGCTTTCCGCGTCGACCATCCGGAGATGTCAATCTCCTCGACCTTGTAAAGGTTTTTGAGCGCCGAGTCGAATTCGACGACCGAGGACGTATCCCAGCTTGAAATACTGAAGGAAGTCGCATTGCCGCAATACGCGAATGCGTGCTGCAGATTTGTGCAGTTCGACATGTCGAACTTTGCCAGATCAAAGCTCTTGCAGTTCTCCATGTACTGAAAGCAAAATGCCAACGAGTGGATTTCTATGCCATCGTCAATGGCCTTTACGGCCACGATATTATTTCTGTTAGGCCACCAGGGGGCAGTCGTCTTGCCGTCGTTTCCCACGGTCGCGGTGGCGTATCCATTTTCGAACCCCGTATACACCGCCGTCACGCGGCGGCTGTTGAGCATGTCACCGACTCTGGGGACCCCGCGGCGCTTGTAGAACATGAGGCTGTGGTCGTCCTCCGAGTACACGGCGAACGCTATCCCGTGAACGGGGTCCACGATGTCGGCGTCGGTCAACGACCCGTTGCCGCCGCCCGTGCCGCCCGACTCCCAGCTCCCCTTTGAGATTCCGTTGCCGAGCGTCCCCGCCACCGTGTTGAACTGGTTTGTGATCGCCGACGAGACCCACGGTCCCGCGATCAGCGCCACCAGGACGATGATCGCGATGATCAGTACGTACTCGACTGTCGACTGCCCCTTCGGGCGGCGGGTAAATCTGGGAGATACCCCCCGAAAGGAATTTCCGCTGCATGCATGTGCGGCTCCTCTCGGATTGCTTTGGCTGATGCTGCAGAGGATAGACGCGATTACTAAGGATGAGTCAACAATGCCGCAGCGGCATTCACACTAAGAGGGTAAGGCGTTCGGAGTGACATCCCGTTCCAAAACGTATACTTGATTTAAGGCGGAGTGGAATGTGGGCGCGCAAGGAGATGCGGAATCGATGAGAGCCTCAAAAAAACTACTGCAGTGTTATCATCTTTCATCCTCTCTATTCTTCCATTTCTGATTCTATGGGCGGCTTGGTCAGTCCTCCCTGATACAATTCCCGCTCATTGGAGTGGGGGTGTGGTTGATCGATGGGGTAATAAGCTTGAATTGCTGGTTGTTCCGCTGTTTTCTCTGATTGGTTCTATTGCAATTTCTGTGTACCTTATTGTTTCCACGCGGCGAAGAGAGTTCGCGGATTTCTCTGCTCGAATGCGACGGGACTTTGTTGCGTGCTATATTTCTAGTCTTCTTTTATCGACAACCTGCTCAGTGATAATTGCCGTTTGGGTTCAGTTGATTCTTACGCAAAGCACTGCGGTTGATGGGGGACTTGGACTATCGATCCTGTATTCCCTTCCCGGGCTATATGTGATCTTGTGCACTTTGCCGCCTTTTTATGCGAGCGGCGAGAGCAAAAAGGCAGAGCGCCTGATAACAGTTCTTATTGGCTGCGCGGAGATTGTTCTTTGTGGAATAGTGCTTGAAGGTTCGGCTGCCTCTTATACGATGATTGGACTGATGATTCTGTTCTGTGCGTTTGAGATTGTGTCACAGGTAAGGGATAGCCGGTCCTTATGAGTTGAATTACGCGCGTGCGGATATAAAGGTTGGCATGTTAAGCTGGTCGTTTTCTCGTTCTGGGACATTTGCAGTAGGATGAGTGGGACTAGGCGCGCTGCGGTGTGATGGTGACGGTTGAGACTTGTATCGCTGCAAATCCGCTGATGCACATTTTGCTATTGGGCTTGAAGGTGGGACCTACAGGCCTTTGTTTGGGATGTTCCGGTCGTCCAACACGTGTTGCACGGCTTTATATTGTTACGCTCGTTCGGCGCTCCGTTGGAGCATTTCCGGGTTTGTCGGCATCATGACTTGGCCAAGTGACACGCTTGCCGGGACGGTTGTAACGCCGCGCCGGTTCCGTGTGCTCCTTCGTTGTTGGCCTGTCCAGCCGGGGGCGGATTCGGCCTCATGTTGTGGCGCACGGCCTTCAGGGGCTTCCCCCTGGCGAGTTATGTTCGTCCGTATGGGTAAGGGTCGGGTTGAGCTGACAATCCCGTGTCGGAAGGGGCTTGCACCATGCGCGCGATGACAGAGATTGAGTGGCTGGACGGCCGTGTGACGAAGGTGCCGGAGCTCGCCCTGGGCGATGCGCTCGGCGAGAGCGTCCAGGCGGAGCTCGATTTCGGGTTCGACGACGTGTTGGAGGCCCTTTGGGTTGAGGTGCGCCATCATGAGCCGGATGAGGACTCGGACGGCGACCCGCGCGGGAGGGGCTGCGCACTGTACGCGGACTGCCGGTACAGCCTGGTCGAACCGTCGGACCTCGACCGTGTCTTCTGCATCCTTTACGAGGGGCAGCCGAGGGTCCAGCCGCGTCGCGGGGGAGCTCGTGA
The DNA here is from genome assembly GCA_048246715.1 of Collinsella aerofaciens. Taxonomy (GTDB): domain Bacteria; phylum Actinomycetota; class Coriobacteriia; order Coriobacteriales; family Coriobacteriaceae; genus Collinsella; species Collinsella aerofaciens_BY. Next base: position 37,746 of record DBFBCB010000037.1, on the reverse strand, counting down.
ACCTTTCGCGGGCCTGCGCGTTGTCCTGCCTCATGCTCGGATCTCCCTACCCGCCAGGCGCCCTCGAGGCCCTGGCCGCGTGCGCTCGATACCTCTGCGGTCCGGCTTTCACGTCCGACCTCGCCGTCCGCGTCCGCGCGCGGATCCCATCCGGCCTCACGCGCTTGAATATCGAGCTGAGCCCAAACGATGACCCACACCCCATCGGTCTTCATGATGATGCCTCGATGAGCCAGCTCGCCCAGAGCTTTCGATACAGTCGGTTGAGTCGAACAGACTTTTTTTCGAGCTTGTCCTGACGCATGAAAAGACCTTTTGTAAGTTCTTTTCCGTTGGCATCCTTCCTATTAGGCCCTTTGGACGTCTGGAAGGAGCAAATCATGATCAGAATCGCAAGCTGGACGCGATTCTTCGCGACCGCAAATAATGAGTCGTAGGATGGCCTGTTGATTCCACTCAGGATCTCGCTCTTTGCAATCTCATCCTGTCGAACGTCAAGCGCCGCCTCCATCTCGCTAGGCGTCTCGGCCTGATCGGCAACCGATGGAGCGTCCGTGTCTAAAGGCCACGGGAGGCCACGGCCTTTTTGCGGTTTGTAGCTACTTGTACTCATGTTGATTCCTCCGGTGCGAGGCTATCCAACCCAAATGCCGACTGTGCCCATAATATGGTTGATTTCCGATCTCAGCCGAACACATTGAGCGGATAGGCCGTTCCCGCAGTTAGCCGAACGCCCCCGAGGCCCCATTCAGGCCACGGGGCGTCGTTTTCCCAGTTGAAGGAACGGTGGAGATGTGTTTCGATGGGTCCGGTGGCCATGCTCCGCCCGCCGCCCGGCACCTCTTCCCAGACTCAGCCGGACGGTCGGTCCGTCTATTCCGTTTTCGCCCTTAGGCTAGGCCAGCGGGGCATCGCCCCTCTCTGCGCGCGCCCTCTCGGCGGGGCCGGCGGGGCCGACCTGTCGGTCTACGACGGGTTCCTGAAGGGGGCGGTCGCCGATGGCAGCTAGCGAGGAGCTGGCCCGCAGGGTCGTGGAGGCCGGGCGGTCGTGCTCGCTCACCACCGCCGTCCTGGAGGAGTGGTCGAGGCTCGGCACCCCGAAGCAGGTGGAGTACCTGGCGGGCTACCTCGAGGCGGAGAGGTCCAGCCGCGAGGCCTCGAAGCGCGCGACGCTGCTCAGGCGCTGCGCGCTGCCGGCGCCCAAGACCTTCGACGGCTACGACTGGTCGGCCGTGTCGTGGCCGGAGGGCATGGGGCGCGAGTCGCTGCTCGCGCTCGACTTCGTCGGGCGCAGGGAGGACCTCGTGCTCATGGGCGACGTCGGCACCGGCAAGACGCACATGGCGTCGGCCCTCTGCGCGCTGGCGTGCGAGAGGAGGCTCGAGGCGCGCTTCTTCACGGCGTCCTCGCTCGTGATGCGCCTGAGGCGCGCCCGCGACGACGGGAGGCTCGACCGGGAGGCCGCGCTCATCGGCAAGGCCCGCCTGCTCGTCATCGACGAGCTCGGGTTTCTCCCGCTCGACGCGGACGGGGCGAGGCTGCTCTTCCAGGTCTTCGCCGACGCATACGAGAGGCAGTCGGTGGTAATCACCACGAACCTGGAGTTCAGCAGGTGGGGGTCGGTGTTCGGGGACGACCAGATGGCCGCCGCCGTGATCGACCGCATCGTCCACCACGGGAGGCTCGTCCAGTTCCGCGGCGAGTCCTACCGCGTCCGCCATGCCCTCATGCAGGAGGGCTAGCCGCTCAAAAAGCGTGCGCGCTTCCGATGCTGCGACTGCTCAATTTCCGATGCTCTTTTTGCTCAAATCCTCTTGACGAAACACAGAATACGTGCGGGCGGCGCTTGCAGCCGATCGCACGGTACCGGCCGCACCCGTTGCAGCAGCGCGGCCACGCCGCCAGGCGCGGGCAGGCCGCCGACAGGTCGGCCGAGCCGTCGACGCGCTCGCCGCGCCTGGACTTCGGCGCCGTCACGAACCTGTGCGAAGCCACCTCGGCGCTCACCGCCGAGGGCGACCTGCCCAGCTCCCTGGCGATCTCCCTGCACGAGGCCCTGCGCTCCAGCATCCTCTGGACCGTGTCCCGCTCGTGCCTGGTGAGCCTGCCGTAGGCCCTCGGGGCCGCCTCCGCGGAACCCTTCTTCCTCTTTCCGGACCGGCCGTCCTCCGATCTCCCGGGGCCGGCCGGTCCGGCCCTCAGGGTACCGGGTTCCCACATTCATCCGCACATGTGCGGATGAATGTGGGAGGTGTTCGGATGAAGTTGATAATCAAGGCAGCGAAAGTGCATGTTATTTAGGACAGTCAAATTCTTTGAAAAACAAATGGATGCTGTAGAATTACAAATAAGAGTCACCCGGAAGGAGCGATCGATGAAAAGCAAACGATTTGTCCTGAATGCACTTCTGGTATTAGCAATATTGACGCTCTTCGTCTTTTCGTACTCATACATGAATCAGCCAAGATTTGGATATGCTTTATACGCTGTTTTTTCCGGCGAAACAACTTACAACACTATAGGCTTCATTGACGCAATCTTTTTCTATGTAGTCGGCCCCGTATCAAGCGAACTGGTCGCTTTTGTTGTCAGCTACAACCTGAATCAACAAAGCCAAACTCACTCAGCGACTTCGGCCAAACAAGGAATCAATCTCTTCGCAATAATGATAATTCTGCAAATTGCGACCGTGTTGATTATCGCCCTGACCGCAACAAACGTTTTGAAGTATGAGTTCGGATTCATCGCGAGCTGTCTCATGGCAATTGCCGCGGGTATAGCGGTATCGTATACGACACCGGCAAAGAAGTAGATCAACTAACAGGGCCTATTTGGAATCCGAATCGTCCATGGAACCGTCGATGCCGGTTTTGGTGTCGTCATCCGTATTGGAATCGTCATCCTTGGGGCTTATAGGACACACATTTTGTCCTATAAGCCCCGATCAATTCATACACCTCATCCTCGCCGAATTGCGAGTATGGCAGAATCGGCACTGGATGGCAGCGCGCTAGGCCGTGTCCGCGGAGTTACCCCCGTTTTTATCGTAACAGCTGATTCTAGGGACGCTTCAAAAAGTCAACCGAGGGTTTTGTCCCGTCAAGACGCCGAACGAGAATTACGTACCGCCAAGAGCCTCAAAACACGCCCCTCGCGGAACAGAATCCTCACTCGATTTCCATGCGGAGTAAAAACGTCAATCAATCATCCTCCGCAACGTCTATCCACCAAAAAGGCCGCCCCACGTGGAGCGGCCTTTGCTCGCAGCTTTTTACTGATAGTTACTCAAAAATTATTCCAACACATCCACAGAAGAGCAGCGAATCGTATTTTTCTTTCGGGAATCGAGAAAATAGCCTACCTTGACTTTAGACCCAACGCTCACGGGGCTATCGCTTACATAGCGCGTATGTTCTGAATCAACCAGAATGGTCAGACGATCAGACCCGTCGTTATATGGATCTTCGCTTTCGACCGACATGGTAAAATCGCCAGAGCTGTCAACGTTCAACACCAATCCGCTCACGAACCACAAATGTGAATAGTCACCTCCGCTATCTTTTTGGCAACGCTCCACTTTTAGAAATAGCGCAGAGAATGCGAACACGGCAACTGATATAGCGATGAAAACCTTAACGCCACTCCCCTTGCCATGAAATACAAATTTATTCGCCAAAGAAAAATACCCCTGCCTTATCCGTGTAATTAGCATAATACTACGTTAACGTGCTCATGGCTGTGGGTTGGTTTAACCTACAGCCATGCTAAAGTTGCCAAAAGGGGCACAAAGGCCAATACGTTTGCGCCATGCCGGCACAGCGACCTGGCATCGTATGCACCGGCGGGATCATCGCTGGCCTGCAAGGAGGGCATATCCACGCGCTCATGGTCGCCGGAGGCCTCGTGATGCAGCACGCGCCGGGCGGCGACTGGAAGCGCGTCGATTGGGACGTGCTTGCCGCCTGGCTCGACAGATACGGTTACAAGGTCGCTGATTGCGAGACGGAGACCCTTCCGACCGCCAACGCGGCGAGTGGGAACGCGAGGGTAAAAACGCATCGTCGCTGAACCAGTGAGTCAGTATTCTTTAGTTGGATGATGGATATTGAAATTGATTAGCGAGATAATGTGCATATCTCATAATGTATGCGTTGCACCATGAGAGAGGGGTCTGTCATGAGCTGGAAACCGAGAAAATGCGTTATCGCCGGTCTCGTGACAACCGGTCCTGACGGCGGCTTGTTTGCAACCGCAATGACATCGTACCGACTTTTCACTTGCATGTTCTGAAAGGCAGTTGCCATGCTGTCGCAAAATCAATCGAGATACTTGGTCACAATCGGCTTTGCCCTGCTTGCATTACTCTTTGCTAGCGACCTTTTGCTGAAACCGCCCAAGGAACTCGTTTTGCTTGCCATAGACTGCATTTCCGCCCTTTACTTTACGGCAACCCTATTCGTCGGACTAAAGGAGAGGAAAAAAGGCGCAGTCGTTGCGTCCGCCGTAGGCGTGATCACAGCCATTGCCTCATTCTTTATCTGACACATTGGTGATCTAGGGGCGATATCGTAGGAATACGACCGGGAGAGCCGGGACCAGATTGCCCGGGTTGCCCGGTCGGCTCGCGCGACGGCGCGGCGGTTCGACAGAAAGCTCTCCGGACTTCACGCCGTTTCTGATCGCATTGTAGACAGCCAACTCGTCTTCGCAGTCGGCGAGCACGCGGTGTGCGTCGTCGTTTTGGATGTACAGTAAATCTCGAAGGTCCTCCATGCACCAGCGTCCGAGATCTGGCCATGCGCGTCGCGCGAGCTGATAAGTGTCGATCGCGATGTTGTAGTTAAAGTCCAGGCCAAAGCCGTCCCAGGCAGAACGGCATTGTTTCCTTGATTATCAACTTCATCCGGACACTTCCCGCATTCATCCGTGTGTGTACGGATGAATGCGGGGTTCGATACCCCGGCGGCCTGATCGGCAGACCGCCGGGAGTTCTCACTCCTCGATAAAAGCCGGCACTCGGTTAGTCCTGCGCATCTTGAAATCGCCAGTCTCGTGGGAGACGTAGAGAATGCCGTCCATCCCGTCTCGTGATGCATACGACAGGTGAACTGAACCGCAATCCGATCCATCATTGTCGAGAAGATCGAACGAATTCGGGTCGCTCGTTGCGGCCAAACGACCACTCAGACAAGAGCCATCGTCATTACAGATTTGCCATTCCATGTCTTCGCCTGCAAGAATCGCCATAGACGGCCTGGTCGCGCCATCGTTGACATACATCCCGTCTATGCCAAACCCATTTTCAGCGCCATCGATGAACGACTGCTCGGACCTATACCTCGCAAATGATGCACATAGCACCATTGCAAGACAAAGTACAAAGCCAACAATCGCTATCTTTGCATAGCTCTTGCCTATCATGTCATTCACCTCCCTCGTATGTATCGAGGTATTCCTGCTTGAGCGTCTGCGAGGACGACTTGATCTTTTCCACGAGCGTGCCGGCTTCGATGAAGTAGAACGAGTTGGTAAGGTCTGCCAGGTCGTCGAGTAGATGGCTTGAAATGAGCACGCTGCGTCCCCGCGCCACTTCGCTGCGCATCGCGTCGCAGGAGGTTTTCCGTTTTCCCGGATCGAGGCCGTTCAGCGGTTCATCGAGGATAAGGTACGGGCAACCGGTCGATATCGCCATGGCAAGCTTTACCTGCTGCTTCATTCCTGTCGAGAGTTTACGGGTCGGCTTGTCGAGATATGGGGAGATTCCGAGGGAGCTGCAGAGCGAGTCGATGTCGGCGGCCGATTTCCACGCCTCCCTAACGAAAGAGAGGTGCTCGCGGCCGATAGCGTGGGGTAGAGATCCGCGCTGCCCGAAGAGCTCAGGTAGACGAGTTCTGCAAATTCGGCTGATCGACGTTGGTAGATTCCGTCTGCCAACAGGCTTCCCGAGCGGATGCGGGTGGGAAATTGGCCCGACAGCGCTTCAAGAAGGGTGGTTTTCCCCGAGCCGTTGGGGGCAACGAGGCCCGCCACCGTTCCCGGGCTCAGGAAAAGCGACCCGATCGAAAGTATCGTCGTGCTCCCGTATCCCACGCTCACGTCCAGAAGCTCGAGCCCATGGTGCTTTTTCGCGGGTCCAGGCTGTTTGGGCGAACGTGCCGCAACGGAGCCGACCGCGAAAAGGACCGCGACGTATGCCAGGGCCACGGCAAGCATCGATGCGCCGCCCGAACCGGAGCCAATGAATTCTGTCGGGAAGCATCCCACGTAACCCGTTGCCTCGATAGGCGAGAACACGGCCAGCGGCAGGAGATTGAGCGCGGCGTTATGCTCCAGCGCCGAATCGGACAGTAACGGGAATACCGGGGCCGCGACAAGCAGCGCGGAGGCAAGGGGGCCCGCGAGGACGCGCCTCGTTGCGGTCGATAGGACGACGGAACAAACGGATATCAAGGTTCCACCCGCGAGCAGCGCGAGAAGCAGGGTCGTGAAGACGTCTCCCGCAGTCGTGGTGGTAAGCGCGCCGTCATGGAAGAAGGCGATCGGGTACCCGATCTGCCCGAAGCCGTTTAGGACCAAGGCGTAAATGCCCCCGGGCGCAAGGCCGGCGAGGAGCATCGCGGTCCCCGCGGCGATTATCGAAAACACGATCTGGATAAGGCGCCGGAATTTGGGCACGGGCGCCTTCGCCGCCAGGGTCCCGGGCCTTGTGGCGCCGAGCACGAGTATCGACGAGAGAAGGAAGGGGATGAAGGGAAGGAAGGACGGCGCCTGGGCAATGGCGTAGGGCAGGAAGGAGAGGAACGGCAGGTCGTTTGCGGAGGCCGGGATATCCGCGATGCCGGAGCTGCTCAGAGCGCGGCAATATGCGAGCTCTGCGTCATTGGTCTCCTGGTCCCCCACGATGGACCCGGATTGGAAGCCCTCGCCCATGAGCGCGTAGTAGCTCTCGGCAGAGTCGAGAAAGGCGGCGTCGGTTTGAGCGGCGAGGGCGGCGTTCGCGTATCTTGCAAGCTCAGCGTCATCTTGCTGCTCTGGCGATAGGTCTGTGCCGCTGGCCTGGGGCGCGCGCGTATTGAATGCGTCGACAAAGCCCTGCATGCCCTGCTTCATAAAGAAGGGGCCGTAGATGGGTGAATTGAACGCAATGGGGACGGAAAAGGCTGCAGCAAGAACGAGCGTAGAGATCCATACGGCCTTGTCTCTTAGGATTAGCTTGAGAAGAAGTCGACAGTACATTTAGAAGCACCTACGTTCCTCAAAGAATTGTTAGATTAAAAGTAACAGACCGGATGAAGATACGTGCGACGGGGGCGAGGCGAATGGCTGAGCGGTATCGATATGCGGGTTCAACGGTATTATATTGACCACATAGCTCCTGAATCCGCAGTTGATTAGAAACAGAAGGGCCCACCTGCGGGAACCCAGAGAGACGACGATTCGGGGCTCCCACCCCCGTTGATTAAGTCATTGGCTGCACCGCGCTCCTCGAAGCCGAAAATATGCTATCTGGACAGACCGCGCTGAGCTGGTAAAATTTGCAAATGCGGAAATGCGCTACTTGCGCTATCTGCGCGTGTTTTAACAAATTAAGCACAGGTCAGGGTCATTCTGACCTCGCTGGGGGTCAAGGGGTCGCTGGTTCGAATCCAGTCGTCCTGCCCAGAAGTTTACAGGTCAGGCACCTAGTGCCTGACCTTTTTTGTTAAGAATAAATAAAGTAAGCAACGAAGAATCAACGGCTTTATTAATCGATACTTTCGCTTAACAAAAACTTGTACGTCATCCTCCAAAAACGACAATTTATGACATGTTTGGAGGCTGACGTACACAAAAACGGCACATTCACGTTGCGACAGCGCCCTCCACATGTCTGGACTCTCTATGCTTACGCTGGATAGACATCGCCGGAACGGGTATAGTATCGAAAGTTTTGTCGTTAACCAGCGGGGGAGTCCTGTGGGCATCAAAAAGAAGATCAAAAAGGAGCTTATCGGCACTTCCGATTACCCGTCGAATAAGATCTTTACGATCTCCAATTTCATCACCTTTACGCGCCTGATCCTCACCCTGGTATTTCTGTACCTGTTTGTGACGGACAACAACCGCGTCATCGCCATCGTTATCTACGCCGTCGCCGCCTCCACCGACTGGATGGACGGTCAGATCGCCCGTATGACTAAGACGGTCTCGTGGCTCGGCAAGGTCATGGATCCCATTTGCGACCGCGCGCTGCTGTTCACCGGCGTACTTGGCCTGGTGGTCCGCGGAGAGCTGCCCATCTGGGTCTGCGTGCTCATTATTGGCCGCGACATCTATCTGGGCATCGGCACGCTTATCGTTCGTCATTATCACCGTCGCCCCATCGATGTCGTCTTTCCCGGAAAGATTGCCACTGCACTGCTCATGACCGGCTTCTCGCTCATGCTGCTCGGGTTCCCCGTTATTGACGGCCTGCATCTTCTACCTTCATCCCTTACGGCCTTCCCGGGCCTCAACGGAAGCTCGGTGCCCCTCGGCATCTTCTTTGTGTACGGCGGCGTGATCTTCTCCATGCTCACGGCTGTCATCTACTCCATTAAGGGCGGAGTGGCCATTAAACAGGCTCTCGCGCATCCCGAGGACGAGGACATTGACTTTCTGAACCCTGAAATCGAAGACTGATTCGTTGGGGTATGATTACGTACGGTTCATTATTTGCGGCACGTCCGCGACAAGTTAGGGGTTGTCATGGACAACATGGTTAACAATATGCCTCAGAATGATAAGACTGCTGACGCTACCTGCGTATTCCGCGTGCCTTCAAGCGACGTCACCGTTCCCGACCTCATGGCCAACGTGCGCATCACCGCCCCCGTTCTGTCCATCGTCAAGGGTCCGCAGACTGGTGCCGCCTTTGAGCTCGAGGACGACGTGACCACCATCGGCCGCGATCCTGCGAACGGCATCTTCCTCAACGACATGACCGTTTCGCGCAGCCATGCGCGCATTATTCGCGAGGGCCTCGGCGCTCGCATCGAGGACCTGGGCTCGCTCAATGGCACCTGGGTCGACGGCGCCATTGTCAACGCAGCCCCGCTGCACGACGGTTCTTCCGTCCAGATCGGTACGTTTACGCTCATCTACCACGAGAGCACGCCGGAGCGCATCGAAACCGGTGAGTAGGGCATGGCCGAACGCAACTATCTGAGTATCGGCCAAGTCGTCAACCTACTTCGAGGCGCATACCCCGATCTTTCGAACTCAAAAATTAGATTTCTAGAGGATGAGGGGCTCATTACCCCTCATCGTACGCCTAAGGGATACCGTCAGTACTCGAAGGAGGACGTTGATCGCCTGGAGGTCATCCTGCACTTGCAGAAGACCCGCTACATGCCGCTCAACGTGATTAAGCAGCGCTTGGAAAACGCCACGGACCTATCAACGCTCGCCTACGAGGTGGGCTTGCTGTCCGATGTTCCGCTCAAGACGGAGCCCAAGGAGACTAAGCAAAAGCTGCATCCCATCGAGACCATTCCCGATATGCTGGGCGTCGAGATTTCGTTTATCCGCTCCCTTGCCGAAAACGACCTCATTCGCATCATCAAGAGCCCGCAGAATCGAGAGCTCGTCGATGGTCGCGATTTCCCGATCATCCGCTACTGCTCCGAGCTGTCACGCTTCCATATCGAGCCGCGCAACCTGCGTCAGTACGTGTCTTCCGCCAACCGCGAGTCCTCGATGTTTGAGCAGGTGCTCGTGAGCATGCTCGGAATGGATACCTCCGATGACGAGCGCGACGCCAAGCTCGAGCGTGCGTTTAAGAAGCTTCACGACCTGACAGAAGGTGTGCACACCGCGCTGCTCAAGAACCGCGTTTTTGAGTCGCTCAACGCCGTGGTCGAGGACGCCGACATCGATGCACTCGATGAGGAAATCACTCGCTCCGAGTCCACCAAGGCCAAAAACGAAGAGACAGCCGCGCCGGCTTCGCACGAGGATTCTCTCGTAAAACCGCTCAAGGTCGTCGTCCCTTCGCAATCCGGCACCGCCACCGCGGGCAAATAACAGCTGCTGAAATTTCGGCAAACCATTGAAAGGTCATGCAATGTACGACTTCGAATCTCAAATCGTCGACATCCCCGACTATCCCGAGCCCGGAGTCATCTTTAAAGACATCACGCCGCTCTTTGGCAATCCCGAGGCGCTCAAAGCCATGACCGATGCCCTCGCCGAGCACTTTGCCGGCATGGGAATCACCAAGGTTGTGGGTCCCGAGGCTCGCGGCTTTATGGTCGGCGTACCGGTGGCCGTAGCCCTTGGCGCCGGCTTTGTTCCCGCACGTAAACCGGGCAAGCTGCCGCGCGAGACCGTAAGCCAGAGCTACGAGCTCGAGTACGGCACCGATTCAATTGAGATCCATGCCGACGCTATTAGCTCTAAAGATACCGTGTTGATTCTGGACGACTTGGTCGCGACGGGTGGAACCGTCGAGGCAACAGGTAAACTGGTGCGAGATATGGGTGCAAAGCTTGTCGGTTACGGTTGTATCCTTGAGCTTGCGTTTCTCAACCCGCGCGAGAAGCTCACGCCGTCTGATGACGATGTGGAGCTCTTTAGCCTGGTGACGGTGGACTAGCCGTTACCCTTAGTTACTGGAAAGGAAGCTACATGCGCACAGCAAACACGCACAAAAACATGGCACGCTGCGCTGCTACGGCAACCCTCGCTTGTGTTTTGGGCTTGGGCCTCGCGGCTCCTGCCTACGCCGATACCGCATCCGACCTTGCCGCTGCTCGTACGAAGCTCGAGCAGATCGGTACCCAAACTCAGCAGATTTACGATGAGCTCGCCACGCAGACGCAGGCGCTCGATCAGACTGCCGGCGAGATCACGCAAAAGCAGCAGGAGATCGCCGATGGTCAGGCCAAGCTCTCGACCTATGTCGCCGGCGAGTACAAAACCGGCGGTCTGAGCCTGCTTCAGGTTCTGACGGGCGTCGATGACCTGAGCGATATGCTCAACCGTCTGTTCTACTACGGCAAAGTTTCCGATAAGCAAGCTCAGACCATTCAAGAGGTCAAGGAGCTTAAGCAGCAGCTCACCGATAAGCAGGCCGAGCAGGAAAAGAACGTCGCCGCCACGCAAAAGAAGGTCGACGAGCTTAACGCCCAGCAGGCTGAAGCCCAGAACGTCGTAAACTCCCTGGATTCGCAGCTGCAAGCCGAGCTTGCCGCAGAGGCCGAGGCCAACGCCGCGCTGCAGGCCGGCATCAACGCCAGCACCGCCGAGAAGGCCACGGTGAGCAACGAGACTGCTGGTACGACCGAGAACACCAACAACGGTGGCCAGACCAGCAATAACAACAACCAGGGCGGCAACACCCCGGCTCCTACGCCGGCACCTGCTCCGACGCCGCAGCCCCCCGCACCTGCTCCGGCTCCGACGCCTTCTGCCCCGAGCCAGTCCGTCGACGGCGGTTCTGTTGTCTCTCGTGCATACAGTAAGCTTGGTTGCGCTTATTCCTGGGGCGGAATTGGCCCGAACAGCTTCGACTGCTCTGGTTTTGTTAGCTATTGCCTCACTGGTCGCTATTGCCGTCTGGGCACCACGGGTACCTTTATGGGCTGGACGCGTGTGTCCGATCCGCAGCCCGGTGACGTTGTGGTCAACTCGTACCACACTGGCATTTACATCGGTGGTGGTCAGATGATTCATGCATCCGACTACAACACGGGTGTTATCATCAGTTCCGTTGCCGCCGGCATGAACAATAACTACATCTTCGTGCGCTACTAAGTATTCAGATAAAGCAAGCGGATATGGACCTCGTGGCTTTTAGTCATGGGGTCCATTCTTTTGCCTTTAGTGCAGGCCGCTATCTAGTTTTGAATACTAGATAGCGGCCCAATCGGTCTGCAAGAAGGCTATAATTGTTTGGGAACAATTAGAAAGGACCCTCTATGAGCTGGGCACTTATCTCAGATTCAAGCTGTAACCTCCGCGATTGGCAACCGACCGCGCCCCATACCACCTTTGCATTTGCGCCCCTCAAAATTCGAGTGGGGGAGCGTGAATTCGTCGATGACCTTTCGCTTGATGTTCATGAGCTCAACTGCGCTGTTCAGGCGGAGACGAATGCCTCTTCGAGCGCTTGTCCCAGCGTGGGGGAGTGGGCCGAGCTCTTCAAATTGGCAGACAAGACCATCTGCATGCCGATCTCTGAGGGCGTGTCGGGCAGCTACAACGCGGCAGCCACGGCTCGCGATATGGTTCTTGCCGAGGAGCCCGACCGGCAGATTCATCTAGTCAATTCACGCGCAGCTGGCGGCAAAATGGACCTCATTTTCTTGCTGTTCGACCGCTATCTTGCAAGCAATCCGAATGTCTCATTCGAGGATGCTTGCGCATACTTCGATAGCCTTGAACAGAACAGCAAAATCCTCTTCAGTTTGTGCAATTACGAAAACCTCGCCAAAGCCGGACGTATCCCTAAGGCAGCCGGCGTCATTGCCAACAAGCTCAATATCCGCATTTTGGGCACGGCGAGTGAGGCCGGTAAAATCGAACTCGTCGGGCACACGCGTGGCGAAAAGAAGATGCTCAACAAGATCATCGACACTATGGAAGCCGAGGGCTTTACGGGCGGTGAGGTCATCATCGATCACGTTGAGAACGAAGCTGGAGCCCAGGCGCTTACTGATCGCATAGTCGAACATTGGCCCGGCTCCAAGACCATCATCATGCCCTGCAACGGCCTGGATTCCTATTACGCCGAGATGCACGGCCTGATCATCGGCTACGGCATGGGCGTAGCTTCGGGCAAATAAAGTCCAACCAAGCAAAAAAACGGGCGGGACAAAGCGACAGATGGCTCTTTGTCCCGCCCGTTTTATACGTCGGCTAGCTATTAAACCCGTTGAACTTGAGATAGCTCATCAAGTAAGCCTTCGAAACAAAGGATGAAACCGCGCTGCGCACAAGCAGCGACTCACGCGTTACCTGATGCGCCGTATCGGGAACCGGCGTCTGCTCGACGGAAAACGCCGAACGAATCGATGCCTCGAGCTGATCGACCACATAATCAAAGGCCGTCGGGGCATCGTAGCTCAAACGCTGAATGTTAAAGAGTGCCTGCACCGCAGCAATAGGTAGCACCTGCTTAAAGATGCAGATAGCGATCAGGCGGGCAATCTGCTCGCGGCCATATTGCTTTTTGACCGGAGCAGGCACCAGGCCGACCTTCACGTAGTTATTGATCATCGATGGCGTAATGACAGGCTGCTCAACGCAAATGGACAGCGGCTCCATCCACAGCGCAACATACTCAATAACCTGGTCGCGGTAGAGCGTCACATTGGGCAACTGGTTATAGCGCGGCAGACTCAACGTATTAAGTTTGCGCACGATATCGGACTGAATAAATGCATCGGGCAGCACAGTGGGCTGAATATCCTCAGGCTTAATGCTGACCGATGTATCGGACATCGGGATAACGCGTTTGGCGTGGTTCATAAGGATCCTCCGTTCATTAGCTATATTGTATTCTAGGTTATCTAGTTTTGCATACCATATAGCCGGCAAGTAAAAGTGGTTGGACAGCACATTGATGCACCGTCCAACCACTTTGTTTTAAAGATAGCAGCCTTACATAAGATATATTATCGTACTTATCCACGGAGAAATGCGTATGCGCTGGTTGCCGCTATGGCTCCATCAGAAACGGCGGTCACAACTTGGCGTAAACGCTTGGAACGGATATCGCCAGCGGCAAATAGACCTGGCGTGCGGGTCGCCATGGATTCATCAGTCAAAATGCCGCCATCAGGCGCCAGATCGACTAGATGCTCAACAAGCTCGGTATGGGGTTGCGTTCCGGTAAAGACAAAGATACCAAACGAGCCGGGCTCAAATGACTCGGTATGAGTCTCGCCGGATGCATTGTTCTTAAAGGTAATCGTCGTTGGCATGACTTCGCCCGATAGCTCCACAATACTAGTTTGGTACCTAACTGTAATATTGTCCTTTGCGAGTACTTTCTGAACAACACCATCGGGCGCACGGAACTGGTCGCGGCGCAGCACGATGGTCACACTGCTGGCAATGTCAGCCAGGAACAGCGCCTCTTCGCATGCCGAATTGCCACCACCGATTACAAAAACCTGCTTGCCACGGAAAAACATGCCGTCACATGTTGCGCAATATGAAACGCCACGACCGCGATACGTGTCCTCGCCAATAAAACCCGCAGGACGCGGCGTGGCGCCCATGCACGCAATGACGCTCTTGGCCGCTGTGTCGCCCATATCATGATGGATGGTAAATTGAGCCGCATCGGCATCGTAATCGACGCCTGTCACCATACTCCATTTAACCTGGGCCCCCAGGCCTTCAGCATGCTGTTGGAACCGCTCACCAAGTTCGGCGCCGCTCAGCAGTGGAATACCAGGATAATTCTCAATCTCGTTGGATGTAGCAATCTGTCCGCCAGACATACCCTGCTCAAGGACAGTCGTCGTAAGGTTGGCGCGCGCCGCATAAATGGCGGCAGCATAGCCCGCGGGGCCGCCGCCGATAATCGCAACATCGATTGTCTGATCGGTAATCATGAAGAGTCCTCTCGTCGAAACGTTGTCGTTCTTTGCGCTCATACCCAAATTAACGTGAACGTGACACTCATGCACTACAATGATAAATCCGTGTTACAACGTCGAAGGGGAGTTATCGATGGATCAGACGCAGACGAGCGACGACGCTCCCCTGATCACGCACAGCACTCCCCAATCGGAGCAAACCACGCTCTTGGCTCAGCAAAAACCCCTCGTGACCATCGTGCATGCCTCGGTCGGCTCGGGCCACAAGGCCGCCGCAAATGCGATTGCGCAGGCATTCGACCTCGTCCGCGGCACCAATGGCGTCCCCGAGGATGTTGAGATTGAAGTGCTCGATATCCTTGATTTTGGACGTATTAAATTCGACGGCAATAAGACCGCGGCTTCTTTTACGGGAGCCACGCGCCCCATTTACGACCTGACCTGGCGATATACGCTTACGGGACATCTTCTCTGGGGTGGCGGCACGGCATGGTCGCGAATTATGTTCCCCGCCTTCAACGAATATATTCGTAACCGCAGGCCCATAGCCGTGGTCGCAACGCACATCACGGCAGCCAACGTTGCCGTGGGCGCCCGCGTAATTACAGGTATCGATTATCCGGTCATCTGCGTCCCGACCGACTACGAAGTCGAGGGCTGGTGGCCCCACAAGGACACCGATCTATTCTGTGTGGCCAACGAGTTTATGGCCGAAACGCTGCGCCCGCGCAAGGTTACCGAGTCAAAGATCCGCATAACGGGCATCCCCATCCGAGCCGGTTTCGATTCAGATTACAAACGCGAAGATGAGTTGAGCAAGTTCAATCTCCCCATCGACAAGACCGTCGTGCTGGTAATGGCCGGTGCCAGCTTGCCTCAACCGTACGTCCGCTTTCGCGCGGCGATGGACCACACACTCCCCTTCCTGCGCAGCTTTGAGGACATGCATTTTGTCTTTTTGCCGGGCAAGGATAAGGAATACGCCACCCGCCTCAAGACGCTCTTCGACGCCATGAAGCTCGAAAACGTCACGGTTCTGGACTACGTGGACGACATGGCGGCCCTCATGCACGGCTGCGACCTGGCAATCCTCAAATCGGGCGGGCTCACCGTCACCGAGTGCCTGTGCGCGCATCTACCGATGATCCTGCTGGGCAAATCATACGGTCAAGAAAAGGCCAACACCACGATGCTCACCGGCATGGGCGCCAGCATGCATGTCACCACCGCACGAGAACTCATCGTGACGTTACGCCATCTCCACGATCATCCCGAGTCGCTCAAGGCACTGCTCATCAATGGCGAAGTGCTGCGCCGTCCACGCGCAGCCGAGGACATCGCCATCGCAACCATGGAGCTCGTAGGCAAGCCCCAAAAGCGCAAACGAGCCTTCTGCCGCTTCTACTGGGGCGAAAAACCCGCGCATATCCGCTAGCATTGGACTGTCCGCTTACCTGTGGGAGGCCCCTATATATCATCCCATGCTCAAACATTCTCGCTGCGCTGCGAAACTGCGCGTGGGACGATATATAGGGGCCTCCCACAGGTAAGCTGCGTTAACGTACTAGCAGATATACCAGATTCCCCACCACTAGAACCTGCAAAGGCGAAACCGGAAAATAAAGATACAGCAAGCCGATGCGACAAAGGATCCAACCCTTTGTCGCATCGGCTTATCAGAAAGAATGATTATTATTTTCAAGCGAGTAGCCGCCCGCCCGGGGCTTACCTATATCGTTCCACGCGCAGTTTCGCAGCGAGCGAAGCGACGCGAGAATGTTTGAGCATGGAATGATATAGGTAAGCCCCGGGCGGGAGGGATACGAGCGCCCTAGGCGACGCCGCTGGAGCCGAAGCCTCCGTTGCCTCGGTCGGTTTTGTCTAGCTCGTTTACCTCTATGAGGTTGACCGTGGGGACTTCTTGGATGACGAGTTGGGCTATGCGGTCGCCTTTGTTGATTTTGATGTTGTTGGAGGGATCCAGGTTGATGAGGATAACCTTGAGTTCTCCTCGGTAGTGGGCGTCGATGAGGCCCGGCGTGTTGACTATAGACAGGCCCTGCTTGATGGCCAAGCCGCTGCGGGGCTGGACGAAGCCGGCGTAACCGTCGGGCAGGGCGATGGCCAGCCCAGTAGAGACCAGACGGCGTTCGAAGGGCTTCAGGACGCAGTCCTCGTTGGAGCGCAGATCCAAGCCGGCATCGGTGGGATGGGCGTATTTGGGAAGCTCGACGGTGGGGTCGAGACGCTTTATGTTGACGGTAATGTTGGACATGGAATCACCTTAGCTTGTCGAGCTCTTGCAGAAACTCATCGACGTCTTTGAAATCGCGGTAGACCGAGGCAAAGCGGATGTACGCCACCTTGTCGATCTTGGCCAAGCGCTTGAGTACCATGTCACCCAACTCATGGGACGTAACGGCCGTCAGCGTGCGAGAGCGCAGCTCGACCTCGATGTCATCGATAATCTCATTGAGCTTCTTAGTGTCGATATCGCGCTTGATAGTGGCGCGCATCAAGCCGACGAGCAGCTTATTGCGATCGAACCGCTGCTTGGTTCCGTCCGACTTAATGACCTCGATTGGGTCTTCGCATCGTTCGAACGTTGTAAAGCGATAGTTACACGAGCAACATTCGCGGCGACGCTTAATGGTGTTATTTGACTCCTGCATACGGGAATCAACGACGCGGGTATGTGCCTTGCCGCATTTGGGACAGCGCATGGTACCTCCTCTTAAACGATAACAAGGGTACCATGCGCAGCGCGATAATGATTACGAACGAGCAGGAACCTTAAGATGCGCACCGGCGGCGAGCGAACCATGCTCCAGATGATTGACGTTACGGATCATGTCGGAAGTCTCTTGCGTGGAAAGGCCTTCGATTGGATATTCCTCGGCAAGCGACCAAAGAGAATCACCAGACTGAACGCGAATGGTCTCATAGGTAACGTTGGAAACGGACTCGGCATACGCGGCGTGACGAGCGCTAAAGACCGACGTAGCGAGGACAAAGAAGAGCGTAAGCGCAACGGCAACGGCGACAATCGTCGGAACCTTCAGGGCAACGCGGCCCGGCGCGGCTACAGCCTGCTGATTGCGAGCAGGCTTTACGGTCAAAGGCTGAAAGCCGGAGCGGCCACCCTGAACAACCGTAAAAGTGTATTCTGCAGACGTCTCGAGCTTAAGGGCGAGGTTTCCCTGGACCATATTCGTTGCGTTCATCATGTTCTCCTCTCGCGTGTTTTGCTGAGAACAGTTTTATCAAGCCGCGCGGACAAAAATGTCTAGCGCGAGAACGAATGTTCGGTTATTATTATCTTCGAACAGTTGTTCCTGTCAAGCAAAATTCGAACATTTGTTTGACATGGGTAGAGAGGATGCCCTGATGGCTCGCAAAATTACCAAGCGTCAGCAGCAAATTTACGACTTCATCAAGGAATATCAGCAGGAGAAGGGTTATCCGCCCAGCGTGCGCGAGATGGCTTCTGCCGTGGGCCTTTCCTCCCCCAGCACCGTGCACGCCCATCTATCTGCCCTGGAGGCGCGCGGGCTACTCAAGCGCGATGCCACCAAACCGCGCGCCCTGGAACTCTTTAACGAGGACGGTTCCTCTGTCTCAATTTCTAAATCTGACGAGCCCACCGCACCTCGCGGAACGGTCTCGCTACCGCTCGTTGGTCGCGTCGCGGCTGGGATTCCCATTCTGGCCGAGCAGAATATCGAAGACACTTTTACTATCCCGACCGAAATCGCCACCGATCAGGGTTCCTTTATCCTTGAGGTGCATGGGAGCTCAATGATCAATGTCGGCATCTTCAATGGCGATTACATCATCGTCCGTGAACAAAAGAGTGCCATGAACGGCGAAATTGTCGTGGCCATGATTGATGGTTCAGCGACCGTCAAGACGTTCTACAAGGAGCAGGGACGCGTACGCCTGCAGCCCGAGAATGACACCATGGAGCCTATCTATGCAACGAATCCCGTTATCTTGGGCAAAGTCGTCGGCTTGATGCGCCGGTTCTCGTAATGCAAAAACGCATCACCATCTTTGATACCGTCCGCGGGTTTACGATGATTTCAATGGCAGGTTTTCACGCTTGCTACGATCTCGCCTACCTGTACGACTGGGATATGCCCTGGTTTACCCAGACTGTCTTTCAAGACATCTGGCGCGCCAGCATCAGCTGGGTATTTTTGTTTATCGCGGGTTGGATGTGCACGCTCTCACGCAACAATGCCAAACGAGCGGCCAAATACGCTGCCGCAGCTTTGGTCGTCTGGATTGCAACAACGCTCGTATCGGTCGACGATTCAGTGAACTTTGGCATCATTTATTGCATGGCGGCGTGTACCGCTGTGGCAGCCGTAGCACGACCGATGCTTAAGAAAGTGCCTAGCACGTGGGGCATTGCGATATGCCTCGCTCTCTTCGCAGCGACATGGGGCATCCCGAAATCGACCTATTCATTCCCCTATTTGGCGTGGCTAGGATTTCCCGGCCCCTGGTTCGTTTCAGGCGACTATTATCCAATCATCCCGTTTATATTCATGTACCTCACAGGATACTTTGCTGCGCGCACCGCTCAAAGATGTGAACATCCCGCCCCAAGCTGGGCCTACGCCAATCCCGTCCCGGCGCTCGCCAGCCTTGGACGTCATGCACTCCCCTTTTATCTGCTGCATCAGCCCATTATTCTGGGCTTTTTGGAGCTCGTCTACTCGGTGCGATAACGCTTGAGCCGCGGCGCGATACGAGCCGGCAGCTTCGCAACAATACGAACGCCGCCCTCAAGATATTCCTCGTGCAGAAGGGTTCCCTGTTCATGCACCAGCGTGATGAGGGCGCCCTCGCGATACGGGATATCAGCGGAGAGCAACACATCGGTGGCAGCCGCCTCACGAGCAATACGGTCGACGAGATCGTCAAGTCCCTCGCCCGTCTGGGCCGAGAACAGCACGGCCTCGGGATAGCGACGACGGAAACTCAATCGATCAACGCTATCGAGAAGATCGATTTTATTGAACACCGTAAGCGTCAAACGCTCGCCGGCACCGATCTCGTCAAGAACGCGATCGACTGCCTCGAGCTGGCGCTCGTAGTCCTCGTCAGAGGCATCCACAACTTTAAGGATCAGATCGGCACCAAGAACCTCAGACAGCGTGGACTTAAAGGCATCAACGAGACCATGCGGTAGCTTTTGAATAAAGCCAACGGTATCGGTAATCGTCATGCCGCGACCGCCGGGCAGGCGATACGAACGCGTCGTCGGGTCGAGCGTAGCAAACAGCTTGTCCTGCGAAAGTACCGTAGAGCCGGTCAGGCGATTGAGCAACGTCGATTTACCGGCATTGGTATAACCGGCTAACGCGACGCGAAACGCCGGTGACTCAATGCGGCTCTTGGACTGGACATCGCGACGCTGTTCAACCTGCTTGAGCTCGCGACGAAGCGCGGCAATCTTATTGCGAATCAAGCGACGGTCAACCTCGAGCTGGCTTTCACCCTGGCCAAAGCGCGAACCGATGCCGCCGCGCGTCTGCTCCTTGGCAAGATGGCTCCACATGCCACGCAGACGAGGCAACAGATATTGAAGCTGCGCCAGCTGTACCTGTAGGCGTCCCTCACGCGTCTGAGCATGCAGGCCAAAGATATCCAAGATCAGTGCTGTACGATCGATAATCTTTACCGGCTCGCCCACGGCTTTCTCCAAATAGGATTGCTGCGAGGGCGTCAGGTCGTCGTCAAAAATAACGACATCGGCATCCATGCGATGCACCAGGCCGCACAGCTCTTCAACCTTACCGGAACCGATAAACGATTTTGGATACGGCTTAACCAGACGCTGTGACAAACGCGCCGCGCACTGGGCGCCAGCCGTATGGGCCAGGCGCTCAAGCTCGTCAAGCGAACGATCGAGCGGCCACGCATTGTCGCGCCACTCAACACCAACTAATATGGCACGCTCGGGCTCGGTTGCCGTGGGAACAAGGGGGAAACGGGCCATTAGGCAGCCTCAATACGATGCAGGATGTCCTCAACGACCTCATCGATCGTAAACTCGTCCATATCAAACCACACGATACGGTCATCGCGCTTAAACCACGAAAGCTGACGTTTGGCATAGCGACGCGAACGCATCTTGATGAGTTCGCGAGCCTCATCCATAGAAATCACGCCATTGAAAGCATCGATGATCTCTTTATAGCCAATTGCCTGCATCGAAGTCAGGGCATCTCCCAGCCCCTGGTCCATAAGACCGCGAACCTCATCAACAAGACCCTGTTCAAACATCAGATCGACACGCAGGTTAATGCGCTCGTAGAGCACCTCGCGATTACGCGTCAGACCAAACCATAGGGCATGATAATGCTCGCGCGGAACACTAAACTGCAACTTTTGCTGCGCGTAGGACACACCATCATCGTGCATTTCGAGCGCGCGAATCACGCGACGAACATTATGGGGATGGATGACCGCAGCGGACTCGGGGTCACGCTCGGCAAGCAGCGCGTGCAGCGCTTCCTCGCCTATGCGCTCGGCAAGTTCCTGATACCCCGCGCGACGATCGTCCACAAGCTCGCCCGAGGGAAAATCCATCTCATCGAGTGCGGCCTTGAGATACAGCCCCGTACCTCCACAAAAAACCGGCAGGCGACCCGAACCAAGGAGACGTTCAACATGCGCGCGAGCGTCAGCCTGATAAAGCGCCGCAGAGTACGCCACACCCGGCTCTACAATGTCGACGAGACGCAGCGGCGCCGTACACTCATCGGGCGCCATCTTTGCGGTACCGATGTCCATGCCGCGATAGATTTGCATCGCATCGCACGACAGCACTTCGGACGAAAGACGAGCCGCCAAACGGTCGGCAACATCACTCTTACCAACCGCCGTCGGACCGACGATCGCAACGGCGGAAAGACCTGCCCCGGGAGAAACCATTAGCGCGGCTCGCCCACAACGGAGCCGGACAAATACCAGGTCTTGGCAACGTCAACGTCAACATCAACGATCTTGCCAACAAGCTGATCGATGCTGTAACCCTCGGGGATAGGCGCATGAACGGTCTGATTCTTGGGGCTCTTGCCCAGCAGGACCGCGTCGTTCTTTTTACTCGTTCCCTCAATGAGCGCCGGCACCACAGTATGAAGCTCACCCTGGTTATACTCGTGTGCCGTGGTCTCGATAACCTTAACCAGGCGATTGAAACGCTCGAGAATAACCTCATGCGGCGTAGGATCGTCAATCTCGGCGGCCGGGGTACCGGCGCGCTTGGAATAGATGAAGGTATAGGCCTGAGCATAGCGGACCGTCTCAGCAAGTGAGAGCGTCTGCTCAAAGTCTTCTTCAGTCTCGCCCGGGAAGCCAACGATAATGTCGGTCGAGAGCGCGATATCGGGCATGCGGTTGCGAATGCGATCGACAAGGCCCAGATAGTCCTCGCGTGTATAACGGCGATTCATCTCTTTGAGGATCCGTGTCGAACCTGACTGGACAGCCAAGTGCAGCTGCGGCATAACGGCAGGCGTCTCGGCCATGGCGTCGATGGTCTCGGGCAGCAGGTCCTTGGGATGTGAAGATGTAAAGAAGATGCGCTCCACACCCGTATCGCCCACGGCGCGCAGCAAATCGGCAAAACGCGGCTTGCCAAACAGATCGCGACCATATGAGTTAACGTTTTGGCCCAACAGTGTGATCTCGCGCACGCCCTGGCGCACCAAACCGGTCACCTCGTCGACAATCTCCTCGAAGGAGCGGCTCTTTTCGCGACCGCGCACGTACGGCACGATGCAGTAGGTGCAGAAATTATTGCAGCCCGTCATGATGGGCACCCAGGCGTGATACTGGGTCTCGCGATGCCACGGCATGCTCATGGCATCCGTATCCTCATGCTCATTGGTGCGGATATGACGCTTGCCGTCAAGGAACGCCTCGGCAATGAGCTCGGCCACATGTGCGATAGAATGCGTGCCAAAGATGACATTGACGTTATCGACGTTGGTGAGCAGGCCCTCACCATCACGCTGCGCGATACAGCCACCCACGGCAACCACGCGCTTGCCCGAAGGCGAAGGCGGCAGGCTTTTGCAGGAATTGCACTGACCGTACAGGCGAGTATCGGCGGCCTCACGCACGCAGCATGTCATGAAGACAACGATATCGGCATGCTCGGGATCGAGCGCCATGAGGCAACCATACGAATCGAGCAGACCGCTCACGCGCTCGGAATCGTGCTGATTCATCTGGCAGCCAAAGGTGCGAATAAAGTAGGTTTTACCGGCAAGAATATCGCGTACGGAACGCTGGTCCATGTGCATAAGTCCTAACGATGGGGAGCAAAACGAGGCAATCAGAAGCTATGCCACAGGCTTAACATCATCCATGATGACGTTATCCATAGCAGCTCGATTGATCTGGTGAACGTAAATAGAAAGACGGATGGCCGTGCGCGACTCCCCGTTAATAAGGATGTCGGAGAACACGGGCGCGCAGGAAATATCAAACCCGGTTGGGATCAAAAAACCGCGCGCGATAGCAACGGCCTTAATGGCCTGGTTGACGGCACCGGCGCCGACACACTGGATGTTGACGGGCACACCGTCCTTGACCATGCCGGCGATGGCGCCTGCAACGGACGCGGGCGATGATTTGCTTGATACCTTCAGGCAATCCATGAAGAAACTCCTGCGTTTAAAAGTACGTTTTAACTGCAATAACTTTATCGTACCGAGTGGACTCGGTAAAGGCACTATTCCTCTTTGGCAAGATCGAATGTCACGGTGATTCGATCACGCGAAACACGAATCTTGGGGTCGCCGCAAAGGTTGAGATAGTACCGCGATGCAAGATCATTAAAGTCGCGCTCCACTGCTCGCGAGAACTGCGCCATGTCGTCCTTGGCGATACGCAGCCCGCGACGATCTTTGGCTAGATCAACCGGAGCGGACGCATGTGAGGACGAATCGCGCTCACGTAGCAGGCGTGCGGTCACACCGCGAACGGGCTTAATCTGGCCAGCCAAGATACGATGAGCCGTACGCTCGGACATCTCAAGGCCCAAACCCGAACAGATACGGATAAAGTCTTCCGCATCCGAAGCAAGACCCAGGCGATCGACCACCGGAAGCTCGGCTTCGTCATCGATAAACAAAAGACGAGAAGCATCGAGACGGTTTGAGGCCTGCGCATGCAGCGTCGCGGCGATCTCGGACGGTGACCCCAGATAGACATCACAGGCGCGCAGCTCCTCGAGGGCAAACTCACACGCAGCACGAATGATGTTGTGAGGGCCACGAGCGCATACATAGCGGCCGTCTTCATCTTTAACCGCCTGAGGCCAGCTCGACTGGTCGGCTCGCTCACCCAAACGATCGGTGGCAACGCACACCTTAAACGCGGAACCCAAATCGACGCCCGATGTAACAACGCGTGCCTCATCCGTGTTCTGCTTGATAGAGAACAGCGCCATACCACGACCGTGAACACCCCAGCGGTCCATTTTCATGCTCTCGAGCTTGGAGGTGACACGGGCATCGAAGATACGCTCCTGCATATCCTGTGGCACACCCGAACCGTTATCCAGGAAGAGGAGGGTGCGAACACCCTCCTCCTTGGTCGTTGCAAGATAGACCTTATCGGCTCCGGCATCGCGAGCATTACGCAGCATCTCGATGACAATGTCCTCTACATGCTGAATGTCATGCTTGGCCTGACGGCGCTCGGCCTCCGAAACGCGGAGGCGGACATACCCCTCGCCAAGGTTTTCCTCGACGCGAAGGTTGCCCTCCCCCGACATCGACGCGATAAATGAGATGAGCTCGTTCGCGTCGTTCATGTTATTTAGCGATATCGACGGCACGGCTCTCGCGAATCACGACAACGCGCACCTGACCGGGATACTCCATCTCTTCCTCGATCTGATGGGCGATATCGTGCGCAAGCACCGTGGACTGGGCATCGGAGATCTTGTCCGGCTGGACCATGACATGAACCTCGCGACCGGCCTGCATGGCATAGGTACGCTCGACGCCGTCGTGAGAATTGGCAATCTCCTCGAGCTTCTCAAGGCGCTTGATGTAGTTCTCGGCCGACTCACGGCGAGCGCCGGGACGAGAAGCGGAGACGGCATCGGCAGCCTGGACCAGAACGTCGAGCACCGTGTTGGGATCGACATCGGCATGATGGGCCTCGATCGCGTGGACGATGACGGGCTTCTCGCCATAACGGCGGGCAAGCTCAGCGCCAATCACAGCATGCGGGCCCTCAACGTCGTGGTCGATGGCCTTGCCCAGGTCGTGCAGAAGACCGGCGCGCTTGGCGGTCACAACATCCAGACCAAGCTCGGAGGCCATAACGCCGCACAGGTCGGAGACCTCAAGCGAGTGCTGCAGCACGTTCTGACCAAACGAAGTGCGGTAGCGAAGAGCACCCAGGGTCTTGACGATCTCGGGATGCAGGTCGTGGATACCGGTATCGAAGGCGGCCTGCTCGCCAGCCTCGCGCACACGCTGCTGAACCAAATCGGCAGCCTTGTGATACATCTCCTCGATGCGGGCGGGGTGAATACGACCGTCGGCAATGAGGTTCTCGAGGGCGACACGGGCGGTCTCGCGACGGACCGGGTCGAAGCTCGAAAGAACGACGGTCTCGGGCGTGTCGTCGATCACGAGGTTGACGCCGGAAACCTGCTCGAAGGTCCGGATGTTGCGACCCTCGCGACCGATGATACGACCCTTGAGGTCATCAGAGGGAATGTGCACGGAGGTAACGGTGACCTCGGCAGTGTGGTCGGCAGCGCAGCGCTGAATCGCCAGGGACAGAATCTCCTGGGCGGTCTTGTGGCACTCGGCGCGAACCTGCTGCTCGGACTCGCGAATGATCGTGGCGGCCTCGTGGGTGACCTCCCCGCGAACCTTATCGAGGAGCTCCTTGTGGGCGTCCTCGCGGGTAAGGTCGGCAATACGCTCGAGCTCGGAGGTCTGCTTTGCGCAGAGCTCCTCGAGCTCGCGGGAGCGCTTCTCGACCTGACCGGCCTGGCTGGACAGCTGATGCTCGCGCTTGTCGAGAGCGTCGTTGCGGCGATCGAGGGATTCCTCGCGCTGCATCACGCGGTTCTCGAGCGTACGAATCTCGTTCTTACGCTGCTTGTCCTCGGCCTCGGCCGCCTGCTTGTTCTTGATGATTTCCTCTTTAGCCTCGAGCAGAGCCTCTTTTTTGAGGGTCTCGGCCTGACGCTTAGCATCACCGATCAGGGACTCAGCCTGTGCGTGTGCCGACTGAATCTTTTCGTCGGCCTCGTGAAGACTACCCTGCTTGGCGGTGCGCATGAAGGCAATGGCGGCGATGGCACCCAAAACGATGCCAACGAGCGCTGCGATGATAGGCATGCTCACTCCTTTTTATGGATTCGTTACACAACAAAGCGAACCATCCTTACGAACGGCTCGCGACATTTGAGTAATATGGGCGCAGCTTATGCGGGTCGGATACAGATAAACATATAAACAAACTCATCAAAGATGAGCACATATCACAAAGCAAATGACAGTGTTTATCGTACGTTGAACCGTAACAACTGTCAAATAAATGGACCCGGTACGGCGACTAAAACGCGGTGAACGGCGGGTACGCAAACCACATGTGTCTAAACTGCACATTCCTCATGTTCGGCATCGAGACGCGCCTTAACGGCATCGGCGGCGATGTGATACGAGAAGCCTTTGCCCATCAAAAACCGAACCAGTTTTTCGAATCCGCGCGTCTCTGGAACACGCCGCTTGGCGAGCAGGGCTGACGCACGCGCCAAATCGTCTTCTACGGCAAAATAATCCTCGGGATAACCGGGAATGTCATCGAGCACAACATGACGTCGCTTGAGCTCGGTCTCGATTTTGCGCTGTCCCCAACCGCGCCGCTTGCGTTCCTCGATAAAGTACGAGCAAAAGCGGTTCTCGTCTAAAAAGCGATACTCGGTGGCGCGCTCGACGGCGAAATCAATCGCGGGCTGGCGAAAGCCGTAGCGAGCCAACTTGTCACGGACCTCACCCGTCGCATGGTCGCGGCGCGATAACATCTCGGTCACCATGGTAAGTGCACATTTACGCTCGATGAGCTGCACCGCCTCACGAAAGTTGTCCCAATCACAGGGAAGATCGGGGCGGTTTTTGACATACAGCCGCGCGACCCGCACGGGAATCCAAATGGACCGCTCAAAACCGCCCTCAAGCTCACAATCGATATGTGCGCAAGGCTTTTTGGACGCATACCCGCTCGAGAACGAGGAGGCCGCCTTCTTATCGGGAAAGACGACCGTGGCCTCGGTCACCGTATACGACATGAACGTAACCGCTACTCGTCGTCATCATCGAGCATGGCGGAACCATCGATGGCGTAAAGCTCGTCAAACTCCTCAGGCGCAGGCTGATCGGTCAGCTCGACCTCGGACGGAGCATCGTCATCAAACTCAAGCCCGCAGGCAAGGCGGACCTTATGCTCAATCTCATCGGCGCAATCGGGGTGTTCGCGCAGGAAAGCCTTGGCGGCCTCGCGACCGTTGCCGAGCTTGTCCTCGCCATAGGCAAACCAGGAGCCCATCTTCTTGCAGATGCCGCACTCGACAGCCATGTCCAGAATCGAGCCCTCCTTAGAGATGCCCGTACCGTACATGATGTCGAACTCAGCAGAACGGAACGGAGCTGCCACCTTGTTCTTAACGACCTTGGCGCGCACGCGGTTACCGATAACCTCGTCCTTAAGCTTAATGCTGTCGATACGACGAATGTCGATACGCACCGAAGAGAAGAACTTAAGGGCGCGGCCGCCCGTCGTAGTCTCGGGGTTGCCGAACATGACGCCGATCTTCTCACGCAGCTGGTTAATGAAGATGCACGTCGTGTTGGACTTGGACAGCGAGCCGGCGAGCTTGCGAAGAGCTTGGCTCATCAGGCGAGCCTGAAGACCGACCGTAGTGTCGCCGATTTCTCCCTCGATCTCGGCACGCGGGGTCAGCGCGGCGACGGAGTCGACGACGATGGCATCGATGGCGCCGGAACGCACGAGCATGTCAACGATCTCGAGCGCCTGCTCACCCGTATCGGGCTGGGAAATGAGCACCTCGTCGATATCCACGCCGATGCGCGCGGCATACGTGGGATCGAGCGCGTGCTCGGCATCGATAAATGCCACAACGCCGCCCATTGCCTGGGCCTCGGCCAAGATCTCGAGCGAAAGCGTCGTCTTACCGGAGGACTCGGGACCGTAGATCTCGACGATTCGGCCGCGCGGCACGCCGCCGATACCCAGCGCGGCATCGAGGGCCAGGGCGCCCGTGGGAATGGCCTCGACCTCGAGCTCGGGACCACCGTCGCCGTACCTCATGATGGAACCCTGGCCGAATTTCTTCTCGATCTCGGCCTTAGTGGTGGCGATCATCTCATCGCGCTCTTTACCCGTCGTGCGAGCATGAACGGTACGTACGGGACCTGAATTCTTGGCCATGAATAGCCCTCCTCTTAACAACCTGCATCGATAATAAACGAACGGCTGTTCGTGGTCAACCGTTCAGGCCAATCATATGCAGGCGGTCTTTCCAAAACCCAACCAAACGCCGACCAAACACTGACCAAATGCTTGACCACAAAGGACCAAATATGAACAAGGCAGGCAAAAATACATCTACAACCAGCACAAACGCCAAATGAGCCTAAGGTCCCCATCTCCACAATTAAGGGGCTCGGAGGCCCCTTAAAACACGTCTATTCCATAGAGTTGAGCACAAGGGCAATGCGACCCAATGCCTCCGTGACCGCATGGGCACGAACACACGAACGGTCACCCTCATAGTGGCAGCGCACAGAGTCCACGACCGGCACGCCCCCATCGGCGGAACGATGCGCCCAGCCAATATAGAAAGTGCCCGCCGGATCGTCCTCAGTACCACCGCCGGGGCCGGCATAACCCGTTGCGCTCACTGCAATATCGCTCTGGTACAGCTCCAGCGAACCCGACGCCATCTCGCGCGCAGTCTGGTGCGACACCGCAGTGTAGCGGTCGAGCGTCTCCTGCTCAACACCGAGCACGCGATGCTTAATCTCGTCGCAGTACGTTACTGCACCGCCGCGCAGCACCGCCGAGGCACCGGGGATATCGGCGATCGTCGAGGCGATCATGCCCGCTGTCAAAGATTCAGCCGTTGATACCGTCACACCACGAATGCTTGCACGCTCGACAATATCGCGTGCGAGCTCATCATTATGCGCGGCAATCTGCTCAAATGATTCCGTCATACCTACCAGGACCTAGATCGAAAAGACGATCTTGCGGCAGTTCCAGAAGTACTGAGCGCCCGAGATAACGGTCAGGATAACGGCCACGGCGTACAGGAAGCGTGACACCGAGTAGATACCGAGCGTCAGCGCCACCGGGGCCAGGTTAAGGCCAGACATCGCAAAGACGCACAGATAGCCGCAGATGGAAACCATCGTAGTCGCCGTCTTGTACTTGCCGAGCTTATCGGCGGCAACGACCACACCGGCCGCACTCGCGACCATGCGCAGGGCGCTCACCAGCAGCTCGCGGAACAAGATAATGAACACCGACCACACGGTTACGGTACCAAAATCCAAGAACAGAAGCAGAGCCGAGAACACGAGCAACTTATCGGCGATGGGATCCAGGAACTTACCGAAGTCGGTGATCTCGTTGCGCGAACGAGCCAGGTAGCCATCAACCTTATCGGTGCACGACAGGATGACGTACAGAACAAAGGCGGCAGCGGCGAGCGGGCCGTCGAAGGTGCTCCAATCCGTACCGGCAACGCTTGTGTGAGACAGCGCCGACACGATCATGAACACCGGAATGAAGACGATGCGCACGCACGTCACGATGTTGGCGGGCGTCCAAACGCTCGTCAGTTCCTTATTGCTCTCGTTAGCCACGACGCTCTCCTACTCCACAACATAACCGATAAGCTCGTAGCAGAAGCTATCGGTAAACTCGACCGTCAGAATATCGCCCACAGATGCCTCGCTGGCATCCAGATGCACCGCGCCATCGGAATCGGGCGCCTGGAACCAGGCATGTCCGATGAGCTCGGCACCGTCTTCGGTCTCCTCGATACCGTCGACGATCACCTGGGCGCGTTCGCCCACATGTGCGGCAGTTGCAGCAAAACCGAGCGACTCGGCCAGGTCCATGGCCTCCTGGGCGCGCTCGAGCTTAACCTCTTCGTCAACCTGACCTTCCATCTTGGCGGCCAGGCTGCCCTCCTCCTGCGAGTAGGCAAAGACGCTCGTGTAGTCAAAGCCGACGGTGTCCATAAAGTCAATGAGATCGCGGAACTCGTCGTCGGTCTCGGTCGGGAACCCTACCATGGCCGTGGAGCGGATCACGATACCGGGGATGCGCTCGCGCAGGTCGCGGAACAGGTCCTCGAGCTCCTGGCGCGAACCGGAGCGGCGCATGGCCTTGAGGATGCGCGCGTCGCAGTGCTGCACGGGGATATCGATATAGGGCAGCACCTCGGGCGTATCGCGAACGGTTTCGATAAGCTCGTCGGTCATGCCCTCGGGCTGCAGGTAGAGTACGCGGACCCACACGTTATGAGGACGCACCGCCTCAGCAACGGCCTGCAACAGCTGCGCCAGATTGCGCGGCGAGCCCTCGGCGAGGTCCTCGTCGGCAAAGTCGGTACCCCAGATGCCCGTGTCCTGACCGATCAAAACGATCTCGCGCACGCCACCGGCGACCAGGTCGCGCACCTCGGAGATAATGCTCTCGGCATTGCGCGAGTGATAACGACCGCGGATATACGGGATCATGCAGAAGCTACAGAAGCGGTTGCAGCCATCGGAGATCTTGACGTAGGCGACAGCGCCCTCGACGGTGCGCTTGACCTGCGGAATATAGGCGGCAATCTCGCGCTCAACACCCAGCACGTCATCGATGACCGCCACGATGCCGTCTTCCTCGTCGGCCTTCACAAAGGCCGCGACCTCGGGCAGCTCGTCGGGCAGGTCATCGCCGTAGCGTGACGGCACGCAGCCGCACATGACGATCGGACAGGAACGAACGCCGTCCTGCACCTCGTTGGCAAGCTCGAGCGTGGTCTCGATGCTCTCGGACGTTGCAGAGGCAAGGAACGAGCACGTATTGACGATGGCGATATCGGCATCCTGTGGATCGAATGCCTCCTCGTAGCCTGCGGCGGACAGCAGCGAACGCATACGGTCGGTATCGACCTCGTTCTTGGCGCACCCGAGGGTGATATAGAGTACGGAGCCCAACGGAGTATCCATGTTGGAGAGCGGTCCTTTCGAATGAATTAACGGTAGTTGGTGAACTGCAGCGGCTGGCCGTAGTCCTGGTCGCGCAGGAACTGGATCACGGTCTGCAGCGCATCCTTGGAAGCAGAGGAAACACGCAGTTTGTCGGCCTCAATCGTCACCTTGACCTTGAGCTTCTGATCCTTGATGTCCTTATTGATCTTCTTGGCAGTCGTCTGGTCGATACCCTCGACGATGTGACCGAGCACGCGCACGGTACCGCCCGATGCAGCCTGAGGCGCATCCCAGGACACGGCTTTAAGATCGATGCCGCGCTTGATGAGCTTGGAGCTCAGGACGTCGATAATCTGCTTGGAGACAAAATCGGCCGGGGCGTTGATCGTAAAGAGCTTGTCGCCCTTCGAAAGCTCGATGGTGGCGCCAGAGTCCTTCAGGTCATAGCGCTGGGAAATCTCGCGCGTGGTCTGCTGGAAGGCGTTGTCGACCTCTTGCATGTTGACCTCGGACACGACGTCGAAGCTGGAATCTTTAGCCATGATGTTTCCTTTCGCGTACGAGCGGCTTAGTAGCTATCGTACGAATAGTCGGTAGAATCGCTGGGCGTCTGACCGTCAGTTGCGGTATCGGCGCCATCCGTGGACTGGGCATCGGTACCGTCGGTGGTATCGGTACCATCGGTGGTGTCGGTACCATCAGAACTTTCGCCATTCTCGGAATCAGTCGTCTCCTTCTTGGGAACGGTGATCGTCACGCGCGCCACGCCCGAGGTCTTAGTATCGTAACGGACCTTTTCACCGTTCTTGGTAACGGTGACATCTGAAGGCTTGGACGTGGTGATCTCGATCGAGGACTCGGGCGTGTACTCCTGCTCAAAGGGGCCAGTCGCCTGGGCGCCATAGACCGACTTGCCGTCGACCTTGACCTCAATCCACGCGGTCTTTCCCTTGGCAACGGAGACTTTGACCTTCGTGACCTCGTTCTCTTCCTTCTTGGCCGTCGTCTTGGTAGCGTCCGAGTCAGTCGACTCATCCGTCGCCTCATCGGTGTCTTCGTCCTCGTCGACCGTTTCGGTCTTCTTAGAAGACTTCTTGGTCGTCGTCTTGGTAGCAGTGGGCGTCTCGGGCGTGGTCTCGGGCGTCGAAGATGCGCAGCCACGCAGAAGCACCACGATGAGCACAATCAACAGCAGCGCAACGGCACCGATGCCGGCGTAGATGATACGCGGATCGAGCCCGTTGTTTTGAGGAGTACGTGACCCGCCGCGTCCACGACCGGAACTGCTGCGGCCGCCTCCCTGAGGCATACGACCGCGATTGCTATCGGGACGGCCGCGATAGCCGCCCTGGCCCTGAAGGCTGCGTTGACCCGAGCGGGGCGCAAGCTCACCGCGGCATTGATAGCCACGCTGGCCCGAACGCGGAGCCGAAGAGCGCTGGCCATACGGCTGTGATTGAGAGCGAAGACGCGGCGTCACCTGCGTGGTATCGGCATCCGCATAGCCACCGCGAGAGCGTCCGGCGGAGGCACCACGGTAACCGCGATCGGAATAGCCGCCGTCGCCGTAGCCGGCACGAGGGTCACGCGCTACACCGCGGGCAGCGGGAAGTGCACGGTCCTCGGGCATCGGCGTACTGCGGAACCGGTCACGCTGTGAGCGAATCTCCTCGCCCGAACCCGTCTCGGTAATATAACCGGCCTGCTGAGGACGCTGTCCATAGCGGGTCGAACGACCGCCCTGAACCATCAGGAAGCGCCCGTTGTCGACCGAGGAACGCGAATTGACGTAGCCGGCGGCGTCCTGAAAACGACCGCCCTGCTGCGACGTCTCGCGTTCGTATGCCATCAGGTCGTCAAAGTAGGCATTGACGACCTCGCGCGGATTGAGGCCCAAAAAGCGAGCATAGCTCGAAATCATGCCCTGCGCATAGCCGCGCGGCGGCATCGAAGCAAAGTTACCGGTCTCGAAAAACTCGATGATCTGCGGCCTGATTTTGATGGTGTTGGCGACCTGCTGAATGGAAAGGCCCATTCGGCGACGCTGCTCGAGCAGCATGTCACCAAAGCGTGCAGCCATCAGAATCCTCCAAACTCACGATCTTCACGTGCCATCTCGGCGTCGACAGACTCCAGCGCGGCAAGCCCCTCCTCGTCCAACAGGACCTCGCGCGGCTTGGAACCGTCGGGCGGGCCGACGACACCCTTTTCTTCCAGCATGTCCATAATACGCCCGGCGCGCGCATAGCCAACCTTAAGGCGGCGTTGCAGGCCAGATGTGGAGCCCAGCTGCGATTCCACCACAATATGGGCGGCTTCCCAAATGAGCGGATCATCGTCTTGCGGCTCGGCAACTCCGGTGCGGACAATGCCGCCACCCGCCATGGACATGGAAGCGGGCGCCACAGCCGACAGGATCTCCTCATGGTAGTCGGGCTCGCTTTGCGACTTGACGAACTCGACAATCTCGTTGATTTCATCGTCCGAGACAAAGCAGCCCTGAATACGGCGAGGCTTGCCCCAGTCGACCTTGGAGAACAGCATGTCGCCCAAACCGGTGAGCTTTTCGGCACCCATCTGGTCGATGATGACGCGCGAGTCGATGCCCGTGGCGACGTTAAAGGCGATGCGGTTGGTGATGTTGGCCTTGATGAGGCCCGTCACCACGTTGGAGCTCGGGCGCTGCGTGGCCACGATAAGGTGGATACCGGCGGCACGGCCCAGCTGAGCAATACGCACGATCGAGGCCTCGACATCCTTACCGGCGACCATCATCAGGTCCGAGAGCTCGTCGATGATAATGACCAGATAGGGCATCTTTTGCGGCGGGTTATCGTAATGTTCAAACTCGCCGGCGGCCTGCTTTTCGTTGTAGGTCGAGATCTTACGCACGTTGAGACGCTCGAAGACCTTCAGGCGACGCTCCATCTCGGACACGGCCCATTGCAGAGCGCTCGCGGCCTGCTTGGGCTCGGTCACTACAGGCACGTAAAGATGCGGCAGACCGTTATAGCCCGCAAGCTCGACGCGCTTGGGGTCGACCATGATCAGGCGAACGTCCTCGGGAAGGGCGCGCATGAGCAAGGTCGTGATGATGGAGTTGATCATGACCGACTTACCGGAACCCGTGGTACCGGCGATCAGCAGGTGGGGCATCTTGGCAAGGTCGGCGACGACCGGCGTACCCTCGGCATCTCGACCGATGGCGAGCTCGAGCGGACCGCCCTTCACATAGGGAAGCACGTCGCCCAGGTTGACGTTCTGGCGCTTGCGATTGGGGATCTCGATACCCACAAGCGAGGTGCCGGGGATCGGGGCAAAGATACGCACGGACTGGGCAGCAAGCGATAGCGCGATATCGTCCTCGAGGCTCGAAATCTTGCTCACGCGCTCGCCCTCGCCAGGTTGCAGCTTAAAGGTCGTCACCGTGGGGCCGGCGATCCAGCCGACCACGCGGGCACTACGACCAAACTCCAGCAAGGTGGACTGAAGCGACTCAGCGGTCTGTTCCAGCTCCTTGTCAGAAGACGCGGAGGAAGCCGACTGCGGGTTGGCATGCAGAATCTCAAGTGGCGGAAGTTTGAGGCCGTCCTCTTCTTCGCCCTCGTTATCTGCGGCGCCGCCGTCCGCTCCCCCATCGCTAGCCGCAGCCGATTCGACAGCACTCAAGGCAGGCGCATCGGCAACCTTGGGATGCTTCAAGAAGTCGGGGATCTGAGGTGCTGCCGAGACAGGATTCACGGCAAACGGCGGCTCGGACTCGTCGATCTTATCGGGGTCGTCTTCCATCGAAAGCTGACCGGTTACCTGGTCGCGCTTTGCATGGCGACGCGGCAGCAAAGTTGTCTTTGCGGTCTCAATCGGAGCCTCGTCGTCCTCGTCATCGCCCTCGGTGAGCTCAATCTCGCTCTCGGACCAAGACGGGTCGGGCTCACTCGTATTGAGTTTGGGCGCAGCCTTGCCCTTCTTGGCATGGCGGCGCGGCAACAGCGTCGTCTTAGCGCGCTCAGCTTCCACGGCATCGGACACGTCGACAAACGGATCCTCGTCCTCGTCGTCATCGTCCAAAACCGGGTCCACATCGTTGCCCATGACCGTGGTCACGGCAGCATCGGAGCCCTTTTGACGAAGAATGCTCAGGTGAGGACGGGCAACGCCGGGCACCGACAGGGCCTCATCGTCACCCCACGGACTCGCGTTAACATCGGCACGACGGCGCTCGGCAAAATCAGCCGCACGGTCGCGAGCAGAGCGCAAAACGCCGCCCACCGAAAAGCCGATGATGACCAGGCCCACGACGACAAGGCCCAACAGGACCACCATCGCGATAGGCTTACCCAGGGCATTCTGCAGCGCACTCGCAATAAACGCACCAATGTAGCCACCCGAGGCGGACAGATTTTGCGGCGTGAACATAAGGTCGCACGAGTCGCTCGTACCTGGCACCATCAACGAAAGAATGGAGACGACGGCGATAAAGACCACGGCGCCGCCCGCAACAGAGCGCGCGTTGAGCGGCGAGTCCTCGCCTAAAAAGAGCGTAGCGGCAAACAGCAAAATGACGATCGGCAGCACGTAGGCGCCCAGACCAAAGCCCAAGTGGTAGAAACCGGCAACCGCAGCCGTAACGGGCGCAGTCGCCGGCGAAATCACGGCAATAAAGGACGCAATCGCCAAGACGGCAATGACCACGCCGGCGATATCGCGGTTGGCCGAGGGCTCGACCAAGGGCTCGAAATCATCGAACTCGGACTCGTGACCCTTATTGGCACGCAGATGGGAACCGGCACCCTTAGCAGATGCCGGTTGGTTGTTGGCCTTATTGCCTTTGGCGTTTTGTGCAGATCCGCGCGCCAAACTAAACCTCCATGACGACCGGGATGATCATCGGACGAGTGCGCGTACGACTCCAGATAAAGTTAGAGAGCGAGTCGCGCACGGCCTTGCGAATGGCATCGGAACCGCTGCTGGTAAAGCTAAACTTACCCTTCTCGATCGTCTTCATAATAGACGCGGAGGCATCCTCGGAGAACTGGTCGTCGATGGCAAACGAGACGCCGCGGCCCGAGAACTCGATGGCCTCGATCTTCTTGTGCTTGAGCGAGACGATGGCAACAGCGGTAACCATACCGTCGTTGGCGAGCTTCTGGCGATCGCGCAAGACGATGGGGTCGGTATCGCCGATACGCAGGCCGTCGACGTAGACGACGCCGGACTCGACGGGCGTACCGCGCTTGACGATACCGCCGCGCATCTCGAGCGTGTCGCCGTTATCGAGGATAAAGATGTGATCATCCTTGATGCCCATCTTACGAGCAAGCTGGGCATGGGCACGCAGATGCACGGCCTCGCCGTGAACCGGCATAAAGTAGGTGGGCTTGGCCATGGCCATCAGGAGCTTGAGTTCCTCCTGGCTACCGTGACCGGAGACGTGAACGAGAGCGCGGTTCTTATCCCACACGTCGCAACCGAGCTTGGCCAGGCTGTTGACGACCTGCTGGACGGCTTTCTCATTGCCGGGAACAGGAGTTGCCGAGAGGATAACGGTATCGCCCTCGTGGATGGAGAGCGTCTTGTGCTCGCCATTGGCCATGCGGGACAGGGCCGACAGCGGCTCGCCCTGCGAACCGGTGCACATGACGACAATCTTGTCGTCAGGCAGGTTATCAATGTCAAAGGCATCGATGATATCGGCGTCGTCGATGTTGAGGTAGCCAAGCTCGCGCGCCACGCGGGTGTTAGTGAGCATGGAGCGACCGGTCACAACGACCTTACGGCCGCACTTGCGGGCGGCATCGCAGATCTGCTGCAAACGATGGATGTGGCTCGAGAACGACGCGACGAACACGCGACCCGGGGCGTTCTTGATGGCGTGCAGCAGGTTGGGACCAACCTCGGCCTCTGACTTGGTAAAGCCGGGAACCGTGGCATTGGTGGAGTCGGAAAGCAGTAGGTCGATGCCCTGCTTGGCAAAGCGGCTGATAGCGGCATAGTCGGGCGTAACGCCGTCGATGGGCGTCTGGTCGAGCTTAAAGTCGCCGGTGTGCATAACGGTACCCTGGTTAGTGCGAATGAACACGCCCAGAGCGCCGGGGATGGAGTGCGTCATCGAGAAGAAGTCGAGCGAGATGCCACCGAGATTGACATGGCTTCCGCCCTTGACCTCGCGGAACTTGGGCGCGCGGATTCGGAACTCAGAGAGCTTGCCCTCGATAAAGCCAAGCGTCAGCTTGCTCGAGAAGATGGGCACCTTGTTGTTGAGGTCCTGCAGCAGGTACGGAAGCGAACCGGTGTGGTCCTCGTGGCCGTGGGTGACGACGATACCGCGGAGCTTCTCCTCGTTCTCCAGAACATAGGTGTAGTCGGGAAGCACCAGGTCAATACCGGGCTGGGAATCGTCGGGGAACATGAGGCCAGCGTCAACGAGCACCATGTCGTCGCCGCATTCGAAGACCGTCATGTTCTTGCCGATGCCGTCAAGGCCGCCGAGCGGAATGATCTTCAAAGGAGATGATTTTTTAGCTGCCATAGGTTCGTGTGGTTTCCTTTCTTCGAAACGGGTCTGGAACAACCGACGGGGCGCTTCTGGCAAACCGACCGCCGGGAACGTACAAACATGCATCATAGAGTCGATGCAGTAACCACAGCATCATACCCAATTGTCCATCAACAGACCACCCATGCATCAAAGCCCCATCTGAACCGGTCTATCCCGCCGGTCTGGTCTCAGCGGGCCCGGCACGGGCTAAGTTTCCTGCTCTACAGTCCTGCGCAAGACGGAAAGCACATTAAGTGCTTTCCTTTGCGTGCGGAACTCGCGATAAACTTAGCCCGTGCCGGGCCCGCTGAGACCAGACCTGCCAAAATGGGACAGGTTTATTTTGGTTGGTTTT
>DBFBCB010000036.1:0-10190 GCA_048246715.1 Collinsella aerofaciens | reverse complement strand
TTATTTATTGTAGCATGGCCGATGGTCTTCGCCCCAGGGTCAGATGCCGGCCCCGTAGCCTGCGCCGTGGCCCGCGCCCGCCGACCATGTCGGCGTCGCTTGGAAGGGGTCTGCATCATACGAGATCGAGGGGTGGGAGTCGTAGCCGAGCAGGTATTCGGTCTCGCGTTCGCGGAGCATGGCGGTGTAGTCGACCCATCCGGGTCGGTGGCCGAGGGCCCGTTCGAGTTCGGCCAGGTCGTTCGTGATCTGCTCGCCGCGCGGGGCGTCCTGCCATGCCTGGTCGATGGCGGTTCTGTCGTGTTCGCGCACTTCGAGGCTCTTCCTGAGCTTCCGGGTCGCCTGGTCGATCTGGCGTGGGGTCATGGTGCGGAGCTGGTCCCGGTCCAGGCGTTGGTAGGCGGCGGTCTCGACCAGGGTGCCGAGCACGGCGTCGTCGCGGTATCGTATGTCCTCCGGTTCCTTGAAGTACGGTTCGAATTCGCCGTTGTAGTTGAACTGGTCGTTCCGCAGCACCGGCATGGCCCATCCGCCCCAGTTCGGATGTTCCTCCCGGAATCCGGTCAGCTCGTTCCAGAACCCGCGGCCCCAACCCTCTTCGAGCCGGCCGAGGACGGAGTTGTACTCATCGATCGCGTCGGGTCTGCGCATGTCGCGCAACGCGGCCAGGCGCGCCCGGTCGCCCAGGGTCTCCGCCTGCCGTATGTCCGCCATGCTCCGGCGGTCCGCGTTGGTCCGTAGGACCTCCTCGTATTCGTTGCCGAGCTCTTGGACACGGGCGCGCAGACGCTCCGGCGCACTGATCTCCGGATCACGTTCCCGCTCGTGTTCGAGGTCACGCATCCGATCGCGCAGATCGGTCACGGCCGGCGTCTCCTCCGCCTTGGCCCGGGCTGAGGCGATGCGGAGCTCATGATTGCTCCGGTATTCGCCGTAGCCGATGTGCCACCGGTCCTCGAACTCCGCCCGTGCGGCCTGGTATCGCATCAGCGACTGGTTCGCGCGTTCGGTGGCCTCTCCGGCCAGTCGGCGTCGGCCCATCACGAAGCTCCTGTATCCCGGTTCGTTCCGGTCGGTCAGGCGGAGCCTTTCGGTCTCGTCCTCGTGATGACGTTCCAGCAGCCGGTGCACGTCCCGCCAGTCGTCCGCCATGTCCCGTTCAAGCCTTGCGGTCTCGGAGTCAAGCGCCGCGCCGCATTTGTCGGATAGTTCGCGCAGGCGGTCCCGGTAATCGTCCGCGACGTGTTCGGCCCGGCTCCGCGCCGTATCGTACTGATCCCGCATGTCGCGGATGCGTTCGGACAGTTCGCCGGCGCGACGCTGCTCCCGTTCAATCTCCGCATGGAGCTCCGGCAACGGCTCCGAAGCCCATACCCTTCGATCGGCGCCCTGCAGGAGGCCGGTCTTCCGTTCTTGCAGCCATCGGTCGAGGTCACGCAGTTCGGACGACTCCTCGGCGTTCAGGCCGGCGTCGACGGGTTCGGCCATCTGCTCGATCTGCTCGCGGAGATTGTTCTCGGCGGCTTCGAGCCCCTTGTCTCCCTTGTCCCTGGCGATGATGCGGGTCAGGGTGTCGAGGGCGTCCTCGTCGCCGCCCGCGGTCATGAACACCTGGTTGCCGGTCTTACCGCGGGTCAGGGCCACATAGGCGTCGGCACCGGACGCGCCCTCGGCGGCGTAGAAGATCGCGTGCCCGCTCGTGACGCCCTGGGCGCCGTAGGTGGTGCTCGCGTATCCGAGCTGCACGGCCTCGGCCACGTATTCGGCGGGGAGCCTGTAGGTGCGTTTCCCGTCCCCGACGAGCATCCCCGACCGTTCGTCGATCCCGAGCACGGCGAACGTCTGCCGGTTCGCCACGCCTATATGGTTGTCGTTCCTGCGGGTCATGACGATGTCGCCCACATGGATCTCCTGGCCGTCGATCATGGAGGCGCAACGCTCGTCGCCCAACTGGCCGGCGTCGAGCCTCAACCGTTGGATCGCCCGGTTGACCTCGGCGGCCTGCCGGTTCGTGACGGTGCTGATCGTGGTGTCCGGGTGCTCCATCCACGCGGCGGCTATCGCGTTCACGGTCGCCTCGTCGCTGTCCCAATGCCGGACCATGCCGCGATCGAACAGTTCGCCGGCCAACCGTTCGGCGTTGGCGGGCGTCCGTTCGCGCAGGCGGATGGTGTAGGCCGCGTAGTCGGGGTCCTTGAACCGGTGCACGTCGCGCATGGCCACCACGTTGCCCGTGTACCGTTCGGCCAGTTGCATGACGCCGCCGCGGCCCACGGCATTCAGTTGCATGGTGTCGCCCACCAGCGTCAGTCTCGCCCCGGTCTCGTCGGCCACGCGCAGCAGCGCAAGCGCCTGGTCCTGGTCCATCATGCCGGCCTCGTCCACGACC
Organism: Collinsella aerofaciens; assembly: GCA_048246715.1. Taxonomy (GTDB): domain Bacteria; phylum Actinomycetota; class Coriobacteriia; order Coriobacteriales; family Coriobacteriaceae; genus Collinsella; species Collinsella aerofaciens_BY. The sequence continues at coordinate 7,801 of DBFBCB010000036.1, read as the reverse complement.
AGGAACGTGTCACGGTCCAGCCGGTACTCGTCGGGCACGCCCCGGTAGGTGTTGCCGCGATGGTCGGACTGCCCCTCGGCCACGCGATACCAGGGGTGTTCGGGATCGGTCTCGTCGTTCCGCCAGCCGTATGCCTCCAGCAGACGCATCAGGGTCCCCGTCCCGGTGCCGACCTCCTCGCCCGCGACCAGCGCCGCCTTCTGGGTCGGCGTGGCGATGACCAGCCGTTTGCCGTTCTCCCGGCAATAGTCGTTGACCGCGTTGAGCATGTGGGTCTTGCCCGCGCCGGCCGCGCCCTCGACCACGGCGAGGGGATCGCCCTTGCAAATCGTTTCGACGGCCTCGCGTTGTCCGGCGTCCAGCGTGTACCGTTCCGCGAGATCGTCCAGACGCGGGTTCGCGGTCTCCTCGACGCCGCGGGCGGCCAGACGGCCCTTGAGCTCGTCCTCGCACTCGACCACGGCCCGGCACGTCAGCGACTTCACCCAACCGGCCCTCGCCCGCGGGTCCTCGCTCAGCATGACGCACAGTTCCCGGGCCCGGTCGCGTATCCCCTCGGCCAGGGCTTTCAGCTCGTCGCGCGTTCCCGTCGCCCCGGTCAGGCGCACCTGGTCGTAGGCGGCGACCTCCAGCTGTTCCAGGCTCCACGCGCTGTTCGTCTCCCGCAACGCGGCGACGGCCGCCACGGCGCACCGCCGCACCGCGTCGGCACCGAACCCGACGGCCCGTGGCCGCGGATCCGCCGCCGCGCCGTCGAGCATGGCGGGGATGTCGTAGCCAGCGGCGCGCAGCTCCTCGTTCCACGCCCCGTAGTCCACGCGCGTGTTCCACCGCCCCTTGGCCTGCCTCGTGTCGGCCCATGCCTGGAGGCGCAGACGCATCAGGGTCCGCTCGTCGGGCTCCGCCACCGTCCCGTAGCCGACCATGCCCACGACATCGCCGGTCCCCGGATCACGCACCCGGCGCATGCCGTCCGCATGCGCGGCCCTCCACTCGTCCACCAGCTCGGCCATACGCGCATTGATCGCGTCCCGGCGTTTGCTGAACACGTCCGAAGCGTTCCCGAGCTCCGGCACACGCCCCTGCATGTCCAGCGTCATGCCGTGCGCGGCCATCGCGTCGCACAGGCCGGCGTCCCCGTACACCGTGGTCTCGTACACGGAACGGATGTTCTCGTACATGCCGAACAGTCGGCTGCTGTCGATGCTGTACCATTCATCGCCGACCCGCACCCGGTTGATCAGCTCCAGGTGGCGGTGCAGCTCAGGGTCGCCGGCACGGCTGGTGAAATGGGTCGCGGACACGAACATCACCTCGTCCGGCCGCACCCACCGCCGCCTGCCGTCCCCGCAGCGCAGACGCACCGTCAGCCGTTCGGCCAGGAACCTCCTGACCGCCTCCTCGCCACGCGCCTGGGCCTTCATGCGGGCCTCGCGCACGTCCCCGTACACGACCAACGCCACGTCCAGATCCTTGCTGTCGTTCAAAGGGATCTCATAGGCGCGCACGTTCCCAGCACGAAACGACTTCAACAGCTCCCCGCTGTCCGGGTCGCGCCCGTCCAGCAGCATCTCCAAACCGCCGTCACGCAACCGCTTCGAAGAACATTTCGTGCCATCCGCGTAACGATGGAAGCGCAGACCGTCAGAATGCTCGCCAAGGTACGCTTCGAGGCCCTGTCCGGCCTGATTGCAGCCTTTCAGGTACTCCTCCAGGGAACGCCCCCCGGTGGTGACCTTGACGATATGCCCACGCATGACACCAATTCTACCCCGTCGCCACGTTGGATACCGGCTTGCCCACGCAGTGGGCATAAGTACCTTGCTATTGATTAATGATTGGAGTTTTGTGGGTGAGGTATCGGGTCGGATGATGCTGCTGGAATATGGTGGGTCGTATGGATATGCGTATTGGGGTTGGTGATGGCGTGGGGGATACGGGCGGTTGATGTGTGATCATGCGGTGGATCGGCTGGCGGATGGATAGAATTGGATACGCATCGGGCATTGCATATGGAAAGGACGCATACCAATGGATGACGCGATGTACGACATGCAGACCGGCTCGCAGAACGACGGCGCGGGGCACGAGCCCGTGAAGCGCAAACCGGTCCGCCCGGCCGAGCTGCGCCTGGACGACTCCAAGGAGAACCTCGGCCTCGAACGGGTCGATTACGGCTACCTCTCCCCATACCTCGAAACCCAGGAGACACCCGCGGACAGGGTCGCGCGCCGGCTGATAGCCACCCCGTCGATGCACAGCCACAGGGACAACCCCCAATGGTGGAGCCTCCCGGTCGGCCACATCGGCAGGATCAAGGCGCAGAAGACCGCCGCACGATGGGCCAGGGCACGCACGCTCGACGGCAGAACGGTCAAATTCTCCGCCGTCGCGTTCCCGATCCGTGACAGCGACAAGAACCTCTGGGGCGTCGCCATCAGCTACGATCCCGCCGACCAACCGGCCACCGAACCGCACGAGCCGACAGCCGATCACCCCACATTCGACACCGGACATTGACCGGGAGTACGGGCGGGCACTGCAAGGGGATGCGTCTGGCGGACGTGTCCCCTTGCCCGGCTAGCCGAGGGCACATACCTACCTAAAGCCCTTGACTTGCTTAGGGTCGCCTCATGATCCTCAACGTATCCTCGACCAACAGAGTAGCCGCCGCGATGTAGATCGCCCATCGCCAGTGGACACCGATACCGACTAGCGCGGACGTACGTTCGATAAGGTTCCAAAACGGCGCAATCATTTCCATGACGGCGTCTATGCAGATAGCAAAGTTCCGTTGAAATTCCAACGATTTAACAGTGCGTTCCGTATATCTAGAACCGCCGCTCAATCCTATTCCTGCAAGGACTGGGGTCACAGCGCGTACCTAAAGCCCCTCGAATGGTGGCTAAAGCCCACGACGCATGACGGAAACCTACCTAAAGCCCCTCAGATGGCCGAAACGTCTCACGGTGGCCAAAGCCCACGTGAGTTATCCACATCCGGCAGAGGTCCTTTCAAAATTCGCTCTCTAAGTATCTGTATATCTGTATATCTGGGACCCCCGCTCAGTCCTACTGCCACAAGGGCTAATGACACATTGCGGTGGCTAAAGCCCCTCAAATGGTGGCTAAAGCCCCTCGCGGTGGCTAAAGTACACGCTCATTGGTGGCTAAAGTACACGCAGTTATCCACCGAACGTACCTAAAGTACACGCATGTCGGTGGCTAAAGTACACACCTGCCCTGCTAGCATGGTGGCTAAAGTACACACCGAAATTTGATATAAAAATGCCCCCGCGAGGCTGGCACCTCCGAAGGCATGGCAACCACGTTAACTAGGAGCGTGATTAGCAATGGTCGATGATACCCGTTCCGGGGAACTGACTCTCCCGGAGGACGAACCGTGGATGTCACACGGCTTCATTTCCAAGATCGCCGCGCAGGTCTCCCTGCCCTACAGGAGGCCCAAGGACAACGCCAGAGAGATAGTCCGGCGTAATGGCAATCTGGTGGTCCGGTTCATCAGTGGCGAGGATTGTCTGCCTTACGGTAAGTATCCGCGCCTATTCGAGCTGTGGGCGTGCACGATGATCAAGACGAATAACCCGTGCTTCGACCCGGAAACGAACGTATTACATCTGGGCACCACGTTCCGCGAGTTCCTGCGCATGATTGACGTGCAGGTCGGCGGACGGCAGCTTAAATCCATCAAACCCCAACTGGAGCGTTTGTTCGCCTGTTCCTACCACATCTCCAACAACACCGAGAACGAGACGAACATGCGCAACTTCGTCGTCGCCGAGAAATCACGCATCGATTGGCTGCGGAATGAACCGCAGTCCCACGGCCTGTTCGAGAACTGGGTGCAGCTGAGCCAAGGCTACGTGGATATGCTGCGCGACCATCCGGTGCCGGTCGACCTCAAGGTGATAGCCAGGCTCCGCAAACCGATGGCGATCGACGTGTACTGGTGGCTGACCAAGCGCGTCTACAACCTGCACGAGCCGGTCACGATCGCATGGCAGCAGCTCTACCAGCAGTTCGGCAGCGACTCAGAGCTGAAGGAGTTTAAGCGGAAGTTCAAGCTTGCTGTGGCCGAGGTCGTGGAGGTGTACCCGTGCAGGCTCACGTTGGGGCCGCAGCGGGTGACGGTGTTCCCGAACCGGACGAGCGTGCCCACGGTGACGCAGACGCGGGCCATCGAACGCAGCCGTGAGGACGACACCAAGCGGAGCGAGAGGGAGCGGAGGAACGCCGAACGCGCCGAGGAACGGCGTGCGAGGGCAGAGTCCCGTGCCGAGGAGCAACGGCAGCGCGAGGAGATCCAGCGGCGGGTGTCCGAGGAACGCAAGCGGCATGGCGGCAGCATGTTCGCCGGCTCCGCCGGCTATGTGGAAGGGGAACCGGATGAGACAGGGGCAGAGGATGACGTCTGGCATGATCCCGACGAGATGACGCTGTTCTGACTGGAGGTATTCATGAATTATTGCTCTGGCGTATAAAAAAGCAAATTCAAACGAAGAAACCGGCATACGGCCATTAGCCGTTCTATACTTAAAGAGACGGCGAATCCAACGAGGGCTTCGCGTCAGAGAAAGGGGAAATTCCGATGAAACCGCGACGGCGGCGTATCGCCGCAATGGTAACTAGTTTAGCAGCAGCGCTGGTTATGTCACTCTCATGCGTGACGACTGCATCCGCATCTTCTGTATATCTTTCTGTGCCAATTTACGTACAGGAACAAAGTAACTGGTGCTGGGCCGCGACATCGAAAAGCGTATCCGTATATCTGGGAGGCAGCAATTCTTCCCAATGCCAGTATGTGAAATAGGGAAAGAACTCGTCTTCTTGCGCCAATGTAACCGGAGATTTATCGACTGACGTGAGGCGCGCCTTGTCAAGTGCGGGCATCCGCAACACAGGTTCGATGATAAATAGTGCCGCAAGCACTGCAACCGTCAGCGGGCAAATTAACAATAGCAAACCGTTGATGGTACGTTGGGGCTGGGATAGCGGCGGTGGCCATATGCTTGTGATAAGGGGATATACCTCTGATCCGGGCTATCTTGTTGTCTCTTACATCGATCCGTTGCAGTCGTATTACAGCAGTGGAACTTACGACTGGATGAAAAGCGGAAGTGGTCATACATGGACGCACACACGATATGGCTTTAGCCGATAAAGGGGGAACAAATGAGTACATTCTATAATGTTCGTAAATCCCTGATTCAGGCGTTCCGTATATTATTCGCGGCGATGTTATTTGTCGTTGCTATAGGAACGGTCTGCCCTGATATCGCTCGCGCGGAGAATCTGCCCGAGAGCACGCAAATCAACGAGTTCGCTCAAAGCGACGAGGCGAGGACCCAAACGCTGGCGCTTATGGAAGCTGTCCAGAACGACGGAAGCCCTGAAGCATCCACGCAGATTGCAATAGGTTATGCCGATAAAGTGCATTATCTACGCTATGACGATTCAGGTGCCATAACGAACACAATCACGGACCCGCAGGATTACGACTGGGTGGCACCCGTTGAGGTTGAAGGTAGATTAGTGGGAAGGATCACGATCTGGGACAACAACGGAAGTCTGGAAGTGGGGAATTTTTCTCCCGATATAGAAGAGGCGTCCCTGCTTGATGATGATGACAGCACCACTCTCATCAGCGATGGCTTCTCCCGTGCGTATTATTCGATGGAAAACAGCAGAATCTCACCTCTCAACGAAGCTGCACGCGCTATTGTCCCCGAGTCTGTACAAGTGGAGCAGGGAGACATCGCGATCCGTAAGAACGCGCCATCTGGGTTTGACGATTCAGCCGGCGGCGGATCTATCGGCGTCGTGTCTTCCGACACCGCAACGGGCACGGATTCTTCCATGAACATATTCATGTTGATGGCTGTGTTCATTGTCGTGACAGCAGTTCTCGCCCTTATGTGCAGGATTCTGTGGCGCGGTCCGAACCGGCGGAACGATCGATGAGGAAGAGACAACCATTGTTTTCCGGCCTGTGTCTGGCGGTATTTGCGCTCATGTCGGGTTGTACCGGAGCACCGGTTCAAAGCGACGATGCCGGCGCTCATCTCGAATTTCGCGCCTATGCGGAGTCGGGGACAGTCAGGATTGAGTCGCAGAGCGAGACGGTTCTCGAAACCCGAATCAAAGGGGACTGGTTGAAAGTCGCTCCGGACGATTGGCTTGAGAACGACAGGCCGCTCACCTTCACGGTTGAACGTGATTCCGGCGGAGTGGAAGACAACGTCTCCTGCGAAATCATATTCAGTGGCCACACGATTGACGAACGACGAGTCACCGGCCCCGAAACATCGGCCACATGCCAGTATGACACATGGCGGGATGCGATTGACTACTGAAAATATTCTTAGCTGAAAGCCCGTCCGGGCGTGGAAGCTCGGACGGGCCGTGGTGCCGTTATTGGCGGCTGTGTGCGCTGATCGCGTATGCCGTGAGTGACAGCACCGCGATGTCGGCCGCGATGGGATGCATCGCGGGAGCGAGGCTGATGACGATGACCGCCATCAGCCAGACCACGAGGCCGCCGCGCGGCCCCTTTTCTGGTTTGCGCATGGCGCAATCCTTTCAGTAAGCCGCGCCGCGACTGGCGCGGCAGCGTCGTCCGGCGGTTGCCGGACGGTCGTTCTGGTCCCTGCAACAAGACCTTCTCGACATGAACGATGGTATCGGCTAACATGGAAGTGCCGGTTCGAGGCACTGCAAACTTCCTCCCATTCCAAGGCGGTGCGCAACGACTTCTTCGGGAGGATGGCCGAGACCGGTGGGTGGCCCTGATTCCACCCCCTTTCAGTAAGCGTTGGGCCGGTGTCTTCGGGCACCGGCCCTTTGCGTTGCCCGCGTTCGGGCACGCGCCTGTCCGGGACGTCGATGTCTGTTCTAGGATTCTGCGGCTATTCGTGCAGCATTCTCGCTATGGCTTGGTTGATGGTCTCGCCCATTTTCATGCCGTTGTCCGCGCAGTATCGTTTGAGTTCGGCTTTGAGGTCCGCGTCCATCTGGAACGTGGTCATGACCTTGCGGACGGTTTCGCCGTCGCCGCGGCCGGTGTTGTCCTGCACGTCCATGAGCTTGGTCACGGGTTTTCCTTCGAGTTCTCGGCGTGGCTGCATGCTCATGGTGAGTCGTCCCGAGGCCTTCTTCATCGCAGTTCCCCTCTCAGTTCGTTCCACACGTCCTCGTATCCGTTGAGGTTGCTTCTGAATGTGTGGCCGAAATCGGCCTTGAAGTCCTCACGCAGCGGGATCTCCGTGTCGAAGATGCCGGCCCCGTATTCCTCGACGGCGGTCCTGAACGCGCGCAGGGCGTTGGTGCCCTTGCGGGCCATGACGATGAGCACGGCGTAGTCCTTGCCGGCGTCCTGGCATTGGGCGGCGGTGAGCATGGTCTGCTGCAGGTCGATGGGCGAGGACAGGGTGGGGATGACCACGAAGTCGGCGGTCTTGATGACCTCGTCCACGACGGCGCCGTTCGGCGGGGTGTCGATGACGATCAGTTCGCCGTCGCGGTCCGGGCGGCGTTCGCGCATGCGCCGTATCTCGGCCTGGTTCTTCGACACGACGGGGAAGGGGAGCGGGTCGTCCGCGTCCTCGGCGGCCTGTGCCCACAATGTGGCGCTGCCTTGCGGGTCGGTGTCCACGACCGTCACGCTCAGTCCGGATCTTTGGACCGCGGTGGCTATCGCCAGCGAGCTGGTGGTCTTGCCGACCCCGCCCTTGATGTTGGTCACGCCGATGATCATCCTGCCTCCCGGAATATTTAAATATTTA
>DBFBCB010000035.1:0-41800 GCA_048246715.1 Collinsella aerofaciens | reverse complement strand
CACCGGTCAGCGGCCAGAGCATGGGGGGCACGCCCGGTCCCGTTCCGAACCCGGAAGCTAAGCCCCATCGCGCCGAGAGTACTGCGGGGTCAGCCCGTGGGAGGCCAGGGCGCCGCTGACCGGTGGACGGCACCGAGCCGTCAGTGAAAATGAAGAAGGGGGAGGCCTCGCGGCCTCCCCCTTTTTTGCGTTGTATACACATTGTGCTTTGGGACCTACCTCCCCCGTATGCGCTCTTACTCTTTGGCTGTATTTTGAGTCCTTCTAGTGTATTTGAGCGATAATTACTCGCATTGGCGTTAGGGAGGGCTTGATGTTTACCGTATTTGTCTTGGGCAATATTGCTTCGGGTAAGTCGACGGCCTGCCGCTATTTCGAATCTCGTGGCGCTATGCTTATCGATCTGGATGAGCTTGCAAAATCTCTGTATGTGCCGGGCTCTGATATCGTCAATACTCTCGCGGATGAATTCGGTTGGGACATTTTGGATGAGGAAGGCGGCATTCGCCGCAGCATCCTCGCTTCTCGAGCTTTCGCTTCTCCTGATTCGGTCGCACGGCTCAATGGCATCGTGCATCCCGTTCTGATTGAACAGCTTTCGCTTAGGATTCTCGATCCGGTTTGTTGTACGGTTTCATCTCCCCGTTATCCCTTTGCGGTGGTCGAGGTTTCTGCTCCGACTGGTTTTGAGGATGCATTTGGCTTGGCTGATGAAATTCTGGTCATCAGCGCCCCTTTGTCAGTTCGTCGCGAGCGCGCTATTCAACGTGGCATGGAGCCATCCGATTTCGATGCTCGTTCTGCTTGCCAGCCCGATGAGTCTGCGCTGTGCAATCTCGCTACAACGGTGATTGATAATGCCGCAGGCGATAATTCGCTCTTTGAGCAGCTTGACTCATGGCTTGCATGCCACGGGTTTATAGATACTCCGGATAAGGAGGAGGCCGATGCCTAAGGCACGTTTCTTTACGTGGTATCGCGTGGCGCCACTTGCCGTTGTGTTCGTCTTCGGCCTTATTTCGCTCGTCTACTCGTGTGCCCCTGCCGCTTTCTTTAAGCCGCTGTATCCGATTGACTACGAGGCGTATGTAAAGCAATCCAGTATTTCGCATAATCTGGATCCGTATCTGGTGTGCGCTGTCATTAAGTCGGAATCGAATTGGGATCCCGAGGCCGAGTCGAATCAGGGTGCTCAGGGATTGATGCAGCTGATGCCCGAGACTGCCCAGGATATGATTGCCAAGGGCCTTGTCGACGGAGGGGAGTATTCGGCCGACAATCTTAACGATCCGGCTACGAATATCGAGTTTGGCTGCGCATACCTCTCGTATCTTCTCGCCTATTTCAACGGGTCGACGGATAGTGCCATCGCCGCCTATAACGCCGGCATGGGCAATGTCGACGGATGGGCGCAGCAGGGTACGTCGCTTCATAATGCAATTACCTTTCCCGAGACGCAGGCGTATCTGATTCGTGTCAATAATGCCTGGGCTCGCTACAAGACCCTCTATCCCGATCGGTTCGTATAGGACTATGCCTGCCGCCTGCGTATACTGCAGATATATGAGTTAGGAGTATCCATGGCGGAATTTGAAGTAGAACGCGTTGGTGGTGAACTTAAGCGCTTTGGCGTTGAAGGCTCTGACGTGCCGTTTAAGGTCGTTTCTCCCTATGAGCCTGCCGGTTCCCAGCCTAAAGCCATTGAGTCGCTTGTGCAGGGCGTGAGGGACGGAGACCGCTATCAGGTTTTGCTGGGCGTGACTGGTTCGGGCAAGACCTTCACGATGGCAAAGACTATTGAGGCCCTGGGAAAGCCGACGCTGGTCATGGCTCCGAATAAAACGCTCGCTGCTCAGCTTGCGAGCGAGCTCAAAGAGTTCTTTCCCAATAACGCTGTGGTCTACTTTGTCTCGTATTACGACTACTATCAGCCCGAGGCGTATGTGCCGCAAAGCGATACATATATCGAGAAAGACTCCTCGATTAACGAAGAGGTCGAGATGCTGCGCCATCAGGCGACCGCGTCACTGCTCTCTCGACGTGATGTGATCGTTGTCGCATCGGTCTCGTGTATCTATGGCATTGGCTCTCCTGAGGACTATGCGGGTCTGGCTCCAAACGTCGACAAGAAGGTGCCGCTCGAGCGCGATGACTTTATCCATGCGCTTATCGACATTCAATATGATCGCAATGACTATGACCTGGCGCGTGGCACGTTCCGCGTGCGCGGCGATGTTGTCGACGTGTATCCGCCTTATGCTGAGCATCCGTTGCGGTTTGAGTTCTTTGGCGACGAGGTCGAGCTGATTGCCGAGATCGATGAGGTCACCGGTGAGATGCTTCGTGAGTACGAGGCCATCCCCGTATGGCCGGCATCACACTATGTGACCGAGAAGCCGAAGGTCAAGGCGGCTCTGAAATCGATCAGCGAAGAGTGCGAGAAGCGCGTGGCGGAGCTCAAGGCGACCGACAAGTTGCTCGAGGCGCAGCGTCTGCAGCAGCGCACCGATTATGATCTTGAGATGCTCGAGACGATGGGCTTTTGCAACGGCATCGAGAACTACTCGCGTCATCTGGACGGTCGCAAGCCGGGTGAGCCGCCGTTTACCCTAATCGATTACTTTCCCAAGGATATGCTCTGCATCATCGATGAGAGCCATGTGACGGTGCCGCAGGTTCGCGGCATGCACGAAGGTGACCGCTCGCGTAAGGTGACGCTGGTGGAACACGGCTTTCGCCTGCCCTCGGCGCTCGATAACCGCCCGCTTCGTTTCGATGAGTTTGAGGCAAGGATACCCCAGTTCATCTACGTTTCGGCAACACCGGGCGACTATGAGCTGCGGGTTAGCCAGAACGACGTTGAGCAGATTATTCGTCCGACCGGTCTGCTCGATCCCAAGATCGATGTGCGTCCGGTTCGCGGTCAGATTGACGATCTTGAGGACGAGATTCGCGAGCGCGTTGCCCGCAAGGAGCGCGTGCTGGTGACCACGTTGACCAAGCGCATGGCCGAGGACCTGACCGACCATCTGCTTGATGCGGGCATTAAGGTCAATTACATGCATTCTGATACGGCGACAATGGACCGTGTCGAGATCCTGCGAACGCTGCGCGAGGGCAAGATCGATGTTCTCGTTGGCATCAACCTGCTTCGCGAGGGCTTGGATCTTCCCGAGGTCTCACTGGTGGCAATTCTCGATGCCGACAAGGAAGGATTCTTGCGCAACCGCCGTTCGCTGATTCAGACGATTGGCCGCGCGGCCCGTAACGCCGATGGCGAAGTCATCATGTATGCGGACGTTGTGACCGATTCGATGAAAGAGGCCATCGAGGAGACGCAGCGCCGTCGCGAGATTCAGATGGCATATAACGAAGAGCATGGCATTGTGCCCAAGACAGTGCGCAAGGCCATTAACGACATCTCAAGTTTTATTGCCGAGGCCGAAAAAACTGTGGGTTCCAAGGGGCGCTCGAAGGGCGACTCTCTTGGTCATGGCGCATTCTATACGCCCGATGAGTCGGGCGAGGGCGGCGTGCCGGAAACGGTGGCGCCCGAGCAGACACTTGCGGAGCAGTTGGAAGAACTGCCGCATGACGAGCTTGTGCGGATCGTCGAAACCATGGAAGAGGATATGCGCAACGCTTCTGCCGCCATGGACTTTGAGGAGGCGGCGCGCCTGCGCGATGCCGTCGTTCAGATTCGGGCGATGCTCGAGGGCGCGTCTGAGGACGAGACGATCGAGCGCTTACGTTCGCAGGCCCGCAAGGGTTCCACGTTCGCATCGGGCAGAAAACGCCAGGGTACACGGTTTAAGAAATAGCGAACAGGCCCCGAGTTCCCTGTGGAGCTCGGGGCCTGTGTCTTTTGCGCGCAGAAATTCGTGCGTTAGAGGTCCGCGATCAGGGCTTCGGCACAACGGATGCCGTCGGTGGCCGCGCTCATGATGCCGCCGGCATATCCAGCTCCCTCGCCACAAGGGTAGAGGCCCGGGGTCGACACGGCATGGCACGTTCGGTCTCGGGTGACAGTGACAGGTGAGCTCGAACGAGTCTCCACGCCGGTAAGAACGGCATCGGGACGGTCGTAGCCTCGTAGCTTTTTTCCGAGTAGGGGAAGTCCCAGGCGGAGCGACTCGACGATATGCTGCGGTAGGGCTTCGTCAATTGCCGTCCAGGTCACACCGAGCGGATAGGTGGGCTTTACCTTTCCGGGCGCCTTGCTGGCGCGTCCTGCGAGGAAATCTCCGACGAGTTGTGCCGGTGCGTTCCAGTTGGAACCGCCCAGGCGATAGGCGGCCGCCTCGCAGGCACGCTGGAGCTCGATGCCGGCGAGCGGGTCATCGTTGGGAAGGTCCTCAGGCGTGACGTTAACGAGCAGGGCGGCATTTGCGTTGCGTCCGTCGCGGGCATTGAGACTAGCCCCGTTGACGCACAGATGGCACGGTTCTGAAGAGGCGGCAACAACCTGTCCGCCGGGGCACATGCAAAACGAGAACACGCTGCGGCCGTTGGGAAGATGGGCAACAAGTTTGTAGGGGGCCGCCCCGAGCGCTGGATGTCCCGCCGAGGCTCCATATTGGGCTCTGTCGATGTCGCGTTGCGGATGCTCGATGCGAACGCCCATGGCAAAGGTCTTTTGTGCGAGGGCCACGTTGTGGTCCTTAAGGAGCTCAAAAATATCGCGAGCAGAATGCCCGCAGGCGAGGATGAGGTGCTTTGTCTCGATTGGCTCGTAAGCGGCGTCTTGGGACGATTGGACATCAATACCGGTGATGGCGCCAGACGCGTCGATGCGAATGTCGACGAGCTTCGTTCGATAACGGACGACACCTCCGAGCTGCTCGATGCGCTGGGATATAGCGGTGACAACCTTGGGAAGGATGTCGGAGCCAATGTGCGGCTTGGCATCCCACAGAATATCGCGGGGCGCACCCGCCTCGACGAAGGTTTCGAGGATAAGGCGATGGGCGGGATTTTTTGTTCCCGTATTGAGCTTGCCGTCCGAGAAGGTCCCCGCGCCGCCCAGACCAAACTGAATATTGCTCTCGGGGTCGAGGATGCGCTCCTTTAGAAAGAGGTCGATCGTCTGCGAGCGGCGAAATGCCGGGTCGCCGCGCTCGATAAGCAAGGGCTTAAGACCTGCTTTGGCGAGCGTGAGCGCAGCGAAAAGGCCGGCGCATCCGGCGCCGACAACGACAGGGCGTTCTTGAGGTGCGTCGGAGACGGGGGAGGGGAATGAAGGCTCATCGTCTTCTATCGCGCGTACGCGCGAGCGGTCACGCTCGGCAACGCTGTCGACCGCTTCTCGCTCGAGGTGGGGACTAGTCAGCTCAACACGAAAGCTCAGGATAAAATGGACGTCTCGTTTTTTGCGAGCGTCGATTGACTTGCGGTGGAGTTCGATGGACTTGATCTCGGAGTCCTTGCAACGTAGGATGCGCTTGGCGACTCGCTTGCCAACAATGAGGCAGGTATTTTCATCGCCGGCTTCATCGAGCGACGCGTTGACTTGGGTGATTTCGATCATCGAGGTCTCCTTAGAGGCAAGAAAGAGGCCGTCCGGTATCCCAGACGGCCCGAATGCGTTTTTGATTATAGACTGCGCGGCTACAGGCTGCTTGCAGCGCGAATGCCCGAGAGCCAGGCCCACGCAAGGTTAAAGCCTCCGCAATCGGCGTCGATGTCGAGCGCTTCGCCGCAGACGTAAAGCGGGGCGTCGACAACGCTGCGCGCGCGTAGACTGGGTGTTGAGATGCTCTCGACAGATACGCCACCACGCGTGACCTGTGCCGAGCGCTCCTCGGCTGTTCCCTCAACGAGCAACTTAAAGTGCTTGAGGATCGAGACCAGGTGGATGACATCGTTGGAGCCTGGATGGCACTGCTCGAACGCCGTGCAGACGACGCGGGAGAGTTGCGGGGCGAGCATGCCGTCGAGCCAACGGGGATCGCGGGGCGAAAAGCCGCCGAGCAGCTCAACGCGCCGGTTGAGCATATCGAGCAGCTCGTCTTTGGAGAGGTCGGGGAAAACGTCGAGCAGGATCGTATCACCGCGCTGGATACGACGGGAGAGGTTGAAGACAGCGACGCCCGAGATGCCGAAGGCTCGAAACAGGACTTCACCGTCTTCGTGCCAGAGCTCATTATGATTGCGGGCGAGCGTCAAGCGGGCGCGGACGCGCAGGCCGTCCAACGTCTTGAGTGCCGCCCGATCGCCGACGACCGTTGCCGATACGGGGCAGAGGATGGGGCGCAGCGAAGTGAGGGGGAGGCTAAACGTATCGGCGATACCGGTGGGGTTGCCACCCGTGGCGATAATTACGGCATGTGCCTCCAGGGCCTCGTTCTTGCGAGGGACATCGGCGAGCGCTTTCCGAAGCGAGCGGAGCTCCGTTTTTCGGTCGTCGTGCTTTTTTGCCTTGAGCGCCCGCGCTGGACGGTCTATTTGGAGTGTCCAGCCTTCGGAAGCTTTGTGCGCCGAGGCAACGTTGGCTCCGCAGATTAAGGTAATACCTAAGCGGTCGCAAACGTTGAGAAGCGCGTCGCGCACCGATTCTGCGCGAAGGGAGCGCGGGTATAGCCGGCCTTCCTCGGAGGTTGTCATGATGCCCAGCGAGGAGAAGAAACCCATAAGCTCTTGTTCGGGTTGGGGGCCCATGACAGATTCGACGAATGCGGGGTGGTTATACCGCTGAGGATCAATCGATTCGTTGGAGAGGTTGCAGCGGCCGTTACCGGTCGCAAGGAGCTTTAGGCCGCAGGCGACATCGCGCTCAACGATGCAGACGCTTTTGCCAGCACGTGCGGCCGTAATGGCGGCGGCGAGGCCTGAAGCCCCGCCGCCGATTACCAGGACGTCATAGAAGGCGCTCGTGTTCACTTAGGCCTCGTCGGTCTCGTGCGGGGTAATAGCCTCGACGGCAGAGACTGCCTTGGGCAACATGCCATCGGGCAGCGCGGTCTCAACCTCGCCCTTATCGCAGGCCTCGGCGAGTGCCGGATTAATGGGAAGCGTGCCCAAGATGTCGAGGTTATAGCGCTCTGCGACCTCGGGGAGCTTGCTTTTGCCAAAGACCTCGATCTTCTTGCCGCAGTCGGGGCACTCGATATAGCTCATGTTCTCGACGATGCCCAGAATGGGGACGTTCATCTTCTCGGCCATGTTGACCGCCTTGGCGACGATCATCGAGACCAGGTCCTGCGGGCTCGTGACGATGACGATGCCGTCGACGGGCAGCGACTGGAAGACGGTGAGCGCGACGTCGCCTGTTCCCGGAGGCATGTCGACCAGCAGGTAGTCGATGGGGCCCCACGAGGTCTCGCTCCAGAACTGCCTAATGGCGCCTGCGATGACCGGACCGCGCCAAAGGACGGGGTCGGTCTCGTTTTGGAGCAGAAGGTTGGAGCTCATGACCTTGACGCCGTGCTCGGAGATTTCGGGCAGCATGAGGTTGCCAAGGGCATGGACGTGGCGTCCGCTCATGCCGAACATCTTGGGGATAGAGGGACCGGTGATGTCGGCATCGAGGACGCCGACCTTGTGGCCGTGACGGGCAAGCTCGGTGGCGATGGCACCGGTGACAAACGACTTGCCGACACCGCCCTTGCCGGAAAGCACGGCGATGACGCGTTTGACCTCGGACAGCGTGTTCTCCTCAAATTGCGACGGCGACGTTTGTCCGCCGGCGGCCTGTGCGTGCTCGCAACCCATGTATGACTCCTTTGTATATGTTGGGGCCGGAGCCCCGTGATGTGACACGAGCGTCATTGTACCCTCGTTTGCGAGCGGGAGTCATTTGCGATGCATTTGGGCCGAGCGTGCTTGCAATACGATGGGCCCAAGCGAATGGGCGGGCTTACTGAACTTTGCTGGCGAACTCGAGGTATTGCATGCGCTGCAGCTTGTCGATCGTCGAGGTGTATGGGCTGTCTTCAGATTCCAAGTTGTAGCGCAGCCCGTCGGCACCGAGATAGCCGGCGACATTGATGGTGGGCACATCTGACCTTGTTGCAAGCAGGGCCTTTTGATAGTCGGTGAGCGGGGCGCCGATCTTATTAAGGGTAATGGCTGCAATCTCGTTTGCCCCGACGGTGTCGTAGACGTTGAGCTCGGTATTGCCGGCGATTTCATAGTTAGCCCAGACGAAATAGGTTGACTGATAGACACGGAAAGCGTGGCTTGCCGTATCTTCCTGAGGGTACAGCTCGTCGTTGAGAGTCGTTGCGGCGCTCGGCTGATGGTCGCCAAAAAAGACAAGAACAACCGGTCTGCCGATATTGCGGAGCTCGTTGATAAAGTACTCGAGGTCCCGGTCGGATGCGTTGATGCAGGTGAGATAGGTGTTGAGCGCGCTATTGGCGCCCTCGCTGGCTCCCTCGACCCAATAGTTTGTCAGCTCTTCGGCGGGAACGGTGCCATAGTCGTAGCCGCCGTGATTTTGCATCGTGACGTCAAAGATGAACTGCGGCGCTTCGTCGGTTCTAAGCAGGTCGAGTATCTTGTCGTAGGTGGCGTAGTCGCATACGCCGGCATGGTAACAGGGCGCACCTTCGAAATCGCCGATTGAAAGAAAGTCTCCAAAGCCCAGCTGCTGATAGATCTTATCTCGATGGTAGTTGACGGGGTTTTGCGGGTGCATAGCGGTAGCGGTATACCCAAGCTCTTTAAGGTCCTTTGCCAGGCTGTTGACGCCATTCATCTGATACAGCTGATAGGGGATCTTGCCTAATCCGACAAAGGCCGTTGTCGCTCCGGTCAAAAATTCGAATTCGGAGTTTGCCGTTCCGCCACCGGTGACCGAAGCGAGCATGGTGCCGCGAACAAGTGTGTCGGGAAGCGAGTTGTAGAATGCGGGGCCGGTGTACCCGGCCGCCTGGAGCTGCTCAAAGCACGAAAGGTCGCTAAAACTCTCGTTCATGACGGCAACAATCGTCGGCTTGATTTCATTGAACTGGGCAACGGCAGCCGCGCGCTGCTCGCTCGAGCCATACGTGCTGTCGTAGGCGGCGGCGAGCTCCTGCTCGATGCTCTGCGCCTCATCGGGCGTATAGCCTTCGGGCTTCTCAATGGGCAACTCGTTGACCATTTCGGTGAACGAAGTGATAAAACCCTGAGACGTATATGTGGTGATGGGCTGCCAACGGTCAAATCCAAAATCCAGCGCCTGCTCCAAGTCGATGCTGGAAAAGCCTGAGAGCCCCACAACGGTCACTAGCAGAAAAGCGCAGAGGTTAGCGGCGATTGCGGGGAAGACATGGGTGGGCGTACGGAGCTTTCGCGGTCGGATAAGCGAAAGAAGCCCCAGGGAAATCTCCAGCAGGGCGAGAGAGGTTACGATTCCGGCGGTAAAGGTAAACTCGTATCCCTCGCTCACTTCCATTGCGGTGCCAAGGGCCAAGATATCGCTTGGCAGGATGGCTTCGCCTTTAAACGTTATGACGAAGTGCTCGGCAATGCCAAGGATGCAACAGGCGACGGGCACGAGGGCCATGACGCCTCCATGACGCTGTCCCAGCAAATAAAGGGAGAGCAGAACCGTCGCGAGCAGCCCGACGGAAAACCCGAATGAGTTGGCGGGAATGCGATAGAACGTTTCGTTACAGGCAATTTCGAGCGAAACGAACGAGAGCGCTGAAACAGCGGCGATGACAAGGATGTCACGGCAAATACAGGCAACCGTTCCCGTCGCAAGATCGGTTTGGTCGATAAGTCCCGAAACCAAGGGCTCGACAAGAAGTATGACGGCGGTAGCACCGAGCGCCGAATAAGAAAGGACCCATAGGGAATTGTCCTCATTTACGAGCAATTGATTCGTAATCCATGCAGCTACCATGCCGAGCGGGATGAGGAGCGTCGCGCACCAAAAGACGCGGGCAATGGGCGGCTTTTCATTGTGTTTGATTGAAAAATACACGCGCACGACGACGGTGGCCACGATAAGGACGGCGATGAATATGGGCAGATTGACCATGTCGCTCGAAGTGATTTCAAGGGGGATATCTTCGGTCATGGACGTTCCTCTGTTACAGCAAATTAAGTTCAGTAGTAGATTACTGTAACCTTTCCACGGCATTTCGAGAAACAAAGCACCCGATACGCAAAGCTAAAGGTCTGCGAATCTTGTATTACGAACATCTGTGCGCGTCGAGTGCGCTAAACTCATCGACAGTATGATTCGATGCAATAGGAGGCAAGGAGCTTCCATGTCTGATTCTTCTATCGTTATTCGCGGCGCTCGTGAGCACAACCTCCGTGATATCGATGTTTCCATTCCGCGTGACCAACTCGTGGTCATTACCGGTCTTTCTGGCTCGGGCAAGAGTTCGCTGGCATTTGACACTATCTATGCCGAGGGCCAGCGTCGATACGTCGAGAGTCTTTCGAGCTATGCGCGCCAGTTCTTGGGCCAGATGGACAAACCCGACTTGGATTCAATCGACGGCCTTTCGCCGGCGGTGTCGATCGACCAAAAGACGACGTCTAAAAACCCTCGCTCGACGGTTGGCACCGTAACCGAGATTTATGACTATCTGCGCCTGCTGTTCGCCCGTGTGGGCACCCCGCACTGTCCCGAATGCGGCCGTGTCATTGAGCGCCAGACGACCGACCAGGTTGCCGACAAAGTCTTGGCGGCGGGGGAGGGTCGCCGCGCGTTTGTGCTGGCACCGGTGGTGCGCGGGCGAAAAGGCGAGTACACCAAACTGTTTGAGGACCTTCGCGCCGAGGGCTTTAGCCGCGTGCGTGTCGACGGCGAAGTGCGCTCGCTCGACGACCCGATCGATCTGGACAAGAAGTTCAAACACGATATCGAGGTCGTAGTCGACCGCATCGTGATCCGTGAGAATTCTCTGGGCCGTATCGCCGAGTCTGTTGAACAGGCGACTGCCTTGGCGCACGGTAATGTGAACGTATACATGCTGCCCGATCGCGATGCTCCCGAGGGGACCGAGGGCGAGCTACTGGAGTATTCGTTGGCTCTGGCATGCCCGGAGCACGGGCACTCCATCGACGACCTACAACCCCGCGACTTTTCGTTCAACGCTCCCTATGGCGCATGTCCTGAGTGCGACGGCCTGGGCTTTAAGAAAACCGTTGATGCCGAGGCGCTGATTGAGGATCCCGCGAAGTCCATTGCCGACGGAGTCTTTGGTAGCCTGTTTGGCAATTCGAACTACTATCCGCAGATTTTTGCTGCGGTCTGCAAACACTTTAAGGTGAGCGCCGATACGCCGTGGGGGGACTTGCCCCCTCGCGTGCGTCGTGCGTTTTTGGATGGCATGGGCGACACGAAGATTTCGGTCGACTATCAAAAGCTCGATGGGCGTCGCAGCCAGTGGGATACCAAGTTTTCGGGCGTTCGCAACATCCTGTACGAACGCTATACCGAGACGACGAACGAGAACACCAAGGCGCGCCTGGAGAAGTACATTCGCGAGGAGCCGTGCTCGAGCTGTCACGGTGCTCGCCTGCGTCCCGAGATGCTTGCCGTCACCGTGGGCGGCAAGTCCATTTACGAGGTTTGTTGCCTGTCGTGCCGTGAATCGCTCGAGTTTTTTGAGGGCCTGGAACTCACCGAGCGCCAACAGTTTATCGGCGGTCGTATCGTCAAGGAAATTCTGGAGCGCTTGCGTTTTCTGGTCGATGTTGGACTCGACTATCTGACGCTCGATCGTGCCTCGGCGACGCTTTCCGGTGGCGAGGCACAGCGTATTCGACTGGCAACGCAGATCGGCGCGGGTCTCATGGGCGTGCTCTATATTCTGGACGAGCCCTCGATCGGTCTTCATCAGCGTGACAACGAGCGCCTGATCAAGACACTCGAGCGCCTGCGCGATATCGGCAATACCGTTATCGTTGTCGAACACGACGAGGATACAATCCGTGCCGCCGACTACGTGATCGACATGGGGCCCGGCGCCGGTGTCAACGGCGGACACGTAGTCGCGGCGGGAACGCCTGCTGATATCATGGCGTGTCCTGAGTCGATGACGGGCGCTTATCTGACCGGCAAACGAATGATTCGGGTGCCTGATGAACGGCGCAAGCCCGGTCGCGGCTGCCTTAAAATTACGGGCGCTCGAGCCAACAACCTCAAAAACGTTACCGCCAAGATCGAGTTTGGTACGCTTACGGTTGTTACCGGCGTGTCGGGATCGGGCAAGAGCTCCCTGGTTACCGACACCATTGCGCCTGCCCTTACGAATGCTATTCACCGTTCGACGCGCCCTGTGGGTCCGTATAAAAAAATCGAGGGCATCGAGTGTATCGATAAGGTTATCGATATCGACCAGTCGCCGATTGGCCGCATGCCGCGTTCCAACCCTGCTACCTATATCGGCCTGTGGGATGATCTTCGCGCGCTGTTTGCGAGTACGCCGGAGTCGAAGGCGCGCGGCTACTCGCCGGGTCGTTTCTCCTTTAATGTGAGTGGCGGGCGCTGCGAGGCGTGCAAGGGCGACGGGCAGATCAAGATCGAGATGCACTTCCTTCCCGATATCTACGTTCCCTGCGAAGTTTGCGGCGGTAAACGCTACAACCGCGAGACACTCGAGGTCACCTACCGTGGCAAGACCATCTCGGACGTGCTCGACATGAGCGTCACCGAGGCGCTGGCCTTCTTTGGGAATATCCCGCAGATTAAGCGCAAGCTCCAGACGCTGTACGATGTAGGCTTAGGCTACGTGAGCCTGGGCCAGCCCGCCACGACGCTCTCGGGCGGCGAGGCGCAGCGTGTGAAGCTCGCCAAGGAGCTTCATCGACGCCAGACGGGCAAGACGTTCTATATTTTGGACGAGCCGACGACCGGTCTTCATTTTGAGGACGTCCGCCAGCTGCTCGATGTGCTGCAGCGCTTGGTCGATGCGGGCAACACGGTGCTGGTGATTGAGCACAACCTTGATGTCATCAAGGTTGCCGACCGCCTGATCGATATGGGTCCCGAGGGCGGTAACGGCGGCGGAACCGTCGTGGTTTCGGGCACACCGGAGCAGGTTGCGGACTGTCCGCAGAGTTATACGGGCAAGTTTTTGGCGCCTTTGCTCAGGCGTGACCGGGAGCGTCAGGCTCAACTTGATGCTCAATAAATAGGCGATTCAGTTTATGGGCGCCATCGACTCCTTGTGATTCGATGGCGCTTGCTGTGCCGAAGTGACGTATGCAGCCGAATTGGACATATACTTAATCTCTGCGTCCGAATGCGAGGGAAAGGATATGTCATGGCAAAGGCTGTAAAGACGCCAAAAACCAATGCGATGCGCGAGCTGGAAAGCGCCGGCATTTCCTATGTTCTACATACGTACGAAGACGATGGTGATGAGTCGGTGGGCCTGGGGGTCGCGATTTCGGAGCAGCTTGGCGAGGAGCCCGGTCAAGGATTTAAGACCTTGGTCTGCGTGACGCCGTCCAACGACCATGTCGTGTGCTGCATCCCTGTTGCCGATGAGCTCGATCTAAAGTCCGCCGCGCGCGCCGCGGGGGAGAAGTCCTTGGTTATGATGCATGTGAAGGATTTGCTTGCGGCGACTGGCTACGTTCGCGGCGGCTGCAGCCCGGTCGGTATGAAAAAACGCTACCGGACGCTCATTGATGAGACGTGTGTCCTTTGGGATACCATTTTTATTTCGGGAGGCAAGCGTGGTTATCAGCTCGAGCTTGCACCCGATGATTTAATTGCATTTTGCGGGGCGACGGTTGCCGCGATTACGAGAGAGGACTGAGCGATGCCGCAGGAAGAATTGAAGCGCGGAGCTCATTTTGCAAAAGAATCTGCGCCTCAGACACCCTCATCCGAAGCTTCTTCGTCGCGAGATGACACTGACGACATGGGCTCGTCGGACTACTCCACGGTTGGTCGTTCCGCCGGGCTTATGACCATCCTGACTATCGTGTCTCGCGTCACCGGTTTTATCCGCACGTGGGCAATGGCGGCCGCTATCGGCATGTCGCTACTCTCGTCCTCCTATCAGGTCGCCAACAACCTGCCCAATATGCTCTACGAACTCGTGATGGGTGGCATGCTCGTGACGGCGTTTTTGCCCGTGTACATGGGCGTGAGGCGTGAGCAGGGTCGCGAGGCCTCGAACGAGTACGTGGGCAACCTGCTCGGTATTCTGCTTTTAGTGCTGGGTGGCATTTCGTTGCTGGGGACCGTGTTCGCCCCGGGCTTTATCTGGACGCAATCGTTCCTTTCGGGTGACGGTGGCAGCATGGATACCGCTGCGTTCATGTTCCGTTTCTTTGCCATCCAGATTCTGTTTTATGGTTTGGGCTCGGTGTTCTCGGGCGTTCTCAACGCACACCGCGACTACTTTTGGTCGACGTTTGCCCCGGTCCTCAACAATGTGATCGTCATTGCGAGCTTTATGGGTTTTGCGCCCGTGTCCGCACAGTTTGGCGAACGTGCCGGCATCATCTTGATTGCGGCCGGTACGACCCTCGGTGTCTTTGTTCAGATGGCATGTCAGATTCCCGCGCTTGGCAAGCACGGCGTGCATCCCCATATCCATATCGACTTTAAGGACCCCGCGCTGCGCCAGACGATTGCGCTCGGTATCCCGACGCTGCTCGCCACGGTGTGCATGTTTGTCTCGACTTCTATCACCAACGCTGCCGCGCTGGTGGTCCAGCCCGAGACGGGTCCTTCCGTCATCGCCTATGCGCGCCTGTGGTACACGCTGCCCTACGCGCTGATTGCCGCCTCGCTTTCGACGGCGCTCTATACCGAGCTCTCTCATGACGCACAGGAGAAGGATTACGACAGCGTTCGCACGGGCATTTCGCGTGGCGTCGCCCAGATGCTGTTCTTCCTGATTCCGTTCGCACTGTACCTGATTGTCTTCGCACGTCCGCTCAATATGATCTACTGTGCTGGCAAGTTCGATGAATCCGGCGTGGCGCTGGTGTCCGAGTACCTTGTCTACCTGGCGCTCTCGCTGCCGCTCTACGGCGTGGTCGTGTTGATGCAGAAGAGCTTCTCTGCCTTGCTCGACATGAAGCCCTATAGCCGCTATTGCCTGTATTCCGCCATCGGCCAGGCCGGCTCGGTTCTGCTGTTTGGCGTTGTGCTGGGCTTCGGTATGCCGGCAATCGCGCTTTCGTATGTCGTCGACTACGTGATCTTGGTCGGCTGTTCGCTGTGGTGGCTGCGTCGTCGCCTGCGTGGCCTTCAGGTCAAATCTATCCTACATGGCGGTTTCTTTGGCCTTTTGCTCGGTGGCCTAGGTGCTGCCGCAGGCGCCGGCGTCATGTGGGCGCTTGAACACTTTGTCGGGGCACTTGGCGGCTCGATTCTGATTACTCTTGGCTACGTTTGCGTTGCGGGTGTCGCCTCGCTTGTTGTTACCTTTGGCCTTGCCGTCGTCCTTAAGATGCCCGAGGTCTCGGCGCTGCTTCGTCGCAAGTAGGTGCGCGTGGCCGGTCACGACAACATACCAACGCTTGCCGAGCAGGTTTCGCGCGTTCCCACACAGCCCGGATGCTACCTTTGGAAGGATGCCAAGGGCGATGTCATCTACGTGGGCAAGGCGAAAAACCTGCGCGCCCGCATGCGTCAATACGTGACACTGCAGGATGAGCGTCAAAAGATCCCGCTGATGATGCAGCTGGTGGCGAGCTTTGACTACATCGTTGTCGAAACCGAGCATGAGGCGCTTGTACTCGAGCGCAACCTGATCGGCCAGTACCATCCGTACTTTAACGTCGACCTCAAGGATGACAAGAGCTACCCCTTTATCGCCATTACAAAGGGCGACCTGTATCCCGCGATCAAATACACGCGTGAGCGTCATAAGCCGGGAACGCGCTATTTTGGACCCTATACCGATAGCCGTGCGGCACGTGAGACGATAGATACGCTGCGCAAGGTTATCCCCATCTGCTCTGCATCCTGTGCGGAGTGGCGTCGTTGTCGCCGTACCATCGAGTCCCACAAGGGCGAGGAAGACATCGTCAATATGATTTGCGCACAAAACGGGCGTCCCTGCTTTGACTACCATGTCGGGCGCGGCCCGGGTGCGTGTGTCGGCGCGATTTCCCCGGCAGACTATGCCAAGAACGTCAAGCGTGTCGAGCGCTTTTTGTCGGGCCATCGCAAGGATGTCGTCGATGAGCTGACCTCCGAGATGACGGATGCCGCCGAGGCGCTCGACTTTGAGCGCGCGGCACGCGTCAAACGTCGTTTGGAGGTCATCAGGGGTCTGGACGATCGTCAGCAAGTCGTTTTTCCCTCCAGTGTCGATATCGATGTCATCGGGTTCTATCGCGAGGAGACCATCTCCGCCGCTTGCGTCTTCGTCGTTCGCGAGGGCCGAACAGTTCGCACCTGCGAGTTCATTCTCGACAAGGGTCTTGATGTTGACGAGGAAGAGCTCCAGTCGGGCTTTCTTAAGCGCTATTACGACGAGACGGCTGATATTCCAGCTGAGGTCAACCTTTCCGTCGAGCTTGAGGATGCGGAGGCGCTGGGGGAGTGGCTTGCGGGCAAGCGTGAGCGTTCCTGCCATCTCCATAGGCCGCAGCGTGGCGAAAAGTACCGTCTGCTCGATATGGCATCCAAAAATGCGCGCCATGCCCTCATGCGCTACATGATGCGAACGGGGTACGCTGACGACCGCACCAATCAAGCGCTCCTGGAGCTCGAAAGTGCGTTGGCGCTGCCATCGCCGCCGTTGCGTATCGAGTGCTTCGATATCTCTACACTGCATGGCACCTTTACGGTCGCCTCGATGGTGGTGTTTACCAACGGGCGCGCCGACAAGAGCCAGTACCGTCGTTTTAAAATTCAGGCCGAATTGGACGAGGCAAACGACTTCGTGTCGATGTCCGAGGTTTTGGGACGACGCTATGCTCCCGAGCGCATGGCCGACGAGCGCTTTGGCTCGCGCCCCGATTTGCTCGTTGTCGATGGCGGTAAGCCGCAATTGACCGCTGCGATCAAGCAACTTGAGGCTCTTGGGCTCGATATACCAGTTTGTGGCTTGGCGAAGGCCGACGAGGAAGTTTTTGTGCCTTGGGACGAGACTCCTGTCGTGCTGCCGACCGGGTCTGCTTCGCTCTATCTAATTAAACAGGTACGCGATGAGTCCCACCGATTTGCCATCACGTTCCACCGTGAGTTGCGCGATAAAGCCATGACGGTTTCGGTACTCGATGACGTTCCGGGCGTGGGACCCACCAGAAAACGTGCCCTTATGCGCCATTTTGGCTCGATGAAGCGTTTGCGCGCGGCGAGCGAGCAAGAGATCGCGGAAGTTCGCGGCATACCTGCCGATGTTGCCAAGGCGGTCCACGAGGCGCTCGTTGCATGGAATGCCGAGCGCGCCGAGGCGGCGGCTGGCCATTCCGATAGCTAAACACGAGCCTAAACAACTGATATACATGATTGCGCGATTTTCAACCATTTATTTCGCCATGATTGCCTGCTGGTTTCGGGTTTTATTAACGCTAAAACGTTTGACTAACCCAAGCGAAAACCCTGCTATCCTGCGGGTTGACGAAGACTGATATCTCACCTCGCCGATACATACTGTCTGGCGAATCATTTGTCAATGAATTCGGTGAACGGTAGTAAATACCGTTCAAGCGTATGTATGTATCGGTCGCCGAGCGCGGCACCTCAGTTGGGTTCGTCGGTAGGTAAGGTATATATCGTCCGCAAGTTGCGCGGGGGCACGTCTAGGTGCTCCCGAGTAAGATTCTCTATTGATAGGAGAAGACATGGCCATCATCAACAAGGGTATGTCCAGGCGTTCGTTCCTCGGCCTCACCGGCAGCGTCGCTGCTGTCGCCGGCCTTGGTCTCACTGGCTGCGGTGGCAGCTCTAGCGACGAGGGTTCCGCTTCCGGCTCCACCGATTCCGCCAACCGTGGCGGCGGCGTGATCACCGCTGGTTCCGCTTACGCTCCGTCCAGCTTCGATCCCGCCAGCACTGGCTCCGCTGTGGGCCTGGGTGCTAACTGGCACGTCGTCGAGGGCCTCTACGGCATCGATTACCACGACTACAGCACCTTCAACGAGCTCGCCACCGACGATCCCAAGTCTGTGGACGACACCACTTTCGAGGTCACCATCCGCAAGGGCGCCAAGTTCTCCGATGGCACCGAGGTCACCGCTGACGATGTCGTTGCCTCCTACACCGCTTGCGCCGCTTCCGCTACCTATGCTCCGTTCTTCCAGCCCTTCGAGTCCATCGAGGCCAAGGACGCCAGCACCGTGACGGTCAAGACTAAGGTCCCCAACTTCTCCCTGCTCAAGGATCGTCTGGCCATCGTCCGCGTTACCCCGGCCACCCAGACCGAGGAGGATCGCGCCAAGCAGCCGATCGGTTCCGGCCCCTGGATGTACGACTCTATCTCCGATACCGAGATCACCTTGGTTCCCAACCCCGAGTACAACGGTGAGTATGCTGCCGAGGATAAGAAGATCCAGTACAGCATCCTGACCGACCCCACCGCTCGCGTTACCGCTCAGCAGGAGGGCTCCACGCTCGTTATGGAGCTCGTTACCGCTGACGCCGTCGACCAGCTCGAGAGCGCCGGCTGCAAGATCGATAACGTTCAGGGTTTCGGCACCCGCTTCATCATGTTCAACGTCGCCAAGGAGCCTTGGAACAACGTCAAGGTCCGTCAGGCTGTCATGTATGCGCTCGACACCGAGAAGATGGTCAGCAACACCTTCGCCGGCCTTGCCACCGCTGCCAGCTGCTACCTGCCCAAGAGCTTCACCAACTATCATGAGGCTTCCACGGTGTACAAGACCGACGCCAAGAAGGCTAAGAAGCTCATCGAGGAGTCTGGCATCACCCCGGGTGCCATCACCCTGCGCACCACCGACAACGAGCAGATTAAGGGCATGGCCGCCCAGGTCAAGAACGACCTCGACGCTCTCGGCTTCGATGTGACCATCCAGACCGATACCTCGCCGGCCACTTACGCTGCCATCGACGGCGGCGAGGCCTACGATATCCTCCTTGCCCCTGGCGATCCTTCCTGCTTCGGCGCCGACCCCGACCTGCTGCTCAACTGGTGGTACGGCGACAACGTCTGGATGCAGACCCGTTGCCCGTGGAAGGAGTCCGCTGAGTGGCAGAAGCTCCACGGCCTCATGGACGAGGCTCTTGCCGCCGAGGGCGACGAGCAGCAGAAGAAGTGGAACGAGTGCTTCGACATCATTGCCGACAACGCCGTTCTGTACCCCGTTGTCCACGTCAAGACCGTCTCCGCTTCCTGGGACGATCCGTCCACTGCACCCAACGGCGAGGCCCTCGATGGCTTCAAGGGCATCGGCACGACGAGCATGTCCTTCAGGGGCGTTGCGACCGTCAAGGCGTAAGACTCGCTTGAGTCTGTATGCAGGATGTCGGTCGTTGGGACCGTATCCTCATAGTTGAAACAAAGACCCGGGCGGCAACGATGTCGCTCGGGTCTTGTAATGAGTATCCGTACTCATATACCAGTTGGTCCTACCGACAAAAGAAAGGGGAGAGAACGTGAACAACTTGCTACGTTTGATTGGAAGGCGTCTTGTGGCGCTGCCGATCATGGCATTGGGCGTCACCGTCCTGGTGTTCTTCCTTATGTCGTTCTCCAAGACCGACCCCGCCTACACGGCGTTGGGTGACGGTGCCTCGCCCGAGGCGGTTGCCGAGTACCATGAGAAGTATGGTCTGGACGACCCCTGGCCCGTGCGCTACGTGCGCTATATGGGCGATCTGATCCATGGCGACATGGGCACCTATGGTGCTGCTCGCAACTCCGTTGCCAAGCGCATCTCCACGGCCCTGCCCGTCACGATGCAGCTGACCTTTATCGGTCTTGCTATCGGTGCGGTCGTTTCGTTTTTGCTCGGCGTCATCGCGGCACTGTATCGCGACAAATGGCCGGACCAAGTGATCCGCGTCTTTTCCATCGCCGGCTTGGCAACCCCGTCGTTCTGGCTTGCCGTTCTGTTGATCCTGCTGTTCTCTTCCTACCTTAAGGTGCTCCCGGCATCGGGTGCTCTGCCTCACTTCACCACGAATCCGGTTGGCTATCTGGGACGTATGATCATGCCCGCTATCGCCTTGGCATTTCCGCTGACGGGCCAGATGACTCGTATCGTGCGTACCGCCATGGTCGAGGAGCTCGACAAGGATTATGTCCGTATGGCTCGCGGCGCCGGCGTTCCCGAGAAGGTCGTCGTCGGCATCAACGTTCTTCGCAATGCGCTGATCACCCCGGTCACCACCCTCGGTCTTAAGATCGGTTACCTCATGGGCGGCGCCGTCGTCATCGAGGTTATCTTCAACCTCCCCGGCATGGGCACCGCGATTCTGCAGGGCGTTCAGGGCAACGAGGCGAACCTGGTTCAGGGCGTCGTCATCGTCGTTGCTCTTGCCTTCATCATCATCAACATCGTGGTTGACATGCTCTACCTGCTCATCAACCCGCGCATCAGGACGGTGTAGATTATGGTAAAGATTCGAGAGAAGCAAACCGAGCAGCTCGAGAAGGCTGCCTCCAAGGGGCTCAAGCTCGGTGGCTGGAAGAAGATGACGCTGTCTTCTAAGATTGCAGCCGTCGTGCTGGTGCTGGTCGCCCTGACTGCGATTCTGGCGCCCCTTCTTGCCCCCTATAGCCCGGTCGAGATCTTTACGGCTCGCCAGGCTCCCGGCAACGGTTTTATCTTCGGTACCGACGATAAGGGTCGCGACATTCTGTCGCGTATGCTCTACGGTGGTCGTTACTCGCTGATTATCGGCTTTGGCGCCACTGCCATGGCTCTGGTCTGCGGCTCGGTCGTGGGCGCCCTTGCAGCGGTTTCGCGCAAGGCCGTCTCCGAGACGATCATGCGTATCTTGGACATCATCATGTCCATCCCGGGCATCGCCCTCGCGGCCGTCTTCGTCTCCATCCTGGGCAACTCCGTGCCGTCGATCATCTTCGCCATCGGCTTTATGTACACTCCGCAGATTGCCCGTATCGTGCGCGCCAATATCGTGTCCGAGTACGGCGAGGACTATGTCCGCGCGGTCATCGTTTCCGGCGCCAAGGCTCCGTGGATTTTGATCAAGCATGTTCTGCGTAACTGCATCGCCCCGATCATGGTCTTCACCGTTACCCTGGTCGCTGACGCCATCATCTTCGAGGCCTCGCTGACCTTCATCGGCGCTGGTATCCAGGAGCCCACCGCTACCTGGGGTAACATCCTCGCCGACGCCCGCGGCGGCGTGCTCGCCGGCCGTTGGTGGCAGGCGCTGTTCCCGGGCCTGGCCATCATGATCACCTGCCTGGCGCTCAACATCCTCTCCGAGGGCATTACCGACGCCATGGCCGCTGCTCCCTCCGCTGCCCTGGATCCTACCGATTCCTCCAAGCGTCGCGAGGCCGACCTGCTGGTCTCCGACCCCGTTCGCGCCTACAAGGAGCAGGCCCAGTCCCTCTCCGCTCGCCTTGGCGCCCTGCGCGATGTCGAGCTCAAGCGTGACGATCGCCACGTGCCCGACGAGTCCGTTGAGCCGATTCTCTCGGTCCGTGACTTCTGCATCCAGTTTGAGCATCACGGTGATATCAACGTCGTCGACCATGTCAACTTTGACGTTCGTCCTGGTCAGACCATGGGCCTGGTGGGCGAGTCCGGTTGCGGTAAGTCCATCACCACGCTGGCCATCATGGGCCTGACCGACGATGACGAGCATCTTTCCGGCGAGGTTCTCTGGGAGGGCCGTGACCTGCTCAAGATGAGCAAGAAGGAGTGGTTCGGCCTGCGCGGTACCGATATCGCCATGGTCTATCAGGATGCCCTGTCCTCGCTTAATCCCTCCATGCTCATCTCTGCCCAGATGAAGCAGCTCACCAAGCGCGGCGGAACCCGCAGCGCCGAGGAGCTCCTGGAGCTCGTCGGCCTCGATCCCAAGCGCACGCTCGAGAGCTATCCGCACGAGCTTTCCGGCGGCCAGCGTCAGCGTGTCCTGATCGCTATGGCCCTTACCCGCGACCCCAAGCTGGTCATCTGCGACGAGCCCACGACCGCTCTGGACGTTACCGTCCAGAAGCAGGTCATCAAGCTGCTCAACGATCTTCAGGCCAAGCTCGGCTTTGCCATGATCTTCGTTTCGCATGACCTGGCTCTGGTCGCCGAGGTTGCCCATAACATCACGGTTATGTACGCTGGCCAGGTTATCGAGCAGGCACCCACCAAGGAGCTGCTCACCAACCCGATCCACGAGTACACCCGCGGTCTTCTGGGTTCCGTTCTGTCCATCGAGAGTGGTTCGGGTCGCCTGCACCAGGTGCCCGGCGCCGTTCCGAGCCCGCGCGATTTCCCCAAGGGCGATCGCTTCGCGCCCCGCTCGAGCCATCCGCGTATTGGCCTGGACACCCGTCCGGTCTTCAAGCGCGTGCCCGGCACCGAGCACTTCTATTCCGAGCTCCCCGACGAGGTGCTCAAGGCAAATGGTTTGACCCCTCACGCGGAGGTGATGTAGATGAGCGAGACCGCAGTCAACGGCGTCGAGCCGATCATCTTCCTTGATGACGTCCACGTCACCTTTAGGACCCGTACCGGCTCGATTCTGCACCCCAACCTGGTTCACGCCGTCCAGGGTGTAACGATTAAGCTCATGCCCGGTCAGACGATCGGCATCGTCGGCGAGTCCGGTTGCGGTAAGTCCACCACCGCCAACGTCATGTGCGGCCTGCAGGCCCCTACGAGCGGCAAAGTCTACTTTAAGGGCAAGGATGTTACCAAACGTACCGCCGAGGACCGTCGCCACATGGGTCGCGTCATCTCGGTCGTGTTCCAGAACCCGGCCACGGCGCTCAATCCCCGCATGGTCGTTCGCGAGCAGCTGCTCGACCCCATGCGCGTCCACAACCTGGGTACCGAGGCCGAGCAGGAGAAGCGCGTCAAGGAGCTCCTGGAGCTCACCGGTCTGCCCAGCTC
Source organism: Collinsella aerofaciens (assembly GCA_048246715.1). Lineage (GTDB taxonomy): Bacteria > Actinomycetota > Coriobacteriia > Coriobacteriales > Coriobacteriaceae > Collinsella > Collinsella aerofaciens_BY. The sequence continues at coordinate 18,883 of DBFBCB010000035.1, read as the reverse complement.
CGCCGCCGAGGTTCTTCCCGGTCAGCTTTCGGGCGGCCAGCGTCAGCGCGTCGCAATTGCCCGTGCCCTGTCGCTGAACCCCGATGCCATCATCGCCGACGAGCCCACCTCGGCTCTGGACGTTTCGGTCCGCGCGCAGATTCTGAACCTGTTGACCGACCTTAAGAAGGAGCTCGGCCTGGCCATGGTGTTCATCAGCCATGACATCCAGACGGTCCGCTATATCTCTGACGATATCATCGTTATGAATGGCGGCAAGATCGTCGAGCAGGGCGAGGCCAAGCAGGTCTTCCAGCATCCCCAGGACCCCTACACCAAGATGCTGCTCGGCGCTGCGCCGTCGCTGCTGCATCCCAAGCTCGGCGAGTAGCCTCGCTTTCCCTCCCGTGCGCCCGGTTCCCTTGCCGGGCGCACCTCCGTTGCGATTTCGAAAGGTTGGGTTCACGAGCCATGCCAAGTGCTCAGGAGCTACAACATCAATTTGATGATTATCGAGGCGCCATGCCCCGTCCATCAGATTTCGATCTCTTTTGGAAGGATCGCATGGCCGAGGCCGACGCCGTCGGGCTTGACTATGCGATCGAGACGGCATCGGTCGCCGATGCCGCGACCTGCCAGCTTTTCGACCTCTGGTATACCGGCATGTGTGGCGCTCGCCTGCATGCCAAGTACCTTAAACCCCTCTCGGACGAGCCCGTGCCATTGGTACTTCAGTTCCATGGGTATCCGGGTGCAAGCCGCAGCTGGTTTGAGCAGGCGTCGTTTGCGGGCATGGGCATGGCACTCATCGCCCTCGACTGCCCCGGCCAAGGAGGTCCCTCCGAGGACATTGGTGGATTTGAGGGCACAACGGTTGCCGGTCATATCGTCGCCGGTATCGACGGCGACCCGGCCAACCTCTACTATGTCCGCTTGCACCAAGATATTCGCATCCTGTGCCGCATCGTTCGCGAGCTCGAGGGCATCGATCTTGCGCGTGTGTTTGTGAACGGCGCGTCGCAGGGCGGCGGTTTGGGCATTGCGACCTGTGCACTTAACAGCGAGCTTATCAATCGTGCCGCCATCCTCTATCCCTTCCTGTCAGATTTCCGCCTGGTCTGGGATTTGGATGCCGACGACATTGCCTACGAGGGCCTGCGCTATTGGTCTCGCTGGTTTGACGAGGACTCGACTCGTATTGACGAAGCCTATGCCAAGCTGGCGTACTTCGATTCCAAGAACTTTGCCCCTATGGTCAAATGCCCCGTGCTGTTTGGCACTGGCACAGCCGATATCGTCTGTCCGCCAGCGACGCAGTTTGCAGTCTATAACAGCCTGACCTGCGAAAAGCGTCATGAGTTCTTTGAAGGCTTTGGCCACGAGGAGATTCAGGATTTTGACGATTTGATCATTCCGTTTTTCTGCAAGGGAGGGGAGGCTCATGTCTAAGTGCGAGAGCAATGTTGACGAGCTGATTGTCCCCGGGCTCGTGGGAATTCCTGGAACGGTTTCGTCAAAGCTCGTAGAATATCGGGACTGGCGCGGTGATGTCCAAGCAGATGTTTCTGATTTAGAGACATGCGCTTCGAATCTTGAGATTCAAGGCCTGGCCATTACGGCGATTGACTTTGTTAACCCCTGCGCCCGTTATTCGGAGGTCTCCTTTGAGCTCGGTGACGATGCGATTCACGCTCGTTTGATCGAGCCTGTCGGTCGTGCCCGAGTATCTGAGCGCGTGCCGCTTTGCCTGATGTTCCACGACATCGATCGGCCTGTGCGCGGCTGGCATCACATGACGAGATTTTCCGCCATGGGGTATGCCGTCCTCGCGCTGGATGACGATGTTGCTGGTGCGGACGACCTGCAGCGGGGGATTTCTTCGCCCGCTTTTGTCGAGCGCGTCCGTTGGGGTTGCGCGCTGGCGAAGGTGGCGCGCAATCTTGATGGCATGGACCCTGACCGCATCTTTGCATGGGGCGAGGGCCTTGGCGGCGGTGTCGCGCTGGCGGTTTCTGCTCTGGACGAGCGGGGCCTCGCCTGCACGGCGGTTGCCAATCCACTTCCCGGCGGCCTCGAGGCGTTGTCGTCTCAGGTGCGCGGATCGGCGCTCATGGGCACATCGCTTATGGATACCGTGAGCGACCCCAAGGGTCAGTTTGCCGTATTCAACGGTCTTGAGTGTGACCGGAGGCATATCATCTATGCCAAATACGCTCACGAGCGCATCAATGCGTTCGAAAACGAAGTCGTCGACTTCTTTAACCAAACGTTCTACTCGTGTTCTTTGGCCTAGACGGCCTGAACACTGCCAACAAGAGTGGGTGGCACAGGGTCGCCCGCCAGACAACTAAGGAGATTCTTGTGGCAACTCAGAAATTCACCGGCGTTATCCCTCCCGTCGTTGTTCCCGATACCGAAGATCACCAGCTCGACGTTGCCTCCTTTGAGCGCAGCATTAACCGCATGATCGATGCCGGCGTCGATGGCCTGTTCTTCCTGGGCTCCTCGGGCGAGGTCGTCTTCTCCACCGACGAGCGTCGTCGCCAGATTATCGCCGAGGCCGTTCGTATCGTCGACCACCGTGTGCCCGTTCTGGTCGGCATCATCGATACCGAGACCGAGCGCATGATCGAGCACGGCAAGGTCGCTCAGGAGCTGGGCGCCGATGCCCTCGTCGCCACCTGCCCGTTCTATGCCCTGCAGGGCATGACCGAGGTTGAGGAGCACTTCCGCATCCTGCATGAGGAGCTCGACCTGCCCATCTTTGCCTATGACATTCCCGTCTGCGTTCACACCAAGCTCCCCTGGAAGCTCCTTGCCAAGCTCGGCGCCGAGGGCGTTCTGGCCGGCGTCAAGGATTCCTCGGGTGATGACATCTCGTTCCGCTACCTCGTTCAGGAGAACGAGAAGAACGGCCATCCGATGAGCATTCTCACCGGTCACGAGGTTGTTGTCGACGGCGCCTACCTCGGTGGCGCCGACGGTTCCGTCCCGGGTCTCGCCAACGTTGAGCCCGAGGGCTACGTGCGCCAGTGGAAGGCCGCTCAGGCCGGCGACTGGGCTACCGTCAAGGCCGAGCAGGATCGCCTCAACGAGATCTCCCACATTTGGGATGTCACCTCGGGCGTCCAGGGCTATGCCGGTGGTGTCGGCGCCTTCAAGACCGCTATGAACCTCATGGGCATCTTCGACAGCCCGACCATGCCGCGCCCGGTGAAGGCCATGACCGGCGAGAACGTCGAGGCTATTAAGAAGGTCCTCCAGGACAACGGTCTCCTGTAAAGCTTCCCCAGGCACCCGATCTTGGGGCTCAAGTGGCCGGGCGTGACCCATTAGGTCAACGCCCGACCACTTTCACCCCAACCTCGGGCACCTGGGAAACCTTTATCATGCTGCGGCGATAACACCGCCTTCATTTCCTGTAGTTGTTTTTATCTCCTAAGGAGAACGACATGGAGAACAAGTACGTCTGCTCTGTCGATATCGGCGGAACTAAGATCGCGACCGCCATTATGGAGTACCCGGCTGACGGCAGCGTGCCCCATCCCGTTTTTGAGGCCGAGGTTCCTACCGAGGCCCAGGAGGGCGGCGAGGCCGTCTTCCAACGTATCGAGGCGTCCATCAAGGCTGCCCTTGAGGCGAATCCCGATGTCGAGGTCCTCGGTGTCGGTATCGGTGCCGCAGGCGTCGTCGATCCCAAGACGGGCGCCATCGCGTATGCCAACGAGATTATGCCCGGCTGGTCCGGCGTTCAGTTGGGGCCGCGTCTGCGCGAGGACCTTGGTCTCCCCGTTGCCGTTGTGGGCGACGTGCAGGCTCATGCTCTGGGCGAGGCCCACTGGGGCGTCGGCAAGGGCAAGTTCTCCGTCTTGTGCCTGGGCATCGGCACGGGCATCGGCGGCGCATATGTCGAGAACGGCCGCGTGATGCAGGGCTTCCATGGTGCTGCCGGTCATATGGGCCACATCGAGTGCTCGGCTGCCGCCGGCATTCCCTGCGCCTGCGGGCGTTCCGGTCATCTTGAGTCGGTTGCTTCGGGCACTTCCATTGGTCGTATGTACGATGAGCGCTTTGGTCGCGTCGACCCCAGCCGTCCTTCGGTCGGTCGCGATGTGAACGACCTGTGCCGTGCGGGCGACGCAAAGGCGACCGAGGTCATCCATGACGCCGGTTTTGCGCTGGGTGCCAGCTTGGGCTCGCTCGCTAACATCCTGGACCCTGAGGTCATCGTGCTTTCGGGTGGCGTGATTCACCAAGGTCCCGATTGGCGTTCACAGACGTGGAAGGATTCGGTGCACGAGGGCTATGCCAGCCAGGCGCTCGATCCGCTTCAGGACACGCCGATCCTCATCGGTTCTCTGGAGGGCGATGCTCCGCTCATCGGTGCCGCTGAGCATCTTCTTGCCTCGTTGAAGTAAACGTATCTTCTGTAGGAGCCTCCCGAGACAACACGCCTCGGGAGGCTGTTCTGAGAAAGGTTACAGCCTTATGACCGTCGATCCTTTGATTCAATCCCTGAAGGGCAAGCTCGTCGTGAGCGTTCAGGCGTATATGGGCGAACCGCTTCGTACGCCCGAGACCATGGCTCAAATGTCGCGTGCTTGCGAGCTCGGCGGCGCCGCCGCCATTCGCTGCCAGGGCCTTGCCGACATTGCCGCCATTAAGGGTCGCTGTGAGGTTCCCGTCATCGGCCTGTGGAAGGATGGGCACGAGGGCGTTTACATCACGCCGACGCTGCGTCACGCTCGCGCCTGCGTTGCTGCCGGTGCCGATATCGTGGCGATCGACGCCACCGATCGTCCGCGCCCCGATGGCAAGACGGTCGAGGATACCTTCCGCCCGCTGCACGAGGAGGGTGTGCTCCTGATGGCGGATTGCGCCACCATCGAGGACATTCGCCGTGCGGTTGATATGGGCTTCGACCTGGTATCCACCACGCTTTCTCACGGCGTCGCCGCCATCGACTGTACCATGGCCGATGGCCCCGATCTGCCGCTCCTGCGTCAGGCGACCGAGGAATTCCCCGGTCTTCCCATCATCTGCGAGGGCCGCGTGCACACGCCCGAGGAGGCTCGCGCCGCGATCGATGCTGGCGCCTGGGCCGTTGTCGTCGGCACCGCCATCACGCACCCCACGAGTATTACGAGTTGGTTCAAGGCTGCGCTTGAGGCGTAAGACAGGCCTCGTATCCGCTCGGGGCGGTATACTCAATATAGGCAATTGACCGCGCGGGATCCGGGTTGCTGGGTCCCGCGCTTGTTTTCGGGAGGCAGCACATGCAAAAGGGAGATGCCATGGATGCGGCGGAGCGCTCGGAGCGCATACCCGATATCGTCATCATCACCGGAATGTCCGGATCGGGCCGCACACAGGCCATGCACGTGTTCGAGGACATGGGCTATTTTTGCATCGATAACCTGCCTCCGCGTCTCATCGCCCAGCTTGCCGAGCTCGTCGGCATCAATACGGGCGTGGGCAGGCATCTTGCCGTCACCTGCGATTTGCGTAGCCAGGGACTGTTTGACGAGCTGCTCGATGCCGTTGCCGCACTCGAGGAGCGCGAGATGAGCTGCGACATTGTGTTCCTGGAGGCGTCTGACGAGGTGCTGATTCGTCGCTACAGCGAAAATCGCCGCCGTCATCCCATTGCCAAGCCGGGGGAGACTACGGCCGATGCCATTCAGCGCGAGCGCCTTCAGCTGCAGGGCGTGCGCGACCGAGCCGATATGATTATCGACACGAGCCGTCTGCGCACCTCTGCGCTGCGCAACAAGCTACGTATGGCATTTTCCGAGCTGTCCGACCAGCAGCTCATGGACGTCCACGTGTTCTCGTTTGGCTTTAAGCACGGCATGCCCGTCGAGGCGGACATTATGATCGACGTCCGCTTCCTGCCTAATCCGTTCTACGATCCCGAGATGCGCACGATGACCGGTCTCGATAAAAAGGTCTCCGATTTTGTTCTGGACCATCCCAAGACGCAGGAGTTTTGGAAGGCTTGGACACAGCTGCTCGATACGGTGATGCCGGGCTATATCGCGGAGGGTAAGCCGCAGCTTTCTATCGCCATCGGCTGCACGGGCGGCCAGCACCGCAGCGTTGCCATTGCCGAGGCCACGGCCCGTTACCTGGAAGGCGCTCAGTATCATGTGAGCATCTCCCACCGCGACCTGTCGCGCGCCAACACGAAGGCATAGGCCTGCATGTCGTTTACCGCTGAGGTGCGCGACGAGCTTGCGCGCTGCGAACCCGAATGTGAATACTGCGACTTGTCGACGCTTGCCGCCCTCACGCGTGTGAGTGGTACGCTCTCGCTTACCGGCTCTGGGCGGTATCGTTTGACGGTTGCGACTGAGACGGGAGCCGTCGCGCGCACGATGATCACGCTGACGCATCGTATCCTTAAGCTCAAAACGGAGTTCACCGTCCGCAAATCGGTCTTGCATAAGGTTCGAAACTACCTCATCACCTTGCCTGATCAGCCCGATTTGGATAAGGCTCTGGTGCTGCTGGGCATTCTCGACCGTAGGGGAGGGCTCGTCGCAGGTGTGCCGCGTCACATTGTCGCCCGTCCTTGCTGTAGACTTGCCTATATCCGCGGCGCGCTCATCGCGGGCGGCTTCGTGGCCGATCCACGCGGCGATTTTCATTTGGAGATTGCTGTGCAGGGCGAGCAATATGCCAAGGGACTTTGCGATCTGTTGGAGCAGATTGGGGTCCATGCTCGTGTTAATGCACGGCGGGGGTCATATGCCGTGTACATTAAGAGCGCCGAGGAAATCGAGCATCTATTAAAGCTGATTGGTGCCAAGCGCAGCGTTGCCGAGATTGAGGAGGCGCGCGCGGTCAAGTTGGTTAAGAACGATGTGAACCGTCGCGTGAATGCCGAGCTCGCCAACCAGACCAGAAGCGCCGGTGCTGCCCAACATCAGCTTGCGCTTATCGATGAGCTCGAGCAGCGTGGCCTTCGCGATGCGCTTCCGGATGCCTTGGCGGTCTTTTGCGACCTGCGCGAGCGCTATCCCGATCTGTCGCTGCGTGATTTGGGGGAGATGGCTGACCCTCCCTTGTCGAAGTCTGCCCTGTACCATCGCGTTTTGAGGCTTGAAAAGCTCATTGAAGCAAACAGGTAGTTTGAAGTATCGACTTATATACGGATTTAGCTGCTATTTTAGTCTTTAAAACGTTTTAACGTAAATTTGATTTTCAATTTCGAGCATTCTCGTGAAATTCAAGTCAAAAAAAAGGTATATTAGGCGAGTGGTTAGTTTGTGGGCCTCAACGGCGGGCGCTGTAGCTCGCGGGGGCCTTACGAAAGGAGACACAATGGCAGTAAAGGTTGCTATTAACGGCTTCGGTCGCATCGGTCGTCTGGCTTTCCGTCAGATGTTCGGTCATGAGGGCTCCGAGATCGTCGCTATCAACGACCTCACCTCTCCCGATATGCTCGCTTACCTGCTGAAGTACGACTCCACGCAGGGCAACTACGCTCGCGATCACGAGGTCGTTGCTGGCGAGGATTCCATCACCGTTGACGGCAAGGAGATCAAGATCTACAAGGAGGCCGACGCTAACAACCTGCCTTGGGGCGACCTTGACGTCGACGTCGTTCTCGAGTGCACCGGCTTCTACACCAGCAAGGCTAAGGCTCAGGCCCACATCAACGCTGGCGCCAAGAAGGTCGTCATCTCCGCTCCGGCCGGCAGCGATCTGCCCACCATCGTGTACAACGTCAACCATGAGACGCTGACCGCTGAGGACAACATCATCTCCGCTGCTTCCTGCACCACCAACTGCCTCGCCCCGATGGCCAAGGGTCTGAACGACTTCGCTCCCATCGTGTCCGGCATCATGACCACCATCCACGCCTTCACCGGCGACCAGATGCCGCTCGACGGCCCGCAGCGCAAGGGCAACTTCCGTCGCTCCCGCGCCTGCTCCGAGAACATCGTCCCGAACACCACGGGCGCTGCCAAGGCCATCGGCCTGGTTCTCCCCGAGCTCAACGGCAAGCTCATCGGTGCCGCCCAGCGCGTCCCGACGCCGACCGGCTCGCTGACCAACCTCTACGCCGTCGTTGACAAGAAGGTCACCGTCGACGAGGTCAACGCTGCCATGAAGGCCTACGCCGAGACCATCCCCGAGACCTTCGCCTACAACGAGGACCAGATCGTCTCCCGCGACATCGTCGGCGAGACCCACGGCTCCATCTTCGACGCCACTCAGACCATGTGCTCTGACCTCGGCAACGGCCAGACCCTCGTTCAGGTCACCTCTTGGTACGACAACGAGAACTCCTACACCTCTCAGATGGTCCGCACCATCAAGTACTTCGAGAAGTTCGTTGCTTAATTTAGCTTTTAGCGTATAGCTCGTTGAGCGTCTAAAGAAGGGCGCGGCCTTATAGGGCTTACACCCTAGGGTCGCGCCCTTTTTATAAGAAATCGTCTGCCGTAATGGGAGGCAGACACGTACGAAAGGTAGAAGCAAACATGGCCTTTACCAAGAAGACCGTCCGCGACATCGATGTCGACGGAAAGCGCGTTCTCGTCCGCGTTGACTTTAACGTGCCTATCAAGGATGGCGTCGTTGGCGACACCACCCGTATCAAGGCTGCCCTGCCCACCATCAACTACCTCGTTGAGCACAACGCTCGTGTCATCCTCATGAGCCACCTCGGCCGTCCCGAGGGCACCGGCTTCCAGCCCGAGCTGTCCCTCGAGCCCGTCGCCAAGAAACTCGCTGAGCTCTCTGGTCTCGACGTTGCCTTTGTCGCCGACACTTACGGCGAGAAGGCTGCCGAGGCTGTCGCTGCCGTCGAGCCGGGCAAGGTTCTCGTTCTCGAGAACGTCCGCTTCGATAAGCGTGAGAAGAAGAACGATCCCGAGATCGCCAAGAAGCTCGCTTCCTATGGTGACGTCTTCGTTCTCGATGCCTTCGGCACCGCTCACCGCGCCCAGGGTTCCGTCGTGGGCCCCGCCGCTTATCTGCCCGCAGTCGCCGGCTTCCTTCTCGAGAAGGAGGTCGACACGCTGACCGGCATCTTCGCCGAGCCCGAGCGTCCCTTCGTCGCCATCGTCGGCGGTTCCAAGGTTTCCTCCAAGATCGGTGTCCTCGATCATCTGATCGATTCCGCTGACACCCTGATCATCGGTGGCGGTATGGCCTACACCTTCTTCCTGGCTCAGGGCCTGTCCGTCGGTCAGTCCCTCAAGGAAGAGGACTGGGTCGAGCGCGCTGGCGAGATGCTCAAGAAGGCCGAGGAGAAGGGCGTCAAGATCCTGCTCCCCATCGACAACCGCGTTGCCGATCACTTTGGCGAGGACGCTGTCCCCGAGGTTGTCGCTTCCGACGCTATCCCCGACGATCGTGAGGGCATGGACATCGGCCCCAAGACCGAGGAGCTCTACGCCGAGGCCGTCAAGGGCGCCAAGACCGTGTTCTGGAATGGCCCCATGGGCGTCTTCGAGTTCGACAACTTTGCTCACGGCACCCAGGCTATCGCCGAGGCTGTCGCCGAGGCCGACTGCACCTCGATCATCGGCGGTGGCGACTCTGTCGCAGCTGTCAACAAGTTCAACCTGGCCGACAAGATGAGCTGGATCTCCACCGGTGGTGGCGCTTCCATGGAGCTCGTCGAGGGTAAGGCCCTGCCCGGAGTGGAGGCGCTTCTCGATGCCTAATCGCACCCTTCTTATCGCTGGTAACTGGAAGATGAACAACGACGTCGCCGAGGCTGCCAAGCTCGCCGACGAGCTGGCTCAGGCTCTGCCCGAGGTTCCGGCTGGCGTCGAGGTGCTCGTCTGCCCTCCGACCATCGACATCACCACGGTTCATGACCGCATTCAGGCTGCCCCCATCGCCCTCGGTGCACAGAACGTGTACTGGGAGGCCAAGGGTGCCTTCACCGGTGAGTCCTCTTGCGACATGCTCAAGTCCGCTGGCTGCACCTACTGCATCATCGGTCACTCCGAGCGTCGCGACTACTTCCACGAGACCGACGAGGACCAGAACAAGAAGGCTAAGGCTCTCGTTGCCGCCGGCCTTGTTCCCGTCTTCTGCTGCGGCGAGTCCCTCGAGGTCCGCGAGGCTGGCACCTATGTCGAGCACGTCGTGAACCAGGTCAAGGCTGGCCTTGCTGGTCTTGAGATCACCTGCCCCAAGCAGGTCGTCGTCGCCTACGAGCCCATCTGGGCCATCGGCACCGGCAAGACCGCTACCGCCGAGGACGCTCAGGAGGTCTGCGGTGCTATCCGTGAGACCCTCAAGGAGATGTTCGGCGAGGAGCTCGCTAACGGCATCCGCGTGCTGTATGGCGGTTCCGCCAAGCCCGGCAACATCGCCGAGCTCGTCGCCAAGCCCGACGTTGACGGCGCCCTCGTGGGCGGCGCTTCGCTCAAGGCTGCCGACTTCGCCTCTATGGTCGTCAAGGCAGGCGAGTAGGACATATGGCACAACGTCATCTTCCTGCACTCCTGATTATCATGGATGGCTGCGGCCTTGCTCCGGCCGATGGCGAGAACGCCGTCGCCGCTGCCAAGACGCCCTTCCTTGATGGCCTGTACGAGAAGTACCCCCACACCACGCTCGGTGCTTCGGGCGAGGACGTGGGCCTTCCCGACGGCCAGATGGGTAACTCCGAGGTGGGTCACCTCAACATCGGTGCCGGCCGCATCGTGTTCCAGGAGCTTTCGCGCATCAACAATGCCATCAAGGACGGCTCCATCGCCAAGAACGAGGTTTTCGTCAAGGCTATGGACGATGTCAAGGCTGACGGTAAGACTCTCCACCTCATGGGCCTTATGAGCCCTGGCGGTGTTCATTCTCACATGAACCACGTCGAGGCTCTGGTCAAGATGGCTGCCGAGCACGGTGTCAAGACCGTTCGCGTCCACGCCTTCATGGATGGCCGCGACGTTGACCCGCAGTCCGGTGCCGGTTACATGAGTGAGTTCTGCGCCTTCCTGGCTAAGATCTCCGAGGAGACCGGTTGCGACGCTCGCGTTGCCACCGTCTCGGGCCGTTATTGGGCCATGGACCGCGATAATCGTTGGGAGCGCATCCAGCGCGCCTACGACGTCATGGTCAACGCGTCCGATGCTGATACCGACCCCGTTGCCGGTATCAAGGCCTACTACGAGAAGGACCCGCGCGGCGACGAGTTCGTCGAGCCCTTCGCTGCCCACAACGAGGGCATTCACGAGGGCGACGCGGCCATCTTCTTCAACTTCCGTCCCGACCGCGCTCGTCAGATGACCCGCGTGTTCACGGACAAGGAGTTCGACGGCTTTGAGCGCGAGCAGATCAAGCTTTCGCACTTTGTGACGATGACTGAGTATGATCCGACGTTTGACGTCGAGGTCGCCTTCCCCAAGACGTTCCCCGAGAACGTCCTGGCCGACGTTATCGCCGCCAATGGCCTGAAGCAGCTGCACACTGCCGAGACCGAGAAGTACGCCCACGTGACGTTCTTCCTCAACGGTGGCATCGAGGAGCCCAAGGAGGGCGAGGAGCGCGTGCTCGTCGCTTCCCCCAAGGTTGCTACCTACGATCTGCAGCCCGAGATGAGCGCTCCCGAGGTTACCGAGAAGCTCGTCGCCGCCATCAACGAGGATCGCGCTGATTTCTACATCGTGAACTTCGCGAACTGCGACATGGTTGGTCACACCGGTGTCTTCGACGCTGCCGTTAAGGCCGTTGAGGCTGTTGACGATGCCCTGTCCAAGGTGGTCCCGGCGATTCTCGCCAAGGGCGGCTTTGCACTGATTACCGCCGACCACGGCAACGCCGATCACATGTTTGACGTTGCTTCCGACGGTTCCAAGCATCCGTTTACGGCTCACACCACCAACCGCGTGCCGTTCATCATCGTTGATGAGAAGGCCAAGCTCACCGGTATCGAGGACGGCCGTCTTTCCGATATCGCTCCGACCATGCTCACCATGGCTGGTATTGAGCCTTCCGCCGAGATGACGGGCCGCGTGCTCGCTACCGAGGCCTAATAGAAAACAAATACCGTTTTCTAGCAAGGGGGTTGTCCACAACCGGACAACCCCCTTTTTGGTATTTCTGCCATTTCCGCCCCGTCCTTGAGTGGCAGGTAGGGAAGAGCGGGGGATTGTGGTACAGTACTGGAGTTTGAACTGTTCTATTAAGGAGCTTATCTATGGGTCCGTTCCAGATTCTTCTGTTTGTCGTTTGGGCTGTTTCTGCCGTGGCGCTGACGATTCTCGTCCTGATGCATTCCGGTAAGGGTACCGGCGTTTCGGATATGATTGCCAGCTCGCTGTATAACTCCAGCTCTGCCACGGGCGTTATGGAGCAGAACCTTGACCGCCTGACCGTCATCATGGCTGTCGTGTTTGCCGTGTGCGTCGTGCTGTGCATGTTCTTCTTCCCGCAGGGCATCGTGGGCTACTAATCACGAGCCGCATAAATACTTGAAAAGGGTCCCGCAAGTGCGGGACCCTTTTTGTTTACATATTTGTAACAGAGTCAAAATATCCTCATATACTTCGCCCAACTAAAGAAAATCTCGACCGTTAACCGGAATTTGCCCCAAATCGTGCATAAAATGCGCTACTGTATTGCAATACGTTGGTCCGCTTTGTATAACCAGCCAAAACGGCGGACCGCGTTTGAATGGTTCGATTGGGCTGTCTTGACGTTGCCCGACCGAACTTACTTTGTCCTATCTCATAAGGAGGATGGCATGGCTGATTCTATGTTCCACCAGCCCGTTATGGGTCGTCGCGCCTTTGTTGGCGGCACCCTCGCTGCGAGCTCCATGGCTTTTCTTGCCGCATGCGGCAAGAAGGGCGGCGACACTTCCGGTTCTGAGTCCGGTTCGACGCTGAACTTCTACATCAACAACCCGGTCTGCATCGACCCCTACAATGTCCAGGAGGACCAGGGCACTCAGGTCGAGTACCAGCTCTTTGACGCTCTGACCTCTTATGACGCCGAGAAGGGCGAGATCGTTCCGCTGGCTTGCGAGTCCTTCGAGGCCAACGACGACGCCACCGAGTTCACCTTCAAGATCAAGAAGGCCAAGTTCCACAACGGTGACGACGTTACCTCCAAGTCCTTCAAGCTCGGTTGGGAGCGTCTGGTCAACACCAAGTCGGCCATCGCTACCGAGTATGGCCCTTCCGAGGTCTCCTATCACCTTTCCATGGTCGAGGGCTATGACGATCTGCTTGCCGGTAACGCTACTGAACTCAGCGGTGTTACCTGCCCCGACGATGAGACCCTCGTCGTCAAGCTGTCTTCCGCTTACGCCGACTTCCCCTTCGTCGCCTCTCACCCGGCTCTGGCCCCGGTTCCCGAGTGCGCCGAGTCCGATGCCAAGAGCTTCTACCTTGCACCGGTCGGTAACGGCCCGTTCATGATGGACGGCAAGTGGGAGGATGGTCAGGAGATCAACCTCAAGAAGTTCGACGATTACTATGGCGACAAGGCCAAGATCGATGGCATCCACTTCCAGGTCATCAAGGACATGGAGACTGCTTACAAGGAGTTCCAGGCCGGTAACCTCGATGTCTGCGACGTTCCCGTTGCTCAGATCGACGCCGCCAAGAAGGATCGCGGCGTGTCCAAGGACGGCTACACCATGGGTGACGGCGAGCGCATGCTGCTCGGCTCCGAGCCTTCCACCTACTACCTGACCTGCAACAACACGGCCGAGCCGTTCAACAACGCCGACCTGCGCAGGGGTATCTCCCTGGCCATCAACCGTGAGGCCATCTGCAAGACCATCTTCAAGGGTACCCGTACCCCTGCCGACGGCATCGTTCCTCCGGGCATCGATGGCTACAAGGAGGGCGCATGGGAGTTCTGCGCCTACGACGTCGACAAGGCTAACGAGTACCTCGACAAGGTTGCTCCCGCTGGTGCTAACGGCGATCGTGGCATTAACGTGACTCTGTCCTACAACCAGGACGGTGGCCACAAGGAGATAATGGAGTCCATCATCGGCGACCTCGCCAAGGTTGGCGTTACCGCTGTCTCCGATACCCCCGAGTGGTCTGCCCTGCTCGAGCAGTATCAGAACTTTAACTATCAGTTCGGTCGTCTGGGTTGGATTGCTGACTACCCGATCATGGACAACTTCCTGTATCCGCTGTTCCACTCCGACTCCCTCGGTGGCGACAACCGCTCTGGTTACAACAACCCCGAGTTCGACGCCAAGGTCGACGAGGCCCGTACCACGGTTGACGACGAAGAGCGCGTCGCTAAGATGCAGGAGGCCGATGCAATGGTCGCTGCCGACTGCCCGGTCATCCCGGTGATGTTCTACACGCACACCATCGCCGGCTCTGATCGCATCAAGCACCTCTATGTCGATCCGCAGAAGCACGCCGATTTGGGTACCGCTGAGCTCGCCTAAGAGTTTGCAGCTTCCGTGAGGGTCAAGTATTTACGTAGACCTCATGGGAAACATACAGTTCTCCCTAACCTGGGGTAAACTGGCTGATGGTAATTTTGGGATGCCGGTCTGGCGATCGGCATCCCATTTAGGTTAATCCCTAGATAGGGGAGTGGTATGGGTAAGTACATCGTTAAACGTGTGCTTCAGTTCATCCCGGTGTTTTTGGGCGTTACGCTGATTTTGTTCGCCCTCCAGAATATCGTGCCGGGAGATCCGATCAAGCTGATCGGTGGAGACAAGGCTCTGTCCCCCGAGGTGGAGCTTCAGCTTCGCGTCCGCTATCACCTGGTCCAGTCGGACGAGGACGGCAACGCGATCCTTGACGAGAACGGCGACCCCGTTCAAACGTCGCTCGTGGACCGTTACTTGTATTACATGAACGGCCTGCTTCATGGCGATCTGGGCAATTCGTATCAGCGCAAGCTGCCGGTTACGGAAATCTTTGCCCAGAAGTATCCGTATACGGTCAAACTTGCCGCGTGCGCCATCGTGCTCGAGGCAATCATGGGTATCGGTGCGGGTATCATTTCGGCGGTAAAGCGTTATTCCTTCTGGGATATTTTGGTAACGCTCACCACGTCGATCCTCGTTGCCGTCCCGGCCTTCTGGCTCGGTATGTTGCTGCAACTGTTCTTTGGCGTCATTCTCAAGGACGCCACGGGCGGTGCATTCTCCATGCCGATCTCGGGTGCCGGCGGTGCCAGCTCTCAGTATCAGGATTGGATGCACTATGTGCTTCCGACCATTACGCTGGCTTCGGTTTCGACCGCTTATGCTGCCCGCATTATGCGCTCGCAGCTGCTTGACGTCATGAACCAGGATTACATCCGTACGGCAAAAGCCAAGGGTCTCTCCAATCGCGCGATCATCATCAAGCATGCGCTTAAGAATGCACTTATCCCCGTCGTTACCTATATTGGTGTCGACTTTGGCGGCATGCTTTCGGGCGCCATCCTGACCGAGACGGTCTTTAACTGGCCCGGTATCGGCTATGAGGTCTATCGCGCCATTAGCATGCGTGACTGGCCCATCGTTATGGGCGGCGTTACGCTCATCGTCGTCGTCGTCATGGTGATCAACCTGCTCGTCGACATTAGCTATGCATTCCTCGACCCGCGCATCCGCCTTGGCGGTCCGTCGGATAAGGCCTAAGGGAGGTACGTCTCATGCAGGAAACTGATTCTCAGTCTCAGGAGCAGGCTACCGCCACCAAGGCCGCATCTGCTCCCGCCAAGTCCCGCACGCTGTGGGGCGATGCTTTTAAGCGTCTTCGTAAGAACAAGCTCGCCGTTATCGGTGTCTGCTGGATCATCATCGTCGTTGTGGTTGCCCTGACCGCAGATCTGTGGGCTAAGCCCTGGCTCGGTTCGCCGACGGCTTCCGACTCGACCACCATGGCCCAGACGTCGCTGATGGCTCCGTGTGCAGAGCACCCGTTTGGCACCGACGCCCTTGGTCGTGACATTCTCGTTCGCGTTATCTACGGTGCACGTGTTTCGCTGTCCGTCGGCATTATGGCCACTGCGATCTCCACGGTGATTGGTCTGGTCATGGGTGCTCTGGCCGGTTTCTACGGCGGCATCTGGGATACGATCATCATGCGCTGTGCGGATATTTTCCTGGCGTTCCCGTACGTGCTTTTCGTTGTCGCCATGATCGCCGTTATCGGCCGTGGTCTTCAGAACGTCTTTTTTGCCATCGGCATTCTCGGCTGGCCTTCGATTGCGCGCGTCTTCCGCTCTGCAATCTTGACGGTCAAGGAAAACGACTATGTTGACGCTGCGCGCGCGATGGGTGCATCTGATGCTCGTATCGTTGTGCGTCACATCTTCCCGAACTCTGTCGCCTCCATCGTGGTCTACGCGACCATGAACATTGGTGGCGCCATTCTGACCGAGTCCGCTCTGTCCTTCCTCGGCATGGGCGTTATTCCGCCTACGCCTTCGTGGGGCTCCATGATTCAGGACGGTCAGCAGTATCTTCTGACTGCTCCCTGGATGATGATCATGCCCGGTCTGGCAATTCTTTCGACGGTGCTCGCCTTCACCCTGCTGGGTGACGGTCTGCGCGACGCCCTCGACGTCAAGATGAAGGACGCATAAGGATGAAGAAGAACAAGAACTATGTGGACCTGAAGGACCAGCCGGTCCCCGAGGGCCAGCATCTGCTCGAGGTCGATGACCTTAAGATGTATTTCCATACCGAGGACGGCGTCGTTCGCGCTGTCGACGGTGTCTCCTACACGCTCGATCGCGGCGAGACCCTCGGTGTCGTCGGTGAGTCCGGCTCCGGTAAGTCCGTGACCGCCATGACCATCATGGGTCTTATCTCGATGCCTCCGGGAAAGATCGAGGGCGGCGACGTTCGCTATCGCGGTCGTTCTATCCTCGAGATGACCGAGGAAGAGATGCAGCACATTCGCGGTAACGATATCGCGATGATCTTCCAGGATCCTATGACCTCCTTGAACCCGGTCTATAAGATCGGCAAGCAGGTGGGCGAGGGCCTTCGTCTGCACCGCGGCTACTCCAAGCAGGAGGCACTCAAGCGCGCCACCGAGCTTTTGGACCTCGTTGGCATTCCCGAGCCCGAGAAGCGCGTCAATGAGTATCCCCACCAGTTCTCTGGCGGTATGCGTCAGCGCGTCATGATCGCTATGGCTCTTGCCTGCGATCCCGATATTCTGATTGCCGACGAGCCCACGACTGCCTTGGACGTTACCATCCAGGCTCAGATTATTGAGCTTATGCAGCAAATGCAGGAGAAGAACGGCAACGCCATCATCATGATCACCCATGACCTGGGCGTCGTTGCTGATATGGCCGACAAGATCATGGTTATGTACGCTGGCCGTCCCGTCGAGTTCGGTACTGCTGAGGAAATCTTCTACGAGAGCCGCCACCCCTACACCTGGGGCCTTATCCGCTCCATCCCGGAGCAGGCCATCGATGAGAAGAAGCCGCTTACGCCGATTCATGGCAACCCGCCTTCGCTCATGAACCTGCCCGAGGGCTGCGTGTTCTCGCCTCGTTGCCCCTATGCGACCGATAAGTGCCGCGAGCAGCGCCCCGAGCGCGTTGTCACCGAGTCTGGTCACTACTCTGCGTGCCACTACTCCGGTGACCCCGAGTTCCTCAAGAACGCTCCTGAGACGTCCCGTACGCGCAAGGATTCCAAGAAGGGAGGCGAGGCGTAAATGGCAGACAATAACGAGCGCACTCCACTGCTGAAGGTCGAGCACCTCTCTAAGGAGTTCCCCGCAGAGTCCGGCATGTTCGCCAAGCGTTTTTCCAAGCGTGTCGTCTCTGCTGTAAATGACATCTCTTTTGAGATTTATCCTGGCGAGACCTTCGGTCTGGTTGGCGAGTCTGGTTGCGGTAAGTCCACGACGGGCCGCACCATCATGCGCCTCACCAAGCCGACGGCTGGTAAGGTGTTCTTCCAGGGTAAAGATGTTGCCGAGATGAGCAAGCATGAGATCAAGGACATGCGTCGCGAGATGCAGTTTATCTTCCAAGATCCTTATGCTTCGCTCAACCCTCGTATGACCATCGGTGAGATCGTCTCCGAGCCCATGACCATTCACGGCGTGGGCACCAAGGAAGAGCGCATTGAGCGCGTCCGCGAGCTTCTCGACGTTGTCGGACTGAACCCCGAGCACATCAACCGTTATCCGCACGAGTTCTCGGGCGGCCAGCGCCAGCGTGTCGGCATCGCCCGCGCGTTTGCTCTGAAGCCCAAGCTGATTATCTGCGACGAGCCGGTTTCCGCTCTGGATGTGTCCATTCAGGCCCAGGTTCTGAACCTGCTCAAGGAACTGCAGGACAAGTTCGGTACCGCGTATCTGTTTATCGCTCACGACCTGTCCGTCGTGCAGCACATTTCCGATCGCGTTGCCGTTATGTATCTGGGTAAGATGGTTGAGGTTTCGGACTGGAAGACGCTCTATAGCGAGCCTCACCATCCGTACACGCAGTCGCTGCTGTCTGCCGTGCCGGTTCCCGATCCGGATATCCAGAAGACCCGTAAGCGCATCATCCTCGCCGGCGATCCGCCGTCACCGCTGGATCCGCCGACCGGCTGCCGTTTCCACACTCGCTGCCCGATCGCGCAGGGTATCTGCTCTGAGAAGCTTCCCGAGTTTAAGGAAGTTGCCCCGGGCCACTGTTGCGCCTGTCACTTCGCGGAGCCGTTCCCGATCAAGGAATCGCACATCGACCTGTAGCTGGTGATCGTTCGGGCCCGTGCCGGACTTAGTTTTCAGAACGTCCTCGACCATGGAAACCCCCTTATCCTGCTCCTTCGGAGCTGCGGATAAGGGGGTTTCCTGGTCTGACGCTCCTATTTGGCAAGGTGTTTTTTAGAATCCATTTTGCGCTCGGCCTCGAAGGCCTGCCTGTCCCAATCGAGCGGAAGTCCGGCCTCGACCCATGCCTCGTAGGCCCTCCTTATGGGCTTGAGCTCCCTTTGGCC
>DBFBCB010000034.1:0-36328 GCA_048246715.1 Collinsella aerofaciens | reverse complement strand
CACCGGTCAGCGGCCAGAGCATGGGGGGCACGCCCGGTCCCGTTCCGAACCCGGAAGCTAAGCCCCATCGCGCCGAGAGTACTGCGGGGTCAGCCCGTGGGAGGCCAGGGCGCCGCTGACCGGTGGACGGCACCGAGCCGTGCGCTTGAACTGAGAAGGGGGAGGCCTAGCGGCATCCCCCTTTTTGCGTTTACGGGCTCTTGTCTCACATATTAGCTGTGTTTTATAACCCTCGTTTGTCGCATCTTCTGTGAACGGGCTACAATAACTTAGTCTGTGCGATATGGAGGTGAACATGGCTGAAGCTGGTATCGGCGTTGATATCGTCGAGATTTCCCGCATGAAATCAATACTTGAAAAGACGCCGTCGTTTGCTCGGCGTGTGTTTACCGAAGAAGAGCGTGCGTATTGCGATGCATCATCGCGCCCCGCTGCTCACTATGCCAGCCGCTTTGCTTCGCGCGAGGCGGTACTTAAAGCTCTCGGCACGGGTTTTAGTCAAGGCGTTGGTCGCAAGGATGTTTCGGTTACGCGTGATAAACTCGGCAAACCGAAAGCGCTGCTTTCGGGCCGTGCTCTCGAGATCGCTCAAGAGCTGGGTGTTGTTGAGGTCGCTCTTTCCATTACGCTTACAGGAGACTTAGCCGTTGCGAATGCCATCGCGATTACCGAAGATGCTCGGCCTAAGCCAAAAGAGGAAAAGGTGAGTACCAAGAAACGCGTAGCGCAGACATTTAAAGAGGCTCGCTCTGTTTTAGATGAGCTTGAGCAGCTGCAGAATTCAGCATTGACGGAGCACCTGGGCGATGCTTCGCAAGATACGCTTGGAGCATAGATGAAACCGGTTTTGAGTACCGAAGAAGTCGTTCGTCTCGAGGATATCATCGAACGCGAAGGGACTTCGAAGGCCGAGCTTATGGAGCTAGCGGGTGAGTTTGCCGCCAACGAGGTCTTGAAGCTCAATCCCGATCGGGTTCTCGTTCTGGTCGGTTTTGGTAATAATGGCGGCGACGGTTGGGTTGCCGCCGATATTCTGAGCCATAAGGGTGTGGACGTCGATATCGTTTCTCCGGTTGAGCCGGATGAGATTCCTGCTGCTCTGGCACGTCATGTTGCTCGTCGTACTGCCGGCCGCGATGTGCACGTTTGCGTCGGCCCCTCGCGTGACGAACTCGAGGTTTTGATCGATAAGGCCGATGTTGTTGTCGATGCCATTTTTGGTACCGGTTTCCACGGGAATCTGCGTGCGCCGTTCTCCATCTGGATTCCTACGGTCAATGAATGCGCCGATTGTGTCGTATCCATTGATGTCCCCTCGGGCCTGAATGCCGAGACGGGCGTTGTTGATGACGACTGCATTCGTGCCGAGCATACGGTGACGATGATTGCGCCCAAGATTGGTCTGTATAGCGCTGATGGTCCTGAGTATGCTGGCGATTTGATCTGCGGCAATCTTTACGACCGTCTTGACGAGGTCATCGATGATGTCGAACACGCCGCCGAGATTGTCGAGCCCGGTGACTTAGTCGATTACTTTGCTCCACTTCCTACGAATATCGATAAGTATTCCCGTGGCTCTGTGCTTATTGTCGCCGGATCTGCGCAATATCCTGGTGCTGCCATTATGGCGGCCAAGTCTGCAGCTCGCGCGGGTGCTGGTTACGTGGCAGTCGCGGCTCCTGACGCCTGCGCCAATCTTATTCGCATGGCACTTCCTTCGATTCCCGTCTTTGCTATTCCGTCTGATTCCCGCGGCTCCTTTGGCGCCGCTGCGCGCATGACGGTGTGCGAGATTGCAAAGAAGTACAGCTGCGTACTGTGCGGTCCCGGTATGACGACGTCTGCCGGCGCTATGCAGGTGGTTTCGGGCTTGCTCGAGCTTGATGTACCGCTTATTTTGGATGCCGATGCACTCAACTGCCTTGCTAAGATTGCCATTGACGGTATTGATAGTAACCCCGAGATGTATCGTCGCGAGCAGCCGTTGGTTATGACGCCGCACTATCGTGAGCTTTCGCGTCTGGTTGCCGGTGACGAGGTGAACGACCTTGGTACCGCGATTGCAGCCGCGCAGAAGGTTGTCTGGGCTGCAGGCTCCGACAATCTGGTGGTCATTGCCAAGGGGCCGACGACGGCTATCTGTGGCGTTGAGCGTGTACTGCTGCCGCTCTCGGGTCCGGCTTCTCTGGCAACTGCCGGTTCGGGTGATGTTCTCGCGGGTATTTTGGCCGGCACGCTTGCCACCATGCGCGACGAGATGGATCGTTGGGAGTTGCTGTATTCGTACGCCGTCGCACTTCACAGCTACGCCGGTTTTGCCGCGGCGATGGAGTATGGTGAGAAGAGCGTTATCGCGACCGATCTTATCGACTTGATCGGTCCTGCCATGGAGCTGGCGGCAAAGGATGCGCTCGAAGATCTGGGAATCATGGACGAAGGGTCGGATGACTAATCATGAATAAAGCCGATTTGACGCGCTGGTCCTGGGTCGAGATCGACCGTGGGGCGCTCCGTCGTAACACGAGGGCCTACAAGAACTTGCTGAATCCACGTCAGCGCCTGTGCTGCGTGGTCAAGGCCGATGCTTATGGCCATGGAGCTGTTGAGTGCGCCAAGATCATGTATTCGGCCGGTGCCGACATGTTTGCCGTGGCGACGGTTAACGAGGGCGTTGAGCTCCGACAGGGCGGGATTACGAAACCCATCCTCATCCTAAGCGAGCCGCCTATCGAGGCCATTCCGACGTTGCTCGAGTTTGATATCATGCCCTCGGTCTATACGTCTGACTTTGCTCTTGCGTATGGCGAATGTGCCGTCGCGGCGGGCAAAGTGGGCAAGTATCATCTCGCCATCGAGACGGGCATGAATCGTATCGGCGTTCACTACACGCAGGTGCTCGACTTTGTCCGCGGTATAAATTTCCATCGCGGTATTCAGTGCGACGGCGTATTTACGCACTTCGCCACGGCCGATGAACCTTCGGGCTGGGACTACAAACTGCAGTGTCAGCGCTTTACCGAGGCCGTTCAGGCCATTAAGGATGCGGGCTTTGAGTGCGGTATCGTGCACTGCGCCAACACGCCGTCCTCGATGCTCGACCCTTCGATGCATTTTGATATGATTCGCGCCGGCGTTGGCTTGTATGGAATGCAGCCGTGCGAGCTGAGTGGCCGCGTGATGCAGCTTGATCCCGTTATGAGCGTCCATGCGCGTGTGACGCGCGTGGCACACCCTGCGATGGGTGAGGGCGTGGGCTACGGTTTTACCTACCGCGTACCGCGTACGCGCGTTCAGATCTGCACGCTGCCGATCGGTTATGCCGATGGCCTATCGCGTACGCTTTCCAATCGTATGGATGTGCTGTATCGCGGCGAGCGCGTGCATCAGGTTGGCAATATCTGCATGGACCAGTTTATGGTCGCCATTCAGTCCAACCCGGCACACGAGATTCCCGAGGCCGAGTATGGTGACGAGATGATTATTGTCGGCCGCGATGGCGATGCCGAGATCACTATGGACGAGATGGCCCGACTGCGCGGAACGATTAACTACGAGGTCGCCTGCGGCTTTGGCATGCGTCTCGACAAGGTCTACGTGTAGGAGCCGCTATGGGCGTCATGCACATCCCCGGCCATACCCATCAGGCACCACGTGAGGTCGCACTCGAGGAAATTGAGGCCGTTCTGGGCGATTGTCACCTCTGCCAGCTCTACCAGTCGCGTCACAATATCGTGTTTGGCGTGGGAAACCCCCGCGCTCGTGTGATGTTTATTGGCGAGGCGCCGGGCCGCAATGAGGATTTGCAGGGCGAGCCCTTTGTGGGGGCGGCAGGCGAGGACCTCAACGGCATTTTGTCGCTGGCGGGGCTCAAACGCGAAGACGTCTACATTGCCAACGTGCTTAAGTGCCGCCCGCCGGGAAACCGCAATCCACGTCCCGAGGAAGTGCTGGCTTGCTCGCCGTTTTTGCGTGAGCAGATTCGAAGCATCTGGCCCGATATTATCGTGACGCTCGGCAACCCCGCGACGCACTTTGTGCTTAAGACCGAGATTGGCATTACTAAGCTGCGCGGCAGGTTCCACCAGATGGGGCATTTTGTAGTAATGCCCACGTTCCATCCGGCAGCAGCGCTACGCAATCCGGCGTGGCAGGAACTGCTGGAGGAAGACTTTAAGATGCTGGGCGACTATCTGGAGCGACATCCCGCACCAGAGGACGCCTCGGAATAATAAGGAGCATATATGTCCCTGGAGCGCCTGGGGGTAGGTACTTACAAAACGACTTGCGCTGCCGATACGGAGTACTTTGGCGAGCTAATTGCACCGTGCCTTGAGGACGGCGATGTGCTCATCCTGACCGGTGGCCTGGGGGTGGGCAAAACTCACTTTACCAAGGGCGTCTCGCGCGGGCTGGGCGATGAGCATATGGTTACGAGCCCTACGTTTGCGCTCATGGCCGTTCACGATCAAGGCCGTATTCCGCTGTTTCACTTTGATCTATACCGTCTGGAGCATGCCTACGAGCTCGAGGATACGGGCATTTTCGATGTGCTGGGCTATGAGGGTGCTTGCCTGCTGGAATGGGGCGAACAATTCCAAGACGAGCTGACGGATGAGTATCTTTCGGTGACGCTCAAGCGTGATGAGGGCGACAGTGATGTGCGAACAATAACGCTCGAGGCGCACGGTGACCGCGCAATGGAGCTTTCCCATTTGATTGATAAGGCTGTACAAGATGAGCTTGCATAACGACAACGCGCTGGTGGTGGCGCTCGATACCTCGACCGACATGCTTGCCTGCGCGGCAAGCTGGATTGATGGGCAGACGGGCGAGACGAAGCTCGTGAGTGGCGACCACATGTGTCGCCGTCACGCCAACGTTGAGCTCGTGAATACCGTTGATGGCGTGCTGGCTCAAGTCGGTCTGGATCGCAGCGATGTTGGTTGCTACGTGGTCGGCCGCGGCCCGGGGTCGTTTACGGGTGTGCGCATCGGCATCTCCACTGCCAAGGGCCTCGCGCGCGGTGCCAATGTTCCGCTGCTGGGCGTGTCGACGCTCGACGCTTGCGCTTGGACGGCGTGGAAGGCTGGCGTGCGCGGCAAGCTTGGTATCTTGGCCGATGCCATGCGCGGTGAGGTATATCCGGCACTATATATGCTGGGCGATGAGGGTCCCGAGCGTCAATTTGAGCGCGAACACGTGGTCAAGGCCGCCGTGGCGCTCGATGAGTGGCGCCGAGCAGCGGACTGGGACCAGGTTCAGCTGACCGGTGACGGTCTCGTGCGCTATGGCAAGCTGCTGGGTGAGGACGAGACCGCCCGCTGCGTGGAGCGCGACCTGTGGTGGCCTTCGGGCGAGGGCTTGCTGCTCGCGCACGCTGCGGGTGACGGCGATCCGGCTCGCGTCCTGCCGATTTACACGCGCCTTTCGGATGCCGAGGAAAACGAGCGCAAGCGTCTTGGTCTTGCCGAGAGTGCGCAGAGCGAAATTACGGGCGTTGCCGATGAGCTCGCCGGTCGTCATCTGCAGTTCCGTCCCATGGGCGCGGCGGATGCCGAGGGCGCGAGCGCGCTAGAGGCTGCCTGCTTTGAAGGTGCCGGACACGAGGCGTGGACGCCGGGCATGTTCCTGTCCGAACTGGGCGAGGACGTCGCTGCGCCGCGTAGTTGGTGGGTGGCACACGACGACGGCAAGCTGCTGGGCCTTGCCGGCGGTATGGTCGTGGACGGTGATGTGCAGATTCTGGATGTCGCCGTCGACTCGGCACATCGCCGTGAGGGCATTGCCCGCAAGCTGCTGTCGCATGTGAGCTATGATGCCCAGATGCTCGGCTGCACCACGGCTTCGCTCGAGGTCGAGGACGGCAACGAGGGCGCGATTGCGCTCTATGCCGCTCTGGGCTTTACCGAGGTGGGTCGTCGTCGTGGCTACTACGGTGTCGGCAAGGATGCCATCGTCATGACGGCGCCGCTGCCCCTGGTGCTTCCGGTCGACAATGCTTCGCCGGAGCCGACGGCAGCCGAGCAACGCGTATGGCCGCTGCCTGCGCCTGGGCGCTCCGAGGGGGAGCGCGCCGAAATTGAGCGCCGCCGCCTGGTGCTCGCTATCGAGAGTTCCTGCGACGAGACGGCCGTGGCGATTATCGATGCGGATGGCAATATGCTGGCCAACCAGGTGTCGACACAGATTGATTTTCATGCCCGCTTTGGCGGCGTGGTGCCCGAGATCGCCTCGCGCAAACACGTTGAGGTGATTGTGAGTGTCGTGGATGCGGCGCTCGAGGATGCCGCAGCATCGCTTGGTCTTGAGGGTGGAGCCATTGCTCCCAGCGAGCTTGCCGCCGTGGGCGTGACACAGGGTCCGGGCCTGGTGGGCGCCCTCGTGGTGGGCGTTGCCTTTGCCAAAGGCTTTGCCTACGCTGCCGGTAAGCCGCTCGTATGCGTCAACCATCTGGAGGGGCACCTGTTTGCCAACCTGCTGGCGCAACCCGACCTCAAACCGCCGTTTATCTTCACGCTTGTCTCGGGTGGGCACACCATGCTCGTGCACGTGAAGGCGTGGGGCGACTACGAGGTGCTCGGTGAGACGCTCGACGACGCTGTGGGCGAGGCCTTCGACAAGGTAGCCAAGGCGTTGGGTCTGGGCTATCCCGGTGGCCCCATCATTTCCAAGCTGGCCGAGACGGGCAACCCCAAGGCGATCGATTTCCCCCGTGCGCTTAACAGCAGGGGAGACTATCGCTTCTCGCTTTCGGGCCTTAAAACCGCTGTGACGCTCTACATTGAACAGGAGACCAAGGCCGGGCGCACGATTCACCTGCCCGATCTGGCAGCTTCGTTTGAGGCAGCTGTCTTTGACGTGCAGTACAAGAAGGCCAAAAACGCATTGCACGCTACCGGATGCAAGGAATACTGCATCGGTGGCGGCGTCTCGGCCAACCCGCATCTGCGCGAGATGATGATCAAGAAGCTTGGACGTCAGGGGATTCGCGTAACGGTGCCGCCCTTGTCTGCCTGTACCGATAACGCAGCCATGATCGCGGAGGTCGCCCGCCGTAAATTCGACCGAGGTGAAATCTCACCGTTCGACGTCGACGCCGATCCAAACATGACGCTGTAGCTGGTACGGCGCGGTCCCCGGCGCTGCCCGGGCGCCAGCGGCCGCATATGAACTTTCCTGCTCTACAGTCCTGCTCACGACGGAGGCCACATTAAGTGGCCTCCTGTTCGTGCGGAACTCGCGATAAAGTTCATATGCGGCCGCTGGCGCCCGGGCAGCGCCGGGGACCTTTCTGTATCGATGCGGCTTCTGAGCCGGATTGGCGTCGACAACGTCCGGCAAGGTTAGCCAGCTGCGTCGAATTTCCGGCGTGCTTTAGCTGAAAGAAAAAGATGGTGTGCGGAGCTTTGCTCCGCATTTGGGATGGGAGCCCCTGAGAGCCGCGGGAGCCGGGCGGCGCATATGAACTTTATCGCGAGTTCCGCACGCAAAGGAAAGCACTTAATGTGCTTTCCGTCTTGCGCAGGACTGTAGAGCAGGAAAGTTCATATGCGCCGCCCGGCTCCCGCGGCTCTCAGGGGCATCTCTCATGCAAAAACTTTTGTCGGGTAAAGT
Source organism: Collinsella aerofaciens (assembly GCA_048246715.1). Taxonomy (GTDB): domain Bacteria; phylum Actinomycetota; class Coriobacteriia; order Coriobacteriales; family Coriobacteriaceae; genus Collinsella; species Collinsella aerofaciens_BY. Next base: position 28,714 of record DBFBCB010000034.1, on the reverse strand, counting down.
CCTAGGTCAGTGGCGTTTTATACCGAGAAAATCAAAAAAGTTGAAAATTCATTACATATTTGCGTTGACTTTAGGTAACTAAAGTTTCATACTCCTTCTCAACCACTGGGGGATGTGAACACGCACGGATCGTTCACATCATGATTGAAGAGGATTTCTTAGACATGTTCACGCATCAGCTAAACATTATCAGCGTAGTAATTATCTGATGCGGGTTAGCACATACAGCTAGCCCGTACGATAACGGGCGGCTGATAAAGATGAGGGCCGTCGAGCGCAACCGACGGCCCTCATTTTTTATGTCTGGGAAGTTCTTTTTAGAGGAGGAAATGTAATGAACGGAGTTTTGCTCATGGTTGTGGCCGCGGCGGTGCTCGCCTGCGGCTATCTGGGCTACGGCCGCTGGCTGGCCAACAAGTGGGGCGTTGACAAAGAGGCCCTCACGCCGGCCAAGCGCATGAAGGACGGCAACAGCTTCTCGCCCGTCTCCGCCTTCACTGCGTTTTCGCACCAGTTCAGCTCGATCTGCGGTGCTGGCCCTGTCACGGGTACGATCGTCGCCATGGCCTTTGGCTGGCTGCCCGTCGTGCTCTGGGTCCTCGTCGGCGGCATCTTCTTTGGCGCCGTCCACGACTTTGGTGCCCTGTACGCTTCGATGAAGAACAACGGCAAGTCACTCGCTCAACTCATCGAGAAGTATATCGGCAAGACCGGCCGTCGCCTGTTCCTGCTGTTCTGCTGGCTGTTCTGCATCATCGTCATCGCCGCCTTTACCGACATGGTCTGCAAGACGTTCATGTTCACCCCGGCCGTTGACGCTTCTGGTGCTGCTACCGGTGCCATCGACTTCACCAAGTCCTATGCCGCCGGCTGCGCTGGTACCATCTCCATCCTGTTCACCTTCGTCGCTATCGCCTTTGGTTGGGCCCAGAAGAAGTTCAACCTCACCGGCGCTGCCGAGTTCGTCACCGGCGTGGTCCTCATGGTTCTCATGTTCGCCGTCGGTATGCAGTTCCCGGTTTACCTGGATAAATTCCAGTGGTTCGCCGTCGTCATGGTCTACCTGGTCTTCGCTGGCGCTATGCCCATCCAGATGCTCAAGACCCCGCGTGACTACCTCACTTCCATCATGATGATCGTCATGATCGTCTGCGCTGTCCTCGGCATCGTCGTCCTGGGCGTCAACGGTCAGGCCACTATCACCGCTCCGGTCTTCACCGGCTTCTCCACTGCCTCCGGCATGATGTTCCCGGTCCTGTTCGTCTCCGTCGCTTGCGGTGCTCTCTCCGGTTTCCACAGCCTCGTTTCTTCCGGCACCTCTTCCAAGCAGGTCGAGAAGGAGCAGGACGCCGTCAAGGTCGGTTACGGCGCCATGATCGTCGAGTCCTTCGTCGGCATCCTTGCCATCATCGTTGCCGGCATCATGTTCTCCGATATGAACACCGCCGGTACCGGCGCCCTCAACGCCGGTGTCGCTTCCACCCCGTTCCAGATCTTCGCCGCTGGCATCTCCCGCGGTATGCAGGCCTTCGGTGTTGACGGCACGCTCGCTACCGTCTTCATGACCATGAACGTCTCCGCTCTGGCCCTGACCTCGCTCGACGCCGTCGCCCGCATCGCCCGCACCTCGTTCTCCGAGTTCTTTGCCCAGACCAACGACGCCCTGGCCATCGAGTCCAAGGCCGGCTACATGAAGGTCCTCGGCAACCCCTGGTTCGCCACGGTCGTCACCCTGCTTCCCGGTCTCGCCCTCGCTTTTGGTGGCTATGCCAACATCTGGCCGCTCTTTGGTGCTTCCAACCAGCTGCTCGGCGGCATGACCATGATCACCCTCGCCGTGTTCTGCAAGTGCACCGGCCGCAAGGGTTGGATGCTCTACGTGCCCGTCGCCTTCCTGCTCTGCTGCACCTTCACCTCGCTGGTCCAGAGCGCCATGGGCTGCATGGCCGCCGTCCAGGCTTACGGCTTCTTCGGCACCATCCCGGCTACCGCCACCACGGCCGCCGTCTCCGTCGCCGCCACCAAGGGCCTGCAGCTCGTCTTTGCCGTCCTGCTGATGGTCCTGGGCCTCATCGTCGCCGTCAACTGCCTCAAGGAGTTCTTCGGCAAGGAGGCTGGCTCCATGCCTGATGAGGAGCCCGAGTGGTCCGAGATGGGCAAGGCCGAGTACGGTCGCGCTGCTGCCGCCGAGGCTCCCGCTGACGCCGAGGCCGCCAAGGCCTAGTCGGTCGGACGGGTTGAATCTCCCATCCATTTGACTCGGAAAGACCGGGTCCGCGACTTCGCGGGCTCGGTCTTTTTTCATGCAAAAGCGGGTGACGCTCGAGTGCTCTCGCAGATGTTTTGCGTGGATAAGCGCGCGCGTTGTACCATATAGACGTATATGTGTGCATATGAAAGGGGCCCCGTGGCCAAGACGGTATATTCCGATAACCAAAATAATGTCGATGCCCTGGCTGAGCGTCTGAGCAGCCAGACATCGCTTTCTGCTGAGCGTGCCAAGCTGGTTGCCTACGACCTGCTTTGCCGCAAGGCGCTCAAGATCAAGTCGAGCGCGCTGGCGCAAATTTTCCGCTCCGTCGATAAGGAATGTGACACCAAGGCGATGCGCGATGAGCTTATCGCGGCAAATATCGTGACCAAGATCGAGGGTAGCGGCATTAACGGGCGCCCGGCGTTCTATACCATCAATGCCGAGATCCGCGATGTCCAGGAGCAGCCTGCCGAGTCCGTCGAGGATTTTGTCGTCGAGGATTCCGCTGACGTGCCTGCTGTGGAAGAAGCTGCTCCGCGTGAGCATGTCGATACCGATGAGTTGCTCGATGAGAACGTCGTGCGTGCCTTTACGGCCAAGGCAGGACGCGGCGGTTTTGGCGGGGGCGGCAAGCGCGATGCACAGCGCCGCGCCCAGCAGGAGCGCTTCCGTCGCGCCGTTGCTCGAAAGGGCGAGACGGATGCCGAGGCTGTTGAGACCGAGGTTGCTGCCGAGTCGCAGAAGCCCACGAAGGAGCAAAAGCCCGTGGAGGCCCAAGAGCCCAAGCGTCGTCGCGGTACTCACTTTAAGGCTGCAGCGCAGGATGCCGCGCGTGAGGTTGAAGAGTCTTCTGAGGTTGCAGACGATGTTGAGGAGTCTGCCAAGAAGGCTCCGGGTTCGTGTCGTCCCGGCCGCGGTTTTGCGGGACGTGCGTATCCCGTAAAGCGTCAGGAGAAGGGCGAGTCGGTTTCGACCACCCAGGACGAGAAGGCCGTTGAGCCGGTGGCTCGCGAGCAAAAGCCTGTTGAGCCGCAGCTTGAGGTTGATGCCGAGGCCAAGGGCCAGCAGCCTACTGATGAGCAGACGGAGCAGAGCGCGTCGAGCAAGCCTCGCCGCCGTCGCCATCGTGGAGGCCGCAGTTCCCATGCCGAGACTGCAACCGAGAAGACCACGCCGCAGAACGAGGATGCGAAGGCCGAGGTTTCTTCGGGGCAGCCTAAGCGCCAGTCAGCGAAGGAGAGCAAGTCCGATCGTCCGCAGAAGCAGGCGTCTATGCCGAAGCGCGAGCGCAATTCCCAAGGCGATTCTAAGCGCAAGTCTCAGAAGAAGCCGGAGTCTGCCGCAGTAGATACTGCTGCCCAGCAGCCCGAGTCGGCCGCCCACGGCGAGGTCTCGGCGTTTGCCCTTGCCCGCGTTTTAGGCAGGCAGCTGCTCAAGGTTGTCCCCACGCCTATGGCGCTCTCCAAGATCAAGGAGCAGCAGACACAGATCGTAAAGGTCGAGGGCAAGGACGGCAAAAAGGCTCCGCAGCGCACTCAGCACAACGAGATGTCCAACCGCAAGATTGCCGAGGAAATCGCAATCATCCAGGCTTGGATCGAGCAGAACCGAGGTGCCGATACGCCGGTTGCCTCGCGCCGCCAGCGTGCCTACCAGATCTTTAACGACGAGAAGGCTTTTGACGGCAAGCACGGTGAGCGCCTGATCAGGCGTATGACCGAAAAGGGCATCAGCATGCAGGCGATCAAGGTCGCCCCCAATCGCCCCGTGCACTTTACGGGCTTCTTTACGCTGGGAGCCGACAAGCCGTTCATTATGGTCGAGAACCTGGACACCTACGACGAGATCGTCAAGCTGCTGCGTGGCCGCAAGCACGCCAAGCTCTTTGGCATCAAGGTGGGCGGCGTGATTTTTGGCGGCGGCTGCAAAGCGAGCGTCTCGCACGCACTGGATGATTATCTGGCCGAGATTGGCTATCGCTTTAACTACGTCTACTACGTGGGCGATATCGATCGCGAGGGCGCGCGCATCGTCGAGCAGGCTCGCAATGCCAATGTGGTTGAGATTCGCCTGCATGCCGGCATGTACCGCGCCATGCTCGCCGAGCATAAGCGTCGCGTGAAGGCCGGCGGAGAGTGCGAGCCCGCGGCTGCCAACCAGGGTGTGCCGCAGAACCTGGCAGCGACGATCAAGGATCTGCCCATGGTTACGCGCGTGCAGTTCCGCAACGTGCTGCGCGAGGGCGGGCGCATTCCGCAGGAGATTCTGATGACCGCAGACTATCGGGATGGCGACTCGGGAAGCTTCGACCGCATGCTCAACAACTAGGGCGTTCGGCCCCGGGAGAGTGGGGACACCGGCTTAGGTTTCCTGCTCTACAGTCCTGCTCACGACGGAGGCCACATTAAGTGGCCTCCTGTTCGTGCGGAACTCGCGATAAACCTAAGCCGGTGTCCCCACTCTCCCGGGGCCTGCGGCTACTTGGTTGTCGCATGCGGGTCGCTTTTCGGAACTGGGCTGATATTTTCTTGATGTTAGGCGCTCTTGGTCTTAATGGGCTTGGGGCGCCTTCGCGTTTCCTCGGCTTCGCACCCTTGCGGGTTCGAATTCCTCCGCTTGCCCACAAGAAAGCGCTCCAGGTTCATAAGGGCCTGGAGCGCTGTGTTCTTAAGGGCTGGGACGGAGGGATTCGAACCCCCAACAGCCGGCACCAAAAACCGGAGTTCTACCGTTGAACTACGTCCCAATGTGTGGTGTTGCCCAAAAGCAACTCGTCTAGTTTACCTAATCTGCGAGGGCATCGCAAACGCCATCGAGCAGGCGTACGGCGAGTGTCTGCGCGTCGCTGGCCGTGAAGGTGCCGTTGTAACGCGTCATGCCCGTGAGCTCAATGCGAATGCGAGCCGGCTTCTGCTGCGCGGCGACATTGGCGGTGCGGATGCGCTGGGCCAGGTTGTGGCACTCGGCGAGGGCGATCGTGGCGCGCGGTGCGGCGTCGGCGGGCAGCTCATCGCTTGCGATCTCGAGCACCAGGTCAACGTCGGTTGGGACCTCGGAGTCGCAGAGCATCATGCCGCTGTTGTCGGTCGTTGCCGTGGCGATATTCCACATGCGCGACGCAACGCTGCGTGCGATGGGGTCCTCGCCGATAACGGCAATCTGGAAGCGCTCGAGCACGTTGGCGGCGCGAGCAAAACCGATGCGGGACTCGGCTTCGGTGACCGAGGGCTTGCCCTCCCACACATGGTGCAGGCGGTTGATGTAGGCGTAGGTGTCCTGGAAGGCCATGCCGTCGGCAAACAGGCCGACATTTTCCTGGAACTGCTGCAGGGCGGCCTCGGTATGCGGACCAAAGTAGCCGTCGTCTTCGCCACAGGCAAAGCCCAAAACGTTGAGAGCGCGCTGCAGGGCCTGCACATCGGCGCCATGGAAATTGGGCATGCGCAGATAGAGGGTGCGGTCGCCCAGCTTATACGAAGCGTCTACAAGGGCGCTCCAACAGGGGATATCGACGGCATGACCGGCAGCAAGGCCGCTGTCGAGCCTGAAGGTGCTGACGGCCTGCTCAGTGGTGGCTCCAAAGTACTTGTCGGTGACTTCGGCGGCATCAATCGTGTAGCCGAGCTGCAGGAGACGAGACTGCACGTCCTCGACGGCTGCTCCTTGCATGCCCGTTGTAATAGGTTCCATGAACGAACCCCTTTCGGCGTACCATTCGTACTATTTGAGCGTCTGTCGGATAGACAACGCAAAGGGATGCATAAACATGCACTCAACAGTGTAGCAAGTTGTGCCTAAATACGCTGCTGACAGGTTTTATAACCCCCGTTAGTTAAGGCGCTCCACAAAGAAATCTGCCATGGAGAGGAACAGCTCGCGTGCGTGCGGATCAAGCTCAACGTTCTCGATGGCCGCTTTGGCCTTAGCGGTCAGGTCGAGCGCGTAAGTGTGGGCGTAATCGATGGAGCCGGTCTCCTGGAAGATCTCCACGGCGCGTGCGAGCTGCGCGGGATCATCGGTGCCCGAGGAAAGAATCGCCTCGACCTCGTCGTGGTGGCGCTCATCAGAGAGGGCGTGTACGGCGACAAGCGTGCGCTTGCCCTCGGTGATGTCGGTGCGGAAGTCCTTGTTGGCGGCTTCCTTAGTGCCGACAAGGTTGAGCAGGTCGTCCTGAATCTGAAAGGCAAGGCCCGTGTGCAGGCCAAAGGCGCGCAGCGCTTCGATTTGCTCATCGTTGCCGCCGCCGATAATGGCTCCGGCGGCAAGCGGCGTGGCTCCGCTGTAAAACGCGGTCTTGTGCGTCGCCATGTCCAGGTAGTCATCAACCGAGATATCAAAGCGCCCGTCACGGACCCAACCCAGGTCGAGTGCTTGACCCTCAATGGTGCGGACGATCATCTCGGTAAGCTCGTGGAGCACGCGCAGCTTCACGTCGGACTCCAGCGTGGGGTCGTCGAGAACCGTCTTGGTGACCATGGTGAGCGCCAGGTCGCCACAATTGATGGCAAGGCCCGTGCCCTCGGTAAGGTGCATGCAGGGCTTGCCTCGACGAAGCTGTCCGTTGTCGGCGATGTCGTCGTGGATCAGCGCGCCCGACTGGAAATGCTCGATGGCTGCCGCGGCGCTGCGGGCGCTCTCAAAGCTACCGCCCACTGCGGTTGCGGCGAGCATGCAGATAAGCGGGCGGTGGCGCTTGCCGGCGTTGGCCGTAAAAGCCGAGAGCGGCGCGTACAGGTAGCGCTCGATATCGGCAGAGGTCGCCTGTCCGTCAAAGAACGTGGCCAGATAGGCGTTAATCTGGTCAAAGTGCTGGGCTAAAAAGCTGGTAAACGGACTGGACACGGGTTCTCGCATTCTTTCTGAGGTTGCGTTGATGCAATATGCAGACAACATATTGCCACATTAGGGCGTTTGGCGCGGCAGTTTTGGCGATTTAGGACAACGGGCGTGCGTTTGATGGAGCGCGCCTAAATCAGCCTAAAATGCTCGAGCGCCGCAACGACACCGTCGTGATCGACGGTGTCGGTCACGTAATCGGCCTTATCCTTGAGATAGTCCGGCGCATTGCCCATGGCGATACCGACATCGACGGCGTTCATCAGCGAGACGTCATTGCTGGCGTCGCCGATGCCGTATACGGTTCCGTGGTGGGGATCGAGGGCGTCGAGTACAGACTGGATGCCCCCGCGCTTCGTGCATTCGCGGGGCGAGATTTCGGTTACCTCGAGTTCGAGCTCGTTAAAGCACAGCAGCGGCTCAAGTGCCTTATCTTGAGCGATGTGGTTGGCGAGTGATGTAGACATCAAGATCTTGTAGACACTGTAATGTTGCAGCTGCGTGACTGCGTCGCCCAGGGTGCGCGCGTATCCGGGAGCATCGGGCGCATCGGCACTCATGCGCACGACGCCGTTGAGGCCCTCAAAGCGGATGACCTCGCCCGATTGCTCAAGGTAGGGGGCAAGACGCTGCAGCATGCTGGGCGTCATCGACAGATCGCGAATTGCGTGTCCGTTGATCTCGGCGTAACCGCCCGCAAGACAGACGATGCCGGTCCAAGGCAGCTCAAGAAGTTTGGGGTGGATGCAGCTCAGGGTGCGTCCCGTGCAGATAAAGGCCATATTGCCGTTGGCGACAAACTCGCGGATTGCCTGCGAAACCGCCTCGTTGGGATAGGGGGAGAGGTCCCGCTCGTCTTCGGGAAGGTCTTGGGCGAGCCTGGGGTCTTGCCAGGCGAGCGTTCCGTCGATATCGAAGAAGCAAATATTGCCGCGCTTATGGGCTGCGCTGGCGGCAGGGGAGGCCGAGGTGGTGGGCACAAATTCCGGCTCGAGGCCCATGATCTGGTCAAAATGCTCTTTAACGCGGGGAACGGAGATGCCGATAATCACCTGGGCGGTCTTGCCCGTAATGATGAGGCCCTTGGCGCCCACCGCGACAAACGACGCGTTATCTGCAACGATGGAAGGGTCTGCGACCTCGACGCGCAGGCGCGTGGCGCAGTTGGTTGCGCCCACGATATTGCCAACGCCACCTAAAAGCTGAATTACCCGCTCAGCGAGGACGTGATCTTGATCGGATCGACTTTTGACCTCGTCATTGGGAGATTGCTCTTTGGCAAAGTCGCTTCCCGTTAAACAATCGATTGCCGCGCGATTGACGGCATGATCCTCGCGGCCCGGAGTCTTAAGGTCATAGACCAAGATGAGTGCTCGAAAACTAACAAAAAAGATGAGGCTAAAGGCAAGGCCGATACCGAGCGCCAAAAGATAGGCACCGGCATGCGTGCGCATGAGCGGAATAAAGTTGAAGGCTGCCATCTCCATGAGGCCGCCCGAGAAGATGCCGACGATGCCAAAGAGATTCATGGTTGTGGCAAGGCAAGACGATAAGACGGCGTAGAGCAAAAAGAGCCCGGGGTGGGTGAACATAAAGAGAAACTCGAGTGGCTCGGTAACGCCGCAAACCACCGAGGCGATGATGGCGGGAACAAGGATGACCCTGAGGCCGGCGCGGCGCTCGGGTTTTGCGGTGGAGTAGAACGCAGCTGCGATGGCAGGAAGGCCAAAGAGCTTGACCCAGCCGGTGGCGGTAAAACCGGCCCACGGCGCAAGCTCATTAAGGGGGCGCGTGCTATGGGAGAGGATGGGGAGCAAACTGCTCCACGTGGCGTAGATGCCGTCGTTAATGACCAGGTTGTCGTAGTAGATTGGCATGTAGAGCAGGTGGTGCAGCCCCATAGGCTCGAGCGCTCGCTCCAAAAACACAAAGATGCCCACGCCAAAGGGGCCGACGCCTGAAAGCGCGTGACGCAGCGTATCGGTTACATCGTATACGTAGGGCACGATGGCGGCCGAGATAGCGGCAAGGGCAAACACGGCAAAAAAGCTGATGAGGTAGACCAGCGAGGAGCCCGAGAAGGTGCCGAGCCAATCGGGAACCTTGGCATCGTAGAAGCGGTCATGGATGGCGACGACGGTTGCCGATACCGCCAGCGGGCCGATAATGCCGGTGTCGAGCGTCTTGATGCCGTCGATGACGGTGATACCGCTGGCGGAGGTCAAAGATGACGGGTACTCAAGTCCAAGGTTGTCTCCGCTCAGCTTAATGATCTCGCTCAAAAAGAAGCAGTAGGCAAAATAGGCGACGAGAGCCTCGAGACAGCAACGAGCCGGTTGTTTTTGGGCAAGACCGATGGGCAGCGCTACGGCAAAAAGGAGCGGGAGGCGTTTAAAGACCGTCCACGAGCCGCGCTGGATGATGGTCCAAAAAACGTACCAAGGGGTTCCGTATACGGCGAGATCGCCGACGATGTCCGCAGTCGTTGCGAGAGCGGAGACGCCGACCATGAGGCCTGATATAGAAAACAGCATGGCGGGCGCGAACATTGCCCCGCCAAAGCGTTGGATTTTTTGCAGCATGTTCTGCCTTCCGAATATCGAGGCGCGTTGCGCGTGGGGAAACGTTTAAACAATGGATTCATTGTAGAGGACCAGACGATTGCCGTACCGGCAGTTTTGAGCGAAACCGATTTGGGCATGACAGAAACCGTCAACGGTTAAATCCTGTCGCTTTACCGATATTCGGTTTAAACAACTTTAAGAAATGCTATCGTGCCTAGCCGGAAATGAATAATGTAGAGGTGAAACAATGCCAAAAGCGATATACGAAGGAATCTACCGAGAAATACGCTCGCGCATCATTAATGGGACCTATGCGTTTCAGGAGATGCTGCCAACCGAAGCCGAGCTGACCGCGGAGTTCGGATGCACTCGCAATACCGTCCGTCGCGCCTTGGGTATGCTGGCCGACGGGATGTTTGTGCAGCCCATACACGGCAAGGGCGTGCGCGTTATTTGGCTTAAGGGCGAAACCGACATGTTGGGCGCACTCGAAGAGGTTGAGTCGTTTGGCGAGTTTGCAAAGCGCAACAATGCCGTTGCATCGACGGACGTTAAGTCTTTCGAACATCTGGTTTGCACCGAGCAACTCTCTCGTCACCTGGGCTTTAAGGTGGGCGAGGAGTTGATTCGCGTAGTGCGTGTCCGAAGCCTCAACGGCAACGCGCGCCAAGTGGACCATGGCTATTTTTTGGCGTCGATCGCCAAGGGCCTGACTCCCGAGATCGCGGCAGATTCTATTTACGGCTATCTGGAGCACAAGCGCGGTGTCAAAGTGATGGCGAGCCGTCGTACGGTGAGTGTCGAGCTTGCCAACGATGAGGACTGCAGCTATCTTGACCTCGGCAAATACAACTGCGTTGCCGTCATGGAGAGTCAGTCGTACACCTCGGATGGCATCTTGTTTGAGGTGACGCACACTCGCACACACCCCGAGATCTTCCATTACCGCGTCAATTCCAAGCGATAGCCGGCTAGCTCGCAGCCTGACGAGACTCATGGCCTCAAAGAGAAAACGCCCGGTCAAACCGACGGTACATCGGCTTGACCGGGCGTTTTCTCTGCATTAGATAACAAATAATTGTTTATACAAAACTTGTCAAGTATCAAGTTGAAATTACCGTTCACCGAAGTTTTTCTACCGCTCTAGTAATACTTGTTCAAACAACTAGCCAAATGGCGTATCGTTCAAATCAGCAAAAGGGGCAAAGTCCCCGAGCCAATCTCCGAAGGCGGCGGCAAAGGGTGCCGCCACGGTGTGAAAGGGTGGATTGTAATGAAGAACGAAATGAGCAGAAGGCAGTTCCTGGGCTTTGCTGGTTCCGCGGCTGCAGTTCTTGGTCTGGGCCTCGTGGGTTGCGGTGGTTCTGCCGGCTCCGGCTCCTCTGCTTCTGGTGACGCTGCCGAGGTCTACTTCCTCCAATTCAAGCCCGAGGTCGACAAGGAGTGGAAGGAGATCGCCAAGGCCTATAAGAAGGAGAAGGGCGTCGAGGTCAAGATCGTGACCGCCGCTTCCAACACCTACGAGGAGAAGCTTAAGTCCGAGATGTCCAAGAGCTCCGCTCCGACCCTGTTCCAGGTCAACGGCCCCACCGGTCTTAAGAACTGGAAGGATTACTGCGCCGACCTGTCCGATACCAAGCTCCGCGGTGAGCTCATTGATGACTCCCTGGCTCTGCAGTCCGACGGCAAGGATGTGTGCATCGACTGGGTTCAGGAGAGCTTCGGCATTATTTACAACAAGCAGCTGCTCGAGAAGGCTGGCTACAAGGCCGAGGATATCAACTCCTTCGACAAGCTGAAGGCTTGTGCCGATGACATCCAGGCCCGCAAGGACGAGCTTGGTGTCGAGGGTGCCTTCACTTCCGCCGGCATGGACGACTCCTCCAGCTGGCGCTACACCACCCACCTTGCCAACATGCCGCTCTACTACGAGTTTGAGAAGGAGCACAACCAGGAGGACGACGAGATCAAGGGTGAGTTCCTCGACAACTACAAGCAGATTTTCGACCTGTACATCACCGACTCCACCTGCGATCCTTCGCAGCTTGCTTCCAAGACCGGCGACGACGCCACCAACGAGTTCGCAACCGGCAAGGCCGTCTTCTACCAGAACGGCTCTTGGGCCTACTCTGACCTCGTCAAGGCCGGCATGACCGACGATCAGATTGGCATGATGCCGATCTACATCGGTGTTGACGGCGAGGAGAACCAGGGCCTGTGCTCCGGCGGCGAGAACTACTGGTGCGTCAGTTCCCAGGCTTCCGAGGATGCCCAGAAGGCCACCGAGGACTTCATGTATTGGTGCGTCACCGCTGACACCCCGACCAGCATCATCGCCGACAAGATGGGTCTGACCGCTCCGTTCAAGAGCGCCAAGGAGACCACCAACGTCTTCTCGCAGCAGGCCGTTGCCATGGCCAAGGACGGCAAGAAGACCGTCGCTTGGGACTTCGTCTACATTCCCTCCGAGGAGTGGAAGAAGAACCTCAAGCAGGCTCTGATTGCCTACGCTGCCGATAACAGCAAGTGGGACGGCGTCAAGAACGCCTTCGTCGATGGCTGGAAGACCGAGAAGGCCGCTTCCGAGTAAGCAGTTGCTGCCCAAGCTATCTGATTAGCGACAGGGGGCGGGCAGACGTTGGTTTGCCCGCCCCCTGCATATTGAAAGGACCCTTTTATGGGCAAAGCACTCAAGCGCTGGTGGCCGCTCTTTATGCTGCCCACGTGCCTGGCGTTTATGATCGGGTTCGTGATCCCTTTTATCCAGGGCTTTTATCTCTCGTTCTGCCAGTTTATTATCATTAGTAACGCGCACTTTGTCGGTATCGAGAACTACGTGCGCGCGCTGTCCGATCCGCAGTTCTCCACGTCGTTCTTCTTTACCGTGGCGTTTGCCTTCCTGTCGACGGTGCTCATCAACGTGATCGCCCTGGCCATTGCGCAGGCGCTCACCCGCAAGGCGCTCAAAGGCACCAACATCTTCCGTACGATCTTCTTTATGCCTAACCTGATCGGCGGCATCGTGCTGGGCTACATTTGGCAGATTCTGATCAACTGCCTGCTCTCCAACGTGGGCGCCCAGCTCATCGCTCTTAACTCTGCTGCTGGCTTCTGGGGCCTTATCATCCTGACCCTGTGGCAGCAGGTCGGCTACATGATGATCATCTACATCGCTGGTCTGCAGTCCATTCCGTCCGACTACATCGAGGCCGCCAAGGTCGACGGCGCTACGGCATGGCAGACGTTTTGGAAGGTTAAGATCCCTAACCTGATGCCGACCATCACCATCTGCCTGTTCCTGTCCATCACCAACGGCTTTAAGCTGTTCGACCAGAACCTCGCCCTTACCGGCGGCGCCCCCGCGCACTCCACCGAGATGCTCGCCCTGAACATCTACAACACGTTCTATTCGCGTGCCGGTATCGCATGGCAGGGCATTGGTCAGGCCAAGGCGGTTATCTTCTGCATCCTGGTCGTGGCCATCTCCATGATCCAGCTTAAGGCCACGAGGTCCAAGGAGGTGCAGCAGTAATGAAACGCGATAAGGTTATCAACCGCGCGCTCTCGATTTTCTTTACGATTCTGTCGCTCGCGTGGATCTACCCCGTGTTCATGATTGCGCTCAATTCCTTTAAAAAGGCAACTGCAATCAGCACCACCACGGCGTTCGATCTGCTCACGCCCGAGACGTTCAACGGCCTTGCAAACTACTTGCACGCTCTTAACGAGCAGGGCTTTGCCTCGGCATTTATGTACTCGCTCATCATCACGGTCACGTCGGTCGTGCTGATCTTGGTGTGCTGCTCCATGTGCGCTTGGTATGTGGTTCGTGTCAACAACAAGATCTCGAACTTCTTCTATTACCTGTTCGTCTTCTCGATGGTCGTGCCCTTCCAGATGCTCATGTTCACGCTGTCCAATTTGGCGGACCGCATCGGCTTCAACACGCCGTTCAACATCTGCTTTATCTATCTTGGCTTTGGCGCGGGCCTGGCGGTCTTTATGTTCGCCGGCTTTGTAAAGAACATTCCGCTCGAGATCGAGGAGGCGGCCATGATTGATGGCTGCAACCCGGTCCAGGTGTTCTTTAAGATCGTCCTTCCCATCATGAAGCCCACCTATCTTTCGGTCGGCATCCTCGAGACCATGTGGGTCTGGAACGACTATCTGCTGCCCTACCTTACGCTCGACTCCACCAAGTACAAGACCATTCCTATCTTGATCCAGTACTTCCGCGGCGGCTACGGCCACGTCGAGCTCGGCCCCATGATGGCCTGCATCATGATGGTCGTTATCCCCATCGTCATCATGTACATCCTCTGTCAGAAGTACATCATCGACGGCGTGGTGGCAGGTGCCGTCAAGGGCTGATGCCGTAACTGTTTTGCAAGTTTTGGCGGCGCCCCTCAGCGCGGTGCCGCGTATCGAAAGGTAGAGACATGGCCGAGATCGTACTCAAACATGTTCAGAAGGTGTATCCCAACAACGAGTCAAAAAAGAAGGGCTTCTTTGGCAAAAAGAAGAAGACCGAGGAGAAGAAGCACAACCTCAAGGTTACCGAGGACGGTGTGCTCGCTGTAGAGGACTTCAACCTCACCGTTCACGACCAGGAGTTCGTCGTCCTCGTTGGCCCCTCTGGCTGCGGTAAGTCCACGACGATGCGCATGGTCGCCGGCCTGGAGGACATTACCTCGGGCGATGTGCTCATCGACGGCAAGCGCGTCAACGACGTGGCGCCCAAGGACCGCGACATCGCCATGGTGTTCCAGAGCTATGCTCTGTACCCCAATATGACGGTGTACGAGAACATGGCGTTTACGCTCGAGCTCAAGAAGGTCCCCAAGGACGAGATCGACCGCAAAGTTCGCTCTGCTGCCGAGATTCTGGGCATTACCGAGTACCTCGACCGTAAGCCCAAGGCGCTTTCGGGCGGCCAGCGCCAGCGTGTCGCTATCGGCCGCGCCATCGTGCGTGACCCCAAGGTCTTCCTGATGGACGAGCCGCTGTCCAACCTGGACGCCAAGCTTCGTAACCAGATGCGTGCCGAGCTCATTAAGCTGCGCCACGAGATCAAGGGCACGTTCATTTATGTTACTCACGACCAGACCGAGGCCATGACCCTTGGCGACCGTATCGTGGTCATGAAGGACGGCGTCGTCCAGCAGATCGCCACGCCGCAGGAGGTCTTCAACCATCCCGCGAACATCTTCGTCGCCGGCTTCATCGGCGTGCCGCAGATGAACTTCTTCGATGCCCAGCTGGTGCGCTCGGGCAACGGCTTTACCGTCAAGACCGAGGATATGAACGTGGCACTCGCCCCCGAGACTTGCGCTCAACTTGCCCTCAACTGGGACGGCGGCGACGTGAAGGAGATTACGGCCGGCGTGCGTCCCGAGCAGATCCTGCTTGCTGACAAGGGCGAGGAGGGCGCGCTCCAGGGTACCGTCGAGGTGACCGAGCTCATGGGCTCGACCGAGCATGTCCACGTGACCGCTCCCGACGGCCAGTTTGTCCTGATTATCCCCGTCGTCGACCTCGAGGCCAAGGGCGCGCTCAAGGCTGGCGACACCATCTGGTTCAAGTTCGAGAAGAACGCGACCCACCTCTTCGATAAGGTCTCTGGCAAGAACCTTATCTAGGCCCGGTGCATCCAGGCCCTCCCTTTGGGCGACTGCGGTATTGCCATCCTTTTGCCGCGGTCACATATAAGGCTCCCCTCCCGTCCACTGGGCGAGAGGGGAGCCTTTCTTTGTGTTGGGGCTGTCTGACCGGTCGTTTGTCTCGATCTGTAACGGGTGAGGCTGATTTCGGACGTTAGATGTTACAGATCGAGACGGTTCCGCTGAGCTAACCATTTCATCTAAATCTGTAACACCAAAGGTGAATTTCAGCTGCTAGATGCTACAGATCGAGATAAACCCAAGGGGAGGGGCCGGTATGTCTCAATCTGTAACAGCTGGGACCGTTTTTACCGAGTAGTTGTTACAGATCGAGATTGTTTGGCCGAGTCGGGTCACAGGGTAACGTGCGGGCACAAAAAACGGAGCCGTGTTGCCACGACTCCGCTTTCAAGAGGATGGGTAAAGGAAACGAAATTAGCTCAGGTGCCAAATCTCGTCGTTGTACTGGGAAATGGTGCGGTCGGACGAGAAGGTGCCGGCGTTGGCAATATTGATGAGCGTCTTGCGCATCCAGGTGTCCTGGTCCTCATAGTCGGCCAGCACGCGCTCCTTGGTCTGGATGTACTCCTCGATGTCGAGCAGGGCCATAAACCAGTCCTTGCCCTTAATGTCGTCGTGCAGGCGCTGCAGGCGCTCGGCATTGCCGGTCGCCATAAAGGCCGGGTTGGTGATGAAGTCCACCAGCAGTTTAATGCCGGGCTTGCGGTAGAGCACACCGGCGTCATAGGTGCCGTCGGCATAGAGCTGCTCGACCTGTTTGGACGAGGCACCAAAGGTATAGATATTCTCGTCGCCCACGAGCTCGGCAATCTCCACGTTGGCGCCGTCAAGCGTGCACAGGGTTAGGGCGCCGTTGAGCATGAACTTCAGGTTGGAGGTGCCGCTCGCCTCCTTGGAGGCCAGGCTGATCTGCTCGGAGATATCAGCGGCGGGGATCACGCGCTCGGCGGCGGTGACGTTGTAGTTCTCGATCATGACGACCTGCAGGTAGGGAGCCACGTCGGGGTCGTTTGCAATCCACTGCGACAGCGTCAAGATCAGATGGATGATGTCCTGCGCGATAGTGTAGGCAGGCGCCGCCTTGCCGCCAAAGATGATGGTGACGGGGTGCTTAGGTCTGTTGCCGTTCTTGATATCGAGGTACTTCCAGATGATGTAGAGCGCGAGCATCTGCTGACGCTTGTACTCGTGGATGCGCTTGACCTGGACGTCGATGATGGCGTTGGAGGGAATGGTCACGCCCTGCTCGAGCGCCATGAACTGGCGCATGATGACCTTGGCCTCGACCTTGGTGGCGGCCAGGCGCTCAAGAACGTCCTTGTCGTCGGCGAGCTTGGCGAGTTTGCTCAGATCGCCGGTGCTGCGCCAGTCGGTGCCGATCACATCGTCGAGCAGGCTGGCGAGCGCGGGGTTGGCCCCATGGATCCAGCGGCGGAAGGTGATGCCGTTGGTCTTGTTGGAGAACTTCTCGGGATAGATCTCGTAGAACGGATGAAGCTCGGTGTCCTCCAGGATCTTGGTGTGGAGGGCGGCTACGCCGTTGATGGAGAAGCCAAAGTGGATGTCCATGTGGGCCATGTGGACGGTGTCGTGCTCGTCGATGATGGCGACGCGCGGGTCATCGTGCTCGGCTTTCGCAATCTCATCGAGCTTGACGATAATGTCGGCGATGGCAGGGGAGACCTTCTGCAGGCTGGCGAGCGGCCACTTCTCGAGCGCCTCGGCAAGAATCGTGTGGTTAGTGTAGGCGACCATGGAGCGTACGATGGTCACGGCCTCGTCAAACTCGATGTCATGCTCGGTGGTGAGCAAGCGAATGAGCTCGGGGATGACCATGGTGGGGTGCGTGTCGTTAATTTGGACCACGGCGTAGTCGGCCAGATCGTGCAGGTTGCTGCCGCGCTCGACGGCCTCGTCGATCAGGAGCTGGGCGGCGTTGCTCACCATGAAGTACTCCTGATAGATGCGAAGTAGGCGGCCCTGCTCGTCGGAATCGTCGGGGTAGAGGAACAAGGTGAGGTTCTTGGCGATCTCGGTCTTGTCGAAGTCGATGGAACTGCCGGGGACCAGGCTGTCGTCGACGCTCGCCAGGTCGAACAGGCGCAGGCGGTTCTTGGTGGGCTGGCCGTAACCGGGCACATCGATGTCGACGAGCTTGGAGGTAACGGCAAAATCGCCGAACTCGACGGTGTAGGAGCGGTCATCGTCGACTAGGATGTCCTGCTCACCGAGCCACTCGTCGGGGACGGCCTTCTGCTGGTTGTCGACAAAGCGCTGACGGAACAGACCGTAGTGATAGTTGAGGCCCACGCCATCGCCGGTCAAGCCCAGCGTGGCGATGGAATCCAGGAAGCATGCGGCCAAGCGGCCCAGGCCGCCGTTGCCGAGTGACGGCTCGACCTCGAATTCCTCGATCTTGTTGAGGTCGTGGCCTGCGGCGGTGAGCTGGTCCTTAACCTCGTCGTAGATGCCGAGGTCGATCATATTGTTGATGAGCAGCTTGCCGATCAAAAATTCGGCGGAAATGTAATAGAGCTTTTTCTTGCCGTTGTTGAGCGGGCGGGCGGCGGAGCGCTCCTGCACGAGTTTGACCAGCAGCTTGTAAATGCGACGGTCGTCGAGCTGCTCGAGCGAGGTGCCAAAAGACTGCTCGGCGAGTTCCATGAGGTTAATTCGGGGCATGTTTTCTCCTGTGATGGGTTGTTTCATGTCTGCAATTCATAAGAAGCCCGCGCGAGGGGATTGGGGTGGCCTCGCGCGGGAAAAGCAAGCGCGTCCGCACGGTGGGGAGGGGTCGGGCGCGGTGGCTCCTATTGAGGAAGCTCGATTTCGGCTTCCGACGGGATGCGGAAGTAGGTCTCGGTCCAGTCGGTGAGTTTGTGCTCGAGCTCGCGGGTGATGGCGCCGTCGAGCATGCGCCAGGTCCAGTTGCCGCCCAGCGTGGCAGGGGTGTTGATGCGCGCCTCGTTGCCCAAGTTGAGCAGGTCCTGCATGGTGTAGATGCACGTGTCGCTCACGCTGGCGGCGATGGTGCGATTGAGTGCGTCGGCCATGGGTTCGCCGGCCTGCTGATGGGTGTACAGGGCTGCCTGCTCGCGCTGACGCGGGGTGGCCGTTCCCTCAAACCAACCGCGCGCCGTCTCGTTGTCGTGGGTGCCCACATAGGCGACGGTGTTGGCGATGTAGTTATGCGGCAGGTAGTACGAGTTGGTGCCCTCAAAGGCAAACTGCAGAATCTTCATGCCGGGGAAGCCCGAGTTGTCGCGCATGTCGATGACGCCGGGGGTGAGGAAGCCCAGGTCCTCGGCGATGATGGGCAGCGTGCCGAGCTTTTCCTCGAGCGTCTTGAAGAACTTGAGGCCGGGACCCTGCGTCCACGAACCGTAGGACGAATCGGGCGAGGAGAACGGCACCTCCCAATAGGCCTCGAAGCCGCGGAAGTGATCCAGGCGGATGACGTCGTACATGTCGAGGGCGGCGCGAATGCGGCCCTCCCACCAGGAGAAGCCGTCGGACTCCATGGCGTCCCAGTCGTAGATGGGGTTGCCCCAGTACTGGCCGGTGGCCGAGAACTGGTCGGGCGGCGTGCCGGCGACGCTCACGGGATTGCCGGCGGCGTCGATCTTAAAGAGCTCAGGCGTCGCCCACATCTCGACGGAGTCACGCGAGACATAGATGGGCAGGTCGCCGATGATGAGAATGTCGCGCTCGTTGGCATAGGCCTTGAGGCGGCTCCACTGGCGATCGAAGAAGTACTGCGTCATCTGGTGGTAGAGCATACGCGCCGGATGGTCGGCGCAGACCTTGGCGGAAGCCTCGCCGCGGGTGCGGAGCTCCGCGGGCCACTCCCAAAACGCCTTGAGACCGCACTCCTCTTTGACGGTCATGAACTCACAGTAGGGGATGAGCCAGTCCTCGTTGGCCTGGATAAAGTCATCGAAATCGGCCGGCTTGTCGGCGGCAAAGCGCTCGGCGGCGCGGTCGAGAATCTGTCGGCGGCCGCCAAAGATGGCACCGTAGTCGACGTTGCTGGGGTCAGAACCCAGGTGCACGCCATCGATATCGCGCTGCTCCAGATACCCTGCCTCGATAAGCTCGGCAAAGTCGATAAAGTTGGGGTTGCCTGCGCGGGCCGAGAACGACTGATAGGGCGAATCGCCATAACTGGTCGTCGTGAGGGGCAGAATCTGCCAGTAATGTTGTTTGCACGAGGCGAGAAAATCGACGAAATCGTAGGCATTCCAGCCAAAGCCGCCGATTCCGTATGGTCCGGGCAGAGATGAGACGGGCATGAGGACGCCGCTTGCACGCTCCATGAATGCGCTCACCAACCTTCTTGTTGTGGGGTCGGCCTGCCGATGGGTGTGCAGTCCGCCTCCGATGTTCTGATTCGATACGCCTATTGTAAAACATGTTGTTTAAACATGTACAGGCAAGATAAAAAAGTTGGTCGATTTTCGGCGAATGGTTACATGCCATGAAAAAGCCCCGACCTCACAACGTGAGATCGGGGCAAGAGCGGTATGTAGGTTTTGCTACTCGGCGTCGGCGAAGCCGTTGGGGTTGTGGCTCTGCCAGTTCCAGCTATCGCGGCACATGTCCGCGATGTCGTATTGGGCCTTCCAGCCCATCATGCGCTCGGCCTTGGAGGCATCGCACCAGTTGGCAGCGATGTCGCCGGCGCGGCGCTCGCGGATCACGTAGGGCAGCTCCTTGCCACAAGCCTTGGAGAAGGCGGCGACGACCTCGAGTACCGAGGTGCCGGTGCCGGTGCCCAAGTTAAAGATCTCGACGCCGGTCTTGCCGTTCATCCAGTTAAGGGCGGCAACGTGACCAGAGGCCAGATCGCACACGTGGATGTAGTCGCGCACGCCGGTGCCGTCGGGGGTGGGGTAGTCGTTGCCAAAGACCTGAACGGCCTCGAGCTTGCCCACGGCGACCTGGGCGACATAGGGCACCAAGTTGTTGGGGATGCCCTTGGGGTCCTCGCCGATCAGACCCGACGGATGAGCGCCGATGGGGTTGAAGTAACGGAGCAGCACGACGTCCCACTCGGGGTCGGCGGTGTGGACGTCCATAAGGATCTGCTCGATCATCCACTTGGTCCAACCATAGGGGTTGGTCGCGGGCTTCTTAGGATCCTCCTCGGTGACGGGCGGGTTGTCCGGGTCGCCATAGACGGTCGAGGAGCTCGAGAAGATGATGGACTTGCAGCCATGGTTGCGCATGACGTCGATGAGCACCAGGGTGTTCTCGATGTTGTTGTGGTAGTACTCGACGGGCTTGCTCACCGACTCGCCGACGGCCTTAAAGCCGGCAAAGTGGATGACGCGGTCGATATGATGGGTATCGAAGATCTTGTTCATCGCGTCGCGGTCGAGCACGTTGGCCTCGTAGAAGGTGAGGTTCTTGGCGGCCTCGTCGCCCACGATGGTCTTGACGCGGTCGACGGCGACGGCGCTGGAGTTGGAGAGATCATCGACGATGACGACCTGGTAGCCACCCTCGAGCAGCTGAACGACGGTGTGGGAACCGATGAAACCGGCACCGCCGGTAACGAGGACGCAGGTGTCTTTGGGGTCGAGTGCTTTGGACATGTAGTCTCCTATCGAATCAGGAACACTTCTTCAGGGGAGTATAGCGCAGGCAGGGACGCCCAAATCGTGCGCTGTAGGAAAAGCAGAGGATTGTGCTAACGTACTCATAGAAGAGCTTGCGTACGCATAGCCTGATTTTTGACATTTGCTTGCGAGCCGCTGACCTTGTAGTTTCCTGCCGTTCGTGGAAATCGTTGGGACGCGCCATATGTACGCTAATATGTATGAGTTGAGCGACATATAAATAAACATGTAACGGAGTACATATGTCACCAAACAGCGATTCCATCCTTTCCCAGGAGCTCTCGCGCCGCACTGCCCTCAAGGCCCTGTTCGGCGCCGCTTCTGCGGCAGTTCTTTTTGGCCTGCCCGCTCGCGCCCATGCGGCGGAGGCTTCCAAAGAAACAACCGATAAACTGAATGCCGCCCAGGCCCAGCTCGACGAGGTCCAGGCCCAGCTCGACGGCATCGCAAATGAGTATGCGGCGCTGGCCAACAAGAATGCCCAGACCCTCAACGACATTGAGAATGTCCAGGGCAAGATTGACGACACGCAGGCCCAGATCGATGAAAAGAAGGCCGAGCTCAAGAAGAAGCGCAACGACCTTTCCGATCGCGTGGCCGCCAGCTACAAGTCCGGCGGCACGAACATCCTGTCGCTGCTGCTGGCCTCTGGCTCGTTTGAGGAACTCGTCGCCAACGCGCATTACGTTGAGAAGATCAACAAGAGCGACCGCGATGCCATCGAGGATATCCAGACGATTCAGGCTGAGCTCGACGCACAGAAGACCGAGCTCGAAGCACAAAAGGCCGACCTGGAGAAACTTAAGGACCAGCAGACGGCTCAGATGCAGGATATGCAGGCCAAGCAGCAAGAAGTCCAGACCGTGCTGAACGGTCTTTCCGACGACGTCAAGGAGCTCATGGCTCAGCGCGATTCCGAGATCCTCGCTGCTGCCCAGGCCGAGGAGGCTGCTAGGAAGGCTGCCGCTGCCGCTGCCGCGGCTGCCGCGAACAAGAACAATTCCTACTCGGGTGGCTCAAGCTCGGGTGGTGGATCGTACGCGCCCGGAACTCCGCAGCAGAATGCCGGCTCGGGCAAACAGCAGGCCGTCGTCAACGCGTGCTACTCCACGCCTTCGCCGGGTCAGAACTGGTGCGCGGCATGGGTTACCAATGTCTTCCGTAACGCCGGCGTTGGCTACTTTGGCGGTAACGCGTGCGATATGTTTAACGCATGGTGCTATAGCTCCGACCGCTCGGCGCTGCAAGTGGGCATGATCGTGGCCGACTCATCGCATAGCGGCACCGGCATGCCGGGTCTGATCTATGGCCACGTGGGCATCTATGTTGGCGGCGGCATCGTCATGAGCAATGAGGGCGCCATTACGTCTAGGTCGCTTGATTCGTTTATTAGCTTCTATGGCACTGGCTCTGGCGTGCGTTGGGGTTGGCTCGGCGGTATTGCGCTGTCGTAAAGCCGACGGGGCCGCGTGCCCGCCCGCAATATATTTGATTGCCTGCTCGGGCAGTCCTGCGCAAGACGAAGGCCACATTAAGTGGCCTTCTTTGCGTGCGGAACTCGCGATCAATCAAATATATTGCGGGCGGGCACGCGGCCTTCTCGGGTTCGGGGCGCGACACACCGGACTGGGTTATCTGAATAAATATGGTGAAGGCCCCTTTCGGGGCCTTCTTTTTTAGAGGAATTCGCCTACTCGGTGGACTTCGGGTTCTAGGTCTACGTTGAATTGGTCTTTGACGGTTGCCTGGATGTGGCGGATGAGTTCGTCGACGTCGGCGGCGGTGGCGTGGTCGGCGTTGACGATGAAGCCGCAGTGCTTTTCGCTTACCTGCGCGCCGCCGACAGCATGGCCGCGCAGTCCGGCATCCATGATGAGCTTGCCGGCAAAGTAACCCTCGGGGCGCTTGAAGGTGGAGCCGGCACTCGGCATGTCGAGCGGCTGCTTGTCCTCGCGGCGCTGGCGGTAGTCGTTCATGTCGGCCTTGATCATCGCGGCGTTGCCCGGTGCGAGGTTGAAGGTGGCAGAAAGAACGATAAAGCCGTCGTCGGCGATGCGGCTCTTGCGATAGCCCAGGTTGAGCTCGTCGACATCGAACTCGATGATGTTGCCGCTGCCGCGGGTGCCGTCGTCGAGCTGGCGAGCGGGTTTGTAGACGCGCACGGACTCCAGCACATCGGCCATGCAGGCGCCGTAGGCACCGGCGTTCATGTAGCAGGCGCCGCCGACCGATCCGGGGATGCCCGAGATGGGCTCCATGCCGGTAAGGCCGGCCTCGGCTGCCGCCGCGGCGACATCGGAAAGCAAGGCACCGGCTGCCGCCGTGACATGCGTGCCGTCGACCGTAATGTCGGAGAGGCCCTTGCTCAGCGCCACGACAACGCCGCGGATACCCTTGTCGCCGACGAGCAGGTCGGAGCCGTTGCCCACGATGGTGAGCGGCAGGTCGCAGCGATAACAGGTGTCGAGCGTGGCGACGAGGCCCTGCTCGGTATCGGGCGTGACAAAGACGTCGGCCGGGCCGCCGATCTTAAACGTGGTGTGCTCGCGCATGGGCTCGCTCATCAGCACGTTGTCCTCGCCGGCAACGCCAGCAAGCGCGCACAGCAGGTCCTCGTTAAAAAAGTCGTTCTCGTGCATACGAATATCCGCCTTTTGGTGGTTGTTGTCATCAATCGATTGCAATATACCCCACCCGGACGGATTTGGTGCGCTGGCGGCGATAAAACAGCCGTCTACCGGATTGGTAAAGTGTTTATCACCGAGGTGGAGGGGTAGTCGCTATACTTTCAAGAGATTGCGCGTAAACCCGGAAGGAGCGAGATGGCCAACAAAGTCACCCTCAAGCAGATCGCCCAGGAGGTGGGGCTTTCCCCCTCGTCGGTCTCGCTTGTGCTCAATAATCGGCCCTGTCGCATCTCGGAAGAAAACCGCAAACTCATCAAGGAGGTCGCGGCGCGCAACCACTATGTTCCTAACCAGATCGCGCGCAGCCTGGTCATGCGCGAGTCGCGCACCCTGGGCCTTATCGTCCCTAATATCGAGAGCCGCTTTTTTGCCTCGCTCGCCGGTAGCCTGGAAAAGCGCTGCCGCGAGGATGGCTATGCGCTCTTCATTACCAGCTCGGGTGGAAGCGCCGATGACGATCTGGAGCTGCTGCGCCAGCTGGTGACGCGCGGCGTTGATGGCGTCTTCCTGGTCGTGGGCGACGAGTTCTCCGACGACCGTGCCCTGCGCGAAGAAGTCAGCCACCTGCCCATCCCGGCCGTAATGGTCGACCGTGCCATTGAAGGGCTCGAGTGCGACAAGGTGATGTTCGACCACGAGATGGGTGGCTACATGGCCACCCGCTATCTGATCGAGCAGGGCCACCGTCGCATTGCCTGCTTGGTTAACGCGCGCCGTTCCAATACGGGGCGTAAGCGACTTGCCGGCTATGAGCGCGCACTGCGCGAGGTTGGCCTGCCTATCGACGCGCGTTTAGAGTTTGAGAGCGAGTACTACATCCCGAGTGCCTACGAGGCCTCGGAGGCGGTGCTCGCAACTGATGCTACCGCTGTGTTCGCAAGCTCGGATAACATCGCCCTCGGTCTGCTCAAGCGCTTACACGAGATGGGGAAGAGCATTCCGGGCGACATCTCGGTGGTGAGTTACGACAACTCGGCCGCCGACGTTCTCTTTGAGCCGGCGCTGACCGCGATTGAGCAGGATCCTGGTATCCTCGCGGAGCATGCTTTTGGCTGCATGTCCAAGCGCCTTGCCGGTAGGGGCGGTAGACGTGCCGAAGAAGTCGTTCTGGAGCCGGCGCTTATCGTGAAGGGCAGCGTGCTCGATCTTACCGAATGTAGCTAAGCGTACTTGTTTGTTTGCATAGATTGCATGCGGAGTGTCCGCTATTTGCCGGCAGGCACCCCGGCGCTCGTCCGTGAACTCTTCCGCTGGGCGAGCCATAGACGCCGCGCACCGATAGGGTAAGGCGGCGGCTTGAAATTGGTGCTATATTCAGCTTGAGTTGTTTAATACTAGTACGGGAGGCTGATATGGGGCTGTTCAAGAAGAAAAACCCGCAGGATGCCTTTGATCCCGATGTGTTTACCATCACGGATACGATTTTGGACCCGCCGCGGTTTACATTTTTGCCGGCTATCTACCAGGATGCCACGCGCCGCAAGTGGGCTGTGCATCAACGCGGTGGCGAGCCGAAGATTTTTGACTATGCGGACGTGTTGCAGTGCGAAGTAGCCGAGGCGGGCGATCCGGAGGCCGAGGAAGTGGTCTCTAAACAGGAATTTGCCCAGCGTATCCTGGCAAATCCTGCCAAGGCGGCGAAAATAAACGCTGCCAAGCGTAATATGTGTCTTGGTATGGGCGTTGTTGTGGCGGTTCAGACGGGAAAAGACGAGGTTTCCAAATTAGAGATTCCCGTTATGACCGACGAAGTCAAACGCGATTCAAGCCTATATAAGTCGTATCGGAATGTCGCCGAGAAGATCAAGGCCGAATTCGATGCCATGGGAGGGCTGGCCTAATTTTGGCGGCATACGTGTCTGAATGAGGAGTCTGTGCAATGGCAGGCGAAGCATATGCAATTCCCTCCAAAGATCGTGCTGTTGAGGGAATTCTTTGGTATATCCAGCACCATCAGCTTGCCGGCGGCGATCGCCTGCCGGCCGAGCGCGTGCTGTGCGAAGAGATTGGCGTTTCGCGTACGGCGTTGCGTGCCGGTATCACGCGGCTTATCTCGTGTGGAACGCTCGAGAGCCGTCGCGGATCGGGCACGTATGTGTGTCCTCCTAAGCCGTTGAACATCTTCCAGGAAACGTATAACTTTTCCGATGCTGTGCGGACTGCCGGCCTGCACCCCTCTTCTCGTCTGGTTTCCATCGGGACCATCGAGGCGGATGAGGCGCTTGCCGACAAGCTTGGGGTGGCTGTAGGCGCTCCCTTGCTCCGCATGCAGCGCGTTCGACTTATTGAGGGCGAGCCGGCGTCAATCGAGACCGCTCACGTTAACCTGTCCCTGCGCCCATCGCTTCCCGAGCACGATTTTGAGTGCGAGAGCCTTTACGATGTCTTGCTCAAAGAAGGTGGCGTGCGTGTTGAGCATGGACGTGAGCATATCTCCATCTCGCGTTTGAACGCCGAAGAGGCCGAGCTGCTCCAGCAAGAAGAGGGAACGCCGGTGTTCTATGAGAGCACGATCGAATTGGATAAGGACATGCGTTTTGTGGAGCATTGCAAATCGGTGATTTTGCCCACAAAGTTCCGCTTTGCCGATAACGGCGAAGAGAACGGCATGAGGAGCGTGGCAGGTGAACAATGGCTGAAGCAGTAGTTGCCACCCCGGTTTATATGCGCATTCGACGCCGCATCGAGGAGCGTATCGAGCGCGGTATATATCCCACGGGTTCCATGATTCCGTCCGAAAAAGACCTCGCCGAGGAATTTGGTACGACACGCTTGACCATCCGAAGCGCTGTCGATGAGCTGGTTCGGCGTGGGCAGATTCGACGCGTCCGCGGAAAGGGCGCGTTTGTGGCACAGAAAGTGCCCGTTGCCTACGAGCGAACGGGGGGCTTTCGCGAATCGATTCGTGCTTCGGGCGGCGAGCCATCCGTCCGCATCCTCGCGCGTTCCAAGCGTTATGCGGGCCCATATTATGCCAACCTGTTTGGCATTGCCGAGGACGATTTGCTGTATTCGATTCGGCGTTTGAACTGCGTCAACGGCGATCCCGTATCGATTGAGATGGCGTTCATCCCGTGCCTGCTGTTTCCCACAATCGAAGATATTGACGTGTCGGTCTTCAGTTTGTACGAGACCTATGAGATGTTGGGCCGAAAGCCGGTCATGGCACAGGAAAAGCTCGATATCGAAGCACTGGGCGCACGAGATGCCGGCCTGCTTGGACTGGAGCAGGGCGATCTTGCCTTGACGCTTGAGTGCGTGAGCTTCGATGCGAGCGGCCAGGCGATCGAATACGTCAAGTCGTTTAACCGCGGTGATGCGGGTGGATATACCTATACGTACTAGCTGGTTTTTTGCATAACGGGCTGAAAAGCTGACGGAATTTTGATTCGTTGGGTCAGCTGTATATACAACCTTACAGGGCTCAAAATCGACCGTTCGCCGAAGGGAATAAATTAATCGACAAAGAGGTATCAAAAAGCCGTAACCTGTAATCGTGATTGGTATCAAATACTAATGATTTGTTGCGAGGTGAGACGATGAAGATGCTCGATTACGTTCAGCTTGCCCATGTGCGTATGGGGGAGAACCTCGAGCGTTCGTCTGAGCTGGTAGCGCAGCTCGTTGATATTTTCCAGTCCGGTTCTTTTGACGCGCTGCGCATCGTTGCTTCGGGTTCGTCGCGCCATGCCGCCGATTGCGCCCGCGATTACCTGCAAGATGCCCTGCAAATGCAGGTGTCCGTTGTGACGCCCGAGGCCTTCGTCGATTTTGAACACACCTATCCGCAGCATGTGCTCAACATTGCCGTTTCGCAGAGTGGCTATTCGACCAATACGATTGCGGCGCTCGATTACATGCGCGCACACGATATGGCTGCAGTTGCGCTCACGGCAAACGTCGAGGCACCCATCAAGGAACACGCTGACATCGTTCTTGACTACGGTGTGGGCGTCGAGTCGGTGGACTTTGTGACTCTGGGCGTCGAGGTGCTCGTTGAGTACCTGGTGCTCTTTGGCATTTACGGCGGTCAGGCGCGCGGAACGATTGACGCCAAGGGCGTTGCCCAGCGTCTTGACGACCTGCGCGAGGCTATCCATGCCAATGCCGTGATGTGCAAGACCGCCGAGGCATATGTCCAAGACCACATGCTCGAGCTTTCTGAGCACACGCCCGCCATGGTCGTCGGCAACGGCCCCAACTATGGCGTTGCCGAAGAGGCGGCCCTCAAGCTGAGCGAGACCATCAAGATTCCTGCCATGCATCACGAAGGCGAGGAGTTCGTCCACGGTCCCGAGATGCAGATCGTTCCGGGCTATCTGGTGTTTATCGTCGACGATCCGCAGGGGTCGGAGCGTCTTGCGAATATCGCTGATGCGCTATCGAACGTTACGACAAAAACGGTGCTGCTCACGGCCCATCCCAAGGGTAGGGCTCACGAGGTTGCGGTGCCTCAGGTGGCTCCGCTGCTCAGCGCAATTCCCAATCTTGTGTTCTTCCAGACGATTGCGGCCATGATAGCCGAGCGTCTGAAGTCATGGGACGTGCACCCGTATCTTGATGCCGTCTCCAAGCAAATGGAGGTCAAGGCAGAGGGCTACGAAGAGTCAGTCAATGCGCTTAAGGCCAAAGCGGCCGAGTGTTACGGAATGTAAGCGGGTTTTGATGCCCGTTGGCATGGGGGATGTGGAAACAACCCCAGAAAGGAGAGACAAATGAAGGAAACCGAGAAGATCGAGATCATGCATTTCGACCAGGAGGGCTATCTCGAGGACGGCAAGGCGCTCTACGAGACCGGCAAGAAGATGACCGCGCTCGCCGACAAGGTCGCCGACGAGGGCTACGACGCCGTGTTCCTGATGGGCGTCGGCGGCACCTGGGACGAGCTCATGCAGCTCGAGTACCTCATGAACAAGTTCGGCGACCGCGACCTCGAGGTCTACCTGATCCACGCCGCCGAGTGGAACGCCATGGGCCACAAGCGCATGACCGAGAAGTCCGTCGTGCTCACCGCCTCCGAGTCCGGAACCACCCCCGAGGTCCTCGAGGCCGTCAAGAAGATGAAGGGCAT
>DBFBCB010000033.1:0-42721 GCA_048246715.1 Collinsella aerofaciens | reverse complement strand
GGCATGCGAAGTCGATCGCGAGTTCCGCACGAGCCGGAGAGCACTTAATGTGCTCTCCGTGCGAGCAGGACTGTCCGAGCAGGCGACTTCGCATGCCGCCGGGCAGCCGGGGCCGGCGCCCCTCAAAGATTTTCAAAAAAGTTGTTGACGCGCGCGTAACGACTCGTCTAATATATCCCTTGCGCGATGGACCTGTAGCTCAGTTGGTTAGAGCGTCCGGCTGATAACCGGGAGGTCACAAGTTCGAATCTTGTCAGGTCCACCACTTTCTTTCGCAATAAACACCCCAGCGAGAGCCGAGTCGCCGCTGGGGTGTTTATTACTTTCTCCGTGGGGGTTTAGCTCAGCTGGGAGAGCGCGGGCTTTGCAAGCCTGAGGTCAGGGGTTCGATCCCCCTAACCTCCACCATGATGGACCTGTAGCTCAGTTGGTTAGAGCGTCCGGCTGATAACCGGGAGGTCACAAGTTCGAATCTTGTCAGGTCCACCATCAAAACGTTAAGAGCCCTGGGGCATTGCCTCGGGGCTTTTTTCTTATCCAACTAAAAGTAGTCAAAATAGCCCCGTCCCAAATTAACTACTTTGATTTTGTGTGCTGGGCGAAAGATTGGGTAGTATAGCTATTCAATGCGGCGACCCTGCCGTGTGTTAACCGCTACGTACCGGAGGTGTTCCATGGTTCGTGTCGACATAGAGACCATCGTCATGGCCGCCGGTCCCGTGCCATCGCTTATCGTGCTTCGTGAGCGCTGCGGCAAGTCGGATTCGACGGCGCCCCTGCGTTCGCTTTCCATTCAGACCGGCTCGTTTGAGGCCGCGGCCATTAGCCGTGGTATCGATAGCGGTCGCGCCGAGCGCCCGATAACGCATGACCTGCTGCTTGACACCGTCGATGCCCTGGGCGCCAAGCTCGAGCGCATCGAGATCGTTCGTGCCGAGCCGCCGGTGTTCTATGCGACGATTGTCGTGCTGGTCGATGGTGACGAGCGCAAGATTGACGCCCGCCCCAGTGACGCCATTGCCCTTGCCGTGCGCAGTAATGCCCCCATGTTCGTGGAGGACGACATCATGAATCGCCTGGGTACCGTTTCTGCCCATGCCGAGGAAGTTGACGACGAGCAGGAGTTCGAGAAGTTCGACGAGTTCGTCCATACGCTCTCCCCCGATGATTTCTAAATGTCTGGCACGCGAGCGGAGAGGTCGCTGATGGGTGCCCGCGTATCGGCCGAAGCGGCCGCCATCGCGCGTGAAGCCCAGATGCGCTCGGAGGCATCCGAGGCGGCTCGCATCGCCTATGTGACGCAGGCCCGCACGCTTCGCGAGCGCCGCGGCTCCTATATCAAGATGGTTATCATCTCCGCCCTTGTCGCGGTAATCTGTTCTCGTCTTCGTGGTACAGTTGGTGCGCTTGGGTTTTCGATTTCAACAGGCTTGGTAATCTGGGGTGTGGTCGATGCGGTAATGCTGACCAACCAGATCAAGGTACTCGACAAGCGCGCGATGGATATGACGCGCGCCCGCGACGCTGCCGCCAAGATCGCTGCCGAGGCACAAGAACTGTAACGACGCCGGATTCGATGGGAAGGTCTAGAGATGGCACAGGATATGCAGGACGCCGGTAACGTCTCCGCCGAGCTCGACGCCATGGTGTGTGACCTGATTGGTGCGTTCTTGGACGACCTTGCCGCCGGCGAGAATCCGGGCGTAGTTGTGGCGATCGAGGACGCTGCTTCCAACCGCTATCTGGCCGCGCTCGACGAGGATGGCGAGGAGGCATGCCTGGAGGCTGCCACCAACTTTATCTCTGAGCACAAGATGGGCCTTAAGGACGAGGGCCTGGGCCGCATCGCCCGCTATGCCATCGGCTACACCGGCTGTGTTGAGATTGACGGTGGCTATCACGACGCTCTGCTCGTGAGCTTCTTTGAGACGACGCTCGAGAGCGGCTTTTCGGCATATGTGCTGTATGAGGGCATGGGCGCCGGCGATGGTTTTATGTGGAGCGACCCTGAACCTGCAGGTGAGGAAACCCCTCTCATCTAAAATCGCTAAAATAAACGAGTTTTCGGTAAAAGGCTCAATATTCCCGCTGAGCGTTGTATCGCTGGGCGGGCCGCATACGTGTGCCGTTTGTATATGGATAGAAGATAGGGGAACTACATGCGCGTAGACAATCTGAGGAACATCGCCATCATCGCCCACGTCGACCACGGCAAGACGACGATGGTCGATAAGCTCCTGCGTGCCACGGACGCCTTCCGTGCCAACCAGCAGGTCGAGGACCGCGTCCTGGACTCTAACGACCAGGAGCGCGAGCGCGGCATCACGATTCTCGCCAAGAACATCTCTATCGAGTACAAGGACGTCAAGATCAACGTCATCGACACCCCGGGCCACGCCGACTTTGGCGGCGAGGTCGAGCGCGTGCTGCGTATGGCCGACGGCGCCCTGCTGCTGGTCGACGCCTTTGAGGGTCCCATGCCCCAGACCCGCTTCGTGCTGCGTCACGCTATCGACACCGGCCTCAAGATCATGATCGTCATCAACAAGATCGATCGTCCAGGTGCCAACCCCGAGAAGGCCTACAACGACTGCCTGGACCTTATGGCCGACCTGGGCGCCACCGACGACCAGCTTGAGTTCGCCATGGAGCACGTGGTCTATGCCAGCGCCATGAATGGCTTTGCCCGCCTTGACCCCAACGACGGCAACATGGACATGTATCCGCTGCTCGATATGATCATCGACGACATGCCCGCGCCCGAGGTTGACGAGAATGCCCCGCTGGCCATGCAGTGCGTGACCATCGACCACTCCAACTTCGTTGGCCGCATCGGTATCGGTCGCGTGTACTCCGGCGCCATTCACCAGGGCGATCAGATTCTGGTCGTGAAGAACGACGGCTCCAGCGCCACCGCTACCGTCAAGCAGCTCTTTACCTTCGACTACCTGGGCCGCACCGAGTGCCAGGAAGTCGGCGCCGGCGATATCGCTGCCGTCGTGGGTATTGACCGCACCGATATCGGCGATGTCTACACCGACCCCGAGAACCCCGTCGAGCTCGAGCCCATCGAGATCGATCCGCCGACCCTGTCCATCGTCTTTGAGGCTTCGACCTCCCCGCTCGTCGGCCGTGACGGCGACATCGTGGGCGCCCGTCAGCTTAAGGAGCGCCTGTTCAACGAGGCCGAGAACAACGTGACCATGAAGATCGAGGAGCTCGAGGACAAGAGCGGCGTCGAGGTCTCTGGCCGCGGCATTCTGCACCTGTCCGTCCTGATGGAGTCCATGCGCCGCGAGGGCTTTGAGTTCCAGGTCGGTCGTCCCCGCGTTCTGTTTAAGAAGGACGAGAACGGTAACAAGCTGGAGCCTGTCGAGCAGGCCGTCGTCGAGTGCCCGGACGAGTACTCGGGCAAGGTCGTCGAGGTCTTCGGTACCTCCGGTGGCATCATGACGAGCATGGACACCTCGGGCATCGTGACCCATCTTGAGTTCAAGATCCCGACCCGCGGCATCATGGGCCTTAAGAACCGCATCATGAACGTCACTCACGGCGAGGGCGTGTTCTACCACACCTTCCTGGAGTATGGCCCCTACGCCGGCGAGATCGGCAACCGTCAGAACGGCGCCATGATCTCCATGACCACCGAGAAGGCCGTTGCCTACGCTCTGGGTACGCTGCAGGAGCGCGGCCAGCTGTTCGTTGAGCCGGGCACCGAGTGCTACGAGGGCATGATCGTGGGCGAGCGCAGCAAGGCCGGCGACATGGTCGTCAACATCGCCCGTACCAAGAACCTGGGCAACCAGCGTTCCTCGACCTCCGATATCTCCGTCCAGCTGGTGCCGCCCCGCACCTTCTCGCTGGAGGAGGCGCTGGAGTACATCGCCGATGACGAGCTGGTCGAGATCACTCCCAAGAACATCCGCCTGCGCAAGCGTCTGCTCAACGCCACCGACCGCAAGAAGGCTGCCGTCCGCGCCGGCCAGGTCAACAAATAAGCGCTGGGGCTTATAACCGCCAACAAGAAAGGGCGTCGACCGCAATGGTCGGCGCCCTTTTTGGTGTACAGGGATTGAGCCGGTCTGCACCCCTGCAAAGGTGCCTGCCCCTTTGCAGGGGTCGACGGCTAGGCGGAGGGAAGGCCCGGGGTGTTGGCGGCCTGCTGCGGCTTGAGGTGGGCGTTGCGCCAGATGATTTGGATAACGTAGCCGAGCATAAAGACAAAGGCCACGCCGCTGATGAAGCCGCCGATGAGGGGAAGTCCTGTGAGAGCGCCTGCGGCCACACCGCCGACGGCTGCCATGGCGTAGCGGTTCTGGTTATGTCCGACCATGCGAGCGATCGCGCATCCCGCAAAGGCGGTGGAGACCAGCGCGACGCCGATCACGGCGCACATGAGGGCTCCGGCAAGCGACAGGCCGGCGATAGAGATAATCAGCAACAATACGGCAGGGACAATGGCTACCGTACCCAAAAGACCGCTCACCCACAGGGGCGTGGGGCGCTGGTGGAGCATTCCGGCGGCGCTGGCGGTCGCTCGCGGAAAGACGAGCTCGAGCAGCAGAGCGGCAAAGCAGGTCGAGAGCGCCGCGGCGACGATGCCGCCGATGACATCGTTAATGGTGGAAGTATCTTCGTTCTCGGTGCGGTCGATCTTGAGCGCGCCGACCTCGGCTCCTGCGGCGCGCTCGGGGTCCTCGGAAACATGGGCGTTCACCGTGCCGGTGATGTGAGCGTTTTTGCCCAGG
Organism: Collinsella aerofaciens; assembly: GCA_048246715.1. Taxonomy (GTDB): domain Bacteria; phylum Actinomycetota; class Coriobacteriia; order Coriobacteriales; family Coriobacteriaceae; genus Collinsella; species Collinsella aerofaciens_BY. The sequence continues at coordinate 37,973 of DBFBCB010000033.1, read as the reverse complement.
ATGAGTTTGTCGGCCCAGACCTCGACATCGCCGTCGACGATGCCGTCGATGGTTACCGTACTGCCCGCGAGTGCTGCCGACTTGGCAGAGCCGCGCAGGGCAACCGTCTCGCCCATCGCGTAAAAACAGTTGGCGGCGCTACCGGTGTTGAGCACGACATGCTGACCGGCTACCGTCACGCTGCCATCGATTGCGGTTTTGGAGATATCGATGGTACGCGCCGCCAGGCGAACGGCTCCGCCTACAGTGCAGTCGCGAATCGACAAGCTCTCGCCTGCCGCGATAATATCGCGGCCGATGGAAGCGTCGTCTAGGTTAAGGCTTTGGCCGGCCCAGTACAGGTCGCTTTCGACGCCAGACGGATTTGAGTCAACTTCGGTTGCGAGCACGTTGCCCGCGGTGTCTGTACCGGCGAACGACGTCTTGGGAAGCGCGGTCAGCGCAAGCGCAATCAGTGCGAATAGAAGGGCGATATGGACCCGCGCTTTGCGGCGCTTGGTCGACGGTTCTAGGTTGCAAGGCATAGTGAATCCTTCGTTAGATACTCGGCATATATCTAACAGGGCACCCAACGTGCGCGCGCTCTAAAAGAACCTCTCGGTTGCATTTCGAAGGGTCGTGCCGCGCTGTCTACTTTTTGCGATGCAAGAAGCGCGCGATGTCTTCCTCGGTGGGACTTTTGATGTCAAAGCGCAGCGAGAGCCAGCGCAGGCCCATGGTCACCGCGACGCATACGACCAGCGCGGCGACATTGCTCATGATGCCGCTCATAACGAGACACACATAGCTTGTCGATCCGGCGATGGCGGCGATGGCATAAAAGTTAGTACGTTGGAAAATGCCCGGAACCACGCCCATAAAGCCGTCGCGCAACATGCCGCCACCCACCGCGGTAAAAAAGCCCATCATGATGCACACCGCCGGCGCAAAGCCGTAGACCAGCGCCTTGTCTGCGCCGGTTGCCGCATAGATGCCGACCGAGATGATGTCGAGCAAGGGGATGAGTTTTTCGGGCTTGTCGACGATAGCCGGGAAGATATAGATGATGGCTGCCGTGGCAATGGAAAGCGGGAGCGCCATCGGCTGGTTGAGGATGTAGACGTTGCCTACCTGCAGCGTCATATCGCGTAAAAGACCGCCGCCCAGTCCGCAGACCACGGCGAGCGCAACTGCACCCACCAGGTCGAGCTTATGCTCGCGCGCAACCAGCACGCCCGAGATCGATGCAGCGACAACAGCGAACATCTCGAGCCAAAACGGAATAGCGACCATGGCATCCGAGGCATGTGAGGTAACGGTTATAGCGGCGATGACGGGCAAGATGGGGTCCTTTGGGTTGTGGGTTTAGACAATGCCCGTACATAGTACATGGTTGGCGGGCGTGGCGACCCTATTGCTCGGTAAACGGTCGGGACCGGGTATGGTCATAGGTTCCAAACATGTACATCAGCCTCCAAAGATGTCAAAAAATGTCGGTTTTGGAGGGTGATGTACATGTTTTGGTGTGGCGCGCTGGGATGACGCTACTCGGAAGGCGTGTCTTCGCCTTGCGCGCTCTTCCAGTTGCGGATAAGTGCCTTGCGCAGTTCGTTTTGCTTTCGCTGGTACTCGGCGTCCGTGCAGCGGGGCATACCGAGTGCTTCGCGAATGCTGTTCATGGCGCGATGAAAGGCAAGTTGACTTGCGAACTGTGCCGAGGTGAGCGTAACGATTCGATATCCCATTTGGGAGAGTACGGCCTCTCGTTCCGCATCTGCGCCCTTGCGCTCGGTCTCGTCGTGAAAACCGCCCTTATATTCGATGCCGAGTTCTCTGCGCTGATAAGTAACAAGAGCGTCGATTTTGAGCGATCGGGCTTTTGTGCAATGCCAGAGACGTTGAGGGATTTCGAGCGGTTTGTTGAGTTCGGTACCTCTGATACCAATGCCGCCTTCGCTTGTTGGGAGCGAGAGGGTGATGGACGATGCGGTCTCCATGGGCGAGGCTGAGTGGTCGTAGATGTGTCTGAGCGCGAGTCTGGCGCGTGTGGCACCGGGTTTGCCAGGGTGCCGATCGAGTAACTCGACAATTTCGTCCTTGGAGGTGGTGGCTGGTTGCTCAGTGTAAGGGTCAGAGGAATTGAGCCCCATGCGATAGTCGCCGCAAACTTCGTAACCATACTCGAGGTATTCGATCCTATCCATCCACTCGGCAGCGAGCACGAAGGTGAAGGCTTCGTCGGTGATAAAGATGCCGGGCGTAAGCTCGTCAATATGGTCGTAGGGTAGGTTTTGGCCGAGAACGTGGCAGGTGACACCGTTGGTGCGAATTCGCTCGAAAGCAAATAGTACGGAGATGTCGATAGTCTTGAGCATGGTGGACGGAATGCCGCAGTCGGTAAGTGCCTGCCGAATGCGCGCGATGCGTTGCTGGGTAGAGAGGCCCCGCACACCTATCTGGTAGTCGCGTTGTGCGACGGCTTGAACCAGGTTCCGCGGTGCATGATGGACGAGCCACGCCGTTTTATGCGAAATGAGAACAGGAGTATCCATTGGGGGCCTCTCGCTTCGAGCTGACACCAAACTCTTATGTCCGTTGAGGTGGGGAAATATACCGGATGCAAGCAAATCGACTCATGCTCGGTGCGCGTCGTATGCAAACGTGTACATCACACTCCAAAAACGACATTTTTTGACATCTTTGGAGGGCGGTGTACATGTTTGAGATATGGGCTGGGATCGACCACGATGGGGGCGTGGCTGAATAGGAGGGATGTCCAAATTTTGAGCGGAGCTCAAAATTTATCCGGTCGGCTTGCGCCGACCGCGCTGCGCTAAAAACGCGCCACTGGCGCGTTTTCTTTACGCTCCGCGCCCTGGCGGGTTCGAATCCCTCCTCCTCCGCCGTGTTTGCTTGTTGGGGACTCAAAACAAAAAAGCTCCCATTCTCGGGAGCTTTCTCAACCAAAATGGCGGAGGAGGAGGGATTCGAACCCTCGTGACCTTATACAGGCCAAACGGTTTTCGAGACCGCCGCATTCAACCACTCTGCCACCCCTCCGCGTGGGGTAAAAACAAAGCAGGCTCGAAGGCCTGCTTTGGAATTAACTGGCGGAGAGTCAGGGATTTGAACCCTGGAGACGCTTTTGACGCCTACACGATTTCCAATCGTGCTCCTTCGGCCACTCGGACAACTCTCCGTTAAATGCGAAAGTCAGTATACACGAGGAATCGCAAAGTGCAAACAGAAAAGTTGGCATTTTTTAAAACGCTTGGCCGCGTTTGGCGTTGCAGCGGGGTTTGAGATGCCAAAAAACGGCTTCCGACCAGCGTAGTTGGTCAACTCAATTGTTCAAAAGGGGTATTTATAAGCGATTTGGCAATGACTTTAAAAATCTTTGGGTGGTGCTGTGGGCCACTGGTATGCATTTTGCGACCACAACCATGCGCCCGTTGACCTGCGACTTGGCTCAGCTTGTCCTCACGGCACCGTATCTTGTCCACAGATCCGTCAAGCTTTTGGTCAGCATTTGGTTGGAATGCGCATGAAACGTCGTGCGAGTATGGGCATATGTGGAGGTCATGAGGTTGTAGCTGCATATTCTTGCAGCCTAGGAGGTTGAAAGATATTATTACCAAGTCTTTTCCTGCTTCAGGCGCACCTTCACGACCTGAAGCCACATTTGCCCAGAGGAGGTGACAATATGAAGGCTTATGAACTGCTGTTCTTTGTTGACCCGTCGCTCGACCCCGAGACTCGTCTCGCTGTTATGAAGCGTATCGATACCACGATCGCTGAGGGCGCTGGCAAGGTCGACTCCGTTGACGAGCGGGGCAAGCGCAAGCTCGCCTACGAGATCAACGACCTCACCGATGGTGACTACACCCTTATCAACTTCCACGCAGATCCTACCCAGATCGCCGAGCTTGATCGCGTCCTGCGCATCACCGACGCTGTGGTCCGCCACATGATCGTCCGTCGCGACGACCAGGAGTAAGACTGTCGTTTTGGACTGGGCTTGTGCCCCAAGAGGAAGTAGTGAGTTATGAGCATCAATCGAGTGAACATCACCGGTAACCTCACCCGCGATCCCGAGCTGCGCGCCACCGCCGGCGGAACCCAGGTTCTGTCCTTTGGCGTCGCCGTGAACGATCGTCGCCGCAACGCGCAGACTGGCGAGTGGGAGGACTATCCCAACTTTGTCGACTGCACCATGTTCGGCACCCGCGCCGAGGCCGTGAGCCGTTTCCTGGCAAAGGGAAACAAGGTCGCGATCGAGGGCAAGCTGCGCTACAGCTCTTGGGAGCGCGACGGCCAGCGCCGGAGCAAGCTTGAGGTCATCGTCGATGAGATCGAGTTTATGAGTTCCCGTGGTGGCCAGGGTGGCTACGATCAGGGCGGTTACGCCCCCGCAGCTCCCGCGCCCGCAGCACGTCCTGCCGCACCGGTGGCTACGCCGCCCGCGGTCGACGTCTACGATGAGGACATCCCGTTCTAAGGGTTGTTCACCTATTTTTGAGTGAGAGGCGGCTTCGGTTCGCCGAAGTTGCCAAATGAAAGGTATTTTGACATGGCTAATGATTTTTCTGCACGTCAGCCGCGTCGTAAGTACTGCCAGTTCTGCAAGGAGAACACTGAGTTCATCGACTATAAGGACACTCAGCTTCTCCGTAAGTACATGACCGACCGTGGCAAGATCAAGCCCCGTCGCGTCACTGGCGCTTGCACGCAGCATCAGCATGACATCGCCAACGCCATCAAGCGCGCCCGCGAGATGGCTCTCCTGCCGTACACCGTCCCCGTGGTTTCCTCTCGTGGCAACCGCGACCGCGGCTAAGAAGGGAGACGCATCATGAAGGTTATTCTTCTCGATGAGATCAAGGGCAAGGGCGGCGAGGGTGACGTCGTAGAGGTCGCTCAGGGTTACGCTGAGAACTTCCTGTTCCCCAAGAAGCTCGCTGTTGCCGCCACCAAGGGCAACCTCAAGCAGCTTGACGAGCGTCGCAACAACATCGCCAAGCGCGAGGCCGTCCGTCTGGCTACCGCCAACGAGACCAAGGCTGCCTTCGAGGGCAAGACGGTCACCGTTGACGTCAAGGTCGGCGACGAGGGCATCCTCTTTGGCTCCGTTACCGCCGCTATGATCGCTGACGCCATCAAGGCTCAGCTCGGTATGGACATCGACCGCAAGCGCGTCGAGCTCGGTAAGCCCATCAAGGTTGCCGGTGCCCACACCGTTGCCATCTCGCTGTACCGCGAGATCAAGGCCGAGGTTGTCGTTCTCGTCGGCGTTACCGCCGAGGAGCTCGCTGCCGAGGCTGAGGTCGAGGAGGCCGCTGAGGTCGCCGAGGCCGAGACCGCCGAGGTCGAGACTGAGGCTGCTGCCGAGTAGCATTTGCTGCAACGCAACAATCTTGTTCTAAGAAGGGCGCTCTGGGAAACCAGGGCGCCCTTTTGTTTTTTGCGCTGAGTGAGTGTCATGGTGGACGTTGCGTCGAAGTCCTATATACAGGACCGTTCATCCGTTTGGTTCGGTGATGATTGGCGGCGCGCGGCGCGTTTTGGGACCGTGGCTGATACTATGGATGCTCGCAAGCGATATGAATGAGGATGCTCATGGCATATGACGATAGGGAGACCGGGCTGACGGTTGAGGACCGCGGCTCAAAGTTGGGTCTTCCCCAAAACCAAGATGCAGAGGCCAATGTACTGGCCGCTATGCTGCTATCGCCCGAGGTGGTCGAAGAGGCCCAGGTCGAGCTGCAGCCCGATGACTTCTACCGGCCCATTCATAAGACCATCTATACCGCGATGGTCGATATGTACAACAGCCGCATTCCCATCGACTCCATCTCGCTGATCGATTACCTGCGAAGCATCAACAAGCTCGATGCCGTGGGCGGCGAAGCGTACATTTTGGAGTTGATGGGTCAGACCCTGTCGCTCGTCAACTGGCAGCACCATGCCGCCATCGTTCGCCGTGATTCGATGCTGCGTGAGCTGATCGGCGCCACCAACGAGATCAACGCGCTGGCATATAGCGCCCCCACCGACACCAAAGAGGTTGTCGAGCTGGCCGAGAGCAAGCTGCTCAAGGTTACGGCGCGCGAGGTCAAGTCGAGCTACAAGACGTTGACCGAGTTTATGGTCGAGGCCTATAACGAGGCCGAGGAAGTGTGCCAGGCCGGTGGCCAGGCTGCGGGCGTGCCCACGGGCTTTCCGTCGCTCGACCGCATGCTCATGGGTTTTCGTGAGGGCCAGCTCATCATCATCGGCGCCCGTCCTGCTGTAGGTAAGACGTCGTTCGCTCTGAACCTGGCACTTAACGCTGCCGCTGCCGGTTATACCGTCGGCTTCTTCTCGCTGGAGATGTCGGGCAAGGAAATTGCCCAGCGTCTGATTTGCGCCTACGCCATGATCTCGATCAGTGACTTCCGCATGGGCCGCATTAGCCCCGAGCAGTGGGCCAATATCAACGAGGCCACGCAGACCTTGTCCAAGCTCGATATTTTGATTGACGATACGCCCGGCACCACGGTGACCGAGATTCGCGCCAAGAGCCGCCGCATGCTCCACAACAAAGAGAAGGCCATCATCATCCTGGACTACCTGCAGCTGGTGAGTCCTCCGCCGGGACGCCGCTCCGAGAGCCGTACCGTCGAGGTCTCGGAGATGTCGCGTGGTCTGAAGATCATGGCCAAGGAGCTCAAGATCCCGCTCATCGCACTGTCACAGCTCTCGCGTCAGGTCGAATCCCGTACCGGCAAGCGCCCGCAGCTTTCCGACCTTCGTGAATCGGGCTCCATCGAGCAGGACGCCGATATTGTCATGTTCTTGGACCGCTCCGCCGACGAGGCCGAAGCCTCGCGCGACGATCGACCCGACGAGGGCGTTACGCGTATCGTCGTGGCCAAGAACCGTTCGGGCCCGATCGGCGACGTCGACCTGATGTTCCTGCCGGCATCCACCAAGTTCTATGAGCTTGATGGGGCACATGCCGAGGAGTAGGACAGGCGCCCGTTGCACGGGTATACTGGGAATGTTTTGTGCTTCTGCGTGCCGGCATGGCGCGCAGACAGGCCATGAATGTAAGGAGTAAACATGCCGTCAACCGTTTTGGTCGGTGCCCAGTGGGGCGATGAGGGCAAGGGTAAGATTTGCGACCTGGTCGCCGGCGACTTCGATGCCGTCGTGCGCTACTCGGGCGGCAACAACGCCGGTCACACCATCGTCGTCAACGGCAAGAAGTACGGCCTGCACCAGGTGCCTTCCGGCATCATGTATTCCGACCACGTGTCGGTGATCGGTAACGGCTGCGTCGTCAACCCCAAGGTTGTCCTTGAGGAGATCGACATGTTCGAGGCCGACGGCATCACCACCAAGAACCTCAAGATTAGCGGCAACGCGCATGTCATCATGCCGTACCACATCGATCTGGATGGCGCCTTTGAGCAGAAGCTCGGCAAGAAGAACATCGGTACCACCAAGCGCGGCATCGGTCCGTGCTATCAGGACAAGATGGCCCGCATTGGTCTGCGCATGCAGGACATGCTGGACGAGACGCTGTTCCGCGACAAGTTGGAGACCGCTCTCGCCCGCGTGAACCCCGAGCTCGAGCTCATCTACAACCTGCCCACCTGCACCGTGGACCAGATTTGCGACGAGTACCTGCCGATGGCCGAGCGCCTGCGCCCCTACATCACCGAGACGAGCCTGCTGCTCAACAACATGATCGACGAGGGCAAGGACCTGCTGTTTGAGGGCGCCCAGGCGACGCTGCTCGACATCGACCACGGCACCTATCCGTACGTGACGTCTTCCAACTGCACCGCCGGCGGCGCCATTACCGGCTCCGGCGTCGGTATGAAGAATGTCGACCGCGTGCTGGGCGTCATGAAGGCCTATATCACCCGCGTCGGTTCGGGCCCCATGCCCACCGAGCTTTCCTATGAGTCCGAGGCTGGCCACACGCTGACCGAGGAGGGCTATGAGTACGGCGTGACCACCGGTCGCCGTCGTCGCTGCGGCTGGTTTGACGGCCCTATCGCCAACTACGCCTCGCGCGTCAACGGCCTCACCGACATCGCCGTGACCAAGCTCGACGTGCTTTCGGCTTTCGACACCATCAAGGTGTGCGTGGCCTACGACGTCGATGGCGAGCGCTACACGAGCGTGCCCGAGCATCAGGTGCGCTTTGAGCATGCCAAGCCCATCTACGAGGAGCTCCCCGGCTGGAAGTGCGACATCACCGGTTGCCGCAGCTTTGACGAGCTGCCGCAGGAGGCTCAGGACTACGTGGCGTTTATCGAGGATCTGGCACACACCCGCGTGACGTTCATTGGCGTCGGCGCTGGTCGCGAGCAGATCATCAACCGATTCTGGAAGTAATCGGGACTATTTGGTTATTGCGATATACCCCTTTGCAGCCCGGACGGGCGGCCGAGGGGTATATTTGCTTGCAAAGGGCTCGCGCGGAGCGGGCCATTCATCCATAGAGGAGGCACCCTTGAAGGCGGACACTCAAACCATCGACATCCTGTTGTTGGGCAGCGGCGGCCGTGAGCATGCTTTGGCAGCTAAGCTCGCAGCATCACCGCGCGCCGGCAAGCTCTACATTGCGCCGGGTAACGGCGGCACCGCGAGCTGCGGCGAGAACGTTGTTCTCGACGACTGCGATCCTGCGGCCGTGGCGGCGTTTGCTCAGAGCCACGGATGCGGACTCGTGGTAATTGGCCCCGAGGCTCCGCTCGTGGCGGGCGTGGCCGACGCCGTGCGCGCGGCGGGTATTCCCTGCTTTGGCCCGGGTGCCGAGGGCGCCCAGATGGAGGGCTCCAAGCTGTTCTCCAAGCAGCTCATGGAGCGTGCGGGCATTCCGACGGCAGCCTATGGTTCGTTTACCGACGAGGCTTCGGCTCTCGCCTACGTGCGCGAGCAGGGCGCCCCGCTGGTCGTCAAGGCCGACGGCCTTGCCGCGGGCAAGGGCGTTATCGTGGCGACCGAACTTGAGCAGGCCGAGGAGGCCGTGCGCGAGTGCTTTGGCGGCACCTTTGGCGATGCCGGCAACACCGTGGTTATCGAGGAGATGCTCGTTGGTCCCGAGTGCTCGCTGCTGGCCTTTACCGACGGCAAGACCGTGCGCCCCATGGCTACCTCGCAGGACCACAAGCGCGCGCTCGAGGGCGACAAGGGCCCCAACACCGGCGGCATGGGCGTCTACAGCCCGGTGCCCATCGTGACCGACGAGGAGCACGCCACGATGGTGAAGGTCATGGAGCAGACCGTTGCCGAGCTTGCTGCCGAGGGCATCGACTACCGCGGCTGCCTGTACGGCGGCTTTATGCTCACCCCCGCCGGCCCCAAGGTACTGGAGTTCAACGCCCGCTTTGGTGATCCCGAGACTCAGGTCGTGCTGCCGCGCCTTAAGAACGACCTGGTCGAGGTCATGCTCGCCTGCGCCAACTGCAAGCTCGATCAGATTGAGCTCGACTGGCGTGACGAGTGGGCCGTGGCCGTTGTCCTGACGAGCGCGGGCTACCCCGGCAGCTACGAGAAAGGCAAGGTCATCACCGGTATTGAGGATGCCGAGGCCATGGAGAACGTGACCGTGTACCACGCGGGCACTGCCGTGGTGGACGGCCAGCTCGTGACCAATGGTGGCCGCGTGCTTGCCGTGACCGCTCTGGGCGACACGTTCGAGAACGCTCGCAACCTTGCCTACGAGGCCTGCGAGAAGATTGATTTTGAGGGCAAGACCCTGCGTCACGACATCGGCCTGCGCGCGCTGCGCGGCCGCGACGCCTGGGATGCCTAAAATCCGAGAGGAATGAGACGGATGGACGAGAAGAACGAAGAGCTCGTGGACGCGCAGATCGTCGAAGAGGACAGCCGCATGTATGGGCACGCCGAGGGCGAGCCTGGTGGCGAGGTCGCTGACGAGCCGGCGCTGGTGCTGGGCGACGACGACCCGCACGATGCCGAGCTGCACGAGAAGATTCTTTCGGAGGAGTGTGCCTGGAAGGGCAAGATCCTCGACGTCCACCGTCTTGAGGTTGAGCTGCCCAACGGTCACCGCAGCGCCCGCGATATCGTTCGCCATCCGGGTGCGGCGGCCGTTGTGGCACTGACCGAGAGCGGCAAGATCGTACTGGTGCGTCAGTACCGCACCGCTATCGACCGCGTGACGGTCGAGATTCCTGCCGGCAAGCTCGATCCAGGCGAGGACCCGCTCGATTGCGCCAAGCGCGAACTGCATGAGGAGACGGGCTTTAGGGCTGGTCGTATTCGCTTTTTGACGTCGATTGTCACGTCCTGCGGTTTTTGCGATGAGATTATCCACATCTACTTGGCTACCAAGCTCGAGTTTGATGCGCCCAACCCCGATGATGACGAGTTTGTCAACGTGGACCTGGTGCCGCTGCACGAGCTGATCGACGCCGTACTCGACGGCAAGATCGAAGACGCCAAGACCGTCGTAGGCGCCTTGGCCTGTGACAGCATCGCACACAGGCTGGGCGGAACTGAGCTTTAAAAGCGAGGGCGACCCTGGGGCAAACGCTACTGATTATTTGCCCCAGGGTCTTACGTTATTGTTTTATCTCCGAGGATTGCATGTTTAAAAGGTTTCTTTCGTATTACAAGCCCCAGATGGGGCTTTTTGTTGCGGATACTGTTTGCGCTCTGGTGCTTGCCGCCATCGATCTGGCGTTCCCCATTATCCTGCGCAATTTGACCGGTGGGCTATTTACTCAGGGTCAGGCCGCCATTATGCAGGCGCTCGGCATGATCGCGGTGGGCTTGGTGCTGATGTATGCCGTCCGCTGCGCCTGCCGCTACTTTGTGAGCTATTGGGGCCACGTGATGGGCGCGCGCATGGAGTCCAAGATGCGCGAGGACCTGTTCGACCAGTATGAGCGCTTTAGCTTTGCGTACTTCGACCGCAACAGCTCGGGCGACATGATGAGCCGCGTGGTCAACGACCTGTTCGATATCTGCGAGGCGGCGCACCACGTGCCCGAGTGGATCATCATCTGCGGCATCGAGATCATCGGCTCGTTTGTGATCCTCTTTACCATCGCCCCGGTGCTGGCGCTTGCCATGGCCGTGGTGACGGCGGCGTTTGCGGTCATCATGTTTTGGCAGAACATGCGCATGCGCGAGGTCTTTAGCGACAACCGCAAAAAGATCAGCGGCATCAATGCACAGCTGCAGGATTCGCTGGCGGGCATGCGCGTGGTCAAGAGCTTTGCCAATGAGGAGACCGAACGCTTCAAGTTCCGCGCCTCAAACAATCGCTATCTTTCGTCCAAGGAGAACATGTATCACGCCATGGGCGTCTATACCGCGACGTATGGCCTACTCTCGGGTGTGCTCTATGTGATCGTGGTGCTGCTGGGCGGCTGGCTGGTCGCCCAGGGACAGCTGCGGGCGGTCGATATGGCGACCTTTGCACTCTATATTTCGCTGTTCTGCACGCCGCTCGAGACACTCGTCAATTCAGCCGAAACGTATCAGAAGGCTATCGCCGGGTTTAAGCGTATGGACGAGGTGCTCTCGACCGCGCCGGATATCCAGGACAAGCCGGGCGCTACGGATCTGCAGGTGATCGCCGGCGCCGTGGAGTATCACGACGTGTGCTTTAACTACGAGGATGTTGAGCTGGGCGAGGGCGATGCCGACGAGCGTCCCGTTATCGACCATATGGACCTGTCCATCAAGCCCGGGCAGACCATCGCTTTGGTTGGCCCTTCGGGCGGCGGCAAGTCCACGACCTGTTCGCTGCTGCCGCGCTTTTATGACGTGGCTACCGGATCCATTAGCATCGACGGCCAGGACGTGCGTGATGTGACGCAGCAGAGCCTGCGCCGTGCCATCGGCCTGGTGCAGCAGGATGTCTATCTATTTGACGGTACGATCGGCGAGAACATCGCCTACGGCAAGCCGGGTGCTACGGCAGAAGAGATCGCCGAGGCCGCCCGTCGCGCCAACATCGATGCCTTTATCGAGTCGCTTCCACAGGGCTATGACACGGTCGTGGGCGAGCGCGGCAGCCGTCTTTCGGGCGGACAGAAGCAGCGCGTTGCCATCGCGCGTGTGTTTCTCAAGAACCCCAAGATCCTGATTTTGGACGAGGCGACGAGTGCTTTGGATAACGAGAGCGAGGAGGCGGTGCAGGAGTCACTCGAAGAACTGGCGCGCGGCCGCACCACGATTATCATCGCCCACCGTCTTTCGACCATTAAGCATGCCGATGAGATTGCGACCGTTGAGCATGGTCGCGTTGTGGAGCGTGGCACGCACGAGGAGCTTCTCGCCCGTGGCGGCACCTATGCCCGTTACTATCGAATGCAGTTCGAAGGTGCGCGTGCGCACGAGCTCGACTGATTGATATGACAGGAAGTTTATGGCTGACAAGAACCCTTTGACTCCGGAAGAAGTGACGGGGTTATTCTCCGAAATCGATGCATCCGGTGTCTTGGATCCCACGCTTGCCAAAAAGCGAACCGAGCGCATGCGTGAGAAGGAGGCCGCCGTCAAGCGCGGTGACAAAGCTGCGCTAGCGCAGCTGCGCAGCGAGGACCGCGCGAGCCAGGCAAAACATATCGACCCGCTGTCCGAGGACGATCCTTCGGGTTCGCAGGTGAGTCATACCATTACGAAGACCGCGATGGCCGTGGTCATTGGTATTTTGGTGCTGATCGTGGGCATGCAGATTGGCTACGGCGTGATGCGTCGTCTGAACACCGCCAACCTGTCCGAGAACGTTTCGGTCGATACCGTTTCGACGGCGCTGAAGGGCGGCCTTGAGTGGGGCAACGGCTTTACGCAGTTCCCGCTCGACTTCACCGTCGATGAAGCCGATGAACGCACGGGCACGGTCGAGGTGACGGTGTTGGACACATCGTCTGCCAACGAGCTCGAGCTGCTGTCCAACGGGCAGATCCAGGCCGCGGCGCTTGCGACCAACGCGTTGCTCAACGACAAGATCGACCGCGTGGTGTATAACGTTCACGCCTATATCGACGAGGATAGCAACATTCAGCACGATTCCTTCTTTGGCATGTTCCCCGCGCGGGGCCACCAGAGCGCCATTTTGACGTTCGTGTGGACCAAGAGCTCATCCAACGCCACGAGTATCGACTGGAAGATGCGCATCGTGAGTATGGATGACACCATCGCCGAGCGCATTCAGAAGCAGGTGAACTCGGTGTCGTCGTTAATTGAAGACCCGGTGGTGAGCCAGACCAAGATTGACGAGGAAAAGGCCGAGCGTGACCTGGAGCATCGTCTGCATGGCCGCGAGATTTTCCGCGGCGGCAAGCCCGATCGCACACTGTCCGAACTGCTGGAGCAGGACAAGAAAAAGTAAGAGGCCATCATCCCGCGTGAGCCACAAGCCCCGCGGGATGATTTTTAATCCCCGTCCCAGAGAAATCATTATGCATAGAAAGTCATAATTATCATTTCGTAAACATTTCGATGAAATTAACGCCATGAGGCATGCTTGCGGTTACAATACCGCGAGGCCTAACTACACACCTTTAAGCCGGTCCTGTGAGACCGGAAAGGAGAATTATGGCGAACAACCATACCGCGGGCGCTGCCGCCCGCACCTTCGCGCCCAGCGAGCTTTGCCAGCGTATGCTGGCCAAAACCAGCAAGGGCACCTGCGGTCCCTGCATCCTGTATCTTGAGGATGGGACCATTTTTTATGGACGTGCATGCGGCGCCGAGGGCACCGCGACCGGCGAAGTCTGCTTCAACACCTCGCTCGAGGGCTATTTTGAGGTCATGACCGACCCGAGTTATGCCGGCCAAATCGTAACCATGACCTATCCGCAGATCGGCAACTACGGTATCGACGAGACCGACGTCCAGTCGGCCTTCCCCGGCAACGCCGTGCGCCCTGCGAGCGCTCCGGCTATGCGCGGCATGATCGTCCGCGATATGTGCGCCACGCCTTCTAACTGGCGCTCGGCCGTCAGCGTGCCGGAGTACCTGCGCGCTCACGGCATCGTCGCTATCGAGGGTGTCGACACCCGAGCCCTGGTGCGCCATCTGCGCGACAATGGCTCCAAGATGGGCATTATCTCGACCGAGATCTTCGACGTCGACGAGCTTGCCGAGTGTCTGGCCGCAGCGCCCACGCTGGTAGGCGAGAACCTGGTCAAGACCGTAAGTTGCCCCGCGCCTCACGAGTTTGTGGCCGCCGACCTGCCCGCTACGCATGACTTTGCGCTTGCCCCTGCCGCTCCTGCCCGTCACAAAGTGGTCGCCTACGACTGCGGTGTGAAGCGCGGCATTCTGGAGGGGCTGGTCCGCGCCGGCTGCGACCTTACCGTCGTGCCGTGGGATACGCCCGCGAGTGAGGTGCTCGACATGAATCCCGACGGCGTCTTTTTGTCCAATGGCCCCGGCGACCCCGATGCCGTGGTGGAGACCTACGAGCAGGTGCAGCAGCTGATCGGCAAGGTGCCGGTCTTTGGTATTTGTCTTGGTCACCAGATGATCAGCCTGGCGTGCGGCGCCCAAATGGAAAAGCTTAAGTTTGGTCACCGCGGTGGCAACCAGCCGGTCATGAACCTGGTGAGCCGTCGCGTGGAGATCACCGCGCAAAACCATGGCTTTGGCCTGCTATTCCCCAGCCTGGGCAAACTGATCCCGGAGCTTTCCGGCGGCGAGACCGAGCATGCGGCCGATGGCGACCTGCGCGTCTGGGTGCGCCGCGGAATCGCGCCGGTCGTGATGAACGAGCGCTTTGGCCGCATTCGCCTAACACATGTGAACCTCAACGACGGCACCGCCGAGGGCATCCAGCTGCTCGACGCCCCGTGCTTCTCGGTCCAGTACCACCCCGAGGCTTCGCCTGGCCCCACCGATGCCCACTATCTCTTTACCGCCTTTACGCGACTCATGGACGGCGAGGAGAACTACCTGGACATCGACACCGCGAAGGACCGCCTGGCTGGCTGGAATTTTGCCGAGACCGCCGCGACCGAGACCGAGGAGAACTAACATGCCGAAACGTACTGACATCAAGCGTATCCTCGTCATTGGTTCGGGCCCCATCGTCATTGGCCAAGCCTGTGAGTTCGACTACTCCGGCGCACAGGCCTGCAAGGTGCTCAAGGAGGATGGCTTTGAGGTCATCCTGGTCAACTCCAACCCGGCGACCATCATGACCGACCCGGGTCTTGCCGACCGCACCTATGTCGAGCCCATCACCGCCGAGTTTATCGAGCGCGTAATCAAGAAAGAGCGCCCGGACGCGCTGCTGCCCACGCTGGGCGGCCAGACCGGCCTGAACGCCGCCGTCGAGCTGGCAAAGGACGGTACGCTCGACAAGTATGGCGTCGAGATGATCGGCTGCGACCTTGCCGCCATCGAGCGCGGCGAGGACCGCAAGCTCTTTAACGAGGCCATGGCCGAGATCGGCCTGGAGGTCGCGCGCTCGGGCTATGCCTACAGCGTGGCCGACGCCGAGGCCATCGCCGAGCGCGTGGGCTATCCCTGCGTACTGCGCCCGAGCTTTACCCTCGGCGGCGCCGGCGGCGGCATCGCTCACACCCACGAGGAGCTCGTCTCCATCGTGAGCCAGGGCCTGGAGCTCTCGCCTGCCCACGAGGTGCTGGTCGAGGAGTCCATCGAGGGCTGGAAAGAGTATGAGATGGAGGTCATGCGTGACCACGCCGGCAACGGCATCATCGTGTGCTCCATCGAGAACCTCGACCCCATGGGCGTGCATACCGGCGACTCCATCACCGTGGCGCCGGCGCAGACCCTCTCCGACCTGGAGTATCAGCGCATGCGTGTCGCCTCGCTCGCCATTCTGGAGAAGATCGGCGTCGAGACCGGTGGCTCCAACGTGCAGTTTGCCGTGAACCCCAACACCGGTCGCTTGATCGTCATCGAGATGAACCCGCGCGTGAGCCGTTCGTCCGCGCTGGCCTCCAAGGCCACGGGTTTTCCCATCGCTAAGGCCGCCGCGCGCCTGGCTGTGGGCTATACGCTCGACGAAATCGTCAACGACATCACCAAGGCCACGCCCGCCTGCTTTGAGCCCACGATCGACTACTGCGTCGTTAAGGTGCCGCGCTTTGCCTTCGAGAAGTTCAAGGGTACCGACCCCACGCTCACCACGCGCATGAAGGCCGTAGGCGAGATCATGGCGATCGGCCGCACCTTTGAGGAGGCCTTTGGCAAGGCCATGCGCTCGCTGGAGGACGGCCATCAGGGCATTTGCGCCGGTGGCAAGGAGGGTGCCGACAAGCTGAGCGACGACGAGCTCGCCCAGGCTGTGGCCACCCCGACCGAGCACCGCATTTTCTTTGTGGTCGAAGCCCTGCGCCGCGGCTGGGACATCGCGCGTATCCACGCTATTTGCGGTATCGATCCGTGGTACCTCAACCGTATCAACGACATGGTGCAGGTTCAGGAGAGCATCCGCGGCCTGCGTGTGGAGGATATCGACGCCGACGCGATGCGCTTGCTCAAGCAGTACGGCACGAGCGACGCCGAGATCGCCGCGCTGACCGGCTCGGACGAGCGCTTTGTGCGCGCCTATCGCAAGGGTCTGGGCGTGGTTCCCAGCATGAAGACGGTCGATACCTGCGCTGCGGAGTTCTCGAGCGCCACGGAGTACCACTACAAGACGTACGAGAACATCTACCGCACGAGCCCGGATGCCAAGAAGTGCGTGGCTCCCGACGAGACCACGCCGGCGGACAAGCCCAAGGCGATGATCCTGGGCGCCGGCCCCAACCGCATTGGTCAGGGTATCGAGTTCGATTACTGCTGCGTGCACGCGAGCTACGCGCTGGCGGCCCGCGGCTTTGAGACCATCATGGTCAACTGCAACCCCGAGACCGTCTCGACTGACTACGATACCTCGGACCGCCTGTACTTTGAGCCGCTCACCTACGAGGACGTCATGGATGTCATCGATGTTGAGCGACCCGACGGCGTCGTGGTGACGCTCGGCGGCCAGACTCCGCTTAAGCTGGCGCGCATGCTCGAGGAAAGCGGCGTAAACATCATGGGCACCAAGCCCGATGCCATCGACTTTGCCGAGGACCGCGAGCGCTTTGCCGCCCTGCTCGACAAGCTGGGCATTATGTATCCGCCGGCGGGCCAGGCAACCTCGTTTGAGGAGGCCGAGGCCGTGGCCGCGCATATTGGCTACCCGCTGCTGGTGCGTCCGAGCTACGTGCTGGGCGGCCGCGGCATGATGATCGCCTACGATGCCGAGCATCTGCGCGATTACATGGCCGAGGCTGCGCGCATTAGCCCCGACTACCCGGTGTACCTCGATCGCTTCCTGGAGGGCGCGATCGAGTCCGATGTCGACGCCCTGTGCGATGGCGAAGAGGTCTACATCGGCGGCATTCTGGAGCATATCGAGGAGGCCGGTATTCACTCCGGCGACTCTGCGACCTGCATCCCGCCGTTCAGCTTTAGCGAGAGCCTGCAGGCAAAGCTTCGCGAGACCACACGCCGCATCGCGATGGCGCTGGGCGTACGCGGCCTGGTCAACGTGCAGTATGCCATCAAGGGCGAGACTGTCTACGTGATCGAGGCCAACCCGCGTGCCAGCCGTACCGTGCCGTTCATCTCCAAGGCCACCGGCGTACCGCTGGCCAAGTGCGCGGCGCGTATCATGGCGGGCGATTCCATCGCGAGCCTGGGCCTGCCGAGCGACGAGCGTCAGCTGGACTGGTTCTGCATGAAGGAAGCCGTTATGCCCTGGGGCCGTTTCCCGGGAGCCGACGTTATCCTGGGACCCGAGATGAAGTCGACGGGCGAGGTCATGGGTATCGCCAAGAGCTATCCCGAGGCATACGCCAAGACGCAGCTGGCGATCGATTACAAGCTGCCCGACCCGAGCGCCGGCAAGGTGTTCATTAGCGTGTGCGACCGCGACAAGCGTCATATCCTTTCGGTTGCGCGTATCCTTCGCTACCTGGGCTTTGATATCTGCTCCACCGAGGGTACGGCGCGCGTGCTGCGTGGCGGCAACGTGACGTGCGAGGTCGTGGAGAAGATCAGCGGCCCGCACGACGGCGAGCGCCCCAACATCGGCGACCTCATCGCCGATGGCAAGATTGCGGTAATCATCAACACGCCGTATGGTCCGGGCTCGCGTGGCGATGGCTACCTGCTACGTACCGAGGCCGTACGCCGCGGTGTGACCTGCGTGACGGCGATGTCTGCCGCCAACACATACGTGAGTGCCATCGAGGCCGTGCGCGAGGACCAGCAGGGTCACGGCAGCGCCAACGACATGGGCATGGACGTCATCGCCCTGCAGGACCTGCCGCAGCACACGGTGTAGGTCGAGCTGTCCGGCCGGGGCGGGAGGGGCCGAGTTTCCCCCTTCGCTCCGGCTGCAAGCAGAGTCGCTCAGGAGGAAACTCGGCCCCTCTCGCCCCGACGCACTGTGTCTAGACGGACTGCACCTCCTGTTTTTAGAGATAAATACCATTTAGCGGTGATATTCAACCGTTCAAGATATTATGTAATGGCATATTACGTCATATGACGTAATATGCCATTAGCAGTCAAGGATGATTGTCTGTGTTCAAGTCGAGAAAGGGGCAAAATGATTAAACTGTGTCGCGTCGATAGCCGGTTAGTGCATGGGCAGACCGTGTTCTCTTGGTATCCAACGCTTGAAGCAAACGCTATTCTTGTGGTTTCAGATGAGTACGCCGCAAGCAAAGAGCGAATTCAAGCGCTGCGAATTGCAAAACCCGCTGATGCCAAATTGGTTGTCAAAAGTGTAGAAGATTCCATCGTGGCCCTTAACGGAAGCGCGGTGGATAAATACGAGCTAATTGTTGTTGCGGGAAATGTACATGACGCCTGTGAAGTTGCGCGTGCGTGTCCAAAAATAACGTCTGTGAATTTAGGCGGCGCTCGACCGTTGGGGGATAGCGTAAAGGAGCTTGGCCCTGCTGTGCGCCTTTCCCAATCCGATATTAATGAAATTAAGAAAGCCATGGCTGATGGAATCGAGTTCGAGGTAAGGCAGGTTGCTAGCGAGAAAAAACGCATCGTAACAAGTTTTGATTTGTAGGAAGAGGGAGAAATATGCTGCTTCAGGCTTTTCTGGTTGGTCTTGCCGCTGCGATAGGTCAATCGGATTATTTACTCGGTACTGCGATGGTCGAGCGGCCGATTGTCCTCGGAGCGATCGTCGGTATTTTTTTGGGTGATATTCCGACTGGCGTTATTGTTGGTTTCCAGCTCGAACTCGCGTTCATGGGGGTCTGGCAGGTTGGTGCTGCCGTGCCGCCCAACGTAATTGTTGGTTCAGTTTTGGGAACAGCCTTTGCGATTACTATGGGTGCGGGTCCCGAGACCGCTCTGACTATTGCTATGCCCACTGCGGTGCTTGCCGGCATGTTTGACAGCCTTATGTATAGCGTTGTTACGCCTCCTATGGCTGTCTGGGCTGATCGTGGTGCCGAAAAAGACGACCCCAAAACGATTGCAGCCGCTATGTGGACCAATGGAATTCTCTACATCATTGCGCTTGGCTTGATTTGCGGCGTGGCTTTTTACGTTGGAAATGATGCTGTTCAGGCACTGATTGACGCCATTCCTGATTGGCTTACGAATGGGCTTACGATCGCAACGGGTATTCTGCCCGCGCTTGGATTTGCGCAGCTTATGTCAATCCTGTCCACCAAGGAGCTGAGCTTCCTATTCTTTGGAGGCTTCTTGCTGAGTGCCTATCTAAACATTCCGACGATCGGTATCGTGGCGTTTTCGCTGATCCTGATTGGGATTCTCAATATGGCTCACATTTTTATGCCTGCCAGTGCGGCGGTCGCTAAGGAGGTTGACGATGACAACGAATTCTAATGATGTTCTTGAGCTCTCGCCGGAGTCAAATAAATCGACCGATAAGAGAATAACCAAGAAAGACTTAAAGGCGTTATTTTGGCGTAGCTTTCCACTCAACATCATGTGGAGCTTTGACCGACAAATGAACGTTGGTTTCTGCTACGACATGATTCCGGTAATCAAGCGGTTATACGATAAGCCTGAAGACCGGATCGAGGCATATAAGCGTCATCTTGAGTTCTACAATATTCAAGTTACGTTTAATCCTCTGGTCGCCGGCATTGTGGCCTCCATGGAGGAGGAAAACGCCAACAATCAGGACTTTGACACCGCCTCAATTAACGCCATGAAAGCATCGCTTATGGCTCCGCTTTCCGGTATTGGAGATTCACTGATTGCCAGTACGCTTCGCATGATTGCGACGGGCGTTGTGACAGGACTTTGCCTTTCGGGCAGTCTGCTCGGCCCAATCCTGTTCCTGCTTCTTTATAATGTCCCAACGATCCTGATCCGCTGGTTTGGGCTTCAGTATGGTTATTCGCTTGGCAGTGGCATGATTTCGAAGCTGAACGATTCTGATGTAATGCACAAAGTTACGTCCGGCCTGGCGATTGTGGGACTAATGGTAGTTGGTGGAATGGTGGCGACCACCGTTGCAGTTACCACTCCGCTCGCTCTTAACTTCGGCGACACCGCGTTTAAGTTGCAGGAAACGCTCGATGGGATATTCCCGGCTCTTTTGCCGCTCTGCGCGTTCGGGATCATGTGTCTTTGCAATAAGAAACAGGTCAAAATTATTTGGCAGATTGTGGGCATTCTCGCTGCGGGTATTGTGCTCGGCGTCCTGGGGATTTTGGGCTAGAGAAGGCGTCCATCTTTTGAGATGCTGAACTCGAAGGACGATGCGTCTGCTCGCCAAACGGTTTTCGAATAGTGGAGCGGCATTTCATTGCAGGCATATGTGACGTGCTCGACAACGCTCACGGGGGCTCCAACGATATAACCGAGAAGGTTTGCTTCTTGGAGCCCCGCTATTCCTGCGGTGATTTTGAGTTTCTCAATACCGGTTGCGATGCTGTAATGGTTGGCGATCAGGTCGAAAAGACTGGCATTGTCTGTGAGAAGCTCCAGTAGTCCGGGTAGAGTGCCCTGCGTTGCATAAATGGTGTCGATGGCGCAGGGGGCATTTTCGATATAAACCAAGCGCGCAACTCGTTGCACTACGGTTCCGTTGTCAATTTTGAGCTCCCGTGCAATGTGGGCATCAGCCTTGATCAAGCCTGTTTCCAAGATGGACTTGGTTGTTTTATCGCCGTATTGGGGGTCGGAGCTCAAATTGAAAATGGTGCTTGTTCCTCGTTTCAGGGTGAGCTTCGATGGGTTTACGAATGTCCCCTTGCCTCGCAGGCGGTAGAGCAAGTTTTGGTCAATGAGATTCTTTACGGCGCGTCTTACGGTGATCCTGCTTACTTTGTATTGCTTGCAAAGCTCGGTTTCGGTGGGAATCTGACTGCCGCCGGGGAGTTCGCCAGAAACTATTTTCTTGAGGATATCGTTTTCAACGGTCTGATAGAGAAGCTCTGGCTGAGTGAGCTCGTCTTTTGCTGCAGGCATGGTGGACCCCTTGGTCTTCAGTTTCTTTAGTACATAGATATACGACAACTGAGGACATCATAAGCCGTTATCTCAAAAGTTATGGAAATATCGATTTGGCGTTATCGCCGAGAGGGGATTTAAGATGGGCAGACAATACGACGAGGCGTTGATTGGCGCCATCTCCGGTCGCTCGTTTATAACCGAGAAGAGGGGACTCGAGGTTCAAATTCGTCCGGTTCCTGATGATGAAAGAGAGCATGTGCTTGACCCGCGAATTCTCGAGGTATCCCGCAAGAAGATGCGGAATGTTAGCATGTCTCCGAGCTGGACGAGCCTTATTGGAATGCGTCATCGCCCGGATAAGCCGACATACCGCCTACTCGATGGTGAGGTTCAGCGCGATGAGGTCCTCATGGAGGCAGCCGATCGCTATATAGATTTATTCGTCTGGACGCCACCAAATCATAAGGAGGCAAGTCCAGCGCTAGTTTACCTGCATGGCGGCGCGTTTATGGCGGGGAATGTTCTGCAATTTGAACATCAGCTCGAGTTCATCGCCGAAAAGTCTGGTGCAGTGGTGGTTTATCCGGAATACCGCTTGGCGCCGGAGACGGCATTTCCCGGGCAGATCGAGGATTGCGTTCTTGCTCTTGATTATGTGCGCGAGCATGCCGGGGATCTCGGAATCGATCCTCATAAAATAATGGTCGCCGGTGACTCTGCGGGAGGAAGCCTTACTAATGCGTGTGTTCAGCTCAGGGGTGCTGGAGCTGTAGCCCATGCCTTCGAAATCTATCCTGAAGTCGACCTTGCGGGCGAACAGGGCGAGGGATATGAGGATTTTCCTGCGATAGCCGATCAAGAGGACGTTGCGCGTTTTCGCATCGACCATCTTCGCGATTCGGACGGCCCGATGGTCGAACTTTGTGCACACGGAAAAATGTCTCCTCATGACCCGTTGATTTCTGCGCTAATGCTTGAGGACTGCACTGATTTCCCCCCGGTGACTATCGTGACATCCGAATACGATCCGCTTCGTATCCCCGATGAAAAATGGGCTACAAAATTACGGTCTTCAGGAATCGATGTCGAGGTCATCGAATATGCCGGATGTGACCATGGTTTCTTCGATCATTTTGGCGTGTACCCGCAATCGGAAGACGTGTGTTTGTTGATGGCTGAGAAGCTTAAAGAAATGGCTGTACAATAACGTCTCTCGGCGATAAGGGACTGAAGTCGCCTGTGTTTCTGCATTCGTGGTTCTCAGTCTGATTAAAAATGAGGCTTGCTCCTTGCCCGAGTGGGTGGGGAGCAGTTTGTTTTTTGTAGCGATGCGAGGTGAGTGCCGCGCACTTTAGATCGCCATTTTGCTTCGCTGTATACCACTTGACGTAATAAAAGAGGCAAGGGCGGTGCGAGGGCCAACAGTCATTCTAAGCTCGGATTCGTATCCTAAAAGGTTGTTTCGGTTGCGTGGTACAATATAGCAAAAAAGAATGATAAAATGAATTCGAAAAAGAATTCATTTTTAGGAGGTATGTATGCCTGCTTTGCAGATGCTCGACAACCTTGTTCCAATTAGCGATTTCAGCCACGGTAAGGGCTCGGCTGCATTTTCGAAGGTTGGGGACGACAATCCAGTTGTGGTTCTCAAACACAACAAGCCAGCGTTTGTGATTGTGACACCCGATGAATATAGGGAAGCGAAGCAAGCGGAGGAGGACCTCGCCTTGTTAACGTTGGCACTTAAGAGAGTGGCTGTGGCAAGTGACGATGCGCTTGTTTCCCTGTCTGATGTTATGGAAGAGCTGGGTGTGAGCCAGGACGAACTCGATCAGATGGATGAGGTCGAGTTTGAATGAGTGGGTACGAAGTCGCTTTCTACCCGGATGCTCTCAAGGATATTAAGCGTCTGGACGGCTCCCAACGAAAGATCGTCCTTAAGGCTATAGAAAAAATCAGAACGAACCCATTGCCGCAGAACGAAGGTGGATTCGGCAAGCCTCTTGGAAACAAGGCAGGTACGGATTTGACTGGCTTTATGAAAATCAAGCTCAGGGGAAGTGGCATTCGAATCGTGTACCGCCTCATCAGAATTAAAGAAAAGATGGCCATCGTAGTGGTAGGCGCTCGCGAAGACATGGAAGTCTACCGAACTGCTCAGAGACGGGAACTCGATTTCGAGAAATGGGCGGAAGAGAATATCTAGCTTTAACGATGAACGACGAGTGAGCGTTGGTGGGGCCCTGACGAATTAGATTCGTCAGGGTTTTTCGCTGAACCAATTGCCTTCAGTCTCCGTTGACCTTTCCTTCCAATTCATCAGCCAACGTACGTCATGGCAATTCCCGGTAGGTCGCAGGGCGCTTCGCGGGCGGGCCAGGCTTTATCTGAACGACTTTGCGAAGCAACCGGAGTGAAGATAAAGCCTGGCCCGCCCGCGAAGCGCCACAAAGACCGCAGGGACGGGAGCAGCTATACTACTCTCAGTAGTTAAGGGTCGCGGATCCGCCGCGTCGCCGTTCTCAACAGGAGGTCTTTGTTTATGGCAGATCAAAAGCCGGTTGTCGGGATCATCATGGGCTCCAAGTCCGATCTGGGCGTTATGGAAGGTTGCACCGCCGAGCTCGAGGCGCTGGGTGTGCCCTATGAGCTCGTGATCGCGAGCGCACACCGCACGCCGGCGAAGGTCCACGAGTGGGCTTCGACTGCTGCCGATCGCGGTATCAAAGTGATTATCGCCGCCGCCGGCAAGGCTGCTCACCTGGGCGGTGTCGTGGCTGCCTTTACGCCGCTGCCGGTTATCGGCGTGCCTATGAAGACGAGTGACCTGGGCGGTATGGATTCGCTGCTGTCGATGGTGCAGATGCCTTCGGGCGTGCCCGTGGCCTGCGTTGCCATCAACGGTGCCAAGAATGCTGCCATCTATGCCATGCAGATTCTGGGTGCATGCGACCCCGAGTACCGCAAGGTTATCGAGAAGATGAAGCAGGAGATGGCCGACGCCTAGGCGTTCCGCCGTTTCACCGCAGTATAAGGAGAGCCATGTCCGACTATCAGGGAAAACGATTCAAGGCTTCTCAGATTCCCGATCCGTCGAAGCCGGGTGCTGCCCGTGCGGCACAGCAGGGTCGGACATCCTCTCCTCAGCAGCCGCGCGCGCCGCGTCCCGTGACACCGGCGACGCATCGTCGACAGGACGCGCCGGCCGCATATCGTCCTTCGTCTTATAGCACCGCTAAAAAACCGCCCCGGTCTTCATCGCATGCCGCGCCGTCGGATTACACCGAGCCGCCGCGCAAAAAGCGCCGCTCCATTATTCCCATTCTGCTCATCATCGTGGGCATCGGTCTGATTGTCGCCGCCGCCGCTATCTTTATTAATGCTCAGATTGGCTATAAGCAGGCGAGCGATTCGTATCAGAAAATCGAGAAGCAATATATAAGCGATCAGGACGCCAGCGGCGTGCCGATTATCGATTTTGATGCACTTGCTCAGACGAACCCCGAGATTGTGGGTTGGATTTACGCGCCGGGAACCAACATCAACTATCCCGTGGTGCAGACCAACAACAACTCCAAATACCTCAACACGCTGTTTGACGGTACGGCTAACGCGTCCGGTGCCATTTTCTTGGATAGTGATGACACCGCGCCGGGAATGGTTGACCAGCAGACCACGATCTACGGACACCATATGAACGATGGGTCGATGTTCAACGTGATTTCGGATACGACTGACCAGGCAACGTTCGATAGCATTGAATATGTGTACTACATCACACGGGATGCTACGTATAAGCTGCGACCACTGGCGACCAAGGTCGTTGAGGACACGTATGCCAAGGCGCGCACGCCCAATTTTGAGGGCGATGACGGGCTCAAGAACTATCTGTCCGAGATGCTCGACGGTGCCTCTGCCGTGGCGAGCGATGCGAGCGACCGCGCCGCCTCGGCAACCAAGGTCGTAACGCTTGTGACCTGTCGTTCGCTATCGCTGAGCAACACGCGTGCCGTCATGGTGCTCACGCCGGTCGAGGAATAGATTATCCAGGGGTAGCTAAAACCCGTCCCAAATTGGCTACTCGCTGACAGTAGAGGGAGAAACGATGCTTGAAAATGGCAAATTGATGCCTTCGGTTGATGCTTGGCTGCGTGAGGCCAAGGCCGATTCGTCGGCACCTGCGTGCGGTATGTATCTGACACATAACGGTGTGGTGCGCTCGACGCCCAAGGCCGAGGCGCGCGGTGTCGAGACCGATGGCGTGGCGCCGGGCCACAAGGTGGGCGGCATGGTGTTTGGCTACGACGCCAGCAAGGTGCAGGCTGCTATCGAGGCCACGCGCGCGATGCCGGGTATCGGCTATGTACGCGTGTGGCTGGCAAGCGGTGAGCTTGCCGTAGGTGACGACATCATGCTCGTGCTCATCGGCGGGGACATTCGCCCGCACGTGGTCGATGCGCTGCAGGCGCTCGTTGGCACCATCAAGAATGAATGCGTGAGTGAGGTCGAGCGCGAGGCGTAGAGGCTTGCGTCGATAGAAGTATCGTTTATAAAAATGCCCACCGGTACGTGTGATACCGGCGGGCATTTTGCGTTTTGGGCGCGGTTGGCGCTACACGCGCGTCGCATCCTTGGGGCTCATGGTCATGCTCTGGAAGCGATTCTCCATAAAGTCATTATCGAAGTACTTGCCGTAGAACTGCGCAACGGGAATATCCGGTTCCGTGCCGTTGACGCGCTGATACCAATAATCGAGCGACTGCAGCGTCATAACGCCATCGACCAGCATAATGATGGTGAAGATGACGGTAGCCGAGTAGCGGCTCTTCCACGGAATCATGTTGATGAGCTTGAGCAGCCTCGGCAGCAGCAGCTTGGTCCAGATGAGGCCACCCAGGCCCCACAGGCAGGCGAAGCCCGTGCAGGTACGTCCGCCGGTAAGGACGGCGAGCGGATCGGGCATGCCAAAGAGCTTCATATGCGAGTAGCTCCACGAGACCACGCCAAACGAGGTCTGCATAAACCAGCCCACGAACACCTCAAAGCTTGCACCGAGCAGCGCACTCACCAAAAAGATAATGATGGGGTTCTTTTTATAGAAGCGGTTGAGCACCATGGTCATGAGCACGGCGCCAAATCCGTAGATGGGGCTGAAGGGGCCAAACAGCATGCCGGCGCGGTTCTGGTAGACGCCCGGGTCGTCGACCGTCATGTGCCAGATGTCCTCGGCGATCAGGCCGAGTATGCAGCAGACAAAGAATACCCAGAACAGGTTGAAGTAGTTGAGCTTGATGTAGCCTTCGCCGGTTTCATCGCGCCCGAGCATGCCCTCGGCGGCGGCGTCGCGATCGAGCATTTCCTGCAGGCGGCGCTGCAGCTCGCGCTCCTGGCGCAGCGTGGGATCGACGGTGGCCGAAAGCGCGACGAGGATGCCGAGCTGGATGGCAGGGCGCAGCAAGAAGGGCCCGATACCCTGGAGCATCACGTCGACCAAAAGCTCGACGACGGTGAATGCAATAAGGATGTAGGACAGGCGAGCGGCGTTGCGGCGCTGGTTTTTGATAAGGTCCAGGCCAAAGATGATCAGGATGACGGCGCTTGCCGCAGAGAGCATGATGCCGGCGACGATAAGGCCGACCGCGACGAGCGTGTTGTCGCCGAGCTTGGCGGCGGCGTTGCCGTTGATGAGCGCGGTGATGACCTGCCACATAAAGGCGCCGACCGAAGGGAGCGTGCCCATGCCGGACAGGATGCACAGGACAGCGTACACCTTAATGATGAGGGGGATCTTCTTGACCTCCGTGGCGCTGGGGACGCTGGGGTCGAGTTCGTTTCGATCCATACATAACCTTTCTCGTTTTGCTGTAGGTACAAGGATACGCCGCCGACCTGCCAAAAGACAGGACGAACGTCCCATTTGCAACAATGCAAGCCCCAACGGCGGGCGAGACGCGTCGCAACGGAAGTATGCGGGATCGTCGGCCCCGAGGCGGTTGCCCAATAAAATGTTTGGCTGCAAAACGGATTATAAGCTCGGTGGGCTTTTAAAAAGCGCTGTTCATGCGCGGGAGTGCTTGTCTTGCCGTGCGTATAATAGGGCAGGTAACGCCAAATAACGAGGCTCTGAGGGGATGCCATGTCTCAAGAAACCATCCACGCGGCCGAGCGCGCCGCGGGACAGGTGAAGACCATGTCGACGTATGATCCGGACTCCGACCAGCTGCATGAGGAATGCGGCATTTTTGGTGTGTGGGCACCCGATCGCGATGTGGCTCGACTGACGTACTTTGGTCTGCGCGCGCTGCAGCATCGCGGCCAGGAATCGGCGGGAATCGCCGTGGGCGACGGCGGCACGGTTATGGTTCGCAAAGACCTGGGACTGCTCGATCGCGTGTTCTCCAACGCCGACCTGTCGACGCTCTCCGGCCAGCTGGCCGTGGGCCACGTGCGCTATGGCACCGCCGGCGCCAAGAGCTGGGAAGCCTCGCAGCCGCATCTTTCCACCATCAACAGCGTCATTATCGCGCTTGCTCACAACGGCACTCTGGTCAACACCGACGAGTTGCGCCGTCAGCTGATCGAGCTGGGCGTGCCGTTCCTCTCCAATTCGGATTCCGAGGTCGCGACTAAGCTTATCGGCTACTTTACCCAGCGTACGGGCCACCTGCGCGAGGGCATTCGTAAGACCATGGAGCTCGTGCGCGGCGGCTACGCCATGACGCTCATCAACGAGCAGGCGCTCTACGCATTCCGCGATCCGCATGGCATTCGCCCGCTGGTGCTGGGCAAGCTCGTGGACGAGGGCCTGGACCAGGCCGATGCCGCTTCCGTTTCGCAACTGCCGTCGCAAGACGACGCCGCGACGGTCGACGCTGCCACCCATGTCACCCGCGCCGGCGGCTGGGTCGTCGCTTCTGAGACCTGTGCACTCGATATCGTGGGCGCCGAGTACGTCCGCGACGTCCGTCCCGGTGAGATTTTGCGCATCAGCGCCGAGGGCCTTGTGTCCGAGCAGGGCGTGCCTGCCGCCGAAGAGCCTGCTAACTGCATCTTTGAGCAGGTCTACTTCGCTCGCCCCGACTCCATCATGAACGGCAAGAGCGTCTACGCCTGCCGTTATGACATGGGTCGTCAGCTGGCACATGAGGAGCCCGTCGAGGCCGACCTGGTTATCGGCGTGCCCGACTCCGGTCTGCCGCCCGCGGAGGGGTATTCGCACGAGAGCGGTATTCCCTTTGGCGAGGGCCTTATCAAGAACCGCTATGTGGGCCGTACGTTTATCGAGCCTACGCAGGAGCTGCGTGCCATGGGCGTGCGTATGAAGCTCAACCCGCTGCGCGACAACATCGAGGGCAAGCGCCTGGTCGTCATTGACGACTCCATCGTCCGCGGCACCACCATGGTGCAGCTCGTCAAGATGCTGCGCAACGCCGGCGCCAAGGAGATTCACATCCGCATCAACTCGCCCGAGGTCATCTGGCCGTGCTTCTACGGTATCGATACCGACGTGCAGTCGCAGCTTATCAGCGCCAACAAGACGGTCGACGAGATTTGCGAGTACATTGGCGCCGATTCGCTGGCTTTCCTTTCGGTCGAGGGCCTGCTTAAGGTCATGCCCAAGGGCGGTTACTGCGATGCGTGCTTTACCGGACGCTACCCCGTGGCGATTCCCGAGAGCTTTGGCCGCGACAAGTTCATGGAGGGCTTTAAGCCCCGCAACCTGGACAAGCCGCTGCACTTTGACGACGACGCCGTGGTCGAGAAATACGACGACCGCAGCTGGGAAGAGGAGCACGGCGAGGCCTAAAGCCTGCCATGTAGGGACAGGTTTATTTTGGTAGGTTTTACCTGATGTTTTGTTGATATGACGGCGCGTGCTGTTATGGCGCGCGCCGAAATGAACGCAACTATGAGCACCGTTTGGCGTCCGCGCGGCGCCACGGTAGTGGGAGAGGAAGGCTCAGATGAGCGACAGCAAGCATGTGACGTACGAGGACGCCGGCGTCGATACCGCCGAGGGCGGCCGCGCCGTCGACGCTATTAAGCAGATGGTCAAGGACACCAACCGCCCCGAGGTCATCGGCGGCATCGGCGGCTTTGGTGGCTTGTTCTCGGCCGCCGCGCTTAAGGATATGGAAGACCCGATCCTGATCAGCGGTACCGACGGCGTGGGCACCAAGCTCGTGCTCGCCCAGATCATGGACCGTCACGAGACGGTGGGTCAGGACCTGGTCGCCATGTGCGTCAATGACATTTTGGCTTCGGGCGCCGAGCCGCTGTTCTTCCTGGATTACGTTGCCATCGGTCACATTGAGGCCGAGCACATGGCAAAGATCATCAAGGGCGTGGCCGACGGCTGCAAGCTCGCGGGCTGCGCGCTCGTGGGCGGCGAGATGGCCGAGCACCCGGGCGTCATGGCCCCCGCCGATTACGACCTCGCCGGCTTTACCGTGGGTGTTGTCGATCGCCCCAAGATGCTCGACCCCGCGAACGTTCGCCCCGGCGACGTGATCCTGGGCCTGCCTTCCACTGGCGTGCACTCCAACGGCTACTCGCTCGTGCGCAAGGTCATTGGCGTCGACGGCATTAAGCCGGGCACGCCCGAGGCCGCCGCTAAGGCCGAGGAGCTGAGCCGTCCGCTCGAGGAGCTCGGCGGTGCATCGCTGGCAGACGCCCTGTTGGCTCCTACGCGCATTTACGTCAAGCCGATTCTGGAGCTGCTCCGCGGTGGCGCCAACGTTCATGCCATTGCCCACATCACCGGCGGCGGTATTACCGAGAACCTCAACCGCGCGCTCGCCGACGACGTCGACGCCGTGGTCACCCGCAACGGTGCCGAGATGGGTTGGGACGTTCCGCCCGTCATCACCTATGTGTCGCGCCAGGCCGAGCTCGCGCCCAATGAGGCATGCAAGACCTTCAACATGGGCGTTGGCCTGTGCCTGATCGTCGCCCCCGAGGACGAGGCCGCGGTGACCGAGGCTCTGGTCGCGCTGGGCGAGAAGCCGTTCCGCGTGGGCGAGTGCGTCGAGGGTTCCGGTAAGGTCGTGTACTCCGATGAGCGCTAACGAGCAGATGACTGCCGCCGAGGGCCTGGATTTTGTGCCCTATACCCGTCCGACCGGCACCGATACGGCCGAGCCGCTCAAGATCGGTGTGCTCATCAGCGGTTCGGGTACCAACCTGCAGGCGCTGATCGATCTGATCGCCGCCGGCAAGCTCAACGCTTCGATTGAGCTTGTGGTGTCGAGCCGTCCTTCGGCTAAGGGTTTGCAGCGCGCTGAGCGCGCGGGCATCCAGACGCTCACGCTGTCCAAGGATGTCTATGCCGACCCTATTGCCGCCGACGAGATCATCGCGCACGAGCTTCTCGAGCGCGGCTGCGAGTATGTGGTCATGGCCGGCTACATGCGCATGGTGCACACGCCTCTGCTGGCGGCGTTTCCCAACCGCGTGGTCAACTTGCATCCGGCGCTGCTGCCGAGCTTTACCGGTGCCCACGCGATCGACGATGCGTTTGCCCGCGGCGTCAAGGTGACCGGCGTGACCGTGCACTTTGCCAACGAGATCTACGACAACGGCCCCATCATCGCCCAGCGCGCGCTGGCTGTTGAGGAGGGCTGGGATGTCGATACGCTCGAGGAGCACATCCACGCGATCGAGCACGTGCTGTATCCCGAGGTCGTGCAGATGCTCGCCGACGGCCGCGTCCACGTGCTGGAGAGCGGCAAGGTGGCAATTGATGCGCCTCGCGGCTAGCGGCGCACAGTACAATTTAGCTGAGTAGTCAGGGTGGTCATTGGCGCCAAGGCGCAAGTGGCCATCCTTTGTTTTAGGTAGTCATTGGGGACGTTCTTGAATGACTAGTCGTTTAAGAACGTCCCAGGTGACTAGGTGAGAGAGGTGAGCGCATGGCGGATAACGAAGCGCTGTTTACGCCTGAGCTGGTGTTTTTTGATTGGGAGTGCGCGATACCGGGTGAGGTGTTTGCGCGACTCGAGGACGAGCTCGCCCCGCGCGGCTACATTGCCGATGGCTGGCTTGACGCCGTTCGCGCACGCGAGGACGCCTATCCCACGGGCCTTGCCATGCCGGCGGCCAATATCGCCATCCCACATACTGATCCCGGATTTGTGGCTAAGCCCTATATCGCGGTGGTAAAGCCTGCTGCGCCCGTGACATTCAATGCTATGGCGGGCATGGGCGCTCCCGTGCCGGCACAGATCATCATCAATCT
This sequence comes from Collinsella aerofaciens, assembly GCA_048246715.1. Lineage (GTDB taxonomy): Bacteria > Actinomycetota > Coriobacteriia > Coriobacteriales > Coriobacteriaceae > Collinsella > Collinsella aerofaciens_BY. Next base: position 6,313 of record DBFBCB010000033.1, on the reverse strand, counting down.
GGGCATTGCCGAGCCGGGCGGCCAGGTCGAGGCCCTGCAAGCGCTCATGAATATCTTTATGGACGCCGACGCCGCAGCCGACGTACTCGGCCAGACCACACCCCAAGGCATGGTCGACGCCATCCGCCGCCACTTCTAAGGTGGAGCTAAGCCGGCAGTTAGGGACGGTCCTTAACTGCCGACTGCCAGGTATGTCTCCTTTGCACCAAAATGGTGCAGATTAACCTGTCCCCCATGCACCAGGTGTGCCGCGGGGGCTGCGTTGTGACACAATGGCGTTTGTTCGATTCGTGATGCGAAAGGCCAAACATGGCAAATAAGAAAAAGAACCCCGAGGCCGCGCCGACGCCCGAGCAACAGGCTCGCGCCGCCTCCAGCTCTCGTAAGAAGCAGCGCAAGACCTATGTGTCCAAGACCGTCAAGATCGTCCTAGTGGTCATCGGCGTGCTGGCGATGCTGCTTTCCGTCTCGGCCATGGCGTGCTCCGGCCTGATGTCGCAGTCCGAAAGCGCCAGCTCGGGCTATAAGCTCACTGGCGGCGTGGCTGCTACCATCAATGGTACCAACCTCACCGAGGACACCGTGACCAAGCAGATCATGAGCATGCGTACGTCCTATGGCTACACCAAGGACAAGGACTGGGCACAGTACCTGGTCAATAACGACCTCACGCCCAAGAAGTATCGCAAGCAGCTCATCGACTCCTACACGCAGCAGATTCTGCTTCAGCAAGCGCAGAAGGAAAACGGCGTGACCGTCTCGGACGAGGAGGTCGAGAAGGCCTGGAAGGACGCCTGCAAGAGTGCCGGCGGCGCCAAGACCTTTAAGAAGACGCTTAAGGCCTATGGCTACACCGAGGACACCTACAAGGACTCGCTCAAGGAGAGCCTGGCACAGCAGAAACTTAAGGATGCGGTAGCACCCACAAGCAAGCCCAAGGGCAGCGAGATCGTCGATTACATCAACGAGAACCTGTCTAACTACAATGACGCCCGTCGCTCGTCGAATATCCTGATCAAGGTCGATTCCGACGCTTCCGACGAGGACAAGGCCGCCGCCAAGGCCAAGGCGCAGGAGTGCCTGGACAAGATTAACTCCGGTGAGCTGAGCTTTGAGGACGCCGTAAAGCAGTATTCCGACGATACCGGCTCCAAGGATAAGAAGGGCGATGTGGGCTGGGACAAGCTCACCACCTTCGTCGACAGCTACCAGGCGGCGCTCGAGGGGCTCAACAAGGGCGATATGAGCGACGTCGTCGAGTCGACCTATGGTTACCACATCATCAAGTGCACCGACTACTTCCATGTCGATAATCAGGTCGATGACATTAAGCAGGTGCCCAAGGACATCAAGAAGTACGTCTCCAACGTGGTGAAGACGCAGGCGGCAAGCACCGCGTACAGCGAGTGGCTGGAGCAGTACAAGAAGGACGCCGACATTACCGTTAACCCCATGCCCAAGGACGTGCCCTATAACGTGAGCCTGAAGGGCGTCACCAAGAGTTCGACCGACGATTCGTCGACGACTGAGTAATCATGGGGCGGTGCTCGCGCGAGTGCCGCCCACGCTATTAGAGAGGATTTGCAGATGACCAACGAAGAGCTGCAGAAGGAAATGATCGCGGCCATGAAGGCCAAGGACAAGGTTCGCCTGTCCATCATTCGCCAGGTCAAGGCCGAGGTGAAGAATATCGAGGTTAACGAGCGCCGCGATGTGACCGAGGAAGACGTCAACAGCATGATCAAGCGTCTGATCAAGCAGACGAGCGAGACGCTGGAGATGTCCATCAAGGCCGGCACCGACCAGGAGCGTACCGACAACCTGACCGAGCAGGTCAAGATTCTGGAAAGCCTGCTGCCCGCGCAGGTTTCGGGCGAGGAGCTCGAGACCCTGATCGAGCAGGTTATCGCCGAGCTGGGCGCCACGTCCAAGAAGCAGATGGGCCAGGTTATGGGTGCCCTGGGCAAGGCCACCGGCGGCAACTTCGATAAGCCGGCCGCAGCAAAGATCGTCGGCGCAAAATTGGCGTAAGTGCCGGCCGACACATAGCCGATGCTTAGGGGCGTGATCATCGCGGTCGCGCCCTTTTTGTTGGCCGATGAAGGGCGCCTCCCCTGGCTGGTCATTGGGTGCTCATTGGGGAGCACTCATTGGGGACAGACTTAAATGAGTGCCCAATGAGTAGGTACTCATTTAAGTCTGTCCCCAATGAGTGGGTGGAAGGTTGCGGGTTCTTTACGGGAATGTAGTGTGGGCTGCGGAAACGTGGTTCTTTCCGTACAATAGTGCAATTCGTGTAAGCGCAGGAAAGGGACATTCATGGCAGACATGATCGAGATCAAGCATCTCAACAAGTACTTTGGCGACCTGCATGTGCTCAAAGATATCAACCTCACCGTCAAGCGCGGCGAGAAGCTCGTAATGATCGGGCCTTCCGGCTCGGGTAAGTCGACGCTCATCCGTTGCGTCGATTATCTGGAGGAGCCCACGTCGGGCGAGGTCGTCATCGACGGTACGCCGCTCACCAAAAAGAACCACCTGGAGATGGCTCGCAAGTATAGCTCCATGGTGTTTCAGCAGTTCAACCTGTATCCCAACATGACGGTGCTGGGTAATCTGACGCTCGCGCCCATCAAGCTGCAAAAGAAGAGCAAGGAGGAGGCGACCGAGATCGCCATCGCCGCGCTCAAGCGCGTCGGCATGGCGCATAAGGCCGGCGAGTATCCGCAGAATCTCTCGGGCGGTCAGCAGCAGCGCATCGCCATCGCCCGTGCCCTGTGCACCAAGCAGCCCATCATCCTGTTTGACGAGCCGACCTCGGCGCTCGACCCCGAGATGGTCCAGGAGGTTCTGGACGTTATGATTGAGCTCGCGCAGGAGGACATCACCATGATCTGCGTGACGCACGAGATGGGCTTTGCGCGCCAGGTGGCCGACCGCGTCATCTTTATGGAGGACGGCCGCATTCTGGAGGAGGGCACGCCCGAGCACTTCTTCGATAATCCCGAGAACCCGCGCTGCCGCGAGTTCCTGTCCAAGATTCTGCACTAGGCGCGGTGATGGACATGACGGATATGACGAGGGCGGCCGTGTCGCGCCGTCACTTTTTGCAGCTGGCTGGCGCCGGCATGCTCGCGCTGACGGGGACCGCGCTTACCGGTTGCGGCAACTCCACCAGCGGCGAGGACTCCGACAAGGGGTCCAAGCTTGCGGCCATCAAGTCGCGCGGCCATCTGAATGCCGGCGTTAAGAAGGACGTTCCCGGCTACGGTTATTACGACACCGCCAAGGACCGCTTTGAGGGCATGGAAGTCGATTTGTGCTACCAAATCGCCGCTGCCGTCTTTGGCGTGAGCTACAAGGAGGCCCGTGCCCAGGAGCTTGTCGAGTTTACCGACGTAACGCCCAAGACGCGCGGCCCGCTGATCGATAACGGCCAGCTTGACGTGGTCGCGGCGACCTACACCATCACCGACGAGCGCAAGAAGAGCTGGGATTTCTCGACGCCGTACCGCACCGACTACGTGGGACTCATGGTCAAGAAGCGTTCGGGCTTTACCTCGATTGAGGACCTGGACGGCAAGGTCATTGGCGTGAGCCAGGGTGCTACCACGCAGGGCCTGATCGAGCAGATGATTAAGGACAATGGCTTTAGCTGCAAGCCCGAGTTTAGGGCCTTTAGCGGCTATCCCATCATCAAGAGTTCGCTCGATGCCGGCAATATCGACGTCTTTGCCATGGACCGCTCCACGCTGGCCGGTTACATGAACGAGACCGTTGAGCTGCTGCAGCCCGAGGTCAAGTTTGGCGAGCAGGGCTACGGCGTGGCGACCAAGAAGGGCTGCGACCTTTCGGCCGTGGTCGATCAGGTGATTTGCGATCGCCTGGCCGACGGCTGGCTCGACCAAGAGGTCAAGACCTGGGGTCTTGTATAGGCGCATCGTCCAAGGAAGGAATCAAATGCTCGAAGGATTATTTGACGCCGACCGTTGGTCGACGACATTTCAAAACATGGGGCCCTTCTGGGAGGGCTTTGGCGTGACGCTGCAGGTGGTCGTTGCCGGCCTGCTGCTGTCGCTGGTGCTGGGCACGCTGCTGGGCGTGTTCTCTACCACTCGCTCGCGCGTGCTGCGCGCCATAAGCCGCGTGTACGTGGAGTTTTACCAGAACACCCCGTTGCCCGTGCAGGTGCTCTTTATGTACATGGCCGGTCCGCAGTTTTTGCAGGCCATAACCGGTGCCGACCAGCCGGTGCGCATCGCGCCGTTCGTGCTGGGCTTCTTGGGCGTGGGCCTGTATCACGCGGCCTACATTTCGGAGGTCATCCGCACTGGTATCGAGGCAGTTCCGCGCGGTCAGATGGAGGCGGCCCAGAGCCAGGGCTTCACCCGTGCGCAGGCGTACTGGTACATCGTGCTGCCCCAGACATTCAAGATCATTCTGCCACCGCTGTGTAACCAGGCGCTCAACCTGGTCAAGAACACGTCGGTGCTGGCGCTTGTGGCCGGCGGCGACCTTATGTACCGTTCCGACAACTTTGTGAGTCTGTACGGTTACCTGCAGGGATACATCGTCTGCTGCCTTATGTACTTCATCATCTGCTTTCCGCTCGCCATGCTGGTGCAGTGGCTCGAGCGCCGCTCCAAGGAGCGTCCGCGCGGCGTGAGCCTGGCCGAGCTGGGGCTCGACAACGTAGAGGAGGCCTAGCGCATGGAAATCTTCAACGCGACCAACCTGCTCTACATTTGGGGCGGCTTTGTTAAGACGATCGAGGTCTCGGCGCTGTCGATCTTTTTCTCGCTCATCTTTGGCACGGTGCTGGCGCTCGTTAAGAGCTATGCGCCCCGCCCGTTCCGTATTTTGGTGAGCGCCTATATTGAACTGTTCCGCTGCACGCCAAACCTGTTGTGGATTCTGTTTATCTACTTTACGGTGCAGGGTTTGGACATTGTGATTTCGACCATCGCCTTTACGCTGTTTACTAGCGCTGTTATGGCCGAGATTGTGCGCGGCGGCCTCAACTCGATTCCGCGCGGCCAGTTTGAGGCGGCGCAGAGCCAGGGCTTTGGCTTCTTTGCCACCATGCGCTATATCATTCTGCCGCAGACGTTTAAGACGATCATTCCGGCGCTGTTTAGCCAGTGCACGACCGTCATTAAGGACAGCTCGTATCTTTCGGGCATTAACGTGGCCGAGCTCATGTACACGGCAAACGTTGTGATGGCTCACGCGATCGACCTGTCGCAGGTGCTTATGCTCTACGGTCTGGTGTTTGCGATGTACTTTGTGCTCAACTTTGGTATCTCGCTGCTGGTGAGGGCATATCAACGCCGTATCGTGGCCGCATAGTCCTGGTTTCCCAAGCACGGCACCTTGCCCCTCAATCGTCGCTTGCGTACATTTAGTACGCGGCGCTCCTCTTTCGGGGCAATCTGCCGCACTTGGGAAACCAGGACGGTCTAAGTGACAAAATGGGAATCAGGAATTGCCTATTTCTCATTTGTTAGAAAGGAATCGCGATGAGCGATCTGGTGAATAAGAAGAGTCCTGTGGTCATTACCATCGCGCGCGACTTTGGTGCCGAGGGCCACGAGATTGGACGCATCCTCGCCAACGAGTTGGGGATTCCGCTGTACGATAACGAGCTGCTGGTGCGCGCGTCTCTGCGCGCGGGCGAGTCGCTCGATAAGATGGCCGCCTATGACGAACGTCTGGCCGTGGAGAACATGGCGTTCCTGCCCGACCGCTACGATGCGCGCTCGTACTCGGACAAGTTGTTCCAAAAGATGAGCCAGGTGATTTTGGACCTGGGCGAGACCGAGAGCTGCATTATCGAAGGCCGTCTGTCCGATTACCTGCTGCGTAACAACCCCAACCACATTGCCGTGTTGGTGACCGCGCCCTTTGAGGACCGCGTCGAGATCGTGCGCAAGAAGCGTGGCCTTAACAAAAAGAAGGGCGCCAAGCTGGTCAAGCAGCAGCAGAAGGCGCGCGAGGCGTTCTATAAGCGCTACAGCGCCGGAAAGTGGAAGATGACGAGTGGCAAGGACATCGTCGTCAACCGCGCCAAGCTGGGCCGCGAGGGCTGCAAAGATGTCATCGCCGCTGCCTACCGCTACAAGGTAGCGCAGCTCGAAGGCTAGCCGATCAATAACCACCACAAAGGGGACAATGAACTGCGCCCCGAAACTTGGACTGAATAAATAGCGACTACGCCGCAAGGGCCTGGTTCCGGAACTCCTCCGGCGTCAGGCCCTTCAATCTTACCTGCCTGCGCCGCGCGTTCCAATGGGCTATGTACTCTTCCAGGTCG
>DBFBCB010000032.1:0-50337 GCA_048246715.1 Collinsella aerofaciens | reverse complement strand
ACTTTGGCATGGGAGCCTCCCAACCTCGTTGCGGCGCGGCTGCGCCTATGGCACTTCAACATCATTGTCGCAGCCCCGACCCGCGGTCACGAGCGGGGGCTCCTATCTTTTTGGTGCCCTCGGATTGGGTCATAGTGTCTGGCGCGAGTTCAACCAACGGCGGTGCCAAATTAGTTATCCGCACAAAAAAGGAGGCCTCCGCGGCGATGCGGAGGCCTCCTTTTTGTGCACGGTGTACTTCTGAGTGTGCAAGTGGGGGAGTTGTTACTCCTCGACGATCTCGGTGATCGCGCCAGCGGGGCAAGCGTCCTGGCAAGCGCCACAGGCGACGCAGGAATCCTCGTCGGCGACGGTAGCAACGTCCTGGAGCTCCAGAACGCCAGCGGGGCAGGAGTCGACGCAAACGCCACAAGCGATGCACTCGTCGGCATCAATTACGGGATGAGCCATGGTAGTTTCCTCTCTGTTGACCGACGCTACAGGCGATGCGCGCCGGTTTGATTCGGGCAAAAACATACCACGGGAGCGACCGTTTGCAATACCCTCTGGCCGGCATCTTCATACCGTTCGCCGAGTATGCCAAGGTTTACTAAAAAACGCGCAGGTGGGGCCGTTGAGCTGCGCAAATGTTAGCTAAAGGTGACTTGAAATATAGGGCGATTGAGCGCGCCTGCGGAAAGGGCATCCCGTTATTTGGCCGAAAAACGGGTTGCAGTTTCCGGTTAGGCCCGCTAGCGGAAACTGCGAGCCGGTATCAGCTCTCAAAACGGGATACGGTTTCCGGTTGAGTCTTCAGACGGGAAACTGCGACCCGGAATCCACGCTCAAACCGGGACGAGCTTTCCACAAGGCAGCCCCAGGCGCCCCCGGACCCAAACCTCAGCCATCTCTACATAGATCTCGATAGATTTGCCGAGAACTCAATCAGCGCATCTACCTGCGCATTTAAGAACCTAAACTCTCAGCAATAAGAAATCTTATATGAATTGACTTAGATTTTGTATATTCCGGCCCATAAGGGGATACACTACATCCTGAAAGACAAGCCGAAACACCGCGCGGCAGACCGCCGAGTCGGTGCAAACGCACAAGAGAGAGGGAATTTCTAATGGGCAAGATTCTTGGTATCGACCTTGGTACTACTAACTCCGCAATGGCCGTTCTCGAGGGCGGTTCTCCGACCATTATCGTGAACGCCGAGGGTGACCGCACCACCCCGTCCGTCGTGGGCTTCCGTGCCGACGGCGACCGTGTCGTGGGTAAGGCCGCTAAGAACCAGGCTGTCACCAACCCCAAGAACACCGTGTTTTCCATCAAGCGCTTCATGGGCCGCAAGTACTCCGAGTGCACCTCCGAGATCAAGACCGTGCCGTATGAGGTCAAGGAGGGCCAGGGCGGCCGTGCCGTCGTCGACATCGAGGGCAAGGATTACACCGCTGAGCAGGTGAGCGCCATGACGCTCGCGAAGATGAAGGCCGACGCCGAGAAGTACCTGGGCGAGACCGTCACCGACGCCGTCATCACCGTCCCGGCCTACTTCAACGACGCCCAGCGTCAGGCCACCAAGGACGCCGGTAAGATCGCCGGCCTCAACGTCAAGCGTATCGTCAACGAGCCGACCGCTGCTGCTCTTGCCTATGGCCTGGACAAGCAGGGCACCGACCAGCGCATCCTGGTCTTCGACCTGGGCGGCGGCACCTTCGACGTCTCCATCCTCGACCTCGCCGACGGCGTGTTTGAGGTTCTGTCCACCTCGGGCGACAACCACCTGGGCGGCGACGACTGGGATCAGCGCGTCATCGATTGGATGGCCGATAAGTTCCAGCAGGAGAACGGTGTCGACCTGCGTCAGGACCCCATGGCCCTGCAGCGTCTGAAGGAGGCCGCCGAGAACGCCAAGAAGGAGCTCTCCGCCGCCCAGCAGACCACCATCAACCTGCCGTTCATCACCATGAACCAGTCTGGCCCGCTGCACCTCAACTACACGCTGACCCGCGCCGAGTTCGAGAAGATCACCCGTGACCTGCTCGAGCGCTGCAAGCAACCTGTCACCAACGCCCTGCGCGACGCCAAGCTTAAGCTCTCCGATCTGACCGAGGTCATCCTCGTCGGCGGCTCCACCCGTATGCCCGCCGTCCAGGAGCTCGTCAAGACTATGACCGGCAAGCAGCCCAACATGTCCGTGAACCCCGACGAGGTCGTTGCCGACGGCGCTGCCGTCCAGGGCGGCGTGCTCACCGGCGACGTCGAGGGCATCCTGCTGCTCGACGTTACCCCGCTGTCGCTGGGCGTCGAGACCATGGGCGGCATCATGACCAAGATGATCGACCGCAACACCACGATCCCGACCTCCAAGACCGAGGTCTACTCCACCGCTGCCGACAACCAGACCAGCGTCGAGATCAACGTGCTCCAGGGCGAGCGCGAGCTTGCCCGCGACAACAAGTCGCTCGGTAAGTTCCAGCTGACCGGTATTCCGGCTGCCCGCCGCGGTGTGCCGCAGATCGAGGTCACCTTCGACATCGACGCCAACGGCATCGTCAAGGTCTCCGCTAAGGACAAGGGCACCGGCAAGGAGCAGCAGATCACCATTTCCGGCTCCACCGCTCTGTCCGACGACGAAGTCAATCGTATGGTCAAGGACGCCGAGGCTCATGCCGAGGAGGACAAGAAGCAGAAGGAAGAGGTCGAGGTCCGCAACCAGACCGACAGCCTGTGCTACTCCACCGAGCAGACCCTCAACGAGCTGGGCGACAAGGTTTCCGCCGATGTGAAGTCCAAGGCCGAGGCCGCTATCGCCGACGCCAAGAAGGCGCTCGAGGGCTCTGACGTCGAGGCCATCAAGGCCGCCGGCGAGTCCCTGCAGTCCGTGGCCTACGAGCTGGCCCAGGTTGTCTACGCCGACGCTCAGCAGCAGACCGACGGTGCCGCCGGCGCCCAGCCTGCCGACGATGACGTCGTCGATGCCGACTACGAGGTTGTGGACGACGAGGACAAGTAATCATGTCCGCTCGTAAAGCTCGCACGGAGGCGGCCGCCGTTGGTGCCGCCCCCGTTGACTCTGAGGAGAAGGACGTGAAGATTCCCGTAGAGGCCGCAGACGTTACCGAGGCCAACGAGGCCCCGGCCGCCGAGGCTGCCGAGAACCAAGTAGAGGATTCCAACAAGGAGGCGACGATGACCGAGGACGAGATGGTGGAAGCCGCTATCCGCGCCGGTGAGGAAGCCGCCGACAACGACTTTAAGCTCAAGTTCGAGCAGGCTCAGAAAGAGCTTGCCGACGTGCGCAACGAGCTCGATGCTGCGGCAGAGGCTCAGAAGGCCGCCGAGGACAAGGCAAAGGACGCCACCGAGCGCACCGCCCGTCTGCAGGCCGACTGGGAGAACTTCCGTCGCCGCACCGCCAATGAGCGTATCGCCGAGCGCGAGCGCGCGACCGAGAAGCTCGTCACCGCGCTGCTGCCGGTGGTCGACGATATCGAGCGTGCGATCGACCATGCCCGCAGCCAGGAGCTTGCCGACGACTTTAAGCAGTTCGTCGACGGTGTCGACGCGGTGCATGCCAAGCTGCTCGATGTGTTTGCGCACGAGGGCGTTGAGCCCATCGACCCCAAGGGCGAGGCGTTCGATCCGCTCGAGCACCAGGCCGTGGGCCGCGTCGAGGACGCATCGCAGTACGACGAGACCGTCAACGACGTGTACCAGAAGGGCTACCGCATGGCGGACCGCATTCTGCGTTCCGCGATGGTGACGGTGACCTACGGTGGCGAGAAGCGCCCCGCACCGGAGCCCGAAGCGGCGCCCGAGGATGCTACGGCCGATACGGCCGAGAGCACCGAGGAGTAATTGAGAAGGGCCCCGGGGCAACACCCGGGGCCCTTTCTGGCCTAGTGCCATATGAAAGCATGAGCCGTCGTCTGCATGGGCGGCGGACGTAACAGGAGAGGAGCTACGATGGCTGCAGGCAAAACCTTCTATGACATCCTGGGCGTATCCAAGAGCGCCTCCGACAAAGAGATCAAGAGTGCGTTTCGCAAACTCGCGCAAAAATATCACCCCGATGCCGGCGGCGACGAGGCCAAGTTTAAGGAGATCAGCGAGGCCTACGAGACGCTTTCGGACGAGAAGAAGCGCAAAGAGTACGACCAGATGCTCATGTTTGGCGGCATGCCGGGCGCGGGTGGCGCGTATGGCGGCGGCTACGGTGCCGGCGCGGGCGCCAGCGGCTGGGGCGACATCTTCGATAGCATCTTTAGCGGCAACGGCGCCTGGGGCAGCGACTGGGGCTCGGGCTTTGCCGGGGCTGCGGGCGCTGCCGGTGCCGGCGCGGGCCGCAGCCGTGCTCGCAAGGGCGGCGACCTGTCGCTGACCGTTGATGTGACGGCCGAGGACGCGTTTCGCGGTGTGACGCACAAGGTCACCTACCGCATTCCCTCGACGGGCGAGCAGCAGACCATTACGGTCTCGGTGCCTGCAGGCGCGGTCGACGGCGGCAAGCTGCGTTATAAACGTCGCGGCGAGTATGGCGTTGCCGGCGGCGAGCGCGGCGACCTGGTCGTAACCACGCACGTGGAGGAGCATCCGCTGTTTAAGCGCAAGGGTGCCGACGTGACCATGGAGGTACCGGTCTCGGTCTACGAGGCGGCGCTCGGCTGCACGGTGGACGTGCCCACGCCCGGCGGTGCGACGGTCCGTTTGAAGGTGCCCGCGGGTACCCAGACGGGCAAGAAGTTCCGCTTTAAGGAGATGGGCGCGCCCGACGTTAAGCATCGCGGGCGCACCGGTGCACTGCTTGTCGAGATCAAGGTGCAGGTCCCCACGAACCTATCCGATGACGAGCGCGATGCCATGACCAAGCTGCGCGAGGCCGACACACGCGACTACCGCGAGAAGGTCAACCGTTACAAGGCGACATACTAGGGCGGTCGTGGCGCACGCCCGCGCCCGCGGGCTTATGATGGACGATAACGAGACGGAAAGGGGTCAGGTAGCATGGCCGAGGACAATAGGAACAAACCGCTGTACATGATCAGCGTGGCGGCCGAGCTGACCGGCATGCATCCGCAGACTCTGCGCGTCTACGAGTCCAAGGGCCTGGTGAACCCCCAGCGCTCGGGCGGCAACACGCGCCTGTATTCGCGTGCCGATATCGAGCGCCTGGAGCTCATCAACCAGCTGACCGACGAGGGCATCAACCTCGCCGGCGTGGTGCGTATCCTCGATATGAAGGAGCGTTCTGAGGAGCGCGAGCGCGAGAACGAAAAGCTCCGTGCTCGCGTGCGCCAGCTCGAGGACGAGCTGCACGAGTACAAGATGCAGAAGAAGATCACCGCCCTGGCCCCGCGCGACGGCTCGGTTAACCCCGAACAGGTCATGCGCAAGCTGCTGGGCGCCGGCGGGGATTTGTAGTTACGCGGTTTTACCAAACCGCGTAACGGGCCGACGCTGCGCGCCGCCCAGAGCGACAATTTGTCATTCAAAAGGCAAGGCATGACCAGAAGGTCTATGCCTTGCCTTTTTCATGCCAGCTTGTTCGCTCTAGACGTCGCTCGCTGTCCGTCCTCTACCTGCGGCGTTGCCTTGCTCCGGATGCGGTAGTCGTTGGTAGTCATTGGGGACGTTCTTAAATGACTAGTCGAAAGGGACACTCTTGCACTAAATCTGCCGGCCCTCGCCGGGTTCATCCTTTACTTTACCGAGATAAAGTGAACGTGTAGATTCGTAACCCACTTGCAACCGTTCTATGGCACGATATTGAACGAATGTATGCTATGCGCTCAAATTTTTGGGCAGAGTGGGAGACAGTATGGTCAAGCTGTACGAGGACGGCATCTACCTGCGCGGCGGCAGCGAGGTTGTGCCTGCAGCCGAGGCTGCCGAGCGTGGTATTACGCAGACGCCCGAGGACGCCAAGCGTGGCACCATCGCGTATTCGATCCTCCAGGCACACAATACGTCCGGAGATCCCGAGGCGCTCAAGATTCGCTTCGATGCCATGGCGAGCCACGACATCACCTTTGTCGGCATCATCCAGACGGCGCGCGCCTCGGGCATGGAGCAGTTCCCGCTGCCTTACGTGCTCACCAACTGCCACAACTCGCTGTGCGCCGTGGGCGGCACCATCAACGAGGACGACCATGTCTTTGGCCTTTCCGCGGCCAAAAAATACGGCGGCATTTTCGTCCCGCCGCACATCGCCGTCATCCACTCCTTTATGCGTGAGAACTTCGCCGGCTGCGGCAAGATGATCCTGGGCTCCGACTCGCACACCCGCTATGGCGCCCTGGGCACCATGGCCGTGGGCGAGGGCGGTGGCGAGCTGGCAAAGCAGCTGCTGCGTGACACCTACGACGTCGCCTATCCCGGCGTCGTCGCCATCTACCTCACGGGCGCCCCGCGTCCCGGCGTCGGCCCGCACGATGTGGCGCTCGCCATCATCCGAGCCGTCTTTGCCAAGGGCTACGTTAAGAACAAGGTCATGGAGTTTGTGGGCCCCGGCATCGCGAGCATGACGACCGACTACCGCAACGGCATCGACGTCATGACCACCGAGACCACCTGCCTGTCGAGCATCTGGGCCACCGACGAGGACGCGCACGCGTTTTTGACCATGCACGGCCGCGGCGACGACTACCGCGAACTCAAGCCCGCCGATGTTGCCTACTACGACGGCTGCGTCGAGGTCGATCTGTCGAGCATCAAGCCCATGATCGCGCTGCCGTTCCATCCTTCCAACGGCTTTGAGATCGACGAACTCAACGAGAATCTCGAGGACATCCTGCATGAGGTGGAGCTCGAGGCCGCCAAGATCGGCGAGGGCAAGACGCACTTTAGCCTGCTCGACAAGATCGTCGACGGAAAGCTGCACGTGCAGCAGGGCGTTATCGCCGGCTGCTCGGGCGGCAACTACGACTCCGTGGTCCAGGCTGCCCGCGTGCTCAAGGGCGCCAACACCGGCTGCGGCGAGTTCTCGCTGTCGGTCTATCCCACAAGCCAACCCGTGGCGCTCGAGCTTACACGCCGCGGCTACATCTACGACCTTATGGAGGCCGGCGCGATCGTGCGCACGGCATTCTGCGGCCCGTGCTTTGGCGCCGGCGACACGCCTGCCAACAACGGCCTGTCCATCCGCCACACTACGCGCAACTTCCCCAACCGCGAGGGCTCCAAGCCGGGTAATGGCCAGCTGAGCGCCGTGGCCCTGATGGACGCCCGCTCCATTGCGGCGACGGCTGCCAACGGCGGCGTCCTGACGCCGGCGACCGACCTGCCCGAGGAGACTTGGGACGAGGCCTGCGAGTACACCTTTGACGACGCGCCGTACAAAAAGCGCGTGTACTGGGGCTTTGGCAAGGCGGAGCCTGCCGACGAGCTGGTCGAAGGCCCCAACATCAAGCCGTGGCCCGCGATGGAGCCCCTCGGCGACGACATCCTGCTCAAGGTGTGCTCCAAGATCATGGACCCGGTCACCACGACCGACGAGCTCATTCCTTCGGGCGAGACGAGCTCCTTCCGCTCCAACCCTCTGGGTCTGGCCGAGTTTGCTCTGAGCCGTCGCGACCCTGCCTACGTGGGTCGCTCCAAGGAGGTCGATGCGGTGGAGAAGCGCCGCGTGGCCGGTGAGTTCGCGGGTGACCTGGCAGCACTCGATGCCGAGCTTGCCAGCGTGTTTGAGGCGCTGGCCGGCGCGGGTGTCGCGGCCGATGCCAAAACGACCGAGTACGGCTCCATGCTCTATGCCAAGAAGCCGGGCGACGGCTCTGCCCGCGAGCAGGCCGCGAGCTGCCAGCGCGTGATTGGCGGCCTGGCCAACATCGTCCACGAGTACGCCACCAAGCGCTATCGCTCCAACGTGATGAACTGGGGCATGGTGCCCTTCCAGATGGAGGCCGAGCCCAACTTTGAGGTGGGCGACTACGTCTTTGTGCCGGGTATCCGTGCCGCACTCGATGGCGATCTAAAGAACATCGCTGCCTACGTTGTGCGCGCCGACGGCACGGCCGAGCAGATTGAGCTCTACATCGCCGATATGACGGCAGAGGAGCGCGCCATCGTCAAGGCCGGCTGCCTGATCAACTACAACAAGTTCAAGGCCGCTGCCGAGTAACGCACATACTTGTCCGCCCCGGTTATACCTTTCCCTGCCGCTCACGCGCTTCGCGAGGGTCGCGTCAGAGAAAGGTATAACCGGGGCTACTTGTTAAGTGCTGCTCGTTGGGTCTTGAGGGCGCTAAAATCGAGGTTGCAACTCTCCTCTATGGGGGAGTGCGCCTTTGTTCATATGCTATCTAGAATTGACAGTATGAAGTTGGCGCTTTAAAGTGAGCTCAAAACACTCTCGTTTGTGGAGTTGAAGATGAAGCGTTGCACTTCTGTTTTGTTGCTGTTGGTGGCTTGCGTCGTCGCTGCTGCGGGCGTGGTCCTATTTGGCTCGCTTATCTTCTATGGGCCGAGTGGGGTTGAGCAGACGGTTGAGATGGCGTCCCTTGTTGCTTCGATGCCCGGGCAAATGATTTCGGACGTTACAAAGCCCGATGAGATAACGCTCGATATCGAGGAAACGCCGGGCATTCTAAGCATAAGCAACTACCCCATGATTGAACTTGGCTCGTCTCGCTATACCAAGGACGAGAAGTTGTCCCGACAGGCGCTGGACTTGCTAAACGGGCGTTCGTTCAAACGCTGGGACGGTTGGGATGCCTATGAGCGCCGACGTGGTTCTGTGAACGGTGGCTACTATACAACGCTGAAGTTGTATTCATCTGATGGCAAACTGATGCGCACCGTTAACTACAATCCGGAATACGCAAAAGCCGGAGGTGGGGACGGCGTCTATATCCAAGATGGCGGCGTGACCTACATTCTTGAAGGCGACCAGCAGCAGGTGATCGATTTTTTGGATCGTTGCGTGATGGACGCGTACGACCAGACCTGCCTGCCCGACCCGCAGACTGCACGCGATGGTGGATCTGCTCGTACATGGCTATTCGAGGATGAGATGCCCTGGACCGCCGAATCGGGAAGCACGGGCTCGGCAAAAGAGTAGAGAACGCGACCACCACAAAGGTGCCCCTTTGCGGTGGTTTTCAGTCTGTCTCGATCTGTAACATCTGGGCCGTTAAAAGTGGGCTTGGTGTTGCAGATTTAGATTATCGATTCGGGTGTCTTCTGTTTATCTCGATCTGTAACAGGTGGACCCTTATTTGCCGAGTAGTTGTTACAGATTTAGATAAACGGGCGCCGCTGAGCATTTCATCTCAATCTGTAACATCTGGGGTCAAAAACGGCCGCTAGATGTTACAGATCGAGACAGATGAGCGCCGGAGTCGAAAATCACCACAAAGGTGCCTGTCCCCTTTGTGGTGGTGGGGGGCGGGCTCGATGTTATTGTGATCGCTGGGCAGCATTTTAATGAATGCCTCTACAGGATTTCATCTGGGGTGGCGGGTTTGGTTGTTTTGGGGATGCCGAGTTTGGACGACGCGAAATCGTCAACATTGTCCTTAATTCCGTCTTTGGTGTAGACAGTGACCATATAGGTGCTGTGTCCGAATTCGCCCTTGTCGCGTGTTGCCCAGGCATCCCAGTAGGCGGCCCCGTTTCGCCCTTTGATTTTTCCGACACGGCGGAGTTCTGTTCGCTTTAATTTCTGGTTGCTATAGATGGTTCGACCGGCTTCCGCGGTGAGCCCGCACTGTCCAAGCAGCTTGTCGAGGACTTGGTTCATGTGGCGCTCATCGGTGTTTGGTGCGTAGTCGTAGGCGAGGGTGATGGAGTCGAGTGGCTGGTCGTCGATCAGATAGTTTAGCGCCTGAGGTTCAAGGCAGAAATAGGGGGAGCATCCGTCGACCTTGCCGAGCAACGGTAACTTGGACTGCCAACTTCCGGTGGGAATTGCATATTCGTAGAACACGCCACGGCAGACAAAGGAGAGCGAGGTGGCACGCGAGCCGGCGTCGATCATCCCGCAAAGATCGAAGGGCGAGGCGATACCAAAAGAAAAGGGCGTGATGACGATAAGGAAGAGCATCACGATGGGTATGGCGAGAATGGCGATGACGTTGCGGCCGGTGGAATGAGACGGCTTCATATGCGCTCCTCGAGACAAAGATCTGTTGAGGATAGGCAGAAATGGATATGTTCAGAGAACAATTCAAGTTTAATCTCATGGCGCGAGATGGTCGACCGTTAGCGTCGAAAACCACCACAAAGGTGCCTGTCCCCTTTGTGGTGGTGAGGAGCGCGCGGCTCCTTTAGGTAATAGTGCTGGCTGGCGATATCATTAGTGCAGGTGGTGAAGGCTTGCATTGTGAGGTGCTTTGCTGTGAGAAGTCCTGCCCGTATTGGATTGATTGTTTTGGCGCTTGCGATCGCTGTGGTTGGCGCGGGCGCTGTCGGTATGGCATTTCTACCTGCTGCGGTGACGGAGCCGGTGGTCAAGCCTGTGACTCAATCTGTCGAACTTCTGACCGGCGACGACAAGCCCGAGACCATTACCGTTGATTTTGATGAGCAGCCGGCTGTGCTGGGTATTAGCAATTATCCGCGTATTCAGCTTGGGGCCATGCGCTATACCACGGATACAAGCCTGATCGATAGGACGTCCGAGCTACTCAAGGGCAAAACATTTAAGCGTTGGTACGGATATGCGTCCTATCGGGCAAAAGCGAACGACATGGTTGGCGGATGCCACTCTTCTATCGAGCTGGACACTGCAAACGGCGCAAAGTTATGTGATGTCTCGTACGATCCGGGCTACGAGGGCAATGAGGGTCCGGGCATCTACATCATGGACGGCGATGTCGCCTATGTCATGGAGGGCGACCAGACCGAGCTCAACGATTTTATGGGTCAGTGTATCCAAGATGCCTATAAACAGACCTGCTTGCCTGACCCGCAGACTGCACGCGATAGTGGGTCTGCCCGTACATGGCTGTTCGAGGATGAGATGCCCTGGACCGTCGAATCGGGAAGTACGGGTTCGGCGAAGGAGTAGAGACCGCGACCACCACAAAGGTGCCTGTCCTCTTTGTGGTGGTTTTCGGTCTGTCTCGATCTGTAACATCTTGGCCGCTAAAAGTGGGCTTGGTGTTACAGATTTAGATTTTCGATTCGGGCGTCTTCTGTTCGTCTCGATTTGTAACAGATGGAGCTCTATTTGCCGAGTAGATGTTACAGATTGAGACAAACGGGCGCCGTTGGCCATTTCATCTTGATTTGTAACATCTGGAGCCATAAACAGTCGCTAGATGTTACAGATTGAGATAGTAAGGGGACGAGGCCACAGCGGGCGAGCGTGCCTGCTCCCTATCTCTCAATCACTCAGAAAATCTTATATATAGAGACTTAGATTTGTGTATAAGATCGAGCGAAGCTGGCAACAATACTTCTCGAACAACGTGAAGCCGCCCCGTAGGGCGGCCGCCCCAAGAGAGGTGATTCCATGAGAATCGATAAGCTAGCAATGACGTCGCGCGAGGCGCTGCAGACCGCCATGAGCACGGCCGCTGACGCGCAGGCCGGCGCGGTGGAGCCGATTCATCTGCTGTCTGCCCTGCTCGGTGCCGGCGAGCGCAATATCTCCGTGATCATCGAGCGCATCGGCGCCGACCCGGCTCAGCTCGCACGCTCCACACAGGATGCCATCGACCACGCGCCCAAGGTTTCGGGCGAGGGCCAGCAGATGGGCCTGTCCAACGAGCTCGTCCGCGTCATCGAAAAGGCCGAGAAGAAGGCCACCAAGATGGGCGACAGCTTTGTGGTGACTGAGCATCTGCTGATGGCGCTTGCCGAGGACAAGGGCGAGGCGGGCCGCGTGCTGCGCGACGCCGGCGTCACCAAGGAGCGCATCGAGCAAGTCTACGAGGAGCTGCGTGGCGATGACCGCGTGACGTCTGCCGAGGACAAGACTCAGTTTGAGGCACTGGAGCAGTACGGTCGCAACATCTGCGATCTCGCCCGCGCCGGCAAGCTCGACCCGGTCATCGGCCGTACCGACGAGATCCGTCGTACCATCCAGGTCCTGTCCCGCCGCACCAAGAACAACCCCGTGCTCATCGGTGAGCCGGGCGTCGGTAAAACGGCTATTGTCGAGGGCATCGCCCAACGTATCGTGGCCGGCGACGTGCCGAGCACCCTGCGCGACCGCGACCTCATCGAGCTCGACATGAGCGCGCTGGTCGCCGGCGCCAAGTACCGCGGTGAGTTCGAGGACCGCTTGAAGGCCGTGCTCAAGGAGGTGCAAAAATCGGAAGGCAAGGTCATCCTGTTCATCGATGAGCTCCACACCATCGTGGGCGCGGGTGCAACCGAGGGCTCCATGGACGCCGGCAACATCCTCAAGCCTGCGCTTGCCCGTGGCGACTTGCACGCGATTGGCGCGACTACGCTCGACGAATACCGCAAGTACATCGAGAAGGACGCGGCGCTCGCGCGTCGTTTCCAGACTGTGATGGTCTCCGAGCCTACCGTCGAGGACACCATCTCGATCCTGCGTGGCCTCAAGGAGAAGTACGAGATCTTCCACGGCGTGCATATCACCGATAGCGCGCTCGTGGCCGCCGCCGACCTCTCCGATCGCTACATCGCCGATCGCTTTCTGCCCGACAAGGCCATCGACCTGGTCGATGAGGCGGCAAGCCGCCTGCGCATGGAGCTCGACAGCATGCCGGTCGAGATCGACGCCACCACGCGTCAGCTCACCCAGCTGCAGATCGAGGAGCAGGCGCTCATGAAGGAGACCGACGACGCCTCCAAGGAGCGTCTGGAGGCCCTGCGCCAGGAGATCGCCGAGGTCCAGGAAAAGCTCAACGTGCAAAAGGCCGGCTGGCTCAACCAAAAGAACGCCATCGATCACGTGCAGGAGCTCAAAGGACAGCTCGACGAGGCCAAGAGCGAAGAGGAGCGTGCGACGCGCAACGGCGACCTGGGCCGTGCGTCCGAGCTGCGCTACTCCGTGATTCCGGGCCTGCAGCAGCAGATTCAGGATTCCGAGGCCGCGCTTGAGGCACAAAAGCAGCAGGACGGCGAGGGCCTCAACGAACAGGTGACCTCCGATGAGATCGCCGAGGTCGTGAGCGCCTGGACCGGCGTGCCCGTGTCCAAGATGATGCAGGGCGAGCTCGACAAGCTGAAGGGCCTGGAGGGCGAGCTGCATAAGCGCGTCATCGGTCAGGACGAGGCCGTCTCCGCCGTTGCCGCGGCCGTGCGTCGCAGCCGTGCGGGTCTCTCCGACCCGGACAAGCCCATCGGCAGCTTCTTCTTCCTGGGCCCCACCGGCGTGGGCAAGACCGAGCTCGCCAAGGCGCTAGCCGAGTGCCTGTTCGATGACGAGCGCGCGCTCGTGCGTATCGACATGTCCGAGTACATGGAGAAGTTCAGCGTCCAGCGTCTGATCGGTGCGCCCCCGGGATACGTGGGTTACGACGAGGGCGGCCAGCTCACCGAGGCCGTGCGCCGTCGTCCCTACTCCGTGATCTTGCTCGACGAGATGGAGAAGGCCCATCCGGATGTCTTTAACGTGCTGTTGCAGGTGCTCGACGACGGCCGTCTGACCGATGGCCAGGGTCGCCAGGTGTCCTTCAAGAACACGATTATCATCATGACGTCTAACGTGGGCTCCAAGGCTATCGCCGAGCTTTCGGGCAAGGACGAGGAGGAGATGCGCCATCAGGTCGACGCCGCCATGGCTCAGACCTTCCGCCCCGAGTTTCTCAACCGTATCGACGATATCGTGGTGTTCCATCCGCTCGGCATGGCGCAGATCGAGAAGATCGTCGACATCCAGCTTGCCGACGTCCGCGCACGCCTGGCCAAGGAGCGCATGACGCTTGCCATCACCCCGGCGGCCAAGCAGATGCTCGCCGTGGGCGGCCTGGACCCCGTGTTCGGTGCGCGTCCGCTCAAGCGTCTGGTCCAGCGCGAGGTCGTGGACGCCATCGCCGCCGCCATCATCGACGGCACGGTGCGCGAGGGCGATCAGGTGACGGTCGATGTCGACAAGGACGGCGGCTTTACCGTCGTGTGCGACAACACGCCGTCTGCCACCTACGAGGTGCCTGAGGACAAGTAATCGGCGCGGGCGAGAATAATCGCTACGCAGCGAGAGGCGGCGAGTCGCGCCAAGCGGCCCGCCGCCTTTGTTTTGCGCGCCGTTTTCGACGTCGGATGCATTGTCGCTGCATGCCCCGAGTGCTTTTCGACGTTTGGGCGCGCGAAGACCCCTGAAATGGAGAAAAGTTGTGCTGTTCGACGACGCCGCGTGCGCCCCGATCTTCGACGGATTGACCGCTGCGCTAAAAGCCTCACCGCCCCTCACTCACTGGAATAATTCCAAAAAGTAGCCATGGCAACCCGCATGAAGTTAACCTTGTGTAACAATTAGCCATTACAGCTGGATGCTATGCCGCCGTTCCGTCCAGCTGCCTTTCCGCGTGCAGGGAGAGCGGCTGAAAAGGAGCCATCGAGTACCATGGATGTCGATGAGGCAACGCTGGCCGTTCTCAAGAAGTCCCCGGTCTTTGCGGGCATAGATCCCGCCGAGCTGCCCGGCCTGCTGCGCGCCCTCGGCGCGTACACGCGCTCCTTCTCCAAGGGTGAGGCGGTCTTTCACAGCGGCGATAAGCTCAAGGCTGTGCCTGTGGTGCTCAAGGGTCGCACCGAGGCGCGTATGCTGGGCAAGGACGGCTCGCGTCAGATCATCTCGCGCTTCGAGGTGGGGGATTCCTTTGCCGAGGCGGTCCCCATGGCGGTGGGGACGGCGCCCGTTGAGGCGATCGCCCTTCAGGACTCCGTCATCCTCTTTCTTCCCGCCGAGGGGGTCAAGGGCAACGGTGACGGTGCACTGCTGCGGTTGTACGCCAACGTGATGGGCGAGATGTCCAAGAAGGTCAAGACGCTCACGGCCAAGCTCGCGCTGCTCTCCGAACCGCGCCTTCGCAAGCGCATCGCGCTGTACCTGCGGCGCCTGCCGGAGGACAAGGACGGTTACGTGATTATTCCCTATAGCCGCAAGGCCTTGGCGGAGTACCTGGCGGTGAACGATAAGGCTCTGCTGCGCGAGCTCCGCCGCATGATCGAGGAGGGCGTGCTCGAGGGCGAGGGTCGGCGCCTCAAGCTGACGAGGCGCGGAGACCTCTAGAAAGCAATCCGAAAAATCTCAAAAAAGTTAGCCAATGGTAACCTTGGCAACCTTTTTTAAGTTTCTCTTATGAAACAATGCACGCCAAGAGATGAACAGAAGCATGCAGCGTTCAACTCCAAGCTTTACCGCAGTTCCCGATGAAGGGGGAGAGTACTATGGAGAAGGATTATTCGCGTCGAGATTTTCTGAAAGTGACGGGTGCTGCTGCGCTGGTCGTGGCGACGGCAGGTTGTGGCCTGGCGACGGTGCCCACGAGTGCGTTTGCCGATGCGAGCACAGATGGCACGTACACGGTCACTGCGAACGTGTACGTTGATAAGGCAGACACGCCTATCGGGCAGAACGCCTATGTCACTAACAATGGCAACCCTCCGCTCAATAAGCCTACGAGTCCCGTGTATAACAACGCGACACTTGTAATAAAAGACGGGAAAAAGCTGCTGACGGTCCCCATCGTTAACAATACGTTTGGCATTTTATCTATCGCTGATGCCTCGACGGATGGTGCGGTCTCGGTGGTCGGCACAACTGAAACGGCATGGAAGGCCCCGTTCCCATGGACCACACCTTATGCGAACCGGATCGCAACCATCACCTTTGATGTGACGAACTTTGCAGCGGGTACCTCGGTCGCAACGTTTTCCCCGTCGAAGGAGTTCGCGACGTTCCCGCTGTACAGGGGCGATAAAGCTTGGAACCTGCATCTTGTCGCAGATTTGAGTGCGGCACAGTAAGAGCTTTTGCACGAATCTTGGGGCGCAAAGCTAAAGGCCTCGGCTCAGCTTCGTTAGAGCCGGGGTCTTTTGGAGTAAGGGAGAAGAAATGGATAACAGGGCTACGCGATTGCTCCGCTATGGTTTGAGGCAGGCGGTGATACTCGTTGCCGCCCTCTCGATGGTGGGCTCCCAGCTGCCGATGACGGCGTTTGCCGAGGTGGCCCAGGAGGCCCAGGTTGCCTCTGAGCGGGCAAATTCCGACCAAGGCGTCACGGTCACGGATTCTGAGGCTGCGGCTACCACCGATAATACCGATACTGATTTGTCGGAGAATCATCCGGATGCCGATGCGGCGCAGCAAGTTCAGACGGACAAGCAAGAGGCCGATGAGAAAGCTGCTGCGGCAGAAGACGTTCCCTCGGCGGCGAAGGGGGAGCAGGAGAAGCAGGGTGCTTCGAGCGATGCGGAGAAAATGCAGGATTCCCAGTCTGCTGAGGAGGAGTCTGCAGCCGCCTCCCTCCTTGCCGCGTCTGATGAAATTGACCCCGAGTCCTCGCGCATCTACTCGTCCGTGGACAAGCTCGTGCCGGGAACGTATAGCGTTCTGGCGAACATCTCCATGCGTGACCCCATTCCCGGCATGAATCTGCGAGCCTATGCCACAAATCCTCTTAATCCGGAAAGCATTAACGGTGCCGGCGGTATCCCCAATGTTCCCGTAAAAACTCGTAATGCCACGCTTGTCGTTGCTGCGGACGGCACGGTAACCGTTGTCGTCACCCTGCCCAACCCGGTTTTCACCTTTCAGAAGCTTGGTACGAGCGATGGGGCGAAGATTACGAATGTAACCACGAAGCCAATCGAGAAGAAGGACAACGACGACGACTACAACAAGAAGGTTGCCGATGCAGGCATTACAACGCGCATCGAACACATCACCTTCCAATTGGACAATCTGAGCGGTACCTACCATTTGACCGGAAATACCGAGTACGCAACCACGCTCAATAAATTCCTCAACAAGGATCTCGATTTGGACCTTGATCTCGCGAACGCCAAGAAGGAAGTCTCGGGTGATTTTGCGAAGACGTTCAGCGATCAAGCGACTGGCGTGAAGCTCGATGTAAAGGCCAATGCAAGCTCGTCGGCGATAAATGAGCTGTCCGAGGCGACCCTTTCCGTCGCGTCGGTTACCAGCGGTCACGCATATGAAGCACTGAAGGTCTCTCTCGGTCAGAAGTATAAGACGGTTCCCGATTATGCGCTCTATACCATCGATTTGATGGCACAGGGGGCCGCCATCGTACCAGATGACGCTATGGCCTTGACGTTGAAGCTGTCCAAGCAGCCTGCCGGATCCAAGGTGTTCCGTTTCGCCGGAAACAAATTGGAGGAAGTTGGCTCCGTTGCCGCTGACGGCACCCTGAGCGCCCCGGTTTCCGGTCTGGGTTCCTTTGTGATTGCGACTCCCAAGGACGAGGCAAATACGGGTGAGTGGGCCTGGACTTGGGATAGCCTGGACGCGGTCTCAGGTATCGGCATCTCGTACGAGACCGATGGAACGCTTGATGGTCCTTTTACGCAGCTGGGTACGCCCGAGCAGAGCGTTGAGATTATGAAGTGGTACTCAGGATATTTCAAGTTGAACACAAAGATATTGAACGACAGGGGATATACCGATCAGGTGCAATCTCTGGTGTCGAGTGAGTCTTCGTTTTCCTCGCCACAGGTGAAGGGTCTGTATAGTGCAGGGATAACGGTGCCCGAGTATGTTCCCGATGTTAATCCCTTCGATCCCGTGAGCGGATTCACCTTCTCTGATGAGCACATTGTGTTTGCCATGACGGTGCCTGCCTCCCAGGGAAGCGAGTTCTACCTGATAACGGGCACCAAAGGCTCGGGTGCCACCAAAGCAATCAAGCTCAAGGCATCGGTGGCGGACGGCAAGGCGTACGTTCGCCTGACAAAGGAGAATACCGGCACTGGCAACGTAACGAACTACCTGTTCAACTCCGCGTTGGATCTTGACGGAGGGACGATGCAGCCTGCCAGTGACGATACCCCCTGGGGCTACATTGCCGTGGTCAACGACGCTCCCAAACAGGTTGTCCAGCCGACGGCGGTGAAGGATCTCGTCTACACCGGAAAGGCCCAGATCGGCGTGACCGCGGGCGAGGGCTATACCGTTGGTGGCGTGGCTTCGTCAACCAACGCGGGAAGCTACAAAGCTATCGTTACCCTCAAGGACGGCTACGTCTGGAAGGATGGCACGAACAACCCCGTGATTATCGACTGGTCCATTGCTAAAGCCCCGCTTACGGCAGCCTTCAAGAACACGACGCTCAATGTGGGTGATGAGCTCAGTACCGGCCTTATGGATATTACGGGGTTTGTGAACGGCGAATCAATTATCTCGGTGAAACTGGCAGATACAACGTTCACCTTGCCAACGATGTCGGGTGGCGATACGTCGCAGGTGGGTACGTATACCGTGACCCCGACGGGCGGTACTGCTAAGAACTATGAGTTTGTGGGCGTACCGGGAGTGTTGACGGTCAAGAAGCCCGCAGCTTCCAAGGAACTCGCCCCCGGTACTTACCGGATTACCGCCAACCTCTCCATGCCGGGCAAGTACAATCCGTTGTTGCCGGGCACCACGGTGTATCCGACGAATCCGAATAACCCATTTGGACCCGTGATCGATTACAACGATCAAGCCGAGGTGTCGAACGATATTCCAATGACCCCTGTTTCCATGAATGCGACGCTCGTGGTGGCGAAAGATGGGACGCGCACGCTTGTCCTACCTGTTAAGAATCCCGTGTTCACGCTGCAGGAACTTGGTACGTCAAGCGAGCTCAAGGATATTTCGGTCACGCGCGTGCCGCCCAAGGATCCAGCAAACTGGAAATACGGGAAGTACGAAACACGGATCAGTCAGCTGACGATTAAGCTGACTGACGACTTGACAAGTGGGACGAAGGCATACTTCTTCAAGGGCTCAAAGATGTACGCAGTGCCCCTAGACCAGGATATTCAGCCGGCGGGTGATGTCGCCCTGCAGCTTGATGTTGCCTATAGCTCCGCCAAGAAGGTTTCTGACAGCACGACGGTTCCCGGCGGTAACGGCGGTTCCACGAACCCCGGAGGCAACGGGGGAGGGTCGGATCATAACAACTCCGGCAACGCCGGTGGTAACCAGAACAACAATCAAGGCAACCAGGGCACCTCGAACAACGGGGGCTCCACGGGCGGTAGCGGCACGGCGACCGGGCACCTTAAGGAGGGCACCTACACCGTGACGGCGAACATCTACGTGAGCCGTGCGAGCTCGGGCCTGCCGCTCTCACCGCACATCACGAGCGGCGTGTTCCCGCCCAAGGACCCGGTCACCAATAACGCCACGCTCAAGGTGGATGCCAACGGCCGCGCCGTGCTCTACCTGCCCATCAAGATCCAGTCGCGCATCATGACGGTGCAGAGCGTGAACGGGTTGAACGTCATCTCGAGCACAGGTGGCAACGCGCTCACCAGCGTGACCATCGACCTCGGCGTGCTTGAGAACCCCGGCTCCACCATCAAGAAGGGCTGCTCGGTGACCATCACCATGGGCTCACTCGCCTCGACCATCTCGGGCATCACCGGCCAGCACACCTGGGACGCCACCTTCGAGCTGAACCTCTCGGGGCTGCCGAGCTCCGGTGGCGGCTCGGTCCCGGCCGGCCTGCTCTCCAAGCTGCAGAACGCCGATTCCAACGTGACGGGCGTCACGACCAAGGAGGCCGAGCAGGCCGCCCTCGAGGCGCTCGAAGCCGAGGCGGCGGCTGCCGGCGAGGACGGCAAGAACGGTCCCGTGCAGAAACTTGCGGGCAAGAGCAGTGGCGAGAAGGCGCTCGAGACCAACCCGGTTGCCTTTGCGGCCGGCGTGGTGTTTGCCGGTGCGCTGGTTGGCGGCGGCTGCGTGTGCGGCGTGAACGCCTATCGCCGCCGCAAGCGCGAGGCAGAGCAGAGCAGTCGCACGGCCGAGAAGACCGAGGCTTAGTCACCGCACGGCATACAGGCAGGGCGGACGGGATGCTGGTCCCGTTCGCCCCTTTCAAACGTATTGGGGAGACGCATCCATGAACATCACTACCGATCTTTCGCGCCGTAGCTTTCTGGCGCTTGGCGGTTCTGCCCTCACGGTTCTGGCTGGCCTGGGCCTCGCCGGCTGCTCGGGCGGCTCGTCTACCGGCTCCGGTTCCGCTGCTGCCGGCTCGTCGCCCGCAGGCGTGACCTTCAAGTCTAAGACCGAGGATCGCGAGCTCAAGGGCTCGGCCGACGCCACCAAGGTGCGCGTGGGCCTCATCATGGGCCCGCCCTCCATGGGACTCTCGCAGTTCCTGCTGGCGGCTAAGAACAACAAGACCTTCAACGACTTCTCCTTCGAGCTGAACGGCGTGGACTACGTGGGCCTCTCGGCCAAGTTCAACCAAGGGGACTACGACATCTGCACCCTGCCCAGCAACATCGGCCCCATCCTCTTCAACAACGACGAGCTCAAGAACGACTACCAAGTCATTTCCATTGACAACCTGGGCGTGCTCTACGTGATGACCACCGATTCCTCCATCAAGACGCTCGACGACCTCAAGGGCAAGCAGGTGCTCGCCTACGGCCAGGGCGGCACGCCGGAGTACACCATCGAGGCGCTGCTCAAGAAGACAGGGCATGCTGGCGACTTCAACATCGTGTTCAAGAGCACGCCATTCGAGATCCTGAACCTCATTCAAGATCAGCCGAACGCCATCGCCATTCTGCCGCAGCCCTTCGTGGCGCTCGCCGAGACCATGGTGGACAAGCTCTACGTGCCCATCTCCATCACGGACGAGTGGAACAAGGCGTTCAAGAAGGAGGGATCGATGGCTGTTACCACCACGACCATCGTGAACAAGAAGTTCGCCGAGGAGCACGAGCAGGCCGTGGTGGAGTACCTGCAGATGGCGGGCAAGAGCGTGGAGTGGTCGCTCAAGAACATGAAGGCCGCCTCGCAGCTGCAGGAGGAGTTGGGGACCTTCCTCAACAACCAGGTTTCGCTTGCGGCTATGCCGCACATCGAGATGGTGAGCCTCACGGGCGAGCGTATGCGCACGGCGCTCTCCGGGTTCGTGAAGTGCCTCTACGACGCCAACCCCGATAGCGTGGGCGGCAAGATTCCCGGTGACGGCTTCTACTACCTGCCGCCCCAGGGGTATCTGGACGATTCGAACACGAGCGTCTCGGGCGAGGACGTGCCCACCGACGGCAGCGCGAGCGGGGACCTGCAGTGAGTGCCCAGGAGAGGGGTGCCGGCAAGGCAGGTGCCGTGGACGCGGGCATACCGGCGTCTGCGGCGGACGATGCCGCGCGCGGCGAGGCTTGGGCCGAGGCGGCGGGCGCTCCCGGGCGCGTTCTCACCCCGGCGCAGATCCACGACATGATGGGCGTGGACGAGGCGCGCGCCGCGCAGATGATCCAGATGGTGCGTCAGAACGGCTTGCCCGACGACCAGATGGCGTTCATGGTGCGCACCGCCGCGGGCAAGGGCGCCACGCCGGACAGAATCCTCGCGGTGATGCGGACCTTCGGGGCCGCGGACGAACGGGCTATCGGCGTGATGCGCACCTCCGGCGTGCTGGGTGACGAGGAGGCCAACGCCTTCCTCACGGGTGTGCGTGCGCTCGCCGTGGCGGCCACGGGCGCCGCGGATGACGAGGGCGCCGCTGCCGTCGCGCGGCGCGAGAAGTGCCTCGGCCTCCTCAAGCGGGCGGGCATCATCCTGTTCTGGTTCGCGGTGTGGGAGGTCGCCGACCGCCTCATTGGCAACCGCCTGGTGCTCGCCGGGCCCATCCGCACGCTCGAGGCGCTGGCCGCCCAAGTGGCGAAGCCCAACTTCTGGGTGATCAGCCTAGCGTCCACGGCGCGCATCGCCGTCGGCTTCCTCATGAGCTTCACGGCGGGCGTGCTGCTGGCGCTCGTGGCGTACCGCATGCGCATCGTGCGCGACTTCGTGGACCCCATTATCTCGCTGCTGCGGACGCTGCCTATCGTGAGCTTTATCATCATGCTGCTCATCTGGGTGGGGCCGCAGAACCTCACCATGTTCCTGGCGTTCTTCATCGTGCTGCCGCTCATCTACACCAACGTGCTCTCGGGCTTTGAGAGCGTGGATCCCCAGATGCTCGAGATGGCGCGGGTGTTCCGCCTCTCGCCGTGGCGCACGTTCATGTACGTGTACCGGCCCGCGGTGATGCCGTTTCTGGCTTCGAGCTGCAAGATCAGCCTGGGCATGAGCTGGAAGAGCGGCATCATGGCCGAGGTACTCGCCATGCCCGATCCGTCGATTGGCAAGCAGATGAACACGGCGCGCACCTTCTTGAACACGCCGGACCTCTTTGCCTGGACCGTGGTGGTGATGATCCTCTCGCTCGCGTTCGAGAAGCTGTTCATGCAGCTGGTGAAGCTTGCGGCGCGGCCGTGGGGCGGACCGTTGGGACGCGTCGGCACCGCGAAGGGCGGTGAGTGACGTGGAGTCGGTGGAAGACGTTCGCATCGAGGGGCTCCGTAAGAGCTTCGGCGACCTGGACGTACTGCACGGCGTGACCTTCACCCTAAGCGCGGGTGGCGTCTACTGCCTCATGGCGCCCTCGGGCAGCGGTAAGACAACGCTCTTTAAGGTGCTGCTGGGGCTCGACGCGGCGGATGCCGGCGTCGTGACGGGTATCGCGCCCGGGCAGATCGCGGCGATGTTTCAGGAGGAGCGCCTCTGCGAGGCGTTGACGCCCGTGGAGAACGTGCTGCTCGTGTGCCCGCGCGGGACGCGTCGGGCGCGGGTGCGTTCGCTGCTCTCGCGGATCCTGCCCAAGGACTCGCTCGACCGGCCCGTCTCGCAGCTCTCGGGTGGCATGCGGCGACGCGTGTCGCTCGCCCGCGCGGTGGCGTATCCCTCGCGGATGCTGCTGCTCGACGAGCCCTTCACCGGCCTCGACGCCGTGACCAAGGGGCGCGTCATCGAGTTTTTGCTGTCGGGGCGGCGCGGGCGCACGATGCTCGTCTCGACCCATGCCGAGGGCGATGTGGCGCTGCTGGGCGGGGAGAAGATCGAGCTCGACCGCGTGCAGGACTAGAGGATTGACCACGGCGCCGCTGCGGGACCACTCCCGCTTGCGCCGAACCGATACCGAGATGAGGAGACAACTATGTTTGATAGCACCAAGACCATGCGTGAAATCGCGACCGAGGACCCCCTGTTCGCCGAATTCCTGGTGAGCAAGGGCTTCCCCTTCACCGTGGACAACCCCATCACCGAGCTCGTCACCTTTGACGACGTGGTGAACGTGCGGCAGCTCGACCGTGACGCCTTTCTGGCCGAATACGAGGAGTATCGCGCGGCGCGCGCGTAGGGCTTTGTGCACGGGAGAGGCGCCGAGAGGGGGCGGAGGGGTCTTCGTATGGCTATGACGCAGCACTACACGCTGGGAATCGATATGGGCGCGAGCTCGGTCAAGGTGGTCGCGCTCGGGACGGGCGCAGCCGCGGTGGAGGGCGCGGGTGCGGGGGGCGCGCCGGCCGTGCTTTGGAGCACGCGGCGGCCGCACTACGGTGATCCCGTCGCCTGCCTGCGCGACCTGCTCGCGGGCATGCCCGCGGCGCTGGCGCCCGAGGGCTGCGGAGGCATCGCGGCGACGGGCTCGGGGGCAGGTGCGCTCGCCGAGGCGGGTGCCGCGCTGCCCGTGCTCGAGGACGTGCCGGCCATTGCCTCCGGCGCACAGATCCTGGCGCCGGAGGCCCGCTCGGTCATCGAGATCGGCGGTCAGAACGCCTACTTCGTCTGCCGGCTCGCGGCGGCGGTGCCCGAGTTCGCCATGAACGAGAGCTGTGCCTCGGGTACCGGCTCGTTCTTCGAGGACCAGATGACCCGCCTGGGGCTCAGGATCGAGGACTTCTCTGCACTTGTGGGGCGCGCCGAGGGACATGAGGTTCCACGCATCTCGGGACGCTGCGCCGTCTTTGCCAAGACGGACATCATCCACCGCCAGCAGGAGGGCGTCCCCGTGGAGGACATTCTGCTCGGCCTCTGCTACGCCATGGTGAAGAGCTACAAGGCGCTCATCGTGCGCGGCCTGCCCGTGGAGGCGCCCGTGGCGCTCTCGGGCGGGGTGCTGCTGAACGCCGGCGTGGTGCGAGCCGTGCGCGAGGTCTTCAAACTGGGCGAAGATGGGCTCATTGCACGCGAGGGGAACCTCTTCTTCCAGGCAGCGGGCGCGGCGCTCCATGCCTCGAAGCTCGCGGCGGCGGGCGGCGGGGCGGCGACCCTCGATGCCCTGCGCGGTGTGCTCGACCACCCGCGCTTCCAGGCGAGCGAGCTGCCCCGTTTGGCACCGTTGCCGGACGGCGGGTGCCGTCCCGGCGAGGGCTTCGCCGTGCTGTCGCGCGAGGATTGGGAGCGCGACCCCCTGACCGGCCGCATCCCGGTGTTTTTGGGAATCGACGTAGGGTCGACCTCGACGGACCTGGTCCTCCTCGACCCCCGTGGCCGCGTGCTCAATGCCCAGTACCTGCGCACTGGCGGCGACGCGCGCCGTGCCGTGCGCGAGGGGTTGGCAACGCTGGCCGCCCGCCTGGGTTCCGAGGTGCAGGTCCGCGCCGTGGCCACGACGGGCTCCGGCCGCAGCCTCATCGGCAAGCTCGTGGGCGCCGACGCCGTGGTGGACGAGATCACCTGCCAGGCTGCCGGCGCGGCACATGCCGACCCGCAGGTCGACACCGTCTTCGAGATCGGCGGACAGGATTCCAAGTTCATCGCGCTCACCGGCGGGCAGGTCTCCGACTTTCAGATGAACAAGGTTTGCGCTGCCGGAACGGGCAGCTTTATCGAGGAGCAGGCCGCTCGTCTCGCCATACCGCTCGCCGAGTACGGACCGCTCGCGCTTTCGAGCGAAGCACCGGTCGATCTGGGCGAGCGTTGCACGGTCTTCGTGGAGAGCGCCATTAGTGCGGCCCTCTCCGCCGGTGCCGCCAAGCGCGACGTAGCCGCCGGCCTTGCCCTCTCCATCGTGCGCAACTACCTGCACCGCGTGGTGGGCGGCAAGCGCGTGGGGTCGCATATCGTGCTGCAGGGCGGCGTCGCCTACAACCCCGCGATCGTGGAGGCGTTCCGGTCGTTCTACCCTGACGCGCTCACGGTGTCGCCCAACTTCGCCATCTCGGGTGCGGTGGGGGCGGCCCTCATGGCCGCCGATGCCGCCGCGAAGCCGGGTTTCGAGCTCACGGCGTTCAAGGGGTTCGATCTTTCCGGCACGACAGCCGCGGGGCGCGGCGTGGACGAGCACGCAGTCGCACTCAACCGTGCGTTCTACAAAAAGACCGAGGAGCTCTTTCTCGAGGGCTACACGGGCAAGATCGACCCGGCCAAGAAGACCGTGGGCATCCCGCGCTGCCTCATGTTGCACCGCCTGTTCCCGCTCGCCAACGCCTACTTCTCCCGCTTGGGCTACAACGTGCTGCTCTCGCCCGATACCACCGAGGAGCAGGTCCGCCTGGCACAGGAGAACGCGCGCGGTGAGACCTGCTATCCCGTGAAGCTCATCTACGGGCACATGGCATGGCTCGCGGAGCGCGAACCCGACTACATCTTCATGCCGAGCCTGCACACTATCCGGCACGCGAGCTCGCGTGTGGCGCACAACTACGCATGCCCTTATATGCAGACGGCGCCGCGCTTGGTGGCGGACGCCCTCTGCCTGGAGCGGCGCGGCATCGAGCTACTGAACCCCCTGCTCGACATGGATTTTGGCCAGGCGGCCATGGCGCAGGCGCTGCTGGGGTTGGGCGAGCGGCTGGGCCATGCGCGCCAGGAGGCGGCCGTGGCCATGATGGCGGGCGGCTTTGCCGTCACGTCCTTTGGTGAGAAGACCGAGGCGCTGGGCGACGAGCTCTTGGGTTCGCTCGCGCCGGGGGAGCGCGTGCTCGTGCTCATCACGCGCAACTACGGTATCTCCGATGGTGCCCTCAACATGGGAATCCCCGAGATTCTGCTGGACCGTGGACAGAAGGTCATCACGCTCGGGCACCTGCACGCGCATGATATCGATGTCTCGGCTGACCACCCCGGCATCTGCTGGCCGTTTGGGCAGCACATCCTCTCGGGCGCCAAGATGGTGCGGCGCGATTCGCGGCTCTTCGCGGTGTACCTCACCAACCACGGCTGCGGTCCCGACACCATGCTCGACAAGCTCTTCGCCGAGGAGATGGGTGAGAAGCCCTACCTCACGATCGAGTGCGATGAGCACTTCAGCCGCGTGGGCGTGATCACGCGCGTGGAGGCGTTCCTGAACGCGCTGGCGCATCTCTCTGAGGAGGACGCGGTGCGGGTGAGCTCGCCTGCGGGTGTTGGCGCGGCCGCGGCCGATGCTGTGTCTAGGCCGTCGTGCGTGCACCGGGATGCGGCTGGCGGGGTCGCGTGCGCGGCGGGCGCCGCCGGTGCCGACTGCGCCGCCCCCTCGATGGCGCTCTCCGTCATACCCGAGGCTGGCGAGGCGCTCGATCCCGCGGTACCCGTGGCGGTGCCCAGGGTGGGCGCGTACGGCGACCTCGCGGCCGCATGGCTGCGCGCGCGGGGCTTCGACGCCCGTGCGATCCCGCTCGACGCCGTGGCACTCGAGGCCGGGCGTACGGCGACGTCCACCAAGGAGTATGGCTCGTTCACGGCGTTCCTGGGCGCGGCGCTCGTGGCGGAGCAGGTCGCCGGCCCGGGGCCGCTCTCGCTGGCATTGCCTGCCACCTGCGGTGCCGAGGCCGATAACCAATATGACCGCGTGGCCCGCGCGGTGCTGCGCCAGCGCGGCCACGGTGACGTGGCAATCGCCGCACCGCGTTTCGAGGTCCTTCCCTGGGAGCTTAACCGCCGGCTGGGCGCGGGGGCGGCTTCCGAGCTCTTCGGCGTGCTACTTGCGGGCGATGCCGCCAATGCGCTGCCGGTGTCGAGGCGGGCTGGTTTCGTGCGCGCCTGCGTGGAGCAGCTTGTCGCCGGGGGCGCTTCCTCGCTGGACGTGCCGCGGATCGCGCGGCTCGTCGCGGAGTTCGCAGGGGGCGATGCCCCCGATGCTGTCAGGCGGCTCGCCTTGGTGGGGGAGTGGCCCTGGGTCTATGTCGACGAGCTTACGGGTGAGCTGTGGGACGAGGTCGCGCAGCGCGGCTATCGGCTCGCGCGCATGCCGCTCTCGGAGTTCTTCTGGATGATGTGGCAAGACGAGTGGGAGCAGGACTCTTCGCAGGGGTCTCGCAGCGGGGTGAAGGGCATGCCCTGGGAGCCGGGGACGCGGGCGGGTGTCGCCGCGGTCCCTGCCTCTATACCTTCCGATGCCGTGTCCGCCGTCGAAGTGCCGGCCGATCCCTTTGCTGTCCCGGCGGACGAGTTGGCGGACCGCGCGTCTTTGCTCGATGCCTTTCGCTGCCAGATGGCTGCGCTCTCGGCCGCCCTTGAGAATGTGCTCGGCGCGGGTTCGAGCTCGTTCGCCGTGAATCCGGGCGAGCTCATTGCCGCGGCGGATGCAGGCATCCCGCGCTTCCGCGGAGCCGGTGCGCGGTATCGCTTCGCTAAGGTCGCGCTTGAACGTCTGCGTTCGGCGGGCGTGGTGACGGTGGCGTCGATGTACGAGAACGTCGACACCATCCTGCGGCTCAAGGCCGATAACGACGAGGCGCGGGAGGACATCGAGCGCGGTGGGGCCGCCAGCGCGCCGGTGCTGCGCCTCGCGTTCGACGGCACGCTCGACACTTCGAACATCGAGAAACTTCGTTCGTACCTTTACTATATATAGGTGCCATCTTAGAAAGGAGGCCCCATGGGGCTACGAAACCTGCCGACCGACGTCGCGCGCCCGCTGACGTCACTCATCGACGACGCCGAGCCCGGTCGCGTCTCGAGCCGCTCGCTCACGCGGCTCTCAGACGTATGCCAGATCATGCTGCTGTCCTTTGCGGCGGGGGAGAGCGTCTCGGACGAGGAGTACCCGGCGGACACCATGTACTACCTGCTTGAAGGCTGCGCGGGCATCACTTTCGCGCAGGAGGGGCGCGCGCCCGTGCCACTTGCCGCCGGCGAGGTGCTCCTCGTGCCCGCAGGTGTGCGGCATGCCGTGGAGCCTGCGGGTGCCATCAAGCTGCTGCAGCTATCCTTATAAGGGGACGTCTATCAAAAGAAAGCCATCGCAGAAAGGAACAACCATGGCAGAGCTCATCAAGAACATCGAGAAGGAGACTGTCTTCAAGCTGGCCGAGCAGGTGAAGCTCGAAGGCGGCAAGGTCAACAGCCTCACCCTCGCGCAGGCGCCGGCCACCAAAATCACCGTTTTCGCCATCGACGCCGACGAGGGCATGTCCAGCCATGCGGCGCCCGGCGACGCGCTCATCACGGTACTCGAGGGTACTGGCGAAATTACGGTCAACAGCGTCCCGCATCAGCTGGGGGCGGGCGAGAGCATCGTCATGCCCGCCGGCGCGCCGCACGCGGTGCGTGGCATCACCCCGTTCAAAATGCTGCTCGTGGTGGTATTGGCTGCGTAGGACGGCCGACGGGGAACGAAAAGGCTCACTTTGAGCCGAACGCCAAGGGCGGTGGGTCCAAATTGGGTCCGCCGCCCTTTTTCGTGCGACAATCGATGAAGTTGAACGTGACCACATGGCAAGGAGCTATTCAGATGAAAGACGAGAACGAGACGAATGCACCGGTAGCCGACGCCGCGCCTGCCGCACCCAAGCCTGCGCCTAAGCCCGCGTCCAAGCCGCGCGACCCTTACATTCGCGCCGAGAACGAGGACGATGACGGCTACGATCCCTACAGTGATCGCCGTCCCGAGCGCGAGCCGATGTTCGAGGCCGATCCGTGGCGCTGAGTGCCACCCAAAAGGCCACCAATAAGTTGCGGTGAAATAGGGACTGTTTTGCAGTTTGACCAGCAAAAACAGTCCCTATTTCACCGCAACTGCGTTAGGGATTTTTCTGCAGGGGAGGGTAGTCAAAAAAGCCCCGTCCCAAATTGACTGCTCGGGGAGTCGCATTCGAGCTCGGTTGTCCTCTTAGCCACTCGATATCCTTCGGAGCAATAACGGTGATAAAACTTGCTTAAGTGCTAATCAAACTACACACAATCTTGCTCTCTAGCTAATCAAGAATCAGTATAATTTTGATTAGCTAGAGAGCAAGATTGGAGAATCATGGCATTCAACGACTTGATCGCCCAGAAAATAAAGGACTTTGAACAGCAGGGGGTTCCGCAGGTCTTTGAGCGAGACCTTGATCTGGAAAACCCACAGGAGCCAAAGCGCGACAACATCGTAAATGTGGTTGTGGGGGCCCGCCGTTGTGGAAAGACGTATCGCCTGTATCAGGAGATGCAGCGGCTTCAGGGCCGGGGCGTCGAGCTTGACCGGATGCTTTACTTTAATTTTGAGGACGAGCGCTTGCGCCCGTATGAGTCATCGCTGCTGGCGGACGTGCTCGACACGTTCTATGCGCTGTATCCTGCTGCTCGAACCGAGGGCGCTTACATTTTCTTTGACGAGATCCAGGAAATTCCCGAATGGGGTGCGTTTCTGCGGCGTGTAGTCGATACGGAGAAAGCGACCGTCTATGTGACGGGATCTTCTTCCAAGATGCTGTCCTCAGAGCTTAAGAGCGAGTTCAGGGGTCGTTCTCTTATACGGGAGCTTTTTCCGTTGAGTTTTTCGGAATACGTTCGGTATAAGACGGGGAGCGTTTTCGAGCCAGATGCGACCTTTTCCCCAAGCGATGCAGCGCTGCTTCGACATCATCTGATCGGATATCTTGAACGAGGGGGATTCATCGCGACGCTTGAGCAGACGCCCGCAGACGCGATTCAGCTGCTACAGGAATATGCTTCGCGAACGGTCGCTATGGACGTCATTGAGCGTTACGACGTCAAGAACCCTCGCCTGGCATCGCTGTTCTTGACGCGGTGTATGGCATCTTCGGGACGAGAGCTGTCAGTGAACAAAGTGTACAACGAGTTCAAGAGCAGACAGATACCCGTCAGTCGTAATTCGCTCAGCGATTTACTTGAGTATTATGAGGATGCCTACCTGTTATTTTCTGTGCCGGAGTTCACGCGTTCATTGGCAAATAACATGCGGTCTGCGTCTAAGGTCTACGCTGTCGACCCTGCGATGTTTGGAGCATTCTCTCCCGCATCGGCATTGGACCAGGGTCAGAGGCTCGAGACCGCAGTGTTCAACGCGCTAAGAAGAAGGACTCCCGCGGTGAGGGTCGGCTCGGTCTGCCGCCTGCTGATCAAAGAGAAGAGCAAAAGCCATGAGGTGGACTTTGTGGCTGGGGACGCACTTCTCATGCGGGCTTATAGCCTGATTCAGGTGAGTGTGGATATGGCAAGTGAGAAAACGCGCGAGCGCGAAATTGCCGCGCTTGATGCCTCGATGGCCCAGTTCGATCTTGGCGAGTCGGCAATCGTTACCATGGATGAGCAGGCCGATATTCCATGCGAGCACGGTGCGGTACACGTTGTGCCCGCATGGAAGTGGCTCCTTGCCTAATCATCTACGGATCTGTGGGGCCAGGACCTCCTGGCCCCTTTATCACGGTTGGGGAGCACCATGATGCGCCCGGCTAGTCTTGGGCTTTGATGCTCGGCATCAGAATCTGGGCGAGGTAGTCGCATTCGAGCTTGGTGGCGGCGTCGGCCTTGCCGTCTTTGCCGACCAGCACGTTCTTGATCTGGCTATAGGTGTAGCGGTTGCCGGTCGTGAGCTCGACAAGCTCAATCGCCGTATCCATGGGGTAGGTCGACACGGGGTCTTGCGTCCGTCCGTTGATGGTCTGGGGCACCACGTACGGATAGACGGGTCCGCTGGCGTAGACGGTGTAGCCGTTGCCGAGGTTTGCGGCACCCAAAACCGCGTCGCCCTCATCGGGCGTAAAGCTCTCGCCCTCGCGCACCGCGACGAGCGTCACGAGCGGTGTGTTGGTGTCGCCGTCCAGATAAATGCACAGCGTGCTGCCGTTTTGCCAAGTCGCGACTTTGCCGTACCACTCAACGGGAATATCGAGCTGATACAGGTCCGTTGCCTTATGTCGAGCATCGGCGTCGCGGGCCGCCTGTGCCTCGCGGGAGCTCACGGCGTTGACGGCGGCGTCACGGCGCGCGGTTGCCGCCTGCTGGAGCACCTTTGCGACCGCGGCGGAGTTCACCCCGCCCTCCTCGGCATACTTGGCGGCGGCATCGATCTGGTCGTCAGTCACCGTGTCGGCCGAAGGCACCTTGAGCTTAAAGGTGGCCTGGGCACTTAAATCCTGTCCATCGCTCTTAACGGTGACCTGCGTCTTGGTGGTCGGGACGGTATAGACGGTGCCGTCGGCCGCGATGGGGGAGGCGGCGATGGAGAGCGTGTAATCGCCGGGCAGCAGTTTGATGCCGCGGCCGTGCTCGTCAACATAGAGTGTTTCGCTCACGGAGGAGCCATCAGCGTCCTGACCGCTCACCTGTACGGGAATCTTGGAGCCGGTGGAACAGTCGAGGCCCGCGGCATGCACGCCAATCTGCACTGACATCATCGTGTGGGCATTGGCGGCGGCAGCGGCAGCCTGCTCTTGCTGATATCCGTTCCAAGCAGCATAGCCTGCACCGCCGGCGACGAGCGCGACGGCTACGACACCGGCGACCATCAGATTGCGGCGCTTGGGCGACATCTTGCGATGGCGAACCTCGGCCTCGCGTGCCGAGGGAACGGACGGCAGGGGAATATCGCCCATGGCGATGGTCTCGTCCACGGCTGGTGCGGAACCCAGGCCAGGAAGCTCGCGGGTCAGCGAATCCTCGGCCGGCAAGCTGTCGAGCAAGACGGTTTCCTCACCCGTGTCGGATTCGGGCTGATTGCCGGCCTCACTTTCGTCCTCTTCGGCTTCGTCAGGAGCGTCTTTGGCGTCGCTGCCTTCGTCCTCAGTGTCTTCGTGCACCTCGTCCTGCGCGTCGACGGCCGAATCGCTAAACGAGAGCTCGTCTAGCGCGATCCGCTCAAGGCTCTCCAGGGCTTCGGCACATGCTTCCGCATCCTGGGCCGCATCCTCGCGGCCATACGTCTCATCGCTCATATATCCCCCAATGCAATATCGGCTCAACACTGTACCCAAAAATGGAGCCATATAAAGCGCATACGAAATATAAGATCCGATTTAACCTGAGCGCATCGTTCGGCCGCATCCTCGCGGCAGCAAAAGGCCCCCGGAAAGCGAACAAATCGCTTTCCGGGGGCATACAATACGTTGCATTGCGCGGAGTCGGCCAGGCGGCTTCACATTCAAGCGGCGTTTGCACCGGGCATGTTACTCGGCGTGCGCGTAATCAACCTTGGCGCGGCGAGCGGTGGCCTTCTCCCAATCGCTGGTGCCCTCAAAGACGTCCTGCTTGTAGGGATTGCGGCCGAGCTTCTTGGCACGGTAGGCGATGTAGATGATTGCGGCGACGTTGGCGACCAGTGCGGCGATCGAGACCGCGGTGGCGGCGCCGGGGTCGAGCGTGGAGTGGGTCACAAAGATGGACTCCTCCTGGAAGTAGGGGAACACCTGGGCAAACATGCACCAAATAGCAAGCGTAAAGGCGCGGTTCTGGATCCAGCCGCCCTTGTTCCAGATAAAGGCGGCGACGGTGGGCGCCAGCAACAGCGCAAAGCCGCAGAACCAGGAGTGGGTGGGCAGGCAGTTGTAGGTGTAGCAGAAGTTCCAGATATCGTAGGCGATGATGTAGACCCAGGTCATGTCGGGCCACAGCATATCGGTCTTGTCCTCGGAGGCGTAGACGCTCCACCAACCGGTCATGCAGAAGATGTTGATGAGACCGGCGATGCCGTTGAACACGTTGTTCCAGCCGGCCAGCTGCGTAGCACCTTCGGAGGTGACCCAGGTGGACTCGCCCAGGACAAAGAAGTGATAGGCGCTCTCGAAGTCGGACACGACGGCGATCAAGATGTTGATGGCGACGATCACAAACGGCCACGCGCGGAACCAATGCGCCTTGCCGATCTTTCCCCACTGGTACTTAATGGCAATGAAGCCCCAGCAACCGGCCAGCGCCGCGTATACCTTGGCGTAGTGGAACCAGCTGTTCTGGTACACATGGGTGGGGTTGGTGAGCGCCCACTCGGCACCCTGCGAAACGCCCACGGCGATGGCGACGCAGTAGATGGTCATGGCCAGCGGAGCCACGCCAAAGATGATGGCCGCGCCCAGCTTGGTGCGGCGGCCGACCTCGTTGAGCACGATCAGGCCAATAAAGACCATGGCCCAGCCGGCCCAGTGGATAAGGGTATCGCTACCCCAAACATCGAACAGCATGCTGCTCTCCTTTCACACGCCCGCGGCCCCTCTTCTGATCGCGGGCAGTTTGGCCAAATGTCGTCAGTTCTGGGGCTTGCGCTCCGGATACTTGGCGGTATAGCCCTCGATGTGGAGTGTCGAGGCGATGATTTCCTTGACCGTCTCGTCGGGCACATCGGGGTGCGTGCGGATATACATCAACAACCCCATGATGAGGGTGTAGAACGTCTCGTAGACATGGTCGATGCGTAGCTCATGATGGGCGGCAAAATCCACCACGGTGGTGTCGCAGATATACTGCGCCACACGCTGGACCACGTTGTGCAGAAAGCCGCCGTAGAGCGCGCCGCTGCTCGAGGTCAGGGTACTCGGCAGCTCGTGGCCGCTGGCGACCAGGCGCTTAAAGAGCGGGGCGACGGTGTCGAGCGCGCCCTCAATATCACCGACGATGCGGTTGGCATTCCACTGCTCGAGCTCGGAGATAAAACCGTCAATTGCCTCGTCCATGACGGCGGTGACGGCGGCGTCCATGTCGGCGAAGTAGTGGTAGAACAGCGAGCGCGTGCAGCCAGCTCGCTTGGTCACGGCCGATACCGATAGGTGGGACACGCCCAGCTCGGAGCTTACGGTGCGCACGGCGGTGAGGATCTCGCGACGGCGTTCGTCGCCCGTCAAGCGCTTTGCCGCGCTGTCGGATGCGGGGACGGCATTGACCGCAGAGGTATCTGCTGTGTTGTTGCCCATGCGTTTGCCGCCTTTCATCCGTTTGAGCCTGACCGTTCGCCTAACAGTCTTGAATATTGTTGACGGTTCGTCAATACTGTTTTTGACACAATGTCAACAATAACGGGTGAACGGCGTGGGGGGCATGTCGAGCCCGTAAAAAGAGGGGCGCTGCGTGCCTGCCAGGCTGCGGCAAGAGAAGGGACGACTATGATTCTCAACGGACCGGGAATTAGCTACACCGAGCCCGATATCGGCGCGGAGTTTGTGCCGCCGCTGCCGGAGCATCCGCGTGAGGCCATCGTCAAGCTGTGCGAGCACTGCACCAACCGTCTGCTGCATCGCGATGAGCTGCTGGGCTACGAGTACTGGTCGTTTGCCGAGGCCGCAACCGACGAGCAGGCCGAAGTGCTCTGCAAGATGAAGATGCGCCGTCCCTATACGCTGCCCGAGATGGTCAAGCTCACCGGCATGCCCGAAGCCGATATCGAGAAGATGCTCGACGACATGAGCTACACGGGTCTGCTCGAGTACAACTGGGAAAACCCCGAGCGCGCCAAGCAGTGGGTGCTGCCCATGCTGGTGCCGGGTTCCGCTGAGTTTCTCAACATGCGCGTGAGCCAGCTCGAGGAGCATCCGGTCTATGCCAAGTTCTTTGAGCAGGCGTCCAAGGGACCGCTGTCCAAGGCCACGCCGATGGTGCCGCCCGGTGGCGCCGGCATCGGCATGCATGTCA
Source organism: Collinsella aerofaciens (assembly GCA_048246715.1). Classification (GTDB taxonomy): domain Bacteria; phylum Actinomycetota; class Coriobacteriia; order Coriobacteriales; family Coriobacteriaceae; genus Collinsella; species Collinsella aerofaciens_BY. The sequence continues at coordinate 15,656 of DBFBCB010000032.1, read as the reverse complement.
TTCCGGTCGAGAAGGCTATCGATGCCGCGAGCACGTCGGTGCCGATCGAGCATATCGAGCATTGGCTCGACAAATACGATGGCAAATATGCCGCCAGCACCTGCAGCTGCCGCGCGAGCCGTCGCGTGATGGGCGAGGGCTGCGCCGACGACCCCGCCGACTGGTGCATTGCCGTGGGCGATATGGCCGACTATGTGGTTGAGACCGACCGCGGCCATTACGTGACGCGCGACGAGGTTTACGACATCCTGCGCCAAGCCGAGGACAACGGCTTTGTGCACCAGATCACCAATATCGACGGCGAGAACAAGATCTTCGCCATCTGCAACTGCAACGTCAACGTGTGCTACGCCCTGCGCACCTCGCAGCTGTTCAACACGCCCAACCTGTCGCGCTCGGCCTATGTCGCCAAGGTCGAGAAGGACAAGTGCGTGGCCTGCGGTCGCTGCGTTGAGGTGTGCCCGGCCGGCGCCGCCAAGCTCGGCCAGAAGCTCTGCAGCAAAAAGGCCGGCGGTCAGGTGCCCGAGTATCCGCGCCAGGAGCTGCCCGACGCCACCAAGTGGGACCACACCAAGTGGTCGCCCAACTACCGCAACGACAACCGCATCGAGACGCATGAGTCCGGCACCGCTCCCTGCAAGACGGCCTGCCCCGCGCACGTTGCCGTTCAGGGCTACCTGAAGCTCGCGGCGCAGGGCCGCTATGACGAGGCCCTAGCACTCATTAAGCGCGAGAACCCGCTGCCCGCCATCTGCGGCCGTGTGTGCAACCGCCGCTGCGAGGACGCCTGCACCCGCGGCCGTGTGGACGCCGCCGTGGCTATCGACGAGGTCAAGAAGTTCATCGCCCAGCGCGATCTTGATGCCGCGACCCGCTATGTCCCGCCCGTGGTGACGCCGACGCGCGCTGGCGGCTTCGATCAGAAGATCGCCATCATCGGTGCCGGTCCGGCCGGCCTGTCCTGCGCTTTCTACCTGGCCGAGAAGGGCTACAAGCCTGTCGTGTTCGAGAAGAACGAGCGCCCGGGCGGTATGCTTACCTATGGTATTCCCAGCTTTAAGCTGGAGAAGGACGTTATCGAGGCCGAGGTCGAGATCATTCGCCTGATGGGTGCCGAGTTCCGCTATGGCGTGGAGGTCGGCCGCGATGTGACGCTCGACGAGCTGCGCGAGCAGGGCTTTAAGGCCTTCTACGTGGCTATTGGCTGCCAGGGCGGCCGCCTTGCCGGTATTCCGGGCGAGGATGCCGAGGACGTGACCGTGGCCGTCGACTTCTTGCGCGAGGTCAACAGCGGCAAGATCGACGCGCTGCCCGGCCGCACCATCGTGGTGGGCGGCGGCAACGTGGCCATCGACGTGGCCCGCAACGCCTGCCGCCTGGGCTCCGAGCACGTTGAGATGTTCTGCCTGGAGAGCGAGGCGCAGATGCCCGCCAGCGAGGAAGAGCGTCGCGAGGCCATCGAGGACGGCGCACACATCAGCTGCGGTTGGGGTCCCAAGGAGGTTCACCTGGACGAGGCCGGTCGTGTGTGCGGTATCACCTTTAAGCGCTGCACGCGTGTCTTTGACGACGAGGGCCGGTTTGCGCCCGAGTACGACGAGAGCGACCTGCGTCGTGTCGATGCCGACCGTGTCGTCATGTCGATTGGCCAGTCCATTGTGTGGGGCGACCTGCTGGCTGGCTCCAAGGTGGAGCTTGGCCGCGGCCAGGGTGCCCTTGCCGATCCCCAGACCTACCAGACCGCCGAGCCCGACATCTTTGTGGGCGGCGACGTCTACACCGGTCCGAGCTTTGCCATCGACGCCATCGCTGCCGGTCACGAGGCCGCCGTGTCCATCCACCGCTTTGTGCAGCCGGGCTCCACGCTCACCATCGGCCGCAACCAGCGCCGCTACACCGCGCTCGACCGCGACGACGTTGTGCTCGAGGGCTACGACAACGCGAGCCGCGAGGTTGCCCACGTTGACCGCGAGCGCGAGAAGGCCGCGCCGTTTAGCGAGTACGTCGAGACCTTTACCGAAGAGCAGGTGCGCGCCGAGACCGCCCGTTGCCTGGGTTGCGGTGCCTCGATCGTCGACCCCAACAAGTGCATCGGCTGCGGCCTGTGCACCACCAAGTGCGCGTTCGACGCCATCCATCTGGATCGCGACCGCCCCGAGTGCTCAACGATGGTCAAATACGAGCAAAAGCTCCCAAGCCTGGGTAAGTACGCGCTCAAGCGCGCCATCAAGATTAAATTTGGTCGTAAATAGGTAGCCATGGCGGGTAAGGGGACGGCGCAGACTAGATCTCGTCGTCCCCTTGCTTTGAGTTTGCATCGAATCAACCTCTGCAGAAAGGGTTTCGCCTTGCATGAATTGGGAATCGTCTATCACATCATTCGCGATGTCGAGAACGTGGCGCGCGCCAATGGCGTGCGTCGCGTTTCGAGCGTCACGCTGCTGCTGGGCGAGGTCTCGGGCGTCGTTCCCGACTTGCTACTCGACGCTTGGCGCTGGGCGGCAGATAAAAAGCCCATCACCGAGGGTGCAGAGCTTATCGTGGAGCCCGTTGAGGCCGTGACACATTGCGAGGCGTGTGGCTGCGACTACGCGACGGTCGAGCACGGCAAGGCCTGTCCCCATTGCGGTAGCGGCGAGACCTATTTGCTGCAGGGCCAAGAGGTAATGATCAAACAGATCGAGACCCCCGAAGAGGATCCGGCAGGCGCTGCCCCCGACGGCCCTTCCGACGCGCCCGATGCCGTCGACGCCGCCAACCCACTCCACATCGTCTAGGATCCCCTATAAGTTGCGGTGAAATAGTTCCTAAATCCAGCCTTCGGGGGTGCGGACGATTTCTTGGACCGCGCCTAGGCGTATCCAAGCTTCCTGCGGTACTCCGTCGGGCTCAGCCACCCGAGGGACTTCTTGATGCGCCCATCCCGATAGTACACGAGGTAGGCCTCGAGCCTCCCCATGAACTCCTCGGCCGTCACGCCCTCCCAGTCCCTGTAGCGGAAGAACTCGTTCTTGAGGCGCCCGAAGAAGCCCTCGCAGGCCGAGTTGTCCGGGCTGCAGCCCTTCGCGGACATGCTCCTGACCAGGCCGTTCTCCTCGCAGATCCCGATCCACTCCGGCCAGCGGTGGTGGCCGCCCCGGTCCGAGTGGATCGTCGTGCGCGCCCCCGCCGGCCTCGCCGCGCAGGCCTTGAGCAGGCTCGAGTTCGCGAGGCGCTTGTCGGGGTGCAGCCCGATCGACCAGGCGACGGGCATCCCGTCGAAGCAGTCGATGACCGGGCTCAGGTAGACCTTCTCGCCGCCCGGGAGCCTGAACTCGGTGATGTCGGTGAGCCACAGCCGGTTGGGCTCGTCGGCGTGGAAATTCCTGTTCACGAGGTTCTCCGGCGCCTTGGAGACCTCGCCGGCGTAGGAGCTGTAGCCCCGGGCGCGCCTCTTGTTGTAGACGACCTCGAGGCCCTCCTCGCGCATCACGCGGGCCACGCGCTTCTCGCTGGCGCGGACGCCCTCGCGGCGCAGGCGCGCCCAGACGGTGCGGTACCCCCAGCACCCCGAGCCCTCGCGGAAGATGCGCACCACGCGGTCGCGTATGTCGGCGTCGCGGTCGCGCGGCGCGGCGACGCGGGGCCTCCAGTACTCATAGGAGCTCTTCGATATCCCCAAGAAACCTGTGATCGAGCGGAGGGGCAGGGCGGTCGCCAGCCTCAATCTCTCGCCGAGCTCGCACTTGCTCCTGTTCGAGATCGAAGCCGGGTCCCACCCTTCCGCTTTTAGGTCGGCCAACACCGCCCTGAGCAGCAGGTTCTCTATCTGGTCCTCGTTGAGCCCGGCGAGCGGGCCGGTCGCGGGCGGGGCGTAGATCGACTTGTCGGGGCCCAAGCTGGCCTCCTTCCGTGGCGGTTTCCTCGCCACGATTCTACAGCGCGCCCCGGTGTAGCTGTGCGGGAGGTGCCCCGTCGCCCACTTCTTGGCCGCGCCCACCGAGACCCCCGCGAACTCCGCGGCGGCGGTGGGCCCCATGCCGTTCTCCGTCGCCAGGAGGAAGAGCTCGACCTTCTCCCTGCTGTACATGCGAACCTCCAGTCCGGACCGCCCCACGGTCCAACTTTCTGTCCGCACCCCCTTCTGACTCTTAAACAAGAACTATTTCACCGCAACTTTTTTGAGTAGTTTTGTTGAGCATAAGTCGTGCAAATAGTCAAGCCATGTCTGTTTAAACAAAATAGTGACAGTACGAGCACATTCGCACTTGCTTAATATCGATATTAATGAACAGCTTGCTTGTATCTATAAAATACATAGCTTGATGAGCGACGCCTTGTCGTGTAATGAGTCAAAAAGCAGTAACGTAATCAACTTGTAACAAACCTAGACATTTAAACAAATAATCCAACCTTTTGCGGATTTAGCTATAATTCCACAATCCAAACAGGTATACTCCTTTCATGTCGTGTAGGAAATACGTAGACAAAAAGGAGGTTATGTGATGGTAAGTATTGTTCTTGCTAGCCACGGGGACTTGGCAGCTGGAATCAAGCAGACGGGCTCGATGGTCTTTGGCGATCAGCCGTCTGTTGCCGTGGTCTCGCTCGAGCCGAGCATGGGCCCCGACGACTTCCGTGCCAAGGTCGAGGAAGCAGTCGCTTCCTTCGAGGACCAGGAGCAGGTGCTCTTCCTCGTTGATCTGTGGGGCGGCACGCCGTTCAACCAGATCAGCGGGCTCATCGAGGGCCACGATTCCTGGGCTATCGTCACCGGTGTCAACCTGCCTATGCTCATTGAGGCATATTCGCAGCGCTTTGACGCAAAGAACACTGCACATGCGATCGCAAAACATCTCGTGACTGAGGCTAAGGCTGGCGTGCGCGTCAAGCCCGAGTCTCTGGAGCCCGAGGAGAAGAAGCCGGCTACGGCCGCCGCTGCTCCTGCAGGCGCCATCCCTCCGGGAACGGTCATCGGCGATGGGCACATCAAGATCGCCCACGTCCGTATCGACACCCGTCTGCTTCATGGTCAGGTGGCCACCACGTGGACCAAGCAGATCAACCCCAACCGCATCATCGTGGTTTCCGACGGCGTTGCTCACGACGAGCTCCGCAAGACCATGATCGAGCAGGCTGCCCCTCCGGGAGTCCATGCCAACGTCGTGCCCATCAAGAAGATGGCCGAGGTCGTCAAGGACACGCGCTTTGGTGGCACCAAGGCCATGCTGCTCTTCGAGAACCCGCAGGATCTGCTCAAGGCCATCGAGGCCGGCGTCGACATCAAGGAAGTCAACATCGGTTCCATGGCTCACTCCAAGGGCAAGGTCGTCGTCACCAACGCCGTCGCTATGGGCGATGACGACGTCAAGACTCTCGAGGCCCTCAAGGCCAAGGGCGTCAAGTTCGAGGTCCGCAAGGTTCCTTCGGATTCCTCCGAGGATCTCGACGCCATGTTGAAGAAAGCTAAGGCCGAACTGGCCGCTCAAGCATAGTAAAGGAGGGTCCGATACATGTCTGCAATCACTATTCTGCTTGTTGCGATTGTCGCGTTGCTTGCCGGTATGGAAGGCATTCTGGATGAGTTCCAGTTCCATCAGCCGCTCGTGGCATGCACGCTTATCGGTCTCGTAACCGGTCACCTTCAGGAGGGTATCCTCCTGGGCGGTTCGCTCCAGATGATGGCCCTTGGCTGGGCTAACGTCGGCGCCGCTGTCGCGCCTGACGCCGCTCTGGCCTCGGTCGCTTCTTCGATCATCATGGTGCTCGCCCTCAACGGTGGCGCCACTGATTCGGCCAAGGCCGTTACCACCGCTATCGCCGTCGCCGTCCCGCTGTCGGTCGCTGGTCTGTTCCTGACCATGATCTGCCGTACCATTGCTACCGCTATCGCTCACGCCATGGACGGTTGCGCCGAGAAGGGCGACTTCTCCGGCATCGAGCGCTGGCAGTATGCTGCCATCCTCATGCAGGGCCTTCGTATCGCCATCCCGGCAGTGCTTCTGTGCGTCATCCCGGCCGAGGCCGTTACCAACGCGCTTAACGCTATGCCCGACTGGCTGTCCGGCGGCATGGCTGTCGGCGGCGGCATGGTCGCTTCCGTCGGTTACGCCATGGTCATCAACATGATGGCCACCAAGGAGACCTGGCCGTTCTTCGTCCTCGGCTTTGTCCTTGCTGCCATCCCTCAGCTCACGCTGATCGCCCTTGGTCTCATCGGCATCTCCCTTGCCCTCATCTACCTTGGCCTTAAGGATCTGGCCAAGCAGGGTGGCGGCATGGGCGGTGGCTCCGGCGACCCGCTCGGCGACATTCTGAACGATTACGAGTAGGAGGGGAGTGATACATATGGCAGAGAACAAGATTCAGCTCACCAAGGCTGACCGCAAGAAGGTTTGCTTCCGTCATCAGTTCCTTCAGGGCTCGTGGAACTACGAGCGTATGCAGAACGGCGGCTGGTGCTTCGCAATGATCCCTGCGATCAAGAAGCTCTACACCAGCAAGGATGACCAGATTGCCGCTCTTAAGCGCCACCTGGAGTTCTATAACACCCACCCCTATGTTTCCGCCCCCGTCATTGGCGTTACCCTCGCCCTCGAGGAGGAGCGCGCCAACGGTGCTCCGATCGATGATGTCGCCATCCAGGGCGTCAAGGTCGGTATGATGGGCCCGCTCGCCGGCGTCGGTGACCCCGTCTTCTGGTTCACCCTTCGCCCGATTCTGGGCGCTCTGGGCGCTTCCCTGGCCATGTCCGGCAGCATCGTCGGTCCGCTGCTGTTCTTCTTCGCGTGGAACATCATCCGTTGCGCTTTCCTGTGGTACACGCAGGAGTTTGGCTACAAGGTCGGCTCCTCCATCGCCAAGGACCTCTCCGGTGGTCTGATGGGCAAGGTCACCGAGGGCGCTTCCATCCTGGGTATGTTCATCATCGGCGCCCTGGTCGAGCGCTGGGTGTCCATTTCCTTCACCCCGATCGTCTCCACGGTCAAGCAGTCTGCTGGCGCCTTTATCGACTGGGCTAGCCTGCCCTCCGGTTCCGAGGGTATCAAGGAAGCGCTGACGATGTACAACTCCGTCGGTGCTACCGCCCTTGATCAGATGAAGGTCACCACGCTTCAGGCCAACCTCGATCAGCTCATCCCCGGCCTTGCCGCCGTGTGCCTGACCCTGCTGGTCTGCAAGCTCCTCAAGAAGAAGGTCAGCCCGATCGTCATCATCCTGGCTCTCTTCGCCGTCGGCATCATCGGTCGCTTCTGCGGCTTCATGTAAGCACGTTTCGGCTTAAGACCGAGAATTGCTAGGCAAGGGCTTTTGAGCCATTGAAACGGACCGCACCCGGTGGGTACACTGGATGCGGTCCGATTGTTTTATTTGGAGGGCGAGGCGCGCATGGCGCAATCTCAGAACAGCACGGTCGATCTGGCAACGCCGGCAACCTGCCTGATGGGGCTTACCAGCCACGGTAACGTGATGGTGGGCAATAAGGCGTTCGAGTATTACAACGAGCGCAATCCCGAGGATTATATTCAAATCCCGTGGGACGAGGTCGACTATATTGCCGCCGAGGTTTTACGCGGCACCAAGAAGATCACGCGTTTTGCCATCTTCACCAAGGACAACGGTCACTTTACGTTTTCGACGCGCGACGACAAAGAGACGTTGCGCGCGGTCCGCAAGTACGTCGACGAGGATAAGCTTGTGCGTTCGCCCGACTTTATCGATGTGACGGCCAAGGGCGCCAAGAGCATCCCCTCCGTTATCAAAAACCTCTTCCACAAAGGTAACTAGCTCCTCATAAGTTGCGGTGAAATAGTTCCTAAATACGGCTTTAGATGCTTTAGGCAAGAACTATTCCACCGCAAGTTCGAAGTCTAGTCATGCGACGTATGGCGATGCAGTAAATCTGCTACACTAGTACAACATGCCTCCGTAGCTCAGGGGATAGAGCACCGCTCTCCTAAAGCGGGTGTCGACGGTTCGAATCCGCCCGGGGGCACCAGGAAAATCGCAGGTCAGGAGTTATTTTTGCTTCTGACCTGTTCTGGTTTTGGGGTTAAGAACCGCTTCCGTTTGTAAATCTGGTAAGTAAATATTATGACTTCCCGAGTTTTCCACTGAAAACAGGAAATCACCATTTTGGGGATAAAAGTTTTCAACAGCTGTTAGTCGGTTCCATTTTGGTGACGCGCTTCCCTCTTTTGGGTAAAAAATATCACCATTTTGATGATTCGGCAGCTTAGAATTCTCTGATAAAAAGCCTGCTCAGAAGCTTGTTTCATACCCATTTTGGTGAAACCAATATATAGAGAAATAGATTAGAAAGAAATAGGGACGGCGATGCCGTCCCCTTCGCTCGCAAAGCTCGCTGCGCGGCCACGTACCGTGTCCTTGCCGCCGGCACGCCGTCGATTGATACGCTCACTGCGTTCGCTGATGATGGACTAATCCTTTTTATCAGTGACACCAGTCATAAGTGCAGCAATTGATATGTTGAATCCATTGGCAATTTTAGAGAGGTTAGAAAGACTGACATTTCTTCGCCCGACCTCTATCGAGGCGTAGTAAGACCTGTCCATGTCAATGCGGTTCGCAAATTGCTCTTGTGAGTAACCAGACTCTGATCTGAGTTCTTTGCAGCGTAGACCAAAGGATTGTTGTAGCGGCGAGATATCCATGACAAAAAGAGTCATGGATTGTTGTATTTATGCCAACGGACTATATACAACAATCCCAGTTAAGGCGCATAATTACCTCTATTGGAAAGCACTCTGATGCCCAGTCGGATAGGGCACGGAAAAGGAATGGAACAGCACAATGACTCAGGGAAAGCATTTCGCTGCCGGTGGCGATCACTTCGCCGCACTGCCAAGCAAAAAGATTCACACTCCGAAGGGGATCGCGCGTCTGGCCGTCACCGCGGCGACCATGGCCGCCATGACCGGATCGAGCCTCATCTCACCGTTCACGGCATTCGCCCAGACCGGTGACGGGGGCACACAGCACCCCGCCGTGATGTCGCCGATCGCCGCCCACGCCGGCGCGGCATCCGGTACCGGCGCAAAATCCGCCGCACAGACCATCGCGGACCTGCAGAAGGCAGTCGACGAGGCGAAGGCGAAGGAGGACGCCGCCAAGGCATCCTACGATGAGGCCGCCGGTCCCTACAACGAGGCGGCTTCCGCCCGCGACCAGGCCAAGGCATCCTACGATTCTGCAGTCAACGCCGGCACGGCAGCCGACCGAGCGGCAATGGACGAGTACGCCCGTCAGGTCACGGAGGGCAAGGACGCCGCCGATGCCGCCGGCAAGGACCTCGAGCAGGCGAAGGCGGGTCTCGCAGACGCCAAGGCGGATGCATCCGAGAAGGACGAAGCGTACCAGTCCGCCATCAAGGCGGCCCAGAATGCCAAGGATGCCCTCGATAAGGCCAAGGCCGATGCCGTAAGCGCCACCCCGGAGGCAATCAGTGCCGCCGAGCAGGCCGTGCGCGACGCCACGGATGCCGTGAGCAGGGCACAGGCCGAACTTGACAACGCCAACGCGACGCTTGCCGATGCCCAGTCCAAGCTGGTTGCGGCCCAGTCTGCAAAGGATTCCGCCGATTCCGTCCTCGCTGCAGCCAAGCAGAACAAGGACGCGGCGGATGCGAAGGCCGCAGCCGCCAGCGCCGCCTATGAGCAGGCGAAAGCCGATCTCGCCGCAGCGGAGGCCGGCGCCAGCGGTCCGGAGTACGATGCGGCAAAGAAGAAGGTCGCGGACGCAGAGGCAACCCTCGCCGCCGCACGAGCGGTGCAGACCCAGTGCGAGTCCGAGCTCGAACAGGCGCAGTCCGCTGCGGCAACGGCACAGACCGATCTGAATGACGCCCAGGCGTCCCTCTCCGCGAAGCAGCAAGCGGCAGTCAATGCCGCGTCCGGCGTGAACGACGCCCAGTCCGCACTCGATGCTGCGAACTCCGCCCTCGATGCGGCCAAGCAGGCGAACGCCGATGCCATCGCCAGGCTGGATGCAGCGAAGCAGGCCGTCAAGGATGCCGAGTCCGCAAAGGCAGCCGCCGACGAAGAGCTTGCGAGCGCCAAGACCGCAAAGGACACCGCCGATGCGGCCGTGACCGCCGCCCAGCAGAAGGTCGACGAGGCACAGGCGAAACTCGACTCCGCCGACGCGCAGTTCAAGCAGGGGGCCATCGGCTTCTTCCGTGCCATGGGCGCCGATTCAGCCATCGAGATCATCCAGAACTGTACGTACAAGGACTACACCGAAATCGGAAACAGTCTCGACGCCACGGGCCTTGAAAACATGCTTTCGTCCATCACAGTCATGAAGAATGTGAACGCATACCGCAGGTCCGTCGGTCTCTCCGAGCTCCAGGTCACCTACAAGCTCATTGCGGCGTCGATCGCAGATGCAAACTATTCGACGAAAAATCTAGAGCATGCCCAGCAGTTCGATGTTGGTGAAAACCTTGCCTGGAGCTATCGCGATCCCTGCAAGGCTTGGATCTATCAGGAAAAGGACCTGTTTGACAAGACTGCAGCCTCCCTTGGTGCGACGAATCTTTCCGAAAAGGATGCCTACGACTTCTGGTACGCCAATCAGGATAAGTTCGATTACTTCAGCATCGGCCATTACATGAACATCATCAACCCTGACTATGCTGTCATGGGATGCGGTCTGAACAATGACACCCGTTTGACGTTCTCGCTCACGCTGCAATACGGCGGTTGGGCAGGTTCAGGCTGGAACATGAACCCCATCTCCGTCGACGAGTACGAGCAGAAGCTGACCTCCTATATCAACGGTCTCAAGAACGCCAAGAGCGCACTCGACGCAGCCAAGGCCGATCTCGCATCCAAGCAGCAGGCAGCCACCGACGCCGCTGAAACCGTCCAGCAGAAGCAGGTCGCAGCGGATTCCGCACAGACCGCCGTCGTTGCCGCGAAGCAGGGCGTCGCCGATGCGCAGGAGGCCGTGAACGCGACAGGGCGCGATGTCGCCGCCAAGCAGCAGGGCGTCACGGATGCCCAGACCGAGCTGGATGCGGCGAAATCGAACCTCGATGTCGCCAACGCGGCAGTCGTTACGGCAAAGTCGACCGTCCAGCAGAAGCTGGGCGCCCTCGATGCCGCCACTGCAGCCGTAACGGCCGCACAGTCCAAGTTGGATTCCGCCAAGGCAGACACCGCATCCAAGCAGCAGGGCGTGGACAACGCGAACGCCGACCTCGCGAAGTTCTTCCAGGACGTCGCCGACGCCAAGAAGGCGCTCGATACCGCAAAGAGCGTCCACGACGCGGCGGCAGCCGAGCAGACCGAGAAGGCAACCGTCCTCGCCGTCGCTAAGCAAAAGGCGGACGGCGTCGCAAGCGCCCTCGCGGATGCCCAGCGTGCCGTCGATGTCGCAAAGGCCGACACCGGCGTTGCCGCCGACAAGCTCACCGGCTCCCAGTCCGATCTTGAGGTCGCCCAGTCGAACCTCGACATCCTCACCGGTCTTGCCGCGAAGCGCGCAGAGGCACAGCAGCGCGAGCAGGATGCGGCAAAGGCCGTCAATGACACCAAGGCCGAACTCGATGCCGCAAAGGCTGACGCCATCGCCGCCGAGTCCCTGGTCTCCGCCGCCGAGCAGGCGAAGGCACAGGCAGACGCCAAGCTGGTGAAGCTGAACTCCATCGTTGCCGACACGGCGCTCGCCTTCGGCCATGACGCGAACGCGGATGACGCCCTCAACGCGCTTTTCGCCGCTGCAGTCGAGGCACGTGCCAAGGTCGCGCCCGCCAAGGCCATCCTGGACGAGAAGCAGGCTGCGGTGGACGGGCTCCAACCCGGCTATGATGCGGCACTCGCCGCCTATGAGCAGGCGAAGTCCGACCGTATCGCAGCGGAGCAGGAGCTTTCCGACGAGATCGCCCGACAGGAGGCGGAGGAGGCCGCAAAGAAGCAGGCGGCATACACCCCGAAGCACCTCGCCGTCACGGAGACCGACCAGCCCGGCAGCCTCGCCCAGACCGGCGACCACGCGAACCTCATCGGCGAGACGTTCGCCATCGGCGGCACCGTCCTCGTGGCAGCCGGCGTCTTCCTCGACCAGAAGAAGCGCCGCGAGCAGATGTAAAAGCGAGCCGGGCGTTGGATATCGGCTGGTGTCCAACGCCCGGTTTCATGGGCAGGGAGATCGGTGTGAGAACAAAGGCTATTATCGTTGCGCTTCTGGTGTGCCTTTCGGCACCTCAACTTGGATGTGCCAGCGTTGCAAAGCAAGGAAGCGGCTCTACGGAAAGGGCCGCTACGGTGGTAAAGAATAAAGACAAAAAGAAGCCGAGCGAAGAAAAGGCGGCGCAAGCCTCTGGAACCAAGAACGAGGAGAAGAAAGAATCCGACGACAAGGACCAGAAGTCCGATGACTCCAAGAAAGAGGATAACAAGTCTTCCGACTCGTCGAAGTCTGACAGCAAGGGAAACTCCTCCGACTCCAAGCAGAATTCCGGCAATTCGCAGAGTTCCGGCAGCAACAATTCCTCTTCCAACGGCGGTAGCCAGAAGAAGTGGGTTGCCGAGCAGGGACACTGGGAGACAGATTACAGCCAGGTCTGGGTGCCGAATGTAGTGTATACGCGCCATCCTCGTTTCTGGGTCAACCATGGTGGTACTATGGTAGGTCCCTTCGATTCCGAAGATGCCGCCTACGCTTGGATTATTAACGATGGCGAAAACGGCGGTATCGGTGGATCCGTTGTAGATGATTCGTATACCACCTCTGAGGACCAGGGACATTATGAACAGCAGGCTACGGGACAGCATTGGGTTGTCGACGTCGCCGGTCACTGGGAGTAATGTACATTTGTTCCCCTTCTCTTACGTTCGGTAAATATATATTTATTTGCGGGCGGCCGGTTTCGGCCGCCTTTTTTAGACGACCAGTCTGGGAGCAAACGATAGGAAAGCAATCAAACGAGAGGCCGTTCCAAAAGAATCCGGCGGTGCCAGATGCTTCGGGCAAAACCTTCCGCAAATCGGTAAGGTCTTCCATCAACTTGCTCCAGCCCTCGCCCGGAGTCCGCTGCGCGGTGATGCAAATACTCGGCATCCCTCGCATTCGCATCACCGCTTCGCTCTCGCTACAGCGAATCTCTAACACCCAGTATCCTTCGCGTTAAAAATTCGCTTCCGCTCACGGTCTTCACGCAGTTACAACGCCGCGAGCCCTCTCGCTTGGAATGAGGCCTCTCATTCCACGTCTACACTGCGTTTCGCCCAATCACCGTTCCGGAGATTGCAAGATGACTGTGGGTGGCATTTTTGTGGGCCCATTCGGACCCCAAAAACACCACGCCACAGACCTTGCTTACCGCCTGCTACGGCGATAAGGTTATCGTGAAGTTGGAACTTCGCGATGAAGAATCGCGGAGACGGTTCTTCATTTTGGAACGACGCCAGCCGTTCCTCATTAAAAGGAAAGCGAATCGCATAGCAGGTTTTGATCGGAGGCCTCTCCGATCGCTGATTCGTTTTCCGGAGGAATCATGAGTAGGCTCCGCCCACACACCGTCAAGGCGTCTCTTTCCGATGAAGAGAAGAAAGCCATCACTGCAATCGCAAAGCGACATGAGATGAGCGAGGCGGAACTCATCCGCTTCGCTTTGTGCAATGCCGACGATCTCGATATCGATTTTGGTTTTTCAGAAATCGCTGACCAGAAATTCCGAACCGATGACATTCACGTCCGGGTCTCACCGGAAGAAAAAACGAAAATTGAAAGCAATGCTGATTCCCTCGATATGACTGTCAGTGCGTATGCACGTCGCGTACTGCTCAAAGGGAATGTCGAGAAAATTGATGTCGATCGGGCGTCGATCGACAAGATCTATCACGAACTTTTGAAGGAAGGAACAAACCTCAATCAGCTGATGTATTTTGTGAACGCCCAGGGGCTTCCCGCGTACAACGAGAAAGCTGTTTTCCGCACGCTCGAAAAGGTTTACCAAGTTGGGCGTAAGCTGGACCGTTTCATCGACGATCTTGAGAAGCGATATTTCGACGGCGGTGACCAAAATGACCGTCATTAAGCAGAAGAGTGTTTCGAGTGAACGGTATGCGAAGAACGTCCGTAAATACATCAACGGAAAAGATGCGCTTGTGCGTGGTGGCTGGAACATCGAATACAGCGATCGCTGGTTTTCGAAAATGGATAGAACCAGAAAGGTTTTCCATCACGACAAACCGTCGAGAGCCGGAGCCAAAAACGTAATCCTGCTTCATCAGATCCTCGCGTTCCTTCCGGAAGAATGCTCATGCAACGGAGGCAAGATGACCCCCGATGCATGTTTGGCCTACGCGGAGCAATGGCTTGCGAAGCACTATCCGCATCAACAAGTGATTCTCGCGCTGCATGAAGAAAGCGATAAGGCGGGAAAACGGTTCGCGGTACATATGGCAATCAACCGAACGGATCTTTTGACGGGTAAGCGTTGCGAGACGGGCGGGCGTCACGGAAAATTCGAACGTGCCGCGTGGGTCCGTGAACTCGATAAGAACTGGAATCTTACTCAACTTGAAAAGGGAAAGAAGAATTCGAAGATTCGCGATCGCCAGCCGCGCGACACAGAAAAGGAGATTATCGGTCGCGGTGAGTACAGTTATAAAAATAATCTGCGCGAGATGATCCATATTGCGATCGACGAAGGTCGCGTAAAGAATATGGAGCAGTTCAAGATATTACTTGCCTCATGGGGCGTAGACATTTTCATCAAGAACAATCGAGTCTATGCGACAGATCTCGATATCAAAGAGGCCGGCAATCCGAAGTGCACTTTCAACCTGACCCGTCTCGACGGGCGCTTCGCGTTGAAGTCGTTGCAGACGGCTTTCGAAAATAACGTGTTGGAAGCCGAGCGAGCCCTTCCATACGAGAAACGTTGTGAGATTTACATCAAGCGTCTCAAGAAAGCATACTCGGCGTGGGTCGAGCAGGCGAAAGCGAGCAAGGGCGTCTCCTACAATTCGTTTCCTAAATTCATTGCGCCGAAGTGCGATGAAGATCTACTCGAAGATCCCGCCGTACGTGATGAGCTTCTTGCGCGTCGCGGTTACGCAAGGGAGATTCGCAACCGTTACGCCGGCGCCGTTCCCGATGCCGGCGACGACCGCGTTCGCGCCGCAGGCCAAGCACATGGCGGAAGCTCCGCATCGCGGCAGATGGACGATCGCGTCGTCGATCGCGGTGACTACTCGCACGGCGACACGCCTCGCTAGTTTTGGAAAGCCTATCATCGGTGCCCTAGCGCGCTGCTATTCAGTGCCGATTCTTTCATGCTCGCAATTCGGCGAGGGTGAGGAGTATGAATTGATCGGCGGGAGTCAGCCGCTCTGATAGAATCGTCCTTGCTGGCGGCAGCTCTCGTGCCGGGCAGAGTCCTCCATCCGATGGGAGGTGATGCCCATGACCGATTTCACTGAGTCCGTGAAGCTCCTGACCGCTATGGTCTCGCTCCTCACGGCCCTTGTCGGCCTTTCCAAGGCACTCAAGCAGGGTTCGAAGCCCAAAAGACGATATGAGAAAGCCATTGGGGGCCGCCTCCCCCGCGGCGCAGCTTCTTTCCGCGGGCTCGGGGTGCCACAATGGGCTTTGAGTATCGGCCCGTGCGGTAGCCCTTACCGCACCTGCGGGGAGGAGGCTTC
>DBFBCB010000031.1:0-318026 GCA_048246715.1 Collinsella aerofaciens | reverse complement strand
GACCGTGGCGCGGCCCGACTCTGCGTTCTGCACGGCGCGCGTCAGGTGGCGCGAAAGGCCGTTGCCGTAGAAGATGTTGTCGCCGAGCACCAGGGCGCACGGCTCGCCGGCGATGAACTCCTCGCCGATGGTGAACGCCTGGGCCAGGCCGTCGGGGCTCGGCTGCTCGGCGTAGGAGAGGTTCACGCCGTAACGGGAGCCGTCCCCGAGCAGGCGCTCGAAGTTGGGGAGGTCCGTCGGCGTGGAGATGACCAGGATGTCCCGGATGCCCGCCAGCATGAGGGTGGACAGCGGGTAGTAGATCATGGGCTTGTCGTAGACCGGCAGCAGCTGCTTGGAGGTCACGAGCGTGAGCGGGTACAGGCGCGTGCCGGACCCGCCGGCGAGGATGATGCCCTTCATAAGGGACTCCTTATAAATTCTCAAGGTTCAGAAATGGCAAAGAACTAAGCAATTTAACTAGCCACAGCAATAAGTTTCATAGAAATACTGGTAGCTTGATGCTTCAAACTTGGACGGATTGTAGTCAGCTAATCCACGAGTCGAGCCATCTTCAAAGTGCGTTACTGATATTTCTTTCGTTAGTTTGACAGGAATGCCTATCCGCTCGAATAAAACACCCATATATGCCTCTTCGTAGTAGAGAAACATATTTTCATCGAACAATCTTCCATCGGAAAAATGACTCTTCAGCAAAGTGGAAGATATAATGAAAAACGCACCATGAATCGCGTGAACAGCTTCAATTTTTTTATCACTGTGTTTGAAAATGAAATAATTAATTTCCCGCAAGAGTTTATTGATGGCAAAGCCTGTGAATAAAGCGAGTTTATTCTTTGTTGAAAACCCTTTGTAAAGCAGTTTTTCGCTAAGTCTGCTCCTTATTGAAAACAGTGGATTTTGATGCTTTCCGCTAAGCGTCGTTATAAGAGGCCCGTAAACTGAATCTTCAGTTAACTTGCTGTCATCAAATTGGTCTATTTTTAAATCATTGTTGCACACAATTAAATATTTAAAGGAAAATGTCTTCAATGCATATGAAATTCCGGCATTGTTCCCCGCTCCATAGCCTCGATTCTCGACCCTTAAGTAATCGCAGTCATTTAATTCAGCTATTCGTTTGATCTCATTAGAGGTTTCCTCACTGTAATAGCTGTCAATGACCACAATGCGGCTCGAGACAAGCATCTGCCTTGCATTATCGATAAAACACTGCAGGTCTTGCGAATTCCTATATACAAGTGCAATCACGGCATATTTAACGGAACTATCCATTTCATTCAGCCTTTCTTCTATGCATTACAAATATGAATGCAGCAACACTAAGAAAGCCAAGGATGAAGTAACCGGCAACAAAACTAAATGCAGTAGCGTTAGCGGACGAGGATGACATCACCCCGACTATAAGAACAAAAAATGCGATTGCGAGGTTCACCGTATTGATAGGAAATTCCGCCAATGCGTCCAAAGGATTTCGAAGCAAAAGATATAAAGACATAGGGATAATGGCAGGCATTATGAGATGCACGGTATTAACAAATTGCAAGTATTCAGTACTATACAAAAGAGTGATGATAAATGTATCTAGCAGACGTATCGCCACTACCATGCAGATGCTTAGAAAAAGAAATAGAAGAATAAGCCCAAATAATCTGCGATTCAATTCGCCATATTCTTTCTTTGCCAGCGCTTCGCTCGCATACGGAAGGAGAACCAATCCAACATATGAGAACAAGGGCGTAGCAGCAGAAATAATTCCGAGTGAGATGGTAAACCCCGCAGTATGGAATGCGCCAATCTTGCTATTTAGAATCATCAGGGGAATCGATGTAAAGGAGAATAAAATGATCTCGCCTGGAATACGAGGAATTCCATATTTTAACAGAGTGCCAATTTCAATCTTAATAGCCGAAGAATCAAATCTGTCTTTATAAGCACGCCAATACTCTTGCAATATCAAAGCAAATGAAAACAGCAGTCCAACCGCAGACATGGCAACGACAATGTAAATCGAACTGGAAAAGGCAAAACTAGACGCAAGACATGAAGCATCGATGACAATTTGACATGCCGAATACCTGATAAACTCTCCATCTGCTCGCAGTAAAGCGTACAGATATGCGGTAAAGGCAGACTTAAGTGCAAAAAGAAAGCACGCAAAGAGTGGTCCGGAGTCATATCTGCCAAAAAAGCCCATACACAAAGGCCGTCTGAATACAATTGCAATTAAAGCCATTAAAAGCGATGCAAATACTAGAATGATTATCGACGCAAAGAACGTGGCTGATTCACGTTTTTCGTTGCCCTGAGCACGAAACATTGGAATATACCTAGGCAGAGAGATCCCCAGAGACACCAAAACTATGTAAGCCAGGATGCCACCTGCTTTGGTAATAAGCGTATACTCCGTGAAGCTCTCGGGCCCAAGACGCATACTCATTAGTTTATTAAGCATCAGGGCAATCAACATAACAAAGAGCTGCCCGGATAGAGTCGTAAGAACGTCGAAAAGAAAACCTTTTCCCTGTTTTTGCTGCTCTTCAGAACTCTTCACTATTTATGCCTCCAAATAATCCAGCAATGGAATGCATACAAAGGAAAAACTAAAACAAAACTCAGGTACGAAAAAATAGAAACGATATAGTAAAAAATGGCACAATAGGAGCAAAGAAGAAGAACACCGCAAAGACGCGTAGATTTTCTGCCAGATTTTTCAGAGCAATATGAATATCCTGCAATTGCAAATAGGACTGCGATCACAATGAGCGTCCATACAGCTCCGAAATCTTGAACAAGGCCTCGAAAATACGTGTAGACGTTTGTAGTGAGCTCTTCTCCCCTGTAATAGTCAAGATATATGCCTTGTACACGGGTTCCGGAAATGAGAAATCTAGACACTCCAATAAGGGAGTAATAGCCTAAACCTAAATTACTTGGAAGCCAATTTGATGGTAACCAGTAATCAAACGCCGCAACGTGGCCAAATGCGTAATTTCCAAACTTCAGTAAAACAATATGCAAAGTTGCACTGTCAAGAGAGCCGATACGCAACATCATGGAAAAAAGGAGCAATATAATTACTGAGATTGCCAATACGCAGACCGCAAGAACTTTAGCCGGCTCAATTCTTAATTCGCCATTTAATTTAATCGAACTTGTCAAATAAGCACACGCAAAGAAAATAAATACAGCTATAAAGACGGCCTTTGTATTCTCGCTCAACAAAATCAAGAGAGCTGGAAAGAACGAGGTCCAAATTAGCAGCTTTTCTTTTCTATTATGCAAATAAGGAAGTAAAGCTCCGGCAACAACGGGCGCAAAATAGACGAAAGTAAGAAGAATACTGTCTACTACTCCATGTGAGTTATTGCCACCTCCACCATAACGATCAACGGCAATACTGTTGTTCATTTGCGCCATTTCGGATAAACTCGAAAACGACGAGAGAGAAAATCCGTGAACAATGAGATTCTTGACTGAATACAACAGGCCAAGAAGCACATATAAAATCAGCAGCCTTTTCGCGAGGTGGGTATTAATTGATAGCGTTAAATCCCCCTGATTTTTCGAATAGCCATATTTTCTGAACACTTGAAAACCCACATATTGACCAGCAAAAGCAAAAATAAACGAGAATATTAGCCAGATAGGGGTTTCCAACGTCCATGACGTCTCTTTAAATAGTGCGTAGCAGGTAAGAAATTGCACAGTCCAAAACGTACAGAACAAAAATGCAGGGCTACTTTTTGGAACCTTCAAAGCTAACGGCACCAAAATAAATGCGATAAATAGTATGGCAGACATGCGTTGCAATCCACTAATAGAGAAATTCGACTTATTACTTTCAGCAATCACGGCTATCGGCTGTACTTAAATTTCTTATATGCGCCAAATAGAAGATTTATGAAAGTCCTGTATAGAGCGCCTGGAACAGGCATCGATTCACCCATACGCCAAAGCGTATAAAGATGGACAATTTGACCCCTAAAACCAACACCATGGGAGATGGACGAAACCCTCACTCGATATTTCCCAAGTACCTCGGGGAGAAGGGCACAATCTGTTTTATCAATCACCCTCAGCCACATGGCGTAGTCGTTATGCTTTTTCAAATCTGCAATCTGAATCAAGCCGACCTTTCGTCTGTCATAGACCACGGTCAGGCACCCCGGCCAACAGTAGCGCCGCATGCCGGCACGCGTTATATGTGAAGGTCCCGAGTAGCTCCGGCCAAGGGGCTTTCCATCCTCGTCCATCGTCTCATACTCCGTGTACGAAAAGCTGCAGCCGCTTTTGCGCATGAACGCAAGCTGCCTCTCCAGTTTGTCCGGGTCCCAAAGGTCATCGCTGTCCAGAAAAGCGACCCAGTCGCCCTTTGCCTCTCGAAGCGCACGGTTACGCGAGCACGCCGCGCCCGAGTTGAGCTCATTCGAGAAAACGTGGATGCGCGGATCATCCTTGGCTGCGGCCTCAGCGACGGCAACGGTGCCGTCCTTAGAGCAGTCGTCAACGATTAGCAACTCCCAATCGCCGTATGTCTGCGACTGTACGCTCTTTATGCTTTCCGCAATGAAGTGTTCAGAGTTGTACGATGGCATTATGACAGATACAAGGCCGAACTTCTTAGCGTTTTCCCTCACTAAATCACGACCGTTTCATTCAATATTTTCTTCGCCTGCTCTTGCAGACCGTCGTACTCTTCGCGTGTCACTCGGCCCTCGGCAAGCAGGTAGTCGCCGTAGTCAGCGGCGGTGGCCATGCCGTCCTCGGTGATCCCCTCCTGTTTCACGAAAGCCTTGGCTATAGTCTTGAAAAAGATGGCGACATCACCCGCGAATGTGATTCGCTCGATGTACTTAAGGTCGTAGGCAAGCTTGTCATCCCAGGCAATGGCGTTACGCCCGTTCACCTGGGCCAGCCCAGAAAGACCCGGCCGCACCAAATGGCGCTTGCGCTGTTCGGGCGTCATGAACACCATATCGCGCACCAGCTGCGGACGCGGCCCGATAATAGCCATCTCGCCTCGCACGATGTTGAGCACCTCTGGCAGCTCATCCAAGCTCGTCGCACGCAAAGCCTTGCCAAACCTTGTCAAGCGCACCTCGTCGGACAAAAGATTCCCGTTTTCGTCGCGCTCGTCTGTCATAGAACGAAACTTATACAGGTTGAATACCTTTTCGTCTTTGCCTGGGCGAGGCTGTTTGAACAGCACGGGGCCGCCCAATTTCACACGCACCAGAATTGCCACGACTGCCAGTACCCACCAGAAGAGGATGAGCAGGACAAGAGACAGGCACAGGTCAATAGCCCGTTTGCCATAGCGTTGATAGAAAGTCTCGTTACCAAGTCTATTCAAAACAACGCCTAATCACTTCGATGATTACGTCCTGCTGCTCCGGAGTCATCTTGTTGTCGGAGGGCAGACAGAGACCACGATGGAAGATATCGGCGCCTACATCCAAAGGCAAGCCGTCTGTACCCGTTGCACCGCCGGAAATATACGCGTTGGTCTTAGCTCGACCATTGCCCTCGCGCGTCACGAAAGCATTCATGCGATAAATAGGCTGCATGTGCATAGGCTTCCATATTGGACGACCCTCGGCGTTAATGACGGCAATAGCCTCAAGAATCTCGGTGGGGCAACTCTTGCCAGGCTCGCTTACGTAAAGTGCCTCACTCTCGCCTCGAACCTGTTTGCACATTGCGTCAGGGTCTATTAGCAGGCAAGAAAGCCAGAAGTTCGGTTCACAAACGTTAGGGTCATAGGGGTTCATGCTCACCGGCAGACCCTTAAAGCCCTCTTTGTAACGCATGTAAATAGCCTTCTTTTGGGCAATATGCTCCTCCAGATACGGAATCTGGCCACGCACGACACCGGCAATTACATTGCTCATGCGATAGTTATAACCAAGCTCCTCATGCTGGTACCAGGGAGCGGCTTCGCGCGACTGGGTCGACCATTTGCGCGTTTTATCGGCTGCCTCTTTGCTATCAGTTAAAAGCATGCCACCAGCGGAACCGGTAATGATCTTATTGCCGTTAAAGCTAATGGCGCTGATGTCGCCAAACGTGCCAGTCTGACGACCCTTATACGTGGCGCCAAGTGACTCAGCAGCATCCTCAACAAGGACAGCCCCGTGCGCATCGCAAATTGAACGAAGCTCTTCGACTTTGCCAGGCGTTCCGTAAAGATGCGCCGCCACAACGACCTTTGCAGTCGGATGCAGTTCGAAGGCTTTTTCAAGAGCGACAGGATCCATATTCCAAGTGTCACGCTCGGTGTCAATAAAAACGGGAACACCGCCCTCATAAACAACCGGGTTCACCGTAGCGTCGAACGTCATATCGCTGCAAAGGACCTCATCCCCAGGCTTAATTCCAGCGAGTTTCATGGCAAGATGCAGCGCAGACGTACCGCAAGAAAGGGCGACGGCATAGCCGCAACCAATCTTTTTGGCCATTTGTCGCTCGACTTCGTTGATATTCTCCCCTACTGTCGACATCCAGTTGGTCTCATATGCCTCGGTAATGTATTTGAGCTCATCGCCGTGCATGGTCGGCGAGCTTAGCCAAACCTTGTTCTCAAAGGGCTTGATATCCATCGTGACTCCTTATCACTAATCGTTAAACTGCGGATGATACGTAGGTACAACCTCGGCGAGAACGGACTTAACCGTATCGTTATCCTTGTCGAGGCAGTTATGAAGCTTCTGAAGCTTGTCTTTGATCTCTTCCATCTTGTCGGCCTCGGCTGTGGAGATGCGAATCTCGGAGTGCTCGGTTGGCAGGAGCTGCTCGTTGTCCATAAGGAGCTCCTCGTACATCTTTTCGCCAGGACGCAGGCCGACTTCTTTAATCTGGATATCTTTGCCGGGCTTAAGACCGCTCAGCGTAATAAGGTTGATGGCAAGGTCATAGATCTTGACCGGCTCACCCATGTCCAGAACAAAGATCTCGCCGCCATGAGCAAGTGCTCCAGCAGTAATGACCAACTTACTAGCCTCGGGGATGGTCATGAAGTAACGAGTGATGTCCTTGTGCGTAATGGTGATAGGGCCACCCTCACGAAGCTGGCGCTTAAACAACGGAATAACCGATCCATGACTACCCAGAACATTACCAAAGCGAACAGCCGTAAAGATGGTCTTACTGTTTGCCGCGTAATACTGAACGATCATCTCGTCCATACGCTTGGTGGCACCCATTACGTTAGTGGGATTAACCGCCTTATCGGTAGAAATTTGCACATAGTGGCTGCACTGGTACTTGTCGGCAAGGCGCACGACGTTGAGCGTGCCAAAAACGTTATTCTCGATTGCCTCGCGGGCGTTGTGTTCCATAAGAGGAACGTGCTTGTGGGCTGCCGCGTGGAAAACAACTTGAGGATGGTACTTCTCAAAAACCTTGGTAATCGCTGGGAGATGCGTAATGGAGCCGATATAGACTTGAATATCAGTGCCTTGATCATGAGCGGTCTTGATGATGTCGTGATACAGCTCGTAGGTAGTGTTCTCGTAAATGTCGAACAACACGATTTGCGCAGGTTTTGCCGGAAGCAACTGACGTACAAGCTCTGAGCCAATAGATCCGCCGCCGCCCGTGACCAAAATGTGCTTACCGGTAACGTAACCCATCTGGTTAAGATCAAGCGACTTCTCCTCACGAGAAAGCAAGTCGCTGATCTCGACCTCACGAAGGGCAACCCTGCCTACACCATCCTGCGGAATATCGCGGACATTGGGGAGCGTGAGGACCCTTAGACCAGTCTTCATGCACAGGTCATAGATACGCTGACGCTCTTCATGCGTGGCGCTCGGAATTGCCACGACAATCTGCTCCGCTTCGCAATCGTGCGCAATAGTAGGGATATCGGCGCAAGTACCGCAGACCTTTACGTCATGAATACGCTGGTTTTGCTTATTGGGGTCATCGTCAACAACGGCAACCGGATCACCGATCATATCAGGGTCTCCGTTGAGCATACGTTTGATGGAGAGAGAGCCGGTCTCCCCTGCTCCTACGATGAGCGTACGCGGGAGATGCGCATCGGAATTGCTTTTAAAGCGCCAGAGCTGGCTACCATATATTGCGCGAATGGCAAAACGGCCGCCACCGCAAATAATGAGGACGACAGCCCATGCCATAACGTCCTCACGAAGGGTCATGCCCTTGCCAAATAACATGTTAAAGATAACATCGCCAATAACTGAGCCTACCGTTACAGCAGCAACAATACGTCCAGCCTCGGAAATGCTCGCATAGCGCCACAAGCTGCTATACATATGGAAGAACCAAAAGACGACAACGTTAACAAGCGCAAGCACAAGAATAGCCGGACAAGCGCCGGCTGCCCCGCTGAGCGTCGCCCAATGCTGCGTTCCCCATGATGCAACAAACACGGCAATAAAAGTTGCCACAATGTCATATGCCATCAACGCATACGGTTCAAACGCACTCAGCTTCCCTTTTTGCTTTGCGCTCTTAGATTCGGTGTTCAAAATAAGTTCTTCTCTTCCCTGTTGATCCCGTTATCCCCGGCCCGGGGATCCCCTTTGCTCCTTTAAGCAGCCGCCCGCAGTTAGGCGATTGCCTTTTTAAGGTTTCGCATTGCGCGCTGCTCGGCTGAAAGCACGCCAAGGCCAACGCGCGTAGTAACGCGTCGACCGCACAGATCAAGCTCCAAATAAGCAGTGCTCTTGCGTCTGTTAATGGATTTGATAAGGCCTTCGTGGCCCAGCAGCGGACCTGCCGTAACTACGACCTGGTCACCATCTTTCAGGGCCTCGCTCATGGGCACCACGCGATCTCCCCTATGCGTAAATCCGCCAATAAGCTGGACCTCTTCTTTTGCCAGCGGCACAAACAAACCGTCCTGGGCAAGCACCCGGGCAAAGTCGTCCATGCGAAGCAGATACTGTTGCACGGTGCGGGGATCTGCCGTATCGCAGATAAGATATCCGGGAAAAAGCGGCTTGGTCGTTTTGACCCATTCGCCGTGTACCTTGATCTCGGTTTGAAATTGGGGATAAAAGAGCTCTTGCATGGCGCTCGCCGGCACCATACGCTCGATGCGCTCGCGCACTACGTCTTCGCGACCGTTAATGACCTGGATCACATACCACACGAGCACCACCCCCTTGCTGTCTTACGTGTGGCTCAAGGGGTCTGGGTATGGCTTCGCCAGGGCGCTTGTGCGCGAAGGCGCTCCATATTCAAACCCTGAGCCCAGTTAGACAAGCACGTGGCTCTGCCCCACCGTGAACGGTATGTATAGAAGCAGTTGCTAGAGTCGCGGACGTGTATCTCAAAAATGACCACGACCCCAGCTGGCTGCGTGCGAACCAGTCAAGCGGGAACAAAATTGGACCGCACGCAAACAGCTGCAGGACTGCTACGCTTTGACATGCAACCTAATAACTATTTGCACCCGTGAATCAACTCAATGCAAATAAACAACGTCGCATGACTTCTTTATTGGAGCTCGTGGTGTTTCTGGCACCGCCGTTACGGCCGGATGCTGATCGACCATGCGCTTTATGGCTTGCTGGAGCCGCGAGCACAGTTGAACTCATGTAACGTTAGGTATCCTAGCACAAGCTGTTAGCGAAACTGATTTGGGCAGCGTTGGACAACATATCGTTCATTTAGCGTGCATAAGGGGGTTATTTTGGGATGTTGTTCACGTTGATGCAGGTTAATGGGATGCTAACGGTGATTAGGCGCGTTCCTGAAGCCCATATGGAACGGCGATCTACACTGATAATCGTGTTTGGCTAACAAACTATGTACAGACATGGGAAAAATTTGTGCAACTTTTTGTTGGCGTAGGTGGGGTTTGTGGCGCATGGTGTTTTGGTATGAAAAAAGGCCTTCGGAATTCCGAAGGCCTTTGCATTCACGATGGTGGAGACGAGGGGGATCGAACCCCTGACCTCTTGACTGCCAGTCAAGCGCTCTCCCAGCTGAGCTACGCCCCCGTGACGAGGAGATACTATAGGGGAAGTTGGCACGGCGTGCAAGGACTTTTTTGGATCAGATTCTAAATGCCTATTGATATAGGTAAGCAATGGCGGTGCCGGAGTGGACTTGGATCGTGGCTGTTGACCTGACAACGTTGCTGATGCCCGTGTCGGTCAACAGGCCCAGAGGGCTGGAATCTAGTTCCCATTCTAGGCCGTGCTCGCTTACCACCGTCCCAGGGGCTATAGCGATGATAGAGAACGTCTTGTTCTCGGCGCCCTCGAAGGTCCACGATTCGCCTCCGTGCAGGATGCGGGCCGTGGTCTCATCTTCGGCAATCCAGATAGGGGCGTCCTCGTAGCCCGCGAGCAGGCCCAGTACGGAAAGCGCCATGTCCGGACGGCCGCCCGTTGCGCAGGTCGCAACCACTTCGGCACCCGGCCAGCGACGACGGACGGAATCGAGCGCCAGCGCCAGATCGGTATAGTCCTTGTATGGGTCGTGGCGTTCTACTTCAAAGGCTTCGGCGGCATCGACCAACGCACGACCTGCGTCGCTCACCGTGTCGGCGTCCCCCACATACACATCGCAGCCCAGTCCCGCGCCCAGCAGCGCGTCGAGTCCGCGGTCCACGGCGACGACGTGGTCGCACTCCCCTGCTAGCCTACGTAACAGATTCGCGCTCGCCACCACGGGCGAGCCGCAGACCACTAATACCTTGCAAGCCACGGCCCTCGCCTATCCCTCAAACGAAAGCACGCGGGCCAGATCCAGGTCCTCGTAGCTGTCGATAAAGATATCGCAGTTGGCGCGCACGTCGTCGCGCTTCATGCGGCCGTGCGGGTCATAGATGCCCACGCGCTTAAAGCCTGCGGTACCAGAGCTCTTAAGGCCAAAGACGGCGTCCTCAAACACCCAAGCGCGCTCAAACTTGTGCCCATGGCGCTCCTCCAGGCGGCGCAACGCCAGCTCGTATACGTCGGGGAACTGTTTGGAGCGTCCTGCCTCGCCCGTGGTGGTCACAAACTCCATGTACGCGTCGAGCCCCGCACCTGCGAGCGCAGACTGCACCAGCTCGGCCGGAGTAGACGTAGCCACGCACATGGCAATACCCGCCACCTTCGCCTGCTCCAAAAATGCCAGGAGCCCGTCGCGCGGCGGCACCTTGGAGTAGCCATCGATCAGAATCTCGCTCAACTCGCGATACAGCTCCTCGCCATTCGCGCCAATGCCCCACGTATCGTGGTAGGCCTGGCACTCATCCTCCAGCGACAAATGCTCAAACTGGGCAAAATCGTCGACCGTCACGTCGACACCGTGGCGGTGCAATAATTCGGGCTGGGCGTAGCCCCATACGGGGGTGCTATTAACCAGCGTGCCGTCGCAATCGAAAATAAAAGCAACCTTGTGAGCGGCGGTATGGGACATAAACGAACCTTTCAATATCAAATGGTAAACATCCTGCTAAAAACGTTTTACCAAACGTCAGCCAAACAATTTTGAAACCCAAATTGGTAAAACTGTCAAGAGTTTTACCACGGCAATTCTGCCAGTGGTATAAACATGTCGCTTACCGATTAAACGCACCCGCAAATCCGCTTTCGTCCATAAAACTAACGCACAGGTGTTATCGTAGTTTCTGCCGAAAGTTCCACCGAGCACGCGAGGTGGAACGAATCACAGAAACTTCGCCGTCCCTTCGATTCGTGCAGCCTTGGACCTTTCGCATCTAGTCACCAAGGCAACACGCTGCCGCGTCATGATGGGATCAAACGTGAGCGATACAAAGCTAAAGCCAACGGCTAAAAAGCCCGCAACCCGCAAACCGGCTCCGCACGCACCGGAGCTCTCCAAGGACGATGTCTACCTGTTTGGCATTGGAATGTGGGAGCGCAGCTGGGAAAAGATGGGCGTGCATCCCGATACGCAGCAGCGCACGCGCGGCTGGCGCTTTTGCGTTTGGGCGCCCGACGTAAAGAGTGTCCATGTCATTGGCGAATTTAACGACTGGGATGAGCAAGCCAACCCGCTGGTGCCAGTGCATACGAGCTCTATCTGGGAAGGCTTTATTCCTGGCGCAGAGCAGGGCCAGCTCTATAAATACCTCATCGAGACCAACGAGGGCGAGAAGCTCTACAAGGCCGATCCGTATGCCTTTAAGGCCGAGTGCCCTCCGGGTACCGCCAGCGTGCTGTGGACCCTCGATGGCTACCAGTGGAACGACGCGGCTTGGCTCAAGCGCCGCGCTGGCCATAACCACATGTCGCAGCCCCTTAACATCTACGAGGTGCATATTGGCTCGTGGAAGCGCCATGGCGACGCGCCGCAGGGCGAGCCTGACGAGTACGGCAACTACCCCGGACCCATGGACCCCTTCCCCGCGCAGCGCGGCGAGTTCTACACCTACGACGACCTGTCGGTCGAGCTCGTGGACTACGTGCGCGACATGGGCTACACGCATATTGAGGTCATGCCGCTCATGGAGCATCCCTTCGATGGCTCCTGGGGCTACCAGACGACCGGCTACTATGCCGCCACATCGCGCTACGGCAACCCTCAGCAGCTCATGCACTTTATCGATGCGTGCCACGAGGCGGGCATCGGCGTGATCATGGACTGGGTACCCGGCGGTTTTTGCGCCGACTCCCACGGCCTTGCCACTTTTAACGGCCACATGTTGTTTGAGCACGAGATTCACCCCAACTGGGGCACGCATAAGTTCGACTTCGCCCGCGGCGAGGTCCGCTCCTTCCTGGTTTCTAACGTACTGTATTGGCTCGAGAACTTCCACGTTGACGGCATTCGCATGGACGGTGTGTCCAGCATGCTGTACCTCAACTTTGGCATCGACGATCCGGGGCAAAAGAAGTTCAACAAGTACGGTACCGAGGAGGATTTGGACGCCAGCGCGTTTATCCGTCAGGTCAACTGCGCCGTGGAGGCGCACTACCCCGACGTGATGATGATGGCCGAGGAGTCCACCGCGTGGCCGCTCGTGACCTACCCGCCGCAGGACGGCGGTCTGGGCTTCCACTACAAGTGGGACATGGGCTGGATGAACGACACCCTGCACTACATGCAGACCGATTTTCCGTGGCGCCCCGGCAACCACGGGCTGCTCACGTTCTCCATCATGTACGCCTTTACCGAGAACTTTATTTGCCCGCTGAGCCACGACGAGGTCGTACACGGCAAGTGCTCGCTGATCGGCCGCATGCCGGGCGACTGGTGGCGCCAGTTTGCCGGTCTGCGCACGCTGGCTTTCTACCAAATGACGCACCCCGGTGCCAAGCTCAACTTTATGGGCAACGAGATCGGTCAGTTTATTGAGTGGCGCTACTACGAGTCCATCCAGTGGTTCCTGACCGAGGAGTACGAGACCCACCGTCATCATCAGGCGTTTATCAAGGCGCTCAACCACCTGTACACCGCCGAGCCCGCCCTGTACGAGCGCGGCTACACCGACGACGGCTTTACCTGGATTGACGCGGACAACTCCAAGCAGTCCATCGTGAGCTTTGTACGCCAGGGCGAAAACGTAGACGACGACCTGGTGATCCTGATCAACTTTGACCCGGCGAGCTACGAGAGTTTCCGCGTGGGCGTGCCGCGCGAGGGTGACTGGGAGGTCATCTTCGACTCCGACCGTCCCGAGTTTGGCGGCAGCGGCTATGCCGGTGAGGAGCCCTACACCTGCTCGAGCGAGCCCTATCCCTGGAACGGACAGATGGACTCCATCGAGATTAAGGTGCCCGGCCTGGCAGGCGTGGTGCTCAAGCGCCGCGGTCCCAGCAGCTACAAGCCGCCCGTGGTCGAGGAGCCCAAAAAGGCGACGCGTAAGCGCACGTCTTCGGTGAAGCCCAAGGCCGCGGCCGCCAAGAAGGCTACGGTTAAGGCGAAGGCTGCCAAGTCCGCTTCCAAGACTTCAGCCAAATCCACCACGGCCAAAAAGGCAACCACCAAAAAGGCTGCCTCCAAGGCCAAGGCAGGCGCTGTTAAGGCTCCTGCCAAGAAAGCGTAACAAAGCCGTTACAGCTGTAATTACCCGCCTCGCCGAGGCGTAGGATACAAGTCATAACCGTTCCGGGAGAAACATCCCCGGGGGAAAGGAACGTATGAATAAGATCTTCGACAACAAGCAGGAGTTTACTGAGCTCTATCGCGATGCCGTCATGAGCATTAGCGGCAAGAGCGTCGAGGCCGCCAGCGACCTGGACCGCTTTAACGCCCTGGCCAAGCTCGTGGCCGAGAAGGCACGCACCGTTGCCACCAAGAGCGATGCCCGCGCCACCGCCGAGGGCAAAAAGCGCGTGTACTACTTCTCGATCGAGTTTTTGATCGGCCGCCTGCTCGACAACTATCTGCTCAACTTTGGCGTCCGCGACATGGTCGCCGAGGCACTCGACGACATGGGCTTCGATCTGTCCGTCATCGAGAACCAGGAACCCGATCCGGCGCTGGGCAACGGTGGCCTTGGCCGTCTGGCCGCGTGCTTCCTGGATTCCATGGCAGCCGAGGGCATTGCCGGCTACGGCAACGGCATGCGCTACCGCTACGGCCTGTTTAAGCAGGAGATCGTCAACGGCAGCCAGGTGGAGGCCACCGACGAGTGGCTCACCCACGGCTATCCCTGGGAGGTTCGCCGTCAGGACAAGGCCGTGACCATCAAGTTTGGTGGCCATGTTGAGGGCTTTGAGGAGAACGGCCGCACGTTCTACCGCACGGTGGACACGCAGGATATTCTGGCCGTCCCTTATGACATCCCCGTCGTGGGCTATGCCGGCGAGACCGTCAACAAGCTGCGCGCCTGGGCCGCCGAGCCGGTCGAGGAGCACTTCGATCTGG
The DNA here is from genome assembly GCA_048246715.1 of Collinsella aerofaciens. Lineage (GTDB taxonomy): Bacteria > Actinomycetota > Coriobacteriia > Coriobacteriales > Coriobacteriaceae > Collinsella > Collinsella aerofaciens_BY. Next base: position 303,221 of record DBFBCB010000031.1, on the reverse strand, counting down.
AGGCCTTCAACCGCGGCGACTACGCCCTGGCCGATGCCGAGCGCGCCGAGGCCGAGGCCATCAGCGCCATCCTCTATCCCAACGACGCCGGCGAGCACGGCCGTCTGCTGCGCCTGAAGCAGGAGTACCTGTTTGTTTCGGCCGGCATCTACAGCCTGCTCGACACCTTTGAGAAGGAGCACGGCGCGAACTGGGAGCTGCTGCCGCAGTTTGTGGCCATCCACACCAACGATACCCACCCCGCCATGTGCGGCCCCGAGCTCATGCGCATCCTCATCGACGAGAAGAAGCTCGAGTGGGATGACGCCTGGAACATCGTGACGCAGGTCGTGAGCTACACCAACCACACCATCCTGCCCGAGGCTCTGGAGAAGTGGCCCATCGGCACGTTCTCCAAGCTCCTCCCCCGCGTGTACCAGATCATCGACGAGATCAGCCGTCGTTGGCACGAGTCGTTCGACACCACGCAGGAAGGCTGGCAGGAGCGTCTGCGCCAGACCGCCATCCTGTGGGACGGCGAGATTCGCATGGCCAACCTGTCCGTGATCTGCAGCCACAGCGTCAACGGCGTGGCCAAGATCCACTCCGACATCATCAAGAACATCGTGCTCAAGGACTTCTATGCCCTGACGCCCGAGAAGTTCAACAACAAAACCAACGGCATCTCGCACCGTCGCTTCTTTGCCGAGGCCAACCCCACCTACGCCAAGCTCGTAACCGAGGCCATTGGCGATGGCTGGCTCAAGGACGCCTTTGAGCTGGAGAAGCTCAAGGAATTCCAGAACGACACCGAGTTCCTGAAGGCCGTGGGTGCCTCCAAGCGCGCCAACAAGGAGCGTCTGGCCGCCTACGTTAAGGCCGAGACCGGTCTGGTCATTGACCCCAACACCGTCTTCGACGTTCAGGTGAAGCGCTTCCACGCCTACAAGCGCCAGCTCATGAACATCATGAAGGTAATGGACATCTACAACCGTCGCATCGCCGATCCCAACTTCCACGTGACGCCGACGACCTTCATCTTTAGTGGCAAGGCTGCCTCGAGCTACACCTTTGCCAAGGAGACCATCCGCCTCATTAACTCCGTGGCCGAAGTCATCAACAACGACGCCCGCGTGAACGAGGTCATGAAGGTCTGCTTTATCCCCAACTTCCGCGTGAGCAACGCCCAGCTCATCTACCCCGCAGCCGAGATCTCGGAGCAGATCTCCACGGCCGGCAAGGAGGCCTCGGGCACGTCCAACATGAAGCTCATGATGAACGGCGCCATTACGCTGGGCACCCTCGACGGCGCCAACATCGAGATCGCCGACCTGGCCGGACGCGAGAACGAGGCCATCTTTGGCCTGACCGCCCCCGAGGTCGAGCAGCTCTGGGCATCCAACAGCTACTTTGCGTGGGATACCCTCAACGGCGACCGCGAGCGCCTGGGCCGCGTGATGGACGAGCTCAAGGACAACACCTTTGCGGGTCTTTCGGGCAACTTCGAGAGCATCTATAACGAGCTCATGAACAACAACGACCCCGACCTGGTTATGGCCGACTTCCGCAGCTACGTCGACGCCTGGGAGAAGCTCACGAACAGCTACGGCGACCAGGAGACCTGGAACCGCAAGGCCCTGCTCAACACCGCCTCGAGCGGCTGGTTCTCGAGCGACCGCACCATTCGCGAGTACCGCGACGAGATCTGGCACGCTTAAAGGCCGCGAGCTCCCCTATGCCAGCACGGCATTACTCGACGGGCGCGACCGAGCGTCGCGTCCGTCGCTAATGGGTTTAGGAACATCGATGACAGAAGGAGAAATCGATGAGTAAGAAAGAATGCATCGCGATGCTCCTCGCAGGAGGACAGGGCAGCCGATTGGGGGCACTCACCCAAAAGATCGCTAAGCCGGCGGTTAGCTTTGGTGGCAAGTTCCGCATTATCGACTTTTCGCTCTCCAACTGCTCCAACTCGGGCATCGACACGGTGGGTGTTCTGACGCAGTATCGCCCCTACCTGCTGCATGCCTATGTGGGCTCCGGCGAGGCGTGGGATCTTGACAGCCGCGACGGCGGCGTGTCGATCCTGCCGCCGTACGAGACGCAGACCGGTGGCGCCTGGTATGCGGGCACGGCCGACGCCATTACGCAGAACCTCGACTACATCAAGGCCAACGACCCCAAGTACGTCCTGATTCTTTCGGGCGATCACCTGTATCGCATGGACTACCGCAAGATGCTCAAGACGCACATTGAGAACAACGCCGACCTCACGGTAAGCGTTATGCCCGTGCCGTGGGAGGAGGCCAGCCGCTTTGGCATCCTGACCACCGACCCCGAGGACGGCCGCATCACCAAGTTCACCGAGAAGCCCGATAAGCCCGATTCGAACCTCGCGTCCATGGGCATCTACATCTTCTCGGCCGACGTGCTGATCGAGGCGCTCGAGGAGGACGCTCTGGACCAGCGCTCGAGCCACGACTTTGGCAAGGACATCATCCCCAAGCTGCTCGGCGAGGGCAAGCGCCTGTACAGCTACGAGTTCCACGGCTTTTGGAAGGACGTCGGCACCATCGCCAGCTTCCACGAGACCTCGATGGACCTGCTTGGCAACAACCCCGAGTTCGATCTGTTTGACAAGCACTTCCCCATCATGTCCAACATCACCACGCGTCCGCCGCACTACATTGGCCCGGATGGTCGCCTGGACGACTGCCTGGTCTCCAACGGCTGCAAGATCTACGGTACCGCTCGCCACTCGATCCTTTCGACCGATGTCATCATCGAGGAGCGCGCCGTGGTCGAGGACTCCGTGCTGCTGCCGGGTGCGCACGTTAAGATCGGCGCGCACATCTGCCGCGCTATTTTGGGCGAGAACTCCACGGTCGAAGAGGGCGTGAAGCTCGGCTCTGTCGATACCACCAAGGATACGGCCGTCGTTGGAAATGACGTCGTTATCGGGAAGGGGGAATGATCCGATGATCAATCGCAAGGCCATCGGTTATATCACCGCTAACTACTCTTCGACCTACGGCAGCGTGCTGCTCAAGGACCGCCCCATCGCGTCCGTTCCGTTTTTGGGCCGCTACCGCCTGATCGACTTCCCGCTGTCCAACATGATGAATGCCGGCATCAAGACCGTCGGTGTCGTCATGCCGGGCAACTATCGCTCGCTGATCGACCATGTGGGCTCGGGCAAGGGCTGGGGCCTGGACCGCAAGAAGGACGGCCTGTTCATGATGCCCGGCAACGCGTATGGCACCACCAAGGGCGGCATGCGCTTCCTGCTGCGCGACATCATTTCCAACAAGACGCTGTTCCAGCGCTCGGATAAGCCCTATGTTGTGATGATGGGCACCAACATCATCTTTAACATGGACCTCAACACCATCATCGAGGCGCACGAGAACTCCGGTGCCCAGATGACCGTGGTGTACTGCAAGGCCACGCGCAACGTAGATGACGAGACCAAGCTGCAGATCAACGAGAACGGCCGTCTGACGGGCGTCAGCGCCGGCGTCGTGTATGGCGACAACGCGTCTATGGACTGCTGCATCGTCAACCGCGAGACGCTGCTCGAGATCATCGACCACTACCAGGCCGCCGACTATCTGGACCTGCTCGAGGCACTACAGGGCGACTTTGGCAACATCGACGTGTGCAGCTACGAGTACAAGGGTGAGGTCGTGGGCGTGTTTAGCGAGAAGTCGCTGTATCGCCGCAGCATGGACCTGCTCGATCAGACCGTGGCCGACCAGCTCTTTGACCCCGAGCGCCCGATTCTGACCAAGGCTCACGACGTGCCGCCTTCGCGTTATGCGACCGGCAGCCACGCGTGCAACTCGATCATCTCGGCCGGCTGCATCATCAAGGGCACCGTGCGCAACTCGATCCTGTCGCGCGGCGTCGTGGTCGAGGAAGGCGCTTCGGTGACCAACTCGATCATCGACCAGAGCTGCATCATCAAGAGCGGCGCCCGCGTTGAGAACGCCATCCTGGACAAGAACAACGTGGTTCCCACTAACACCGAGCTTCGCGGCACGCCCGAGAACATCCTGGTGCTGGGCAAGGCTCCGTTAACTTCCGATACCACCATCGTACGTTAACGTTGGCACCGCAACATCGCTCGTAACATGTAGAATAGCCGCCCGGTTCGCGCCTGGCGGCTATTCTCGAATAACAACATGGGAGACAATATGGCTGATTCCAGAAAAAAGATGCAGATCGTGTTTGCCTCGGCCGAGTGCGCACCGTTTGTAAAGACCGGTGGCCTGGGCGACGTAGCGGGCTCGCTACCTGCGGCGCTTGTACGCGCCGGCGCCGAAGTTATCGTGATGGTGCCCAAGTACGCCACCATCAAGGACGAGTACAAGTCGCAGATGGAGCACTTCTCGGACTTTTACGTGAGCCTGGGCTGGCGCAATGAGTACTGCGGACTCGAGAAGCTCAAGCACGACGGCGTCACCTATATGTTCATCGACAACGAGCGCTACTTTGCGCGCGACTATCCGTATGGCTTCTTTGACGACGGCGAGCGTTTTGCATTCTTCTCCAAGGCCATCACCGAGAGCCTGCAGCACCTGCCGGCCGGCTTTGAGTGCGACATCCTGCACTGCAACGACTGGCAGACGGCACTGGCGCCCGTGTTTTTGCGCGAGTTCTACCAGGGCCTGCCGCTGTATGACCGCGTCAAGACCGTGTTCTCGATCCACAACGTGGCGTTCCAGGGCCAGTTTAGCGACACCGTGATGGAGGACATCCTTGGTGTGGCGCACATTCCGGCGGCCGCCTCGCAGCTGCGTTGCGACGCCTGCAGCATCAACTACATGCTGGGCGCCCTGCGCTATGCCGACGCCATCACCACGGTGAGCCCCACCTATGCCAACGAGATCCAGACGCCCGAGTTTGGCGAGGGCCTGGACGGCGTACTGCGCGAGCGTTCCTACGCGCTGCAGGGCATTTTGAACGGCATTGACGTTGCGGGCTTTGACCCGGCAACAGACAAGCGAATTGCCGCCAACTACACCGTGGAGGACCGTTCCGGCAAGGCCGTGTGCAAGGCCAAGCTGCAGGAGGAACTGGGCCTCGAGGTTCGCGACGACCGTCCGCTCATGGTGATGGTCACGCGCCTGACGCGCCAGAAGGGCATGGATCTGGTCATGTACGCGCTCGACCGCATCCTGTCCGGCGGCGTGCAGGTGGCGGTGCTGGGCACCGGCGACCGCGACTACGAGGACGGCCTGCGCTACTTCCAGGACAAGTACCCCGGCACCATGGCCGTACGCATCGAGTTCGATCCGGCGCTGTCGCAGCGCATGTATGCCGCCGCCGACATGTTCCTGATGCCTTCGAAGTTTGAGCCCTGCGGCCTGTCGCAGATCATCGCCATGCGCTACGGCACGCTGCCGATTGTTCGCGAGACCGGTGGCCTGAAGGACACCGTGCAGCCGTACAACGAGTTTACCGGCGAGGGCACGGGCTTCTCGTTTAGCAACTTTAACGGCGACGAGATGGGCGATGCGGTATTTCGCGCGGCGCGTCTGTTCTGGGATAACCGCGACGCCTGGAACCAGCTGGTCACGCAGGCCATGAGCCAGGACTTTAGCTGGACGCGCTCGGCCGATAAGTATCTTGACCTGTACTTCTTTATGCACCCGGAGATTGAGAGGCCGGCGGCTGTTGTCGACGAGCCTGAGGCTGCTGCTGAGCCGGTGACCGCTGAGGAGCCCAAGGCCGAGGAGAAGCCGGTAGAGGCTGAGCCCGCAAAGGCCGAGACTGAGGTGAAGGCTGAGGTTGCTCCTGAGGCAGAGGCCGAGGTCAAGCCCGCTGCAAAGCCCGCAGCTAAGAAGACCACGACCCGCAAGACGACGGCCAAGAAGGCTACGACAACCAAGGCTGCCGCGACTAAAACAACGGCTGCCAAGGCAACGACCACGCGAAAGCGCACGACCGCCGCTGCCAAGAAGGCCGCAGAGGCCGAGGCTGCTCCCGAGATAAAGGCTGAGACCGTCGTCGAAGCCAAACCCGCCGTCAAGACACCGGCCAAGACCGCTGCCAAGAAGACGACCGCGACCACCAAGAAGACCACGGCAAAGAAGATGGCGATCACGAAGGCCGCCACGACCAAGCCAGCCGCAAAGCCGGCCGCCAAAGTCGAGGAGACGCCCGCCGAGACCAAGCCCGCCGCCAAGACCACCACGCGAAAGCGCGCGACGACGGCCAAGAAAACCTCGGCAAAAGCCACAACTCCCAAGGCAGAGGCTAAGCCCGCTGCTACCAAAGAGGAGCCCAAGGCCGAGGTAAAAGCCAAGCCGGCGCCGAAGGCAGAGGCCAAGCCCGAGCCCGCCAAGGAGACTCCGGTCTCCCCCGCCGCTCCAGCGGAGAAAAAGGCCCCGTCCAAGAAGACGTCCGTCCGCAAGGCAACGGCCACCCGCAAGCGCCGCTAGTCCACAAACGATCCAAAACCTCATTAAACCCTATGTAAGGGGCGCTCCAACCGGGCGCCCCTTCTCTGTAGCTAGTTGATAAAACGATTTTCTAGGACAACCGTTCGCCGATGGTAAACGGATGTTGTTTATACAGCCTGTGTACAACAGATATACTTACATCCTGTGCGTAAAGCCCATGGCCCGCAGGCCGTGATTCTATTGAACTGGACCGTATTATGAGATTGATACACAACAGCCGTCTGCCGCAGTTTCGCACTCCGTTTGGCGCTGTGACCACAGGAACAACCCTTTCGCTCTCCGTGATTCTGGAGGACGCCGATCCCGCGCAGGCAACGCTTACGCTGCGCACCTGGGTCGATGAGATCGGTGAGTCTCGGTATCCCATGACGCACGAGGGCGACGGCATATTTAGCGTAGAGCTCAAGTGCACCGAGCCCTGTCTTATCTGGTACAGCTTTATCTGCAATATCGAGGGCCAGCCCGAGGTTCGCTTGGGCGCACCACAGGGCCGCACCGGCGGCGAAGGTGTAACCTACGACTACGCCGAGGTGCCGTCATTCCAGGTCACCGTCTACAAACACCGTGAAAACCGTCCCACCTGGTACGAGCGCGGAATGGTCTACCAGATCTTCCCCGATCGCTATGCCCGCGACGAGCACTGGCGCGAGCGCACGCTGGCCGAGGTCGAAAAACCGCGTAAGGGCATTCAGCGCCGCATGGTCGAGGACTGGAACGAGCCGCCTGTGTACGAGCGCGCCGAGGACGGCTCCATCAAGACCTGGGACTTTTACGGCGGATCGCTCAAGGGCATTCAGGAAGACCTGCCTCGCATCGCCGAGCTGGGCTTTACGGCCATCTACCTCAACCCCATTTTTGAAGCCGCGAGTAACCACCGCTACGACACCGCCGATTACACCAAGATCGACCCGATTCTGGGCACCGAGCAGGACTTTACCGAGCTGTGTCAGGCGGCCGAAAAGCTCGGCATTTCCATCATACTGGACGGCGTCTTTAACCACACGGGCGACGATTCGATCTACTTCAACCGCTACGGCAACTACCCCGGAGTGGGCGCGTGGCAGAGCGAGGATTCGCCGTGGCGTGATGCGTTTTATTTCCACGAGGACGGCTCGTACGACTGCTGGTGGGGCGTGGGCAATATGCCCGCCATCAATGAGAGCTCCGAGTTGGTACGCGAGCGGCTCCTGGGCAAGGACGGCGTGATCCGCAAATGGCTGCGCGCCGGCGCTCACGGCTGGCGCCTGGATGTGGCCGACGAGCTTTCCGATGACTTCCTGGCCGAGATCAAAAAGGCCGTGCTCGCCGAGAAGCCCGACGCGCTGCTGCTCGGCGAGGTATGGGAAGACGCCTCCAACAAGATCAGCTACGGCCATCTGCGTCGCTATCTGCAAGGCTCCGAGCTCGACTCGGCCATGGATTACCCCTTCCGCGACATGGTCATCGGCTTTTTGATGGGCTACAAAAATGCCTACCAAGCTGCTGAGGATATCGAGACCCTGCGCGAGAACTATCCGCGTGAGGCCCTGTCTTGCGCGCTCAACCTGCTGTCGAGCCACGACCGTCCGCGCATTATCTCGGTGCTCGGCGGCGGCCCCGACGAGTCGCAGCTGCCCGAGTGCGAGCGCAGCAAATGGCGCCTGGACGAGAACGCGATGGGCCTGGCCAAGAGCCGTTTTTGGCTCGCGACGCTCATGCAGATGACGTTCCCGGGCGTTCCCTCAATCTATTACGGTGACGAGTACGGCTTGGAGGGACTCACCGATCCGGGTAATCGCCGCACCATGCCGACCAAGGAAGACCTGCACGACTTCGATACGTTCGCGATCGGCAAGAACGCATCTGCTGTGCGCCGCGCGCTGCCGTTTATGATCGACGGTGAAATCAAGGCCTTCGCGCTCAATGACGAGGTGCTGGCCTACAACCGTACCGGTAAAGACGGCGAGTCCGCGACCGTCATCATCAACCGCAGCCTGCGCAATTCACACCGCGTGACGATTCCGGCGCTCGGCGAATGCGCGAGCGATGTGATTAGCGGTCACGAGTGCGAGATCCACAACGGTACGGTCACGCTCGACCTGTACCCACTGGGTTCGTCGATCATCTATCACCACGCCGAGCAGCGCCTGCAGGAGCCGCTCGATCACGGTGCGGGTGTTGTGTGCCATATCACATCGGTGCCGACCGACGACGGCAAACCCGGTACGATCGGTGCGCCCACGCGTCGCTTTATCGACCATCTGGCCGCCATGGGCATGCGCTACTGGCAGGTTCTTCCCGTCAACCCCACGGACTTCTTCCGCTCCCCTTACGCCGGTCCTTCGGCCTTTGCAGGCAATATCGACCTGCTACCCGAGAGCCACGAGGAGCTGGCAGCCGACTTTGAGACCTGGAAGGCCCGCGGCGGCGAAGATGCCGATCCGTTGTACACAGCGTTTAAGCATCGCAATGCCGATTGGCTCGAGAAATACTGCGTCTATATGGCCGTCAAAAAGTACTTTGAGGGCGAGTCGCGCCACGATTGGCCTGCAGATGTCGCGCGCTACAACGAGCATCTGATCGACGACAAGCGCTTCCACAACGAGGCCGAGCTTCAGGCGTACATGCAGTACCGCTTTGACTTGGCTTGGTGCGAGCTCATGAACTATGCGCACAAGAAGGGCATCGAGGTTATCGGCGATATTCCTATGTACGTGTCGGACGATTCGGCAGACGCGTGGAGCGAACCTGAGAACTTCTGGCTGTCCGATACCGGCAAGGCAATCGAGATTTCCGGCGCGCCGCCCGACAACTTTGCGCCCGAGGGCCAGGTGTGGGGCAACCCGACGTTCCGCTGGGACCACATGAAGCAGAACGGCTATAGCTGGTGGATGGATCGCCTGCGTCGTGCGTTTTCGCTCTACGACCGCGTGCGCCTGGATCACTTCCTGGGATTCCACAGCTACTTCAGTATCCCCGCAGGCAAGGCTTGCGCCGAAGGTCGCTGGTTGGCGGGACCGGGCAAGGACTTGTTCCAGACCGCTTATGACGAGCTGGGTCCGCTCAACTTTATCGCTGAGGACTTGGGCTATCTGACGCCCGGTGTTCGCGCCATGGCATCGACCTGCGGTTTCCCCGGCATGGACGTGCTGGAGTTTAGCGACTACGACGTTCGTTGCGGCGTGCATCCCACGCCCGGCAAGATCCTGTACACCTCGACGCACGATACGTCGACGCTCGCCGGTTGGTGCACGCGCTCCTTTGCCGGCGGCGACGAGCCGAGCGGTGTTGAGGTGGCGGCCAAGCTGATGGGCGATGCGCTGGCAAGCGACGCTCCCCTGGTGATGATGCCGCTGCAGGATGTCCTGGGGCTTGGCGACGACGCGCGCATGAACGTTCCGGGCGTGGCCACGGGCAACTGGACCTGGCAGGCTGACGAGGCGGACATTGCAGCCGCTGAGAACAAAACCGCACAGCTCCTGCGCAACAACCATAGATTCTGGGGCGAAGCGTGATAAAACCCCCGATATAGGGTACAGTTACAGACGTTTGAATTTTTGCGGGCAGAGTAATCTGCCCGCTTTGTGCTGAAAAGGAAGTATTATGGCGCGCTACGATTACAAGTGCTCGAGCTGCGGCAACGTGTTTGAGGTTGAGCATCCCATGTCCGAGACTCCCGAGGTCGTGTGCCCCAGCTGCGGTGCCCCGGCGGCCAAGACGTTCTCGGCCAGCGGCATTAAATTTGAGGGCAGCGGTTTCTACAACACCGACCAGCGAAGCGGCGGCTCCAGCACCAACGCCACGAGCGGCTGCTGCGCCAACTGCCCGCACAGCCACTAGGAACAACGCGGCCCCGCGATCAACGCCGATCGCGGGGCTATTTCTTTGCTCTATGGGTAGCTAATCAAGGTACCCAGGTTTCCTTGTGAGTTGCGGTGAAATAAGGACTGTTTGGCGGGTAGATGCCGCTATTCAATCCCTATTTCACCGCAACTTAGTAGTTACTTGTGGACTAGGCGGGCGCAGAAGTGGCCGTCGTAGGAGTCGGCGTTTACGGGGACGCTCTGGAAAAGCCCACGGTCGTTTTGACGGACGGCTAACAGCTTCTTGGCCTGATCGAACTCGGGAAGTTGCAGAATCTGCGCCTCGGAAAGCGGCGCCACGCTAAAGCCGGCACCCTCGGGAGAAGCAAGGAACGCGTCCACCACCTGTGTGTTCTCCTCGTCGAAGACCGAGCACGTCGCATAGATGAGCTCGCCGCCGGCAGCCACGCGCGCGGCAGCCTCTTTGAGCATCGTCAGCTGCAGCTTGGGCAGATCAGTCGTAACGTCGTTCTCGGTCAGACGCCACGGGATCTCGGGATGACGACGCATGGTTCCGGTGCCCGAGCACGGCGCATCGATAAACACGGTATCGAACTTGACCCGCTCACCGCGCATGGCATCAAACGATGTGAGAACCTCATCGAGCTCGCAAGCATCACCCGAAACCGTACGAACGCCCTGAATACCGGCCTTATGCAGGCGAGCGAGATTCAGATCGCACTTGCGATCATGCAGATCGAGCGCCGTATGCTGACGCTCATAGCCCGCACGCTTGGCCTGACACATCATCACATAGGTCTTGGTGCCACGACCGGCACCAATCTCAAGGCAGCTACCAGGGCGCGTGGCAGCCGTGGCGATAAGCTGCGCGTTGAGATCAGACGCCACCGCGGCAGCACGCTCAAACACACCCGAAGCAACGGTAACCTGGGCATCAACCGGGGCATGGCAGCCCGGGAAGACAGGCGCGACGAGCTGCGAGATATACGGATCGGGCTTGGTCGCAAAGGCGTTCTCATGCAGGGCCAGTGGCGCGGGGGCCAGATTGCCGGCAAAGTTAAGCGCACCCTCTGGCGTGTCGAACGATGCCATAATGCGAGCGCACAGCCAACGCGGCAGTCCCATCAGGCGCGACAGACGAACCAGGCGTCGCTCAGACTCATCTACATCGGACGCCGTGGCAAAGTCCTCAACGTTGTCCGCGACTTTATGCAGCACGGCATTGGCCAAACCGGCGGCAGACTTAGCTCCGCTGCGCACCAGCTCAACGCCCTGACTCACCGCAACGCGACCAGGCGTATGCAGATAAAGCATCTCGAAGGCCGAGATACGAAGCGCCATGCGAACACGCGGCGCAACCTTTTTAGGCTTATCGAGAAACTGATCGAGCAGTTCGTCCAAAATACCCTGCGTGGCGGCCACACCAAGCGCCAAGCGAGCTGCAAAAGCGGAATCGCGCTGGTCAATAGCCTTGGCCGATGCGCGAGAGGACAGCACGTCGCGCGCATACATGCCGCGGCGATCGGCCTCCATCAGCACATCGAGTGCAAGCTTGCGCGCGGGAGACAGCTTGCTCATGACAAAACACCCCAGATAAGATCGGCGCCTTGCAGCCCAGCAGCCCAAGCAGAAGCGGCCATGGCACGCTTGCCATCGGGCTTAACCTCGAGCAGTTCAACCGCACCATCGGAAAGGCCAAGGAAAACACGCTTATTCTTAACGTCAACGCCGCCCTTGCCAAGCGAAACATCGGTCAGCGCAGCATCGAGCACGCGCACGGTCTTGCCGGCAATCACGCAACGAGCAGGCGCGGTATCGGACGAAGCGAGCACATGACGCACGCAATCGAGCGCAGCCATCTGCGGATCCAGACGCATCTCCAGCTTGGAAATCTTGGCAGCATGAGTGACGAGCGACTCATCCTGCTCAGTCCACACGGCGGTGCCATCGGCAAGAGAAGGAAGCGTATCGGCAAGCAGTTTGCCGCCAAGCTCACCAAGCTCCATGGTCAGCGCCTCAGCATGCTTACCGGCAACCGACGTGGAAGCCTGAGCACAATAAGCACCAGTATCCACGCCATGTCCAATGCGCATAATGGAAACGCCAGCAACCTCATCACCAGCAAGAATCGCACGCTGAATAGGAGCGGCGCCACGCCAACGAGGCAGCAAAGACGCATGAACATTCACAATACCAAGCGGCGCCATATGCAGCACCTCATCAGGCAAAATGCAACCATAGGCAGCCACGCAGAAAATATTAGCCTGGGCAGTTTGAAGCGCCTCAACAACCTCAGGCGTCATACGATTGGCCTCAACGACCGGCAACCCCAGCTCAAGCGCCTTGGCCTTAACAGGAGAAGGCTCAAGCTTCTTACCACGCCCACGAACAGCATCAGGGCGAGTAATAACAAGCGCAATCTCATTCCCAGCCGCAACAAGCGAAGTCAACGAAGGAACAGCAAAATCAGGCGTACCCATAAACACAATACGCATAAAAGTTAGTCTCCTCTCAATAACGAGCCGAGACGGCTACAAAAAAGCGTTCCAGGTCGCAAGCGCACCCAGCCGCAAAAACAGTTCAACAAAGACAAATATACCCAAAAACAAAGAAAGAGCCGCATAAAAGCAGCCCTCCCAACAAAGCACCTATCAGCGAAGACGCCCTTCCCTGGCCCGACGGCACCCGGGCGGGACAAGCAGCGTCAACGTAGTCCCCGGGGCGCCCGCCTATATCGTCCCGCGCGCAGTTTCGCAGCGCAGCGAGAATGTTTGAGCACGGGATGATATGTGGGCGCTCAGCACCGGGGACGGTGGGACCTACTCCGTCTCGCCCGGTCGAGCGCCGCGGGCCAGGGCGTCCTGGTACTCCTTGACTGCCTTGATCCTCTGCATGGGCTTCAGTCGCTCGAACATAGTGTTGCCGTGAAGGTGATCAATCTCGTGCTGCAGGCACACGCAGAACAGGTCGCCCGTGGCCTCATAGCGAATCAGGTTGGCATCCAGATCGTACGCCTCGACGACGACATGGTCGGGACGCTCGATCTCGCAGCTAATGCCTGGGATAGACAGGCAGCCCTCGCTAAAGGGCACCAGATGGTCGCTCTGCTCAACAATGACGGGATTGATGAGCACGTACGGGTCGTAGTCGTTTTTGTCGCTGTAGTCGCAGTCGATGGTGACGAGCTGAATGAGCTCGCCGATCTGCGGGGCAGCTAGTCCGCAACCGCCGTTCTCGAACATCATCTTCTTCATCTTCTCGGCAAGCGCCTCGATCGCCGGGGTGATCTCCTCGATGACGGCGCACTCCTGGCGCAGACGAGGGTCAGGCGACAGTACGATTCCGTTGGCTTCCATGGCCATCCTTTCGGGTTGTTACATCAAATCATAGGCGTCGACGTCAACGCTCACGCTCACGCCGCGCACAGAGCCCACCTCTTTGAGGCAGGCGTCGATATCATCAGAGACATGGTACCCCACGGGCGACTTCACAAGCAGATGGAAGCGGTAACGGTCCTTGGCTCTCTCGATTACACACGAAGCCGGACCAAGCACCTGGGGCACGGCGCTCCCCGCCCGCAAAAAGTCGGGCGCGGCGGCATGCCAGCGACGCTTAAGAAGCTTCGCGATGCGACCGATGTAGTCTTGCGCGTCGTCCGCATTCGTCGACCATACCAAAATGTTGGCCAGGCGCACGAACGGCGGATACAGGGCGTCGCGGCGCTGGTCCAGGTCGTAGTCGGTAAAAATCGAGCGGTCGTGCTCGGCGACGGCGCGGATGACCGGGTCCTCGGGCAGGTAGGTCTGGATGATAACCTCGCCAGGGCGATCGCCGCGGCCGGCGCGGCCCGCAACCTGCTCCAGCAGATCGTAGGCGCGCTCCCCTGCGCGAAAGTCGGGCAGCTTGAGGGCGAAGTCGGCATTGACCACGCCTACCAGTGTGACCTCGGGAAAATCGAGACCCTTTGCGATCATTTGGGTGCCCAGCAACACGGCACAATCCGCCGCATCGAACTGCTCGAGCAGCTTTTTGTGTGCGTCCTTGCCGCGCGTAGAATCGGCATCCATGCGAATAATGGCGACATCCTCGGGAAGCATCTGATGCAGTGCGTCCTCGATCTGCTGCGTGCCCAGACCCATTTTTGCCAGGTAGCGACTGCCACATTTGGGGCAACGGCTCGTAGGCGCGGGATACGGCTGCACGCGCCAAGACGAACCGCATGTATGACACTGCAGCGTGTGCGTGCGCTCGTGATACGTAAGCGCGGTGGAGCAGTGGTTGCAGGTGGGGACGCAGCCGCACTCGCGGCACATCAGGAATGGCGCAAAGCCACGGCGGTTATGCAACAGCACGGCCTTCTCGCGGCGCTCGACCACGCGTTTCAGGCCTTCCATCAGCGGTTTTGAGAACATGGAGCGACTGCCGTGAGAAAACTCACGGCGCAGGTCGGCAATGCGGACTGTCGGCAGCACGGCGTGTCCCGGGCGCTCGGGCATCTCGACGCGCGTCCAGGTGGCACCGTTATACGTGCCACGGCGGCAGCGGTCGAGGGCCTCGGCAGAAGGCGTGGCGGAGCCCAACACAAGCGGGCAGCGATAGCGCCGCGCCATCTCGGCCGCCACCTCGCGCGCGTGGTAGCGCGGACTGGAGCCCTGCTTATAGCTGGTCTCGTGCTCCTCGTCGATGATGATGAGGCCCAGGTCGCTGAACGGGCAAAAGAGCGCTGAGCGGGCGCCGACGACCACGCGGGCCGCACCGCTGGCGACCATATCCCACTGGTCCAGGCGCTCGCCGGCCGAAAGGCGTGAATGGAAAACCGCGACCGTCTCGCCAAAGCGCGAGCGGAAACGGCCGACGGTCTGGGCCGTCAGCGAGATCTCGGGCACAAGCACGCAGGCTGAGCGGCCGGCGGCGAGTACGCGCTCAATGGCGGAGAGGTAGACCTCGGTTTTGCCGGAGCCAGTGACGCCGTCGACAAGTACCACGTCGCCGTGGGCGTCAAGGCGGGCGCGCTCGATCTGCGCGAGCGCCTGCTGCTGGCCGTTGGTAAGCGCGACCGGCGCCTTGCCGCTTGCCGAGGACAGCGTGGTCTGCTCGCTGCAGCCACGCCAAGCACGGCGCTCCTCCACCACCACGACGCCGCGCCTTTCGAGCGCCTTGATGGTCGCCGACATGCTGTTATAGAGAAGGTTGAGGTCGCGCGTCGTGACCGGGCCGCACTGGAGCGCCTCGATGAGCTGACGCTGGCGGACCGCGGTCTTGGGCGGCGTATAGTCGAAGCCCTCGGGCGTGAGCATGACCCAGCGGTTTTGGATGGGTTTGACGGCGGGGCGCTCAACGGCCCACACGCCGTCGTCGCCCTTGACCACACGCGGGCTGCCGCCCGGGGGCAAGAACAGGCGCAGGCACTCGGAAAGCGTCGCGACATATTCGCGGCTCATCCAACGCGCGATGCGGGCGGCCTCTGCAGTAAAGAGCGGTTTGCTGAGGATAGCCTCGATAGGCTTGATACGCGTGGGATCGAGAGCTTCGTTACCTTGCAGGTCGGCCAGCTCGGGCGCGATGTCAACGATGTAGCCCGCGGCCGCACGGTTGCCAAAGTGGACTAGGACCGTGGATCCGATCTGCGCCTCGTTAGCAAGGGACCGGGGGATGCCGTAGGCGAATGGCTCGGACAGCGCACGCGTCGGGATGTCGAGGACCACGCTCGCGTAGGCGGCAATGGGCTCGCGCGCAGGCTTAGGCTGAGCCGAGGCAGCGGCAGGCACTGGCTTCACCGAAACCTCCTCCGGTTCTGGCGAACCAAACAGCGAAAGTTGCTCAGCCATGGCCCCAGCACCTCCTATCCCATACGTCTACAGAAACAAGAGCCCCGCTCGGGTGAACGGGGCTCGGATACATACGTTTGCGCAGCGATTACAGCGCCATCGTGCGGGCGCGGTCGATGCGCGCCAGGCAGTCGTCGCGACCGACGAGCGCCATGGTCTCGCCCAGCGGAGGGCTCACCATGTTGCCGCAGACGGCGACGCGCACGGCCTGGAACACCACGCGCTTCTTGAGGTCCATCTGCTCGGGCAGCGGCTCAAGCGCGGCGTCGATGTTGGCAGCCGTCCACTCGTTCACACCCTCGAGCGCGGCCTTGGCGGCATCAAGAATGGCACCCATGCCCTCCTTGGCCAGGCCCTTGTTAACGGATTTCTCGTCATACTCGAGCGTCTCGGCCGTAGCGAAGATGGGAGCAGCGACGGTCACGGCGTCGGCCGGCATCTTGGTGCGCGGCTTGACGATGGCGGCAAGCGCGTCGATCCAATCCTCGCCGTACTCGACATTACCCTCGATGAGACCCGCCTCATGCAGCTCGGGGACCATGATCTCGTCGGCAAACTGAGCATCGGACATGCCGTTGATGTACTCGGCATTGACCCAGTCGAGCTTCTTGGGGTCGAAGGTCGCCGGGTTCTTGGAGATGCGGTCGAGCGAGAACTTGCTGGCCAGGACATCGCGCGGGATGATCGTGGTCTCGCCGTCGAGCGACCATCCGAGCAGCGCCAGGTAGTTGACAAAGGCGTCGGACAGGTAGCCGGCGTCGCGGTACTCCTCCACCGAGGTGGCGCCGTGGCGCTTGGAGAGCTTCTTGCCGTCGGCGCCCAGGATCATGGAGATGTGGGCGAACGTGGGCACGGGCGCGCCGAGGGCCTCGTAGACCATGACCTGGCGCGGGGTATTGGACAGGTGGTCGTCGCCGCGGATGACGTGGGTGATCTTCATCATGGCGTCGTCGACGACGGTCGCGAAGTTGTACGTGGGCGTGCCGTCGGAGCGGAAGATAACAAAGTCGTCGAGCTCCTTGGCGTCGAAGGTCACCTCACCGTGGACGGCGTCGTGGATGACGACGTCGCCGCGGTTCTCGGGCACCTTGATGCGCAGGACGTAGGACTCGCCGGCCTCGATGCGGCGGCGGGCCTCCTCGGGATCAAGATCGCGGCAACGGCGCTGATAGCCCTGGAAGGGGTCCTTGCGCTCCTGCGCGGCCTTGCGGTCGGCGTCGAGCTGCTCCTTGGTGCAGAAGCAGGGATAGGCCTTGCCCTCGTCCCAAAGCTTCTGGGCGGCCTGCTTGTACAGGTCCAAGCGCTCGGTCTGGGCGTAGGGGCCAAAGTCACCGCCCACCTCGGGGCCCTCGTCCCAGTCCAGGCCCAGCCAACGCATGGCGCGCAGGATGATCTGCGTGTTCTCGTCGGTGGAGCGGGTGGGGTCGGTGTCGTCGATGCGCAGGATGAACGTGCCGCCGTTAGCACGGGCAAAAGCCCAGTTATAGATAGCGGTGCGGGCGCCGCCGATGTGCAGCTTGCCCGTCGGTGAGGGTGCAAAGCGGACGCGAACGTCTGATGCCATGGAAATCTCCTCGATTGCAGGATGGATGTCTAACCGCATCAGTATAAAGCATCAGAGCAACCTCCGCACAAAGGGCACCGACCTACTCATTGGGGACAGACTTAAATGGCCAGTCGTTGGAGACGTTCTTAGTTTAAGGCTGGCCATTTATGTCTGTCCCCAATGAGTAGGTGCGGAAAGGGTGTGAATGTTTGATTTACGCGCTATGATGTGCCCTTGCATAGAGAGCCCGGCGGAATGGTAACGGTCGCCGGGACACGTTTTTTGAAAGGACAATCATGTCGGAAGAACTTCGTTCCATCCCGCCCCAACACGGGTCCTTTGTCTTTACGTCGGAGTCGGTGACCGAAGGTCATCCCGATAAGATCGCTGACCAGATCAGCGACGCCGTCCTCGACGCAATCCTCGCCAAAGAAATAGAGCTGCAGGAGCAGGGCTACATCGCCCCCAACGGCGTGCCTGCCAACGTGGAGAACGTCCGCTGCGCCTGCGAGACCCTCGTGACCACCGGCACCGTCATCGTCGCCGGCGAGATTCGCACCCAGGCCTACGTCGACGTACAGGAAATCGCCCGCGGCGTTATCCGCCGCATTGGCTACAACCGTGCCAAGTTCGGTTTTGACTGCGACACCTGCGGCGTTATGAGCCTCATCCACGAGCAGTCGCCCGATATCGCCCAGGGCGTTGACGAGTCCTTCGAGACCCAGACCGGCGCTACCACCGACCCGATCGACCTGATCGGTGCCGGCGACCAGGGCATGATGTTCGGTTATGCCTCCAACGAGACCAAGACCCTCATGCCCATGCCCCACTACCTGGCAAGCCGCCTGGCCGAGCGCCTGGCCGTCGTGCGTCACGACGGTACCCTCGCCTATCTGCGTCCCGACGGCAAGACCCAGGTCACTGTGCGCTACGAGGACGGAAAGCCCGTCGAAGTCACGACCATCGTCATCTCCACGCAGCACGCCGCCGAGATCGAGGACATGGGCAAGATCAAGGCCGACCTCATCGAGCAGGTCATCACCCCGGTCATGGCCGCCGAGAACATGCCATGGGACAACGCGGACATCTACGTGAACCCCACCGGTCGCTTTGTCGTGGGCGGCCCCATGGGCGACACGGGCCTCACTGGCCGCAAGATCATCGTCGACACCTACGGCGGCTACGGACGTCACGGCGGCGGTGCCTTTAGCGGCAAGGACTACACCAAGGTCGACCGATCCGCCGCGTATGCCGCGCGCTGGGTCGCCAAGAACGTGGTCGCCGCCGGCCTGGCCGACCGCTGCGAAGTCGAGCTTGCCTACGCCATCGGCGTTTCCAAGCCCCTCTCAATCATGGTCGACACCTTCGGTACCGCACATGTTGCCGAGGACAAGATCGTCGAGGCCGTAGAGAAGACCTTCGACCTGCGCCCGGGCGCCATCATCCGCGACCTAGACCTGCGTCGCCCCATCTACGAAAAGACGGCAGCCTACGGTCACTTCGGCCGAGAAGACGCCGACTTCACCTGGGAAAAAACCGACCGAGTCGAAGAACTCAAAGCAGCCTGCGGCCTGTAAGCTAACGGCAAAAGCTACAGCCAAGAAACAACGCACCAAAAGAAGTACCGGCTCCAACCGGTACTTCTTTTTTATTTAAAGGTGGTGAAGATGAGCCGACCTGGGACATGGAATAGGTCATAGGCCGATAAATTTCGCAGCAGAGCGACTCCAACCATGTATCCTAAGTTCCGAGGGCTTTGGTATCTGGTCGGTCGCGAGTTCCGCACGAGCCGGAGAGCACTTAATGTGCTCTCCGTGCGAGCAGGACTGCCCGAGCAGGCGACCAAATACCAAAGCCCTCGGAACGGCGGGATAGAGTATGCCCCGCCCCTCGGGACGACGGGATAGAACAGGAGCGCATATGGCAGGCAAGCCGCAAACACTAGCTACGACCTCTGCATTCGAGATCTTGGGGCCCGTCATGGTCGGCCCCAGCTCATCGCACACCGCCGGCGCCCTGCGCTGCGCCCAAGTTGCCGCCAGCCTGCTAGAAGGCCGCATCGCCAAAGTCACCTTTGGCCTATGGAACTCCTTCGCCCACACCTACCGCGGCCACGGCACCGACCGTGCGCTCGTCGCGGGCATCCTGGGCCTCGACACCGATGACGAGAACATCAAACAGGCCTTCGACCTCGCTCGCGAGCAGGGCCTCGAATATCACTTTGACATCAAGGGCGACGACGCCTCCATCCACCCCAACACCGTCGACATCGATATGGTCGACGACACGGGCGCCACGGCGCAGGTCCGCGGCGAGAGCCTGGGCGGCGGCAAGATGCGCATCAGCCGCATTAACGGCGTCGGCGTCGACATCTCGGGCATGTATTCCACGCTCTTCGTGGCGCACAAGGACGTTCCCGGCGTGCTCGCCGCGCTCACGAACCTGCTCGCCTACGCCCACGTGAACATCGCCTTCTGCCGCACCTACCGAACCGAAGTGGGCGGCCAGGCCTACTCCGTCTTTGAGACCGACGGTGCGCCCGACGACACCGTCGTCCCCATGTTACGCAAGCTCGACAATGTCGATTACGCGACCTTTATCGAGCTCCCCGGTTCTGCCTCGTCGCTCTCCCCCGGCGTCTCGGCCAAGGAGATCTTCGACGACGGCGAGCAGCTGCTCGATGCGTGCGAGGAACTGGGGCTCAGCATCGGCGCCGTCATGGCCGTGCGTGAGGCGCGCCTGACCGGCGAAGCCCACGCCGTCGACGCCATGCGTCGCGTGCTCGACGTCATGCGCGAGGAGACCACGGCCCCCATCGCCAATCCGCAGCGATCGCTCGGCGGGCTTATCGGCGGCGAGGCCAAACTCGTCGATGCCACCGGCCGCAACGATTTGAGCACGAGCCTGATGGGCGCCGTCCAGACCGACGCCGTAGCCCGCGCCATGGCCGTGCTCGAGCGCTCGGCCACGATGGGCGTAATCGTCGCAGCTCCGACGGCAGGATCCGCGGGTGTTGTGCCCGGCTGCGTGCTGGCGCTCGCCGATCGCCTGCAGCTCGACGACGAGCAGGTCATGGACGCGCTCTACTGCGCAGCCGCCATCGGCCTCAACCTCACCACAAGCGCCTGCGTCGCCGGCGCTGAGGGCGGCTGTCAGGCCGAGGTGGGAAGCGCCGCCGCCATGGCGGCCGCCGCGCTGGTGCAGATGCTCGGCGGCACGCCCGAGCAGGCGCTCGACGCCAGTTCCATCGCGCTGAGTAACCTGCTGGGTCTCGTTTGCGACCCCGTCGGTGGCCTCGTGGAGGTGCCCTGCCAAAACCGCAACGCCATCGGCGTAGCAGCGGCCTTTAGCTCGGCACAACTCGCCCTCGCAGGCATTAAGGGCTTGGTGCCGTTTGACCAGATGGCACATGTAATGCTCTCGGTGGGCCACGCGTTGCCAGCCACGCTGCGCGAGACGGCAAAGGGCGGCATCGCGCAGGCTCCGGCCGCACTTTCGGCCTGTGCAAAATGCGGTGTGTGCGGATAGCGACTAAGAACGACTCAAAGGTGGGACATTTGTCCCAGCTCTTTCGAATGCCACCGTTTCCGTACCACAAACAGCAGGGCAATCGCCATAATGCAAGCCCAGTAAAAACACGATGAACCGCAAGGCGAAAATCGAAGGATATGCATACGATGTCGCAAAACGATCGAACTCAACTGATTCCCGATCCGCAGCAGCCGAACAGGCACACCGGCAGCGTTCAGTCGCCGCGTCCTATCGCGCCGAGCCACCGTCAGCAGCGTAGTGCAGCAAACGCTTCCCAACGCCCGAACCAACAGCGACAGCAGCGTCAACAACGTCAGCAGCGTCAGGCAAACGGCAATGCGCCCAAGCAGCCCCCCACGCACGCTCGAGGCGATCGTGGCCCCGCGCGCAAGTCCGCCGAGAACAATAAGTCGGGCAAAAAGACAACGCTCTTTGTCGTCCTTGGTCTAATCGTCATTGTCTATATCGTAGGCGTCGTAGCGTTTTCGCAGGTAGCCTACCCCAACACCACCGTCGCCGGCGTCGACGTCTCGTTCTCCAACGCGTCGTCTGCCGCCACCAAGGTCAACTCGGCATGGAAGCACTATAAACTCACCGTGACAGGAGATGACTTTAGCTGGACCTATCAGCCCGAGTCCGATGAACCCATCGTCGACGGTGAAGCTGCTGCAAAAGAAATCATCAACCACAACGAAGCCTTTATTTGGCCGGTCCGCCTTGTGGAATCCTTAAGCGGCAAGACCAAAACAACTGCTACCTCCAACGAAGTCGATTTTGATCAAGACGTCGACCTGTCCATGCTCTCCGATACCTTTGACCAAAAGAAGTTTGAGGAGGACCTGGGCGCCGCTATCGACGAGTTTAACGAGGGCCGTTCGGGCACGTTCGAGGCCAATAGCTCCTATGACGAGCAGGCCGGCAAGTTTACCGTCGAGAAGGCGCGCTCCAACGAAAAAATCAACCGCGAGCATGTCATTAAGTATGCCGAGCTCGAGCTTGCCTCGCTGGCCGAGACCGTAGATCTTTCCAAGCTCGGCAACGATGCCTATGAGCCACTCAATGAAACGCTGACAGATGATCAGATTCAGGACGCATGTGATGCCGCCAACAACTTCCTGGGCGTCAACGTGACCCTCAAGCTCAACGGCGAGGATGCCGGCAAGGTTGATGGCAGCTCCGTGTTGCAGTGGATCAGCTTTGCCGATCCGGCCAACCCCACGCTCGATACGTCGCAGATCAGTAGCTGGGCAGCCGAGCTCGCCAACGGCTTTAATACCGTGGGCTCCACTCGCTGGTGGACGCGCGCCGATGGCAAGCAGTGCGCCGTCGAAGGCGGTGACTTTGGTTGGTCCATCGACAGCAGCTCGCTAGCCAAGCAAGTCGAGGACGCCATTAACAACAAGCAGACCGGCGAAATCGAGATTAAGTATTCCCAGAAGGCCGATACCTTTACCGCAAAGGGCGAACCCGACTGGAAGGCATACATCGATGTCGATCTGTCCGAGCAGCACGCGCGCTACTACGACGAGAGCGGCAATATCGTATGGGAGGCCAACTTTATCTCGGGCAAGCCGGGCGAGGACGCCACGCCCGAGGGCGTCTGGCAGATCAACAGCAACGACGGCGCGAGCACGCTGATTGGTGCCAAGGACCCCGAGACAGGCAAGCCCAAATACGAGAGCCCGGTGAGCTACTGGATGCCGTTTGAGGGCAACATGATCGGCTTCCACGATGCCACCTGGCAAAACGACAAGAGCTTCGATAACGCCGAATCGTACAAGTGGTGCGGCAGCCACGGTTGCATCAACCTGCGCCTAGCCGACGCCAAAGCGCTTCACGACTGCATTAAAGTCGGCCTGTGCGTGGTTGTCCACTCGTAGTGCAACGCGCGCATTCATACAACATGGAACTGCTGCGACTAATCTAACAGTTCCGAAAGAAACCGTCTTATGCGCCTGCCCCGACCGGTGGGCGCATATACTTATGGAGGTTCTTTCTATAAAGGAGACGCTATGCCGAATGCCCCCACGATCACCCCGGACCCAGATGATACCGAGCGCACGCCCGAAGGTGTCACCGAAACGATTCCTCTGATTACAGACGTTCATGCCGAAAAGCAGAACGAACGCATAAACGATACGGCCGAGATTTCCGATGAAGAGGCATATGCCAAGCTCAAGGCAAAACGTGCCGAACGTCGACGCAAAAAGCTGATTCGACGCGGTATTGCCGCCGGCGTCGTTGGCGCCATCGCGTTCATTGGCATTGTTGCAACTCTGGTTTTCAATGCGCAGCCGCAGAGCGCCAGCGGACCTGTGACCGACATGGTGACCGAGGGCACGTTTTCCACGACCGTCGAGGCGAAAGGCCAGCTCAAGCCTATTTCGTCCTCAGTGGTCTCCCCTTCTGTCGACGGTACGGTCGATTCGATCAACGTGCAGGCAGGCCAATCCGTCAACGAGGGCGACGTGCTTATGACCATTAAAAACGACGAGCTCGATCGCAATGTTGCCGAGGCGCAGCGTGCAGTTGCGGCCGCTCAGGAAGACCTCACCAACGCGCAGAAAGCCGCAGCTGCCGCACAGGCCGCCCCAACGACGGACGTCGATGGAGCTTCCGCCGCGACTGGCATCTCCGCCGCATCAGCGGACACGAACGCCGTATCGGCCGCGCAGCGCAGCCTCGCATCGGCCCAGGCAAACCTCGATCAGGCGAACGCCAAGGCCGCCAGCCGTACGGTCACGGCCCCGAGCTCGGGCAGCATCGTGGAGCTCAACGCCAAGGTGGGCGCCACGGTAACAGGCGGCATGATCATGGGCGAAAGCGATACGAGTGGCGGCAAGCAGTGCATGCAGATCGCCGACCTATCCAAGATGAAGGTGACCGTGCAGGTGGGCGAAAAGGACATCGCCAAGATCGCCGTTGGGCAGAGTGCCAACGTTACGTATCCCGCGTTTCCCGATATCGTGAGTCAGGGAACGGTCACGGCCATCGCCTCGGTGGCAAACTCCGACTCCAGCTACGGCGGCGGCAGCGTAACCTTTAACGTCGACATCCTCATCGAAGCGCCCGACGCGCGCCTGAAGCCGGGCATGACGGCCGAGGTCTCGGTGGTGACCGAGCAGCTCGACGACGTGGTGATGGTGCCGACGATGGCGCTCATGACCGAAGACGGCGAGCACTATTACGTCAACGTGGCGACCGATGACGAGGGCAAGCAAACCCGTCGCGTCAAGGTGACCGTCGTGACGCAAAACGACAACGAAGCTGTGGTCGGCAAGACGCAAGTTAAGCGCGACGACCAGGGCAACGAAATCAACCCTGGCGTGCCCACAACCAAACTGCGCGACGGCGACATCCTCGTCATGGACACCGGAGCGGATGCAACGGCTGACGGCGGCTATAGCGCGGATTCGGGCAGCATGTCTGCCGACGAGGGTATGTAATGCGTCCCGTCATCGACATTCGCAACGTGCACCGCATCTTTGAGAGCGAGGCCGGCTGCGCCCATATCCTGCACAACGTGAACCTGGCTGTGCATCCCGGCGAATTCGTCGCTATCACCGGCCCCTCGGGCTCGGGCAAGTCGACGCTCATGAACATCCTAGGCTGCCTCGATAAGCCGACGGCGGGCGACTACTACCTGCAAGGGCTCAACGTGGCCGAGCTCGATGATGACGAACTCACCGAAATCCGCGCCCTGAGCATTGGCTTTGTCTTTCAGAGCTTCAACCTGCTGCCGCGCCTGTCGGTTATCGAAAACGTTATGCTGCCGCTGGCCTACACCAATGTGCCCCGTAGCCAGCGCGAGATGCGCGCCGTGCACGCACTGCAGGCCGTCACGCTACCGGTCGACCACTGGGACCACCGCATATCTGAGCTCTCGGGCGGCCAGATGCAGCGTGTCGCCATCGCGCGCGCCCTCGTTAATGACCCGCCCATCATTTTGGCTGACGAACCGACGGGAAACCTGGACTCCGCCACTGGAGCGCTTGTGATGGAGACCTTCCATAAGCTCCAGGAGCGCGGCAAAACCATCGTGCTCATCACACACGACCCCGGCATCGCCGCCGAGGCCGACCGTGCCGTGACCATCCGCGACGGTCGCATTCACGACGGCGCGTATATTCCACATGCACCGCGGACCCTGCGCAGCGCCGTAGATAGCCTGCCCATGATTTCCGCCTCCGCCAACCCGCCGAAAGGAGTGGTGGCATGAGCGCCCGCGATCTCATCCAGGAAGCCCTTCACTCGCTCGAAGCCAACAAGGGGCGCAGCCTGCTCACCATCCTGGGCATTGTCATCGGCATCGCCTCGGTTATCGCCATGACTTCGCTCATCGGCGGCATCCAAAACAGCCTGGTCAACAGTTTAGGCCTCAATGCGGCACGCATGGTGCAAATCTATTCGTCGCAAGAACTCACCGAGTCGGACATCGAGAAGCTTCAAAAACTGGTGCCGCAGATAGAGCAGATCGGCATTGTCGACAGCGCGTATACCGAGTATAAGACCGGCGATAAAAGCTATACCGTCATGGCACAGGGTGTCGATAGCGACATGCTCGACGCCGTGGGGGCCAGCAAGCTCGTTGCGGGGCGTACCTATTCCCAGGGCGAGTCTCAATCAGGCTCGCGCGTGGCGCTCATCAGCCGCGGCGGCGCCGATCAGCTTTACGGCAACGAACAGGACGCGGTGGGCAAGACTATTAAGGTGTCCAACGGCGAAGTGCAGATTGTAGGCGTGATTGATGGCGGCAGCGACTCCATGGGCTCGCTCACGCTGTATATGCCACGCGAAACCATCTCCGGGCTGTTTGGCGACGAAAATCCTTCATTCCCCAGCGTGACGGCACTTGCCGCCGAGGGCACGGACATGGATGAGCTTTGTAAGACCATCGAGTCCAAGGTGCGCGCGATGAAGGGCATCGCGGAGGATGATGAGAACGACAGTGTATCGGCGACATCCATGAAAAGCGCCATCGATGCGCTCAACTCCTTTATGGGCGCGTTCTCGCTCATCATGGGTGCTGTCGCCAGCATCTCGCTGCTTGTCGGCGGTATCGGAATTATGAATATGATGCTCACCAACGTGTCTGAGCGCATCCGCGAGATCGGCATCCGCCGCGCTCTAGGCGCCAGTCGTCGCGATATCACCGCCCAGTTTTTGGCCGAGTCCTCGGCGCTGTGCGTCACCGGCGGACTGTTGGGTGTCCTGATTGGCTATCTGCTGGCATGGGGACTCACGTTCTTTGCCGCAAGCTCGGGCATCATGAGCGAGTTTGGAGCTACCGGGACGATCACGCCAAGCTTCTCCATTACGACAGTGTTGATCGCGTTTGCCGTCTCCGTCGGCATCGGCGTGATCTTTGGCTTCTACCCCGCTCGCCGCGCGGCGAAGCTCGACCCGGTGGAGTGCCTACGCTACCAGTAAGCCACCACCAACAAGTTGCGGTGAATTAGGGACTAAATATGCTATCTAGCTTCAAAAACAGACACTATTTCACCGCAACTTATTGAAGGGCTGCTTGCGCCAGTTCCGGGCGTCGTCCTCGAGCTATTGGCGGATGACGGGCTTGTACGAGTCGAGCTTGCTCGGGGCGCTCCTCTTCGCGGGCGGGAGGGCGCGCAGGCGCGGCGAGCGCCTAGCGCGCGAGCTCCCGTAAGAGCGCGTCTTCCACTTCCCGAAGCGAAAGGGCGCCGCCTCCCTCGGCGGGACGGGCGACCACGATGCAGCGCGCTCCCACGTCGCGCGCGGCGGCGAGCTTCTCGGCCGTGCCGCCTACGGTTCCCGAGTCCTTGGTCACAAGCCACTGGGCGCCCACCTGCCGAAGCATCGCCTCGTTGAGCTCGCGGGTGAAGGGCCCCTGCATGCCGATGACGTGCGACGGCGAAAACCCCGCGTCGATGCACTTCGTTATAGCGCCGGGCAGCGGGACCACACGCACGAAGAAGCGCTCCGCGAAATCGGCGACGCGCGTGTAGGGAGCAAGCTCCTTGCTCCCCGTCGCGAGAAGCGCGCGACCCGGGTTCTCGGAGAGAAAGCGCGCCGCGCAGGCGATCGACGCGACCGACACGACGCCTTTGGGCAGCGCCTCGGCCGGGCGCGCAAGGCGCAGGCATCGTGCACCCACGGCGAGCGAAGCGGCCCGGATGTTGCCGCTTGCGAGCGTAGCGTAGGGGTGCGTGGCGTCGACGACGATGTGCGCGCCGGAAAGCTCGCGCTCCATGTCGGCCTCGTCGAGCCTGCCCGCATGCACCTCGATACCCGGAAGCTCGCCCAAAAGCTCGCCTCCGTAATCGGTTGCCGCGTAGGCACGGGCGGGGATGCCCGCCCCGCTCGCCCATTCGCACAGAAGGCGGCCCTCGGTGGTGCCGGCGAAGATGCGCAGCGCCGGCGCGGATGCGGGCGCCGTCACTTCGGGCCCCCTGGGCGCGTGATCTGGTAGAGCAGCGCGTTCATAATGGCAGCCGCCACGGTCGAGCCGCCCTTGCGACCCCTCGCGACGATGGCCGGCACGCGTCGCGCGAGTAGCTCCTCTTTCGCCTCGACCACGTTCACAAACCCGACCGGCACCCCAACGACGAGCGCGGGCGCGATCTTCCCCGCGTCCATAAGCTCGGCGAGGCGCAGAAGTGCTGTGGGAGCGTTGCCGACGGCCACGATGAGCGGACCCTCGATGCCGCAAGCTTTGTCCATGCTCGCAACGGCGCGAGTCGTGCCCGCGGCGCGCGCAGCCGCGGCGACATTAGGGTCGGCCATGTAGCACACGGCCTTGCAGCCGAGCTTTGCGAGCGCGGGCTTGCTTATGCCTGCGAGCGCCATGTTCGTGTCGGTGAGCACCGTGGCCCCTGCGCGCAGTGCGTCGAGAGCACAGTGCGCGGCGTCATGGGTGAATACGAGGGAATCGGCGTACGAGAAGTCGGCAGTGGTGTGGATGACGCGCTTCACGACGGGCTCTTCAAGCGGCGGGAACGTGCGGCCGCCGAGCTCTTCGGTGATGATCTCGAAGCTGCGCCGCTCGATGTCGCCGGGCGCCATCTCCTTGGAATCCATCTAGTACTCCACTCCTTCCCTTGCACCTATCCCCTGAGCGTAGGGGTGTTTCTCGCACCGCATCTCGGTTATGTAGTCGGCCTTCTCCACGATCTTGCGGGAAGGCGCGCGCCCGGTGAGCGCTACTTCGACGCCGCGCGCGGACATATCGAGCGCGCGGTCCACGAGCGCCTCGTCGACAAGCCCCTTCGAAAGCGCGTCGAGCGCCTCGTCGAGCACGAGCAGCCCCTCCTGCGCGCCCTCGAGCTCGGCGAGCGCGGAAGCGAGGTTCCCATCGTGCAGCTCGCGCGTCGCGGCAAGTTCTTCCGACGTCATGGACCAGGTAAACTTGTCCGACGCCTTCCCCGCGAACACGGGCACGCCGAAATGCTCGGCGAGCAGGCGCACCTCCCCGCTTTCGCCGTCTTTCAGGAACTGCACGACGACGACGCGGCGGCCTGCGGCGAGCATGCGAAGGGCGAGGCCCATCGCCGCCGTGGTCTTGCCTTTGCCGTCGCCATGATACACGTGGATCATACGCCCTCCTCGATAATGCGGTAGACATACTCCATGTCGAGCGCCACGCGCACGGAGTCGGCCAGGCGGTCGAACTCGCGCGCACGGTGATCGGCCGCGGACGCCGCGCCCGCAGCACCCACGACGCTCTCGGGCAGGCCACGCATGCGCGCGAGCGAGCGCGCGAGGGCGAGCGCCACCCCCGGTTCGTCGAACAGGCCGTGGAGATAGGTTCCAAACACGTTTCCGCAGGCCGCGCCTTCTGGTTTGCCGCCAATCGTGCCCGCAGGGGCGCAGGAGACGATCGTTTCGCCGTCGTGGATCTCGTACCCGCGAGCCGTCATGCCGTTCCACACCGAGAACGCACCTTGGGCGCCTGTGATGCGCAGCTCCGACTGGGCGAGGCGCTTTTCCTCCCTGAACACCGTACTTGCAGGGATGAGCCCGAGCCCGCGCGCGGTGCCAGCGCCTTCCCTGCCGTGCGGGTCGGAAAGCTCGTCACCCAAAAGCTGGTAGCCTCCGCATATGCCGAGCACCGGCGTGCCCGCACCCGAAAGCGCGCGTACACAGGCTCCGATGCCGCTAGCCGCAAGCCAGCGCGCGTCGTCGAGCGTGGTCTTCGAGCCGGGGAGCACCACCAGGTCGGGTCGGCCCAGATCGGTCGTCGAGGAAACGTAGCGCACGCCCACGCCGGGCACGCGCGAAAGCGGGTCGAAGTCGGTGAAGTTCGACAGATGTGGAAGGCGCACGACGGCGACGTCGATGACGCCGCGCGCCTCGCGGGCAGATAGGCGCGGCGCGAGCGAGTCCTCGTCGTCCAGGTCGAGCGTAAGATACGGCACGACCCCCACGACGGGAACCCCGCACATCTTCTCGAGCGGGGCCAAACCCGGGCGCAGGATTTCCACATCGCCGCGGAACTTGTTCACCACAAGCCCCCGCAAAAGAGCGCGATCCTCGGGCGCAAAGAGCGCGACCGTGCCGTAGAGCTGGGCAAACACCCCGCCTGGGTCGATGTCGCCCGCGAGCAGCACGGGGGAGGACACGGCGCGCGCGAGCCCCATGTTGACGATGTCGTTTTCGGCAAGGTTGATTTCGACGGGGCTGCCGGCGCCCTCGATGACGATGACGTCGTTTTCCTCCGCGAGCGAATCGAACGCCTCCAAAATCTGCGGCATGAACGCCTTCTTTCGCGCGAAGTAGTCCCTCGCAGCGAAGGCTCCCTGCGCCTTGCCGGCCACGATGAGCTGGCTTCGGTGGTCGCTTTCGGGCTTGAGCAGGATGGGGTTCATGCGCACGTCGGGCGCGATGCCGCACGCCTCGGCCTGCATGATCTGGGCGCGCCCCATCTCGAGCCCATCGGCCGTGACACCGCTGTTGAGCGCCATGTTCTGGCTCTTGAAGGGAGCCACGCGCAGGCCGTCCTGCGAAAGCACACGGCACAGCCCCGCCGCAAGCAGGCTCTTCCCCGCGTTCGACATGGTGCCCTGGATCATGATGGGCTTCGCCCTACCCACGGGTATCGACCTCCTTCGCCGAGCCTCGGCCATCCGCGCCCGCCATAGCGTCGCTGCAAGAAGCGCCGCCCCGTTCGTCGGGTTCGCCTTCGCCCGATGCGCCTTCCGCCCGAAGCGCGCGGCTGAACGCCATCGCAAGCCGGGCGTTCTCCTTGCGCGTGCGCACCGCGACGCGGCACCAGAAACGGGACAGTACCGAAAACGAGTCGCACGTGCGGACCAAAACCCCCTGTTTATACAGGCGCTCGGGGATGTCTTTCGCCGGCATGCGGACTAAAAGGAAGTTCGCATCCGACGGCACGACGGAAAGCCCGAGCGAGGAGAGCTCGTGGGAAAGCCACGCTCGCTCGCCCGCCAGTACATCGCGCGTGCGCGAGACGTATTCGACGTCTTCCAGGGCGGCGATGCCTGCGGCCTCGGCGACCGAGGAGACGGGCCACGCCTGTCCCGCCCGGCGAATCCCCTCGATGAGTTGGGCGTTTCCGCTGATCAGATACCCCAACCGCAACCCTGCCATTCCGTAGAGCTTGGTGAACGCGGAGAGCACAGCCACATGGTGCGAACACGCGGCGCGTGCGGCCACGCTCCTTTCGCGGGCGTCGGGCGCAAATCCGAGGAAGCACTCGTCCACGACGAGCAGCGCGCCCACCTGCTCGCAGCGGCAAGCCGCGGCATCGATCACGCTGGGGTCGACGAGGCGCCCCGTCGGGTTGTTCGGATTGCAGAGGTACGCCACGTCTCCCGGCCCCTCGATCGCGCGGGCGAAGGAGGCGGGCACGTCGAAGTCGTCCGCTTCGGAGAGCGGGAACTCCTGCACGCATGCACCGTAGTACGATGCCGCCTCCGCATATTCAGAGAACGTCGGCGCGCACACGACGATGCGTTTCGGGCGCACCGCCGCAGCGAGCCGCCAGATGATGTCGGACGCGCCCGCGCCGCAGACGATAGTATCTTCGGGAATGCCCTGGGCGCGCGCTAGGGCGCGAACGAGGGCGAGGCTTTCCCTATCGGGGTAGGCGTCGATTCGAGAAAGCGACTTGCAAGCTGCGGCGACGGCGCGCGGCGAGGGGCCTGCCGGATTCACGTTCACCGAGAAGTCGATGAGATCGGAGGCGCCCCCTTCGCAACCGATGCCGAGCGATTGCGCGCTGCCCCCATGCGTACGGGCGCGCAGGATTCCCCCGGCAGCCCGGAGCGCGGCGTGGTCTTCCCTCATGCCATCGCCCCCAAGGCGAGCACGACCGCCGCGCGCGCGGCGCCGAAGACGACGAGCGCGCATACGGACGCGGCGAGCATGAGCCTTGTCGCCCGGGCGATGTCGCCCCACTCGATTTCACGGGACGCGTCGCCTATCGTCGGTTTCTCAACGAGCTTGCCGAAATACACCGCGGGTCCTGCCAGGCGCAGCCCGAGCGCGCCCGCACACGCTGACTCGGTCTGCGCCGAGTTGGGGCTCGCATGGCGACGCCTGTCGCGGCGCCAGATGCGCGCCGCCCCGCGCGCGTCGAGCCCGACGATCGGGCACACGGCGATCATGAACAGGGCCGATAAGCGCGAGGGAATCCAGTTCACCGCATCGTCGAGGCGCGCCGAGGCGCGACCGAAGTCGATGTAGCGCTCGTTTTTGTAGCCCACCATACTGTCGAGCGTGTTCACCGCCTTGTACGCCATGCCCAAGGGCGCACCCCCGATCATAAGGTAGAAAAGTGGCGCGATGACGCCGTCGCTCGCGTTCTCCGCCACCGTTTCCACGGCGGCGCGCGCGACGCCCTGCTCGTCGAGAACAGACGTGTCGCGTCCCACGATGAGCCCGACGGCTTCGCGCGCCGCGACAAGGCCGCCCTTCGAGAACGCGTGGGCCACGGCCAGGCTCTGGCGGCGCAGCTCGCATGTCGCGAGAACCTGATAGCTCGCCCATGCCTCGGCCACGAAGCGCAAGCCGGAGTGAACCATGCCGCAAAGATGTAGGATACCCCAGGTCAAAAGCCCACACGCAAGCGGAAGCGCCACGGCGAGCACAAGTCCTGCGGCGCGCGTGCCCGCGGACGTTTGCGGGAATGCGCCTCGAAGGCGGCCTTCGGCCCACGTGATCGCGCGCCCCATGGCGACGACGGGATGGGGAAGCCAGCGCGGGTCGCCGAAGGCAAGGTCGGCCGCGAACCCGGCGGCGACGGCAAGAATCGTCATCACCGGGCATCGCCCCCCGAAGCGGGGCGAACGTCGCGAAGGCAGCGCCCATCCCAGGTGGCGGCCCATGCGCCGCCCGGCTCGGTATGCACGTCGAAATATCCCATTTTCGGGACAGCTAGGTCGGAGAGTAGCGCTTTCACGGTACCCGCGTGAACGACGAAGACGGCGCGCCCACTCCCCTGGGCGCGCTCCGATTCGCACGCCTCCCGAAACGCCGCGACGACGCGGCGGGTGAAATCGCTCTTGCCCTCGCCATGCGGGCAGCGCGTCTCGCACCAGGAGTCTACCCAGGCGTGGTAGCGCACATCCTCTTTAAGCTCGGCGGCGCTTCGCCCCTCGAAGTCACCGAAATCCATCTCGCGCAGACCGGGGCACGCCATAAGCTCCGCGTTCGGGAAGAGGATGCGCGCCGTCTGGTCGGTGCGGGCCATGCCGCTCGTGATAACACGGAACACGTCACGATCGCACGCGAGGTCGCGCAAAGCGCGCTCGCCCGCACTCGACAGGGGCTCGTCGGTGCCCGCCCCGCTGTAGCGATGGTCTTCCGTGCCCGCCGTGGCACCATGGCGCACGAAGACGACTTCCAAAGGCGCGCCCGCGCCCTGCGTCCCTCGAGGCGCATCGGCAAGGTTTCCTTTGATGACCTGGGGAATCCCGCACGTCATGCGCACGACGACGTCGGCGCGCGCAGCGAGCGCGCATCCCAGGCGCCCCGCGCGCTCGCGCCATTGGGCGTCTTCCGCACGCATGGGGACGACCCCCGAGCCGACCAAGGGCAGAATCACTGCGTCGAAGCCGATCAGCCGCTCGAGCGCCCGGTCAGCGTCGAGCGCGCGTACGAGTTCCTCAGCACGGTACGCGACACGGCCGGCAAAAGCCGCGGGCACGCCGCCCTCAGCAAGCTGCGCCGCGTCGACGAAATCGTCCGCCGCGAACCCGAGCCTTTCGCGCACGAAGGTCCTCTTCCCCGAATGCGCGCCACCTACCACGAGAATCATAGGAGCATGCCCCCCGCCACCAGCATGGCAAGCATCGCGAGCTCGGCCCATTGCAGAAACCATCCGGCCAAATCACCCGTCACCCCGCCGAAGCGGGACAGGGCAACATGGCGGTACCACGCGAGCGCCAAAAGCCCCGCCACCGCCATAAGGGCGCCGACGGCCTGAGCGCACGCGACCATCCCTGCAGCCGAAGCCGCAGCGAAAGCGCAAAGCGGCACGACGATCGCCGCGCGCCTCTTCGCAGGCGAGAGCCCCACGGCCATGCCGTCCGCCCGCGCGGCAGGCCAGCATTCTACGGCGAGCCCCGAAAGCGCGCGGGAGAACACGAGCGAGCACAGAAGCGCGAGGAACGCCCCCGCCGTAAGCGGCAGCGCGGTGAACAGGGAAAACTGCAGAATAAGGTACACGACAACACCGATGACCCCGAAGGCGCCCGCCCGCGGGTCGTGCATGATCTCGAGCTTTCGCTCGCGCGGGGCCCAACTTGCAAGCGCATCGGAGGTGTCGCAGAGCCCGTCTAGGTGGATGCCCCCCGTCACCGCCACAGGCAACGCCACGAGCACGGCCGCGACGATGGTCGCGGACACGCCGAGCAGGTTCGCCACGTGCCCCCACGCCGTCATGAGGAAGCCTTCCGCAAGGCCCACCAGGGGAAACGCGGCAAGCGCATGGGTTGACCCGAAATCGGTCCAGGCCGATTTCGGGACGGGGATGCGCGAGAACGTTCCGAACGCCGCGCCGATTGCCTCTGCTATCTTCACCTTGTAGGTCCTTCGCCTTTCATCCACACGGGAATCCCGCATACCACTTCGACTGCGCGGTCGGCCAGCGCCGCCACGCCCGCGTTCACGCGCGCGAGCGCGCGCCTCCATGCCTCGGTCCCCTCATCGTAGCGCATCCCATCGGCGAACACGTCGACGGTGACCACCACCGTATACGCAGCGGCCCGAGCGAGCCGTTCGATGCCTCCGAGCACCTCGCGCGCCGCAGCGTCGGGGTCACGTGGGGACAAGCCGCCTTCCGCGAAGAGCTCGTTCGCAACTAGGTTGCCCACGTCCTCCAAAAGAAGCGTGCAGCCGCACGGAAGCCCGGACGCTGCGGCGCCCACGTCACGCGTGCGCTCGAGGGTGGAAAACCCCTTGCCCTCGCGCAGCGCCCGATGGCGCGCGATGCGGCGGGCGCCCTCTTCCCCGAAGGGCTCCATCGTTGCCAGGTACACGCGGGGGCCGTCGTGCCCGAGGCACAGGGACTCGGCATAGGCGCTCTTGCCGCTCGCGACGGCGCCGATGACGAGTGTCACCGTCATTTCCCAGCCTCGAAATGCTCGTAAGCAGCCATGCCAGTCGCCGTGAACGTCTTCCCATCCCGGTACACGCGCAGCGCCGAATCCAGAAGGGGCAGATACGCCATGGCGCCCGCGCCCTCGCCCAAGTGCATGCCTGCGACGAGGGGTGCCTTTATGCCGAGCTCGCGAAGGAGCTCCTGGCTTGCGGGTTCGCTCGATGCGTGGGTGCCCACGAGGTAGCCCAAGGCGTTGGGGCAAAGGCGCACCGCGCACAGGGCCGCCGTGCAGGATATGACCCCGTCGAGGAGCGCCGGCGCCTTCGAGGCCGCGGCCCCCAGGTAGAAGCCGCATATCGCCGCGATGTCGAATCCGCCCACCTTCGAGAGCACGTCGATCGGGTCGGCGGGATCGGGCGAGTTCGCGTCGATAGCGCGCTCGACCACGTCGCGCTTGCGCGCGAGCGAGGCGTCCGAGAGCCCCGCGCCGCGGCCGACGAGGCTCCGCGCGTCCGCCCGGATGAGCACTGCGGCCACCGCCGCCGAGGTGGTCGTGTTGCCGATGCCCATCTCGCCCGCGGCGAGAAGGCGCACGCCGGCGCGAGCAAGCCCGCACGCGACGGCGATTCCGACCTCGATCGCGCGCACAGCCCCATCGCGAGACATAGCGGGGCCGTGCGCGATGTTGCCGCTCCCCCGCCGCACGTTCGCGCGTACCATGCGCGCGTCTTCTATGCCCCGGGCCATACCCACGTCGACGGGCACGACCTCGGCACCCGCGAACGCCGCCATGCGGCAGGCGCTCGTGGCTCCCTCGCACATGTTGCGCGCGACGGCTCGCGTCACGTCTTGTCCGCTTTGCGACACGCCTTCGGCAACGACCCCGTTGTCGGAGAAGAATACTGCGAGCGCACGGGGAAACTCGGCCACCTCGGCGCTCCCCTGAGCTGCGGCGATACGCGCGACGGCATCTTCAAAGTCGCCCAATCCCCCCAAGGGGTGCGCGATGGAGTCCCACGCGGCGTACGCGGCGGCGCGGGCGCACTCGTCTGCGGGCGCGATCCGGGAGAGCGCGGCTTCGAGCACGGCGCCCGGCGCCGACGAGAACGCGCGCTCGACTTCCTCGCGGATGCAGGCAAGCGCGGTTTCGGTTGCTTCAGCCATGCCGTCTCCTCTCTGCGAACGACGCTGCGGCAGACGCGAACGCGCGCGCAACGTCGGGGTTCGCAGGATAGTACACATGCGGGAAGCCCGCAACCAGGGACGGGGTAGTCGTCATGCACGGCCAGCCCTTGTCGCGCCGGGGCTTTTGCGCCCAAAAGTCGCCGCCCGGGCAGGTGGACTGCCAGTAGTGGAACTCGTGCGCGCGGATGCGTGTGCCGCGCGGCCCGTAGAGCCCGTCGCGTTGGGAAGTGAGCTCCACGTACCCGAAATGGGACAGCCTTCCCCCGTTCTCGCTTGCGCCCTCAAGGGCGCCCACAACAGGCCAGCGCCGCCCCTCGCTATCGGAGATTTCGCGCTGCAGGTACAGAAACCCACCGCATTCGGCAACCGTCGGCATGCCGGATTCCACCGCACGCCGCACCGCCTCGCGCATCGGCGCGTTCTCGGAGAGCTGCCGCACATGGAGCTCCGGGTAGCCGCCTCCCAGATAGAGGGCGCTTGTCCCCCGGGGCAACTCGCTATCACACAGGGGGCTGAAAAAGGCCAGCTCGCAACCCAGGTCCTCGAGCGCGCGCAGATTCTCCTCGTAGTAGAACGAGAACGCCTCGTCACGCGCAACGGCGACGATGGGCCGCGCTCCCGCGATCGGCTCCAACCGGTAAGGTTCCTCGCGGATATCGGGTGCCGTCGCCGCTATTTCGAGCAAGCGGTCGACGTCGACGCTCTTTTCCACCAGCTCGGCCATCTTGTCGATGCGCGCGGAGAGCTGCTCGACCTCGTCGGCGGTCACAAGCCCCAGATGCCGGCTTTCGAGCGAGAACGCCTCGTCGGCGGGGATATTCCCCAAAACCGCGACGCCCGTGTGCTTCTCGATCGCAGGCGCCGCGTAGGCGCAGGCAGCGGCGCTCGTCTTGTTCAGCACGACGCCGCGCACGTTCGCACAAGGCAGGAACTCGGCGATGCCGCGAATTACGGCGGCGAGCGATAAAGACGCCCCGCGCCCGTTCACCACTAAAACGACCGGCGTTTCCGTGTCGCGCGCAACCTGGTAGCTGCTCGCGTCGGCCACGCCGGGCGCCATGCCGTCGTAGAAGCCCATGACCCCCTCGAGCACCGCGACATCCGCGCCCGCGGCGCCGCGTGCGAGCAGGGCGCGCAGCGTCGGGGCGTCGGTGAAGAAGCCGTCTAAGTTGCCCGAGCGCGCGCCCACGACGCGACGATGAAAGAGCGGATCAATGTAGTCGGGGCCGCATTTGAAGGCCGCGCATGCAAGGCCGCGGCGCGCGAGCGCGCGCAGGAGCGCGCACGTAACGACCGTCTTGCCGCTCCCGCTCGAGGGCGCAGCGACCATGAAGCGCGGGATGGTCGTGCTCACCGGGCGCCGCCTTCCCCACCTGCACCACGCGCGCTGACGAGGAACACGGGGTTTTGCGCCTTCATAAGATGGTGCGAGCCTACAGCCTCGGCGCGGGCGGCCGACACCTGGCAAGCCTCGAACCCCTTAAAGCGCGAACTCGAGAGGAGCGCGCACGCCTCGGTGAGCGTCTCAACGGTGACGCATGGCACGCACAGGCGAACCTGCGAGTTCTTCTCGAGCGCCACCTCCACGATGGAGGGAAGCTCGCCCGCGCTCCCGCCGACGAACACGGCGTCGGGGACGGGCAGTATCGCGAGCGCTTCGGGGGCGACACCGGGGACCGCATGCACGTTGCCGCACCCGAATGCATCCGCGTTCTCTCGGATGAGCCGCACGCCGGTCGCGTTGCGCTCGACCGCCCATACCGACCCCGCTCGCGCGACGAGCGCCGCCTCGATCGACACGCTCCCCGTGCCGGCGCCGACGTCCCACACGGTGTCGGTCGCGGTAAGGCGCAGCTTCGCGAGCGCGACGGCGCGCACCTCCTGCTTGGTCATGGGAACGTCGCCGCGGATGAAGAGCTCGTCGGGAATGCCCGAGGAAGCGTACGGCCAGCGGGAACTCGCGGCGCGGGATGCGCCCGCAGAGTCCGCCGCGGAAGAAGCCGCCGCGGGCGCAGACGCGCCGGCCGGCGCCTCGGAGGCTGCGCTAGAGCCCGCAGGCGACCCGGCGCCGCCTGCGAAATCGATAAGCATCACGTTCAAGTCGTCGAACGTCTGACCTGCGATTTCACTTGCGGTCGCACAGGTGATGCGCTCGTCGGGGTACGACAGGCGCTCGGCCACCGTCACGCGCGCGTCCCCGAAGCCCGCCTGCACAAGCTCGCCGGAAAGCCGCGAGGGGTCTTCCCCGCCCGACGTGACGAGGAAGAGCTCACCTGCGCGCTCGGCCTCGGCCACGATGTCGCACGCCACGCCGTGAGCGCTCGCGAAGCGCCAATCCTGCCATGGACGCGCGAGGCGCGCGGCGAGATACGACGCTGAGCTTATGCCGGGAATGACGCGCACGTCCACCTGCGCGTTGCCGGAGAGCGCCTCCACCAGGCGGCGCGCGCCGCTGAACAGCCCCACATCGCCCGTCATCACGACCACGGCGCGCTGCCACGACGCCGCATCGGTGAGCGCGGCGGCGATGTCCGCCGTCTTCACGAGCTCGCATCTCACCACGTCGGGCGGCACGTCGATGCCGGCAAGCGCGCGATGAGCGCCGATGACCACGTCGGCGATGTCGATCGCGTCGAGCGCCGCGCGCGAGAGCAAGTCGGGGTTTCCGGGCCCCGCCCCGATGATCGTTACCTTTCGCATGGAATCTCCCGATACCCGCGCGGCGTGACCATACGGCCGCCTACGAGCTTCGTGTCCGCGTTGCCGACGAACACGGTGGTGAACATGTCGGCGTCGATCTCCCCCAGCTCGGAGAGCCTGCACATGCCCGACTGCTGCCCCTCGCGCCCGATGTTGCGTACCCAGCCGCAGAGCGTGTCGGGGGCCTTCCATTCGAGCATAATCTTCGCCGCGCGTGAGAGCCTGTCGGCGCGCTTTCTGCTGCGCGGGTTGTACAAACAGATGCAGAAGTCGGCGCTCGCCACGGCGGCGAGCCTGCGCTCGATGACCTCCCATGGCGTGAGCAGGTCGGAGAGCGACACGACCGCGAAGTCGTGGGCAAGCGGGGCGCCGAGCACCGCCGACCCGCTCTGAGCCGCGGTGGCCCCGGCGATAACTTCCACGTCTACATCGGGGTAGTCCTCCGCAAGCTCCAGCACAGGGCTCGCCATGCCGTACACGCCCGCGTCACCGCTGCACACGAGCGCCACGGCTTCTCCGCTCTGCGCGCGCGAAAGCGCCAGGCGGCACCGTTCGACCTCGTGCATCATCGGCGTCGCGAGATGCGCCGCGTCGGGCACGGCGGCGAGCGCGAGCTCCACGTATTTCGTGTACCCCATAACGATGTCGGCCGCCTCCAGCGCGCGCCGGGCCGCAATCGTCATGCCGTCGGGGCCGCCCGGGCCGATCCCCACCACAAAGAGCTTTCCCATCACCGCTCCTTAAACGAAAGTTCGATAGTTACCCTGGAAAACGCGACGGTCACGCCGCCGTGAGCAAGCTTCGGGAAGATCAGTTTACCCCCGTCCGCGAGCGCCGCGCGCTCGCACACGTTGTCGACCCCCACCGTTGCGCGCACGAAATCAGATGGCGAAACGCTGCCTTCGACCTGCGACAACTCCTCTGCGGAATACGTCGTAAGCGGGATATTGCGCGCGCGGCAGAAGGCGAGCAGACCCTCCTCGTGCGCCTTCACGTCGATCGTCGCCGCCTCGCGCACGGCCGAAGGCGAGATGCCCGCCTGCCCGCACGCGAGAAGAAACGCCTCCCCGATCGCTTCGGCGCACGCACCGCGACGGCACCCTATGCCCGCAACGATGCAGGGCACGACAAGGCGAAGCGGCTCGGGCGCAGG
This sequence comes from Collinsella aerofaciens, assembly GCA_048246715.1. Taxonomy (GTDB): domain Bacteria; phylum Actinomycetota; class Coriobacteriia; order Coriobacteriales; family Coriobacteriaceae; genus Collinsella; species Collinsella aerofaciens_BY. The sequence continues at coordinate 263,492 of DBFBCB010000031.1, read as the reverse complement.
CGCCTGCGCCCGCACGCACGCTGGCTTCCCAGTTTCACCGGCGGGCACGACCTCGCCCGTTGTCTCCGCCGCGCGAACGAACGCACCTGCATTCGCGCCAGCGAACGGTGACACGACGATATCGGCCCGAGCGCGGTCGGACGCAATGTCAACCCCCTCAGGCGGCTGTCCCGAAATCGGCATGTCGGAATAGAGCGCCACGCGCCCGCCCGAAAGCAGCCTCGCCGACACTCGCTTGATAGCCTCGGGATTCGAAACGGCGAGCCCCTCACAGCGCGCCCACGTATCCACCGCCCACACGCCGCGGGCGTCGGTCGCCGTTGTGATGACGGGGATGGCCCCTGCCGCGCGTGCCACAGTTTGCGCAAGCTCGTTCGCACCGCCCAAATGCCCCGACAAAAGCGGGACGGCAAAGCGCCCCGCCTCGTCGATCACCACAACCGCGGGATCTTTTGCCTTCGAGGCGACATGCGGCGCGATCGCCCGCACGGCGATGCCCGCCGCGCCGACGAACAGAAGCGCGTCCGACGCTTCCCACGCGAGCGCCGTCCATGCGCGCAGGTCGGCCTTCCCCTCGCCGAACCCGCGCGAAACGGAAACGTTCCAGCCAGGGTCATCTTCACCTGTCTGCGCGCAATCGGAAAGCGCGCGTGCGGTGCGCTCCGCCAACGCATACCCCCTCTCAGTGAACGCTATGCAGGAAATCCTCATCTAGCGCACTACCATCGTCGAGAAGTAGCTGCCCCGATCGGGCACGTCGTCGAGCGAGCGGTACACGCGCTCGCCCGGAAGACCACAGTCCTCTACGAGCTCGGCAGCGTCGAAGGCGCCCTCCTCGCGAAGGACGCGCTTCGTGTCCGCAAGCGAGCGGCGTGCCCTCATGACCACCTTCGTCCCCGACCAGCCGATCACGCGGCGCACCCCGTACAGAACGCCTTTACTCATACGTCGCCCCCAATTCCCCGATAACTGCATCGGCGCCCGACGTGCGAAATAGCTCGCGGCGCTCGGCGTCGAACACGACCGCGGCGATGTCGCATGCGCCCGCCGCGCGGCGGCGCAACCTGTCCTCGATTGCCGCAGCGAGCGAGGCGCGCGCAGCGTCCCCCACGCCGGCGGCCTCGATTACCTCGAGCGCCGCCGTGGTCGTGACCGACGACAGGATCTCACGCACGGTCTTCGCGCCCGCGCCGGCCAAGGCCGCGTGGGCGGCCAGAATCTCCGCGCGGCAGTCGGCGGTACGCGAATGGGTGTCCATGATGCCGCCCGCGACCTTCACCAACTTGCCGATGTGTCCCACAAGAAGGACATTGGTGAATCCCTCGCGAACGCAGCAATCAATCGCATCGCCCACAAAGTTGGAGATGAAGACCACCGGCGCACCGTTTAGGTGGAAATGCCCCGAGATGAACTGCCCGCCGTAGTTGCCGGGCGTGAGCACGACTCCGCGCCGCCCCATAGCCGCATGCTGCCGAATCTCGAGCTCGATGCTGTCACGCAAGGCAGCGAGGCTGCGCGGCTCGACGATGCCCGTCGTTCCCAGGATGGAGATGCCGTCCTCTATCCCCAGGTGCGGGTTGAAGGTCTTTTCGGCAAGGGCCACACCCTCGGGTACCGAAATCGTCACAGCAATGTTTCCAGAAAAGCCGTGCGCGGCGCACACCTCACGCACCGCCGAAGTAATCATCGCGCGCGGCGTCGCGTTGATGGCGGCCGCCCCCACCGGCTGCTCGAGCCCGGGCAATGTCACGCGCCCCACGCCCACGCCGCCATCGACGGAAACTTCCGATTCGCGCGCGGGCACGTCCTTGCTGCCCGCAGCACCCGTGCCCGACCCCGCATGTTCCACGTGCGCGTACACGAGTACGCCGTCAGTCACATCGGCATCGTCGCCTGCGTCCTTTCGCACGGCGCACTGGGCGCACCCCTCGCCGATGCATGCGTCGACCACGTTCGCCTCGACGGGCAGCCCGCCGGGGGTGACGATCGACACGAGGCCGACGGGCTTTCGTGACAAGAGCATCTCGCAGGCCGCCTTCGCCGCGAGCGCGGCGCAGCTCCCCGTGGTGTAGCCGCAGCGCAGGCGGGTCGTCCCGGTATATATGTAGTGCTCGAAGGCCACGCTAGCTGCTCGCCTTCCGATACCCCGTGGAAAACGAAGGGTCGTAAAGCTTGCTGCGCTCGTACGACTCCGCTTGCGCGCCGTTGTGTGCAAGCCTGCCGCGAGCTCCGAGCACGCGGCCCACCACCACGAGCGCCGTGCGGTCGATGCCCTCTCGCGCGCCCGCATCGGCGAGCGTGCCCACTGTGCATCGCACCACGCGCTCCTCAGGCCAGGTCGCCTTGTACACGAGCGCCGCCGGCTCGTCGGAGCTGCGGCCCGCAGCCAAAAGCTCGGCGGAAAGCTCGGCGAGCATACCCGAGCTCAGGAAGATGACCATAGTCGAGCCGCTTTCCGCCATGGTGCGCATGCCCTCGCCCGCGGGCATGGGGGTGCGCCCGGAAAGCCGCGTGATCACGACCGACTGGCTGATTCCCGGCAGCGTGTATTCCTGGCGAAGCGCCGCCGCGGCACCGCAAAAGCTCGACACGCCGGGCACCACCTCGTAGTCCACGCCGCGCGCGTCGAGTGCGTCCATCTGCTCCTGGATGGCGCCGTACAGGCACGGGTCGCCCGTGTGCAGGCGCACCACTTCCTCGCCCCGCGCATCCGCCGCGCACATCACGTCGAGCACTTCCTCCAAGGTCATGTGCGCGCTGTCGTAGACGACGCAGGATTCCTTGCACTCGGCGAGCAGCTCGGGGTTCACAAGGCTCCCCGCCCAAACGACCACGTCGGCCGCGCGCAGAAGACGCGCCCCGCGAAGCGTGATAAGGTCGGCGGCGCCCGAACCTGCGCCAACGATATGAATCATCCGAGCCTTCCCTTCCCGTTTCTCATCGCAACCGTTTACGCCGCCATTCGCGCAGCAGGCAAAACACGGCGCCTGCGGCGACAATCGGCGCAAATACGCAGGCAGAAGGCGCAATGCCGCCCGCCCTGGCTTTGACACGTTCACAAGTGCTCACTATCATAGTAAAAGATTCGGCAACGAGCATATGACAATCGGATAAAAGGAAATGACCGGCGCGGCGCCCGCACAGCCCGCGCTGGCTTGCGGAGGGAACCAGGTGGGAATCCTGGGCAAGGGACATTACTGTATAGGACGCGCGGGCGAACCGCCTCACGCCCCAAGCCAGACTGCTTCGCCTTTTCCTCACGGCATCGCCGTGGCGTTAGCTCCTTGTGAACCCCGAGGGGTGCGCTTTTCTTTCGCTTGTGCCGACAAGCAACTGTCGCCGGGGGACCGGCAAACCGAGGAAAGGAAAAACCATGTCCGAACAGATGTCACGCCGCGGCTTCATGAGCGCCGCGGCAACCGGAGCCGTCGCGCTCGCCGGAGTCGCGCTCGCGGGCTGCTCCAACACCTCCGCGAGTTCCGAGAAATCGAGCGAAAAGGAGAAGGCCGTGAAGCCGGTCATCCTCGTCACGAGCTTCGGCACGAGCTACAACGACTCGCGCCACATCACCATCGGCGCCATCGAAGACGCTATCCGTGAGAAGTACTGGCAGGACTACGACATCCGCCGCGCCTTCACCGCGCAGATCATCATCGACAAGCTGAAGAAGCGCGACGGCATCACGATCGACAACATGACCGAGGCGCTCGACCGCTGCGTGGAAGACGGCGTGAAGGAAATCGTCGTGCAGCCGACGCATCTCATGGCTGGCCTGGAATACGCCGACGTGAAAGACGAGCTCGACAAGTACGCTGACAAGTTCGACAAGATCTCGCTCGGCGACCCGCTGCTCACCTCCGACGACGACTACAAGAAGGTGGCCGCAGCCATTAAGGAGAACATGGCGTCCTTCGACGACGGCAAGACGGCGCTGTGCCTCATGGGCCACGGCACCGAAGCCGATTCCAACGCCGACTATGCCAAGATGCAGGAAGTGTTTAAGAACGAGGGCTTGACGCAGTTCTTCGTCGGCACCGTCGAGGCTGAACCGACCTGCGAGGATGTTATCGCCGCCGCGAGCGCCGCAGGCTACAAGAAGGCCGTGCTCGCGCCGTTCATGGTGGTCGCGGGCGACCACGCGAACAACGACATGGCAGACGAGACCGACCCCGACAGCTGGGCTGCGAAGTTCGTGGCCGCCGGCTTCGAAGTGACGTGCCTGCTCCAGGGTCTGGGACAGAACGTCGCGGTCGACGACATCTACGTCGCGCACGTGGACGACGCCATCGCCAAGCTGTAAACTCGCCGCGCACGGGGGCGCCGGTCGCGTCCCCGTGCAACGGGCATGCGCCTTCCCCGACTGACGGTGCATGCCCGTTGCATTCGCATCCCGCCCGCCCACCGCACGGCGCGGGCGGTCGAAGCGATTGAAAGGAACCCCCTCCATGTTGAAGAAAACCCTCGCCTTCGCCCTGTCAGCGGCGCTTTTCGCGTTCTCGCTCGCCGGCTGCGGCGGAAATTCAATCGACAGCGCAAAGGCAAGCGATGCCGATTCCCAGGAAAAGACCGAACAGGCGGCCGATGCGCCCGAGGGCGCAAGCGCTGCCCCCATCACCGCCGACAAGGTGGCCGACGGCACCTATCCGATCACCGTAGATTCCAGCTCGAACATGTTCAGGATTGTGGACGCCCAGCTCATCGTGGAAAACGGCTCCATGCACTGCGTGATGACGCTTTCCGGCACGGGCTACGGCAAGCTCTTCATGGGCACGGGCGACGAGGCTGCCGCCGCGAGCGAGGCCGACTTCATCCCCTATGTGGAAAACGCGGAAGGCAAGTACACCTACGACGTGCCCGTTGAAGCGCTCGACGAGGACACCGCCTGCGCCGCGTGGAGTATTAGAAAAGAGCAGTGGTACGACCGCACGCTCGTGTTCGAATCCGCCGGCGTCGATCTGCGCGCCGACGCACTGAAGTAACGCCATGCGGTCGATTCTTCCCAAGGGGGAAAGCAGGAAGCGTCGCAGCATCGCGGTGCGCGCGATCGCCTGCGTTCTCGTCGCCCTGTTCGCGCTTCCCTTCGCGGGGTGCAGTGCGAGCCCGAACGCGACCGGTGGCACGGCAGGCTCTCAGGAATACACTGTGAGCGTCTCGCTCTCCGGCGGGTCAGGGCGCGCAAGCATCGCCTCACCCACCACAATTGTGAAGGATGGCGACACCTACACCGCGACCATCACCTGGTCGAGTTCGAACTACGACAAAATGACCGTCAACGGCGTGGACTACGCGCCCGTAAACGACGGCGGCAACTCCACGTTCGAGATACCCGTCACGCTCGACGAGGACATCGCCGTGTCGGCCGAGACCGTCGCCATGTCGACGCCGCACACCATCGACTACACGCTCCACTTCGACTCATCCACCATGAAGGAGAAATCGGGCGACGATGCAAGCGGCGGCTCCCCTGCGGGAACGGCTTCAAGCGCCGCGGCCGACTTCCACAACGCCGATTTGGGCTGCGGCTGGGAGCCGACGGGGGCGCTTCAGCTTGAATACGCCGAGCACTTCACTGTCGACGAGTACGAAGGCGGCCTGCGGCTTATCTGCATTTCGAACGGGGAGCGCTTCCTCGTGGTACCGCAAGATGCGAAGGTACCTGATGGGTTGAGCTCCGACATCGCGGTCATAAGGCGTCCCGCCAACAAGGTGTACCTCGTGTCGTCGGCGACGATGTGCCTGGTCGACGCGCTCGATGCGAACGACAACATCCTCATGTCGGGCACGAAGGCCGACGATTGCTCGGTCGCGGGCTTCAAAAGCGCACTCGAAAGTGGGGCGATCGCCTACGGCGGCAAGTACAGCGCGCCCGACTACGAGCGAATATCGGCCTCGGGCTGCACGCTCGCCATCGAGAACACCATGATCAACCACACGCCCGATGTGAAGGAAAAGCTGCAGAAGCTCGGGCTCGTCGTGCTCACCGAACAGTCGTCGAGCGAGCCCGAAGCACTCGGGCGCGTCGAGTGGATTAAGCTTTTCGGCGTCCTGTTCGACAAGGAAGACGAGGCCGCGCACCTGTTCAACGAGCAGAAGGCCCGCGTCGAGCAAACGTCGAGGCTCGCGTCGTCAGGTAAAACCGTGGCGTATTTCTACATTAACTCGAACGGGGCCGCCGTCACGCGGCGGGCGGGCGACTACGTGGCGCAGATGATCGAGCTTGCAGGCGGCAACTACGCGCTCGATGACGCGCAGACGGCGTCGACGTCAGGTTCGTCAGTAACGCTCGAAATGGAGCGCTTCTACGCGACGGCGAAGGATGCCGACATCATCGTCTACAACGGCACCATCGACGAATCGGTTGCCACCTTGAAAGACTTCGTAGGCAAAAACGCGCTATTGTCGCAGTTCAAAGCTGTAAAGAACGGCAACGTCTGGGTCACAAGCGCCGACATGTACCAGCAGATGACTTCTACCGCCGACATTATCGACGAGCTGCACGGGGCGTTCACCGGCGATGACGCGAGCGACTTCCATTATCTGAGGAAGCTTGGCTAGCGTCATGAGAAGCCGGCTTTCCATGACATACGACGAATCACGACGCGCCGCGCGGTGTCGCGTCGTGACGGCGCTGCTCGCTGTTGTCCTCATCGTGCTCGTCGGGGCCAACCTGTGCATCGGGAGCGTGCTCGTGCCCGCAGACCACATCCCCGGCATCCTTTCGGGCGGCGCGGCCAATTCCATGGAAAGCCAAGTCATCTGGGAGATTCGCCTGCCGCGCGTGCTTTCAGCCGTGCTTCTCGGCGGGGCACTTTCGCTCTCCGGGTTCCTGCTGCAGACGTTTTTCAACAACCCCATCGCCGACCCGTTCATCTTGGGCGTCTCCTCGGGCGCAAAGTTCGTCGTCGCGCTTACGATGATCGTGCTTCTGGGCGCGAACCAGGCCATGTCCTCGCCGGCCATGGTGGCCGCAGCGTTTCTGGGATCGCTTATCACCATCGGCTTCGTGCTCCTCATCGCACGGCGCATAAGTTCCATGGCCATGCTCATCGTGGCGGGCGTCATGGTGGGATACATCTGCTCGGCGGCGACGAACTTTCTCATCGCCTTCGCCGACGACCAGTCCATCGTGAACCTGCACAACTGGTCTTTGGGTAGCTTCTCGGGTTCGAGCTGGGACGACATCGCGGTCATCGTGGTCGTGGTGATCACCGTGAGCGCATGCGTATTCGCGATATCGAAGCCCCTTTCCGCCTTCCAGCTGGGAGAAGCCTACGCGAAAAGCGTCGGCGTGAACGTCGCACGCTTCCGCGTGGTGCTCGTCCTTCTAGCGAGCATGCTCTCCGCCTGCGTGACCGCGCTCGCTGGTCCGGTGTCGTTCGTAGGCATCGCGGTTCCGCATCTCGTGAAGTCGGCGCTGAAGTCGTCGAAGCCCATCCGCGTGATTCCTGCGTGCTTCTTGGGAGGCGCCATCTTCTGCGCGGGTTGCGATTTGATCGCGCGCACGCTGTTCTCTCCCGTCGAGCTTTCCATCAGCGCCGTCACTGCCATCTTCGGCGCGCCGGTGGTTATCGCGCTCATGCTGAAGAAGCGGGTGAGGTAGATGGGGGAATTCGTGCCGCGGCCCAAAACGCTCGGAGGGGACATTCCATGCTTAGACAGTCCTGAGCTCGCACGAAAGCGCCAGAAGACACTTTCTGCTCGTGCGGAACTGCGCGCGGAACATCTCCTCCGAGCGGAGTCGAACCTCGAAACCCCGGTCGAAACGCAGGCTGACGGAGCGCCGCTTTTCCGCATAAGCGACCTGTCGGCGGGCTACGACAAGAAGGTCGTAGTCGAAGGCGTCGATCTGGAGGTTCGCACGGGCGACGTCGTGGCGCTCATCGGGCCGAACGGCTCGGGCAAGACGACCATCTTGAAAACCATCACACGCCATCTGGCACCGCTTGCCGGCGCGGTCGAGCTCGACGGGCGGGAGATTTCCAGATGGAAGACGGCGGAGTTCGCAAGGAACCTTGCCGTTATGCTGACAGATCGCCCCCGGACCGAGCTCCTCACCTGCCGCGATATCGTAGAGGCGGGAAGGCATCCCTACACCGGGCGAATGGGTACACTCTCGCCCGACGACCATAGTCGGGTCGACGAGGCCATGAAAACCGCACATGTGGAAGAGCTCGCCGAGCGCGACTTCATGCAGATAAGCGACGGGCAACGCCAGCGCGTCATGCTCGCACGCGCCATCGCGCAGGATCCGCGTGTGCTCGTGCTCGACGAGCCCACGTCGTATCTCGATATCCGCTACCAGATCGACCTGCTGCGAATACTTCGCCACCTTGCGAAATCGCGGAATGTTGCTGTCATCATGTCCATCCACGAACTCGAGCTCGCGCAGAAAAGCGCCGACAAGGTGATTTGCGTGAAGGACGGCCGGGTCTTCCGCGCCGGCGCACCCGAGGACATATTCACGCGCGAGACGATTGGCGAGCTCTACGGCCTTCAACATGGCACCTTCAACGAGCGCTTCGGCAGCGTTGAAATTGGGCGCCCGCACGGCGATGCGCACACGTTCGTCATCGCCGGCGCAGGAACGGGGTCGGCTGTGTTTCGCCAGCTCATCCGGCATGGCAAGGCGTTCTACGCGGGCGTTCTGCACGAAGGGGACATCGACTGCGAGCTCGCGCGCGACCTGGCGACGGAATGCGTGGCCGAACGCGCCTTCGAGCCGATCGGGGATAAAACCATAGCCCGCGCCAAAGAGCTCCTCGTCCACTGTGCGCGCCTCATCGTGTGCCCCACCGCCTTCGGCACCATAAACGCCCGCAACGCAGAGCTCGTCGAGTTTGCACGCTCGCATGGTATCGAGGTCATGCGAGAGTGCGAAGGCGCATCGGAGGATTCCAAAATTGGAGTGGGAAGGATAAACTGGACTTTCTTTTAAGGATCCTCAGGCTACAGCTCCTACGCCGGCAAGGTCTCCAAGGCGCCGGAGAACCTCAGGAACAGGAATTTCCACGCCGACGAGCCCAACTAGGCCTAATCCAAGCGAGATTCCAGACTCGACAGACCATTGAGAGTCAGATCATTGGCGACCTCAGAGACGCGCTCGATAGGAACCGAGCCGTCAGACAGCGCCCACGTGCGATAGATACCGATAATACCCGACAGCAAAAACGCCAGATAGTAGTCGAACATCTCGTCCTTGAGACCTTGGGGCAGCAGATCGCGCTCGGCAATCTCATGTTCGAGCGGCGCACGAAGACGAGCCATGAAATCATCGAGCGGAATATTCTCGATCAGCTGACGATTGAGCACTAAGTTGTTGCACAGTGCCTCATTAACGGTTTTAAAGAAGGTCGCCGCCGCGCCAAGAGCGCGCTCGCTGGTGTCACCGTCCATAGAAGCAAGCGTTTTCTCGACCGAGTCGACAATCATCTCCACCACATCGACGGCAATGGCATCGAGCAGGCCGTCAACCGTACCAAAGTGAACGTAAAAGGTCTTGCGGTCGACATTGGCCTCGCGCGCGATGGCACTCACCGTAATGTCTGCCAGCGGCTTTTCCATGAGCAGGCGCTCGAAAGCCGAAAGGATGGCATTACGGCTGCGAATGATGCGACGATCAAGACGCGGTTTGCTGGTTGCCATGGGCGTGTCCCTTCGATATGCGAGCATTCATCAACAGATGAGAGATAATCTACGTAAGAGGATTATCCCCCATACAGCACAAATATGCCCCGCATCATGAAGAACGCACGACTGTCCTACTGCGACTTAGGGTGCTTCTTCTTATTGAGTGCCGACGGAGATACGCGAATACCATCGCCTGTCTGGCGCACATAGGCTTTATGAGCCGGCTTAGCGGTCCCAGAAGCCTTCTGAGCGCGCTTCTTGGGATCAACGGTAACAGCATTCGTGGGGTGCGGCATAGTGGGCGCAGAGGGCGTCTGAGGTGTGCGGCCGAGCTTACACATCACACGATCCCAGCGCGCATGGATGCTCTCGTTGTGGGCGCTCTTAAGTCCCAGCAGGGGCGCAGCCAAAATGGTCGGCGCGATAAACGTAATGAGGCGCCACAGCAGATAACCGGCGGTCGACGCCGATCCAAAGAAATGACCCAGGAACAGCGCGAAGCCGCCCTCGGCGCCACCGGTGCCACCGGGCAGCGGAACAGCAGAGCTCAGGAGCTGAACAAAGGCGCTCGCGGCCATGACCGAGAAAAAGTCAACTTCGTGGTGGCCAAAGGCAAGCATCAGGAAATACGGCACGAGATAGAAAAACGCAAGCTGCAACATGGTGATAACCACCGTGAGCAGCATAGACGAAAAGTGGCCGGCCGAAAGCTTGAACTTCTCGGAGAACGAGTAGATTTCGCCGTCGACAAACGTACGCCAGCCCTCGATCTTGGTGGCCGAGACACCCACGCGCTCGAGCCAATTGATGATGCAATGCGCGACGCGCGTGACGGTCTTGGGCATCAACGCCACGGCAAAGATGCCAAGCAGAATGCAGCAGTGACCGCCAAAGCTAAAGACGCACAGCAGCGTCATGTCACCATAGCGCTCGGCGAAAAACGGCATGCGGGCAAGCAGCAGAATGGCGCCCCAGGCAACAAGGCCAAACTGATACACGATAAAGCGCGTGAACTGCGTGGCACCGGCCTCGCCGACGTTTTGGCCTGCCTTGGTCAGGCGGTAGATCTGGGCAGGCGTGGAGCCCATCATCATAGGCGTCAGGTTGCCAAAGAAGATGCCGCTCGCCTCGACCGAGATCAGGTCGCGAATACCGACGGGCGAATTAGGATCGAGCCAGACGGCGATCGCGTACGCCACGATGCCAAAGAACAGGTACAGGAACATGCAGAAGCATGCGGCAACGAGCCACGGCGCTTGAACGCTCGACATGGCAGCCCAGAACTGCCCCATCTGCCCGGTCACAACCAGATAGACGATATAGCCAACCAGCACGACGCCGATAAAAATGGCACCGCGACGTGCGCCCTTGTTGTCATCACCGCCCGAGGCCTCAACCTCGACCTGGGGCTTAGATATATGCTGAGAGGACTCCGCCATGAGGCTCCTTCTGACCGTCCAAATATCTTGCATATTTTACCCGCAAGGACCACAAGCAGAACGTAAAGCTATGGGCCAAATGGGAATTGCAGATGGTTTGCTCGGAAATAAAAAACCCGAACTTCCGTGGGAAGTCCGGGTCTCTAATTCATGGTAGCCCGTACCAGATTCGAACTGGTGATCTCCGCCTTGAGAGGGCGGCGTCCTAAACCGCTAGACGAACGGGCCATAAGCCTCAGCAGAAAAGAAGTGGTAGCCCGTACCAGATTCGAACTGGTGATCTCCGCCTTGAGAGGGCGGCGTCCTAAACCGCTAGACGAACGGGCCACATGACATCTGCACTGCCGTGCTGCGAAGAAATATATTACGGGACAGAAAACGCAAGCGCAAGAAGAAATTCCAAATTGCCGAAAAATTGTCGGCAGGTTATGGAACGCGCAGGTCAGTCGGGTAGTTAATTTGGGACGGGGCTTTTTTAGCTACCTCTGCTGTCAATCGCACGAACCGCTAATGATTCTGGCAGGGGTAGCTAAAAAAGCCCCGTCCCAAATTAACTACCCCAAGTTGAGGTGGGCCAGGAGGACCTCGCGCTCGTTGGGAATGTTGTCTTCGATCACGGCATCGAGGGCAGCGTTGAGCAGCTGCCCCAGTTCCGGCCCGGGCTTGACGCCGGCGCGAATCAAATCCCCGCCATTGATGGCAAGCATCTTGAGCATATAGGGCTCCCCCGCCGCCAGCAACTCGCGAGTCAGCGCGCGCATCTCCTCGATCGTCTCGACATAATAGAAGCACGACGGCGCCTTGCCGAGCGTGTCGGCACGCTTAAGGTCCATGAGCTCGTCCATTAGACGCGGCGTATCAACGCCCTCGCCCGAAAGCGCGCGCATCATATTGAGCAGGCAGGATCGCTCGGGGCGCAGCGGCTTGTCGTGGTATTTGATCAACAGGCACACATCGCGCACCAAATCGTGCGAGAGCGCCAGGCGATCCATGATGACACGCGCCTTCTTGGCGCCGAGCTCGGGATGGCCGTAGAAGTGTCCGCTACCGGCATGATCGACCGTAAAGCAATCGGGCTTGGAGACGTCGTGCAAAAACGCCGCCCACATAAGGCTCGACGAGGGCGCGACGCCGTCGCACAGCGCAAGCTCCCCTGCCACCGTCAGCACACGGGCGATATGCACGTAGACGTTAAACGCATGATAGACACTGCGCTGATCAAACCCGCGACCCGCTGCCAACTCGGGCACGGCGGCGCAGATGAGCTCGGGATAGCGGAGCATCGCGTCTCCCCCATGACCGGTCGAAAGAATGCCCTCGAGCTCAATACCCACACGCTCACGCGCCACGGCTTCGAGCAGCGGCGCGCACTCGGCAAGCGCACGCTTGGTCTCGGGCTCAATCATAAAGTCCAGACGGCAGGCAAAGCGCACCGCACGCAGCATGCGCAGGGCGTCCTCGTTAAAGCGACGCTTGGGATCGCCGACAGCGCGAATCAGCTTGCGCTCCAAGTCACCCTGGCCGTCGTAGCGGTCGACAAGCCCGCGCTCGGGATGCCAGGCCATGGCATTGACGGTAAAGTCGCGGCGCGCCAGATCGTCCTCGAGCGAGGCGGCACGCTCCACACTCTGGGGATGGCGACCATCGGTGTAAAAGCCATCCAGACGGTACGTGGTGACCTCGATACGCTCGCCATCGGAAATAGCCGTGATTCCGCCAAATTTAATGCCCGACTCCACAACCGCGATGCCGGCGGCCTCGAGCGCCGCTTTGGACTCCTGCCACAGGCCGCTACAGCACATATCAACATCGTGGCTGGGGTACCCCATCAGGGCGTCGCGCACCCAACCGCCCACGTACCAAGCCTCAAGACCAGCCGCCTCAAGCGCGCGCAGGACGCGCAGGGACGCATCGGACGGTTGAGTACCGTTGAGCGAAACATTGCACATGCCTATGGCCTCCTGCGACTATCAAATTGGCTATCGATTGCGTCTGCAAGAAGTCTAGCAAGAAACAGCCTCCACTGCACACGCAAGTCCGATAAACAAAAACGCATCCGTCCTAGTCTAAGACGGATGCGAAATAATCAAACTATTCAGACAAGGTGCCGGAACTAGCAGACCTGGCGAACCTCGATGTGCTTCTTATATTCGTCCACCTTGGCAAAATCACCCAGACCGGGGCACTCGACCACGTTGGCGCCAGTGGCCATCGAAAGGCGCAGGGCGTCCTCGACGCGCTCGGGGGCGTCGTGCCACACGGACAGGAAGGCAGCGAGCGAGGAATCGCCGGCGCACACCGTCGACAGCAGCTTGACGTCGAAGGTGCGGTTGGCAAACCAGATATGCTCGCCGTTGGAGAAGTACGCACCGGCGCCACCAAGGGTCAGCAGCACGTTCTTGGCACCCTTGGCGTGCAGCTCGGCCATAGCGCCCTTGACGGACTCGTCGTCGCCACCGCTCACCTTGATGCCAAAGATGTCAAGCAGCTCGTCGTCATTGGGCTTGATCAGCAGTGGCTCCATGGCAATGAGATCTGCCAGCTGATGGCTCGAGATGTCGAGGACGAACTCGGCCCCCTTGGCCTTGACACGGCGCAGGACCTCGGCCAAGAAGCCCTCGGAAGTGTTGGGAGGCAGCGAGCCGCTGATGACCAGGCAGGTCATGTCATCGAGCGAATCGATAAGTTCAAACATCTCCTGCTCGTTGGCCTCATTGATGGCGGCACCGGCATTGACCATGTTGTACTCGGTGTCGGGACCGGCGTTGAGGAACACATTGACGCGCGTAATACCGTCGGTCCACACGGGCTTGACGGGCACGCCCAGGGCCTCGGCGCCCTTAACGATAAACTCACCCGAGAAGCCGGCGAAGAAACCCAGGATCGTGGTGTCGACACCATAGTGGTCAAGCGTAAACGAGACGTTGAGGCCTTTGCCGTTGGGCGTGTAGACGGCATTGCGGGTACGCGTGACGGTATTGGCAGTAAGGCCGTCGCAGGCGATGTTGTAATCAATGGCGGGATTAGCAGTGAGCGTGTAAATCATGAATGTTCCTTTCACGAAGCAACGTGTTAATGAAAGTATATTCCACGCATCGGTAAAAGGCTAGGACAACTCGGTGAACGGTGTGGAAGCGATGAAGTACGGCAGGACACCTCTCCCCCATGGCGGAACAAAAAAGGCGCCCCGGCCGAAACCGGGGCGCCGCATGCGCACGAATATGTCGCGTTTCGATTACTGACGATCGAGCTTGCGGACAGCAACGCGCTTGCTGTACTCGTCGACGTGACCGAAGTCACCAATGCCGACGGACTCGGCAACGTTGGCGCCGGTGGCCATAGCGAGCTTCATGGCCTCCTCGACGTTGTCGCGATCCCTGTACCACTTGTGCAGGAACGCAGCGAGGGTGCAGTCGCCGGCGCAGACGGAAGAGACCAGCTTGATGTTGAACTCACGCTTGGCGTACCAGATGTCCTCGCCGTTGGAGAAGTAAGCGTCGCCGCGGCTACCACGGGTGAGCAGCACGTTCTGAACGCCAGCGTCGTGAGCCATCTTCATGGCGACACGAACCTCGTCGTCGGTGTCGACCGGCACGCCGAAGATGGCCTTCATCTCGTGATGGTTCGGCTTGATGAGCAGCGGCTTCTTGTGAGCGAGCTCCTTGAGCTTGTCGGAGGACAGGTCCAGGACGACGTCAGCGCCACGAGCCTGAGCGTGCTCCATGACCTGAGCCAGGAAGTCGGGCGTAGCTTTGGGAGGCACGGAGCCGGAGACGATCAGGCACTCGAGATCGCCCGCGGTGTCCAGGATGTTGTAGAGCTCCTCCTGGTGCTGCGGCGTGATCGGGGCGCCGGGGTTCAGGATGCCGTACTCGTGCTGGCCGTCGTTGACGTAGGTGTTAATGCGCGTGATACCGTCGGTCCAGACCGGGCGGCAGAGGCAACCCAGGTTCATGACCTCCTCGACGATGAACTTGCCCGTGAAGCCAGCGAAGAAGCCGAGCGCGACGGTGTCGACGCCCATCTTCTTAAAGGCGAAGGACACGTCGAGGCCCTTGCCGTTAGCCGTGTAGCTGGCCGAACCGGTGCGGACGTTCTCGTCGGGCTCGAGCGGAGAGCTCGAAACCGTCATGTCGACAGCCGGGTTAGCGGTTAGCGTGTAGAACATTTACAGTACCCCCTGTATATGTGAGGGCCGCGTGGCCAGCCCATTCCAACCACGCGGTTACCTCTGATACCAAATTAGCGAGCTGCGGACTCGAGCAGTGCCTTGACCTCGGCGGCGGTGTTGCAGGCGAGCGCCTTCTCGGCGAGCTCGTCGCACTCGGCCTTGGTCCACTGGCTGATGGTCTTACGGGCGCGCAGGATCGACGGAGCACTCATCGAGAACTCCTCCAGGCCCCAGCTGATCAGCAGCGGCTCGAGCAGCGGATCGGCAGCGGCCTCGCCGCACATACCGACCATGATGCCGGCCTTCACGCCGCTCTCGATGATGTTCTTGAGCGAGCGGAGCACGGCGGGATAGTAAACCTGGTACAGGTTGGAGATGGTGTCGTTGCCACGGTCGGCGCACATGGTGTAGCCGATCAGGTCGTTGGTGCCGATGGAGAAGAAGTCGGCGACCTCGGCAAGACGGTCTGCGAGCAGCGAAGCGGCGGGCGTCTCGACCATGATGCCGACCTCGATGTTCTCGTTGAACTTGCGCCCCTCTTCGGTCAGCTCGGCCTTGCACTGCTCGACGAGCTCCTTGACAGCCAAGACCTCCTCGACGCAGGTGACGAGCGGGATCATGATCTTGACGTCACCGAAGGCGCTAGCGCGCAGCAGAGCGCGGAGCTGGACCTTGTACTGGTCGGGATTGGCCAAGCAGTAACGCACGGCGCGGAAGCCCATGAAGGGGTTGTCTTCCTTGACCATATGCAGATACGGAATCTCCTTGTCGCCACCCACGTCGAGCGTGCGGATGATGACCGGAGCACCCTTGAGCGCGCTGGCGACCTTACGGTAGGCGTTGAACTGCTCCTCCTCGGAAGGAAGCTCAGCAGAGTCCATGAACAGGAACTCGGAGCGGAACAGACCGATAGCCTCGGCGTCGTGATCGAGCGCGTTGGGCACGTCATCGGGGTTACCGATGTTGCAGGCGATGATCTTCTTGATGCCATCAGCAGTCACGGACGGCTTGCCACGGAAGGCCTCGAGGGCTGCCTTCTCGGCAGCGAAGGCCTCGGCCTTGGCGGTGTAGGCAGCGAGCGTCTCCTCGTCGGGATCGGCCTCGACGATACCCTTGCCGCCGTCGACGACAACGGTCATGCCGTTGCGCAGTGCGGTGCAGCTGTTGGAGACCGAAAGGACAGCCGGGATCTCGAGGGCGCGCGCAATGATCGCGGAGTGCGACGTGCGGCCACCGGTCTCGGTGACGATACCGGCAACGTGGGCCTTATCGATCGTGGCGGTCATGGACGGCGTGAGGTCGTGCACGACAACGACAGTGTTCTCGGGCAGGACGGAGAGGTCGACGACCTCCTTGCCCAGCAGCTCGGCCAGAATACCGGTGCGGATGTCGGCGATGTCAGCCGCGCGAAGACGGAACATCTCGTCGTCCATGGACAGGAACATGTTCTCGAACATGGTCGAGGTGTCCATGAGCGCCTGCTCGGCGCAGGTACCGCCGTCAATGGCGGCGTTGATGGCGTCGGTCATACCCGGATCCTGAGCCAGAACAATGTGTCCGCTCATGATCTCGGCCTCGGCCTCGCCCACCGTCTCCTTCATGTGGTCGGCCTGAGCCTGGGTCTTCTCGCAGAAGACCGAAAGAGCGGACTGATAGCGCTCCTTCTCTGCTGCCGAATCAGCAACCTCGTGCGGCTCAAACGTCAAGTCGGGATCGACGGCGACCATGACGGTGCCGATACCGATGCCCTCGGAAGCGTTGACTCCCTGATACATTCCCATTCCTCTCTCCGTGTCATGTGATAAAGCGTTTTGCCATATCCATGACAAAAGAGCGCAGTTACCTTACAACAGGTCACTGCGCCCCCAAATATGAACTTAGTTGTTCAACATGCGACCCGTTTGAGTTCTACTCGCCAAGACCGCTCTTGATGAGTTCGATGGCAGCAGCCAGAGCCTCGGCCTCGTCGGCGCCGTCGCACTTGACCTCGACCTCGGTACCGCAGGGGATACCAGCAGCCATGAGGGCCATCGGGGACTTGCCGTTGACCTCCTTCTCGGGGGTGACGACCGTCACGTCACAGGCGTACTTGCCCATGGTGGAGGCGAACAGACCAGCCGGACGCATGTGCAGACCCTGAGGATTAACGAGGGTAGCCTTCTCAGAAACCATAATTGACTCCTTTTTGTGTTTAACCCCTGTCATGCATGTGGCAGGAGTCAGATTCACGACGTTCTTTATATTAACTCACATCAAACGGTTTTTCATTATGTTTCAGACGAATTATTGGACAGATGTCGTTCCTGCACGCTCGCCCGCCGGGCGGGGCGGTTAAGTTTGCTGCTCTACAGTCCTGCGCAAGACGGAAAGCACATTAAGTGCTTTCCTTTGCGTGCGGAACTCGCGACAAACTTAACCGCCCCGCCCGGCGGGCGAGCTGCGGAAAATCGGTCGGTCCAGAGCAATATCGTGCAAACGGAATTCAGGCTGATGAACCGTTCGCGACAAAGACTCGATAGGTAGCCCCCTCTATGACCTTTTATAAGTTGCGGTGAAATAGGGACTAAATTTGGGGTTGAATCGTTTAAACAGTCCCTATTTCACCGCAACTTATGGGAGGGGTAGAAAAAGGCGGAGGCCCTGGAGAGGGACTCCGCCTTATATACAGGGGGCGATGGTATTCGCGTGTTGCGGGATTAGACCAGGCGGGCGTTGATCGTCTTGGCGATCTTGGCGGCGTCGGTGGAACCCTTGACGGTGGCACGGAAGTCCTCGTCCATGAGCGCCTCGGCGACCTTGGACAGGATCTTAAGGTGCGTGGTGCCGGCCTGGACACCCGGGATGAGCAGCGCGATGGCCACGTTGACGGGAGCGCCGTCCATGGTGTCCCAACCGGTCACACCGGACTCGTCCTTGACGACGATGACGGCAGCCTCGGTAATGGCGTCGGACTTGGCATGCGGGATGGCGAAGCCCTCCATCATGCCCGTGGTGCCCTCGGCCTCGCGGGCCAGGAAGGCGTTCATCACGGCGTCGGCGTCGCTGGCGATACCGGCCTTGACAGCCTGGTTGGAAACGAAGCTCAGAGCCTCGTCACGAGAAGCGAAGTCCTCGGCGACAAAGACATTCTCGACCTTCACGAAGTCGGCAGCCTCGGCCTTGGGGGCCTCGACGGCAGCGGCCTTGGGGGCCTCAACGGACCTGGCTACAGGAGCGGCCTTCTGATTCTTCTCGAAGTCGTACTTCTTGAAGGCCACGAACAGGATGCCACCGACCACAGCGCCGATGAGGATCGCGAGGACCCACAGCGGACCGTTCTCGACAACGGGCAGGACCAGGAAGCCGCCGTGAGGCGCCGGATCGTGAACGTTGAAGAAGATGGTCAAGATGGAAGCGATGGAAGAACCGAGCATCATGATGGGCATGACGGGCCAGATGTTCTTGGTCATGAACGGAATGGCGCCCTCGGTGATGTGGGTGCAACCAAGGATGAGGTTGACGATACCGGCGTCATGATCCTCCTGGCTGAAGTACTTCTTGCCGACAACGACGGCGAAGGTGGTGATCAGCGGCGGAACGATGCAAGCGGCGGAGACGGCAGCCATGAAGTTGGTGCCGAAGTTGTAGGTCTCGGTGCCGACGCCAGCTTCGAGAGCGGTACCGAGCAGGAAGGTGCCAGTAGCGTAAGCAGCCTTGTTGACCGGGCCGCCCATATCAAAGGCGCACATGCAGCCGATGGCCAGACCAAGGATCACCGGACCGGAGTTACCGAGGCTCTGCAGGAAATCCATCATACCCTGGTTAATGGCAGCCATGGGGCCGGAAATACCGAGCATAACCAGGCCGACGATGGCGGTAGAGCACAGCGGATACAGGAAGATTGCCTTCAGGCCATTAAGGCTCGCAGGAATTTTAGAGAAAACCTTCTCGAGCAGCAGGATGACATAGCCAGCGAGGAAGCCGCCGACGATGCCGCCCAGGAAGCCGAAGCCCACGCCGGCGCCACCGGCGTCGATCATGCCGGTCTCGGCGTTAACAGGCAGGCCCTGGATGGCAATCATACCGGCGACGAAACCGGGGACGAGCGCTGGGCGCTTGCCGATGGACTCGGCGATGTAAGCGGAGAGCACCGGAACCATGAGGTTCATGGCGATACCGCCGATAATCTTGAGCATCGCGGCAAAGCTGTTGTAGTCGGCAGCCGTCGAATCAAAGGACGTGATGCCCCACAGGAACGAAATGGCGGTCAGAACACCACCGGCAACGACGAAGACCAACATGTGGCTGACGCCGTTCATGAGGTGCTTGTAGATGACGTGACCGATGGACTCCTTCTCCTCGACCTCGTCCTCGACATCGGCGGCAGCGGCAACCGTGTCGTCGCCCTTGGCGGCGAGCGCGCGGTCGATCAGCTTACCAGCAGCCTCGACAGACAGGGCCTTGGAAACACCAACGGAAACCATGGGCTTACCGGCGAAACGCTCAGCCTGGACATCCTTATCGGCTGCGACGACGACGGCCTTGGCACCGGCGATCTCGCTCTTGGTGAGCTCGTTCTCGACGCCGACCTGGCCATGAGTCTCGACCTTAATGGTCAGACCTCGCTCGGCAGCAGCCTTCTCCAGCGCCTCCTTCGCCATGAAGGTGTGCGCAATGCCGGTCGGGCAACCGGTCGCGGCGATGATGTCAAACTTAGCCATGTGTCCCTCCTTCTTGAGTACAGCGCCCGCGGGCGCTCCCCTACACGCGCTTCGATGCGCGTTTTTCCACACTTGAAAGATACCAACCTACCGTCCGCGTGAGAAGAGACAAGGCGCAATTCTCCGGTGAAAGGTTCTTTCATAACCGTAAACGGCAAGTGAAAGTTTACCATCAACACTTGAAACGGCAAGGTGTATCTTGTAATTGAAAATGCCCGTATACTATGGCATTGCAAATCAAGCTAGATTTTCATGCCAACCAGGAGCCATCCATGACCGATAGTAGCAAGAGCGCACTTTCCCTCATTAGTACCCATCAGGGATACAGCGAGTCCGAGCAGCGCATTGTCGACTATATATTGGAGCACCAGTCCGAAGCGCCACGCCTCACGGCCGCTCAGCTCTCGCGCGCTGCCGCCACGTCCGAGGCGACCGTTTCGCGTTTCTGCCGCAAGCTGGGCTTTGGCAGCTTCCGCAGCTTTCAGTTTTCGTTGGCGCGCGACTTAGAGAGTCAGCGCAACGAGGGCCTGACCGACGAGGTCTCGCTCGACAACATGGAGCAGAGCCTTAAAAATATCCTCGCCGCCAAGGTGAGTGAGCTTAATGCGACCATCGACGGCATTGATCACGACACGTTGGCCGCAGTTGTACACGCGCTTAAGAATGCCGGCGTTATTGAGTTCGCCGCCGTGGGCAATACGAACGCGGTCGCGCTCGATGCGACGTTTAAGTTTTCGCAGCTGGGCCTGCGCTGCATGGCGAGCACCATTAGCGAGACATCAATCGGCTTTGCGCTCACGTTACGCCCGGGTGACGTCATCGTGCTAATCTCAAACTCTGGCAAATCGCGCCGACTGAATCGCATGGCAAAAGCGGCTCGCAACTGCGGCGCAACCGTAGTCGTCATCAGCAGCGATAGCAAGTCTCCACTTGCACGCCTCGCCGACTACACCTTTAATACCGTCAATCACGAAGCGCTGCTGACAACGGGTGACTTCGCATTCTCCAAGATGAGCGCCACGATGATCATAGAGGTCATCTACAACTTCCTGCTGCCCGAAATCGAGGACGCCCGAGAGCACATCAGCTACTATGAGGAACTCATCCAACCGGATAAGGTCGTGGAGTAAAACGCGAAGTGAGACAAAAAATTCAGTCTATTTTGTCCCACCAACACCGCTGATACGACCTAACCTCGAGCTTCTTCAAGCATCTGCTTGGCATGCGCCAAGCTCGCCTCCGATTGATCGCCGCTCAACATGCGGGCGATCTCGGCGGTACGCGCTTCGCCGGTTACCTCGTCCAAATGCGTCTGGGGAACATCGCCCGGTTCCTTACTGACAACATAATGTTTGTCGGCCATGACCGCAACCTGCGCCAAGTGGGTTACGACAATCACCTGATGCGTAGCGGCGAGATCTGCCAGCACGCTCGCGAGGGCACGTGCGGTAGAGCCGCCGACACCTGCATCGACCTCATCGAACACGAGCGTATCGACACCGTCCGCGTTACCGAGGACAACCTTGCTTGCCAGCATGACGCGGCTGAGCTCGCCGCCCGACGCAATGCGGCGCAGGGGGCGCGGCGTCAAACCGGCACCGCTGCGGTATAGCAGCTCGTAGCTCGAAGGACCAACCGGCGTCCACTCAGCACGGGGAAGATCACGTGACTCCCAGACGAGCTCGGCGCCGCCCATCTCCAGGCGAGCCATCTGGCGGCCCACCTCGTGGCAGAAGCGCGGGGCCGCCGTATTACGGGCGCGCTTAAGTGCCTTGGCAGCGGCAAACAACTCGTGCTCGGCGCTCCCGAGTGCCTCACGCGCCTTTCTGATCTGTTCATCGCCATCATCGACCAGGGACAGCAGCTCTTGCGAGCGATCGCGCATGGCAAAAACATCGTCCATGGTGGGACCCCACTGACGCAACAGGCCCTTGAGGTCGGAATACCGCTCACGCATGCGAGCGAGCTCGCGCGGGTCGAAGGCGACGCCATCGCGATAGGCACGAAGCTCGTTCGCGCAATCCTCAAGGGAAATACAGGCATCCGAAAGCGCATCGGCAATATCGCCCAGTTTGCGATCGACGGTAGCCATGCGGGAAAGCTCTGCCACGGCGCTGTTCACGGCATCGAGCGCTCCCCCTTCGGCGGCAAGCGATCCATGGGCATCGTTAGCCGTGGCAACCAGTACCTCGGCATGTTCGGAGCGCGGCAGCAGTTCCTCGAGTTCCTCATACTCGCCCGGTTTGGGGTCGACCTCGCCGATGCGCTCGAGCGCAAAGCGCGCTTCCTCGACGCGGCTCCCCTGCGCACGCGAGGTCTCTTCGACACGTCGAACCTCCTTAGCGGCAGCTCGCGAAGCCTTAAAGCAGGCGCGATAGTGCTCGAGCGCCTCGAGTGCAGGGCGCCCTGCCCAGGCATCGACCATCGCAACGTGATGCGCCGGATCGAGCAAGCGCTGGTGCTCGTGCTGGCCGCACAGATCCATCATCACACCAACGCGCTCCGAAAGCTCGCGCACACTGGCGATGCGGCCGTCAATCTTCACGCGGCTGCGGCCCTCGGCAGAAAGGCTGCGCTGGACCGTGAAGCCTTCCGTGTCGTGCGGGCCGTCAAACAGCCGCGCCTCGACGCTCGCCAGCGCCTCGCCCTCGCGCACCGTCGACGAATCCGCGCGCTCACCCAAAATAAGCTTGAGCGCCGAGAGCAGCGCAGTCTTGCCGGCGCCGGTCTCACCGGTCAGGACAGTCAGGCCGGCACTCGGCACCAGCGTCGCCTCGCGAATGAGTGCAATGTTAGAAACCTGCAGCTCATCGATCATGACGGACTCCGTAGAATACGCGGCTCACCGAGTTATAGAAGCTCTCGGGGCCGTAATCCAGCAGCAGCACATCACCGGGCCCACGACGCACCGCCACGCTCTCAACGGTGCCATCACAGGTAATAAACTGTCCATCGATAGCGATCGCCGGAACGCTCGGACGGTCATCAGACATAAAGATTTCGACGACATCACTCGGCGAAGTCAAGAAGGCACGGGCCTGAATGGTGTGCGGCGCAATGGGTACGCAGACCATGCCCGTATAGTCGGGGCTCACGATGGGGCCACCGGCGGAAAGCGCGTAGCCCGTAGAACCAGTCGCCGTCGAAACGACGACACCGTCACCGCGTAGGCGGTCGATATGGTGACCGGACACCGTGATGTCAAACTCGACCATATCGGACAGGGGGCCGCGCGTAAGCGCCATGTCGTTGAGGGCGAAGGTGCGCACGACATCCTTCGTACCGTCTTCGCGCACGGACACGATATCCGCGGCGATGGTAGCGCGACGGCTCACATGCAGCTCGCCGGAAAGGGCATCACTCACGACCTGCAGAATGTCGCGCTCCTCGGGGCTCGCAGCAGTTAAAAAACCCAGGTGACCATAGGAAAGACCGAGGATAGGAATCTCGCGATGGTTGAGGATGCGGGCAGCGCGCAGCAACGTACCGTCGCCGCCGAGCGTAATGACCAGATCGGAGCCGTCGATATCAGGCGTGCTTTGAATCTTCGATCGCTGGTCGGCAGCCCATGCGACCTCATAGCCCTGGCGCGTCAGCCAAAGCTCGAGCATCAGGCCGCTCTCGACCGCCTCTTGCTTGTAGTAATTGGGAACCAGAAAGACCTTCATAGCGTTGCAACTTTCTCGCTCAAAACCGATACCTGGGATTGCAGCTCGTCTTGCGGGCGGTCGCCGGGGTCAAATCTCGTGCCATAAAGGAAAAACTCAACGTTGCCCTTGGCACCATGAATGGGTGACACGCACACATCGACCGGGAAGAGGCCCTTGGCAGCAAAGAGTTCAACCGCCGCCACGAGTGTATCGCGGCGCACGGCGGGATCGGTCACAATGCCGCCCTCGCCCACCAGCGCCGCCGGAGCCTCAAACTGCGGCTTTACGAGCGTGCAGAATGCACCCGTAGGCGCCAGGCACGCCAGCACCGCATCGATAATGTTCGCGATGCTGGTAAACGAGACATCACACACTGCCAGGTCGATGGCGCCGGCATAGCCAAGCTCAGGAAGCTGCGTCACGTTTGTGCGCTCATGCAGCGTCACGCGATCGTCCTGACGCAACGACCAATCGAACTGGGCGCGACCCACGTCCACCGAGACAACGGTCGCAGCTCCGCGCTTGAGCAGGCAATCGGTAAAGCCGCCGGTAGAGCAGCCCACATCCAGACAGGCAAGGCCCCTCGGATTGATACCAAACGCATCAAGCGCGCCTTCGAGCTTAAGACCGCCGCGGCCAACATATGGAATGCGCCCCTTCACGTGCAACGGCAGGCCCGGGGTCACCTTAAGGCCCGGCGAAGTCAAGCGCTCGCCGCCACTCGAGACCAAGCCGGCCATAAGAGTGCGAAGGGCATCCGCGCGATCGGCGCAGATGCCCTGTGAAATCAGTTCGTCATCAAGACGCACGCGTTTCATGAATGCCATCAACCATTCGTATCCGGAGATGCGGCCTAGCTATCCTGGGATTCGTTTGCCGCATCCTCATCGTATTCCTGCTCGAGCTTGTCGGCCTCACGCGGCGTCAGCTCAAACTTGTCGACCATGTCGACCGCACGGGAGCCCAGCTCAATCGCCTCGTCAAACAGATCGAGTGAACGCTCCAAGGACGTATCCTTGGAGCGAACGGTAGCGATGATCTGGTCCAGACGGTCCGAGATCTCGTCGAAGTTGCGGACGGAACCCTCTGGCATGGCTACTCCTCGACGGAGTCGGCCTCGACGGCCTCAGCAGCGTCCGCATCCTCGGAAAGTACACCGGCGGCAGCCTGAGCGGCAGCGACCTTGTCGGCAGCCTCGGCAGCCTGTGCCTCCTCGCGAGCGCGATCTTCGGCCAGCAGCTCTTGGTACAGGTCCTCGCCCGGCAGCTCCTCGCTGCGAGCGATCTTGCCCAGCACGCCGTTGACAAACGATGCGGACTGGTCGGTGCCATAGGCCTTGGCGAGCTCGACGGCCTCGTTGATTACGATGGCGTCCGAGACCTCCTCGTCGGTGAGGAAACGCATCTCGTAAACGGCGATACGCAGCAGATTGCGGTCGGCGCCGGGCATGCGCATAAGATCCCAGTTCTTGGCAACGGAGCGCAGAGCGCAGTCGATGCGATCGATATGCTCATAGGCACCGCGGCACAGCTCCAGCGCATAGGGATCGAGGGGACCCTTCGAGATCAGGAAATCACCCTCGAGGACGCGCTCAAGCGGGCTGTCCGTAGCCTCGGCCTGGAACAGCAGCTGCAGCGCCTGACTGCGGGCAAGCGTACGCCCGCGATAAACCTTAAGGCTCAAAGGTTACTCCTTGGGGAAAACGAGACCGTCGATGCAAACGTCAACGCGCTCGACCTCGACGCCCACCTGAGCATCGATGGCGGCGACCACGGCGGCGCGAACGGCCTCGGCGAGTTTCTTGAACGGATAGCCAAAGAACACCACGACACGCACGGTGAGTGCGAGCTTGTCGCCAACGACCTCGGCCTCGACCGCCGGCTCGGAAGCCGGGGCCTTGGACGAGAGCATCATGGAGACAAGGTTGGTGGCAAGGTCCTTGACGCCAACGGAGGCGATGCCCTCGACATCCGACACGGCGCGCGAGACGATGGCGGTCAAAACATCGGGCGAAATGCCGATGCCGTCAATCTTGATTTCCTGGGGCATGAGTCCTCCTAGAAGAGTTGGTTGCTAGACGCGGGAGACGAACTTGCCGTCGCGGGTGTCAACCTTGATGACCTCGCCCTCGTTGAGGTACATGGGGACCTGGATGACAGCGCCGGTGTCAATCGTGGCCGGCTTGGTGGAACCCTGGACGGTGTCGCCCTTAAAGCCCGGGTCGGTCTGGACGATGGTGGTCTCGATGAACATCGGCGGCGTCACGCCCATGAGCTCATCGTCGGCGAAGAGCAGCTGGCAGATGTCGTTCTCGCGCAGCCACTTGGAGTTCTCGCCCACCATGTCCTCGGGAACGGGAACCTGCTCATAGGTCTCATTGTCCATGAAGATGTAGTCGGTGCCATCGTTGTAGAGGTACTGGAACTCACGGGTGGTGAGCATGACGCTCTCGAACTTGGTGCCGGCGTTGCAGGTGTTCTCGACGACGCGGCCGCTCTTGATGTCGCGGGTCTTGTAGCGCACAAACGCGCCGCCCTTGCCCGGCTTGACATGCTGGAACTCGACGATGGTATAGACCTTGTCCTTAATGCGGAGACCGAGGCCGTTCTTGAAGTCGGCGGTAGAAATGGTAGGCATAGCGACCTTTCTTGTTATGGGCAGAACGCACAAGCGTCCAAATTACATACGACAGAAATTATACACTTGCAGACGGCGCCTGCAGCGAGCGCATAAAAAGAGAACGCGGGACGTCCGAATCATTTCGAACGCCCCGCCCCAAACTATCTACGAAGTAGACTAGCAATCGATGACGTGGAGGTCATGCGGCGTCTTGGTGAAAGGCTCGTAGCCGTTCTCGGTGACCACGCCATAGTCCTCCAGGCGCACGCCGCCCACACCGGGCAGATACACGCCGGGCTCCATGGTGACAACCGAGCCAACCTCGATGATATTCTTGCTGCGGTTGAAGTTGGGCAGCTCGTGGATGTCGATGCCCACGCCGTGGCCCAGGCCATGGTTGTAGTAATCGCCATAGCCGGCATCGCCGATGATCTTCTTGGAAAGCTTGAAAATGTCGTTGCCCTCGACACCCGGATGGATGGCGGCGACGCACTCCTCGTGCGTACGGCGCACGAGCGCGTACAGGTCGAGCTGCTCCTGGGTAGGCTCGCCCATCACGACGGTGCGCGTCATGTCGGAGCGGTAGTCGCAGTAGCCCGCGCCGTAATCCATGAGGACGAAGTCGCCCTTCTCGATGACACGGTCGCTCGGGACGGCATGCGGGTTGGCGGTATTGGGGCCGCTCGCCACGATGGAGCCGAAGGCCAGGCTGTCGGCACCGTTGGCGAACATAAAGTTCTCGAGCTCGTTGCGAACCTGCTTCTCGGTCATACCGGGCTTAATAAAGCCGAGCATATGCTGGAAGGCGGCGTCGGTGATCGACTGCGCATGGCGCATGAGCTCGATCTCCTCGGCATCCTTGATGGCGCGCATCTTGCGAATGTCGTCATGCATCAGCGGCAGCATGCAGGCGACGGAACGATCCTCCAGACCACGCTGAATACCCTGGTAGAAGTTGATCTGCATGTCGTCCTCGACAGCGCAGACGCGGCACTTGTTGGCCGCGATCTTGCCGGCGACCCAACCGGGGATGGCGCCCTCGTCCATGTTGTAGACCCAGGGGCTGCCGGCGGGCGTGTTCTCCTCAAAGCTGTTGAGGTAGCGCGAGTCGGTATGGAACAGGCACTGGTCAGCCGTAATAAACGCCGCGTGCGGGAACTCGAAGGTGTAGTCGAAGACGCCCTTCACGCCCGTGAGCCAACGAAGGTTGGCCTCGTCGCGCACCACGATGGCATCGTAGCCGCGCTCAACCATCAGGGTACGGACACGCTCGATACGACCGGCAGGGCCGGCAGCAAACTCTGACATGCAGATTCCTTTCGTGTTGTCTCAAAAAGTGCGGGACGGGTCTCAACCGAACGACGGAATCGCATGCGATCCGCAACCGATTGGAAACCCGCCCCTCAACATGATACGAAAGACGATGGATGTCAATAAAACTTAGAGAAGTTCTTTGCGAGAATCCAAGTAGGCGTGAGCATGGCGCTCAAGAACCTCGTCCTCAACGCCCGTTAGACGAATGGCACCGAGTGCCGCGGGCAGCGGCAACATACTGCGGTTCGAGCGGACAAACTGCTGCCTGCGGAACTCCTCGATATACGCGGCAGGCTCCAGATCGAAGGCAAGCTCCTCGATACCAAAGTCCTCCAGGCAGTCATCGACCTCAAAGACGTAATCGATATCGAAGTCGCAGGCGTCATGTGCTAGGCGCGCCTCAAAGCGCATGCCCTCGGACAACAGCTGGTAGGCAGGGACCCACGAAGCGACATCACCCAAGCAGGCGCGCAGAGTACGCTCCCCCATCTTGCCAAAATCAAGTGCATGGCGGGCGCTCGGGTTCGTGGCCATAAGTACGTCCTTGCGGGCAGTCTGAGACCACTGAATGGCATTGACGAGCGCGACCTCCTCGCCCGCGAGAATCTCGGGGACGGTCTCGGTAAACTGATTCCAGCGAGACTTGCTGCTCGAAAGCATGGTACCAACAAGTACCGCATAGCCGAGTTTGAGGTCCTCGGGGTCTGCCTCGCGAACAAGGTCGAGATCACACACGACCAAGCCCGGCTCGGGACGGAGCGCGATAGCGGGAAGCGCATTCGCCGACGAGGCGACGAGCGGCTTCATGGTCGTCGCGACCGTGAGCATGGCGTCGAAGGTCGTCGGCAGCAAGGCGCACTCGGTGCGACCGCACCACTGATTAGCGCACCAGCAAACGACCGAGCAGGTCGCCGTGTCACCGACAGCGACAACGAGATCGTCGCAGGTAATGCCGTTAGCCGACAGGGCGCCAAAGACGGTATCGGCATCGGCCAGCGTAGCGCCGGCAGGCGAAACCTCGAGGACGAGCAGCGACACAGCAAAGCCAGCGTCGACCAGCGCATGCTCGACGACCTCGCCAAAACGCTCGGATGTGGCGTCGTTCCAAACCACCATCGCGCGCTTAGGCTTGCCCACAGCAGAGGCAAACATGCGCGACAGCTCCTCGAACGCGCCCAATCCGACTCGGACATCGACACTGCGGTTTTGGAAATTGATAAGTTGACGGCGAATCATAGCAGTCCACGCTCCAAAAGCTTCTCGGCACAAAGGTAGGAAACGTCCTCGAAGGACTTGTTGCGAATATCAAGGGTAATATCGGCGGCCTGGCGATACAGCGGACGGCGATGCTCAAACAGGCGCGCAGCATGCTCGGGCGAGCGGAAATCGGGCCGGGTATCGGAGCGGCGGATCTGGCGCAACGAGTCCTCAAAGTCGCCTTCGAGGTACACGCACGTACCCATCTCGTGCATCAGTTCAATGTTCACCGGCGTCTCGACGATGCCACCCCCGCACGATACCAGCAGGCTTCGCTCGCTTTGAAGCGAACGGAGTGCCGAGGTCTCGAGCTCGCGAAAACGATCCTCGCCCTCGGTCTTAAATATCTCGGTCACCGACTTGCCGCATCGACGCACAACCAAACGATCGGTATCGATGAATCGACGCTTGAACATAGTGCCCACGTTGCGCGCAAGCGTCGACTTGCCCGCGCCCAAAAAGCCGATAAAGAAGATATGGTCGCAGCCGTGTTTGATGTGCTGAGACATGGCGAAACCTATTCCTCGCAGGGAAGGTCGCGCAGGGCCCGGCGCTCAAAGATACGGAAGATCTGCGTGTACCACAGGTCCTGGGTTGCCTGCGGTTTGACCAGAATAGTGTCAACGCCGGCAAAGTTACCGCTCCACACGTCCGTGTAAAGCTGATCGCCGATCAGCACGGCCTCGTCGGCCGTGGCGCCCAGACGCTTAAGACCCGCCTTCAGGGCAAACGGGGCGGGCTTCATGGCATGGCTGATGGCCTCGAGCCCCAACTCGCGCGCCGATGCCATAACCTGGTCGCGATGCCAGTTGTTGGACACCATGCACAGCTTAAAGCCCTTAGCATGGGCGGCCTCGAGCCAGGCGGAGACCGCAGCGGGTACCTGCTCGGTATCACGCGGCACCAGGGTGTTGTCGCGATCGAGCAGAATGGCGCGCTTGCCGTCGGCCCAGAGGGTATCGAGGTCGATGCGATCGACCGAGGCAACATATCGTTTGGGGCTAAAAATCCTCATGATCAATTCCAAGACTGTTGATGCTCTTCGTAGGTCTTCGAGAAATACTCCTCGTCCTGCGTAATGTAGAAATACAGGTCGTCGGAGTCGGTCGGCTCAAGGGTGGCCTTGAGCGCCTCGAGCGACGGAGAGCAAATGGGCGTGGGCGGGAGGCCCTCGTGCTTATAGGTGTTATACGGGCTATCGCTCTGCAGGTCGTCGGCGGTAACCTCGCCGCCGGTGACATACATCATGGTCGCATCGCTATTGAGGTAACGCAGGCCATCGAGCTTGCCCGCCAGACGGTTATAGAAAACCGATGCCACATGCGCGCGCTGGTCGGCGTTGAGGCCCTCGCGCTCGACGATCGAGGCAAGGTTAACGATGTCGTAATCGGACATCTCCACGCCATAGCGCTCCTTGATCTTGGCCTCGCAGCTGGCAAAGTCAAGCGACTTATACTCAGCGTTGAACTGGTCAAGCATGGCGCGAATCACATCATCGGCGCTTGGGTCCTTGCCCAACGAATACGTCTTGGGGAACAGGAAACCCTCGAGCGAATCGTTCGCGGCGCCCTCAAGGAAGCTATAGTCCTTCACATAGTTGGACGCCTTTGCCTGATTGAGGAAGTCTTCCTTCGAGATACTGCCGTATGCCTTGGCCACGCGGCCGGCGACCTGATCAACCGTCAGGCCCTCAGGGATAGTCAGCGCATCGGAGCCCGCATTGGGGCCTTCCATGAGCTGCTGAACGACCTTGGTCGCGTCCATAAGCGTGGTAAACGAATACTTACCCGGCTTAAGCGACATATCCGCGTTGAGCTTTTTGACAGCCGCGTAATAATCCTTGGGATTTTCGACGATATGGTTCTCAGAGAGAATCGAAGCGATGCTGTCACCCGAGGCACCATCGGGAATCGTGATAGTAACCTGCTGGCCTGCAACGACTTTCGCATCCTCACCGCCAAAGAAGCCCTTAACGGCTGGCACGACAAAGAAAACGATCGCGACAAGCGCAAGCACGGCGGCGACGCCACCGATAATCAAAGGCACCGGGGAGCTTTTCTTTTGGGCACCACGGCGGGCGTGCGTGTTATAGCTCGAACGCGTGGCTGGAGCAACGCCATGCGAGCCATGAACATGATGTGCGTGGGAGCGCGATTGCCGGGCCTGCCCCTGTGTGCGCTGGGCAGGAGCCTGCTGCTTAAAACGAGCGCCGCCAGCGGGCTGCGCGGGACGAGCGGCGGGCTGTTGAGCAGCACGCCGAGTAGGCTGAGCCGAACGCTGCGTCGGCTGCGCCGGGTGCTGACCAGGCTGAGCAGGGCGCGGCGCGGGCTGCCGTGTACGATTCAGCTGGCGCGGATCGGAAGCGCTAGGCATGCTGAACCTCCTCGTTTTTACGATCGAGCCATGTCTGCAAGAACAGGCTGGCGGCGATCATGTCAATCTTGCCCCTCATCTGCTTTTCGTTGAGCCCCTGCTCTCGCAGGATTCGCTTGGCCTCCTGCGAGGACAGACGCTCGTCCTCAAACTCCAGCGGAAGTTCGAGCTCGTCGGCAATCTTTTGGGCCACGGCGGCGACGCGCTCGGCCTGGGGGCCGGGCTCACCGGCCATGGTCAAGGGACGTCCGCTTACCAGGATATCGGGCTCATAGTCCTCGACCAGGTAGCGAAACGTCTTTGCCATACCAGTGACCTCGGCAGCCGGAAGCACCTTGACAGGCATCGCCATCTTGCCATCACGGCTCGAGACGGCGATGCCAATCCTGGTCTCCCCTATGTCCAGTGCGAGCGCGACCACAGCGACTACTTAGGTTCTTAGGCGCCGAGCGCGGTCTTGGCGGCCGCGAGGGCATCGGCGATACCAGTGGCGTTCTTGCCACCGGCCTGGGCCATGTTGGGACGACCACCACCGCGACCATCGACCAGGCCCGCGATCTGCTTGATCACGTTGCCGGCGTGGAAACCGGCCTTCACGGCGTCATCGGAGCCGGCGGCGAGCAGGGCCGGGGTGCCCTTCTCGGTCACGCTGGCAACAACGCAGGCGACGGGGCCGGCGACCTTCTGGTGCACAGTATCCCAAACGTTGCGCAGGTCTGCGGCCTCGAGACCCTGAAGTTCAGCGACAACGAGCTTGTAGCCGTTCAGCTCGACAGCGCCGTCGATGGCGCTGGAGATCGCATCGGAGGAGCCGCCGGTGAGCGCCTTCTTGAGCTTGTTGGAAGTCTCGCGCAGCTCGGCCTGCAGGCTCTCCACACGGGCGGGAACCTCGTCGACACGGCACTTGAGCGCAGCAGCGGCGGCGTCAACGAGCGCCAGGCGGTCGGCCATGTAATCGAGAGCGCCCTTGGAGGTCACGGCCTCAATACGGCGGACATTCGAGCCCGTGGAGGACTCGGAGATAATCTTGAACAGACCGATCTCGGCGGTGTTGGCGGCATGCGTGCCACCGCAGAGCTCGCGGGAGAACGGCTGGTCCTCGGCGCCTACGGAGACGACGCGGACGACGTCGCCGTACTTCTCGCCAAAGAGAGCGACAGCACCGGCGGCCTTGGCCTCGGCGATGCCCATAACACGGGTCACGACCGGCTTGGAAGCGAAGATCTGCTGGTTGACCAGGTCCTCGACAGCCTTGAGCTGCTCGGAAGACAGGGCCTCGAAGTGCGTGAAGTCAAAGCGCAGGTGCTCGGGCGTCACCAGCGAGCCGGCCTGGGAGACATGCTCGCCCAGGACCTGCTTAAGGGCGGCGTCGAGCAGGTGGGTGGCGGTGTGGTTGCGGCGCAGGAAACCACGGCGCTCGGCGTCGAGCGCGGCGGTCACGGTGGCACCGACGGTCAGCGTGCCCTCGGCAACGTGCGCGACATGGGCATACAGGCCGTTGTGGTTTTTGGTGTCGGCAACAGTCAACGCAACGCCCTCGGCGGAAAGCTTGCCGGCGTCGCCCTGCTGGCCGCCCATCTCGGCGTAGAACGGGGTGCGGTCGAGCACGACCTCAACGTCCTCGCCGGCGGCAGCGGACTCGACGGACTCGCCGTTGCGAACGATGGCGACAACCTTGGCGCCCTCGATGACGTCGTTGTCATAGCCGTCGAACTCGGTCGCAGCAACCTTGTCGGAAAGCTCGACCCACACGTCGTTGAAGCTACCCCAGGCGTCGCCCTTGGCGTTGGCGCGGGCGCGAGCCTTCTGGTCCTCCATGCAGGCGGTGAAGCCGTCCATATCGACGTCGTGACCGGCGGTGCCGGCGATCTCGACAGTCAGGTCAATGGGGAAACCAAAGGTGTCGTGCAGCTTAAAGGCGACATCGCCCGGAAGGACGGCGCCGTCGGCGAGCGCGGCCAGGGCCTCGTCCAGGTACACGCGGCCGTTGTCGAGCGTCGTGGAGAAACGCTCCTCCTCGGAGGCGACGATGCCCTTAACGAGCGCGACGTTCTTGAGCAGCTCGGGATAGGCCTCTCCCATCTGAGCGTTGACCTCGTCGATAAACTTGGTCAGGAAGGCGCCCTCGATGCCCAGCAGGCGGCCGTGGAACACGGCACGGCGGAGCAGGCGGCGAAGGACGTACTCGCGGCCCTCGTTACCGGGAAGGATGCCGTCCGAGATCATAAAGTCGACGGCACGGGAGTGGTCGGCGATGATACGCAGGGAGCGGCTGGCGCCGGAGTAATCGTCGGCGTCATAGGTCTTGCCGCTAATCTTCTCGCCCAGCTTGATGAGGTGCTGCATCAGATCGCCGTCGTAGTTGGCGGTCTTGTGCTGCATGATGGCGGCCATGCGCTCCAGGCCCATGCCCGTATCGAGGTTGCGGTGCGGCAGCTCCGGCATGGAGCCGTCCTCCTGGCGGTCATACTGGGTAAAGACGAGGTTCCAGAACTCCAGGAAGCGGTCGCAGTCGCAGCCGGGCTTGCAGTCGGGACTACCGCAGCCGACCTCCTCGCCCATGTCAAAGTAGATCTCGGAGCAGGGACCGCAGGGGCCAGTGGGGCCAGCGGCCCAGAAGTTGTCGTCCTCGCCCAGGCGGGAGATGTGGTCCTCGGCAACGCCCAGAGAACGCCACACGTCGTGGGTCTCGTCGTCCTCGGTAAAGACGGTAAAGTACAGGCGGTCGAGCGGCAGCTTGAACTCCTTGGTGATGAGCTCAAAGGCCCAGGCGCAAGCCTGCTGCTTGGAGACGCCGCCAAAGGAGAAGTCGCCGAGCATCTCAAAGAAGGACAGGTGACGGCCGTCCTCGCCGATGCAATCGATGTCGTTGGTGCGGACGCACTTCTGGCAGGAGATAGCGCCGATCTCCTTCATGGTCTTCTTGCCCTGGTAGTACTCCTTAAACTGGTTCATGCCGGCGTTGGCAAGCAGCAGCGAAGGATCGTCGGGAACAAGAGACGAAGAAGGATAGAGCTTAAGACCGCGCTCCTCAAAGAAGTTGAGGAACTTGGAGCGGATCTCGGCCGTAGTCATTGACGGGTAGTCAGCACTCATAGAGGGAATCTCCTCGGTTTCACATCGAAACAGTTCAAACGTAACGATATTACCATCCCACCGCGCAAGTGCAAAAAAGAGGGCCGGCACAATGCCGGCCCTTCAGCGAAATTGCATGTTAGCGCGTATGAATGTTAACCCGAATTGCCCCACTAGTTGTCGTCATCATCCATGGAGCCGTCGATGCCGGTTTTGGTATCGTCGTCCGAGTTGGAGTCATCGTCCTTGGCGAAGGGATTCTTGAAGAAGCCCGTGGCATCGGGTTGCAAGCCCGAGAGCTTGATCCAAGGATTATCGAACTCGGGCTTAGGCATCGCTTGGGCCTCGGGCGCAGTCTCGTTGCCGATGAGCTCGGACTCGTAAATGAAGGTGTCGTCGCCGAGCGCGTCGTAGGCGGCGACCGGGTTGCCATCGGCATCGCGGTACGGTGTGCCCTTAAACACGGCGCCGTCATAGGCCACAAGCTGGCGGCCGGTCTCATTCTCGAAGTAGAACACGAAGATACCTTTGAGGGCCGCGCAAAGCGGGATGGCAATAATCATGCCGATGGGGCCCATGAGTGCCGAGCCAATAACGAGCGCCGTGAGGCTCATGATGGGATGCACCTGCACCGAGCTCTGCATAACCTTAGGCGAAATCACGTTATCGGTGACGTTTTGCGCGACCATCGTCACGACGAGCGTCCATAACGCCAACATGGGGCTGAACATGAAACCGAGCACTGTGGCGATTGCTGCGCTCACCCAAGGACCGACGACTGGAACCAAATGCATGATGCCGGTGAAGATAGCCATGAGCGCCGCATACGGATGGCCGATGATCATAAAACCGATAAAGGCGAGGAAACCACCGCAGATGGACGTCACGACCATACCGCGCATGTAGCCGCCGACAGAGCGAGAAAGGATGGCGACCATAAAGCGGTACGAGGTCTCCTTCTCCTGACCGATGATGGTGCAAATCTCGTGGTGCATGCGAGGGTAGTCGCAGGCCATCCAGTACGCAAGCACCAGACCAAGGAAGATCACGAACAACTGCGAGGCCGTATTGGTGATGAGCGGGAACACACCGCGGCCAAGCTCGGCAGCGATCTGAGACACGTACTTTGATGCCACAGTAACAAGCGACGAAAGATTATCGTCCAAATACTCCTTGAGCGGCGTGTTGTTGAGCGTCTTGGCATGCGAAATCATCTCGTTGAGATCGCCACCCGCAACACGAAGCTGCTCGGGCAGACGGCTCAGGACTTCCATGATCTGACCAAAGAGAATCGGCGACAAGATGCAAACGACACCGCCGAGCACGGCAACAACAACAATAAGCGCGATAAGCGAACCGATGCCGCGATTCACGCCATGGTGCTCGAGCCAGTTGGTGATCGGGGACATCACAAAAGCAATGATGGAGCCGACGGCAAGAAACTCAATAACCGGTGCCAGGATGCCCATAAGGTTAAAGATGACAGCAGCAATAACAATGCAGCCGACAACAGCCCAAATGCGCAGCGTCAGAATGCGGGTGTCGCGCAGCACGCGATCGGTTTGTTGGGGGTGCTCACTCATGAACGAATCATCACTCCGTCGGGGTCGATCTTGTCCTGAATCTTCTTAAGCGTGCGGCGCAGCAGACGCGAAACCTGCACCTGAGAAATACCCAGCTTCTTGGCGATCTCGATCTGGGTCATGCCCTTCACAAAGCGCAGCTCGATCACCTCGCGCTCGCGCGGCGAGAAATCGCGGATGGCTTCCTCGATCACCAGGCGGTCATCGGTAAAGTCGAGCTCGTTGTCATCGTCGGCGTAACGGTCGAGAATCGACGGCGCATCGTCGGAATCGGACGCACCAGGAGCCTCGATGGGCACCGAGGTATAGGCCGAAGACGATTCCATAGCCTCGAGGACCTCATCGACCGTCACGTCCAAGTACTCAGCGATTTCCTCAACCTTAGGCGAGCGCTGTAGCTCGTTGGTGAGCTTATCGGTAGCCTGGTTGACCTTGGCCGAGAGCTCCTGCAGACGACGCGGTACGCGCACGCTCCAGCCCTTGTCGCGGAAATGGCGTTTGATCTCGCCCAGGATAGTGGGTGTCGCAAACGTCGTGAACTCGAGTCCGCGCTCGGGATCAAAACGGTCGATAGCCTTGAGCAAACCCAGATAGCCGACCTGCATGAGGTCGTCGAGCGGCTCGCCGCGATTCTTAAATTTGTTGGCAAGAAACCTTACCAGGTTCATATGGGACATGACGAGCTGCTCGCGGGCGTCCGGATCACCGGTCTCCTTGTAGCGACGAAACAGCTCGCGGGTTTTCTCCTTGTCCCAAGCGGTCTTGCCGCTCCGGGAACGTTCGGTCATATTAAATATCCGCCTTGAGGTCGAGGGAAAGCGTCAGGGGCGCCGCAGTCTTTTCGTAGGAGTCGCACACGCTCGCGAGGATGAGCTCGGCATACACCGCAGCCTGGTCGTCTTCATCGACCGTAGCCTGGTCGCCAAAGGTAATAGTCATGCCAACGTGGGTCTCATCGACATCGAATTTGATGGTGATGTCATCGCAGTCGACCGCGGTGCAACCAAAGATGAAAGCCTCCTCGGCAGCCATGCGGATGTCCTCAATGCGATCGACAGACATAGAGCACAGGGCACCAACGTTGGCTGCCGTCATGCGCACAAGGCGAGCGAGACGCGGGTCACCGGCAACGGTCAGCGTGATAGGGCAGGTTGCTTCGCTACTCATCGCAGGACTCCTCAGAGGTCTCGGCGGGCGTATAGGTGTAATACTGAGCCGGCTTGGATACAGACTTCTGACCATCATCGTCGCCCGCGGCGGCCTCGTCCTCGCCAATTAGGACGCGCTCGGTAGGCTGCTCGGCCTCCGCAGCGGCAGCGGCGAGCTTGCGATCGGCGTCGGCTGCAGGAGCCTTCACCTTATTGAAGAGCTTCTGCACAGCACCGGCGGCAGAATCAGTCACGCTCGACACGGCGCTGCTGGCCTCGGCCACACTGCCCGTGACCTCGGAAATGTCGCGAACGACGGCCTCAACCTCAACAAGGTTGGACGTCAGGGCATCGACCGCGGTCTTGCTCGACTTAAGCAGCGGCTCCATCTGGGCAAGCGCCGGCGTAAGCTCATCGACAGCGCCATCGAGCTTTGCCACCACAGGCTGAGCCTCGGCGATGGTGTTGTTGAGGTCGTTCACGGTCTTATCGAGCGAGTCGACAACGGTGCGGGTCTTGCGCAGGGTAAGCGCGAGCTCAACGATAGCCCACACGCCGGCAACGGCGAGCAACAGCAAGGCGATTTGAATGGGACTCATACAAGCCTCCCAAAGGAATCGAAATACAGACGGTTTCCATGGTACCCCAAAGGGGACCGAACATGCCAAGAGCAGCAACGTGGAACAAAATTATCAGCAGCTACTTCGGTGCATTCCCGCTGCGGTCGCGTTCGCTTTGCTCTACGCGCCATTCTTCCCAACCGCGGCCAGCAGGCTGCCAGAACGCGCCGCGCTCCAGTCCCTCGGGCAAATAGCGCTGATCGACCCAGCCTTCGGGATAATCATGTGGATACTTATACACACCGTAATCATCGCTGCCCGGGCGATGGCGATCGCGCAGATAACTAGGCACCTCGCGAAGCCCACTAGAATGGATATCGGCCAGCGCCGCATCGATCGAAGCCTCACACGCATTGGACTTAGGCGCCAAACAAACATAGAGCGCAGCCTGCGCGAGGTTAATACGGCACTCGGGATAGCCAATAACCTCGGCAGATTTAAACGCAGCATGCGCTATAAGAAGCGCCTGCGGGTCAGCGTTGCCAACGTCCTCAGAGGCATGAATCATAATGCGACGGGCGATAAACTTAGGATCCTCCCCTGCATCGATCATGCGCGCAAGCCAGTAGACCGTGGCATCGGGGTCGCTACCGCGCATGGACTTGATGAACGCACTGATAATGTCGTAGTGCATGTCGCCGTTTTTGTCGTACGAAAAACCACGACGCGGGTTGGCGATCTTAACGTCATCCACGGTGATGGGATAGCGCTCCCCCGCCGACGGCGCTGGCGTTCCCTCGGTATCGGGACGCGTGACGGCAATCTCGCTCGCCAGCTCAAGTGTCGTCAGGGCCGAGCGTGCATCACCCGCGGCCAGCGTACAAATGGTCTTGACCGTATCCTCATCGGCCGAGAACTTACCGTTCAGGCCATGCGGAGCCTCGAGCGCACGCTCGATCAGCGTGGCTATGTCCTCGTCCTTAAGGTGTTCAAGTTCCACCACACGACCACGCGAGAGCAACGCCGAGTTGACCTCGAAGTACGGGTTCTCCGTCGTGGCACCAATCATAATGACGGTACGGTTCTCAACCGCATGCAGCAATGTATCCTGCTGTGACTTCGAAAAGCGATGAATCTCGTCGATAAACAGGATGGTGCGACGGTCGTACGTATTCAGACGCGTCTTTGCCTCGTCGATCACGCGACGCAGGTCCTTCACGGTACCCGTGACGGCGCTGACCTCGACAAACTCACTCTTGGTATGGTTGGCGATAATGTGGGCCAGCGTCGTCTTGCCCGTACCGGCCGGCCCGTACAGTATCACGCTCGAAAGCACATCGTGCTCGATCGCGGCACGCAACCATGAGCCCTTACCGACGGCCTTTTGCTGGCCCACATACTCGTCGAGCGAATTGGGGCGCATGCGCACCGCAAGCGGCGCATTCTGAAAGGAACGCTCGCGCGTCGAAGCAGAAAAAAGGTCGTCCATAGCCATCCCGTGCATCAATCAAAAAAGTTATCCACTAACAGTATACCTAATAGATACGAACTACCGTTCGTTAATATAGGTACGGTGCGGAAACTTCAATCCCGGAAACAGCTTGCTCGTGAGCTCACAGAAATAACCGTCCGTCATGCTCGCAATGTAATCCACGACCGCCTGGTCCTTATCATTCTGCCAGGCATAGGCGCGATCGTAGTAGGAAAGCTGCTGCTCGATGCGCGAAATATGGTGCTTAAAGATGTACGAGGACTCGTCACCACTGTTTAGATCCCGCAGGCAACGGTCGTAGAGCTTTTCGAACGCCTCACGCAGCTCCACCTCGGAATCGCCTTCGATACCACCCTTGCTATAGATCTTCTCGTAGTTCTCGCGCTTGGCTCGGCGGATTTCCTCAAACAGGTCCTCGCTCATCTCGATGCGCGGCTTACCATAGCTGTGCTCAACGATATCGATGGAAGCGTGCGTGAGGATCCAACTGTTGTAGGCACCGCCCCGGCCATCATCAAAAGCGTCGGGCGAAAGCAGGCCAGCCGCGATCGCATCCTGGCGGTCGCGACCGACGTAGGCAAGAATATCCGAGATGCGAACGACGCAGCCTTCGAGCGTCATAGGACGCAGATGCTCAATTGCGCTATAGCCCGTGGCAATGCAATCCTCAACCGTCTGGTCAAACTGGTCAAAAGAACTCATGTCCGAGAGCTCAAACACACGCTGCTCGTACTCGCCGTTATGGCATAGCACGCCGTCAAGCGTCTGGAGCGACACGTTGCGGCCATACAGCGTGTCGAGCACTCGGACCGACTGCACGTTATGGAAAAAATAACGCCCCGTACGCTCATGATAGATATCGTTGAGGAAGCGCTCGCCGGCATGGCCGAAAGGCGTGTGTCCCAAGTCGTGACCCAGGCCAATCGCCTCGATCAAATCGCAATTGAGCCCCAAGGCGCGACCGATATCGCGCGCAATGCGGGAGACAAGCTGCACGTGCAAACCGCGGCGTGACAGATCGTCATTGCTACGGAAGCTAAAGACCTGCGTTTTACCTGCATAACGGGTGTACGACGGAAGATGAAGTATCTTTTCGGTATCGCGCATAAATGCCGGACGCATGAGCGTGCCTTTGTCGGCAGCGCGATCAATACGACGAATGACCTGATCGTCGTTGCAACGATACGGGTTGACGACACCCGAGGCGCGGTCGGCGGCAATACGCTCGACCAGATCGGGCGACAACGCCGCGGGAATGCGATCCATGCGCGCCTTGATGGCGGCTGTTTCTTGATTAATTGCCATGGCATGCTCCTTAAAAAGGGCGCGCAAACGGTTACACCGTACTACCCACGCACTCGATTATGGCAAAAATCGGCACCAAAAACGGGAGCAATGGCAGGGAGCGCGATTTTGTGAAGAGGCAGGAGAGGGCAAGGACCAGGAGCGCAACGGCAAATGCCACGATGCCGCCCAGAGGGTCAAGCGTGCAAAGCGCGAAGAGCGCCTTGACGTCCCCCATGCCGATGCCGGGGGCGTGGCGAAGGCGCCGCCAGAGCGACTCAGTGAGCACAAGGGCAAGGTAGACGATGACCGCAAGACCGGCGTGGTCAAGCGCCGTGGTAACGCCCTTGTCGAGCCAGACGCCTGCCAACGCCGCCACCGCACACACGCCGGCAAGCTCATTGGGAAACCGTCGCTCACGGGCATCAACCAAAGCACCGGTAAAGATGCAAATCCAAAACGGGATATAGACCATCGGACTCCTCCTCGAGCTGCATCGCAAAAGCAAAAACCACCACAAAGGTGCCTGTCCCCTTTGTGGTGGTTTTGGTGGTGGTTATTTGGCGCCTTGCATGACCTCGTCGAGGGTAACGTTGACGGCGTGCTGCGTCGGGACCCAGTCGACCTTTAGGAACAGGGCCGCCACCGTGATGGGAATATAGCTGAACATAAAGATCGGGAAGGTAAATAGGTTGGTCACCAAACGCCACTTTTGCGCGCAGTGAATATGCTTGTACTCGAAGATGGTGGTGAGTAGCGCCAGGATAAAGAAGGTCTGGTACATCATCGCGAAGGTCATAATGAGCGAGGCGGCACAAGCCTGCATCTCGACCTCGGTGGCCAAGAAGCCATGCGAAAGTCCGCCCACGATGAGGAAGGTCGCGTTGGCGAGCATGGAGATCAGGGACAGCAGCATGCCCGGAGCGATGGTCATAAACATGTCGTAGGCAGCAAAGCGATGATAGCGGAACATCGACTTGACCAGGTGCTTACCGTAGGTAAAGAACACCTGGTAGAAGCCCTTGGTCCAACGCATGCGCTGTTTCCAGGACGCCTTAAACGTCACGGGCTGTTCGTCAAAGAACTCCGCAGGCGCATAGCCAATGCGAATGCCGTGAATGGCGCAGAACGTGGTGAACTGGATATCCTCGGTCAGCGTATGGAACTGCCAGCCGTGCATGCCCTCGATAACGCTGGCGGAGATGAGATAGCCCGAACCCGAGACAGCGCAGGACGTCTTGCAGATATTACGCGCGTTGTTGAGGAAGCGCGCCTCGCGCAGGTACCAAGTGGCATTAGCTGCCGAGATCCACGAGCTGCCGAAGTTCTTGGAATTGCGATAGCTCGTGACCACATGGAAGCCCTGGTCAAAGGCATCGTTCATCTTAGACACGTAATCGCGGGAGATAACGTTGTCGGCATC
The DNA here is from genome assembly GCA_048246715.1 of Collinsella aerofaciens. Taxonomy (GTDB): domain Bacteria; phylum Actinomycetota; class Coriobacteriia; order Coriobacteriales; family Coriobacteriaceae; genus Collinsella; species Collinsella aerofaciens_BY. The sequence continues at coordinate 221,777 of DBFBCB010000031.1, read as the reverse complement.
GAAGATAAAGTAACCCTCAAACGTGTCGGGATACTCGTTGAGAATGCGATCGAAACCAAAGTCCATGACCCAGCTCTTGCCCTTACGGGCCAGGTCATTGCGCTCATAAACAATAGCACCGGCCTCGCGCGCAAGCTGCGCCGTGTTGTCGGTGCAGGCATCGGCGACCACGAAGACCTCGATGAGCTCGGACGGATAATCCTGGTCCTTGATGGAGCGTACGAGGTTGGCGATCACGGCTTCCTCGTTATGCGCCGCGATAAAGAAGGCATAGCGGTGGAGTTTTTTGGCCTTGGGAGGCGCGACCTCGCCACGAAGAGCACCGATGACAAAGAAGACCACCTGGTACAGAAAGCAGACCGTGAGCAGCGTGACGACAATCTGGTTGAAAATCACGATGGGTGTGTTGGTTTGTAAAAAGGCGAGCATGCAGGCTCCCAGGAACGCATTACGTAAACAATCGTATATCTTACCGCAGGCTTACCGAGTTCAAGAAACCACCTAATACCGGCTAGGCTTCGAGAAGGCCAAGCTGCGGGACGATGTCGTCGCCGGCGGCGGTGCGACCAATCGAGCGCGGGGCCAGGTCGTCAAGAACCGCAGCGAGATCCCACGGCAGCTCATCGCGGCACTCAATACGCTCCCCCGTCACGGGATGGTCGAATGCGACGCGCCAGGAATGAAGGAATTGCCTGGTCAGACCCTGATCGGCGCGTGCATCGCACTTGCCGTAGAGTGGATCGCCCACGCAGGCGTGGTTGATATGGCGCATATGCACACGAATCTGATGTGTGCGGCCCGTAAACAGATGGCACTCGACGAGCGTATAGCCGTCGTCAAAACGCGTGGAATCGAAGCGCTCGAGGACCTTAAAGGTCGTAATGGCCTGGCGCGCGAAAGGGTCGTCCGAAACCGCCATCTTGACACGGTCGCGCGTAGAACGCGCAATGCCGGTGTTAATGGTGCCCTCATCCATAGCGATATGACCGTGAACGAGCGTGATATAACGACGATCGAGCGTACGCGTGCGGATGAGATTTTGGAGCGCGCGCTGGGTGTCGTCGTCCTTTGCCGCAAGCATGAGACCCGAGGTATCGCGATCCAAACGATGCACGATGCCGGGGCGGTCCTCGCCCTGCACGGTGCCCAGATGGTCGATACCGCAGTGATAGACCAGGGCATTCGCGAGCGTACCGCTCTCATGACCATGTGCAGGATGGCACACCAGGCCGCGCTGCTTGGAGAGCACGATAAGGTAGTCGTCCTCATAGCGAATGTCGAGCGGGATGGCCTCGGGAATCACATCGGTGGGATCGTGCAGCTCGGGCAAATCGACCGAAATACGATCGCCGGCGCGCACGGCATACTTTTTGGACAGGCAGGTCTCGCCATTGACGGCAACGGCGCCCCCCTCGATCAGATGCGCGCAGGCAGAGCGCGTGGGGCAGCCGTCGTTGGCGCCCAGATAGGCATCAAGGCGCTGACCAGCGGCATCGTCGGCAACAAGAATATGGATGTCGGCCATTAGCGCTCATTCCTTTCGCGAATCTTGCGGGCACGCTCCCCACGCTGCTGGGCCTTGCGCTTGGCACGGGCCTCGTCACGGGCGTTGAGCTCGGCGGTCGCATCGACCTCGCGGGCCGCAGGGCTCAAGAACATGTAGCCGAAGAGGGCGAGCACGACGCCCAAGGTAATGCCAATATCGGCCACATTGAAGACGGGGAAGTCGATGAAGGTGGTGGCAATAAAATCGGTCACGAAGCCAAAGGCCAAACGATCGATAGCGTTGCCGATAGCACCGCCCGCAACCATCGCCATGCCCACAACCTCAAGATGGGCGAGCCGGGGCGCACGAACGAGGTACACGGCAATAGCGATAATGACCGCCAACGCCAGCACGGCAAACGCGATGCCATGCCCCTCACCCATACTAAAGGCAGCGCCGATATTGCGGACAAACATAAAGTCGATCACACCGGGGATGACAGTCACATGCAGCGCATCGCCCACGGCCCGAACCGCAAGCTTGGTCAGCTGGTCAACAAGCAGCACGGCCAACGCCACGCCACCAGCAACACCCAACCGCCAACGCAAAGGCGGCGTCATATCCGCAGAACGACCCAAAGAAATCCCCTACCCTCAGAACAATCGAATTCCGTTGAACGCAATTAACCATCTTATATTGCCATACGCAGAGCGCACGACATATCCACCAACGCAAGCGAAATAACCAGCACAAAACAAAAGCGACATTCCGAATAACGGAATGTCGCTAAATAGCTTTCGACTAAGAGCACAGGTCGAAAGAGAAGGCTCTAGTTCCAACAATGGAAAAGCCGCGTTGCCGTCACCAACAGCGAAAACGTCCCTAAGCGAGCAAGGTGACGTGAAAGAGGAGGGAAGCGTACTTTGGTACGCGACCGACGATTGAACGTCAGATTGCCGCTTAGGGGCGTTTGCAGCGTCGGTAGGTTACGGCGTTCTACGAACGCCGTAACCTACAGCGCGTCAGCGCAGCGCTTGCAGATATGTGCGTGACCGTTGTACTCGCCGACGGTGGTGCGGTAATTCCAGCAACGGTCGCAGCACTCGCCCTCGACAGCCTCGATGGCAACGGAGAGCTCCTCGCCCTGGGTCAGCTCAACATCGGAAACGATGTAGAACTCGGCCAGGTCGACCGCCTTGTCGCCGGTCAGCAGCGCGTACATCTCGGCGGGAACGACCGCCTTGACGCGGACCTGCTGGCTCTTAGTGAAGGTGCCGACGGAGCGGGCATCCTCAAGGGCCTTGGTCACGGCGCTACGGAGCTCGAGTGAAGCCTCGAGCACGCCCTCGAACTCATTGGCCTCGTCGACCGTGATAGGCGACTTATACCAATCGAGCAGCGCGGCGTACTTCTGGTGGTCGACGCAGCCGGCAGGCGCGTAGGCCATGGCCTCGTCGACGGTGTAGGACAAAATCGGCTGCAGATCGCGCATGAGCATCGAGAAGAGCTCGGCCAGCACGGTCTGGGCGCTGCGGCGCTCGAGCGAGCCAGGCTTGTCGCAGTACAGGCGGTCCTTCAGGGCGTCGAGGTACACGTTGGAAAGCTCGGTAACCACGAAGTCATAAAGCGCACGGTAAGCGCGCGGGAACTCGTAGCAAGAGTAAGCGTCGTCGACCTCGGCCTGAACCTGGGTCAGACGGGCAACCATGAGCTTGTCGAGCGGCAGCAGGTCGGCAAAGGCGACACCGTCGGTCTCAGGCTCAAACTGGCCCTCGAGCTCGGAAAGCAGGAAGCGCAGCGTGTTGCGGAAACGACGGTAGGCATCGGACGTACGGGCAAGAATCTCGTGGTCGATGGACACGTCGGAGCTGGTGTCAACGGAAGCAACCCACAGGCGGATGATGTCGGCGCCCATCTCGTCACAGACCTTATTGGGGTCGATGACGTTGCCGAGCGACTTGGACATCTTGCGGCCCTGGCCGTCGAGCGTGAAGCCCTGCGAGACGACCGCCTTGTAGGGAGCATGGCCGTTGGCGCCCACCGAAGTGAGCAGCGAGCTCTGGAACCAACCGCGATGCTGGTCGGAGCCCTCGAGATACACGTCAGCCGGGTACTCAAGCTCGGGGCGATACTCGCAGACGGCCTTCCAGGACACGCCGGAATCCCACCACACGTCGAGGATGTCCTTATCGGCCTTGAGGTGATGGCCGCCACACTTGGGGCAGACGCAGGCCTCACCCAGGTAGCTCTCGGGAGCGTCGGTGAACCAGGCGTCGGAGCCCTTCTCGTGGAAGAGCTTGATGACGGCGTCGAGCGTGGCGTCGTTCATGACCTTCTCGCCGCAGTCGGCGCAAGTGTAGCTGGGGATAGGCACGCCCCAGTTGCGCTGACGGCTGATGCACCAGTCGGGACGCTGCTCGACCATGGCGCCGATGCGGTTGGCGGCGTGAGCCGGATACCACTTGACGTTCTCACGAACCTCCTTGCCAGCCTGCTCACGCAAACCGGTCTTGTCCATCGAGACGAACCACTGATCAGTAGCACGGAAGAGCACCGGGTGCTTGCAGCGCCAGCAGTGCGGATAGCTGTGCGTGATCTTCTTCTCGAGGACCAGGGTGCCGCGCTCGCGCAGGAACTCGATGATGTGCGGGTTGGCCTCATCGGTATCCATACCGCTGAAGGGGCCACCGGTGCCAAACTCCTCGCCGGTGTAGAACTTGCCGTCGTCATCGACCGGCATGCAGATGTCGGTGATGCCCTCCTTGAGGCACGCGAAGTAGTCGTCGACGCCGTGGCCGGGCGAGTTGTGGACGATACCGGTACCGTCGTCGACACCGACGTAATCGGCCAGCAGTGCCACGCCCTCAACGCCGTCAAAGATCGGCTGCTTGTAGTGGATGTGGTGGAAGGTCTCGGCGGGAACCACATAGGGCTTGTCGTCGACCATAACCGGGGTGTACTCCCAGCCAAACTCCTCGCAGCACTTGGGAGCCAGGTCCTCAAGCATGACCTCGGCACGACCCTCGTGCTCAACGGCGACATAAGCGGCGCCGGGCTTGAGGGAAACTGCCTGGTCGGAGGGGATGGTCCACGGCGTGGTCGTCCAGATGATAAAGTCAACCGGGCCGTCGAAGTTCTCGAGGCCGGCGGGCTTGGAGGTCATCTCGAAGCGCACGAAGATGGACGGGCTCGTCTCGTCGGAGTACTCAATCTCGGCCTCAGCAAGTGCGGTATGGCAGTGCTTGCACCAGTGGACGGGCTTGTGACCGCGATAGATCATGCCCTTGTCGAACATGGCCTTGAAAACCTCGATGTCGGCGGCGTCATGCTGGTGATAGAGCGTCAGATAGGGGTTGTCCCAATCGCCGAGCACGCCCAGGCGACGGAAGCCGGCCTTCTGCAGCTCGATGTTCTCGACAGCGAACTTGTTGCAAAGCTCGCGGATCTTAGCCGTGGAGGTCTGGTTGAACTTCTCGGTGCCGAGCTTCTCCTCGACCTTATGCTCGATCGGCTGGCCATGGCAGTCCCAACCGGGGACATAGGGAACCTCATAGCCCTGCATCATCCAGTAACGGTTGATCATGTCCTTGGAGATCTTGTTCATGGCGTGGCCGATGTGGATCGGGCCGTTGGCGTACGGAGGGCCGTCGTGCAGCACGAACTTCTTGTGACCCTCGTTCTTCTTCAGAACCTGCTCGTAGACCTTGTTGTCCTGCCAGTCCTTGAGTCGCTTGGGCTCGGACTTGGAAAGACCGGCACGCATGGGAAAACCGGTCTTGGGCAGATTCATCGTCTGCTTGTACTCGTTTGCCACGGTACCCCTTTCATGTCGTGGGCGCGCACGCCCGTTGGGCACCAAAAAAGCGCCCGTCCCTACAAGCTGGGACGAAGCGCCACAAAACGAGCTGTACGCCCGCAAAAGCTCTTCGTTTAACCACCCAGCTTAGATGCCCTCACCCGCGTATTCGCGCGCTCACATCCGTTACTCGGCTGGCCTGTATCGACGACCATCTCGGCGATATCTACTAAGACGTGTCTGCGCGGCACGTCCGTTGGGACCGCAGCTCCGGGGTGATTTTCATCGGTCGCATGCACGGGTTCTCAGCGCTCCCCGCTCTCTGTAACATGCGGACGGCCGACTACTCGTCCCCATCAACGCTTATGCGGAGTATGCTAGCACGTTCCGCGCCGGCGAAAAACCCTCAACACTGGTTTTATACGTTCGAAATTTCTCGCTATTACAGCCCTTCTCTAGGAGCAAAATACCTGAAAGCACTTTATCGAACGAAAGAAGGTTGCTATGCGCACGATTGGAATGAGCGACTACACCGTTGGCGAGGATTGCTTTACCGAGTTGCCAACCGCACTGGCGGAGTACGGCGCGAAGAAAGTCGCCATCATTGGCGGCAAGCGAGCCCTGGCCGCAGCGCTGCCGGGCATCGAGGCGGCTCTTGAAGGTACTGACGTCGAGGTCCTGGAGACGCGCGTCTATGGCACCAACAGTACGCGTGCCAATATCGCCAAGGTCGTGAACTCCCCTGCCTGCCAGGAAGCCGACGTGCTCATCGCATGCGGCGGCGGCAAGGCGCTCGACACCGTGAAGACCGCAGCCATCGAGCTCAAGAAGATCGTCTTTACGGTGCCGACGATCTGCTCCAACTGCTCGGCCGCGACCGCCATTGCCGTCGTGTACAACGACGACGGGTCACTCGAAGGCTATTCGTACCCCAACCGACCGGCGCACATCTTCATCAACCCCAAGATCATCGCCGAAGCTCCGGCGGAGTACTTCTGGGCCGGCGTGGGCGATGCCCTGTCTAAGCAGCCTGAGGTCGAATACGCCACATGCGCCGGTAATTTGGAGCACACCGCCGGTCTTGGCCTGGCACTCGCCCACACCTGCTCCGAGCCGCTGTTTACCTACGGCGTGCAGGGGCTTGAGGACGTGCACCAGGACCTGTCGAGCGAGGCCGTTAAGCAGATCGCGCTCGATATCGTGGTCAACACGGGCTATGTCTCGAACCTGACCAACCAGAACGATTACTACTACAACTCGAGCGTGGCGCACGCATTCTACAACGCCACCTGCAGCATTCCGCGTGAGGGCACCTACCTGCACGGCGAGGTCGTGAGCCTGGGCGTGCTCGTGCTGTTTGCCTATACGGGAGACACCGAGAACCTTGAGCGCTACGCCGCCTTTAACAAGCAGATGGGCCTGCCCGTAACGCTTGAGCAGGTCGGACTTTCCGAGGCCGACATCCCTGCCCTGTGCGAATACGCACACGCCACCAACGAGTGGAAGCAAGGCAACCCGGAGCCCTTCACCGACGAAAAGTTCGCCGCCGCCATCAAGGCCGCCAACGCCTACGGCCACACGCTCTAGACCTAGCCCAAAACCACCACAAGGGAGCAGTGCCCTTGTGGTGGTTTTTTATTGCTCCAGCATGCTGGGGTCGAACTCGCTAGCTGGTATAACGCGATAGCCGTGACGCAGCAACAGATCAACGAAGACGCCGTTGCCCGCGGTGAGCGTACCGCTAAAGGTACCGTCGTAGATGCGACCCGCGCCGCACGAGGGACTGCGGTCCTGCAAGACGCACGCAGCAATCTCGGACGGGCCGCCCGCCTGCTCGCACATATCGAGCGCACGTTGGGCACCCAGGCGAAATTCGCGATCAACCGAGATGCCCTCGCAGGTACGAACCTCGCCGTTCACAATCTCGGACGGCTTGCGCGGCGTGGGCAGGCCGCCAAAGACCTCAGGGCACACCAAGAGGACCTCGGTCCCCGTGCGCTCGCACGCTTCGACCAGCTCGCGATGGTAGTTATCGAGCCCGTTATACTTGCAGCTCTCGCCCATCAAGCAGGCGCTCACCACGATCTTCATACATATCCCTCCCACGTAAAACGCCCCATTTGAGATAGAGACTCAAATGGGGCGTTCAACAATGTGCAACCAGCCTTACTGCTGCTTCGGCATCAGCGGATTCTCGCGCGTGAGGAGATTCATGAACTCCTCGCCCGTGATCGTCTCCTTCTTGTACAGATAACGAGCCAGCTCGTGGAGCTTGAACTTGTTTTCCTTGAGGATCTGCAGGGCGCGGTCGTGCGCATCCTCAATCAACTTGGCGACAATTGCGTCCACACGCTCGGCCGTACCGGGGGCGCAGGTGAGCGACGTGTCCTGGTTAAGGTACGCATTCTGAACGGTACCGAGCGCCATCATGCCAAACTCGTCGGACATACCAAAGCGCGTCACCATGTTACGGGCGAGCTTGGTGGCCTGCTCGATATCGTTGGCGGCGCCGGTCGTCATCTCACCAAAGATGAGCTCCTCGGCTGCACGGCCACCGCAATAGACGGCGAGCTTGTCCAGGACCTCCTGACGTGTGGTCAGGAAGCGCTCATCCTCCTCGACCTGCATGGTGTAGCCCAGAGCACCGCTCGTGCGCGGCACGATGGTGATCTTCGTGACCGGCGCAGAGCCCTTCTGGCGAGCGGCAACGATGGCATGACCGATCTCGTGGTAAGAAACGACCTGCTTCTCGTGGTCGGACAGCACCGTGGACTTACGCTGTTGGCCGGCGATGACGACCTCCACCGACTCCTCAAAATCGTCCTGCGTGGCGCGCTTGCGACCCTCGCGGACGGCACGCAGCGCGCCCTCGTTGATGATGTTGGCCAGGTCGGCGCCCGAGGCACCGGGCGTGGCGCGGGCAATCGCGGTCAGGTCGATCGGCGGCTGTGTCTTCACGCTCTTGGCATGCAGCTCAAGAATGTTCTTACGGCCGGTCAGGTCGGGCAGCTCAACGGGGATGCGGCGATCAAAACGACCGGGGCGCAGCAGAGCGGGATCGAGGCTGTCGGGACGGTTGGTGGCAGCGAGGACGACGATACCCTTGTGGTTATCGAAACCGTCCATCTCGGTCAGCAGCTGGTTGAGCGTCTGCTCGCGCTCGTCGTTGCCGCTAAAGCCGCCGCCATCGCGCTTCTTGCCGATGGTATCAATCTCATCGATAAAGACGATGCACGGGGCCTTTTCCTTGGCCTGCTTAAACAGGTCGCGAACTTTAGCGGCACCGCGGCCGACGAACATCTCAACAAACTCAGAACCAGAAATACTAAAGAACGGCACGCCCGCCTCGCCGGCCACAGCCTTGGCAAGCAGGGTTTTACCAGTACCCGGAGGGCCGACAAGCAGAGCACCACGCGGCAGCTTGGCGCCGATCTCCTCGTAGCGCTGCGGCTTCTCCAGAAAGTCAACGACCTCCTTGAGGGACTCCTTGGCCTCTTCCTGGCCGGCGACATCCTTAAAGGTCACGCCCACGTCCTTGGAGGCGATCACGCGCGCGCCGGACTTACCCAGTCCGCCGCCGCCAAAACCGCCGCCGCCAAAGTTCATCGACGGGCCGTCATCGCCCATAGCCTTCTTCATGCGGCGGTTGAGCCACCAACCGATGAGGAAGAAAATCGCCATGGGAAGGATGAGCGTGAGCAGGTAGTAGGTCATCAAACCCGAGTTTTTATCGGGAACGACCGACTCCAGCGAAGCGCCAGACTCAAGCACGCGATCGGTAAAGCCCGCATCATTCGGCACACCGGTCGTCTTATAGGCGATGTTCTCGTCCTCGCCCTTCTTGGTGTAATAAATCGTATAGTCGTCGGTGTTGTACTCGACCTTTTCGACGCTCTTCTTGTCGAGCGCTTTCACAAACGTCGAGTAATCGGTCTCCGTAATCTGCTGCGTGTGACCGATGTTGGGGAACAGAACGGTCGAGAGCACGAGGTAGACGACGAAGGCGATGAGCACGTAGAGGATCATATTCCGTCTACGCTTGTTGTCATCCATCTCCATCTGCTTGAACTCCATCTACTGGGGTTAATAATGCTTTCTAGAATACCCAACCCGGACGGCGATAAACCGACGCCGGGCACGAAAGGACAGAGATGGCATCACTGGAAGTCGGCAAGGTTCAAATCTATACAGGCGACGGCAAGGGCAAGACGACGGCTGCTTTGGGGCGCGAGAGAATGTCGAGGAACTGATTACGATAAAGCCCGCCACCACGAAACTCGTGCTCCCCGGCCGCGGCTTGCTACCCCTCGCCGACCTTGCCGACCTAGTAACCGTAATGCGCCCCGTCAAACACTACTTCGATGAAGGTCTCCTAGCCCGCCAAGGCATCGAATACTAATTGATTCGTTTTCCGCCAACACCTACAGCTCATAAGGAAGTTGCGGTGGAATAGAACTTGTTTGACGGTCCGCAAGGGCTTTTCAGGAACTATTTCACCGCAACTTATCAGGGGAACCCGACGGATGAGCTAGGCGGTGGCGCGACCTAGCCAGTTGCCGCTGTGGTGGTAGATGGTGAACATGGTTGCGGTGATGAGCCAGGTTACGGGGTAGACCAGCAGTAGATGCTCGAGCGACGGATCGAAGGGCATGATCGCAAACACCCAAATCACTCTGAGTACGACGGTGCCAAAGATGGTGAGCATCATAGGCTGCAGACTCACGCCGGCGCCGCGGATGGAACCCGAGGCGTTCTCGATAATCGAGAAAATCGCATAGAACGGCGCAATGAAATGGAGGATGGTCGTGGTGTACGCCGAAATCGAAGCATCGTCGACAAACAAACGCGACAGCGGGCCCGAGAACACCAGCAGCACGGCAGACAGGCCACCAATGAGCATAAACGACAGCACGAGCGACGTATGGTAGCCCTTGCGCATGCGCTCGTAGTTGCGCGCGCCAAAGTTCTGCGCCGAGAACGTGGTGATCGACACGCCAAGCGCCTCGGTAACCATCCAGACAATGCCATCTAAGCGGCCCGAAAGACCCCACGCCGTGGTGACATCGGCGCCAAACGAGTTGACCGACACCTGAATCAAAACGTTGGAAATCGAATACGCAGCAGACTGAAAACCAAGCGGCAGACCACACGAGATCATGCTCTTACAAATGCCAGGATCAATGCCGAGTTTGGACAGTGAAAGCCGCCACGCACCCGGTGCGTGCATCATACGAATCACGATCATCGTGGCATTGGAGCAAATGGTCAGCGCCACCGCGATGCCGCAGCCCAGAGCCTCCATATGAAGCACAGCAACGAAGATGACATCCAGCACCGCATTAACAAGGCAGCCGGAAGCGATAATCACAGCAGGCCCGCGCGTGTCGCCCACGGCGCGCAGCAGTGCCGTTCCCATATTGAGTAGCAGCGCCGCAACCATGGCGGCAAAATAGCAACGAGCATAGGCCACGCCCTCGGCCAGTAGTTCATGCGGCGTGTTCATAAGCACCAGCATGGGCTCAACGAACACTATGCCAAGAATCGAGAAAACGATACCGCCCACCAGCGCGAGCGTCATGGCCGTATGGACCGAACGGCTCAGTCGCTCATCATCGTGCTGGCCAAAATACTGACCGGTAATGACCGCGCACCCGGCGCCGACGCCAACGCAAAAGCCAATGCAGAGCTCGGTGAGCACCATCGTGGCCTGGATGCCGCCCAATGCGAGCTTACCGCCAAACTGGCCGACGATATAAGTACCGATAAGCGTGTAGGCCTGCTGAAAAAACGAGCTAAAGAAGATGGGAACGCACAGCGACAGCAATTGCTGCCAAATAACACCTTGCGTTACATCGATAGCCGTAGATTTCTTAGCCACACGCCCTCCCCACAAGCATACGACAAACAACAAAACAGCAATTTAAAACCAAAGCCAAAACCAGCTTAGCACCGACTGGCGGCGACCGAAACACCTCGAATTAGAGCGCGGTGCGGAATAACTGCCTAGTGATACAGCCCCGGCTGGTAGTGATACTCATTGCTCACGTGCGGACACAGCTGCCAAAAGGCAACGGCACTCGCCGCGGCCACGTTGAGCGAATCGACCCCGTGCGCCATCGGAATGCGCACGGCTCGGTCGCAGCCTGCGATAGTCTTGGCGCCCAAGCCGGTACCCTCGGTACCCATAAAGATTGCCAAGCGGTCAATCTCCTGCAGCACGGGATCGTCCAGCGATACGGAATCGTCCGTCAACGCCATGGCACTGCACGAAAAACCGGCTTCGTGCAGTGCCGCCAGGCCATCGTGCGGCCACACACGAGCCTCGCTGCCAATACGCGTCCACGGCACCTGAAACACCGTGCCCATGCTCACGCGGGCCGAGCGACGGTACAGCGGGTCGCAGCACGTCGGACTGACCAAAATACCGTCGACATTGAGCGCAGCGGCCGAGCGGAAAATCGCACCCACGTTCGTGTGGTCGACAATACCCTCGAGCACGCACACGCGCACCGGGCGCTCGCCCGCCGCCTCGACGACGCCACCCAAGAACTCATCAACCGGAATCTGGCGCGGACGACGAAACGCCGCGAGCGCACCGCGCGTCACGTTAAAGCCCGTCAACTGCTCCATAAGCTCCATGGAGGCCACGAACACAGGAACCGGATCCGCGCCCTCGCGCACAAACAGACGCTCAAACAGCGGCATCATCTGGTCGAGCCAGCGTTCACCCAAAAGAAAGCTCACCGGCTCGTATCCGGCACGCACCGCGCGCTCGATAACCTTGGCGCTCTCGGCGATAAAGATGCCCTTTTGCGGCTCCAGCACGCAGCGCAGCTCGCGCTCGGTCAATCGAACGTAGGCATCGAGCCGCTCGTCATCGAGCGAATCAATTCGCAGAACCTCAACGGCATCAGTCATAGCAGCCAGCCCACACCCTTCTTTACAGCACATCTATACCAAACGAGGCGACGCTAAGCGCCGCCCCATACATTCAATCAACCCGATGATACCGTTCACGCCAGGCGATTTACGCCTCAACGCGGCGATACGTCACGAACTCATAATCGACACCCTCGTCGCCCTCGCCCGCGGCAATCGTCGCGACCCCGCTACGCTGCGCAATCTCCCACGCGGGATCAGCATCCAGATCGGGAAAATATGTATCCACGTCATGCACGCAATGGTTATGCGTAACCTCGGCCTCCACGCAATACGGCAAAAACTGTCGATATATCTCGCCGCCGCCAATCACCCACGCAACGGGTTCATCGGCTACTGCGGCGAGCGCTTCGTCGATGCTATGCACCGCGTCGACGTCCTCGGCAGCAAAGCTCTCGTCGCGGGTGAGCACGATATTGCGGCGATTCTTGAGCGGTCGTCCGCCGGGAAAACTCAGCAGCGTCTTGCGTCCCATGATAACCGGGCAGCCTTTGGTGCAGGCCACAAAATGGCGCATATCGGCGCGATTGGACACCACCATGTCGCCCTCGCACCCAATGCCCCAATCGTCACACACGGCGACGATAGCAGATAGCTTACACGTCATGAGCACCACCTACACCGCAATGGGAATGTTCTTGACCTGCGGGCCGTGCTCATAGCCCTCGACGATCAGGTCATCGGTCGTAAACGCATAGAAGTCATGCACATCGGGGTTGAGCGTTACCTTGGGTGCCGCAAACTGCGGACGCTCGATAAGCTCGCGGACGATATCGACATGACGATCATAGATATGGGCGTCGGCGATCACGTGCAGCAGCTCACCGGGAATCATATCGACCGACTGCGCGACCATCATCAGCAAAATGGCGTACTGGCACACGTTCCAGTTGTTCGCGGCCAAAATGTCCTGGCTGCGCTGGTTGAGAATCATGTTGAGCGTCGGCTTGTCGTCCTGAGGACACTGCGTCACGTTATAGGTCACGCTATAGGCGCACGGATAAAGGTGCATCTCGGACAGATCGCTAAACACGTACGTATTGGTCATAATGCGGCGACTATACGGCGTGTGCTTAAGGTCGTACAGCACACGGTCCATCTGGTCGAAGTCGCCCTCGACGTAATGGCTCTTCTGACCAATCTGATAGCCGTAGGCTTTACCGATGGAACCGGTCTCATCGGCCCACTCATCCCAGATATGGCTGTTGAGATCATGCACGTTATTGGACTTCTTTTGATAGATCCACAGAATCTCGTCCATGGCAGACTTAAGCGCCGTACGACGCAGGGTGAGCGCGGGGAACTCCTCGCGCAGATCATAGCGCGCCGTGACACCAAAGTTTTTAATGGTATAGGCAGGGGTGCCGTCCTCCCACACCGGACGGACCTTTTGGCCCTCGGTGGTGGTGCCATGGTCCAAGATATCGCGGCACATGGTTACAAACTGCTGATCAGCTTTGCTCATTGACCCTCCTGTCAGTCGCCTATAAGCGAGATTTATTGTAGCCCAGGCGCGCGAGTGTCGAATTGGACACTTAGTCCGGCACACGCAATGCACGGCAGCGCGGCTCCGCATGCGGCAACGAGGCATCTTAGCCTTTTTCTGACATATGACAGAAATGCCTTGCGCCCAACGACTAACGCGTTATCCTATTGTTGACATATGTCAGATAAGGAGTGTGCATGGCAGGAAGACGCGAAAAACTGCGCCGCGTCGGGATCATCCCCGAATACCGCGGCTTTACCCCCGATGGCCTGGCCAGCGGTGATGCCATCGACATGACCGTCGACGAGCTTGAGGTGCTGCGCCTGTGCGATCTGGAGGGCCTCAATCAGGAGGCCGTCGCCCTGCACATGGGCATCGCCCGCGCCACGGTGGCGGCAATCAGCAGTCGCGCGCATCGCAAGGTGGCAAACGCGCTGGTCAACGGACGAGCGCTCGTCATCGAGGGAGGCAATATCGCGTACTTCCCCATCGCCACGACGACGGCCGCATGGCCAGCAAAGGAGGTCGGCACCATGAGGGTGGCAACGACGTACGACAACGGCAACATCTTTATGCACTTTGGCCGCAGCGAGCAGTTCAAGATCTACGACATCCAGGATGGCAAGGTGCTCAACGAGCAGGTCGTAGGCACCGGCGGCACCGGCCACGGCGCCTTGGCGGGCCTGCTTGCCAACGGTGGCGTTGACACGCTCATTTGCGGCGGTATCGGCGGCGGCGCTATCAACGCGCTTGCCCAAGCCGGCATCACGGTCTATGCGGGCGCCCAGGGCAGCTGCGATGCCTGCGTCGAGGCCCTCATTGCCGGCACGCTCGCACAGAACGGCGAGGCCACCTGCGACTGCCATGGACATGATCACGAGCACATCCACGAGCATGGCGAGTCCTGCGGCTGCCACGGTCACCACGACCATGACGGGCACGAAGGCTGCGGATGCCACTAGCGGCAAGCACCTCGTCGAGAACGCGCTTCCACGCGTGCGACAACCAGCGAACAAACGGCGAAGGCCGCCTGGAATACCATCCAGGCGGCCTTCGCCATACACGACTCAACTAGTCGTTACTTCTTGTTGCGCATCTGCGCTTCCATCTGGCGCAGCAGGTCCATATCGGACTTGGGGCCGCCCGTTCCCAGGCCGCCCATGCCGCCCAGCCCCATGGCATCCAGACCGGGAATATTGGGCATGCGCATCTTTTTGCCCTTCTTACCCTTCTTGCCCTTCTTGCCGCCGGCCTGCGCCTGATTGGCCATCGTGCGCATGCGGCCCATCATCTTATTCATCTCGCCCCACTGCTTCATAAGGCTATTGACCTCGGTGGGGGTCACGCCGGCGCCCTTGGCAATGCGGGCACGGCGCTGGCCGTTGATGATGGAGGGGCGAAGGCGCTCCTCCTTGGTCATCGACATGATGATGGCCTCGTTCTTATCGAAGATACCTTCGTCCAGGTTACCACCCATCTGGTTAAGCGCACGCTGGCCACCGGGGAGCATGCCCAGAATGCCCTTCATGCCGCCCATCTTCTTGACGGCCTTCATCTGGTCGAGCATGTCGTTCATGGTAAAGCCCTCGCGCAGCATGCGCTCGGCGGCCTCGAGCTGCTCGGCGTCGGCCGCCTCCTGGGCCTTCTCGATAATGCCGACGACATCGCCCATGCCCAAGATTCGCTTGGCCATACGATCGGGGTAGAACGGCTCCAGCGAATCGGGCTTCTCGCCCATGCTCACAAACTTGATGGGCTTGCCGGTCACCTGGCGCACGGAAAGCGCGCCGCCGCCACGGGCGTCGCCGTCGAGCTTAGAGATAATCACGCCGTCAAAGTCGGTGCGCTCGGCGAAGGTCGAGACGACGTTGACGATATCCTGACCGGTCATGGCATCGACGACCATCAGCACCTGATCGGGCTTGACGGCCTTCTTGATGTCCACGGCCTCCTGCATCATCTGCTCATCGATCTGAAGACGTCCGGCGGTATCGACGATGACCACGTCGCGCAGGTGGTCGACGGCCTCCTGGATGGCGCCCTTGGCGATATCGACCGGGTGCGCACCGTCGCCGCGGAAGACCGGTACGCCGATCTCGCCACCGAGCGTGGCCAGCTGGTCGGCAGCAGCGGGACGGTAGACGTCGCACGCGGCGAGCAACGGCGAGCGGCCCTGCTTCTTGAGCAGGTAGGCCAGCTTTACGGCAGCCGTGGTCTTACCGGAGCCCTGCAGACCCACAAGCATGATGACATTGGGAATGCGGTTGCTAAAGACGAGCTTGCTCTCGGTTGAGCCAAGCATCTCGGTGAGCTCGTCGAGCACGATCTTGACGACGTTTTGCGCCGGCGACAGCGACTCCATGACCTCGGCGGTCATGCAGCGCTCCTTGGTCTTGGCGACGAACTCCTTGACGACCTTAAAGTTGACGTCGGCCTCGAGCAGCGCCATGCGAATATCGCGCATGGCCGAAGTAATATCGGCCTCGGTCAGCTTGCCCTTGCCGCGCAGGCGGTCAAATGTGTCGTTGAGGCGATCGCTCAGGGAATCAAACACTAGTCACTCCTTAATTGGACTCGCCCACCAGGGCGCGGCAGAAATCTTTGGCATTGAACTCCTGCAGATCATCGACCTGCTCGCCCACGCCCACGCGCAGGATCGGGAGCTTGAGCTTCTCGGCCACGGCCATGGCGATGCCGCCCTTAGCCGTGCCGTCGAGCTTAGTCATGATAATACCGTCCAGGCCCAGCGCCTCGTTAAACTCGAGCGCCTGGTTCAGACCGTTCTGACCAGTGGCGGCATCGATCACAAGCACGACCGAGACCGGCATGGGACCGGCGGCCATATTGGCGGCGCGCTTACGGGTCACATTGACCACCTTGGCGAGCTCGCGCATGAGCTCGGGGCTCGTGTGCAGACGACCGGCGGTATCGATGAGCACCAGGTCGCTACCGCGCTTATCGGCCTCGTCGAGCACGTCATAGCACACGCTCGCCGGATCGGAGCCGCGGTCACGCTTGATAACCGGTACGCCGGCACGCTGGCCCCACACATCGAGCTGCTCGATGGCGGCGGCGCGAAAGGTGTCGGCCGAACCGATCACAACGTTCTTGCCGCGGGCGGCCATGGCGCTCGCAATCTTGCCGACCGTGGTGGTCTTGCCGGCGCCGTTGATGCCGACAAACAGCACGCAGCTCGGCGTATCGGAAAACGGGTCGCGCTCAACAGGCACAAAATGGCCCTCGAGCTGCTCGGCCAGGGCGCGGCGAAGCTGCGGGGCGGTCTTGAGGTTCTTCTTGGCAGCGGCGTCACGCAGGTCATCGGAGACTTGAATGGCGACCTCGGCACCCATGTCACCCATGACGAGGGTGTCCTCAAGGTCCTCCCAAAAATCCTCGTCGACCTCACCGCCAAAGTAGAAGACCTCGTTAAGGGCCTCGCGGCTGCGCTCAAGTCCGCGCGAGAGAGCGTCAAAGAATCCCATTATGCATTCACGACCTTTCCGGTTTCGCGATCGAGTTTTTGCGAGACGACGCGACTGACGCCGTCGGCTTGCATCGAAACGCCGTAGAGAACGTCAGCATCCTCCATAGTACGGCGCTGATGCGAGATTACCAAGAGCTGCGTATCGGAACGCAGTACATCGAGGGCGCCGATGAGCTTGGACAGGTTGGCGTCATCGAGTGCCGCCTCGACCTCGTCCAGCACATAGAACGGCACCGTGCGCGTGCGGTACACGGCAAAGAGCAGGGCGAGCGCCGTCAGGCTCTTCTCGCCGCCCGACATGAGCATCATCTTGGTGATGCGCTTGCCGCGCGGTTGCGCCACGACCTCGATACCCGTCTCGGCAGGATGCTCGGGATCGGTCATCTCCAGATGCGCCTGACCGCCCGGGAAGAGCATGGCGAAGATCTCGCGGAAGTTCGCATCGACCTTCTCAAAGGTAACTAGGAAGGCCTTACGCATCTTGCGGTCGATAGCCACGGTTATCTTGGTGAGCGCCTTGCGCGCGCTCTCCAGATCGGCCAGCTGCTCCTCGATGTAGTCGGCGCGGCGCTTAAGCTGCTCGTACTCCTCCATGGCAACCTGGTTCACGGGGCCCAGATTGTTGATCTGACGCACGAGCTGGTTGAGCTCGCGCTCGGCGGCATCGCGGTCCGTGGGCGCCGGAAGCATGAGCGCTTCCTCGAGTACCGTAGTGCCATCGGCGCTAATGGCCTTGATGGCCGCCTCCACCTGCACCTCGAGCTTGCCGCGTGCGACCTTGAACTCGTTTTGCGTCGCGGCAGCGGTATCAACCTTATCTTTGGCGCGAGCGACTTCGGCCTTGGCGTCCTCGATGGTCTTCTTGAGCGAGGCGGAGTCTGCCTCCTCGAGCGAAGCCTGGTCACGAAGGCGCGCGGCCCAGTCCGAGGCGCGCTCCAGCAGGGCCGAGTAACGCTCGTGCATGGGGTCGACGCGCAGGCGCAGCAGCTCGAGCGAGCGCGAAGCCTGGCGTGTTCCGCTGATACGACGGTCGATGCCCTCAAGACGATGCTCCAGGTCGGGCACGCGGCCCTTCAGCGAACGCAGGCGTTCGCTCGTCTGGGCCAGGCGCACCTTGGCATCGGCGAGCTTGCCGGCAGCCTCGGAATCGTCACGGCGAACGCGATCGAGTTCGTCGTTGGCCTCGGCAATCTGCAAGCCCAGATCGCTTGTCTGCGCGCGGGCCTCGTCACGCGAACGGGTGAGCTCGTCCACGCGCGGGCGCGCAGCGCGAACGGCTTCGGAGGCCTGCTCGCGGCGCTTGGAGATGCGCACGCGCTCGACCTCGGCATTGTTGGCGCTTTGCTCCAAGCGGCCGATCTCGGAGAGCAGCGAGCGGCGCTCGCCTTCAAGACGGGCGATCTCGCCGGCGGCATCGCCCTCAGCGGCACGCGCTTCCTCAACGGCCGCATTGGCCTCGACGACCTGATCCGACACATGCTCAAACACGGCAACCAGATCGGGCTCCAAGCCCTCCAGCTCGCGAATGCGACGCTTGCGCTCCAGAGCACCCGACGCCTCGCCGGCATCGAGGCCCACGCGCACAAGGCCGCCACAGCTTACGCGGGCGCCATCGGGGGTCACATAGGTCACACCGTCAACGACAGGCGCAGCCAGCGCGGCGGCCAAGCCATCGACCACGTAATAGCCGCCGAGTAGCGCCTCGACGACGGGTCCGTAGCCTGCGCGCACAGACAGACGATCAACCAGACGGGTACCTGCAGCGCCCTCGGCAGCAGCAGAGCCGCTCAAGCCGCGCGCCACCAGCAGTGCCTCGCCCGAGGCCTTCTTCTGGTCCAGAGCGGCACGACCGGCACGCTCAAGCGCGGACGTATCGTCGAACAGCAGCGCATCGATATCGCCGGCAAGTAGTTGCTCCACCAGGCCCTCAAGCTCGCGCGGGGCCTCGAGCACGTCGCCCAGACGACCCGAGACATCGTCGCCCAGCGCACCCACCAGACGGCTCACGAGCGGCGAGCTGTCGGCCATGCGGGCATCAAGCTTCTTTTGGCTGGCAAGCTCCGAGCGCACCTCGGACAGCTTGTTGCGCGCCTCACTCTCACGATTACGCAAGTCCTTCAGGGCTGCACGGGCGACCTCGGTGGCCTCACGCGCATCGGCCTGGGCCTGGCGCGCTTCCTCAAGAGCGCCCTCAAGCTCCTCGGCGCGGTCGCGACGGCTCTCGAGCGAGGCCGTGACCTCCTCGAGCTGCTCGTCAATCTGCTCCAGGCGCGAGGCATACATGTTGTCCTCGACCTCGGCATTGCTCAAGGAATCCTTCACCTTGGCGAGCTCGAGCGCGGCGTTATCGGCCACGCGCTGCACATCGCGTTGCTCTCGCGTAAGCTGCGAAATCTGATTGTCGAGCGCCACGCGCCGCTCGTGGAGCTCAGCGGCGGCAGGACCAGCGGCGTCAACGTCCTCTTGGGCCAGCAGGTGCGCGCCGGTCACTTCCTCAAGCTGCGCACGCGCATCCTCGAGCTCCTCGACCACGCGACGACGCTGATGCTCGGAGCTCGAAATCTGCCCGCGCATGTCAGACAAGCGCGACACCATGTTATGGCCTTTTTCCTCGAGCAGGCGCATGTCGGAGTTAATGCGACCGACCACATCTTGCATATGGCGGCGCTGCTCGCCCAGGTCGCCCACAAACAAGCCCTTTTCCTCGAGCATAACCTGGAGCTTCTCGAGCTCACGCTCCTTTTCGCCCATGCGGTACTGCGCAAGCTCAAGCTCGGCCGCGCCCTCCTTGGAGCGGCTCTCCAGGTCGTTCCACTGCGACTGCAGCGAACGCAGCTCATCGACGGCTAGCATCTGCGTAAGCTCGTTCGCGCGCGAGGACAGCTCTTTGTACTTACGTGCGCGATCGACCTGACGCTCCAGTGGTCGCAGCTGACGGGCGATTTCCTTATTGATGTCGCGGGCACGCGTCAGATGCTCGTCCATCGACTTAATCTTTTTGAGCGCACGCTCCTTGCGGCGCTTGTGCTTGGAGATGCCGGCGGCCTCCTCGATGAGGGCGCGGCGCTCCTCGGGGCGGCTCTGCAAAATGGCGTCGAGCTTGCCCTGGCTGATGATGGAATGCGTATCCTTGCCCAGGCCCGAATCGTGCAGGATGTCCTGAATGTCCATCAGGCGGCACGGACTCGAGTTGATGAGGTACTCGCTTTCGCCCGAGCGATACATGCGACGGGTGATGGCGACTTCGTCAAAATCGACGGGCAGCATATGGTCCGAGTTATCGAGCACCAGCGTGACCTCGGCGACACCCACCGGCTTGCGCGCTGACGAGCCCGAGAAGATGACGTCCTCCATGGCCTGGCCGCGCAGCTGCTTGGCGCTCTGCTCGCCCAGGACCCACAGAATTGAGTCGGAGATGTTCGATTTTCCCGAGCCGTTGGGACCGACGATGACGGTCAGGCCCGGCTCAAACGTCATATGGGCGCGGTCGGCAAACGACTTGAACCCTTTGAGCGTGAGGGACTTGAGATACACGGTTCCTCGCTTACACGTGCTTCTTGTTCAGAATCACGCCGTTGGTGGTGTAACCCATGCGGTCGAGCGCTTCGAGCGCGGCGGCTCCCTCGGCTTCCTTCTTAGAGGAACCGGTGCCGCGACCCTGGCGAATGCCATCGATGAGCACCACGGCGGTAAAGGTGGGCGCATGCGCCGGGCCCTCGGAGCCAACGAGCTTATACGCCGGGGGCTCGTGACCGTCGGCTTGCACGCACTCCTGCAAAAACGACTTGGGGTTTGCAGGATGCTCGGCACGCTCGGAAGCCAAATGCGGCTTAAGCGTACGATGGATAAACTCCGCTGCGGCATCCCAGCCGGCATCCAGGTACAGTGCGCCCACGAGCGACTCGTAGACGTTCTCGAGGGCCGAATGCAGGCCGCGCGCACCGGTACCGGTCTCGGAGGCACCAAAGATGATGATGTCGTCAATGCCCAGCTCGTGAGAAACCTCGGACAGCGTAGCGCCCGAGACAAGCGACACCTTCAGGCGCGTGAGCTTGCCCTCGTCAAACTCCGGATAGGACTCAAACAGGGAGCGTGCGACCACAGCGCCCAAAATGGAATCGCCCAAGAACTCAAGGCGCTCATAGCTCGCCGAGACGGGCTGACCTTCCACGGCAGAGGGGTGCGTGAGCGCCGCGCGCAGCAGCACCTTATTGTTGAACTCGTGGCCCAGGATTTCCTGGGCACGCGTAAGTCGTTCGGATAAAGCCAAGACCTAGGCCTCCCTGGCGTTTTCGATCGCGTCGACGGCGTCGGCGACAGAGTTGAGCGAGAGCAGGGTCTCGTCATCGATCTCGAGGTTGAACTCGTCCTCGATAGCCGTAACCAGCTGCAGGCGCTCGAGCGAGTTGGCATCGAGGTCGTCAAAGGTGGTCTCATCGCTAATTTCGGCAACATCGACGCCCAGAACGTCAGCAGCGACCTCGGCGATCTTGTCGAAGATTTCGGAGCGGTCCATAGCGCTTCCTCTCATAGTGCATGAATACCAAAAGAATGGTACCGCCCGGGCGGTACCAAGACACGGTTCTGATTCTACCCCACGACGTGCGCCGCGAAGCACATAACAGCACTCTTACTCGCTCTTATAAAACGATACCGTCCATAGAGTTGGCGACATTCTCGACCAGCCCCGCGCGCACGGCTTCGGCCGCCGCGAGCGTACCGTTTTTGACAGCCTCGACCGAGGTGGCGCCATGGCCGATCAGGACCACGCCGCGCAGGCCCAAAAGAATCGCGCCGCCCTTGGCGTCGCCCGAAAGCTTGGCCTTAATCTCGCGCATCTGCTTTTTGATAAGCAGCGCGGCAATCTTGGTGCCGAGCGAAGACATAAAGACACCCTTGAGCTCCTGCAGCAAAAACTTGGCAGCACCCTCGGTGGCCTTGAGCGCAATATTGCCCGACATGCCATCGGCAACGACGACATCGAAGTTACCTGAGGTGATGTCCGTTCCCTCGCAGTTACCAACAAAGCCGGGAACGGCGGCCTTCATAGCAGGGAAACAGGCCTTGGTAAAGTTGGAACCCTTCTCGTCCTCGGTGCCGTTGGCAAGCAGGCCCACGCGAGGATGCTCAATGCCCAGGACGACGCGGGCATAGGCGCTGCCCATCTGCGCAAAGCGCACCATATCGTCAACCTCGACATCGGGGTTGGCACCCATGTCGCACAGCACCGTCAGACCGCCGGCGCGATTGGGCAGTGCATTGGTCAGACAGGGGCGCACCGGCTGCTTTTTGCCTTCGGCCTGATACCTAAACGGCGTCACGTAGGCGGTCGCAGCAGCGGTCATGGCACCGGTCGAGCCGGCGGAGAAAAACGCATCCGCGTTGCCCTTCTTGATGTCGCGGCAAGAAAGCACGATCGACGACTTACGCTTGGTCATCACGGCGCGAATGGGATCGTCATCCATGGCGATAACGTCGGGCGCCTCAAGGGCCTCAACACGTGCATGGGAAGCTGCAAAGGGATTGACGATTTCGGCGGGGCCAGCTGCCAAGACCTCGATATCGGGATCGGAGGCAAGTGCAGCCTCGATACCATCGAGAACAACCTGAGGTTTCTCGTCTCCGCCCACAACGTCTACACAAACGCGAACGTTACTCATATACATGCTCCTTATACAAAAATGGCCGACTCATTGAGCCGGCCATTGTGGTTCCATTTGGAACGGCATCGCATCCAGAGTATACCGTTACTCGGTAACGATAACCTCGCGGTCCTTGTAGAAACCGCAGCTGGGGCACACGTGGTGCGGAAGCTTGACAGCGCCGCAACGGGGGCACGTGGACTGAGCCGCAGCCGAGATCTTCATGTTGGCGGAACGACGGGTGTGAGTGCGGATACGACCCTGCTTTTGTTTAGGTACGGGCATAGTGACCTTCCTTATGAACTATCCAGTGTGGCGATTACGCGCAAGTAGCGATACTACCACAGTTTTACTCATCAAGCTTGAGATTCTTCAATGCTGCAAATGGATTTTCCGTGGCAGCGGCCCATTCTGCCTCTGCCTGGGCGGCGCAATCGCATTGCTCGACGTTGAGATTGCAACCGCAAGTGGGGCACAGACCGCGACAATCGGGCTTGCAAAGCACCACAAACGGCGTGTCCATAACGACCGCGTCATTGATGGGCTCGCCCAGATCGACGATGCGGTCCTCACCCAGGAGCTCGTAGCCGTCCTCGTAGGCCTCGGGATCCTCGGGCTCCTCAAAGAGGTAGAACTCCTCGATCTCGCCAGCGATATCAAACGAGGCGGGCTCCAGGCAACGGTCGCACTCGCCGGTGGCGTGCGCGCGGACCATGCCCGTGAGCAAGACACCGGTACCGGCATTGGTAAAGACAACGTCGTAGTCAATGCCGTCCTGAAGCTGGTACTCCTTCTCGCCCACCGTGTAGGTGGCGACATCGACCTTACCGGTCAGCGGATACGAATCTCCAGGAAACTCGAGCTGCTCGGAAAGATCGACGGTAACGCTCGGGAACTCAGCCATTACCACTGACCATTCTGCTGGGCGGCACCCTCGTTGAGCTGCTGACGGCAACGGGTAACGGTGCCGGTCAGGCTCTTGAGGTTCTCCTCCAGGTGCGTAAAGACCTGCTCTGCGTAGTCCTCGGCAGCATAACGCGTCTCACGCTCGTACTGCTGGGCACGATCGCGGATGTCGTCGGCCTGCTGCTGCGCAAGGCGGACGATCTCCTGCTCACCGGCAATGGTGAGGGCCTGCTGCTGAGCGTCGGCGATGATGGAATCGGCCTGAGCGGCGGCGGAAGCCATAAGCTCCTCGCGCTCTTTGAGGATACGGCGGGACTTCTGCCACTCCTCGGGATAGCTCATGCGGATCTCGTCGAGGATGTTGAAGAACACGTCGGCGTCGATGACCTTGAACTGAGCGTTCTTGCCGAAAGGCGGCTTGGCTTCCTCGATCAGCCCTTCGAGCTCATCGACCAAGCTGACGATCCTATCGCCAGGAAAATACTCGCCCGGCATCCGGTCTCCTTTCATAGGTAACATATCATCGTGCTAGTTTACCACATGCCACCAGGCAATAAGAAACGTCACGAAAAGCGATGTTTGAGCGCTTCGACCACGTTGGACGGGACAAACGTCGATACGTCACTGCCGAGCGAGGCGATCTGGCGAACGACCGAGCTCGAGATATAGCCGTACTGCGGCGCACTCATGACAAAGATGGACTCCAGCTCGCTATCCAGGCGATAGTTAAGGTCGGCCTGCTGCAGCTCGTACTCAAAGTCGGTCATGGCGCGCAGACCCTTGACCACGGCCCCCGCCCCCTGCTCACGAGCGAAGTCGACCAAGAGGCCGGTAAAGGGCAGGACCTCGACGCCGTCGATATCACCGAGCGCCTCGCGGGCCAGCGCCACGCGCTCATCGAGCATAAACGTGGTGCCCACACCGTTTTTACCCTGCGACTCGGCCACGGCGACGATCACGCTGGGAAAGATGCGGCGGGCGCGGCGGATCACATCGATATGGCCAAACGTGATGGGATCGAAGGTGCCCGGGACGATCACGCGGTTGATGGTGTCATTCATGGGCGTCCTCCTGAAACGTCGTGGCATCATTGTTGTCAGCATCGGTGCCGGCGCTATCGCCCTCACCATCGTCATCGCCGACCCAACGGAGCAGGTCGACCGAGGTAATGCCGTAGCGCTTCTCACGTACAGTCTCAAAGCCTGCCGGATGCGCGCCCGCATCGGCGGCGGCATGCTCAAACAGGGCGTAAGCGCCAGACGCAAGCATACCCTGCTGAGCCAGGTCCTGCAGCAGCTCCTCGACCGGCTCGGCACCAAAAGCATAGGGCGGGTCGAGCAGGACCAGATCAAAGGGGCCGCCTGGTACACGACCGCGCGAGGCACTCACCAGCATGTCGCCCGTGACCACGCGCCAACGCGCACGGTCACGGCAGAGCGACTCGATATTCTTGCTAATGAGCCGCGCGGCGTTGCGATCGATCTCAAACGTCGTGAGCGAGCGGGCCCCACGAGAGAGCATCTCTAACCCTAAGGCGCCGGAGCCGCCAAAGGCGTCCAGCACGCGGACCTCGTCCAGATCGAAGTCGAATGCCGACATGACCATAGATGCGCACGCCTCACGCACGCGATCAGTCGTGGGGCGGGTGACATCGCGACCACGGGGCTCCTCGATCTTACGACCGCGCCATTCGCCGCCGATGATTCTCATCCTCCGCTGACCTCCTTAAAAATATGTCGATATCGCATGGCGACCGCATCGCGCAGGGGGCGCGTCGCCACGGAGTCAAGGGTGCAAGCATACCGCAAGAGCTCGACCGCGTCCAAATGGGCCCACTCGATTAGTTCCTCGTCGGCATCCAGGTCGACAAAGCGCAGAGTCACACCGCCATGCTGGCGATAACCCAGGATTTCGCCCTCGTGACGCAGGCGCAGGTCCATCTGGGCGAGCGTAAAGCCATCCGCGGTTTTTTCGAGCGATTGCAGGCGATCTTGTGCTGCGGACGCGCCGCCGTTGCCCTTGGAGTGCGTCATGACCAGGCACGTGCCCGACACACTGCCACGGCCCACGCGGCCGCGCAGCTGGTGCAGGGCAGCCAATCCAAAGCGCTCGCCGTTCTCGATGACCATGACGGTGGCGTTAGGCACATCGACGCCCACCTCGACCACCGTAGTCGAGACGAGCACGTCAATCTCGCCACGCTTGAAGGCATCGATAACCTGGTCCTTCTCCCCCGCCGGCATGCGGCCGTGAAGGCGCTCGACGGTAAGCCCCGGCAACGCCAGACGCAGGCGATCGAGCTCGGTCGCCGTATCGTGCAGCGGCACGGGTACGGTTACGCGGCCCTCATCGTCGCGGGCAATACCGGGCACGTCTTCCAGCTCATCGGCCGAGTCACTCGGCTCCACGAGTGGGCAAATCACGTAGGCCTGCTGACCCTTTTCATGCGCCTCGCGGATGGCGCCATAGGCGAGGTCACGGC
The DNA here is from genome assembly GCA_048246715.1 of Collinsella aerofaciens. Lineage (GTDB taxonomy): Bacteria > Actinomycetota > Coriobacteriia > Coriobacteriales > Coriobacteriaceae > Collinsella > Collinsella aerofaciens_BY. Next base: position 195,556 of record DBFBCB010000031.1, on the reverse strand, counting down.
TCGACTCGGTGAGCACGCGTGTCGTCACGCCAGCGCCAGGGACGGGCCGATGGCGGATGATACTCGTGTCCAGATCGCCGTAGACCGAAAGCGCCAGCGTACGCGGGATTGGTGTCGCCGTCATAACGAGCAGGTCCGCACCGGGGCCCTTCGCGCGCAGGGCGTTGCGTTGGCCAACGCCAAACCGGTGCTGCTCGTCGATGACGACAAGCGACAGATGATTGAACGCAACGTTATCCGAAAGCACCGCGTGGGTTCCAAAGAGGACGTCGAGCTCGCCCGATTCAAGCTGGGCATGGATCTGCTCGCGCTCTGAGGCCGGCGTGGCACCCGTCAGAAGCGCCCAGGACATGCCCGCCTGCGAGAGCAGAGGGCCGGTCTTATCGGCATATTGGCGCGCCAGAACGCCCGTGGGCGCCATAACGCAGGCCTGCGTACCGCTATCGGCAGCCACAGCCAGCGCGCAAGCGGCAACGGCGGTCTTACCGGTACCGACATCGCCCAGCAGCAGGCGGTTCATCACGCGCCCGCCATCGCACATGTCGTGCAGAATGTCTTGGAATGCGGCCTCCTGCTCGTCGCTCAGCGAAAACGGCAGGGCTTGCTTGAGCGCGGCCAGGTGCTCGCCCGCGGTGTGGGCATAGGGCACCACATCGACCAGACCGCCGTCGTTGCGCAGACGCAGCGCCAGCTGCAGGTAGAGGCACTCCTCGTATGCCAGCCGTGCGCGCGCGATATCGCGCTCGGCCATGCTCGAGGGAAAGTGGATCGATCGAAGCGCGCGGGCATTGCTCATGAGCTTCCGCTTTGCGCGCAGCGGCGCGGGAATCGGATCGAACGGATTGCCGACGACCTCGAGCGCGCCGCTTACGATGCGGCGCATCCACGCCTGGCTCACGCCATCGCTCACGTAATGGACCGGCAGAATGGTGCCCGCGGCGCGCCCGTCCTCGAGCTTTTCAAAGTGGGGCGAGGCCATCTGCTTAAAGCCGTAGGCAAACTCGACCTTGCCCATCACGGCCAGGCGGTCGCCCTGCTTAAGCTGCTGAGCAATCCAGGGCTGGCGGAAAAAGGCGACCTGCAGTACGCCCGTCTCGTCAACAAGTGAGACCTCAGTCACCTGCATGCGCGGACGCGGCTGCTTTTGAACGATACGGTCGACCGTGGCGATGATGGTGCACACGGTACCGATGGGCGCCATCTCAATGGACCACGAACGGGTAAAGTCGAGGTATCGATGAGGAATATGGAGAAGGAGGTCCCCCACCGTCCGAATTCCCAGACGGCGAAGGGCCTCCTCACGTTTACCCGAAACATATTTGAGTCGCGCGATATCCTCGTCGAGCGCATTGCTCTGGGCAAAGCGCTCCGAGACACGCGGCACGGAGCACAGCTCGGACATAGGCAGTTGCCTACTCGATCGAGAAGATCACGGGATAGAGCGGCTGTTCGCCACGATGGGCGTCGATCTCCAGATCGGGCTGAGCCTCCTCGATAGCGTCGACGATCTCCTGGAAGGCCTCATCGGACAGCTCCTCGCCGGCCAGAATCGTCAGCGCGTCGCCCTCCTCTTCCTCCTGCATGCGGTTGATGCAGTCGAGCGTGACCTGCTTCACGTCGGAGCCGACCAAGTCGATGGAGCCGGCGATGATACCCATGACGTCACCGGAGTGAATCGGAGAACCGTCAGAGGCACTGGAGTCGCGCACGGCGCGGGTGACCTCGCCATCGCGGACCTCGCTGATGGCGTCGGCCATGGCGGCGACGGCATCCTCGAGCTCGGAATCGGGCAGGACTGCGAACAGCGCGGAGAAGGCCTGCGGGACGGTCTTGGTGGGAACGACGGCGACCTTCTTGTCGGTGCAGGCTGAGGCAGCAGCCTCAGCGGCCATGCGGATGTTGCCGTTGTTGGGCAAGATGATGACCGAGGTCGCGTTGACCTGGTCCACCGCGCCCAGCAGGTCGGCGGTCGAGGGATTCATAGTCTGGCCACCGGAGACGACCACGTCGACGCCAAGGGACTTGAGGATGTCGGCCTCGCCGGAACCGGCGGCAACGGCGACAAAGCCCAGCGCCTTGGCGGGCTCGGCGGCCTTTTCCTGATCCTCGTGGATCTTGGCGGTACGGTCGTGGGCCTCCATCTCCATGTTGTGGATAAAGACCTCATAGATCTGACCGAGCTGCAGCATGTGCTCGAGCACCAGGTTGGGGGTGTTGGAGTGCACATGGATCTTGTAGTCGGGATAGGCGCCCACGAGCAGCTCGCAGTCGCCCATGGAGCCTAGGAACTTAAGGCACTCGTTCTCGTCAAACGGGGCGTCGGCCTTAAAGAGGAACTCGTTGCAGTAGCGGAACTCCGAGCCCTCCCAGTCGTCGTTAGCCTCGATCTCAACGCGACCAAGGGCCGCATCGCGGGCAGAGCCAGCGGAATCAAACGTGGCGGAGAAATCCTCGACAACGGTGCTGCGGCCAAGCGCGGCGGCAACAAAGTTCTCCAGGAAGATGGCAAAGCCAAAGGCGCCGGAGTCGACCACGCCGTTCTCCTTCAGAACGGGCAGCAGGTCGGGCGTGCGAGCAACGGACTGGTACGCCTCGACGACGATAGCATCGAGCGCATCCTCGGCCGAGAACTTCTTCTTCTCGCACTCATCGGCCTTGGTCGAGACATCGCGCAGGACCGTGAGGATCGTGCCCTCGATGGGCTTGCGGACAGCCTGGAAGGCAACCTTGACGGCGCGACGGAAGGCGAAGGCAATGTTGGCGGACGTAATAGGCTCGTCGGCAGAGACAAGACCCTCGGCCACGCCGCGAAGAATCTGCGAGGCAATAACGCCGGAGTTACCGCGAGCGCCCATGAGAGAGCCGTGGGTGATGGCACCGGCGATGGCCTCCATATCGGCATCGGCGGGAAGGGCAGAGAGCTCTTTTGTCACCGAGGCGAGCGTGAGCGACATGTTGGTGCCGGTATCGCCATCGGGTACGGGGAAGACGTTGAGCTTGTTGATCTCCTCGGCCTTGTCGGAAACGGCAGCCGCAGCGATCGGAAAACAGGTGCGAATGGTCTTTGCAATCATGGGTATTTGAATCTCCGTTTTCGGATGCTAGTTCAGACGGCTCTTGAGCGCGTCGACATGGATGCCGATCTTAAGGCTGGCGGGATCGATCTGGGCGATCTCCTGCAGAGTGAAGGCAACGGAGCTCGAAAGATTGTGGCAGACGGACTTCATGTTGACGCCGTTCTCGAGCACGACGTGAAAATCGACCGTAAGGCCGTTCTCGTCGGCGGAGACAAGCACGCCCTTGCGGAGGCGCTGACCGGCAAGCAGGCGCACGCTCTCGGCGCCCTGGAGCTGCTCAGCCATACCGACAACGCCATAGCACGTCATCGCGGCATAACCGGCAATATCGGCAATAACGTCGTTCGAGACGCTCAGGCTGCCGTTAATGGTCTCAGACACAAGAATCTCCTTATCTGGTGCTCGCGGCACCATGTCGTGGGAGCAATCATTGCAATATTCTACAACGACCGCGCCATGTTGAGGTGGTGGGTCGCGGGATTACATCCTCGACACGAAATGTTGATATGGCAACGTTCGAGTCAAGTGGTCGCGGCATGAAAAAACCCGCCGCAAAAGCGACGGGTTTTACAACCTGGCTCCCCGGGTAGGACTCGAACCTACAACAGCGCGGTTAACAGCCGCGTGCTCTACCATTGAGCTACCGAGGAATTTAAAAGCCCAGCGGAATGGGCTGAGAAATTCTGGCTCCCCGGGTAGGACTCGAACCTACAACAGCGCGGTTAACAGCCGCGTGCTCTACCATTGAGCTACCGAGGAATAGGCGCGTGCTCTCAAGCAACGAAGTTTATTATACGGACGAATCAGCTCAGGGCAAGAACTTTTTTAAGAATTTTTCCGACCTAGTCATTGGGGGTGTTCTTAAACGACTAGTCATTCAAGAACATCCCCAACGACTACATGAAAGCGCCCCCAAGCGGATGTGCTTGAGGGCGCTTCTTGCTTGCGAGGTTATGACTCGATGTAGTCCTTCAGCTTGCTGCTGCGGCTCGGGTGGCGGAGCTTGGCCAGGGTCTTGGACTCGATCTGGCGGATACGCTCGCGCGTGACGCCAAACTCGCGGCCGACTTCCTCGAGCGTACGAGGATGCCCGTCGACAAGGCCAAAGCGCAGCTCGATAACCTTGCGCTCACGATCGGCAAGCGAGTCGAGCACCTGGGTGAGCTGCTCCTGCAGCATGGAGAAGCTGGCGGCATCGGGCGGAACGATTGCCTGGGAGTCCTCGATGAAGTCTCCCAGCTGGGAATCCTCTTCCTCGCCAATGGGAGTCTCGAGCGACACGGGCTCCTGCGAGATCTTCTGGATCTCGCGGACGCGGTCGGCGCTCATGTCCATCTCGGCACCGATCTCCTCGGGGGTCGGGTCGCGGCCCAGGTCCTGAAGGAGCTGGCGCTGCACGCGGACGAGCTTGTTGATGGTCTCGACCATGTGTACGGGAATACGGATGGTACGGGCCTGGTCGGCAATGGCGCGCGTAATGGCCTGACGGATCCACCACGTGGCGTACGTGGAGAACTTGAAACCCTTCTGGTAGTCGAACTTCTCGACGGCGCGAATCAGACCGAGGTTGCCCTCCTGGATCAGGTCAAGGAACAGCATGCCGCGGCCAACATAGCGCTTGGCGATGGAGACAACCAGACGCAGGTTTGCGCTGATGAGTGCCTGCTTGGCTTCGAGGCCGACGTTCTCAATGCGCGTAAGACGACGCATCTCGGCACGCGTGAGCTCGAGCTCACCGGCATCGGCAGCCTCGAGCTTCTCGGTGGCCTCAAGACCGGCCTCGATCTTCATAGCCAGATCGACCTCTTCGGAAGCGGTCAGCAGGTCGACCTTGCCGATCTCCTTGAGGTACATACGGACAGGGTCGCCGGTCAGCATCACCGTGGAGGCATCGATGCCACGCACGCGCGAGCGTGAACGGGACGTGCGCACGGTGCGCTTCTTCTTGCTCTTGGAAGAACCCATCTCGGCGTCGGCCTGACGGGCCATCTTGAGCTCATGATCGTCGAGCGAGCCGGAATCATGCTCGTCGTCGTCATCGAAATCGTCGGTATCGGTATCGTTATCGTCATCGTCGACGTCCATGGGGGCGTCGTCGTTACCGCTCGCGGAGATAATCTGGATGCCGCTGTTGCGCAGCGCGGAATACACCGCGGTGAGCTGCTCGTCAGAAACATCGATATCCTTCAGGGCGACCTGAATCTCGTCCTCGGTTACCGAAGTCCTGTTTGAGCCGTTGCCCATGAGCTTTGCAACGTAGGATTCCAGCCCAGTACCCGTGCTCTCAGTCTTTTTTGGCACAGATTCTCCCTTCATAGTCCACAGGACTCAATACTTTAGCACACACATAGACGTCTATACCCAAAAAGAGGACTGGATATAGGCGAGAATACGCTGGTTGACCACAACATCTAGGCCTGTTCGGTGTCTGCGGCCTCCAGACCGATCAAACGGAACGGGTCCGCCACGCCGCCGATCGACTTTTGCAGTTCGCGTTGACGCTGCGAATCCTGCGCGGCCTGCACGGTCAGCGCGCGGCGGGCCTCATCATCGAGCGAACGGTCCTGGCGCAGCTTGGCCTGTGCGGCACGCATGCGGCGCTTGATGGTGTAGAGCTCGAGCGTATCGAGCATAAACACGATGTTCGTCTCGGTGGGGTGCTTGCTCGTCGCCGAGATGCGCCCGGCACTCACAAGCGTTGCCGCCTCGGGACACACCGAGCGCGCCGCATCCATGCAGGCTGCCGGATCGGTTCCCGGCGGCGTTGCCAGAACGGCCCATGCGATGGACTCGTGACGCGGGTCAGCCCACTCGATGGAGCAAATGCGGTCGGCATACGCGCGGAACAGGTCGGGGTAGCTCGTAAGCATCGTCAACAGCTCGCGCTCCCCTGCCAAGGACTTGCGTTCCAAATCGGTCAAGACCATAGGGGCCGAGGCGTCTGCCGGGCCATCGGCGGGCTCAGCACCCATACCATCAGGCACATCGATTGGCGGCAGATCGTCGACGACCTCCACGGGCGCGGCACCGTAGGCATCGAGCGGGACGTAGTCGTACGGCTCTTCTTCGACCGGCGCGGACACCGGCGGCGTCGCGCCCGATGCCCAAGCGCCGCGACCGGCATCGCGAGAACCCGATGCCCGACCGCCCGCGCTACCGGACCGCTCAGCCTGTGCCCGTTGGCGCTCATAGTTCTGCTCACGACGTCGTTCCGCATCCTCGCGCTTGGCGACATCGCGAAACACACGACCCGAGCTCGCGCGCACCGTCTCCAGATCCAAACCCAGCAGATCGGCAATCTGGATAAAGTACGTGTCGATCATATAGCTGTTGCGCAACGGATAGATAAGCGTCAGCGCATCTTCCAGCGCCTTAGCGCGACCGCCCGGCGTGGTGATGTCACTCGACTCCTGCAGCGAACGGTAGACAAAGTCCATAAGCGGCTCGGCAGCGTCGATGCGCGTCTGCAGTGCCTCGCCACCATGTGCGGTGATGAACTCCATGGGGTCGTTGCCGTCGGGGAGCACCACGCAGCGCAGGTCCATCGAATCCTGCTCGATAAACTGAATCGCGCGGCGCGCGGCCTTTTGACCGGCGGCGTCGCCATCGAACATATATACAATGCGCTTGGCAAAACGGGTGAGCGTCTTTACATGATGTTCCGTCAGCGCCGTACCCAGCGTGGCGACGACGTTTTTAATCCCCGCCTCCCAGCAGGCGATGCAATCGGTATAGCCCTCTACCACGATGGCGGTATCCTGCGCGACGATAAACTCCTTGGCCCAATTAAAGCCGTAGAGGTTTCGCTTTTTATGAAACACGCTCGTCTCGGCGGTGTTGAGATACTTAGGCTGGCCGTCGCCCATAATGCGACCGCCAAAGGCAATGTTGTGACCCTGCTCGTCAAAGATGGGGAACATCACGCGGTCGTAAAAGCGGTCGGCAAGCTGCCCGCGCCCGCGACTCACGGCAACGTTGGCGTCGATCATCTCCTGCGGGGTAAAACCCGCCTGGGACAGGTGCGACACCAGCGCGTTACGGCCCGGTGCAAAGCCCAGGCAGTAGCGGCGGCAGACGTCGCCGCCCATGCCGCGGCTGGCAAAGTACTCGCGCGGACGGCCGTCCTTACCGCGCATGAGCATGGTGTGGTAGAACTGGGCGGTCTCGGCGCACAGATCGTAGATGCGGGCACGCTTGGTGCCGCGCTCGCGGCGATCTCCGGCGTCATGCAGCTCAATACCCGCGCGATCGGCCAAGTAACGGATTGACTCGGGAAAGCTCAGGTTCTCGCGCTTCATGATATACGTGAAAACGTCGCCACCCTCGCCGCAACCAAAGCAATGCCACACCTGCGTGGCGGGGATAATGTGGAAGGACGGCGTCTTCTCGCCATGGAAGGGGCAGCATCCCCAAAACTCATGGCCGCGAGGCTTGAGCTCGACCGTTTCCTGCACGATGGCAACCAGGTCAGACGCAGCGCGTACCTGGTCTTTTTCCTCATCGCTAATCACGGATGCTCACCCCCTGATCGCCCAAGTTGTGACGAATATCCTCGATATTACCCTCGACGGTCGCGATCAACTCATCCAGCGAATCGAACACACGCGAGGGACGCAGCCAGCGCGTAAACGCCAGCGAAACGGAAGCGCCGTACAGGTCGCCCGTATAACCAATTAAATTAGCCTCGAGATGCGCAGATGCCGCATCGTCAGCATACGTTGGCGGCAGGCCGACGTTCACAGCAGCGGGCCACGCGGTGTCATCGACCAGCACCAGACCCTCATACACGCCATCGGCTGGCACCTGAATGCCGTCGGGAACCTGCAAGTTTGCCGTGGGAAAGCCCATGCCAGAACCCTCGTGACGGCCGCGAATAACACCGCCACGCACCATATACGGACGGCCGAGTAACCCAGCAGCAAGCTCCACATGGCCCTGTCCCAGCTCATGACGAATGCGGGTGGCGCAAATGGCCTCACCGCCCTCGCAAAGCAGGTCGTGACCATACACGTCAACGCCGTGCTCGGAACCCCAGGAGCGCATCTCGGCAACACCAGAAGCACCGCCACGACCCAGCCTAAAGTCACTGCCAACGCGAATCGATCGAATGTCGACCAGACGCGACACCAGCGAGAGAAAATCAACATGGTCAAGCGCCGCAACCTCAGGCGTAAAGGGAACGGCCACCACCGCATCGACCCCGGTTTGAGCCAAGGCATGCAGACGGTCGGCCGTCGTCATCAATTTTTGAGCGGGCGAAGGGCTCACCACCACGTCCGGGTCGGGATCGAAGGTGACCACGACCGCCTTGCAGCCGTGGTCACGCGCATCGCGAACGACCGCGTCGATCAGTTCGTGATGCCCCCGATGCACGCCATCGAACACACCGATGGCGATCGACGCGGCGCCCAGGCACGCGCAATCATCAAATGCATCGGCGGCGACGATGCGGGCCTCATCCGACTCGCCCGCGAAAAAAACACGCGCGAGCTCGTGGGAGGTCAGCATCATCGAACACCGCCGATCGCCTGCGGAAAGACATGCTCCATAACAAAGCGACCGCCCTCGATACGGGCAAGCGCCTTGAGTCCGCCATCGAGAACCAGCGCAAACGGCGCCTTCGACGCATCGAAGCTCGCAAGCGCGCGCTCAATAGGAATACGACGTCCGCACAGCAGATCGTCGGCAAGATCACCCGGCAAGTCGACGCGCGTGGCGCCCAGTGCCGCAATGGGATCCAGGGCAAAGCCGGCAGCGGACTCGGCAGAAAGTTCCTCGACCGCATGACAAGCACCGATGGAAACAACACCGGAGGCCGTACGGCGCAATGCAGAAATATGCGCGGCGCTCTCGCAGGCGCGGCCCAAGTCGCGAGCGAGCGCACGGATATAGGTGCCCTTGCTTACCGAAAACGCCACGGTCCACACACACGTATCACCCTCGCCGCCCACGGCGATCAGGTCGGCGGCATAAACCTCGACGGGGCGCGGAGGTAGGTCCACCGCATTGCCCTCGCGAGCAGACTTGTAGGCGCGAACGCCATTGACCGAGATAGCCGAAAACGCCGGCGGCACCTGCATCTGCGGACCCAGCATGGCGGCCAAGTGCTCACGGGCATAGGCAGGATCGCGGAGCCCGTTGGCAACAGCCACTGTGCGGACCGCCTCGCCCTCCGCATCATCGGTATTGGTCTCGGCACCAAACGAAATGTCGGCGACATAGCTTTTGGTATCGAGGGTTAGCATACCCAGCAGACGGGTGGCCTGGCCCACGCCCACCACCATGACACCCGATGCCATGGGGTCGAGCGTGCCGGCATGGCCGACACGCCGCTCATGGAGGGCGCGCCGGCATTGCGAGACCACATCGTGGGACGTGCATCCCACCGGCTTATCGACGGCGAGCAGCATATTCAGTTGTGAAGGCGTACGACGAGCCATGTACCATCCAAAAAGTTAAAGCTCGACGGTCACCGAAGCGGGATCCTCCCCTACCAGCTCGGCCAGCATGGGAAGTGCCACGGCGAGCGTCTCGCGAATTGTTCCGTTGTTGGAAAAGCCGGCGGCGGCATGATGCCCGCCACCGCCAAAGTTGGCAGCAATCTCGGACACATCGAGGTCGCCCTTGGAGCGCAGGTTGCCACGCACCTTGGTATCGCCCTCAATGCCCTTTAAGAACATGCAGACCTCGACGCCCATCACCGAACGCACCACATCGACCAGGCCGTCGCACTCGTCCGAGGTGACGCCACATTCCTTAAGGTCACTTTCGTACGCATAGCTATACGCCACGCGCCCGTGCGCGACCGTCTTGATGCGACCCATGACGATGGACTTGAGGTGCAGGAACTCGACACGCATGCTCTGATAGACCTCGAGCGCGACGCGCGCCGGATCGGCACCGTGCGCCACCAGACGCGAGGCGGCATGAAACGCGGCAGCGTCGGCATTCTGATACTGAAAACGACCGGTATCGGTGACCAGGCCGCACAGCAGGCAGGTGGCGATGCTGTCGCTTGCGGTAATACCGCAATCGGCCAAAAAGCGGTCGATGATCATGGCGCAGGCCGCGGCATTGACGCACCTAAGGCTGACCTCGGCAAACTCCTCGCGCGCCGGGTGGTGGTCAAAGCACGCCACGTGGGCCGAACGACGCAACACCTCGGCGGAATTATTGAGGCGCTCGACGACCGGCACGTCCACCGAGATGAACAGGTCCGGGCTGCCGGTGTAGGCAGATGCCGGCACCAGCAGATCGGCGCCCTCCATAAAACGGTAGATGCGCGGAACGGGATCGTCGTCTGCCAGCAACAGGGCGATGTCCTTGTCGGGGAACACCTTCATAAGCGAGAGGCCCAGGCCCAACACGGAGCCCAGGGCATCGCCGTCGGGAGAGGTGTGACCCGAGATCGCAATGGAGGACGCACCCTCGATGAGCTCGAGGATGCGTCGTTTAATATCTGCAGACTCGCACGAGGCGAGGTCGGCGGAATTAGTCATCTAAAGCTGCCTCCTGGGCGGCATCCGCTATGGGGTAGCCGTCCTCGTCCTTTTCGATCTCAAGCGTGGCGGGAACGTTTTCCAGCGCACGCGTGATGCGCTCGGCCTCATCGGTCGAGCGATCGATGCGAAAATCGAGCTCGGGCGTGACGCGCCAATCGAGCGAGCGAGCCAACAGGCTGCGAATACGGCCCTTGGCGCTGGCAAGCGCCTCCATGACCTCATCGTAGCGGCTCGCATCGCACGACACGTACACGCGTGCGAACGAACGGTCCACCGCGACCTCGACCGCAGTCAAAGTAACCAGGTCGAGACGCGGATCGGAAACCTCAAAGAGCAGGATATAACCGAGCTTCTCGCGAAGCTGCTCGCCCAGACGGCGGGTTGCCTGCGTTTGCTTCATAGCGCTACCCCCTACTCGGTACGGGCAACCTGGTCGATACGGTAACCCTCGATCTGGTCGCCGGGCTTGATGTCCTGGAAGTTCTCCAGGCCAATACCGCCCTCGGAACCGCTCTTGAGGCTCTTGGCCTCGTCCTTGTAGTGGCGCATCGAGGCGATCTTGCCGTTGAAGACCACGATGCCGTCGCGCACCAGGCGCACGGAATCGGTCGCGGCGATCTCGCCCTCCTCGACGCGGACACCGGCGGCGATACCGACTTTGGGCACCTTGAAGGTGTCCAGGACGGTCGCGGTACCCGTGGCGACCTCGACCTCGGTGGGCTTGAGCATGCCGATACGGGCGGCGTCGAGCTCCTCGAGGCACTTGTAGATGACGTCGTAGCAACGGATCTCGACACCCTCGCGCTCGGCAGCGGAGCGGGCCTTACCGTCGGGACGGACGCCAAAGCCGATGATGATGGCGTTGGAGGCGTCGGCCAGGACGACGTCGGTCTCGTTGATGGCGCCAACGGCGGAGTGGATCGTGTTGATGCGAACCTCGGACTGATCCATCTTGTCGAGCGAGTCCTGAAGGGCCTCGATGGAACCCTGGACGTCGGCCTTGATGATCAGGTTGAGCTCCTTGACCTCGGCGTCGGCAATGGTCTCGAAGAGGTTCTCGAGCGTGACGTGCTTGACGCGGCTCTGCTCCTCGATACGGGCCTTCAGCGAACGCTCGTCGGCCAGCGCACGTGCCTCGCGCTCGTCCTCGAACACGCGGAACTCGTCACCGGCGTTGGGCACGGACTGCAGGCCCAGAATCTCGACGGCGTCGGAGGGACCGGCCTCGGTGACGGCGCGGCCCTTGGGGTCGAGCATGGCGCGGACGCGGCCGTAGGTAAGGCCGGCGACCAGCGTATCGCCCACGTGCAGGGTACCGCGGGTCACGAGCACGGTAGCAACCGAGCCGCGGCCCTTGTCGAGCTTGGCCTCGAGGACGTTGCCGGAGGCAAAGGTGTCCGGGTTGGCCTTGAGCTCGAGCACGTCGGCCTGGAGCAGCACGGTCTCCAGAAGTTCGTCGATACCGATCTTCTGCTTAGCCGAGATGTTGACGAACATGTTCTGTCCGCCCCACTCCTCGGGGATGACTCCGTACTCGGTGAGCTCCTGACGCACACGGTCGGGGTTGGCGCCCGGCTTATCGATCTTGTTGACGGCGACGACGATGGGTACGCCGGCGGCCTTGGCGTGGTTGATCGACTCGACGGTCTGGGGCATGACGCCGTCGTCGGCAGCCACGATCAGAATGACGATGTCAGTCACCTTGGCACCACGGGCACGCATAGCCGTAAAGGTGGCGTGGCCCGGGGTATCGATGAAGGTGATCTTGCGGTCGTTGATCATGACCTGCGAAGCGCCAATGGCCTGCGTAATGCCGCCCGCCTCGCCGGCAGCAACGCCGGTGTGACGGATGGCGTCGAGCAGCGACGTCTTGCCGTGGTCGACGTGGCCCATGACGGTGACGACCGGGGCGCGCGGCTTAAGGTCGGCGGGATCGTCATAGAACGAGAAGGTGTTCTCCTCCTCGGGGGTGATGATCTTGATCTGACGGCCCAGGTCGTCGGCGACGAGCTCAACGAGGTCGTCGGACATGGACTGCGTCATGGTGAGCGGCGTACCCAGCAGGAACAGGCGCTTGATGATGTCGTTGGCCGGAACGTCGAGCGCCTCGGCAAGCTCCTGGACGGTAACGCCCTGGGAGACCTTGATGGCGTCGAGGTCCTCGGGGTTCACGCCCTGGGCCAGCGCCTCCTCTATCTTGCGCTCCTCCTGAGCCTTGGCAGCCTCGCGCTCGCGCTTCTCCTTGCGCTTCTTGCGGCGACCGGTGGACTCGCGAGAGGCCTCCTCGACGGCAGCACGAGCCTCCTCGAGCACCTTCTCGCGGCTGTACTCCTCGGCCTCGCGAGCCATGCGGCTGTAGTGGTCCTCTTCGTTGTTGTGACCGCCCTTGCGCTTCTTGCCCTTGCCCTGCTTATCGGGGTTGGGGAAGTCCATGCCGGCAGCGACGTTGTTGCTGGCGTTGGTGCGATGGCTGTGCGGACGGCTCTCGGAGGCGTTGCGCTCGGAGTTGTTGTCTGAGGCGTTGCGATCGTTTCGACGGCCACCGCGGCGGTCGTTGTTGCCGCCACGACGGTTACCGCGCTCGGCGGCGCGCTCGGCCTTGGCCTTGTCCTCGGCGTCCTTCTTCTCCTTGAGCACGGTCTCCTGTGCGGCGATCTGGTCGAGCAGCGAACGGAAGCGCGAACCGGAGTCGGAAGCGGGAACGGCGCGGCGCTGGGCCTCGCGGGCAGCCTCCTCCTTCTCGCGGGCAAGGCGCTCCTGCTCGGCCTTCTTCTTGGCCTCGGCCTCGGCGCGGGCAGCCTCCTCGGCAGCCTGGGCTGCGGCAAACTGGCGACGCTCCTCCTCGCGGGCCTTCTCGGCGGCGATGCGCTCGCGCTCGGCCTCGGCAGCGCGTGCGGCCTCCTCGGCGGCAGCTGCCTGCTCCTCGGCCTGCTTGGCGGCCTCGACTTCCTGGGCGCGGGCCTCGATCACCGAGGCGAGCTGCTTGCGGACCATGGCGACATAAGCGTCCTCCAAGGTGGAGGAAGCGGACTTAGCGGGAATCTTCATATCGGCGAGATGACCCATCAGTTCCTTGGAGGTCATGCCGAACTCTTTGGCCAGGGTGGACACACGGACTTTTGCCATATGACTTCACCTACCCTTTCTGGCACCTTGGGTGCCTAGAGACTGAACGAGTGTGGGAGACGCGCCGGGACCCGCCCGGCGCAACCGCGCGCTAGATCAGGTCCTCCGCATCATCGAAGGCGTCGGTGTCGTGGACACCGCAGAAACGGGAGCCGGGACGAGCCTGGTTGCGGCACTGGATGCCGTCCTCGGACACGTACTCGCAGCGGCGGACGTCCTCGTCCTCCTCGTCACCGATCAGGTCGGCGGCGGGCTCCTCGTGAACGGGCACGTTCTTGAGGATGTCGGCGGCAAGCGTCTCGGACTTGATGTCGATGTGCCAGCCGGTCAGGCGCGCGGCGAGGCGGGCGTTCTGGCCCTCCTTGCCGATGGCGAGGGACAGTTGGTCGTCAGGCACGATGACGCCGGCGTAGGCCTTCTCCTCGTCGATAAGGACGCGGGTGACCTTGGCAGGCGACAGGGCGTTGGCGACGTAGACGGCCGGATCGGCATCCCACAGGATGACGTCGACGCGCTCGCCACGGAGCTCGCCCACGACGGCGCGAACACGGCTGCCCTTAGGGCCGACGCAGGCGCCCACGGGATCCAAGCGATCGTCGAGCGAGTGGACGGCGACCTTAGAGCGCTGACCGGGCTCGCGGGCGATCGATTTGATCTGGACGGTGCCCTCATAGATCTCGGGCACCTCCTGCTCAAACAGACGACGCATGAGCTCGGGGTGGGTACGGGAGATGACAATCGGCGGACGGCTGTGCTCGCCACGAACCGGTTGCAGGTTGGAGTTGGGGTCGCGAACGTCGATGATCACGGCCTTGATGTGCTGGTTGTGCAGGTAGCGCTCGCCCATCGGACGCTCGTTGCGCTCGTTCTCGTAACGACGCTGATCGAAGTGCGGCAGCTCGGCCTCGACGCCCTCGCGAATCTTGACGATCGTGAAGTCGGGTGTGGACTGCAGCACGGTACCGCTGATGAGGTCACCGATGCGGCCGGAGAACTCCTCGTAGATCTGCTCGCGGGCGGAGTTGCGCACGATGGCGTTGATCTCGGCCTTGGCGTGCTGGGCGGCGATGCGGCTCGTGTTCTTGGGAGTGACGTCGATCTCCTCGAACTCGGTGAAGTTGCCCTCCTCGTCCATGGAATCGTCGATCGGCTCCAGGCGGTAGACGTAGATCTTGCCGGTGGTGCGGTCGATGGTCACCTTGGCGCCCCACTCAAGATGCAGGATCTCGGCATAGCTCTTGGCGAGCGACTGCTCCAGGCGGTCGATCAGGTAGAGCTGGTCGATGTGCTTCTCCTGGCAAAGCTCCATCAGGGCGGACATCATGTCGGATGCTGCCATCTTACTTTCCTTCCTTCGCGGGCTTGAAGTCGTAGGTGGGCTTCAACTTGCACTTTTTAACATCAGAGAAATCGAGGGTAACGGACTCGCCGTCCTCGAGCTCGAGGGTCACGTTCGTCTCTGTGGCGGCGGCAATCTTGCCGGCGTACTTGCGACGGCCCTCGGTGGCGGTGGAGGTAAGCTCACAGTTCTCGCCCACAAAGCGGGCAAAGTCACTCGGGCGGCGCAGCGGGCGCGCCATACCCGGGCTCGACACCTCGAGCGTATAGCTCGAAGAGATGGGGTCGAGCTCCTCAATCACATCGCCGACCCACTTGGTGTTGGCCGTGACGTCGTTGAGCGACAGGCTCTGACCCTCGGCACCCTCGATACGCACACGCACGCAGGGGGCCTTAGTGGCACCCACGAGCTCGACGTCGACGATGTCGACATCGTGCTGGGGAGCGACGGCCTCGAGCGCGTCGATGATCGCCTGCTCGGTCTTGGTCTTGACCATTGCGGCACCTCCATCCATACAAAAAAGAAGCGGGGCCGAAACCCCACTTCTTTCAATTACAACTTCATTTGCAAGCAAACTATACCAATAGCTGCGGAAACGTGCAAGCACAACGCAAACCTGCAGATGAGTACAAGCACAGGTTCTCCACAAGAAACGGATAATTGGGCGAGAACCCCCATATGGCGCTCCCCCAAAAGGCCCAAAACGGGCCAAACGTCCCAACCCGCCAAGCGAATCGGGCCCTATGGGCATTCCGCTCTTGGGTGCACATCGGCCAGACTACAGCTAGGGACATTCTGCAGCAAAAGGCCGGCCGCGCGTATTGGCCGCACAACCTTCCAAAACCATACGGCAAGGAGGCACCCATGAAACGTCTCGGCAACCTCTGCACGACCGCGCTCGCCATCGCAGTCTGCTCGTTCGCCCTGATGGGATGCAGCAATATCGATGGCAAAACCGGGCCATCTGAGCCGAATCCCGGAAGCACCGAAGCTGCCGAGGAAACGACGCCACGGGGTAGCTTCGATAAAATCAACGAAGACGAAATCGATCCCCAGGGTTTGGGCCCCGACCCCCAAGAACAGTTCCCCATCGACCTAGAGGCGGACGAGAACGTCCATGTTACCTGCGTGGGCAAGGACACCGACGGCTACGGGGACGCCGCGCTCGTCTTTACGGTGTCCAACAACTCCGGTGTCGACATGATGTTTGGCGATGTGGACTCCCATGCCTACGTCAACGGCGTGGTCAGCGACGTACGCATGCGCCAGCAGGTCGCAGCGGGTGAGGAAACGCGCGCCATGCTCACCTTTGTGGGCACCTTTGACGATCCGGACTTTGATGTGAACAAAGACCTCAACGACATCTACCTCAACATCTGGATGTTCGAAGAGTCAACGGGCAACGTTTACTTTAGGGACCTGGTACACATCCCGTAGAAGACGGTGCGACGCAATGATTAAGCAGGGCATACAACACAAAACGAGGGACGACCCAACCGGATCGCCCCTCGTCTTTTATGCGTCAGCTAAGCGCACAGTGCTTACTTAACCACCAGGTTGACCAGCTTGCCGGGCACGCAGATGGCCTTGACGACCGTCTTGCCCTCGAGCCACTTGGCGACGGCGGCTTCGGCGGCAGCCTGCATATCCTCATTGGAGGCATCGCGGGCAACGTCGACGCGGCCGCGGACCTTACCGAGCACCTGGACCACGATCTGCACCGTGACCTCAACGGACTCGGCCAGGTCGAACTCGGGCCAGGCGGCGGTGTAGGCGTTGCCCTCGCAGCCGAGGGCCTCGTGCCACAGCTCGTCGGCCCAGAACGGGCAGATGGGGGCCAGCACGCTCACGATATCCTTGGCCACGCCGTAGCACAGCGCCTTGTCGCGGGCGGTACCCTCAGTGGCATTGAGGTAGGCGCTCGCCGCGTTGACGAGCTCCATGACGGCCGAGATCGCGGTGTTGAACTGGCCGCGGTCGAAGTCCTCGGTGCACTTGGCGATGGTGCGGTGACGCTCGCGATAGAGCTTCATAGCAACCTCATCGAGCGCGGACTTGTCGAAGGCCACGTTGGCGTCGCCGGACTGGACGAGCTGCCAAACGATACGCCAGGCGCGCTTGATGAAGCGATTGGCGCCCTCAACGGCCTTGGGATCCCAGTCGAAGTCCTTCTCGGGCGGAGCGATAAACAGGATCGCCAAACGCATGGTGTCGGCGCCGTAGGGCTCGATGACCGAGCTCGGGGGCACGACATTGCCCTTGGACTTGGACATGGTGTCGCCGTTCTCGTCCTTGACCATGCCCTGGCACAGCAGGTTGGTGAAGGGCTCGTCCACACTCAGCAGGCCCAGGTCGCGCAGTGCCTTGGTAAAGAAGCGGCTGTAGAGCAGGTGCAGAATGGCGTGCTCGATGCCGCCGATGTAGTTATCGACGGGCATCCAACGGTCGGCGGCCTCGCGGGAGAAGGGCAGCTCGGTGTTGTGCGGATCGGTATAGCGCAGGTAATACCAGCTGGAGCAGGTAAAGGTGTCCATGGTATCGGTCTCGCGCTTGGCCGGGCGGCCGCAGACCGGGCAGGTGGTCTCGTAGAACTCCTTGCACTCGGCAAGGGTCTCGCCAGCGCCCAGGTCCAGGTTCTCGGGCAGCGTCACCGGCAGCTGATCCTCAGGCACGGGCACAATGCCGCAATGCTCGCAGTGGATGGCCGGGATGGGGTTGCCCCAATAGCGCTGGCGGCTGATGAGCCAGTCGCGCAGGCGGAACTCGACCTTACGACGACCGCAGCCCATGGCCTCGAGGTCGGCCACGATGGCAGCCTCGCCCTCGGAGTGCTTGCCGCCGCGCATACCGGTGTACTTGCCGGACTGGACGAGCGTGCCCTCGGCAGCGTGGGCGCAATCCCAGTCGACAGTCTCGGCATGGAAGGTATCGATGGTCTCGCCGCTGGCCTCGACGGCAGCGCGATCGTCATCGTCCAGGATGATCGGCACGATCGGCAGGTCGTACTTACGGGCAAACTCAAAGTCGCGCTGGTCGCCACAGGGAACGGCCATAACGGCGCCGGTGCCGTAGTCGGCAACGACATAATCGGCAACCCACACGGGGACCTTCTCGCCGTTGACGGGGTTTACCACATAGCGGCCCGTGAAGGCACCGTGCTTCTCGAGGGTGCCCTGGGCACGCTCGACGGCAGAGATGTGCTTGGAGTCCTCGACGATCTTGGTGACGGCCTCCTCGTACTCCGTGCCCTCGACGAGCTCGTGCAGGCCGGCGTACTCGGGAGCCAGGACAAAGAAGGAAACGCCAAAAAGGGTATCGGCACGCGTGGTAAAGACGGTGATCTTGCCCTCGTCGCCCTCGATAGGCTCGCCGTCCTTGTCGCACAGGGTAAAGTCGACCTCGGCGCCCTCGGAGCGACCGATCCAGTTGGCCTGCATCTGCTTGACGCGCTCAGGCCAGCCGGGGAGCTTCTCCAAGTCGTCGAGCAGCTCCTGAGAGTACTCGGTAATCTTGTAGTACCACTGCTCAAGGTCGCGCTTCTCGGGCTCGGTGCCGCAGCGCCAGCACTTGCCCTCGGTGACCTGCTCGTTGGCCAGAACGGTCTTGCAGGTGGGGCACCAGTTGACCGGGTTCTTCTTGCGATAGACCAGGCCCTTTTCCCACAGCTTCTCAAAGATCCACTGACCCCAGCGGTAGTAGTCGGGGCTGCAGGTCTTGACCATGCGATCCAGATCGTAGGAGAAGCCCATGCGCTTCATCGTGGCGAGCGCCTGGTCCATGTTCTTATACGTCCAGGCGGCAGCCTGCGTATTGTGCTTGATGGCGGCGTTCTCGGCGGGCAGGCCAAAGGCGTCAAAGCCGATGGGATGCAGCACGTCAAAGCCGCGCATGCGGGCCTGACGGGCCATGGCATCGCCGATAGTATAGTTGCGCGCGTGGCCCATGTGCAGGTCGCCCGACGGATACGGGAACATCTCGAGCACATACTTTTTGGGCTTGCTGTCGTCGGTGTCGACGGCAAAGAGGTTGGAGTCCTCCCAGGCCTTCATCCACCGGGACTCAATGGCCTGCGCGTCGTAGGCAGGGATCTCGTCCTTATGATCTGTGCAATCGCACATATCAGCTCCTTTAATCTTAGCTGGGGTCGGTCGGCTTGGCTTTATTCGCTACTGCGGACAGTCCTGCGCAAGACGAAGAGCACATTAAGTGCTCTTCTTTGCGTGCGGAACTTGTAGCGAACAAAGCCAAGCCGACCGACCCTAAGGTTAACTTGACTGATGATAGCAAATACAACAAGCGAGATGCCTGCAACTTGCAGGCATCTCGCTTTATCTAAATAACGTGGCTGAGAATCAACCTTTATGTGAAGCTCTTATCCTATCGATAAGACACAGACTGCTGCGAATCCTTGACCACAACGTCGTGGGCGCCGCCTTCGACGATGGAGGTGGAGCTGACCAGGGTCAGGCGTGCCTTTTCCTGGAGCTCGGGGATCGAGAGGGCGCCGCAGTTGCACATCGTTGACTTGACCTTGTAGAGCGTACCGCCCACGCCGTCCTTAAGGGAACCGGCGTACGGGACGTAGGAGTCGACGCCCTCGACGAAGCTGAGCTTCGCGGCGCCGCCCAGGTCGTAGCGCTGCCAGTTGCGGGCACGCGCAGAACCCTCGCCCCAGTACTCCTTCATGTACTGGCCGTTGACGTTGACGCGCTCGGTCGGGCTCTCGTCAAAGCGGGCGAAATAGCGGCCCAGCATCATAAAGTCGGCACCCATGGCAAGGGCGAGCGTCATGTGGTAGTCGTAGACGATACCGCCGTCAGAGCACACGGGCACGTAGACACCGGTCTCCTCGTAGTACTCGTCACGGGCGCGGCAGACGTCGATCAGCGCGGTGGCCTGGCCGCGGCCGATACCCTTGGTCTCGCGGGTAATGCAGATGGAGCCGCCGCCGATACCGACCTTGATGAAGTCGGCGCCGCAATCGGCCAGGAAGCGGAAGCCCTCGGCGTCGACAACGTTACCGGCACCGACCTTGACGTCCTCGCCGTAGTTGGCGCGGATCCACTCGATGGTGCGCTTCTGCCACTCGCTGAAGCCCTCGGAGGAGTCGATGCACAGAACGTCGGCACCGGCCTCGATGAGCAGCGGCACGCGCTCGGCATAGTCACGGGTGTTGATACCGGCGCCGACCATGTAGCGCTTGTCGTTATCGAGCAGCTCGTTGGGGTTAGTCTTGTGGCTGTCGTAGTCCTTGCGGAAGACGATGCCCATGAGGTGATCGTAGTCGTCGACGATGGGCAGGGCGTTGAGCTTATTGTCCCAGATGACGTCGTTGGCAACCTTGAGGCTGATGTTCTTGTCGCCCACGATGAGCTGCTCACGCGGAGTCATGAACTCGGAAACCTTCGTCTGGTGGTCATCGCGACTGGGGCGATAGTCGCGGCTGGTGACGATGCCCAGGAGCTTACCCTTGGGAGTGCCGTCATCGGTAACCGGCATGGTGGAGTGGCCGGTCTTCTCCTTGAGCTCGATGACCTGCTCCATAGTCATGTCGGGGGTCAGCGTGGAATCGGACTGAACGAAACCGGCCTTGTGATCCTTGACGGCTTTGACCATAGCGGCCTCGGACTCGGCACTCTGGGAACCGTAAATGAAGGACAGGCCACCCTCGGTAGCGAGCGCGACACCCATATCGACGCCCGAGACGGACTGCATGATGGCGGAAACCATGGGGATGTTCAGGGTGATTGCCGGCTTCTCACCGCGCTTAAAGCGGGTCAGCGGCGTCTTAAGAGAGACGTTGTTGGGGATGCACTGCGAGGACGAGTAACCAGGGACCAGCAGATACTCCGAAAACGTGTGGGACTCACCGGGAAAGAACGTAGCCATGTTTCTCCTTTTTCCATGCGACCGGTCGGCTGCAGGCCTCGTAGGACCCAGCCCAACCTTGGGCGCCCAATACTGGGGAAGTATCTTAACGCACTTTGACTGCTACAATGCATGATTTAAGAAGAGCACACGAGGGTTTGACGCAGGCTATGCGTTTGCCCAGCAAACACTTTAGCGGGGAGACGTGGAGCACATGGAGTACAAGACGACGGCAAAGTTGGTCATTCAAGCGTGCGACAAGGATTTACCGGGCGTCTTCGGCCACGGCTGCGTCTTGCTGCTGCAGGGCATCGCCCGCGAGCACTCGCTCAACCGCGCCGCCAAGAGCATGGGCATGGCCTATTCCAAAGCGTGGCGTATTGTAAACGAGGCCGAAGGCCAGCTGGGCTGCAAGCTCATCAAACGCGACGGCGCCCGCGGATCCACGCTCACCCCCGCTGGAGAGCGAGCCATAGCGGTCTACGAGGAGCTGCAGACCGACATCAACCAAGTAATTGCCGCAAAGGCCAACGACCTCATCGCCAGCATAAAAGAATAGCCAATTTAGGACGGGGCCTTATAGCCACGCAACCCCTTCTCATAAGTTGCGGTGAAATAGGGACTGGTTATGCGGTTAAAGCCGTAAATCAATCCCTATTTCACCGCAACTTATGAAGTCGAGGATGATTTAGCTAGTTGCGGAGGGCGTTGTCTAGGGTGGCGGCCACGATCAAGGGGTCATCGGTGCCGGCGAAGAGGCGGATGGTGCTCCCCTGCTTGCCGCGTGGGGCCGAGAGGCGCGTTATTGGGCCGCCTGCGGGTGAAGTGCGGAATTCATCCGGCAAAGCGTCGAACAGCTCGCCTGCGCTACGCTCGATAAGGTCAAACTCAACTGCCGGGCCAAAGCCATGCTCGAGGATTCCCGTTGCAACCACATGGTCGGGATGCGAGCTCAGCCCGGGATAGCGCACGCTGCGCACCATCTCGTTGGCGGCCAGATACTCGGCCAGCGCACGGGCGCGATCGAAATGCGCCTGCATGCGGACATCGAGCGAGTCCAGCCCGCGCTCCAGCACACCGGCCTCGTCAGCAGGCATATCAAGCTTGGCCAAGCCACAGTCCTCAAGCAGGGCATGCGCGCACTCGGCAGCGGCATCCACACGATGGCGCTTGAGCTGCGAGCGCGCGACCGAAGCGGCAACGAGATTGCGCGGAGCCATACCGGCGCACACGCGATCGAGCGCCTCGAGCGACAGCGCAGAACCCAGCCGCAGCGGATCGCAGCCAAAAGCCGACGCCACGGTGTTGTCCACAACCAGCAGCGCATGGGCCTCACGAGCAGCGCGGCCCAGAGCGCGCAGATCGGGCACATGCAGACCAAACCCGCCGATGGAGTTGACGAACCACCACAAGTGCGGACCCTCGACATCAAACGAAGCATCAAAGCCCTCGGACGCAGCGGCAAACGCCTCGGCGGACGGCGAGCCCACCAGCGCGACATCGCAACCATCAAAGCCGTGCGCAAACGCATCGGCAAAGTCATCGGCAAACGCAACCAGACGATCGCCGGGACGTACAACCCCCAACAGAGACAGCGCCGCCGGCACATGCAGGGCCGCAACAAGACGCGCCTCACGCGCGCCAGTCCTTGCAGCCCAGGCCTCTTCTAGCTGCTGTACGCCCATACGGCAACCTCCCTTCATTAACAAAAACCCACGATGCGGATGTTTCCCGCATCGTGGGTAACGGCTGCAGTATAGCGCCGATATGCGACGAATCGCCTAGATGATGAGCGTATGATAGGTCACGCTCGCACCCGGGGCGTCAACGGTCACGCCATAGGCCTCGGGATAGATGCGCGTCGAGAACACGAGTGCGCCATCGTTCACAAACACCTCGACCGACGAGACATCGCCGACAATGCGCACGTTACGAACCTCGTCGACGGGCTCCCAGCGCACGGTACGACCGCAGCCGGCAGAAACGCGACCCTCATCGGTAAATCGAATCTCAAAGCGAGAGGGCAGTTCATCCCCAGCGGGCACAAACGCCAGTTTCAGCTCGCCATCAACGGTCGCGGCAAACGCGCCGTTGACACCGTCGACAACAACGTCAAAGCAGGTATCGCCGGCAACCTCCAACGAGCCCGCCCCCACACGCACCGAGGCATAATGGCGCTCGATCTCGCGCGCCGGCTGCTGCAGCACCACGCCACCAGCACCGGCTGTAAGCTCACGCGGCACCGTCATACAGTGTTGCCAGCCACACGCCTCGGTGGGTGCGTTGCCATAGGTCGGCTCATCGGGCATGCCCATCCAGCCGATCAGAATGTGGCGACCATCCTCGGACGTAAACTCCTGCGGAGCATAGAAGTCAAAACCGGCGTCCCACAGGCGGAACTCGCCCAGCTCATAGGCGCCGTCACCACCGGTAATGTCGCCCGTTACAGGCATGTAGCCAGCAGCGTATACGTTGCCGCGGTCCCAACGACCGCCCTCAAGACCCTGGGGCGAGAAGGACAGCCACTTCGCCGGTACACCGCCATTCGCCTCGAGCTCAAGGTATCCCGGACACTCCCACATAAAGCCAAAACGCTCGGGCGTAGACACGCGGCTCTCGAGCTCCCAACTCAGCATATCGGCCGAGCCATACACCAGGATCTCGCCCACATCGCGCCCGGCACCCTCGCCGTGCATGGCACAAAAACGGCTCTCGACATGAGGACCGTCAACGCGACGACGCGCGCCCAGCACCATGTGATAACGCCCGTCCGCATCACGCCACACCTTGGGGTCGCGCACGTGGCAGGTCAAATCCTCGGGATAATCATCGGACGCCAGCACCACGCACTTTTGGCTGAACTCCCGACCGGCAAGGCCATCAACGCTCTCGACATAAACAGTATCGGCGCGGCGGCCGGTATTGACGTAGTCGTACGTGCCGTCTGCATCGGAAAGCTTAACGTTGCCTGTGTACAGTACGCGAATGCGGCCGTCCTCGGCAAGCGCGGAGCCCGAATACACGCCATGGCAATCGAACGGCTCGTCGGGCAGCAGCGGGGCGCCAACGTAGTCCCACGTCATAAGATCGCGGCTTGTGGCATGGCCCCACATCTTGACGCCACCCTCGACATCAAACGGCGCATACTGAAAATAGGCATGGAACACGCCATCTGCCTGGCAAAGACCGTTGGGGTCATTGAGCCAACCCGCCGGCGGCATAATGTGGAAATGCTGGCCATACGCGCCATGACCGCACTCAGAGGCGGCAGCGTCAACAGCGGCAACCAGCTTTGCAAGATCGCGACCAAGTGCATTAGACATATCAAAGTCCTAACAGATCGAAAGTTACAAGGCACCAGAGATCGGCGCCCGATGCTGGAAACACCCGCGACCATACAGCCCGCGGGCATTCCCTTAATCAAAAGCTCTTAGGCCTGCTCGGAAGCCTTGGGCTCGTCCTTGTACAGGACAAACGAGACGGCAAAGGAAACCAGCGCGGCGACCGCAAACATGATCGCGTACTGCACGGGCTGGGCCAGGCACAGCAGGATACCGAAGATACCGGTAACGCCCGTGCCGGAGGCAGCCAGCGAAGTGAGCGCGCAGACCAAGGCACCGCAACCGCCGCCGATGCAGCCGGCGATGAAGGGCTTAAAGAAGCGAAGGTTCACGCCGAAGATGGCAGGCTCGGTAATGCCCATGAAAGCGGACAGAGCCGAAGGAAGCGCCAGGCCCTTAATCTTGGCATCGCGGGTCTTAAAGGCAACGGCAAGCGCGGCGCCACCTTGGGCGATGTTGGCAGCGCTGGCGATGGGCAGCCAGTAGGTCACGCCGTACTGGGCGAGCTGGCCCAGGTCGATGGCGGTGTACATCTGGTGGATACCGGTAACGACCGTGGGAGCATAGAACAGGCCGACGATAAAGGAACCGATGCCGAAGGGCAGGGTCAGCAGGGCCTGGATCAGACCGAGGATGGCGTTCTCGGCCCACACGAAGATGGGGCCGACGGCAACGAGCGTCACGAGCACGGTCACGAACACCGAGACGAGCGGGGTCACAAAGAGGTCGAACATCTCGGGAACGATCTTGTGCAGGCGCTTCTCGAGGAAGGCCAGAATGGCACAGGCGATAACGATGGGGATCACATGGCCCTGATAGCCGACCCACTCAAAGCTGTACACACCGGGAATGACGGTAACCATGGTCTGTACGCCCTCGGAGGCAACCGTGTAGGCGCTCTGCAGCGAGGAGTTAATGAACGCACCGCCGACGACGGCACCCAGATACGGGTTGGCGCCAAAGGCCTTGGCGGCGGAGTAGCCGATCAGGATCTGCAGAATGCCAAAGGACGTGCCCGAGACCAGGTCGGCAATCTTGTAAATAAAGTTATTGGTGTCGAGCGCGATAAAGCCGTTGGAGGCCATAAAGTTGAGGGCGCTCATAATGCCCAGCAGCAGACCCGAAGCCACGATGGCGGGGATGATGGGGACAAAGACGTCGCCGAGCACCTTAATGGCACGCATAAAGATGTTCTGCTGCTGCGCCGCGGCCTCCTTGACCTCGGCCTTGGTGGCAGCCTCGACGCCGCTGAGCGCAATGAACTCGTCGTAGACTTTGTTGACGGTGCCGGTGCCAAAAATAATCTGGAGCTGGCCCTGGGCCTCAAAGACGCCCTTGGCGCCGTCGATATTCTCGAGGGCCTCCTTGTCGACCTTGGCGTTATCGGCAATCACAAGGCGCAGACGCGTGGCGCAGTGTGCGGCCGAAATAACGTTGCCGGCGCCACCGATGTTGTCGAGCACCTCTTGCGCTGATTTGCGGTAGTCCATGACTTCCCTTTCCTCCAACGGGCGCATGTACACCCGGCCATCTTTGACACTTACACTGTAATCGTTTTCAGTTTCATATGGCTGTAATCGTTTTCACAGTAGGGTGAACGGTAGGAATAAGCCGGCGAAAGGTAGTTTTAAAGTAAAAAGAGGCGGCTCAGAGGCAGGCAGACGTGCCAAAGGCCTAGACATTCATAAGCTGATGGCCGAGCTTGAGCGTCTTTAGACCGCTCTCCCCCTCCACGCCATCGAGCGTGTTGATCAGCATATTGGTCGCCTCGACGCCACTGGTCAGGTAGCCATAATGCACGGTGGGAATGCCGCCCGTCAGCGCGCGCAAAAACGCGTTGTCGCCGAAACCGCTCACGCGGTGTATACCCTCGCCCATGCCGCGAACCTCATCGATGGCACGCAGCGCGCCCGCCGCCATGGTATCGGTCGCGCAGGCGATAAACGAAACATCGGGAGCGACGGAAAGCAGCTCACGCGCCGCACCATAGCCTGAGTCGAGCGTAAACGAGCCCAGGCGAATCAAGGCGGCATCGAGCGGGTTGCCCGCGGCGCGCAAGCCGGCCTCAAAACCGCGACGACGGTCGAAACCGGCCGCGCGGTCCTCATCCGTAACTCCGATGTAGGCAATCTTGCCATCCAAGCGACCCGCAAGCGCATGGCCGAGCTCAAAGGCAGCCTCGTAATCGTCGTGATAGACACATGCCGCGCCCTCGACATGTTGGCCGATCAACACAATGGGCACGCGGCACGACTCAATCGCGCGACGGTGCTCGTCGGTGATCATGGTTGCCACCAGCACAATGCCATCGACCGGGTGGTTTTGGAATAAATCGAGGTATTCGAGCTCGCGATTGGCCACGTTATCGGTATTGGCAAGCAGCATCTGGTAGCCACGGCGACCGAGCACCTGGCCAATACCGGCGGTAATGCGGCTTACGGATTCCGAGTTAATCTTAGGTACGATGACGCCGATGAGCTTGGTGGAACCGGTGCGCAGCGCGCGAGCCTGGCTGGACCGCACGTATCCGGTCAACTCAATCGCCTGCTTAATGCGATTGGCCTTATCGGCCGAGATATATCCACCGTTAAGATACCGCGAGACCGCGGCGCTCGAAACGCCCGCCAGCTCGGCCACATCTTTCATCTTTACCACGAGCACCCCTGTCATTGAAATCGCTTTCACCATGATACCCAACCCATGCCAGCAAATTGAGCAAATGAGACGGGCCCATGGATCATTTCAACCGCCCAGGTCGAGCAAACGTCAGCGAGCGGGCAGCTGCCGTGACGAGGTGCCGCGAAAGAGGAGCGAAGCGTACTTTATGTACGCGAGCGACGGTTTGAGCGGCAGATCGCCCGGCAGATGTCCGCGCAGCGTCGAGCGGTCCGGCGTTTGTTAAAACGCCGGAACATAGTTAGCCGTGGTACTCGCCGTTGTACTGGATGAGAGTCAGGTCTTCAACGCCGTCGAGCGCGCGAATGGCGTCGGCATAGGGCATATCAACGCCATCCGAGAACACCTCGACGGCCATCTCGACCTTATCACCGCGCATCGTCTTGGACTTGACGGTGAATTTGGTGCGCCCAAATGCACGCACGATATCGTCGCCGGTTGTCTGGCCCGTGTAGTGAATGACCATCATGTACACACGCGACTTGTCCTGGTGGCTCGCAAAGCTGGCGATCATCACCACGATCACCACCGCAGTGAGCCCCACGAGCGCATACATGCCGGCGCCGGCCGTAATGCCCGTGGTAATGGCCCAAAACAGATACAGCAGGTCGAGCGGGTCCTTGACCGCCGTACGATAGCGGACGATAGACAGAGCACCGACCATACCGAGCGAGATGACAACATTCGTCGAGATCGCGAGCGTGACCATGCAGGTAAGCACGCACATGCCCACGAGCGTCACGGCAAAACTGCGCGAATACACCACGCCGGTAAAAAAGCGCTTGTACACGCAATAGATCAAGATGCCCATGGCGAGCGCCACGAGCAGCGAAAGGCCGATCTTGGCAGGGTCGACCTGGCCAAACGCCTCCAAGACGGAGTTCTTAAAAAAGTCCCTGGTGCTCATGGTCTAAATATCCCCTCGGTTCTCAAAATCCGATTCCCAGTAATTAAATCCGCGCAGGTAGGCGGTCTTTTCGTAACACAGGCAGTACTTGGAGACCGCCGTAAGCTCGGCCGCGCCCGGCGGCACCATATCGCGCACCAGCTGCGGGCAAAACTCCGTAAACTTGACCTCCATCACCAGCTTGCCGGGCTCCAAGACCAGCAGCGCGGGCAAGGTCGCATCAAAGATATCGAAGCTTCCCACCGCGGCGCGCACGTTCATGTCAAACGTAACGCGCACGGTGCCCTCGTCCATCACCCACGGCTCGCGCTCGTAGTCCACGATGGTGCGCGGGCGCATCATGTTGCAGATGCACTCGATATAGAACTCACGGCAGAGCTGATGCGGGCTGCGCAGCAAAAAGTCATAGTCGCCAGCGAGGACCTGCTCAAACTCGTCGCGGGTGAGCGGCGCATCCTCCTTGTAGATCCAGCTGCCGTACTTCTTTTTGCGCTCGAGCTTAATCACCTTGTCGCCGCCGTTATAGATGCGCACGCGATACTTTTTGCGCATGAGAATACCGGCGTCTTTTTCCTCGTAGGCCGAGTTGCAGTAGTCGTCAAAGTACAGGCTGCGGATGGTGTAACCGCCCGCCCGTGCATGCTTGTCCAGCTTAAAGACCGGCGACATGCGACAGGCAAGCGCGGCGTGCTCGCCCTCGTTAATGAGATATTTGAGTTCGTGGCGGTAGCGCTCCTGCGTAGCACGCGCAGGCGGGGCCGCCAGGCGCTCAAGCAGCGCGCTAGCCCTCCTCATACGTGTCCTCCACGACCTTACCGCCGTCTTGCACGTAGAAGCACTTCATGCCGTACTGCTTGCCGTCATCGGTCACGTAGTAGTCAAACGCATCTTGCGTATAGCCGTCGGAGTTGGTGGTGCGCACACGCACAAAGTACTGGCCGGTGTCGGGCGCGTCGCACGTCACCTCGGGCAGCAGCACATCCTCGGCCTTAAAGACCACGTCGCTAATGGCGTAATCGCGCGCAAGCTCCACGGTATAGCGAATATCGCGCGCCTTAAAGTCGTAGGACGCATCCCAGTTGATGCGCAGCTTACCGTTATCGATCTGTGGCACGCCAATGTAGAACGGCATGGGCTTTTTATAGCTCTCGCGAAAGCTCTTATAGTTCTCCTCGATCTCGGAAGGAATCGCCGCGGCAATCTGCTCGTATTCGTCCTTCGTCACGGGCAGATTCTCCAGGTCGGGCGCAGCAAAGACGAGCGGCTCCGTGACCTCGCGATAATGCTCGACCATCTTGCTCAGACGCTCTTCGGTCAAATACGAGCGCAAGTCCTTGACGGCGCTATCGAGTTCGCTGCGGAACGACTTGCTGCGCAACGCGCGGTTAAACAGCACGTTGCCCCAGTAGTTGCTCACGCCGCGTTCCCAGCTCGCATAATCCGAGAATCCCGTCAGGCTCAACTCGAGCTTGCGCAGCATGCCGTCGTTATCCCAATCCAGGATGTACCAAACCTTGGAGTTAAGCGGACTGTACAGATAGCAGTTACGGTTCTGCGTATCGCAATTACCCGTCAAGATCTGAAACGCCATCCAATAGACCAGGTTCTCGGTATCGAAGTAGGTGTCGAGCACATCGTCGATCTTTTGAGCATCGTCGTTGAGCGCATCGAGCATCTCGATCAACTTGGTATGGTCCGAGTCGCCCTTAATCTCGAGCATGCCCTCAAACGCCGTCTGGTTATAGTCGGGGTCATCGGTGAGCTTAATGGTGTCTTCGAAGCGATGGAAATCGAAGCTGTTCACCTTATACAGATGCCCGCTCTTATCCAGACCGTGGGCCTTGAGCGCCGTCTTGTTGAGCTGCTCGACCTGCGTAAACAGACCGTAGTCCTCAAAGGTGTCGTTAGATTTTTCGGTCTGGTCGCACACCCATAAGTGCACAAACTGCGTGCGCAGGCCCATCATCTGGGGAATGCCACGAATCAGATCGTAGGCCATCTTGTTACGAAAGCGCATGCCCTCGCCCATATGCTTGTTAAGCGCAATCGCGCGCTGCTGACGCCACGTGCCCTTGCCCTTTTTGAGCTCCACCTTGTAGTTCTTTTGCGTATAGGTACTCGACGTCTGACCGCGCACTTGCACGGTAGCGTTGGGAGCCTCTTCACCATAACCGACCTCACCGGCAACGGGGCCCTTATCATCGCCAGGCTGCAGCAGGCCCATAACCTGATAGCGCGTCACGCCCATGTCGGCATAGTCGTAGACCGAGTAGGTATTGATCTCGGCCCAGCTATGATCGGTATTCTCGGAGCTGTTGCCGCGAGAGACCGTCAGGTACATGCATACGATACCCGAGTCGTCGTAGACCTCGTACAGCTCATCCTTGTCGCGAAGATGCTTGGTCTCGCTAGACGCATCGGCCTTTTTAATCTTGTCCTGCTTCTTGGTCTTTTTTGCCGAGGATTCGTCCTGCGAAGAGCAGCCCGAAAGCAGCAATGTGCCGGCAGCCGCCTCAATCAAGCGGCGACGCGATATCATCCTATCGGTCATCAGGACCTCCCCAACGATTGCGATACACACGGACCACCGTGCACTCAAACGCACCATGCGGCTCGCCCTCTAGACGCAGCTCCTCGTAGCGCTGTTCGGCACGGTCGAGCAAGCAGCCCAACTCCGTAAAGCGACCCGTCTTGTCGGTCGCCACAATGGGCTGCTGACTCAGGATACGATACGGCAAGTTGGCGGTATAGGTATCGAGCCGCATGAGCGCCACAACAAAAAACACCGCCGCGCCGAGCAAAAAGCCAAAGCCATAAAACTGCTGCGGAAAGAACAGCGAGACGATGGTCGCCAGCCCCGCCACGCCCGCGAACAGCCCGGAGGCAAGCACGGCGCCCTTGTAGTCGGTAAAGTACAGCAAGATCAGCAGAATCGTGTTGCCCACTGCATACAGGCCATAGCCCACGCACAGCGTGCGGAAATACCCGTGCATCAGATTGTTGAAGCCCAGTGGCAGGGCCGAGAGCACCGTAGTCTCGAGCGAGATGACCGTTGCCGTCACAAACAGCTGCTTGAGCGCGCAAAACCGCAGCTCCCGGTTGAGCGTGGCGAGCATTTCCTCCTCGGCCACCACGATGTCGCCCACCACGCCGCCGTCGTTAAACAGGCTGTAGTAGTCGCGGTAGCGCGGATAGAAGTTGACCTCTACCGACACCACAAAGTTGACGGTCGTGACCAGGATCGTCAAAAACGCAAGCAACGCCGGAACATCATGATAGGGCGCACCGTAAAACAGGCCTTTGACCTGCACGCCAATAGGCCCTGTCCAAATAATCACCAGGTGTGCAAAGAGTCCCAAGTTGGTAAACAGGCCCGTGAGCGCGAGCGGCATAAATTGGTCGAGCCAGCGCAAAAAGAGCCAGGGGCTGCGATCGCTCTGAGGATAATACCGGTGCAGCAGCACCACGTCCCAGGCGAGCATCACACCGTAGCCCAGGGCGATCGAGGCCAGCAGGCCCTCGACGGGCGGCAACCCCAGCGCCAGCGCGGCCAGGGCGCACAGGCATGCCACGCCAATGGCCGCGGCAAAGCTGCACAGAATACCCCGGTAGTCCTTAATGGCCGTGAGGTAGCTCATGCCGTTCCAGTTAACGATCATAATGTTGAACAGCCACAGGCACAGCAGCCCCTGAAGCAGCGTAGCACCCGAGAACAGCAAAAAGATGCCGTAGAGCACCGTGCCCGCAACGAGCATGATGGCGTTGGAGCCCCAAAACGAGGGCAAGACCTCTTCTTCGCGCTCGGCAAAGAGCATATCGGCCAAAAAGCGCGTGACCGGCATGGAGAAAAAGCTCGTGAGCGTAAGCGACGCCAGCAGCGTATAGGTCACCATGCACACCAGCAAGTCCTGGTTGGCACGGCTCACGCCCCACAGGCCGCACAGCACCAAGATACCCACCTGCAGCAGCACGCCCAGCAGCATGGGGCCCGTACACACAATGCCGGCGTAGCCATAGGCGCGCATCGTGGCAAACAGACCCTTGCGCCTAAACAGGCGTTTGAGCTCAAAACCGATTCCGGCCACCGGCTACTCCCCCTCTCTGGGCAGGTCAAATGCATGCGCCGTCTCGTCGTACAGCGCGCGATAGTTGGCGAGCATCTGCTCGTGTAGGTAGTAGGTCGCCACGCGACGCTGACCGCGCTCCCCCATTTCCAGGCGGCGGGCACGGCTCGCGCACATGCGCTCCATGGCATCGGCCAGACCCTTGCGATACATGGGCGGGCTCACGAATCCAGCCACGCCAAAGTCGTCGCCGGGGGCGCCCTCGAGCAGCTCGCGGCAGCAGCCGACCTCGGTCGTCACGCAGGGGCGACGTGCGCCCAGCGATTCCAACACGCTCAACGGCTGGCCCTCCGAGATGCTCGTCAAAATGGTAAAGTCGAGCTTTTCCATGTACTCGACCACGTTGACGCGACCGGTAAAGATCAAGTCACGCACGCCCAATGTCTCCACCAGCGCATGGCACTCGGCGCCATATTCCTCGTCATCCACGCCGCCCATAATGTGCAGGCGCACCTTGGGCAGGCGCTCGTGCAGCTCAAAGAAGGCGTAGATCATGGTCTTGACGTCCTTGATGGGCGCCAGGCGCACCACCGCGCCAATGTCCACCCAGCCGTCATCGGGCTTTAAGGGAATGTCCTTAAAGCGGTCGAACTGGATGCCGTTGGGGATGACCAGGCATTTGTCCGCATCGCAGCCCATATCGATCTGCGTCTTGCGGGCGTTGTGAAACAGGCTTGTCACGCGGAAAGCGCGACGGTAGATCTCCTCCGAGAGCAGGTAGAAAAAGCGGATCCAGCGGTCCTTAAACGAGGGCACCACCCAGTCGGCGCGAATGATCTCCTCCTCGCGCTCGCGCGTGTAGATGCCGTGCTCGGTCAGCAATGCCGGCGCGTTATGAACGCTCGAGCCAAGACTCGCAAGCAGGCCGCCGTAGCCGGTCGAGATGGCGTGGTACACGTCGGCCACCGGAACCTCGCTGCCCAGCAGATAGAGCACGGGCAGCAACATCGAACGCATGGTGTGGAAGGCGTCGGCGAAAGGCGTATACGGGTACTCGGCCAGGCACACGTCGCGGAAGATGTCCATAAACGTGCGGCTCTGCAAAAATGAGAGCGGATGCACGTGGCGGCGCTGGAAAATGTCGAACAGCACGTCCCAGTCCGGATTGGAGAGCGAAACCAGACGGCGCAACGCCTCGCGCTCGCGGTCGTCGAAGTCGACTTCCTCCTGCTCGCCCGAAAGACGCAGAGCATCGTCCAGGAACACCTCGTGCACCTCGACGACGTTGCCGGGCAGCTCGTAGACAAACTTGCCGCGGTCTTCGGCGTGAGCGCCAATCACCCACAGCACAAACTCGTGCTCGGGCATGGCCGTGATGTAGCCGTGCATCCAGGTGGACACGCCGCCGTGCACATAGGGGTAGCAACCCTCGAGCACCAAGCAGATTCTCATTTGTCACCACCCTGCTTGCGTACAATGGTCACCGTCTTGTCCGTCGCTTTGACTAGGTACAGGTCGCCCGTCAGGTGTTTAATCTCGCCACCGGACACCGTGCCCGGCTCGCCGTTATTGGCGCGGAACATGAGCCACGCCTCATCGTGGAAATTGCCCAGGTTGAGCGTCCAGGCATCGTCGCTCGTATCCACGCTCACCGTCACGGACGAAAAACGCTGGATGGCACCCGAGCATTCCGAACCCGTCTGGTGTCGCAGGTCGGGAGCGGACGTAGCAAGCCAGTCCAGATAGTTGACCAGGCCGCCCTTATAGACTTCCCAGCCCTCCTTGGCGCCGCGATCGGGATCCAGCAGGTCATCGGGTTGCATAAAGTGAGTACTCACGTAGTGCATGTTGAGCTCGGACACGGCGGCCAGGCGCATATAGGAATCGCCGACCATGCCGCCCGAGACAATACGCGGCTGCTCCACAATGCCATCGCTCGCCACGCCAAACTCCTGCACATACGGCAGATCGGTGCCATCCTCAAAATACGTACTGGCAATGGTCTTAATGCGCGGCACGTCCTCGCCAATAATCTTGCGGGCGCGGGTCGAAAGGATATTCGACGGCGGCACGTAGACCGAGCCGTGCGCATTGGGCAGCACCTCGTCCTGAAAGGCGACAAGCTCGTCGAGAGACGCGACAAGCGTCTCCTTGTTCTTCCACGTCTTGTAGTCGTACAGCGTGCCATAGTCGGTGTCCCAGAGCGCCAGCGGCTGATGGTTGTAGCCATGAAAGCCCAACTCACCGCCCATCTGCAGCAGCATGCCGCCAAAATAGCGGAACTGCGTGGTATCGGCCTGGCGCGCGGGCTCGGTTTGGTTGACCACGTCCTCGTAGTTTTCGATCATCACGCCGGTATAGCGAATGTCGTATTGCTGCGCGAGCTTTTGCAGGTCGGGCCACCAGACCTTGGTGTAAAAATCGGCAATGGAAAGGCCGTAGTCACGCTTGATATAAGTACCGTCGCCCGAGGGCACGGGGCTAGGAAAGTCGTCCAAATAGAACACGGCGCTGTTGATGACCGGATAGGCCGTGGCATCACCCAGCAGGCTGATCGCCGCGGCGTAAAAACCGCGCATGACCTTGTCGTAGATGCCAATGTTGCACACCACGGTGTGACCACTGCCGCAATCGTTAGACCAAATGAGCGGCGTGCCCGCATCGCCGGTCTTAACCCACACGTGCGCCGTCTCGCGCAATGAAACCGAGAGCGAAGAATCGAAGGGATCCGAGAACTCGTAGCGCTCTCCTCCGCCCAACATAAAGTCATCGCTCGGAACGATACTTTCGGCTGTCGCATAGTCATATCCGGCCGATTCGATCCCAAGCTTGGAAGCAACAGCCTGCAGGTAGTTCGAGTTATCTGGCGTCATGCCCAGCATGAGTGAGCCGCCCGCACTCACCCAACTCATCAGATCGGTCAGATGCGTACCCAGTCCGTCAAGCGAGGGCATAAGCACAATCACGCGATCAAACGACGTGAGCGATGGGATCGCGTCCGCACCGTCGGTGGCAATATCAACATCGCGATGAGCGATCTTCATGTCGAGCAGGATCTGGTCGAACTGTTCCTTTACGTCCTCGACGCCAGCTTGATCGGAATCGGTAATGACCAGGCACGTGGGCTTTTGGCCAAAGATTGCCGAGGAGGCAGGCACCGCATCGTTGGCGGCAAGCATCCCCAGCTTATGCTGGCCCGCACTGTACTGCACGCCGGCACGCTCCACCAGCAGCACGGCGGCCATAGCAATAAAGACCGCCCACACCACGAGGAGTCCCATCCAACGAAAGCGGCCTGCACGGTCGCGGATATGTTGCACCACACTCATCTGGCCTCCTCCCCGTCGCGCCAAAACGCCAACTTTTCGCGGTTGTCGGCGCTCAAATACACATGTTGCTTGTCAATCGCATCGACCACACGGTGAACCTCGTCACCGTCGCGGCGCATCACGGCCAGGCGCAGGCAGAGCATCCAAACCTCCTGCTCCTCGGGCACGTCGAGCACCAGCTGGTCGATCACGGCCTGCGCCTCGTCGATCTGTCCGACATCGGCCAGCGCCGTCGTATATCGAATGCGCAGCTCAAAGGTGTCCTCGCGCTCGCAGCGACGCGCAAGCAGGCGCGCGTACTGTTGGCGCTGAATCTGAGCAACGCGCCCCTCAGCCAAGCCCGAGCCCAAGTATTCACCAAGAAAATCGCAGTATTCGTTGAGGTTTTGCGCGCTCGGGTCCGTCTTAAAGGCACGCTCCAGCTGCTGCAGTTTAAGGTCGGACTCCTTGGAAATCTGCGCCACCGCCGTCGCGGCATAGTGCGCCACCTCAACGTCGTCGTTAAGCTTAGCCGCCTGCAGCTGCGCCAGGTACGCGTCGGGCTCCTCGGTGAGCATGGAGAGCATTAGGCGGCGCCGGTATGCCGGGTCGTTGACGATGAGCGCCTCCTCGAGCGGCACTACGCCTGCATCGTCCTCACCACTCGGTACCGACATACTGCGATGGAGCTCGTCGTTGAAGCGCAGCGACTCCAGCGCAGACTCTTTCAGCCCCTCGCCAAACATCGCGCTGCGGACCGATAACAGAACCACCAGCAACGGGCCCCACAGCGGCACCAGCACTATCACAGCCAGCATGTGCCCGCGCACCGGCAGCAGGCCCAGCTTCATGAGCGTCCACAGCATCAAACAAACCAGCGCATGAATCAGCAGCAAGACGGCAGCAACGACAAGCGAGATCAAGCGACACTCCCCTCGCCGACACCGGTGTAAGAGATGTGCTGCAGCAGCGCCACGATGTCCTCGCCGTCGACGGGCTCCACCGCAATATGCTTTGCGCTCAGGCGCTCGCGGATAATGGGCAGATCGCACGCCTTTGCCTGGCGCATAAGGAGGTAGAGCACGTCGCCGTCGACCAAACCCGCCGCGTCGCTCTCGCGGATTGCTGACCCAATTGCGCCCACCAGCTCGCCGACAGGCTCCATGCCCGGTACCACGCGCAGGAGCAAAAAACTCCCCATCTTCCTATCTGCCAGCGCCTGCTCCGCCGCGAGCTCTTGGCCAAAGGCAGCCTGCTTGAGCACGCAAGTGCCGTCAACGCAGCGTTTATCCTGCGCCACCGCCTCATAGTCAAAGGCACGGCCCAGCGCGCTTTCGACCAGCCCGCACAAGATGCGGAACAGGTTTTGATAATAGAGGGTCATTTGGTTTTTGGCCGCACTACGCACAAAGATCAACACGGCGGGTGCCCCGTCGCGCTCGATCGTGTATCCAAACATGGGAAGCCCCGGCGTCAGCTCGCGGTTCACCCACAGGTTCGAACGACCCCCGTCGCCCAAAAGAGGTGCAAGCTGCTCGAGCGTGAGCGAGCGTGCGGCATCTTCGGCAATCGCGGGACTTGCTGCCACCAGGCGTGCAAATGCCCCGCCCGAAACATGGTAGATCGCCACCGAATCGTTCTCGAGGATCTCGCCCAGAAGCTCGCAGCACTTGCGATAGATGTCGCGAGGGTTGAGCACATCGAGCTCCTGCGTCACGGCAAAGATCTTGCCAAAGCTGTCGTGGCGACCCACGATCTGGCGCCTGTACGCGCGCTTGTCCTCGATCGCGTCGTGGTAGAGCTGCGTAAGGAACGTATTGCGGTTGCGCACGAGCTCGTTTTGATCGCGCTCCGCCCTAATGGCTTCGCTGTTGCGCAGCTGCACATAGCCGCATACGGCACCTACAACAAAGTACGCAATAAACGGTAGCCAGTTGGACGGCTCGTAGAACAGACCCTGGAAGGTATAGCCGTACTGAGTAAAGTAGCTGGCTGCCAAACCCACCGACGCCAGCAGCGCCGCAACCAGGCCAAAGTCCAAGCCATACAGCGTGCCGATCAGCACCACGTAGAGCAGGCGATAATCGAGCACGTTGAGCTGGGCCGATTGTGAGAACAGATGCTCCAGTACCTCGAACAGAACCCAAGCAACGCCCGTCTCCAGGCATTTGATGGGCGGCGAGTGCATCTGGATGCGGTCGATGGCGGCACGCAGCGGGTTGATCTTTTTGATGCGTCCAGCGCCCCAGCGAGCTTGAATGGTCGAGAGATCGCGCAGCAAGTCGTAGCGCTGAAACCAGCCATAGCGCACGCGAGCGACGTCGCTGGCGGGCAGAGCATAGCCGGCAGAATCGCCATAGGCAACGGCAAGGCCGGGGAACAGCGCCTTGAGGGCGTCGCCCACCTCACCCGCCGTGTGATGGAAGGTATCGGCTACGTCGAGCGTCTCAAAGTTACCATCCCAGCTGTCGAAGATACGGCGTACCAGCACCGCAAGCTCCTCGGCACACAGCAGGGGAAACGCCGCATCCTGCGCGCCCTGCAGAGCGACTGATCCGGTTGAGCACGCGTCGAACAGCGGCACCAGAAACGGGTCCTCCAGCGCGGCAGACGCGGTATACAGGAACGGCACGCGCAGAATCTTGGTCTGAACGCCCTCGCGAGCAGCGTAGTAGCGGCACAGGTCGTTGGCTGCGTGCGCGATAATGCCCTTGCCCGTTCGCCCCACGGCATCGGCGGCGCCCTCGGCACCTGCGGGCCCTGCTACATACAGCAGTTGGACCCGGCGACCCGCGCACGCACGAAAGACCGTGCGCAGCAGCTCGATATCGCCCACGGAGTCGCTATGCGGGGTAAGGTAATTAGACAGGTAGACCACGCGTTCGAATTCGTAGGCCTGATCCAGGTGTTGCAGAAGCTCTTTCCACGAGGCATGGGGCGATGACTCGTCGCGGCGCGCTTCCGCGGCAGCGACGACCTGGACATGGTCCCCGGGAAACACTTTGGCACAAAAGTCATCGTCAACATATGCGGTGTTGCCAACAACCAGCACCTCCATGGCGCACCCCTCCCCTAAAATCCACATTTGTCATAGTCAAACATGCGTATTGTACGCTGTCAACGCGAGCTGGAGCGCCTTTAAGGCTGTTTTAAGAACTTTTTTAAAGGATGTGGGGATGGCAACTCGTCCGACTCAGGCTCATTGAGAGACTGCTATTCGCTCTGAAAAGGCACATCGCAATCTGCTGACAGCTCTGCAGGGAGAATGGCAGGCAATGTACATTGCTCTCGCACGGAATCATTGGATGAAAGAAACGGCAGTTCTTTGGAATAGCTGACGATAACCTGCGGAACGATCTTAATGCCCAGAGCAAGTTCGAACTTTGCAATCGTCTTTAGAGTCATATTAGGTTGAGAATTCAAGAGCTTAGAAAGCGACTGAAGGCTTATGCCCATACGATTTGCCAGCTCACTTTTACTCAATCCCAAACGTTTCATTTCGCGATGAACAATAAACTCAATATCTAGTGCATGTTCATAAGCGCGCGTTTCGCTACTTTCAGTTTCGGCATAAAAATCAGATAGATCTACTTTTTTCATTGTATTCTCCGTTTCAGAAGCCAGGCATAAAAGTCAGCGCCCAGGCTCCAGAAGCTGACGCGCTATTCTGGCCGATCATTGTTCGAGCGGTTAATTTCCGCTTAGGGTCTGACAACATTTTCTGGAATTGAGAGTTGTCAGGAGAAGTCGTCAGTACCTAAAATAGTCGGCCCTTGGGGTCTCCGTATTCGACAAGTTCATATCCTTCTACCAAGGGCCATCTCCCATTTCTATTTACACTTAACTTATAAGTTAAGTGTAAATATTTAAATACAAATAACAAGGTCCAGGCAAGATTCATCAGCACCAAACGACAAACAACCCAGTCGAGCTTGTGCAAATTCCGGAAGTATGCGGCAAATTGTTGAAATGCAGACCACACTGAATAGCGGCAACGCTTCTACCTGCGGTTACTTTTCATGAAATGGTCATTGTGCTCGACGGTTCCAAAATTTACCGCATACTTCCGTCAGGCGTTTCCGGAAGTGCGGTGAAAAACCGAGATCGACAGACCAGACCCCTGTTTTAGCCTTCCGCGACCTGCGGTTTTGTTGTCGAAATTCGGTTTACGCTCGGAGGTTTCCGATTTTTCCCCGCACTTCCGAAAAGCACGCTTAAACCGCGCGTCCCGAAGCGGAAAACCACCGGATGTTTGTTTCTCCCCAAATGAGATCCTTGTTTTGCCAGGCCGAATCTTACATCCAAACAAAAAAGAGGGCCGACGCATCAGCCCTCTTCAGGTGTCGCCCGAAGGCTTCCAGCGCAATTGATTTAATTCTAATCGATATCACTTGTTTGACCACGATCACGTCAACCAGTAGAAGCCGCCCATGCTCGATCATTCCATTGTCGGGATGGTGCTTGGCCAGTACGTCACACAATGCATACATGAAAAAAGGGCAACACTCTCAAGTTTGAAAGCGTCACCCTTAAAGCTCCCAAAGAGCTTTTGTATTGCAGGAAGATACTCTACACCATCTTCCCTTGATTGGCAGGTCGAAACAGACACCATTGTGATTTCAAGCAGAAAGCGTTATATTAAGTATGCATTTGCACGTGGTGTTCGCACTATACGCTCAGATGCCATAGTTTACAAAGATGGCCTTCTTCATAGACGCTAGGTGGGATTACTCACTAGTAGCCGATATGTCGAAGGCCTTCTTGTACTTAAGGAAATCATACATTCTAATAAGCCGTTTTAGTTCGCTATTACCGTGGATTATCTTGCGATCGTCCTTGATGAGCGCCCTCAGATATTCAAGCAACTTATTTAGATCGATCTCGTCTTCTTCAAGTAGCACAAGTTTTTTAAATGCTTCCTCAAAGCCTTCGTTGGCCATAACAGACTGAACCGAGTGTCTAATTCCCGAAAGATGATAGCTACCTTTTGCCTTTCGTAGGCTGTTGTTTAGAAAAGCATCTAAATCCTTCTTCTCATCTATTTCCTTTAGCATCCTTGGGTTAAGAACTTCCCCTGAATACGCGCTTAAATACTTATACATAGGCAAACCACCCGAGTTAGAAGCAAGCAGCGAAGGAAGGTATTCCTCGACGGCAAGTCTAGGAGCAACATGTTCGTCATCAAACACAACATCACGATACAAAAGTTCGGCTTTGACCATATGCCCGTGCCCAAAAGAAGCATTCGCAACACCGATACCCAGCACAAGATGCTGCCCCTCCGGAAGTCTCTCGAGGTCGCTAAAACTCGCTTCGACTACCAGAGAGTCATTCGGATCGCCCTCATCAGCCAAGGCGTAGATGCTCCTGCGAAGCTCACGGATTATCCTGGGCGAGAAGGAGCATTTGGATTTTCCAATTGCTTCATACACCGCACCAAAATCGTTCGTCCTAATCTCGGTCATGCTTATCTCGCCAATACCTGGAAAAGAAAACGAATGAGTTGAGGTTGCATTTTCTCCCCTAGTAAGGAAGATAAAGCGCTTTCTAAGCAACGCAAGGTTGTTGGAACCGAGGCAGCGTGAAATCGACATGAGGATAGCTTGAATATCGGGGTCGTTAAGGGAATAGCCGATAAAAATAATTGGGTATTCCATAAAAATAGTTAGCAACTTGGCTGCCAAGTAATCCTGGGTTTCGGCGAGTTTTGCGTAATCTACCTCTTCAAGAACCATAGATTCAGGATTATCCATAGACCCGTGGATCTTATAGATCTCTCCCATTTCAAAAGTTCTGTGAAAGACAAGATCGTCCTGACCTACAAAAACTTTAAACTCTGGAAACAGTGACTCCAGTAGACAGTCATAGTTGGTTGTAATGACTCCAGAGATACGCCGCCTGCCGACCTCTCTCAAGATATCAAGTTCATGCGTCATATGGTCAGGTTTGAACGAAGATAACCTCTCGGCCGCCATAATCTTTAAAACAGATTTGCGTTGACGAATGTCCTCTGCATGATCGTCTCTAAAAGAAGCGAAGCGAGGGTCCTCAAGAACAGCTATGCGCATATCCTTATCAAGCATCGTCGCGGCAGAGGGCAATGCGCTATTGTCAGACTCATCTGGACAACGTGCCAGGTACGAGTCAAACCGAAAGGGATCATCGGAAAGACGGGAACAGAGGTGCCTTAACAAGCCAACCCAATCGTCGGTACCCGTGTATCTACGGGAAAAGCCCGAGCCGACGAATAAATATGGACTACGCCCCACCCCATTTATCAGACGTACAACGCTGTCTACGATGTCATCTCTTCCGACTTCCATCTAACGCCTCCAAACAAGTCTACTTCCATAAGTATAGAACATATGTTTGATTTTTGCTAGAATTGCAAAACTTCATCGAAGACAAAAGCTGCTCGACAATTGAAAATTCGAACCGCACAGGTGACCCAATATTCAGCAGTGCTCCGACGAGCAAATATTCATTTCGCGTC
This sequence comes from Collinsella aerofaciens, assembly GCA_048246715.1. Classification (GTDB taxonomy): domain Bacteria; phylum Actinomycetota; class Coriobacteriia; order Coriobacteriales; family Coriobacteriaceae; genus Collinsella; species Collinsella aerofaciens_BY. Next base: position 153,855 of record DBFBCB010000031.1, on the reverse strand, counting down.
TCAGACAATCTAGCACAGCGGCATCAGTTAGAACGCCATGACTCTCTAGGAGTTCGATAAGTTGAGCGAAAGTCTAAAAATCTATCGCCAAAGTAACTCCTAAAATCAAAGAGCCGTTGCCGGCAACAACCGAACAACGACCCTCCTTTGTCATCGCCTCACTTAGAGTCAACGATGACTGTATCACTACCGACATAGTAACCTGTTTTCGTCGCTATTGCGGAGCATGCAGAACTACATTCAATGTCCGGGCAAATCGATTGGTCTGATTCGGCACGTCAGTCATTATTCTCCCCATCAACAAAATCAGCAAAGGTCAGCTGTTCACATCTTTTCATCGGACGGTAATCTCTAACTTTAGTTATATGGCATGCGGCGGTTCGGACTTTTTGCGTCCTCAAATTAATGACCTCTTTAATGGTCATATCGACACGCATTAGGTCGCCACTATTTAAGCGATACTCACCATCTCGCACGCGTTCGAGAAAATCACGGTCGTCTATTTGAACCTTATTGTATGTTCGTTGCTCGTCCTCGTAGCCCGACTCAAATGTATATCCGGAAACATCTCCACCGTAGGAACCAAATAACGGTCGAACCCAGATATTGTGGGACGAATACTCAACCGTCTCTTCTTGCATTGCCTTTAAAGCTTCTTCTTTATAGCTGTCAAAATAAGTCGCCTCGCTTGAAGAAAAAGAAATAGCATCCTCTGAAGCCTTACTACCGGCAATCTTAACCTCAATCTCCCTCGAAGGCCTCTTGAAAGATTTCATCGGACCAGTGATGACCTTAGAAAATTTCTCAGCGATTTCTGGGGACTGGACTAGCGCGTGGATCTCAACAGGAACAACGACTGCGTCCGAACCCTCTCCATATACGAAAGTTCCATTGTCAGTTGGCTTATATTTAGAGATATGTCCTTTAACTTTTTTAATTATGTGCGCTATAGCAAATAGAACCTCCACAAGACCGCCGGCATTATTAATTGCAGATATAGCGTCACTGTTTAACGCGTCAATCAATCCGGGCACACAATGGATCACGAATTCCGTAATAAAAGAGCCTTCTTTAAATGGGCGCACTTTTATAGACGTATTTTCTAAGGTGCCCGACTCTTTTGCGACCTCTTTTATCAGTCCGTCAAATTGGCTTAGGAACTTAGAAAGGTCCTTGGCGTCCAGGCCTTCTTCGGGATCTACATCGACAAAGCGATATACGAGCGTTTGATTTTTTGTAGAAGTGTCCATGTTGTCCTCATACCCTTATAAGATCATGGGTCCTATTTCCTGCGACCGAAGCGTTTTATTCGAAAGCGATCGAGCGCAAAATTAAACGAAATAATAAAAACCAACGTAAACGTATAGATAACAAATTGATATATTTCAGATACCGAATCAGGCAAATAGACCGCACAGAACGCTTCCGCGACAAGCACGGTAAGAAGCGTACACAACCCGATAAATACCATTCTTCCCACGTCAATGCGAAAGACATTCCGATACTTCCAAAGCAGAAAAACTGCGACACAATAGATAGCAAGAAGTGAGATTAAGCCTGGTATTAGATTCCAACAAAATAGAGAAAGAGCAACGGGAAACGTCCAAATGGCATTCCCCGACGCACCTGAATCCATAAACGTATAGCCTTTATCCCTCATTCCGTTTCTCTCCACGACAAGCTGGAGATAACTTCTCAATATCCATCCTGAAAATGATGCAAAATAGATAATGAACAATCGGTCGACAGACCACAAGGAATTATCCCCAAAGGCAAGCGTAAGGATGCGCGAGGCGACCGGAAGGGCCGCAGAGGTTAAAACCGTGATCAGGACATCGGAGGTTTCAAACCCACCGTCCCTGCCCTCTCGGGACTTGTTAACCATCAATCTCCCAACACAAATAGAAATCAGCATAAGCTCAAGCACCATACCACTTCACTGCGTATGGAAAATAGCAGGTCTAGGCATTGTTAAACACTTAAAGGGTAAAACCTACGGATGAAAGTTAGACAAGAAGAAACCCTTCGATCCTATTTACAGAACGAATAAGACCGAAACGAAACCCCGCCCACAGAAAGAAGGCAGTCACCATGAAACGAGCCGACGAAGAACCTACACCGAAAGCAATTGAAGACGCTCTTACCCAAGACCCGCTTCACCGCAAGAGAGAAATCGAGGACTTTCTAAAGATGCTCATTGCGGTTGAGCCTCCGTATACCTTTGTCATTGATGCACCTTGGGGCTCTGGCAAGACATTCTTTGTAAAGCAAGTTGCGAGAGTCCTGCAAATGGCAAATCCGGCTCTCGATATCAACCTAGAGACACTTAACGCGACGCTAGGAGAAACCGCGACGGAACTCCCCGCGACGCCATGTCTGCCCATTTATTTCAACGCATGGGAAGACGACCATTTCGAGAATCCGATCTTGCCCATATTGGCCTCCATCGCTAATGCCGCAGACGAACAGAGCGTCAAGGGGGGAAAGGATTTCGGCAAGGGGGTCATTGGCGCCATAGAAGCCGCCGCTTCCCTTATCGGATATGGCGGTGACATCAATGGTGTCATTGAAAATTTCAGCGGCACCGATTTTCTCGAACAGTACAAAAATGAGAAAGAACTTCGAGGCAAAATTGACGAACTCATTAAGACCAATCTTCCCGAGGTAGCCGACCGAGCCATCATCTTTATCGACGAACTCGACCGCTGCCGGCCCGAATTCGCAATAAAGGTACTCGAACAAACAAAAACGCTGTTTCAGCAAGACAACATCGTTGTAGTTTATTCGACCGACATTACGCAGCTTGCACATTCCCTCCAGGGCGTATATGGCCCAAGATTCGACGGCAGAAAATACCTCGAGCGCTTCTACGACAAACGTCTTGAGCTAAATCCGATAAAACCGGCTGATTACCTTCTGTATAAAGGAATCAATACAATGGATGGATATACCTTCATGGATATAACCATCGATTTGCTCGGCTACAAACAAGCCTCACTAAGAGCCTGCAACAGGCTTATCGACTCTATAACAAATCTATCTAGATACATTGCTAACCACTGGGAGCACTTTGGGAATGGAAGGGTTCAGCATTTCCCAGACCAGGGTCTGCTTCCTGTAGTAAACATTCTCGCTTACTATGACCCACTCGCCTGGCACGAAATGAAGACCAGTACTGGCTACGAAGCTGTCTACGAACTTGCGAAACACAGCGATCACTTCATCCAATATCTTGATGAAGTGATTGAATCGGTATGGGGAGCCAATAAAGATGAGCTTCCCTATAAGCAGGATATTGAAAATAGACGCAAGCGTTTTGTAGAAGATCTATCCGCGTTGATATACGGCAACAATGACAGGGACCCGCGGGTCAAAGAACTGGGTAATAGTGAACTTACCAGAATGTCTTTCAATCAGCAGCTATATCAGCGTCTGGCACCGCCATTGTAGAGCACCGAAGATCCATCAAGTGGCCTTGTGCGCAGCTCCATGACGACTGCATCCAGGCCCAAAGTGATGGCGCTCGATCACTTCGTCCGGAAAGATACAACCATCGCGGATAGAGGCGCATAATACGACCTGCATCAACATGAGCGAAGCCAACATGCAACAGCGCTGCCAAGCCAGACGTTAGCAAATAGGCATTGGGGCCCATGTCGGCCACGGCGCCTAGGCTAATGCCACGGTGCTGCTTCACAATATTCAACAGTGGCTAATTAAACAAACACCGCATCCCACCAAAACGCTAGTGCCCAAGCCGTTCTAGCCAAAGAACAGCTTGGGCACACTCCATGAGACCACAGCAAGAGCCGCAACCGGACCTCGCGTCAGTAGCGGACACGCCCCATCCCGCCGGCAATCACCCCTCTCCGTCCATGACCGACCAGCTCACAGGTTAAATGCCCGGAAGAGACGTTAGGCAAGAGGGGCAGGCAACCTGATAGTTCCCGTAATTTGTTCTGCGCTGCATCGAAGCGGAGACGTATACCGCTTTGCGGGCGCGAGTGACGCCGACGTACAGCAGGCCTATTTCCTCAATAAGCCCATCTGGCATTTTCTTCGCAACAGCAATCTGGCAACCATGCGCAGAACGCGAGCACATACCAGCACTTTCGCACCGAGAGCAAATCATTCCAGGCCAATCAAAACGCGTAACGCCCGGAATGAAAACAGTGTCCCACTCGAGCCCCTTAGCGGAGTGAATGGTCATCATCAAGATGTCTGCATCAAGGTAATCGGAGAAACGCCGCAGGGAGCCCTCGGAAAAGATACTCACGATATAGTCGAAGCGCTACGAAAGGCCCATCGCGACGCAGCCATTTTTAAGGTGTTCCCGCTTGCTTTCTGTATACTGACCGCAGAAAGGCTTAGCTGTGAAGTATTTAGCGAGCGATAGCACTACGGAGCTGGCCTCTAGCTACAAAAATGCACCGCGATCGGTTTCGGCCCAGGTGCCCAGCGCAATATTGACAGTGCTGTTATATGATATTCAACCCCAACAACCCAGTAAAAGACACGCTATTCCCCGCGACTGTAAGCCCATGACACTAATCTTGCTGAAGTATCTTGTGCCCCTCAACTGCATAGGCAGACCGCCAGAAACAAATCGATACCGGAGTCCACATCGGCTCCGGTGCCGTAGTGGAATAACAGCGGTTCCACATTGCAATTAGAAACGGACTTTCTTACTCAACGTAAACAAATGACTGAGGAGCATGGGTCAGATCGGGATTGTATTCAGACAGTAAAAGCGGGTTATCGAAAAGCCTGACGTTACCGAGCTCAATAGCACAGGCTTGCTCAAGCCCAGAAAAATAAGAAAAGAAAAACTGTTCAGTAATTCCTGAGTCTTTATGAGTTTCTTCCCATAGCGCGGACGGAGTATCTTTGAGAACCTTTTCAACTTCAACTTCAGCAACAACGCGACCAACTGGAAGCGTCTCATAAATTACGATCGCTTCAACATCGTCGCGGGCAAACACACGACGCCGGTATTCATATTTTTTTTCACCAGATAAAATCCGCTTAACAAACTCGGATTTAATCGACAATAAAGCTTTCATCGACATTCCCCAGCGCCATTATTCCATCCATGTCATCCTGAGATATACGCTCACAAACAAGACGCCCATCATCAATAAACCCACAATCCAACAATTGCTTGCGGTTAGGATAACGCTCCAGCGGGAAGTTGAACAGAAGGCATATTAACCAAGGATACCTTTTTGTTTGCCAAAAGTATCTCAATTTTTCTAACTTGAAAACCGTTTTACCGCGAACCTTTTTCAGAAAATCTACCTCATCCCTGAAAGAGTCAAGATTGATTACCTTAACTACAGTACACACTGACGTAACGACCGAACGATAATAAGCTGGTCCCTCATGGTCAGTAGTTCGGTAAATGACAACCTTATCACCTGCCGCTAATTTCGATGCATTTGGAGAGCAGGATAGGTATATTTTTACAATCTCGTTCAAACATCTTTCATCAATTTTAGGCTGGCCTGACTCACTTGTTAAATGAACATCACCAAATAGCTTCTTATGATATTCGGGGCGTATGGACAATATCCAGCAGTTGCCCAAAGATCGGCTTACAAAGGGATAACGACTGAAAGTGTCGTCATCAGAACAGGGCCTGGTCTTGTACAAAACCTTTTCCTGCTCTTTGAAGCCCCAGTTGCTAAAGCCGAATTTCTTTAGCAACTTTGCCAGCGAAGAGGTATTTTCGTTTTCATGCATTGTGACGTAAACGAAATCCTGTCCAGATCTGGCAAATTCGCGTAAAGCAATTGCAAGCAGGCGCTTTCCAATTCCCGTATGGTGATCGAAATCAACCTTAAATGTACCAATCTTAAGACGAGGAAAATCCATCCGAGGAGTTACGCTCTCTTCAAGACCACGTTCTTCTTTAAGATAAAGCATCGCAATCAGATTGTTGCGCGGGTCGAATCCGAAATAAGCGCACTCTCCGTCTAATGCTTTTCTGCTGAACCATTCATCAAAACCAGCATAAGAGCATCTGAGGCTATCGAAAAAGGAGTCGTCCAGGTTTACTTCCGAAAACGGTAGCGGTTGGATGTAGTCGTCTTGAACCATAGTCTCAACCAATCCCTAGTGCATCATTGATATCAACGGGTCTTTGAAGTTTGGCAACCCACAAAACTTCAGGCCCCCCAACCGAAACGGGAGGAAACAAGTCATAGAAGGTTTCTGCATTAACCCCGGAACGTTCAATAGTCCGTTGATCGGCGACTCGGTCAACACACTCAACGTCACCAACAATAAAAGATCCGAGGAATGCGCCTGTCTCGCTATCCAAGTAGCATATAACATCGACTCCCTCTAACGAAGAGTCTCTGATTTCATATTCTTTTATGCCATTGCGAATCAAATTGAAAATAGATGGTCGAATTTTCAGCGTGGCTACCGTGCTCTTCGTCATGACAATCCAATCATATATAGGACGACCTAATCGGCGATCGCAAAAACTAAACGAATCAGAATTTCGCTCAGAAGGTTTAATAGAAAGAGGATAGCAAGGTAAAAAAGCAAAGTAAGAAAAGTGACGCGTTTCCGCGAAAACTCTAGCTGTAACGAAGTATTGCTGTCAGAAATGAGCCACTGATATACAAACATATCGCAGCTTTTTGAGTGCGGGATGGTAATGCCGCCTTTCAATCGGGGCTGATATTGTTCCCAAGCGATATTCTCCAACGGCCTCACCCTATAAGGCGTAAGAAAGGACTTTATCTCCCATTGCCGCGGAGCAATTACTGCAATATGCGTTTCGCCGATGTCGGTTTTCGATTCAACAAGCCTACGAACAACTGAACTCGGAAGACCTCTAACCTGATTGACGGCAATTGAGCTCATGGTACGAAAAGGAACGATAGGCCCTGTTATTACTTCTCTCATATCAGCGGGACCAGATAGCAAGCCATCAAGCGAAACGAATGGCAATCGCAATCTAAAGTACAAAGATGTGCAGTCGCGAGGAAGGACCGAGGGATCGTAACGAAACAAAAGCAAGGACCCTCCATCCAGATTATCGACAACCAAGCTGTCGTTATGCGAAATAGGAAGGATCAATAATGAATTACCACAGTCATCCGTAACAATCGTTCGGTCAAAACGGCATTTAGTTTCACAATCCTGATTAAATAAAACCTGAACGAATCCGTTATCACGAAACGAGGAAGTAAGGTCAACAACATCGTTCTTTTCAATCTCGAAAGGAAAGAAGATGAAAAACCCCGAGATATCATCCTTGTGAGGGATTTGAATACCAAAATCTATTTCAGAGGAATGTCTGACATCGGCCCATACATTGATTGACAAATCAATGTGCACCGCCGCATTACCGTCATTTAGAATTCCAACGGCGAAGCTATCATACTTACGCTGTGCCAAGCCAATCTCCCCTACGCTAATCTAGATAAACCCGATTCAAGTTTAACCTTCGATATGCGCCAACCAAAGCAACGACGTGCACATTCATGACGATCACTCATGGAGAATTGCATCTCGCCGTCACTCCCTCCTTCTTCTAGCACAGTATATGTAACGCATGTTCCACAAGATAGTCCTGGCACCACAGTAGAAGGGATTAGCCGACGCAGAGGAAAAGTCCGTCTTGCCTTCGCAGTAGAGAATGTCGTCTGAATCAGGAGAGTATTGCCAAACCGCTTCCGCGACGTCTGTCTCCGAAAGTCTCTAACGGAAGTAAACGCCTCCGGCTAGGACAAGCGAAAGCTCGTCAATAATTTGACGCTTTCGGACTGCACCAAATCTTTGGAACATAGCCAGCCAAGTGGCGACTAATGCTCAAAGACAAGAACAACCTTAAACGAATAATTGAAGAATTCGACCACACAGAGCTTGACGTAGGTAGCAGCCTCGAGGACTTTTCTTGGAAGGTTCCGGCGTCGGGTATCGAAGAAGTGCGGGCAGCCTCGTATTGGAGCTTCCTAGGTATGCATAGACAATCGAGCACGTGCCACAACGTCACCGAGCAACCAACCATCCCGCTCCCCCTCCCCAACATCCCCCAGAAAGTTCGCTGATGTTGGCTGGGGTTCCCGTAAAATAATCCCCAACAAAATATGTGCGGAGTGCTGGCCTGGAGCTGCCTTCGGACCCTATTGGCTGCTCACCGAGAGGCTCCGCTATGAAACGACCCCTTTACTACCTGCTCTGCGCGATTGCGTGCACGTCCATGGTCAGCGCGACGACGCCCATGGCGGCCATCGCGGAAGCCATCCAGCCTCAGGCAACAGCCACGCAGCAGGCGCAAGCCGACACCACGAGCAGCGACACAGGCAAGACTGAAGACGGCACTAACACAAGTGTGACAGCAGATACCATAGAGGACAGCACCGCAACATCCACCGGCACCAGCGCAGCCAACACGGAAAACGCTGACGACACCGCTGCCGCAACCGGCACCCCCGCCCCATCCCTCCGCTCCCAAACCAACGGCACCCCCGCCGCAATCTCCGCCACGTCACAAACCGGCTACGCCCACTCCGCCACGGCAAGCCAAAACGGCGTCACCTTCACCGTCTCGTGGAACGACGCCCCCGCGGGCACCGCGACGACCTTCCACGTAACCCAAACCAACGGCTCGTCCCAAGCCAAGGCGCGCATGGACGTGCCCACCTATTGGGACGGCGGCAGCCAGGAAAGCGTCTGCAACCCGTCGCGCCCGGCATGGGCCAGCTACTACAGCCTGGGCACCACGGGCCACGACTTTACCTTCGATTTCACGGCATCGGGCACGTACCGCATCCACTTCTACTTTATGGACAACGACAGAAACGACCCCCAAAACGACAAGGGGATCTACTACCTGCGCACCACGGCGGAGATGACAGTAAACGACGCCGCCCGCCCAAGCGTCACGCAGATCGTCAACAACGCTGTGGCCCAGTGCAGGCAACAGACAAACGGCTCGGAATACGACATGGCGCTGTGGCTCCACGACTGGACGCTCGACCAGCTGGAGTACGACCACAACCTCAACTGGTGCTCGGCCGAAAGCGGCCTCACGCGCCACCAGGGCACCTGCGAGAGCTACCAGCGCATCTACTCCAAGCTTCTTGACGCAGCGGGCATCGCCAACGGACGCATCACCGGCAACGGCCACACCTGGAACGCCGTAAAGATCGACGGCAAATGGTGCCAGATGGACCTAACCTGGGACGACACCAGCGACAACTGGTACGGAGACCTGGACCAGCGCCATCTGTACTTTGGCCTGACCGACGAGCTCATGGCAATCGCCCACTCCGATCACACGGCAAATTACCAGATGGACGACTACGCCTACCGCTCGACCGACCTATCCAACAATTACTTTGTGCGAAATGGCAAGGCCGATGAATGGGCCGAGAAGTATGCCGATCGCATTCAGCAGCACCTGGATGCCAAAGAAGAGAGCTTTTCCATCGATGCCGACAACCAGTCCTTCCCGCCGAGCATCTCGGGGATTCAGAACGGGACTGTTGCGTACGCGATGAACCAGAGGGAATGGAAAGTTCAAGGCGCCAAGGCTGAGCTTACTGCGGCATCAAACGTCTCCAAGGAATCGAACAGCAAATGGAACGCCAGGTACGACCTGGCAGCAAAATACCGAATCGCAACATTAGAGAAAGTTATAGACGACGGCTCCTACCGCCTCGCGGCCGCCCTCGACGCCCGGATGGCCGTGTCGGCCTCCGCATCGGGCTGCTCGCTGTCCTCGGGCGCGGGCGCCCTCTCCCTCGAGCGCGACGGGGCGACGGGCCTCTACAGGGTCTCCTCGGGCGGCCTGATGCTGACCGAGTCGGGCAACCGGGCGGTGCTGGCCGAGGCGGACGGCTCCGCCTCGCAGCTGTGGCGCGTCTCGGCCCCGGGCGGAGGCCGCTACTCATTCACGTCCGCCTCCGGGCTGGCGCTGGACGACCGGGGGCAGCGGACCTCGGAGGGCAACACGGTATGGCTCTACGAGCCCAACGGGGGGCCCGCCCAGGCGTGGGTCCTTACCTAGTCTGCAAGATCTTTCAAATACTTTTTGACAATCTCCCGAAATGATTCAGGGAGAAGCCTTCGTGCTATTTTCTTAGTATAAAAAAATATTCCCCGCTCACGCCTTTTATACATACACTCAATGGCATGCCAACCACCTTCGACAAATGCGTCAATATAGAGCTGTCTGTCTTTTGGAAAGGTGCTCGGGCGGCGGAGCTGATCGTTGCCTTTAGCGATATCGTCAAATTCGACAGGGTACAAGTCCAGAGCGTTGCTGGATTCAATAAACTCCCTGCCGCGGTCGTTATTCACCAGCAAGCAGGAGACACCTTTCATCTGATTAAACTTCTCAGCATCTTTCAAAACGTCGGGCCTATTAACGTCGACGCCCCAAAAATCACCGATGGTAAGATCGCCGGCGCGAAATCTCCCTGCATAGGGGCACCTATAGCAGCTATCGCGAAGAGTCTTGAGGTTCAGGAACATGTCGTAGTAGGGGGATTTCGCCGCAGGAATGGTGACCTCTCTTCCGTCCTCAAGAAGAAGAAATAGAAGAAGAGAGTTGTCCCACCCCTCGCGCTTGCACCTAAACCGGAAATCAACCACGGGAGACCCAAGCTGTCTGCCATAGCCCTCAACGCAATCCGCGAACATGCGGCCGGAAGGGACGCCGTGGCAGACCAGGTCAACGGTTGTCAGGTTCTCATAATCGCCTCCGAGAAAGCCCCTAAGGCCGGCGACTTGGCAAGGCGTACCGCAGAAAAGAACCCGCCTCCCCTCGCGAAGGTCCGCCTTCACGTCGGCAAAACAAGCTCCGGCATCACTCTGCACATATTTTGAGTTAAGCAGTGGACGAAGCCCGTCAACGCTCGCCGCGCGACGGTGCCGCACCCGAAGGATGCTCCCCTCGCGCTCATAGGCAGCGCCATATGCGACCCCACCAGAAGCAATAAGCTCACGCGCAAATGCACCAAAAACGCCACCGGAGGCGGACTCCGAGACATCGTCCCTACCGGCGGCGGCAAAGAACGGTCCGGCGGAATTAAAGCCTATCCCTCGGTTAAGACCGCACGCCTTAATGCACGCGCCGCAGCCAATGCAAAGATCACCATCAATTACAGGAAGAACGAACCCATCCTTACCCTCGGACATGGTAACGGCGCCTCTAGGGCAACTAGCGGCACACGCTCCACAACCGCAGCAATGCGATGGCGACTCAAACAGCGTGGGAATTTCTCCCCTTTTCACAGTAGACATGCAGTTACCCCCCTATTTATGAACCGAAAGCAACTTGCGCAGAATGTCCGCATTCATATAACCGAAAAAAGCCAACGCAATTGCAAGACAGGCAATAGCGCTCAAAAAGCCAGCACCGTAGGCTGACAGATAATAAAAGGCGAACACTCCAAGAATTGAAACCAAAGTCAGAATCTGCTCAGCCCGGTCTTCGACAAGCTTCGCAAACTTAGCGACTTTAATCCTGCGGTACTCATTCACCACGATCATCGCCAAGAGGGTTGCAAAAGACGCTCCATATAGACCAAAGCGTGGAATCAACAAGACACACAGCAGGGCGCAAAGAGCAGCAGACACCGCAGTAGTGGTTCCCATAATTCCAGTCTCTTTATGTGCGGTGAAGATACCGCCATAAAAACCGGAAATATTGCTGAAGTACGTCGCCAAGAGCAATATCGGTACATACAACATGCCCTCGCCGAATGAACCCTTAATCAGGACGCCATACACAAGAGGCATAAGCGCGGACATAAGCAGAACGACGCTCATCATGAAACGCCTTAGCGCCCGATACACAGAGTTATAGAAAGCCGACTCATCCTCATCAGAGTTTAGGGCTCGAGCTGAACTCTCCTTCCAAGACTGATAGAAAAAGCCATACACCTGATCCATGATACCGGGGAACTTGTACGACACTGCATACACGCCGGCAGCAGAAGGCCCAAGCGTACTCATGATAATGAGCCTGTCCAGCAAGTTATTAATAGTCCAGGAAACCTTATTAGGGATGAGCGGAAATGAATACCGTAGAAGGTTTAAAGCATAGGAGATAGAGAGAGCCGACGGATCGATATAACGCCAGAGCCTCCGCATTACCATGAACACGAGAGCAACACCGCCCTGCGCAATGACCGTTGCAGATAGCATACCCACAACGCCCCAGCGAAGAACGGCGATAAAGAGAACATTGAGCAAAATGGTAAAAGCACTCGCGGCAAAGTTCATGACGGAATATCCCACGGTATCCCCGAAACCACGAAGGACAGCAGAAGCCATCTGCAGAAGCGCGCCAGCAACAACAAGTCCCACGACCCAGCCAAGATTTTCAGGCTCAAAAAGCAACCATACCAGAATCGCCATGACTGCAAAGCATACGCATCCGGCAAGAAGTACAGCGCATGACGCTGTCACGGCTGTAGACCGATCCTCATCGGTACGGCAGTCAATGAGAAACCGAAACAGCGCTTCATCCATAAGCAGCGAAACCGCAGGAACGCAAAATAAAGCAATAGTATTGATGTAGTCTACGGTGCCGTAATCAGCAGTGGAAAGAACCGATGTATAGAGCGGAAGCAGAAGAAACGACACGAGCTTTGTTGCCATGCCGCCAACTGCGATAATGCCGGTATTTTTGATAAGTCGGCTTGTCTCTCCCATTACGAAAGCGCCTTTCTAAGATAAGCCCACGAATGCTCACGCAGAGAATCAAGAAGAGAGTCCACATCACCCCAGTCACAAGGAGGAACATCGTCGGCACACATAACGTTGACGCAACGGTCAGACAGCCCGATATTGCCCAGCAAGTCGCGCATACGCGCACCAGACTTATCTGTTGCATATACGCGGAAGGGCTTATGGAAGAGAACAGAGAATACAGTTGCATGAAAGGAATTGGTAACGATGAGGTCTGCGTGTGCGATAAGAGAAACGAACTCTTCAGGGCCAACGCCAAACAGGTTAATTGAATTTGGGATATCTAGATTATTCTCAGATATATAAGCCACCTTCATGCCTGTTGCCTCCGTCATCGCGACGGTGCTCTCGATAAGCTCAGGACATTCACGCAAAAGATACATGAAAATATATTCACCTTGCAAGACATCTTTAGATGCCATGTCGGTATAGTCATCGGATTCCAACAAAAGTGTGGGATCTAAAACAACGTCGATAGGCGTATCGACAAGTGGCTGAAATAGCGGAACCGTCTCCTCCTCGCGAACAGACAAAAAATCAAACCTTGAAAGTAAATCGGATACAAGTTGCTCATCAAAATTCTCCGGTCTAAAGAAAGTATGAGCAAGACTGGGAGCGTAAGCAACTCGTCGACTATCTCCGGCAAATGAAAGGAAATAGGGGCCAACAACACCTTGTGTGCAATCGAGATTCCAAATTTGATCGCTTCCGCAAATAAAACAATCAAACTGCTCAGCGAGTTCGTACATATCACTTTCTTTTTTCCAGAAATACGGTCTCTTTGTAAGCCTGAAATACTTTTTAGAAAATTCCGCGAATGCAGCCTTTCTAGACGACTGCTTACGCCAACAGCGCATTGCGCGCAGCGTCATCTTCGGGTGGCGAGGTTGGAAAAACCTATATTGCTCATAGTCACGAGAACGATAGTCGATTATTCGCACCTCATGCCCCATGCCTTTCAAGACTTCTTGAAGCGCATAAGACTGAAGTGCAGACCCGAAATTTAAAGCACCGTGGAAAGTAATCGTTCCAATCTTCATTATTTATCTGTTCCTGTTCACCCAAATATGAATAGCATCTGAAAGGCTGAGTCCAGTTACCCCATCAGCAGCTAGAGAAAGCGATGCGAGAAGATAGCGGCTGTAATCCGAAGTGCGCAGAGCCTTCTCAATATCCTTCCATCTACCATTCATCGAAGTACTCACCCTGCTGAACTCATCAATTGAATTGAACGTGTCACAACAACAAGCAAATAAAATCTTACGAGCGCAGTTGTCCAGAGCGACAGTTCTCCCAAGCAAGAGCGGTCCGAACAAAGGAAAAATGCGATTGAAGTCTTCCTGACTATAATTAATCCCCAGCTCTGCACGTAAAGAAATCAACTCATCAAGAACCCAATACGAATCAAGCCCTTTAACATTCGTAGGGGTAGACTGCATTATGGATCCAGGACGGATTCGGTAATAATAGCCACTCAAATCATAACAAGGTTCATCGTTAAAGCGACAATCTATCCATACCGGATGAATCAGATCTTCGTACCATGCACCAACGGGAAAACCTAGTCGATTCCAGACTTCACGACGATATAGTCTGCCCCACGGCACCATCCAACTAGCTCTATCGTTCTCTATCTTGCCAAGCAAACCATCATCAGACATATATCTAAAAGTCGATGTAACGAAATCCGCAGATGTTTCATCGAGTCTGCTCCGCATATCCTCAAGATACCCTGGCCCGATCATGTCATCAGAATCCACGAACATGATGTACTTACCGCGAGAAACTCTAAGACCCGCATTACGTGCTGCGGAAAGGCCGCCGTTTATTTGGTGAATTACAAGAACATTAGGCATTAGTCCATACGAATCGGCTATAACGCCAGAATCATCTTTAGACCCGTCATCTACAATAATAACCTCAAACTTGCCAGAAAACTCCTGTGTCACAATGGAATCAAGGCAAGGTTTGAGGTATTTTTCAACGTTGTATACAGGCACAATAATAGAAATGTCGTAAGATATGCCTTCCTTAAAAACAATAGGCATGAACATATTGGATGGTCTCTTGGAAACCATGCTAAGCTTCGCCTTAGACGCATAGGATATAGAATCGGAACGACGACATAACCTAAGTAAGCCATCATAAATAGGGCTAGAAAGTAGAAGTTTTATAGCCTTCTTAATTAAATTAAGAATATGCAACAATTGACTCCTCCCATCTTCAAAGTCGAATAAATATGCGCTTCCATCAATTCGGACATTTAAGTTATGATGCCCCAACATGCAATCAACAAGACCAATCGCAGACGGCACCCCATAGAGGAATAGACTACAAACAATAAATCACAAACGAAAGCGTCTATTGACTCACCCAGACCATGGGGGCGTTGGAGAACTTCTTTGAAAAAACGTGCAAAGACCAGCTTCTAAGCATCGACCGAAATAACTAAAGCCCAAGGAATGAATACACCGCACGACAAGACTGAACCTTTGATATCGGTTCAATCGTAAATTCTTGTCACTTAATTGAAAGCTAAGGACAAGCTCGGTCAGGACTAATAATACTCCAACTAAATATATTAGAAAAAAGCAATAATGACCTGCATTATACAAATAGACGACGGAGACATTTAAAGCAGCTTAGTAAGTGCCGAGCAGAAAAAGAAACGATACTGCAATTTGACAAAACAAGACTATGAACTAAGTCCGGACAATTGCTGATTCGACTCTGATACTCGCTTTTAATTGTTTTATCAAATTGCCTTTTCACCTCTTTATCCACTTCACAATGCCAAAGAACTTCATCAAGATCACAATAGTGTCGACAGATACCCCTTTTGGCATTTTTTACTGAATCGCTCGACCATTCACTCGCATAACGAATCAACTCGTCGCTTACAAAGCTCCAATCAGTTATCTGATCCTCTTTAAACTGCTTCGTACTATTAGCGCCATGCTGACGATAGTAGTAAAGCGGCTCGTCAATGTGAAATAAACTCTTTGCAATATCGAAAACAGGAAGAAGTTGACAAAGATCCTCACCGTGCATAAGGCCAACTCGTTTCGAGTACCACTCATCACTGGCAAACAAATCTCTCCGAATGACCTTATTCCAAACGCTATTGAAATCGCATCCGCACAACAGGTTTTTAACAGCATCAAAAGATTCGCCCGTATGCATACCAGAACAGATATCAACTTTTAACGAGGGTTTAATAGGCATCAATCCCATGGTAAAGTCAAATGAAATGATATCAGCACCAGTCGAGGCAATTACATCGCATACCTTTTTGATGCAGCCTTCAAGAAGAGCGTCATCGGAGTCGAGCGAAAGAATATAACGCCCACTCGCCTTACGAAGACCGTCTCGACGTGCAGCGAGAAGACCTTCGTTGTCCTTATGAATAACGAAGGCTCTCTCACGCTTATCGCAATAAGCATCGCAAATCTCGGGAGATCCATCGGTGGAACCATCATCCACAAGAATCACCTCAAAAGAGCCGGTCCCTTGAATATCAATAGATTCCAGACAAGCGGGAAGAAAACGCTCGGTGTTATATACCGGTACAACAATACTGATGTCAGGCGTTTCGTCATGCATAAATAACTCCTAATAGCGCCGACGAATACGGAAAAAGATCGCAGCTGCCGCCATATACAAACGTAATGACAAAATAAAACACGAAAAATAAAAAGCCCAGAGTTCCAGTTAGAAACCGCTCTCTACCAAGGTTTTCAGATAAAAAGGGGTAAACCAAACCTGAAATGAAAAGAAAAGGGAAACTGAGTCGAATTAGCTCAGGACTGATGCTCGCAAATTGAGCGAATAAGGAAGAAATTATGCCACAGCTCGTATAAAAATTAAGTGTCCATCGATCAATGCTCGTGGTCAAACCCTTACTACCCAACATCCATATAGCAAGGCAAAATAGAAAATAAATAAGCATTGTGATATTAAATGAGCCCATTCCAGCGTGTTTGATCTGAAAGCTATATGACGACGTAAATAGAGACACGAGTTCCATTACATCCGGTCCAATCATAATCACACAAATAGCAAAAATGATAACGCCAACGCATGCAAGAAGTGCAACGGTCTTGTATGAACGTTCTTGTCTGCGGTTGAAGCATGAAATATAAATAATCCAAATTAAAAGTCCTATGATAGACATTTTGTGAAAGCCAACTGCAAGAGCCAAATAAACAATAGCGGGGACGCGCTTCTCACGGAACAGCTCATAGAGCATCATGACGAGCATACTAGTAGCAAGACATTGCCTAATTATGTTTAACGTATAACCGAACACAACGAAACAAAGAAAGAAACCTACGACAGGATACCCGCGAGGATACAACTTCCTAACAACTAAAATATAGGGAAGGAGAACGATGGCTTCACAAAGAAAAAGAACAGCGTGGAAATCACCAGTCAGTCTCCCCAGGATCCAGAAGAGAATTACGAATAGCGGCTCTTGATCTGAGCAAGCACCCATAGCACCTGTGAGCGAATAATACTGCGAGGCGTAAAAACACCTGAGAGGATATGCCGAGGTATCGGTACCGACAGATGCATCGCGCAGCCCCGCCACCAAACAAAGGGGGAGAACCGCGATAACCGCTAGAAGAAAACTGACGCGCTTATTAGGTATCTTTACCGAAAAATATAGCAATGCAATATGGGACACAAAGGCAATGAAATAGATTGGCATCTCTACACCTGCTTTGCATATCGTTTGTAAACCGTCGATTTACCTCCGGTCGAAACCACGTCGAAAACACCAACACAGCAGTTAAACACATCTTGAAAATAGATGTTATACAAAAAGCTGCCATGGCATTCAGTAACGTTAAACAGATGCGCGCTAATAGAAAAACTCACCTTATCAACCTTTTATCACAGGAGTTACCCGATAGCCTTACCAGAAATTGCAGCATATAACGCATAGAAAGCGTTATGAACCCTAGGAGAGATAGAAAAGAGAGCACAGCGTAACCTCCATTTTGAACAAGCATATGGGTTCCTCGACGCCCTCCAGGCAAGCCCTCGAGCATTCCTCAAATATTTCTGGGCGTCAGCCTTACTATCAAATCCGTCCGGATCAACCCTCATTGCAACGCGAAGCGTACAGAATGATTGAAAACACTCAAACTCGCCCTGAAATTCAGACCCGGCAAATCGTCGAACAGTCTCAATAGTCCTGTCCATGTCTTTAGCATGCTTGGAACCCTGCTTTCTGAGCGTTGTAATGGAACCAGGTCTCGTCACGTATGCATAAAAGCACGCATCAGAGAATGCAACCTTTTGAATTTTGGAACAAATTTTAGCAATTACGCCCATGTCTTCGAAGAGCTGCCCCTCAGGAAAGACAAGGTCGTTAATAAGAGATCGTTCAAAGAGCTTTCCGCACGCAGAGCCGCTCTCACCGCTTAATAAAAGTAATTTTCGTAAATGCTCAATTCCAGATTCAACATGGAATTCTACATTCTGCCCCATCTTATAGTTATCAAGAACAGGCGTCTTCGCAAAGGAGCCGATAACGAGCGAAACTTGATACTTGTCAGCCGCTTCGACCATCAACTCAACAGTTCGCGAATCAATCAAATCGTCCCCATCAACATACATGACATAATCGCCGTGGCACCTTTGAGTACCAAAGTTACGAGCAGAAGAAAGACCGCCGTTTTCCTTATGCAAAATCTTAAATCGCGTGTCTGATCCAACAGCATCTTCAATAAGATCAATAGTATTATCAGTACATCCATCATCCACAATAATATATTCGATATTCGAATAAGTCTGACCAAGCAATGAGTTTACGCAAGGAAGCGCGAACATACCCACGTTGTACATGGGGACAATGACACTAACCAGAGGCTTAGCAACATCAGAAGCCATATATCTAAGACCTCCTGAGAACAAAACGATATATCAACGCTCTAACGGAATTTGGCATCAGACAGACGACGGCATGCGGTAAATAAGAACAGATATAATCGCATTTTGTGAAATAGCCACGCTCAACTTGAGCACGCTTAAATGCTTTAGCGTACTTAAGATACTGCGAGCCCCCCCTGCGAGCATAGAAATCCCCACTAACGCGCATCGCAACAAGCGGTTCCTTCAGGTTATCCGCCTTGCAGCCACATGCGAGCATCCTGTTAAAAAGGTCCCAATCCTCAAAGTAGAGAAAATCGGAACTGTAGTTACCAGCCTCCATGACTTTCGACTTTCTAAACGTCATAGGAGGATGACGAAAGGGATTTCGCCTTTTGGAATAAGAACGTATAGCGTCGATGCCCTTGGGAAGATCTGTGGACGCAACAGGTTCATTGGGAGTCGTGACGAATTCGATAACATCGCTTCCGACCATATCGAGACCACTATCAATAGCGGCAAGCTGTTTCTCCATACGATCCGGACGAGCTATATCATCAGTGTCCATGCGTGCAACAATTTCGCTAGAGCAAGCAAGGATGCCTTGGCGCAGTGCATACCCAAGTCCATGGTTTTTTTCATACGAAACAAAATTGAACAGTCCGGGATGCAGGAAGTCATAATCTTGGAGCACGTCTTCAAGCTCATGCGTAAGCGGACCATCCTTGACCATGACGATCTCGGCAGGAGAAACCGTTTGATTCAGCATGCTGTCTAAAGCTTGAATTAAAAAGGCAGGATTTTCTTTTTTGTAAATGCTCATCAACACACTGTAAGAAGAAGAAAAGTTTGCCTGCATCTATCGTCCCGTTCTCTTCTTTCCAAACATGGCACCAAAAGTGCCAGTAAAGCACTTCCAATCCATCGCAAAACAACGGTTTTGGACATAGCGAAGCTCAATCTTCTGGCGCAGGCCGCTCTCGAAGGTTGCCTCATTACGATCGGTTGCCTGCCAAAGACCAGTAATACCGGGCTGAACAGAGAGCAGCTCAGCCTTTTCCTCGTCGGAAAAGTGCTGTTCAAGCTCATCCCTTGTAATGGGACGCGGTCCAATAACGGAAAGATCGCCGTTAAGCACGTTCAGGAACTGAGGCATTTCGTCGATAGAGCACTTACGAATAAACTGACCAATCTTGGTAATACGAGGGTCATCGTCAACCTTGCGTTCGACTTCCCACTGATGTAGCTGCTCGGGACTCAGATACTTCTGTACATCGCCAGCATCGGCGACCATACTACGAAGCTTAAAAATCTTGATAGTCCTTCCGCCTCTGCCGACGCGCTCTTGCGTATACATGGGGCTGCCGGGCGATTCGAGACTAATGAGCACGCACACGATGGCGATAGGAATAAGCAGCAGTACGCTCATCAAAAGACTGAACACCAGATCAAACAGCCTCTTAATAAAGCGGTAACCAAGCGTACCGCTCGGCTTAATCTCTTTAATAGCTAGTGCATCCCCCATTGATGCACAGCTCTCTGTCATTTCCTTAGCAGTCACAGTCAAACTTACGTCCCCGTTCCCCAGGGATCCCCCCAATCGGTAAATTCAAAAATACGAACGAATTGCCAGTGCGACGTCTCCCTTACGTTTTGCTGGGAACGTCGAGCGGTAGCAGCTCCCTAAATGCGGAGTCACCTTCGCCCACGTCTACCAAGCACCAGCGTTTATGACGATCGATCTTGTGCACGCGGGCCTCTTGCCCCACCAAGGGACCCTGCTCTATGTGCAACACGCCGTCTTCTATGCACGCAACGCTGTTGCGCACCACGCCGTCGTCGTCCAGCACGCTGCGGTACCAGTCCTGCGCATCGTCGGGCATGGGCATGTACGCCCGCTCCCTACTACCGGCGATGCGGCAACCAAAGCTCAACTGGGCCAAAGCCCTATCGAGCGCAGCGGCATCGTGCGTCGCGACGAAGAAATATTCCTTGTACATGGGTTTGGTTTGGAGCGACCAGGCGCCGTCCCGCTTAAACCAGAACTCCTTTTGCATCACAAAAGCGTCCTGCATAAGGTTGTGCGGGATAATACGGCGAACCTTTTCGCAGGTCTCGCGCTCTTTTCCATTGGGGGTGTGAACCAGATACCAGCGGACGCGGCCGTGCTGGCTGTTGGTGGTGGCGCCGCTAAAAGCACCCGGCAGCTGCTCTTGGCGCCGTGCCGTCTGTTCCATGTTCTCGCCCCCCCTCTTTTGGCTTTGCGATGCACGCAAATCCAGGGGCGTTTAGAACAGGCTTCTCGCTCGCAGCTAGGCACAGTCGCAAAAGTACAGGTTTTTGTATCTTTCGAGCGACGACATTATACGAGCAATTAATTAACGTTTGCCCGATTACACATAATATGCTGCTAGTAGGTGCATCTCCATACCCCTCTACAAAAACCTGTACCTTTTTGTGCAACAAAAAAAGCCGCTTAACCAGCAGCTTTTCTTATTTGGGCATGAAAAAAGGCGACCGCCCTTTGTGGACGGTCGCCTTTGTTAATTGTTGTGAAGTTTGCCTTAGGCGCGAGTCTTAATCTCCTCGGTCACCTTGGCAACAAACTCGTCAACGCTCATCTGGACGGTCTCGTTGGAGCGATCGCGGACGGAGATGTTGCCGGCCTCGACCTCCTTCTCGCCCAAGATGAGCATGTAGGGCACGCGGTCAATGGAGCGGGCCTCGCGGATCTTG
This sequence comes from Collinsella aerofaciens, assembly GCA_048246715.1. Taxonomy (GTDB): domain Bacteria; phylum Actinomycetota; class Coriobacteriia; order Coriobacteriales; family Coriobacteriaceae; genus Collinsella; species Collinsella aerofaciens_BY. The sequence goes on along the minus strand of DBFBCB010000031.1, from coordinate 132,522 downwards.
TAGCCGATCTTCTCGTCGCGGTCGTCGCAGACCACGCGAATGCCCGCCGCCTCCAGCTTGGCGCACACCTCGTGGGCGTAGTCACGGCTCTTCTCAGAGACAGGAAGCGCCTTGACCTGCACGGGAGCCAGCCAGGTGGGGAACTTACCTGCAAAGTGCTCAATCAGAATACCGATGAAGCGCTCGATGGAGCCAAAGCACACGCGATGCAGCATGATGGGGCGCTTCTTGGTGCCGTCGGCGTCCACGTACTCCAGATCAAAGTTGAGCGGCATCTGGAAGTCGAGCTGGACGGTACCGCACTGCCAGGTGCGGCCGAGCGAGTCCTCCAGGTGAAAGTCGATCTTGGGCCCGTAGAAGGCACCGTCGCCCTCGTTGACCTCGTAGTCCATGTGCAACTGCTCCAGAGCGGTGCGCAAGCCCTCCTCGGCGCGAGCCCAGTCCTCGTCCGAACCCATGGAGTCCTCCGGGCGGGTGGAAAGCTCAACGTGGTACTTAAAGCCAAACTTTTGGTACACGGAGTCGATGAGGTTGACTACGCCCACGATCTCGTCGGTCAGCTGGTCGGGACGCACAAACAGGTGGGCGTCGTCCTGGTTAAAGCAGCGCACGCGGAACAGGCCGTGCAGGGCGCCGCGCAGCTCGTGGCGGTGCACCAGGCCAATCTCGCCGGCGCGGATGGGCAGCTCGCGGTAAGAATGCGGCTTGGAGGCGTACACCAGCACGCCGCCCGGGCAGTTCATGGGCTTAATGCAGTACTCTTCGTCGTCGATGACGGTGGAGTACATGTTGTCCTTGTAGTGGTCCCAGTGGCCCGAGGTCTTCCACAGCTGCTTGTTCATGATGAGCGGCGTGGAGATCTCCACGTAGCCGGCCTTGTGGTGGATCTCGCGCCAGTAGTCCAGCAGCGTGTTCTTAAGGATCATGCCGTTGGGCAGGAAGAACGGGAAGCCGGGGGCCTCGTCGCGCATCATAAAGAGGTCCATCTCGCGGCCGATCTTGCGGTGGTCGCGCTTCTTGGCCTCCTCCAGCATGTGCATGTGCTCGTCGAGCTCTTCCTTGGTGGCAAAGGCAACGCCGTTGATGCGGGTGAGCATCTTGTTGTCCTTGTCGCCCTTCCAGTAGGCGCCCGAGACGCCGGTGAGCTTAAAGGCCTTGAGGGCCTTGGTGTAGCAGATGTGGGGGCCGACGCACATGTCGATGTAGTCGCCCTGCTGGTAGAAGGTGATGCGGGCGTCATCGTCCAGGTCGCCGATGTGCTCGACCTTGTACTTCTCGCCGCGCTCCTCCATAAGGGCGATGGCCTCGGCGCGGGGCTTCTCGTACACGGTGAACTTGAGGTTCTCCTTAACGATCTTCTTCATCTCGGCCTCGATCGCGGGGAAGTCGTCCTCGCTGATCTTGACGCCCTCGGGCAGGTCGACGTCGTAGTAAAAACCGTTGTCGGTCGCGGGACCGTAGGCAAAGTCGGCCTCGGGATAGAGACGCTTGATGGCCTGCGCCATGATGTGCGCGGCGGAGTGGCGGATGACGTGCGTGACCTCGTCCTGCGGGAGCTCGGCCACCGAACCGTCATTGTAGAGTGCCTTCATGGGTATGTTTTCTCCTCTCGGATGCCTGATGCAAGTGCGTGCGATGCGCTCGGCGTTTTTGACTTGCATCATTATAGGCAGGTTGCCTTGGTATACAAGCGCCCGCCGCACCTTAATGGCACGGCGGGCGATTTTCTACGCATGCTTCATCGTGTGGGGGCGGGGCTGCGGGGCGTGCGGCTTGCGCGTGACGCGCGGGGCCCGTGGCTTACGGCCGGCCCGACGATGGATGCGTTACTGAATGCGAGTTCGGCAGTAGGGGCAGACCTTCCAGTGCGCGTCGAGCGGACGATGGCAGCTGGGGCACACGTTGCGAACCTGGGTATCGCACACCGGGCAGACGACAAAGTCCTTCTCGATGGGGGCGCCGCACTGCGGGCAGGTGCCGTACTGGGCAAGCTGGCGCTCGCGCAGGGCCATGTCCAGCTCCTGCTCCTCGCGGTCGGCCGCGTAGGAGTGAGGGCGCAAGACCAGGTAGGCGATGAGGCCCACAAACGGGATGAGGGCGATGATGCCCCATGCCACGTAGGCGCTGGCGCCGCGGCGACGAGCGTCGATGAACACATAGACGACCGACAGCACGTACAGGGCGATGATAAAGCCAACAAAGGCATAGATGACGCCCATAAGCTGCGGCGACATGAGCTCGGAGATGTACTTGGACATTGAGGGGTACCTTTCGGAATATTTACAGTCCGGTCAAGTTTACCACGGGGTTTGTTTATATGGGACTACGGCTGGGTACGGGGCCGGCGCGGACACAAACACCTCAATCTGTAACAGTTACTCGGCAAAAACAGTCCCAGATGTTACAGATTTAGACAAACCCTTCTCTCCCCGACTTAAATCTCGATCTGTAACATCTTGGGCCCATAAACCCCTCTTACTGTTACAGATCAAGACAATCGGAGGGGCTGTCTGGCAAACGTCTCGATCTGTAACATCTGGAACCCATCTCTACTGCTTACTGTTACAGAACGAGACAAACCTCTGACACCAGGGGCGGCAGACGCGGTCGCCGACGGTCCTGTGCCTCCCCTCGCCTGCCGTTGGCGGGTGTTGCAGGACTGTTCGCCGCATTGCCGCCGCACTGGGGGTGTGCGGACCGTAGGATAGTCTTATTGACGGCCTGTCAACTCGTCTGGGAGGCACTGTGATAGAAACGTTTGATATCGCGATTGTCGGCGCGGGCATCACCGGATGCGCCATCGCGCGGCAGCTCGCGCGATTTGACCTTTCCATTTGCGTGGTCGAGGCGGCTAACGATATTGCGCTGGGCGCGTCGAAGGCCAACGGCGGCCTGGTGCACGCCGGCTACGATCCGGCGCCGGGCACGGTAAAGGCGCAGGTCAATGCCCGTGGCTGCGAGCTGTATGGTACTTGGGCTCAGGAGCTGGGCTTTATGTTTTGCCGTACCGGATCCATGGTGCTGGGCTTTAATGACGAGGACCGTGCGCAGCTGGAGCAGCTGCGAAGCAACGGCCTTGCCAACGGCGTGCCCGAGCTGTCGATCGTCGGACCTGAGCGCATCCACGAGCTGGAACCGCGCGCGAGTGCCCAGGCCACGTGCGCACTATGGTGCCCTTCGACCGGTTACGTTGACCCATTTGAAGTGGCCATCGCCGCGCTGGAGAACGCGGTCGCCAACGGCGTGACGTTTATGCGCTCCTCACCGGTGGAGGCCATTGAGGTCGTCGACTCGGATGACGGAGCCGTGCGCTTTACGCTGGCGACCCCCGCTGGTAACGTGCGCTGCCGCTACCTGATCAACGCCGCAGGCAACGGCGCCGCCGACATCTCGCATATGGCCGGTGCCGAAGAGTTTCAGATGGTCTGGCGCCAGGGCAACATCGTGGTGCTGGACAAGGAGCCGCGCACGCTCATGCCGCTCTACCCCGTGCCGACGCCGGTGTCGAAGGGTGTTATCGTGACGGGCACTGTGCACGGCAACACCGTGATCACCGCCACGGCTGCCGTGCGCGAGCCGGGCGACACGCAGACCTATGCGAGCGATGTAAACGCGCTGCTGACCGGTGCACGAAAGCTGGTGCCCGATCTGGACACGCGCCGCGTGGTGCGCGCATTTGCCGGCGGGCGTCCGGTCATTCAGGGAACGAACGACTTCTTAATTGGACAGTCGGCCATGGTGCCAGGGCTTTTCCAGGCGGCGGGCATTCAGTCGCCGGGCGTGGCGAGTGCGCCGGCCATTGCCGAGCGTGTGGAGCTTGTGATGCGTGAGGCGGGCGTGGAGCTGCGCGAGCGGGCGGACTGGAACCCAATTCGCTGCGCACCGGACGACTTTGACCGCGCACCGCTGACGCGCAAGGAGGAGCTCATTGAGTCCGATCCCGCGTGGGGGCAGATCGTTTGCCGCTGCGAGACGGTGCCCGAGGCCGAGATCGTTGCCGCGATTCGACGCCACCCGGGCGCGGTTTCGGTCGAGGGCGTCAAGCGCCGCTGCTGCACCGGCATGGGTCGGTGCCAAAGTGGCTTTTGCCAGAGCCGCGTGGTGGCGATCCTGGCGCGCGAGCTGGGCTGCGACCCCAGCGAAGTGCTGTTGGAGGATGCCGGGTCTTGGCTGGTCGAGGGACCGCTGAAGGGGGTGCGCTAGGATGGCGGCGTTTAATATGCGCGATGGACACGCGGAAGCAGAAGCTACCGAGGCGATGCAGACGCGGGCCTTCGACGTGGTCCTTATCGGAGGCGGCCCCGCCGGCATGGCGGCCGCGCTTGCCGCGCACAAGGTCGGCGCGCACGTGGCCATCGTGGAGCGTGAGCAGCATCTGGGCGGAATCCTCCGCCAGTGCATCCACCCCGGCTTTGGCCTGTCGCACTTTAAACAGGAGCTCACCGGTCCCGAGTACGCGCAGCGCTTTATCGACCAGGTGCGCGCAACCGACATTGCGCTGTTCCTGAACAGCATGGTGATTGGGATTGATTCGGGCGAGCCTACGGAAAACACCGCGGTCCACACCGTCACGCTCATGAGTCGCAACGGCATGCTACAGCTCACCGGACGCGCGGTCGTCCTTGCCATGGGCTGCCGCGAGCGCACCCGCAGCGAGATCAAGATTCCCGGTAGCCGTCCCGCTGGCGTATTTACGGCCGGACTGGCGCAGCGATACATCAATATCGAAAACCTCAAGCCCGGCTCGCGCGCCGTCATTTTGGGCTCGGGCGACATCGGACTTATTATGGCGCGCCGGTGCACGCTCGAGGGGATTTCCGTCGAGGGCGTGTACGAGCTCATGCCGTACGCCAACGGCCTGCGCCGTAACGTCAAGAATTGCCTAGACGACTTTGGAATTCCGCTGCACCTGTCCACCACCGTCACACGCGTGATCGGGCACGACCGCGTGGAGACCGTCGAGGTAAGCCAGGTCGACGAGCACCTGGCGCCCATTGCCGGGACGGAGCGCATCGTTCCGTGCGACACGCTGCTGCTTTCGGTGGGGCTAATTCCCGAGAACGAGCTTTCGCTTGCCGCGGGCGTTGAGCTTGACCCACATACGCGCGGCGCCGTGGTGGACCAGAGCCTGCAGACGGGCGTGCCGGGCATCTTTGCCTGCGGCAATGTGCTGCATGTGCACGACCTAGCCGACAACGTGACGACCGAGTCCGAGAGGGCTGGCGCAGCTGCAGCGGCGTACGCGCTAGGTGGCGGAGCCGAGACGGACGCGGTCGCGGACACTGGCTGCGAGCTCACCGTCTCCCCCGCCGGCATTGCAGGATACGCGCTGCCGGGACGCATTACGGCCGTGGCGCTCACCAAGCTCAACTTCCGCGTGCGCCGGCCAGTCGATGCCGCCCGCGTGCGCATTCTGGCAGGCGACGAAGAACTGTTTGCAGGCAAGGTCCGCCAGTTTAAACCGAGCATCATGGAGAGCTTCCCGCTGCCGCCAAAGGTGATTCAGCGCGCACTCGACCTAGGTGCTAGCGAAATTGTCCTGTCCGTCGATCCCGTTGAAGAGGCATAGCTCATGAGCACGAATACGACCGAGACGCTGCAGTTCAACTGCACCACCTGCCCATCCGAATGCCTCCTGACCGTAGAGGTAGAGCGTGACGCAGACGGCGCCGTGGTAGAAGTGCACTCCGTAACCGGCAACAACTGCCCGCGCGGCGATAAGTTCGCTCACCAGGAGCTCACCTGCCCCATGCGCGTGCTCACCACTACCGTGGCCGTATCCGGAGGCGACGAGGCGTTGCTGCCCGTGCGCACGGCCGAAGCCATCCCGCTGGTGCTCCACGCCCAAGCCATGGCCCTCATCCGCGGACTAGTGGTCAAAGCCCCCATCCGCATGGGCGACGCCGTGCTAGAGAACCTCCTAAACACCAACATCAACCTAATCGCCAGCATGGACATCAAACCTGCCTAAGTAGCCAATTAGGGACGAGGCTCTTTAAGCTACCCCGCCATCCACCCCGCCCTCCTCAGTTGCGGTGAAATAGTTCCTGATTTCCGCCAAAACCCCAGCATCCAGGAACTATTCCACCGCAACTATCCTTGGAATCGGTATTTAGCTTGTGCCTACTTTAGTGCAATTTCAAAACTATGCCGGATTACGGGGCCAATTCGGAGACCCCCATCCATACCGGCCATTTTCAATTTTTGACAAGCCATCTACCTGCGGTTTTAATTTCGCGATTTTTGCCATGGTCAAGTAATACAGGTCCAGCCCCGTAATCCGCCATACTTTTGAAACCAGCCCATTTGGGACGGGCCTCTTTTAGCTACTTTTGCCCGAACGTTCGCTAGACAGCCCATGCTAAGGAGTGTCCCGAGGTGCCGGCATAAAAGGAACGTCCCTATCCGCCAGGCTTGGGATACCATGATGGCAACCTAGCGAAAGGATGTTTCATGGCACATGTCGATGACCAGCGTGTGGCGCACGTGCTTGATGTGCTCGAGGCTCAGCACCCCGGCGCACAGCTGCTCGTAAACGACCCGTGGTCGATTTATTACCTGACCGGTTTTTATGCCGATATGTTCGAGCGTTTTTGCGGCGTGCTGCTCGCACGCGGTAGCGAGCCCGTGATCCTGGTCAACGCGCTGCATCAGTTGCCCGAGTATGACAATGCCCGCATCGCCTATCACACCGACAACGATGTCGTGGCCGATGCCATCGCTCGCGAAGTCGATCCGACCAAACCACTCGGCATCGACACCGTCATGCGCTCTGGCTTTTTGATGCCGCTCATGGAGCGCCACGCAGCCAGCGAGTTTTTCCTGGGTGACTTTGCCGTCACCGCCGCACGCACCCACAAGGATGCCGCCGAGCAGGAGCTCATGCGCATGTCCTCGGCCGCTAACGACGCCGTGATGGCCGACGCCATCAAGCTCGTCCACGAGGGTGTGACGGAGCGCGAGATCGCCGACCAGATGCTCGGCCTGTATCGCAAGCACGGCTGCGAGGGCTTTAGCTTTCCGCCCATCGTGAGCTTTGGTGCTAATGCCGGCGACCCGCACCACGAGCCCGACGACACCGTGCTCAAGCGCGGCGACGTGGTGCTGTTCGACATTGGCGGGCGTCGTCGCAACTACTGCTCGGACATGACGCGCACGTTCTTTTGGGGCGAGCCGGACGAGGGGACGGCGCGTATCTACGGCATCGTGCGCCGTGCCAACGAGGCCGCCGAGGCACTCATCGCACCGGGTGTGCGCATGTGCGACCTGGACCGCGCCGCGCGCGATGTGATTGAGGATGCGGGCTATGGGCAGTACTTTACACATCGCCTGGGACACTCGATCGGCCTGCAGGACCACGAGCCGGGCGACGTCTCGCTCGTCAACGATCAAGTCGTAGAGCCTGGCATGACGTTCTCCATCGAACCGGGCATCTACCTCCCCGGCCGCACCGGCGTCCGCATCGAGGACCTGGCCCTGGTGACCGAGAACGGCGTCGAGATTCTCAACGCCTACCCCCACGATCCGCTCCGCCTAGACTAATCTCATCCCCAAGTCCCCAAACTAAGTTGCGGTGAAATACGGACTGCTTAAGGCTTCTAGCCCATAAAATAGTCCCTATTTCACCGCAACTGCCAAGGGGACCAGGGTAGTCAAAAAGGCCCGTCTCAAATTAGCTGCCCTACGGTCAAACGAAAGGCCTCCCGATTCCTCGAAGAGAACCGGGAGGCCTTCTTGTGTCCTAGAGTCCTAAAGCTCTAAGCTCGCAGCCTTACTCCGCACGATGGCGCAGCTTTTCGATCGCGGCGGCGATCAGCGCCACCAGGCCGGTTCCGCCCAGTGCGGCGACGGCCACAGCCGTATTGTCGCCCGTCTCGACCAGGCTTCCCTTGGCAGTCTTCTTGCCATTCTTCTTGACCGAAGGATCCTTGGCATCGGGCTTGGCACCGTTATCCTTGCCAGCCTCCGGCTTCTGCTCAACGACCGGCTCAACGACTTCAACGGTCACCGAAGCAGTGAGCTGTTGAGGCGCCAGCGTCTCCGCAGCGCCATCCTCGGCAAGCGTCGCAATCGCCGCGGCGTCGCCGTCAACGGGCATCGTCGCGGTAATGACGACGGTTCCGTTCTTGAGGGCCTTGACTTTACCGTTCTCGACCGTGGCGATCGTCGGGTCGGACGAGGTCCACGTCACGGTACCACGCAGCAGCGCGCCATCGGCCGCATTGCTCGCCGCGGCAGCAAGGTCAATTTCCTTGCCGCGCTCTACCTTGAGCACGGTTTCGGCAGTCGTGGCCTTGCCGTTTTGGTCAACGATAACGAGGCCCTTGGCCGCCGGGCGCGGCTTAACGCGTACCATGCAGCTGACCGTAAGCTCCGTACCGCGAACCTTACCGCCCACGGTCACGTCATCGGCACCCCAATCCAGTGCGGGAACATTCTCCCAATCGACGTCGTAGTCCTCCTGGCTGCCGTCCTTCATCATCACGGAGACCTTCTTGGGCAGCGCCTTCAGCACATCGGCGGCAGAGCTTGCCTCAAACACCTCAACGGGAGCGAACGTCGCAGGCCTTACGGGAATCTCGCTTGCCGGCGTCTCGACGACCAACTTGCATGTTGCCTTGAGCGTCGTGCCCTCAACGGAGCCCTCAATCGTGTGCTCGCCGACAGCGGCAAGATGCTTGTCCAGGCCATCCGTATTCCACGTGACCGCGGCCTCGTCCGTGTGACCATCGGAATAGGTCACGGCAACCTTCTTGGGCAGCTGCCTCGTCACGGTATCGGCCTTGGCATCGCGCTCAACCGTGATCTGCGGCACCTCGGCAACCTTGTTGATCGTCGTCGTGGAGGTGACAATGACCTCGACAGGCAGGTTGCCGTTCACCGTAACGCCCTTGGCGACGACGCTGTTGCCGTACATGGCGGCAGCGGCAGGGACCTCAGTCCATGTGATCTCGGACTCCGCCGTCGTCTTGCCGTCTTTCATAAGGATCGTCGCCTTGACGCCCTTGAGCGCCTCGCGCACCGCGTCGGCAGACGCACCCTCGGGGACGGAAATTCCGGCAACAGACTCAACGGACGTCGGAATCTCGGCATCGCTCTTTACAACCGTCACCGTGCACTTGGCCTTGACCGAAGTGCCCTCGACCGTGCCCTCAAGCGTAATGTTGCCCAGTTCACCCAAGGCAGTAGCCGTGAGCGGGGTCTTATCCCACGTAACGGCGGCAGTCTTCGTCGAGCCGTCGGACATGTTGAGGGTCACCTGGGCAGGCAGCGCAATATCGCCAGCAGCAGTGTTGCGAGCAACCGAAAGCTTGAAGTCAGCGACGCTCTCGACGACCGGCACCAGGTTAACCGTAGCCTTAACCTCAAAGCTGCCAACCGCGGATTTACCCGTAACGACAACGCTCGTACCGTCATTCTTAATGGTGACGGCCTCCTTGGGAGCAGTCCAGTCGATTTTCGAATCGACCTCTGATCCGTCTTTCATGGCGACCTTCACGGTCTTGGGCAGGGCGGCCACAACAGCCTCGGGCTTCGCCCCGTCGTCGAGCGTCACAGTGTCAACCGTACCAGCAAGGTGATCAGGAATCTCGCGAAGCGGTTTAACGACCTTGATGGTGCACTCCGCCTTCTGATCCGTGCCGGCAACCGTGCCCTTAACCGTAACTTCACCTTCCTTGGCAAAGTCCTTGTCGGAGAGGCCCTTGGTATCCCACGCTACCTTGGCTTCGGAATCGGTATCGTCAGAGTAGATCGCCGTGACCGTGGCGGGCAGCTTGGCCAACGCATCAGCCGCCTTGGTATCGCGCTCGACCTCAATCTCGTCAACGGTATCAAAGTCCACGATATGCGCCGTCACCTTGACCTGAACCTTTACGGTCATGCCGTTGTCCGATAGACCCGTAACCTCAAACTCAGTGCCGGCACGACCCAGGCTGTCGACCTGAGACCACTTAACGGGCGTCTCTTTCTTGGTCTTGCCGTCCTTCATGACCACCGTCACCTTGGACGGCAGTTTATCCATAAGGTCGCTGACCTTGGCATTGTCCGCAATCTCAACAACATCGATCGGCTCGACGTGGTCGGGCGTCTGGGCATCCTGATCCACCACGGTCACATTGCAGGTCACCTTGGCGCCGTTGAGCTTAACCGTACCCGTGATCGCCACGGTGCCGGTTCCGTTGAGCAGCTCGTCCGTGACGTTAGAAAGATCCCACACGTCAATGTCGAGCAAATCGGTCGAGCCGTCGGAGTAAGTCGCCACAACCTGCTTGGGCATCTGGGCGTACAGATCCTGCTTGGACGTACCACTGGCAACGTTAAACGACTTGGCCTCGAGCTTGGTGATGGTTCGCGGCGCCTCGGAGACGTTGACGTACACGATAGCGTTGACGTTGTCGACATCCTTGAGCTTACCGACGAGTTTGTATGTGCCCTTCTTGGCGAGCGGCTTGGAAAGGTCGATGCCGTCGGTGTCAGTCCACTTTTCGATCTCGATGCCGCCTAAACTGCTCCGAATATCTCGCGCTGAGCCATCCGAGTAATATACGGACGCGGCATCGGGCAGCTCCAGCATCGATCCGACCGTGGTGTTGACCACGACAGCCTCGGGCTGCAGCGCCACCTTCTTCGCCTTCTTGTCGGCAACCGTCACCTTAGCAGTAACGTTGCCGTTCTCATCCACGCCGACCTTCTGGCCGCCATCGTCAAACAGCGCCATAACGGCAGCGGCATCAAAGCCGACCACGTGGCCCGTCGCATAGAACGAACCAGGCTGCTCGTACTTCTCGGGCGCAATCGGATCCCAATCAATAGCCGCCGTCGAAACGGAGCCGTCGCTCATCTCGACCGCCATCTTGGACGGCATGGTCGGAGCGGTACCGGCCTTGGTGGTCACTGCGGTCTCGCCGTTATCGATTGCCTTCTCAACGCCTTGGATAACGATCTTGGTCTGAACAGTGAGACCGGTGTTAGCGCCGTCACCGTATCCGTCGAGGCCGCTTGCAAACAGCGTGCCAGACACTGTCGTGACCTGACCCGCCTCTCCGGTATAAACCGAGGGACGAACGTAATCCCATTGAACCTGGGCATTATGAGTTTTGCCGTCACTCGTGGCAACCGAGACATTCCACGGCAGCTCGGGAACGACGCCATTAGCCGTGGTAATGCGTTCAGGAACGGCAATAGAGGTGACGGAGCAGACGTCGACAGTAATCGTCGCCTCGGCACCACCTTGGAGCTTGCCCTTCACCTTAAACGAACCGTCCTTGGCATACGCGTCTTCGGCGACACGGTCCCATGTGACCTTTTCGCGCTGGGGCTCAGAAGACACATCGTTGTCGTATCGAACCTCAAGGTATTCCGGCAGCATCGGCTTGGTGCCGGGGACGGTCCATATGGTTCCGCCCTGCACCGAGGTCGCCTTGCTCGCGATCTTAACGGTGGCAGTAATCGGAACGTCAACCGCCTGCATGCCGTACCCTGCATTAAAGCTAATTGTTGCAGCGCCGCGAACAACGCCACCCTGAGTCCAATCAAAACCTTTCGTGTTCCACTTGACCTCGGCGTATTTATGCGAATAGTCCGGATGTTCTGCCGCATCAGGACTGACAAGATCGACATAGCTGGGAAGCATAGCGGTACCGTCGCTGCCCTTGAGCACTGTAATGGTTTGTGGCTGAGCCTCCCAGTTTTTAGTCACGATGACGTGCACTTTCACGGGGATATTCGTTCCGGCGACCGTTCCGGTAATCGTGCAGTCCTTCTGGGGGCACCTATCGTAGGTATCCCAGTTGACGCCGAGACTGTCAAAAGTCGTTCCATCCTGCAATACGCCGGACACGTAGAAGTAGTCCAGATTGACTTCCTCGCCGGGATAGATAACGCGCCAGTCCTCGTACGACTGTCCAAGCGTCACACCGTTATCGCTATAGTTGTTAACGCCCTTGACCTCGCCGCACGCCGCTGTCGCATGGATCTTTGCCAACGAGCCAGTGATAGTACCGGTAATTTCGTACTCGCCAGGCTTGCCGTCCAGCAGTTCTTGAGGAAACTCGTCCCAGCTATAAGGCTGCCCCGACGAATACTGGGGATAGAACGAGCTGCCATCCGACAAATACAGCGTGGATGTGTAGCGCGGAGCCAGAAGTCCGGCGCCGGGAACATAAGCAATCTTGCCGATGTTGCTGTCCTCGAGATCGCAGACGTTGACCGTCGCCGTAGCCGGAATGTTAGAGCCGGTAAAGTATCCGCTAACCGTAATCTGGCCAAGGTTCTTTAGGGCTTCCTGACTAATCGTCGACCACTGAACGGGGAAATTGCCTCGCGAGCCATTCCACATCGTGGCCTCGATTGAACCCGGCATATTGGGCTGGCAACCGATAAGCGTGCTTGTCGATGTCGAGGAAGGCATCTGCAGGGCGCGGACGGAGATGGTCGCCGTGACTCGGTTGCTGTCACCCAGCTCCACCTGAGTAGACGATGAAGATGAGGTATTGGTCCAATACGACAGCGAACCGGAAAGCTTAAACGACCCCTCGCTTGCCACCTGCGTGTCCAAAATAGGGTCCCACGCAATGTTGCACTGCTTCTTTGTACCGTCGGTGAATGCAACCTCAACGCTGTAGGGAAGACCGCCGCCCGTTGTAGGACGTACGCCGACGGGCGTGTTAACGGGAGCAAGAGCGTCGATAGAGGCAACTTCTTTGACCTCGACCTGAGCAGTTACCTTTAGGCCATTAGCGGCTGAAGATTCGTTATATGTCACAAGCGTGCCCGTGACCGTATAGGTGCCTGCCTTTTGGAATTGAGACACGTCGGCGTTGTCCCAGTTAACCTGATAACCTTGGGTGTATGTAGTGTTATTTGACTGCGTAAACGGGAAATAGACATACGTGCTAAGAGGAGAAATGTCGCCGACCACGCGCTCGAACCTCAGAGAATTAAGATCGAGTACGTCCTTAGGATCTTTGACGGTAACGGTGCAGGTAACCTCACGGTAATCAAAACCGTTTAGTTTACCTTTAACCGTAAACGAGCCCACCTTAGAGTAAAGCGACGCGTCGAAAGAATCCCAAGACACCGGGATCTGCTCGGTGGCCCCGCTATCAAAGACAACCGAAGCAGAATACGGCAGAGACGGGACCTCACCAGTTAGGGTCGTACACGTCAACTCGGTCTGGACGCTCTTAACAGAGCGGACTGCGACCGTGCACTGTGCGAGCATAGAGGGATAGCTCTTCAAATGTCCCTCGACAACAAAGGTTCCTTCCTTTTGGTACTGATCAGCCGAGATCTCATTCCACTCAACAGGGCATGTATAAGATTGACCATTTGAATAATTGACCGAAATGCTGGACGGAAGCGCGGGAGCAATACCAGCTGCAGTCCATACCCATGAGCCATTACTGGTTGAACGGGGAACGTACACCTTAAGTACACCGCTCACTTCGTACGGCTCCGCGAGCGTGATCCAGTTGTTGTTCACGCTTACGCCGGTAATCTGACCGGTAATGGGGACTTCGGATTCCTCCGTCGCCGTATCAAATGCCGTCTGCGACTTTTCGTCCCAATCAACATACGCCGAGGTCTCGGTGCCATCCGACAGCTTTACCTTAACGCTCGAAGATTGGATCTGGCCGTAGTAATCGGCACCGACATATTTTTCCAGAATCGGGTTGGCGTCGATCGACTCGACCGTAATGCCACTTTCGTTGCTCGTCTCTATGACATCAGGGGCGTTTACTGCCGCCGGATCTACCACTGCCGGGTCCGCCGTAACAGCTTCGACAACCACGCGCTGCTTGACCGTCTGCGTGGTGCCGTCGACGGTACCCTCAAACTCATACGAGCCGGCAGGCAGCTGCGCCAAGGTTGCCGGAGCATCGGCGCCGTTCAGCTTCCAGATGACGTTTTCCTGCTTGGTGGTACCGCTCTCGTAGGTTGCCGTTACAGTTTGGGGCAGCGTGGCGTCGGATCCCTCGGCAACATGTAGCTCGTTCAGGCTGGCAAAAGAGGCGATCTTGTCTTCACTCTGGTCTTGCGAGGTTGCCTGACCGGTGTCCGCAGACGTGGCAGCCGCACCCGTCGCATCGCTTTGCTCGGCAACGACTTGGGTAGTATCACCCTGCATCATCTCGGCGAACGCCTGCGGCGGCACCGAGCCGACCGTCATCGTCAGAGCCAAACCCGCGGTAATGGCCGCGTTGACATGCCTTCTGTTCATGTTTCCTCCCGACACGCTCAACGGACCAAACAGCACTGGTCCGATTGGCAAGTTAAGTTGAGCGTATCCTTCGCCGCTGGAGGTTTGCAATATGCTACAGGCTAAGCGGCATAAATGATTTCGTAAACGGGCACCCAAGCGCAGCTAATTTGGGACGGGGCTTTTGAGTTGCGGTGATATACGGACTGTTTGGGGCTCCTGGCTTGTAAAACAGTCCCTATTTCACCGCAACTGATGAGGGGATGGGTTAGCGCAGCAGGCCGGCTACTTCGCCGGCTAGGGTGATGGTGCCGGCTGCTACGAAGGGCTCGCCCGCGGACTTGAAAGCCGCGAGGGCCTCGGGCACGCTCGGGTACACACCGGCAAGCTTATCGGCGTCCACCAGGGCGGCGAGCTCCTCTGCCGGCAAGGCGCGATCGGAATCGGTCTGGGTCGCGACCACGCGCGGGAAAGCCGGGATCAGCACGTCGACGATGCCCGCCACGTCCTTGTCTGCCAGCGCGGCGCACAGCAGCGTGGGGCGATTTTCAACACACGGATCGATCTCGTCCAGCGCGCTCACAAAGTTCTCGCAGCTCTGGGGGTTATGGCAGGCGTCGATCAGCTTGAGCGGGTCAGTTCCCAGCACATCAAATCGGCCCGGCGTGGGGCAGCCCATAAGCGACGCATCGAGCTTGTCATGATCGAGTTCGCGACCCAGATACCCCTCGCAGAGCATAATCGCGCACGCAGCATTCTGCGGCTGATACGCCGGCTTGACCATGCTCGACGTATAGATCGCACGCGGCGTGGTGCAGCTAAACTCAACCGTATCGCCCACGTGCTCCGGCATCTTAGTCGTGGCGTGGCTTACCACGAGCGGCACGACGCCGCACTCGCGACAACGAGCATCCATCACGCGTTGAACACTCGCCTCATGCGTGCCCTCGCCCAGCACAACCAGACGTCCGGGCTTGATAACCGCCGCCTTCTCACCCGCAATGGCCTCAAGCGTGTCGCCCAGGATGCGCGTGTGATCGAGCCCAATGCCCGTAATGGCAACGGCGACGGGATCGGTCGCACTCGTGGCGTCCCAACGACCGCCCATGCCGACCTCGAGTACGGCAACATCCACCGCGGCCTCGGCAAACACTACAAGTGCGGCAGCCGTCAGCAGGTCAAACGGCGTGATGGTATAAGCGCGCTCCCCCGCCGCCACACGGTGCGCATTCACGCGGCGCCCCGCCTCGACAGCTGCCGAAACGCCACGGGCAAACGCCTCGTCGCTCACAACGCACCCATCGACCTCCATGCGCTCGGGATAGCGCACCAGCTGCGGCGACGTATACAGCGCGGTTTTGAGCCCCTCGCCACGAAGAATGGCGGCCGAAAAACGCGTGGTCGAAGTCTTGCCATTGGTACCGGCGACCTGAATGCAATCAAAATACTCGTCCGGACGCCACAACTCATCAAGCATATCGACAACCGTCTCGAGCAGAGGCCCAGCATCCCCAGAAATCCGCCCCGTATCAGCAGCCAGCCCAACAGCCTCACCAAACGAAAGCAACTCAAACGAGAAAGGAACGCTATACAAGCCAGAACGCTTAGGCATAACCAAAGTCTCCAATAACATAAAAAGAGGCCCATCAAAACAACGAGCCCCTCCCATTCAAAATATCAGCCACTACCCGCTTGCAGCGGAGTCAAGGCATCAGCAATGTGGCCATCACAGGCAGCGGACGCCCCCGTAACCGCTATGGGAGCGGTTTGGGGCATTGCTCGCTACTGCGAGCAGGACTGTCCGCAGTAGCGAGCAATGCCCCAAACCGCGTCCCCCAGTACCGCCTACGAGAAGTCAGCAACCTGAGCAGTCAGCGCCGCCAGGATCTCCTTGAGCTCAGCTGCACGGTCCCTCTTCTTCTGGACCACCGCAGGCGCGGCCTTAGCCACAAAGCCCTCGTTGGCGAGCGTCTTCTCGCAGCCGGCGAGCTCCTTCTGGGCCGCGGCGATCTCCTTCTCCAGGCGCGCCTTCTCGGCCGAAAGATCAACCTTGCCCTCGAGCACCACAAAGACCTCGACGCCGCTATCAACCACGGCGATGCTCGCAGCCGGCTTCTCGACGTCGGTACCCATGACCAGCGAAGCGGTGTTGGCCAGCGGCTCAATGGTCGAGCGCAGGCTCTCGAGCTTCTCGATGTCCTCGGCACCGGCGCGCACGACCACGTCGAGCTCGGCCTTGGGGCTCAAGCGATAACGCGAACGCGTGGCGCGGGCGGCGGAAACGACCGTGCGGCACAGCTCAAACGCGCGCTCGGCGTCCTCGTCAACATACTTGGCGTAGTCGGCGGGCTCCGGCCACTTGGCGATCATGAGCGCCTCGGCGCGGTTCAGGTTGCCCTCGGCGTCCAGGTCGAGCACGCTCGCCGGCATGTTGTCCCAGATCTCCTCGGTGACAAACGGCATAAGCGGGTGCATCAGGCGAATGGAGGTGTCGAGCACAAAAATCAGGTTGCGCTGGGCCTGCAGACGGCCCTCGCCCTTCAGGCGGGCCTTGGTGACCTCGACGTACCAGTCGCAGACCTCGTTCCAGAAGAACTGCTGCACGCCGCGGGCCATATCGCCAAAGGTGTAGTTCTCAATACCCTCGGTGACCATCTTGACGGCCTTGGCCAGGCGGCTGAACATCCAGGCGTCGGCCGGCGTCTCAACGACGGGCTCGCCGGGCGTGTAGCCATCCATGTTCATGAGGAGGAAGCGGCTGGCGTTCCAGATCTTGGTCACAAACGACTTGGCCTGGTCGGTACGCGGGCTGTCGATAAGCTTCTTGGTCTTCTTGTCGATGTTCGCATCGAACTTGACGTCCTGGTTGTTGGTGCACAGCGTCAGCAGGTTGTAACGCATGGCGTCGGCGCCGTACATACCGATGAGGTCCATGGGGTCAACGCCGTTGCCCTTGGACTTGGACATGCGGCTGCCGTCCTTGGCAAGGATCGTCGGGTAGATGACGACGTCCTTAAACGGAACCTCGTCCAGGAAGTACAGCGAGCTCATGACCATGCGGGCGACCCACAGCGCGATGATGTCACGCGCGGTGACGAGCGCGGTCGTGGGGTGATGTCCCTCGAGCAGCTCCGGCTTTTGCGGCCAGCCCTGCGTGGCGAAAGTCCACAGTTGCGAGCTGAACCAGGTGTCCAACACGTTCTCGTCCTGATGCACGTGATGACCGCCGCACTTGGGGCACACGTCGGTGTCCTCGGTAAGGGCGTCCTCCCAGCCGCAATCCTCGCAGTAGAACACGGGGATACGGTGGCCCCACCACAGCTGGCGCGAGATGCACCAGTCCTTGAGGTTCTCCATCCAGGTGGTGTAGGTCTGCGTCCAGCGCGCGGGGTGGAAGGTGACCTTGCCAGAGTTGACGGCGTCGAGCGCCGGCCCCTTGAGCTTATCGACGGCGACGAACCACTGCTCGGACAGCCACGGCTCCAGTGCGGCGTCGCAACGGTAGCAGTGCATGACGGAGTGGTCGTGCTCCTCGACGTGGTCGAGTAGGCCGTGCTCGTCGAACCACTTGATGACCGCCTCGCGGCACTCCTCGCGGGTCATGCCGGTGAACTCGCCATAGCCCTCGACGACCACCGCGTGCTCGTCGAAGATATTGATCTGCGGAAGGTCGTGGGCCTGACCCATGGCGTAATCGTTGGGGTCGTGGGCCGGAGTAACCTTAACGAAGCCGGAGCCAAAGTTGGCGTCGACATGCCAATCCTCAAAGATGGGAATCTCGCGGTCGACGATGGGGAGCTTGACGGTCTTACCCACGAAGGCGGCCTTCTCGGGGTCCTTCGGGGAAACGGCGACGCCCGTGTCGCCGAGCATGGTCTCGGGGCGCGTGGTGGCGACGACAATGTAGTCCTGGCCGTTGACCGGCTCGGTCAGCGGGTAGCGCAGGTGCCACAGGTGGCCCTTCTCGTCCTTGTACTCGGCCTCGTCGTCCGAGATAGCGGTAGTGCAGTTGGGGCACCAGTTGACGATGCGCTTGCCGCGGTAAATCAGACCGTCGTGGTACCAGTCGCAGAAGACCTTGCGCACGGCCTGCGCGTAGTCCTCGTCCATGGTAAAGCGCTCGTTATCAAAGTCGACGGAGCAGCCCATGCGCTTGATCTGCTCTACGATGATGCCGCCGTACTCGTGGGTCCAATCCCAGCAAGCGTCGACAAACTTGTCGCGACCAATCTCCAGGCGGCTGATGCCCTCGCTCTTGAGCTTCTTGTCGACCTTGGTCTGCGTGGCGATACCGGCGTGATCGGTTCCGAGCACCCAGCGCGTGGACTTGCCGCGCATGCGGGCCATGCGGATGATGGCGTCCTGGATGGAGTCGTCGGTGGCGTGACCCATGTGGAGCTTGCCGGTCACGTTGGGAGGCGGAATGGTGACGGTGCAGTCGCCCACGCCCTCACGGCGCTTGTAGTAGCCGCCGTCGAGCCACTTCTGCAGAATCGCCGGCTCGTTGGTCGACGGATCGTAGTTCTTGGGCATTTCTTCCATATATCTCTCCCTGTCCCGCCGGGGAGGAATGTAGGCCCGCCAGGGCCTACATTCCTCCCCTTAGGTATCGATCACTTCAGTCTGATATGACTTCGCTGAGGCTTAAACAAACACACAGAATAACACAGGTAGTTGGGGTTATTGCGTATATATAAAATAGCCTCCGACCGCGGGTGGTCGGAGGCTATTTGCAAGCACGTTTTTGGTTGGTTTACCCGTAGATGCGCTGGGGCTGCTCTTCGCCCTTTACGGAGGCTTCGGTCACGATGACCTTGGCGACGCCTTCCTCGCTGGGGAGGTCGAACATCGTCTGCTGCAGCACGTCCTCGCAGATGGAACGCAGGCCGCGGGCGCCGGTCTTGCGGGCAAGCGCCATGCGGGCGATCTCGTGCAGGGCCGCATCCTCAAACTCAAGCTCAACGTCCTCGAGCTGGAACATCTTACGATACTGGCGCACCACGGCGTTCTTGGGCTCGGTCAGAATCGACACCAAGTCGTCCTCGTCGAGCGCCTGTGTCTGAGTAACGACAGGCGTACGGCCCACGAACTCGGGGATCATGCCAAAGGCGTTGAGGTCCTGCGGGAGCACCTGACGCAGCAGGTCATTCTCGTCGACCGAGGTGGGTCCGGCGATCTCGGAGTTAAAGCCCACGCCCTTGTTGCCCACGCGGTCGGCGATGATCTTGTCCAGACCCACAAAGGCACCACCGCAGATGAACAGGATGTTGGTCGTGTCGATCTGCAGCAGCTCCTGCTGGGGATGCTTACGGCCGCCGGTGGGCGGAACGCTGGCCACCGTGCCCTCAAGAATCTTAAGCAGCGCCTGCTGAACGCCCTCGCCCGAAACATCGCGGGTGATGGAGAGGTTCTCGGCCTTGCGGGCGATCTTGTCGATCTCGTCCACGTAGATGATGCCCACCTGCGCGCGCTCAATGTCACCATCGGCAGCATTGATAAGCTTGAGCAGGATGTTCTCCACGTCCTCGCCCACGTAGCCGGCCTCGGTAAGCGCAGTGGCGTCGGCGATGGCAAACGGCACCTCGAGGATGCGCGCGAGCGTCTGGGCCAGCAGCGTCTTACCGGTACCGGTGGGACCGAGCAACAGGATGTTGGACTTAGCGAGCTCCACCTCGTCCATATCGTCGTCGAACTGCGAGCCCACGCCGTCGTCAAAGGCAGACACCGCGGCGCCGCCCTCGATCACGCGGCGGTAGTGGTTGTACACGGCCACCGACATGGCGCGCTTGGCGTCCTCCTGACCCATGACATAGGCAGAAAGCTCGTCATAGATCTCGTGCGGCGTCGGCACGTGCGTGATGACCTGGCGGTCGTCCTCGAGCTCAAAGCCCTCGGTCTCGGGGTCCACGGCGGGCTGGGACGCAGTCTGGCCGTGGTCGTTGAGGAAGCTCGGCAGCTTGCCGTTGCGAGCGGCGTCCATAAAGTCCGAAGCCAGCGACTCTTCAAGGATCTCGGAGCAGGCGGCAACGCACTCGTCGCAGATAAAGATATTGGTCGGACCCTTAACAAGGCGACGAACCTGTCCCTGCTCTTTTCCGCAGAAGGAGCAGCGGATGGGGTTTCCGTTCTCGTCAAAGTTGTCCTGCATGTTACCTGCCATCCTAGGCGTCCTTCGCGGCGAGATCGCGCGAGGTGACGATACGGTCGATCAGACCGTAGTCGAGGGCCTCGGCAGCGGTCAGGTAGTTGTCGCGCTCGGTGTCGGCCTGGACCTTCTCGATGGGCTGGCCCGAGGCGTCGGACAGGATCTGGTTGAGCTCGCGACGAGTCTTCTTGATCTCCTCGGCAACGATCTCAATCTCGGTCTGCTGACCCTGGGCACCGCCGCTGGGCTGGTGAATCATAACCTTGGAGTGCGGCAAGCAGAAGCGCTTGCCCTTAGCGCCGGCCGAAAGCAGCACGGCGGCCATGGATGCGGCCATACCGACGCAAATGGTCGAGACCTGCGGCTTGATGAAGTTCATGGTGTCAAGAATCGCCAGGCCGGAGTAGACCTCGCCACCGGGCGAATTGATGTAGAGCGAGATATCCTTCTCGGCATCCTGGCTCTCAAGATGCAGCAGCTGGGCAACGACCAGGTTGGCGCTAACGGAGTTGATCTCCTCGCCCAAGAAGATAATGCGGTCGTTGAGCAGGCGCGAATAGATATCGTAGCTGCGCTCGCCGCGCGGCGTCTGCTCGATAACGTATGGCACGAGGGCGGAATCGAACTTGGCGATCATACGCATCTCCATTTCTCTTACGGACCAAATTGGTTCTAGATAAACGTACGGTGCCCGCATGCTATGCATTGGCTGGCACCGTACGAAGCAACCGGATAACCGGTGTATAACTTTACCCCATCACGGGCGCACGCATGCGCTCGCGGGCAAGGTGGCGAGAATTACTCGGCGTCCTTGGCGGTCTCGTCGACCTCGGTCACCTTGGCGTTCTCGACCAGGTGGTCGACGGCCTTGGAGCGACGGATGGACTCGCGGACGGCAGGCATGCGGCCATCGGCGATGAACTCGGCCTTGGAAGCCTCGACGTCCTTGACGCCGGCCTTCTCGAACTCGGCGTTGATGTCGTCCTCGGTGACCTCGATCTTGAGCTCGCGGGCAAGGGCGTCCAGAGCCAGGGACTCACGGGCAACGTCGTTGGCCTGCTTGTGCAGGTCGCCGATGAACTGCTCCATGGTCAGACCGGAAGCGGGCAGCCAGGTGTCGAGCGTCATGCCGCGGGCAGCGAGGTTGGACAGGAAGTTCTGGCCAAGCTCCTCAAAGACGGACTGCTCGTAGTCGGCGTCCATCTCGTCGAGCTGCAGACGCTCGGCGAGAGCGGAGACGCAACGGTTCTCCTTCTCGGCCGGGAGGCGGGAAGCCTTGTCCTGCTCGATCTCGATCTTGATGGCGTCACGCATAGCGTCGATGCTGTCAAAGCCAAAGTCGGACTTGACGAGCTCGTCGGTGAGCTCGGGGGTGTTGCGGACCTTGATGCCCTTGATGGTGACCTCGACGGTGTGGGTCTCGGCCTCCTCGCCCTCCTCGACCTCGTCGGTCCAGGTGACGGTCTTGACATCGTCAACGTTAGCGCCGATCAGGGCCTCGTTGAACTCCTTGGGGTTGCTGTCGCTACCGGCGATGAGCATGCGGCCCTCGGCGGCAAAGTTGTCGGCGTTCTCGACGGCCTTGAGGTCGACGGTCACATAGTCGTCAGCCTCGACGGCGCGACCCTCGACGTCCTCGAAGGTGGCACGGTAGTTGAGGAGCATCTCGACCTGGTTGTTGATCTCGGACTCGGTGACCTCCGCAGGGGGCATCTCGATCTCGACGGCGTCGAAGGAGGAGAGCTCGGCAGCAGGACGCAGGGAGAACTCGACGGTGTAGGTGTAGTCCTCGTGATCCTTGGCGAGGTCGAGCTCCTTGTAGTCACCGCTCTTGGTGGGGACGATGTCCAGCTCGTTGAGGACGGCGGGCTCGTTGGCGGCGATCAGGTCGTTGGTGGCCTGAGCGAGGGTAGCCTCGGCGCCAAGAGCGGAGTCGATGACCGGACGGGGAGCCTTACCGGCGCGGAAGCCCGGGAAGCGGTACTTCTTGGCGGTATCCTTGTAGGCCTTCTTGATCGCGGCGTCGACGTCGGCGGCCGGGATGGTGACCGTAGCGGTGAGCTTGGCGTCCTTGACGTCAGAAGCGGTGATGTTCAACACGTTCCTCCTCATACTGCCCAGCTTATCTGAGGTGCTGGTACCTTTATGCAACAAAGAGTCGCGACGGCCGAAGCCGACGCAGATGCGTTGGTGCGGGCGAAAGGACTCGAACCTTCACGGGAATCCCACCAGAACCTAAATCTGGCGCGTCTACCAATTCCGCCACGCCCGCATGAGCGCACAGACTAGGAATGATAGCAGATACGAACGGCAAGCGCACGCACACCTTTTACAGGCTCACGACCTCACCACGAGTACGCATCGGATCCCCCGCCGCCCCATCGAAGTTGCGGTGGAATAGGGACTGTTTGGGGCTCCAGTCCTCCAAAACAGCCCCTATTCCACCGCAACTTCGGCGGGACCCGGCAGTCAGGCGGTGCTGGCCATGCGCCGGAAAGCGTGTCCCGGTTTGGGGCCTCGGAATGGGATGCAATTTCCGCTATAGCCATCAACCGGAAACTGCAACCCGTTTTGAGCCCCTATTCCGGGATGCACTTTCCGCCAAGGCCCTCAAACGGAAACTGCAGCCCACAATTCAGTTGAAAAGTGGGCTGCAGTTTCCCCGGGCTAGGCAATGAGCGGGTACAGCGCCTCCTCGCCTACTCCCCCAGCAGGGCCTTCTCGGGCGTGATCGGCAGCGAGCGAACCTGATGTCCGGTAGCGTGTGCCACGGCCGAGGCAACGGCGGCGAGCGGCGTGTTGATGACGACCTCGCCGATCGACTTGGCGCCAAACGGGCCCGTCGGCTCGTAGCTCGGCTCAAAGGCCACGCGAATGCTGCCGATATCCAGGCGCGTGGGTAGCTTGTAGCTCATAAAGTTGCCGGTGCGCAGGCGACCGCGGTCGTCGTGCTCGACGATCTCGTAGAGCGCATGGCCTATACCCTGGGCAATGCCGCCCTCGGCCTGGACGCGCGCGAGCGCCTCGTTAATAACGGTGCCGCAGTCCACAGCCGCCGCGTAGTCCACCACGGTCACCTTGCCGGTGGCCTTATCGACCTCGACCTCGGCAATGCCGGCCATAAACGGCGGAGGCGAAACGGGCAGGCAGGCAGAGGCATGCGAGGTGAGCGCGTCACCGCCCGCGATGTTCTTGACGCACAGGTTGGCAAAGTCGCGCAGCGTGAGGTAGCGGTTCTGCTCGCGCGCGGCACGCTCGTCGGACAGGCGCACATACTGACCATCAAAGACCACATCGGCGGCGTCCACGTCCCACATCTGGGCGGCCTTGGCGCAGATCTTCTCGCGCAGCTCAGTCGCGGCGTTCTTGGCTGCCAGGCCCGTCACGTACGTGCCCGAGCTCGCGTACGAGCCGGCGTCGAACGGCGACACGTCGGTGTCCACGCCGCGTACCACGATCATTGAACTCTCCACGCCCAGCTCCTCGGCGGCAATCTGCGCCAGGATCGTGTCGACGCCCATGCCGTTATCAGTGGCGCCGGTCGAAAGCGTAATAAAGCCATCCTCTTCCAGGCGCATATCGATGCCGGCGATATCCACGTTGGAGATGCCCGAGCCCTGCATGGTAAGCGCGCAGCCTAGGGCGCGCACGCGGTCGCCCAGGTCCACGGCCAGCGGCTTGTCGCGCCAGCCGATCATGTCCATCGCTCGCAGCAGGCAGCGGTCGAGCGCGCAGGCATTGAGCTTCTCGTTGTAGTACTGCGGCATGACCTCGCCCTCGTGCACCATGTTCTTAAGGCGCAGGTCGGCAGGGTCCATGTGCAGCATGTCGGCGAGCTCGTTTACGGCGCTCTCCACGGCAAACTGGCCCTGGGTGGCACCGTAGCCACGATACGCGCCGCCGCGGTTGGTATTGGTGTAGACGGCGTCCCAGCTAAAGCGGCTTGCCTTCACATGGTTGTAGATGGGCAGGCTCTTGTGGCCCGAAAGGCCGATCGTCGTGGTAGCGTGCTCGCCGTACGCGCCGGCGTTGGACAGCGTATGCAGGTCGATGGCCGTAATGGTGCCGTCGTTCATGGCGCCCAGCTTAACGGTCATCTGCATCTGGTGGCGCGAGTTGCCCGCGGTGATGGTCTCCTCGCGGGTGTAGCAGCAGTAGCTCGGACGGCCGGTCTGCTGGGTGACGAACGCAACGAAGATCTCGCAGCAGCCCGTCTGCTTGGAGCCAAAGCCGCCGCCGATGCGCGACTTAATGACCTGCACCTGCGACTGCGGGATGTCGAGCGACTGCGCGACCATGCGACGCACGTGGAAGGGCACCTGCGTGGAGGTGGTCACCGAGATACGCCCGAACGCATCGGTCGTCGCGAAGGCGCGGAAGGTTTCCATGGGCGCGGTCTGTGTGGCCTGGCTGGTGTAGGTGCGCTCAAAGACGATGTCGCTCTGGGCGAAGGCCTCGTCAAGGTCGCCAAAGTCGCTGGTACCGCTGCACACCAGGTTGCGCGGGACATCGCCGCCCTGCGGGAACATAAAGGTCACGTCGCCCTCGGGGTGGACCACGATGTTGTTATCGAGTGCCTTGGTAAAGTCGAGCAGCGGATCGAGCACCTCGTAGTCGACCTTGATGAGCTTGAGCGCCTTGTCGGCGGCCTCCTCGGTCTCGGCGGCGACGATCGCCACCTCCTCGTTTTGGTAACGGACGAGGTTCTCGAGAATTAGGCGGTCGTAGGGACTCGGCTGCGGATAGCTCTGGCCGGCGATGGTAAAGCGGCGCTTGGGCACGTCCTCGTAGGTGTAGACGTCCACCACGCCGGGAACCTTCAGGGCGCGCGACGTATCGATTGAGCGGATCTTGGCGCGCGCATACGGGCTGCGCTTGAGCTTGACGATGAGTGCGCCGGCGGGCACCATATCGCCGGTGTAGACGGGACGACCCTCGAGCAGGGCCTTCGAGTCCTTCTTGGGCTGCTTCTTGGTGATCTGCTTGTACGCGACACCGTCGGAGCTCGTCTCGTTGACGGGCAGCTCGGGCATCTCAAAGCCAACCTGCACGCCAGACTCGTTGAGGAAGCGCACGATGGCGCGCAGCTGGCTCTCGTAACCGCTGCAGCGGCAGAGGTTGCCGGCGAGCTGGCGCGAGAGTTCCTCGCGCGTGGCGACGAGGCTCGGGTCCTCCTTGGCGGCTCGGGCAAGCGCCAGCACGTTCATGATGAGGCCGGGAGCGCAAAAACCACACTGCTCGGCGCCTTCGGCAGCCATCGCACGGGCCAGTGCCTCGGACTCGGCCTTGAGGCCCTCGAGCGTGGTGATGGAGCGGCCCTCAACGCGCGCGGCGGGAACCGAGCAGCTCAGCACCGGGTCGCCGTCGAGCCACACCGTGCACAGGCCGCAGTTGGTGGTCTCACAGGCGCAGCGCACCGACGCACAACCCTGCTCGCGCAACAGTGCAAAGAGCATGGTGTCGGGGGCAATCTGAACCTTGACCTTACGGCCGTTGAGCGTAAAGGAAAGATCGATGAGTTTGGCAGTCATTAGCGCACCTCGCTAGAATCGACGCCGGGCACGCGGCGGCAGGAATACTCGTCCGTGGCAAACTTGGGGACCTGCACGGTCTCGAGCTCGCGGGCAAGCGCGGCAGAAAGCTCGATGCCGGCGGCGCGGCGCACGGCCTGGACGGCAAGCGGGGCCGAGATGCGGCGACGGTAGTCGGCCGAGCCCCACATGTTGGTGCCGTAGCTCAGCGAGCGTACGGATGCGGCAAGGGCGCGAAGCTCGTCCTCGGAAGGCTGCTCGCTGGTGAGGCCAGATGCCTCGCCCTGCAGCAGGGTCGCGCGCAGCGGGCGGGCACCCACGGTGACATGCCAGGAGCCGTCCCACCAGGCGGCGGTGACATTGAGCGAGGGGAAGTCGGTCGCGGCCTTGCGCACGGCCTCGTAGCTTGCACAGTAGTCGTGCTTAACGACCACCACGTGCTCGATCACGTCACGCACGTAGCCCATGTCCACGAACTCGACAAGCGGCACGCGACCGGCGCCCGTCAGCTCAACATAGGAATCGAGCGCGAGAAAGGCGGAGAGAACGTCCGAGAAGCCAAAGCGGCCGTAGATGCTGCCGCCCACCGTGGCGGTGTTGCGCAGCTGCACGCCCACGATGTCGTGGACGGCGAACTCAAAGACATTGTTGACAAGCGCGTTGAGCCCGGCATGACGCTCGAGCTGGCGCAGGGTGCACATGGCACCGATGCGAAACTCGGTCTCGGTCTCCTCGATCTGATCGAGTCCGCAGGCCGAAAGGTCAATCGCCGTCGCCACGCGACGCGAACCCAGGCGCATCCAGATGCCGCCGCCCACAATCTTGTTGTTGCGGTTCTTCTGCAAGAGCTCATAGGCTTCGGCCGCGTTTCCAACACGGACGTAGGTACCGAACTTGAGCACGTTCTCCCCCATCTCTTCACTTGTCCAGTACTTTTAAGTGTACCAAACGAGGAGCCGCACACCGTTTTAGGACAAAATCCACCCACCCATCCATAACTTGCGGTGATATACGGACTGATTAGCCGTTCTGGGACGCTAAACAGTCCGTATATCACCGCAAGTTATGAGGAGTCCTCCGGGATAGAAAAGGCTCCCAGCCGGAATGGCTGGGAGCCTCATCACAGGCTATGTCGAGCGAAGATTTAGCAGACGCCCTGGGCGAGCATGGCGTCGGCGACCTTCAGGAAGCCGGCGATGTTGGCGCCCATGACAAAGTTGCCCTCCTGGCCGTACTCCTTGGCGGTGTCGTCCACGTTGTGGAACATGCCGCGCATGAGCTGCTCGAGCTTGCCGTCGACCTCCTCGAAGGTCCAGGACAGGTGCTCGGCGTTCTGGCTCATCTCCAGGCCGGACACGAGCACGCCACCGGCGTTGGCAGCCTTACCAGGCATAAAGGCAACGCCGTTCTCCTGGAAGTAGGTCGTGGCCTCGATGGTCGTGGGCATGTTCGCGCCCTCGCCGACCACCTTGCAGCCGTTGGCGACGAGCGCCTGGGCATCCTCGAGCAGCAGCGTGTTCTCGCGAGCGCAGGGCAGCGCGATGTCACAGGGCAGCTGCCAAACGCCGCGGCCGTCGCCCTCGTGCCACACGGCGTTGGGCTTCTCGTCAACGTACATAGCGAGCGTAACGCCCTTGTCGTGGCCAGAGCGCTTCTTGTTGTAGATGTGCTCGAGCACGGTGTAGTCGATGCCGTCGGGATCCTCGACCCAGCCGTGGGTATCGGAGCAGGCGAGCACCTTGCCGCCGAGCTGAGTGACCTTCTGGACCGCGTAGATAGCGACGTTGCCGGAGCCGTGAACGACGACGTTCTTGCCCTCGAAGGAGTCGCCGCGGCTCTTAAGGTACTCGTCCACAAAGTAGGCCAGACCGTAACCGGTGGCCTCGGTACGGGCGAGCGAGCCGCCAAAGGAGAGGCCCTTGCCGGTAAGAACGCCGGTCCACTCGTTGGTCAGGCGCTTGTACTGACCGAACAGGTAGGCAACCTCGCGGCCGCCAACGCCCAGGTCGCCGGCGGGAACGTCGGTGTTGGGGCCAATGTGGCGATAGAGCTCGGTCATGAAGGACTGGCAGAAGTGCATGATCTCGTTGTTGGACTTGCCCTTGGGGTCAAAGTCGGAGCCGCCCTTGCCGCCGCCCATGGGAAGGGTGGTCAGGCTGTTCTTGAGGATCTGCTCCAGACCCAGGAACTTGAGCATACCCAGGGTGACCGTCGGGTTAAAGCGCAGACCGCCCTTGTAGGGTCCAATGGCAGAGTTGAACTCGACGCGGTAACCGCGGTTGACCTGAACCTTGCCCTGGTCGTCGACCCAGGGAACACGGAACATGACGATGCGCTCGGGCTCGACGAGGCGCTCAAGCAGGGCGGCCTCCTCGTACTCGGGATGGGCGTCGAGCGCCGGCTGGATGGTGCCGAGAATCTCGGTCGCGGCCTGGATGAACTCAGGCTGCTCGGGATAGCGGGCCTTGAGCTCTTCGAGAACTTTCTGCGTGTAGCTCATGCTTCCTCCAATTGATGGAAAAGAAAAGTGTCGTTCGAGGCGCCCCATGCGCCGCGAGCTTTATCGAGTATGGATAATATCGCACTGTTGCAGCAAAGTTTCGCATAAGCCGACGAGCAGATGTTTCGTTTTGATTACGATGCAGGTAGAAGCGTTTTTGAGCACCCAACGTGCAAATCGCGTGTTTCAAAGCTGTTTCGTCCATATGGTCCATACCACCACATTGGGGACAGGCACCTTTGTGGTGGTTTGACTCGTAATGCCACAAGAAGGCCATTCAAGCAGCGAAACCACCACAAAGGTGCCTGTCCCCAATGTGGTGGTTTTGGTGGCTAGAGGACGAGTTGATGGTAGTCGGCGGGGGTTATGCGGCCTTCGGTGGCAGCGCGGAAGGCGGCGAGCGCATCGCCCGAGAACGGCATGGCCCAGCACAGACCGCAACCTGCGGTAATGGAGCCGGGCAAAGGCATAATGCGCCCGGGCACGCCGGCATCCAGGCACAGCTGCTCGCATTCCATCACATCGAAGGTGCTGTCAAACGACACGATAATCTTGCGCTCGTGGTCGAGGGCCTCACCGGACGGGTCTTCGCGGTGCGACTCGCGATACGCAGCCGCCGCTGCCTCTTCCTCGGCCGTATGTCCACAGCCGCCACAGCCGCAGGTGCAAGGCTCGGACCCATCGCAGGTGCAAGGTTCCCCGGTATCGGGGCAAATATCGTGAGACATGGCAACTCCAATCGTCTAGGCGAGTAACTCGGCCGCCGCAAACTCCTCGGGCGTATTGACGTTCTCGAAGCAGAGCGTCGAGCCCGCGGCCTTAACGATCTGCGGCTCATCCATATAACCAGCCTGAACGCGATTGATCAGGCAGCGAATGCGCTGGCGGTCCTGGTCGAGCAACTCTTGGGCAACCGGCGCACACGCGTCACGGCGCCAGACGGCGCAAAGCGGCTCAATCCCCCGCTCCTCGCGCGGCACGCACACGTCGAGCGCCTCGGCCTCGACACGACCGGCAAGAGCGCCGATGAGTTCCGGCGAGACAAACGGCATATCGCAGGCGACGATCGCCACGAGCGGCAATCGGGCCGCGGCCAACGAGCTCGCGATGCCGCGCATGGCACCAGCGGGACCGTCGACGTCCATCACCACGCGGGGGCGCAGTCCGTCAAACGTGCATTCTTCAAGGTAGGCAAGCTCGCTGGGACGCGACGTCGTCACGACCAACTCGCCGGCAACTGGCGCCAGCCGACCCAGCACGCGCTCGATGAGCGGCTCACCGCAAAACGCCATGCGCGCCTTGTCACAGCCCATGCGCGACGACAATCCGCCCGCTTGAACGACACAAGAAAGATTGGCCCGTCTTACGGTAGTCATACGGGAAACCACCCCCATCGGTATGCTCAAAACCCGGCACACGAAGCCAAATACCGTCGCCGATAAAGCAGGCGGCACGGCAAACCCATGCAAAAACAAAACAGCGCCTTTGCGGCACGCAGTAAGACCGCGAGCACAAAAGCGCTGGTAGCGTATGGCGGGAACGTATGTGAATCGAACACATCCAAGACGTTTTGCACGCCTCGCAACGGTTTTGAGGACCGCGGAGCCCACCGGAGCCCATCCGTTCCCAAGTGCGGCGGTATTTTACCAAACCGAGCAGCCAATCTAGCGCAGGGAGCGCAGGCCGCCGGCATCCTTGTCGAGCACCGTAAAGCGCACGGCATCCAGGTGCTCCAAGATGCTGATGGCGCGTTTGCGCGACACGCCCAGGGCCTCGCGCAGCACGCTCGTGGTGGCAGCGCCGCCGGCCGCCTCAATGGCGGCGGCGACGAGCTCACGCGCATGGGCCTCGGCAGCAGCGGACAGGGCAACGTCGCGCTCGACCTTAACGATTGCGCGGTTGAGGGAAAGCTCGCGCAGGGCACGCGTCATGGTGTCGCGGCCGAGCTGCAGCTGTTCGCCCACCTCGGGAAGTGCCGGTGCATCCAAGCCGGCCTCGTCAAGCAGCGCGACGATGCGCTCGCAAGCCTCTCGCACCACGCGTGCCGCCGCGGCGGCCGAATGCGGATCGAATACCTCGGCGCCCTCGACGGCGCACACGCCACGCGAGCAGCCCTCGGCAATCAGAGCCGCGGCAACGGCTTCATCAGCGGCAGGCCACGCAGCATGGGCAACGGCACCGGGCGTAAAGCCCGTCTCCTTGGGAGCCGCCGCATGCATGGCTGACAGGGTCGCCGCCAGTGCATCCATCGCGGCGTCGAGCGCGGAAGCATCTGCATACAGCGAGCCATCCGAGCCAGCAAGCGCGCAAGCAGCGCCCTTCGCCACCAACTCGCGCAACGCCGCCTCAGCCTCACCGGCAACAAGATCGAGCGCCGCGGTAACATCGGCAGCCGCAACCGGCAGCGCTTGCAGCGCCAGCCACGCATCCACACCGCCCTCAATATCTCCGGCCTCGAGCGCCGCATACAGCGCACGCTCCCCTTCGGCAAGCTCGCGAGAGCGACGGCAGCGAGAAAGCAGCACACGCCCGCCGCCAATAAGCATCACGGGCGAATAGGACAGCACCACGGCATGATCCCCGGCACGTAGCGGCAGCGAGTTATCCAAGCGCACCTGAACAATACGGGTCTCGCCCACCGCCATGGGGGCCTCACCCTCCATGAACATGATGCGACCGACGACCTCGGCCGTACCCGCCATCACGTGCACGCGCGCACCCGACTCGAGCACGCGCGGTTTGACGCCCTCGCGACCCAAATACGTAAACGTCATCATAAAGCGCATCGTCTGGCCAAAGCGGCCCGCCACGCCGAGCATCTCACCGCGATCGAGCGCGGCGACAGCATCGCCCACCAAGTTGAGCGCCACACGCTGACCGGGCAACGCCCGCGGCGTATCGCCATGCACCTGAATCCCGCGCACGCGACAGACCGTACGCGACGGCAAAGCCATCAGCTCGTCGCCCACCGCAACCGGCGCATCGTGCAACGTTCCCGTCACCACGGTACCGGCGCCCTTGATCGTAAAGCAGCGGTCGATGGGCAGACGCGGTGCGGCATCGGTGAGCTCGCCACGGGCACGGCAGGCATCCCAGCAAGCGGCAACCTGCTCGTCGAGCGCAGCCAGCAGGTCATCGATTCCCGCGCCGGTCTTGGACGACACGGGCACGATCGGCGCGTCCGCAAACACGGTGTCCGAAAGAAAATCGTCCACGTCGAGCTCGGCCAGCTCAATCATTTCGCTATCGGCCAGGTCGCACATCGTCAGCGCGACCACCATATGCGTAACGCCCAGCAGCTCCAGCACATGCACGTGCTCGCGGGTCTGCGGCATCACGCCCTCGACGGCCGAAACCACCAGCACGGCCACGTCGATACCCGTGGCACCCTGCACCATGGCGCGCAAGTAATGCGCGTGGCCCGGCACGTCGACCAGGCCGACGATCTTGCCACTCGGCAGCGCCAGCTCGCCAAAGCCCAGCTCCACGGTCATACCGCGACGGCGCTCAACCTCCAGACGATCGGGATTCTTGCCGGTCAGCGCCTCGATCAGCGCCGACTTACCGTGGTCGACGTGGCCCGCCGTGCCAACGATAACGGGACACTCCACCAGCGCTTGAACCTCACTCATCGCGCAACCGCCTTCTTAACGCACGCGACGAGCGTCGATGCCGCCGTCTCGATATCGCGGTCGCCCACGAGCGTGCGTACATCAAACAGAATGCGGTCGTGCGAGGCACGCGTGACGACCGGCGTATCGAAGTCTTGGACGAGCGAGCGCTTGAGCGCGTCGAGGGACAGGCGCCCGTCAACCGGGCAGACGGCCACACACATCGTGGGCAGCTCGACGGTAGGCAGCGAGCCGCCCCCGGGAGTCGACGAATCCTCGGCGATCTCCACCTGCACGGCGCACGGGCAACCCGCCTTATCGAGGCCTGCCGTCATCAGCTCGCGCAGCTTGCGTGCGCGACGCTCCAGATGAGCCTGCGGAAGCGTGAGCATGTTGAGCACCGGCACCTCGCGATGGGCCACATCCGCCCCATCCATGTAAATGCGCAGTGTAGCCTCGAGCGCCGCCAGTGCGAGCTTTCCCGGACGCAGGGCACGCATAAGCGGATGCGACCCGCAGGCCTGGACCAGATCGCGACGACCCATGATAATGCCCGCCTGTGCGGCACCGAGCAGCTTATCGCCCGAGCACGACACGATATCGAGCCCCGCCGAAACTGAAGCCGGCGTGGTTTCTTCGCCGCCGCGCACCAAGATGTCGTCGGGCAACAGCGCGCCCGAACCCTGGTCCTCGTAGAACAGCAGACCATGCTTGTGGGCCAGGGCGGCAAGCTCCCGAGAGCCCACTTCCTCGTGAAAGCCCTCGATGCGATAGTTGGAAGGATGGACCTTGAGGATCATCGCCGTATCGGGCGTGATGGCTTGCTCATAATCAGCCAGGTGCGTGCGGTTGGTGGCGCCGACCTCGACGAGTTTGGCGCCCGAAGCCGCCATGACATCGGGGATGCGGAAGCTGCCGCCGATCTCGACAAGCTCGCCGCGGCTGACGATGACCTCCTTGCCCGCGGCGTGAGTCGCCAGCACCAACAGCACGGCGGCCGCGTTATTGTTAACGACCAGCGCGTCCTCGGCACCGGTAAGCGAGCGGATGAGCTG
This sequence comes from Collinsella aerofaciens, assembly GCA_048246715.1. Classification (GTDB taxonomy): domain Bacteria; phylum Actinomycetota; class Coriobacteriia; order Coriobacteriales; family Coriobacteriaceae; genus Collinsella; species Collinsella aerofaciens_BY. The sequence goes on along the minus strand of DBFBCB010000031.1, from coordinate 99,477 downwards.
AGCGGCGTGCTCCTTGCGCGACCCGCGCGAGCAGGTATCCACGCTGTACTCGAGCGTGCTGTAGCCGCGCGCGACCTCGGCCACGGCCTTGGCGGCCGACTCCGCGAGCGGGGCGCGGCCCAGGTTGGTATGGATGACCACACCCGTGGCGTTAACGGCGGGACGCAGGCTCGGCAGCGCAGAGCGATGCGCACGCCACTCGATGGCCGAGGCCAGCTCGCGCTTGGAACGCGGAGCGGCACCGGCACGAATCGCGGCGCGCTCTTCGTCAAGCTCAGCCGTCACGGCAGCATGGACCACCGCGTCGCAGGTCTCCCCCGCCGCCTTCACCACCGGCCACTCGGCTAGCAGCTCGTTGACGGAAGGAATGGCGCGCAGGCGGGCGCGCACCTCATCGGACATGTTCTGGCTATCGCTCATGTGCAGCCTTTCAAAAGAAACGTGGATCAGTCAAATGCATCAGCTGAGTCAATTACTCGTCATTATCCTCGCGCGCGACAATCTTTTCCACGCGAACGGCGTTTTCCTGGGTGAGTGCGGCGCCCGTCAACGGGTCCCAACGCAACGGCGTATGGTCGAGCGGGCCCACGCCCAAGGCTTGAACGCCACCGGCATCGGCGCCAAACGAACGCCCGCCGGGAGCGGCCGAGGTGAAGATGCACGCCGGATGCAGATACGGCGTCGTCTCCACGCGCACGCGGTCGCGGCCCATGTCGCTCACAAGCTCGACGACCTCGCCATCGGCGATACCCATGCGAGCGGCGACATCGGCGTTCATCTGCACAGCGTCCAAGTCCGACCCCATCTCGGCGGCACCGGCCGCCGCGAGTCTGCGCGAGGTATGCGACTCAAAGGGACGGTTGCCGCTAATGAGGCGAAACATCCCCGAGTCGGGCTCCACCATGGGAGCGATCCAGTTGGGTATTCGACCCAGGCCGGCTCGTTCCCACACGTCGCTTGCCAGCGCAATTTTACCGCCATCCAAGGGAATCGCCGGCTCGCCCGTACGCGACGGCAACGCTACACCCGTGTCGGCCCAGCCGCGCTCCTTGAGCTCGTCCAGATTGATCCCAAAAGGCGCCACCTGGGCAGCCGCCAGATCGTCAGACGTAAAGTCGAAGTACTCGCCCACACCACACGCCTGCGCCAGACCGGTAAAAATCTCCCGACCGGGACGCGTGTCGTCATGCTGCACAGGCAGCACGGCGTTGCGGTAGAACACGCGCGAATCGTTGGCGCCCACGACCGTACCCACACCGCGGTCGGCCTCCAGATACGTCACGTCAGGCAGCACGAAGTCAGAAGCACGCGCCGTCTCGGACCAGCGAATATCAATCGTCACGAGCAAGTCGAGCTGCTGCAAAATACCCAACCAAGCCTGTGCATTGCCATAGCCCGCACCGGGGTTACTGGCATAGACGATGAGCCCACGCAAATCGCCGGCAAGAATCGACTGACCGATGGTCGTGCACAGGCCGCGCACCGGATCGACCAGTGGATAACGCTCGGACCCCAGCTTGGGCCCGCACGGTACCGGCGGCGTCGCAAAGCGTGCGGGATCGAGGTCGCCCAGCACAAGCGGTGTAGGTGGATTGAGCGCGCCGCCCGCGTGTCCGATGCAGCCCAGCAGCACATCGACCAAGCAGATAGCGCGCGCGGTCTGGGTGCTATTGGCATACGCGATACCGATGCCACCATGAAAGCCCGCATCCACCACGGCGGCAGGCGCGGCGGCAGCGAGATCGCGCGCCGTGGCGACAATCTCTGCGGCCGGCACGTCGCACATCGACTCGGCCCACTCGGGCGTCCAAGCGCTGGCCGCCTGCGCCAGCTCGTCAAAACCCGTGGTATAGCGGGTCACGAACTCGTAGTCGTACAGATCCTCGGCAATCAAGACATGGGCAATACCCAACAGCAACGCCAAGTCGCAGCCCGGACGCACGCGCAGCCAGCGGTCGGCAAGCGCGGCCGAGCCACTGCGCCGGGGGTCAACCACGATAATCTTCGCCCCGCGCCGGCGTGCATCGTTGAGCGCGTCAACGGCCCCCATCGTCGACGAATCGACAATGGAGCGCCCCAGGTACATGATGCAATCGGTGTGGGCCAGGTCGGACGCCGGGCTGTAGCCCAGGCTGTGCTCCCAGCCGGTCAGGCGGCTCACCTCGCAGGCGCCGTCGGCACCGTACACGTTGGGCGAACCCAGCGCATGCATAAAGCGATAGGCCCAGTAGCGGTCGAACGAGGGCACGCCGAGCGTCATGCCCAGCGCACGCGGACCATGCCCGTCGACAATCCCCCCAAGGCGCGCTGCAATCTGCGCGAACGCCTCGTCCCACGAAATCACATCGAACCCCGAGCCATCAGTTCGTCGGCGCATGGGATGCACAATGCGATCGCGCTCGTCAAACGGCATTGCCAGGCGATGCCGTCCGCGGGCGCACAGGGCACGCGCCGCGCACAGATGTCCCGGCACCGGCAACTCGGCCACCACACGCCCATCCTTAACATGGGCCGCAAAGGCGCAATCGGCATAGCATCCCCCGCATGTGGTCACCACGGCGCGACCGTCACGCTTCACAGCAGATGCCATCTCGATTACCCCTTTCATCAGCCAAACACAACAGGCCAAAAGCCCGGCAACGAGCCCCAGACCCAAAAAGCCTCCCGCACGGCAACGCCCCGCGGGAGGCCCAACGTCAAACAGACGGTACCTTACGCCTCGGACTTCTTAGCGTAGACAAACCAGTAGCCGAGCGCGATCAGAACCGCGCCGCCCACGATGTTGCCCAGCGTGGCGGCGGACAAGTTAAACGCAATGCCCGCAGCGTTGAGCGCATCGGCGCCGGCGACGTCGGCACCATAGCCGCACGCGTGCATCACGGCACCCATAGGCAAAAAGTACATGTTGGCGACGCAGTGCTCAAAACCGCAGGCCACAAAGGCGGCGATGGGCAGCAGAATGCCCACAACCTTATCGACCACGGTCTTACCGGCGGTACCGATCCACACGGCCAGGCACACAAAGATGTTGCACAGGATGCCGCGGAAGAAGATCGTCACCCAGTCGATCGTCACCTTGCCGGCGGCGACGCTCACCATGGAGTTGGCGACCGCCTCGCCGTTGAGCTTATAGATGCCGGCCATGTACACCAAAAAGACGATGAACAGGGCACCGACAAAGTTGCCGACCCATACGACGACCCAAGCCTTGAGCATCTGGACCAGGGTGATCTTTTTACTCTTGAGCGCGCAGACCATAAGCGAGTTGCCGGTAAACAGCTCGGCGCCGCACACCAGCACGAGCACTAGGCCCAGGCAAAAGCACAGGCCGCCCACGACGCGCTGGGCACCCCAGCCCAGCGTGCTGTCGCTCAAGAACACGGTAAAGAACAGGCCGCCGAAGGCGATAAACGCGCCGGCGAACATTGCCAACAGAAAGGCCTTAGCGACCGGCAGGTTAGCCTTGGTCACGCCGGCGGCCTCGGTCTTGGCCTCGATCGCGGCGGGCGCCAGGCAATCGGGAGAGGGGTACTCCACCTTGGAATCTGCCATGTCAATCACTTCTTTCCTAATCAGCAGGGACAAGCGCTCCTATTGCTCTTGCCCCAAGCGGACAAAGTGGGAAAAGTCGTTGGCGGCCACGGCGTCGTACACGGCGTCGACGGCGTCAAAGACTTCCGGGGACATGGGGTTGTAGAACTCCGTGTCGCCCGGCTGAATCCCAACGAAGACGATATCATCACACGATTGCTCAATCTCTTCGATCAGAATCGACAAAGGAAGCGAATGCGTGGTGAACATCGACTTGCGGGCCACATCGCACTTGTCGAGCAAGCGGATGGACCCGACGGACAGCGCCATGTCGGCGGCATCGACCAAGACCAGGCGAGGCGGACGCTCGCGCTTGACCTCGATGATATCGTCCTCAGGCGTTTGGCCGCCGTCGATGGTGTACCAACCGGCGATCGGTGCGTCTTCCATCTTTTTGGAGAGCACGGGGCCGGCGGCATCGTCGGCGCGCAGCACACTTCCCGCCGTGAGCACGATACCCGCAAACGGGGCGCCGTTCACACGTCCATCCACAACGCGACCCATTACTGCAACCTCCCCGTCAGATACACGCCCGACACATCGCGCACGCGCTCCACCAGATCGCGGAACTTCATTAAGAACGCGACCTGCTGGGCATGCAGGCCAAAGTCGTCGTCGAACACCGAGATGCCGGCCTTGGCCGACCCGCGAAAACCGCGCTCGTCGAGCAGCGCATCGCAGGCCTCGAGCAGCGACGGCACGGCCGCCTTGTCGAGCTGGCACTCGCCAAAGGAGCGGATGGCCTCGAACTTGGTCTTGGCCTCCCCCTCCGGCAGCGCGTCGACGAGCGAATAGAACACATCCACCGGCACCGACAGGCGCGGCTCAAAGCAATCGAGCACGCCGGTGTGGTGGCCCACGGCGAGCGTGTAGTACAGCACGTCGCAGGCCTCCTGGGGAACGTCTTCCTCGGTCTCCACAAACTTACGCGTGAGCTCGTAGAAGACCACCTGGTCGGGCGTATGGCCCAGGCAGGGGTCGGCGACGCCCTCGGCAGCCTCGTCGCTTGCGCGCGAGGCATCGCCAAAAGAGCCGCCGAGCATGCCGGGACCCGCAAAGTAACCAGAGCGGTCCGTGAGCTCCATCTAGCGACCTCCGGCCAGCACCAGATCCTGCAGCGCCGAGTACACCTCGACGCGGCGCGGATCGTCCTGCTTGTCGATGAGCAGCGCCATGGCACCGCGGATATCGCCCTTGGGCGCGCCCTCGAGCGTATCCATAAACTCGTTGGCCAAGTCGCGGCCGTAACGGTAGCCGCTCATGGCGCGAGCTTCGCGCTCAATGGCAACGCGCAGCTTGTACGGCACGCCGGGGTGCAGGATATCGGCCTGCTCGCCGGCGGCCTCCACCGTGGTCTCGGCATGGAGTTTTTGGTCCAGCAGACCAAGTGCCATGGCAAAGCCGTAGACGGTCTGCGCGGGGCTGGGCGGGCAGCCGGGGATGTAGACATCGACCGGCAGAATCTTGTCCGTGCCGCCCCAGACGCAGTAGTTGTCGTAGAAGATGCCGCCGGTGCAGCCGCAAGCGCCATAGGACACCACGATCTTGGGATCGGGTGCGGCCTCAAAAGCGCGCAGGGCCGGCATGCGCATGGCACGCGTCACGGCACCGGTGTACAGCAGCACATCGGCGTGACGGGGCGAGGGCACGACCTTGATGCCAAAGCGCTCGACGTCGAAGACGGGCGTGATGGAACCGAAGATCTCGATCTCGCAGCCGTTGCAGCCGCCGCAGTCGACACGGTAGACGTACACCGAGCGCTTGATCTTCTTAAGAAGGGTCGCCTTGGCCTTCTCGATGCTCTCGTCGAGCTCGATCTTGGTCGGGCGGTACTGAAGCCGCTCGGGTAAAAGCGTGGGTTCGGCCATGGTTACTCCTCCTTCGTATCAAAATCCATAATGATGCCCTCGACCGGCGCAGGACCGGCGGGAATCTCGGGCGCATCGGGGTTGAGCTCACGGTCGATATACTCCGGGTTCACGCCGTGGCCGCCCAGATACTCCATGCCGGGGCCCTGGGGCTCACCGGACGCAAGCGTCTCGTTGGCAGCCATGCCGGCAGCGTTGCCGGTCTTTACGGCCGAAGCGGCGCGCAGGGCGTCGAGCTCGCGCTTGCACTCCTGGCACATACCGACGGTACGGGCGGCCTGCTCGGCCTCCATGCCGCCGGCCTTTTGCAGCAGGCGCTTGGCGTAGTCGATCTCCTTGTGCGGGGCAAACGGCTTGCCGCAACGCGAGCAGTGCTCGAGCGTGTAGACGCTCTTGCTGGTGAGGTCGTCCTTGCTCATGACGGCCAGCTCAAACTCCTCGGTGAGCTTGATGGCCTCCATGGGGCAGGCTTCCTCACAGCGGCCGCAAAAGATGCAGCGGCCGTAGTCGATCGACCAGGTAATGGTATCGGCCGCAAGGTCAGTGTCCATGCGAATGGCATCGGCCGGACAAGCCACGCCGCAGGCACCGCAGGCGATGCAGAGCTCGGCATTGTGCTCGGGCTTGCCGCGCATGTCCTTGTTGGTGGGAAACGGCGCAAACGGGTACTTGACCGTCGCGTCGCCGGCCTTGGCGTTAACCTTCCAAAGCTTCAGCATATTAGAGTGCCTCCTCATCGAGCGGAGCGGCCATGGTGCCCTCGCCCGCAAGCGGCGACTTGTCGCGCCAGACGTTCTCGAACTGCTCCTTGTCGAGCACGTGGTCGCGCTTGGCGGCGACATCGGTCACCGTCACGCGGTCGGTGCAGGAGTAGCACGGGTCGAGCGAGCCGACGATCAGCGCCGCATCGCCCACGGTGTTGCCGCGGAACATGTAGCGCAGGACCGGCCAGTTGCTGTACGTGGCCGCCTTGGCGCGCCAGCGGTAGCACTTCTGGTTGTTGCCGAGCATGGCCCAGTGCACGTCCTCGCCGCGCGGAGCCTCGGTGGCGCCGATGGCGTACTTGTGCGGGGTGTACTCCCAATCCGTGGTGAGGATGGGGCCCGACGGGCAGTTCTCGAGCATGGTCTCGATCATGTCGATCGAATCGTAGACCTCCTGGATGCGAACGGCGGTGCGGCCGAAGGCATCGCAGGTGTCTGCCGTGGCAGCATGCATCTTCTGAACATCCGGATCGGCGTAGCCGTCGAAGGGATGGTCAAAGCGCACGTCGCGGGCATAGCCCGAGCCACGCATGAGCGGGCCGACCGGAGAGAAGTCGCGTGCGATCTTGCGGTCCAGAATGCCGATACCACTCGTACGCTCGATAAAGTTGGGCGTGGAGAGTAAGACGTCGACGAGCTCCTGAACCTCGGAGCGCAGCTGGTGGATGGTCGTGAGCGTGGAGAGCTTCTGCTCGGCCAAAATGTCGCGACGCACGCCGCCGATCACGTTGAGGCCGTAGGTCTTGCGGTGACCGGAGAGCTTCTCGGCCAGGTCCATGGACTTCTCGCGGACGCGGAAGAACTGCTGGAAGCCCGAATCGAAGCCGGTGTAGTGCGATGCGAGGCCAATGTTGAGCAGATGCGAGTGCAGGCGCTCGACCTCGAGCATGATAGCGCGGATATACTGGGCGCGCGGCGGGACATGGATGCCCTGGGCACGCTCGACGGCCTCGGCGTAGGCCACCGAGTGGGCGCAGCCGCAGATGCCGCAGATGCGGTCGGCGAGGAACGTCACGGCGTCATAGTTCAGGCGCGTCTCGGCGACCTTCTCCATACCGCGGTGCACGTAGAACAGACGATAGTCGGCGTCGACGATCGTCTCGCCCTCAACAAACAGGCGGAAGTGGCCGGGCTCGTCGGAGGTAATGTGCAACGGGCCCATGGGGACGAGTGTGGTCTCCTTGCCCTTGGTATCGGCCAAGAACTCGTAGTTTTCCATGTCGCTCGCGGGAGCGGGACGGAAGCGGTAATCCATGGAGTCCTTGCGCAGCGGGTACAGGCCGCTGGGCCAGTCATCGGGCAGCACCAGGCGGCGACGATCGGGCAGACCCTCGGGGATCAGGCCGAACATATCGCGCAGCTCGCGCTCGCCCCACACGCAGGCGGGGACGAACGGCGTCACGGACGGGAACGTCATCTTGGCGGGATCGACCTCGGTGCGCACGGTCACCCAGCCGGGGTCCTCTCCCTCCATGGAGATGACGTAGTACACGGCGTAACGGCCGCACAGGCTGCGCTCATCGTTGCCGATGATCACGGGAATCCAGCCGTAGCGCTCGTAGTACAGGTAGTGGACGGCCTCGGGCAGCTTGTCCTGCTTGACGGTAATCGTCAGCTGGTCCTCGCACTGCCACTCGACCTTCTCGATAGCGCCCGGCACTGCGGCGCGCAGGGCCTCGACGTGGCTTTCGCAACGACGAGCGTAGTCCTTCTTTTCAGGTTCTGCCATGGTGCTAATTCACCTCGCTTGTCTTGGTCTGGGAACTGAACACCATGCGGTAGAGAGGAGCCTCGTGGAGCTCTTCGACGCTCTGGTTCAAAACGACGGACGTTGCATCCTCGACGCCGCTCGTGATGGCGACCGGGGTGGCGATACCGAACCACATGACCACGATCGCGAGGGCGATCTCGGGGATGATCATGAGGGCGGGCACCTCGTGGCGCTTCATGCCCTCGGGCGCCTTGCCGAAGATGGACTTGAGCGCGATGCCGGTAAGGGCAAAGTACACGCCGGTGAGGCCAATGGCCACGAGCACGACCACCCAGATGGGACCGGACTGGACGCCGGCCACGAAGGTGAGGAACTCGGAGATGAACAGGGCGAACGGCGGGAAGGCGACGAGCGCGAGCAGGGCGATGATGGTGAGCGCTGCCGTGACGGGAGCGATCTCGACGACGCCCTTGATCTTGTTCAGGTCGCGGGTGTGGTAGATGTGCTGGATGTTACCGGCCATGCAGAAGGCGAGCGCCTTCGTGAAACCGTGGAAGATGCAGTGCAGCAGGCAGGCGGCGATACCGAGCGGACCACCGATACCCAGGCACAGCGCGACCACGCCGACGTTGTCGACGGAGGAGTACGCGAAGCGGCGCTTGATATCGTCCTGCTTAAAGATGCACAGGGCGGCCACCAGGATGGACAGCGTGCCCAGGATGAGCAGGAGCGTACGCGGATAGGTGTCGCCCACCGTGATGATGGACAGGGAGTAGAAGCGGATGATCACCAGCATGGCGCACTTGAGCAGCACGCCCGAGAGCAGCGCGGAGACCGGGCTCGGAGCCTGGGAGTGCGCGTCGGGCAGCCAAGTGTGCATGGGGAACAGGCCCGCCTTGGTGCCGAAGCCGATGACGATGAACGCGAACGCGAGGCGCACGAGCATCGGGTCGAACTGGTCGGCGTAGGGCATGATGGAGGTGAGGAAGGCTGCCTCATGCGCGTTGGGCATGATATCGGCGGCGTTCGCGTAGATGAGCAGCGTGCCGAACAGGCCGAAGGCCACGCCGGCGGTGCAGACCATCGCGTACTTCCAAGACGCCTCGAGCGCCTGCTTGTTCTTGTAGATGCCCACGAGGAACACGGTCGACAACGTGGTGGCCTCGACCGCCGCCCAGGTGAGGATGATGTTGTTGGACAGGCAGGCGAGCAGCATCGTGAAAACGAACAGGCTAAACAGCGCGTAGTACTGCTTGGTGCGCTCGGCCGGCATGGTCTTCTCCTCGATATCGATCTTGATATAGGAGATGGAGTACACGCCGGTGATGAACCCGATGATGCCTACCAGAAGGACGAAGATCGACGAGAGCGAATCGAGATGGAGCCACAGGCCCAAAGCGTCGATATTCTGCCCGCTCGAGAGCATGGTTCCCGCGGTGACGACCGAAAGGACAAGGGTCGCCGCGACGGAGATGGTGTTGAGCCCCGCGAAGACGTTGTAGGACGTCGTCTTGGGGAGCGCAGCCATAATCAGGGAGAACACGAGAGGACAAGCGAGCAGGGCGACCGTCAGCATTGAAACATCCATGGCCTACCCCTTCAATTCGGTCAGGTCGTGGGAGTCGAGCGACTTGGTGTCGTTCCAGATCCTCACGACGACGGCGGACATGATGATGACGGCGAAAATGGCGTCGGTGGCGATGCCGATCTCGATGATCTCGGGGGCCGTGGGCGCGAGCAGGGCGAGCGTCACGTGGCTACCGTTCTCCATAAGGCAGTACCCGAAGATTTGCTTGAGGATGTTGCGCTGGGAGATGATGCACGTGAGGCCGACGAAGAAGTGCGCGAAGCTGATGGCGAGGGCCGGAGTAGCCACCTCAGCGGTGGGCAGGCTCAGGCGCGTGACCACCGCGAAGCAGATGGCCACCTCCAGACCGGTGAGGATGATGGTCCAGGCCGGCTTGATGGAGGAGGTCAGCGTGCTATCGGCAGGCGAACCCATCTTTTTGTAGGCACGGTTGAGAATGAACGGAACGAGGATCACCTTGGTGACGAAGGCCGACGCGGCCCACATGAGAAGCTCGGTGGCACCGGTGGTGAGGCCCAGGGTGAGCAGCACGCCCACCAGGACAACCGACTGGATCGCGTACCACTTAATGGCGGACGGGATGGTCTTCGAGACGACCACCATGGTGGAGGTCACGATCAGAAGACCGCCCAGGATATTGACTAACGAATAACCCATGTCCTACCTCCTAACCCATCCAACTAGAGGACAGAGGACCGGCGACGACGACCATGATCATGAGGACGACGAACACGAACGCCATGGCGCGCGGAAGGGGCTGGCCGGCGGCCACGGTCTCGCTCGGCTCACCGGGCAGGACCTTACCCATCCAACGCAGGAACCATGCGAAGGTGGCGACGGTCTCGACGACCATGACGCACACGAGGACGAAGATGACCGTGTTGGAAGCACCAACCGCGAAGCCACCGGAAATAATCTGGAACTTGGAGAAGAACGTGCTCATGGGGGGCACGCCGGCGATAGCGGTCGCGGCGACCGCGAAGCCCACGCCCGTGACCGGGTACTTCTTCATGAGGCCCTGGATCTTGGGCAACATACGGGTTCCCAGCGTGAAGCTGAGGGAGCCGGCGATGAGGAAGAACAGGGTCTTGGTGAACGCGTGGTTGAAGATGTGCTCGACGGCGCCGTTGAACGCCATCTGGCTTCCGAACACGGAGAGGCCCAGGCCGAAGAACACGTAGGCGAGCTGCGCGATCGTCGAGAAGGCGAGCAGGCGCTTCATATCCTTCTGGGGCAGGTACATGAGGAAGCCGAAGAGCATGGTCACGACGGCGTCGATGATGGCGACCCAACCGACGATCTCGGGGATATCGCCGGCACTCGCAAGAGCGCGGGCGAACACGCACACGCCGACCTTCACCATGGACGCGCCATGGAGGTAGGCGGAAACGGGCGTGGGGGCCTCCATTGCAGAGGGCAGCCACATGTAGAGCGGGAACTGGGCGGACTTGGCCCAAGCGGCGAACAGGATGAGCAGCAGCACGACGGTCTTCATACCGGAATCGAGCTGGGAGATCGCGCTCAGCGCGAACGTGCCGGTTCCGGCGAACAGGAAGGCCGCGCCGATGTAGAGTCCCAGAGCGCCGATATGGGTGATGATGAGCGCCTTCATACCGGCCTTCTTGGCCGTGGGCGTCATGTAGTAGCTGATGAGGCCCCAGGAGCACACGCCGGTGATCTCGAAGAAAACGAGCTGGCCGACGATGGTGGAGCTGTAGGCGAGACCGGCCATGGCGCCGATGAACGTGGAGAAGTACACGTAGAAGCGGCGACGGGGCGCGTCGGGATGCTCCTTGTTCTTATCGCTCATGTACGGGAACGAATAGATGACGACGAGCAGGCCGATAGCGACGAACGCGGGTGCGAGCAGCGTGCTCATCCGGTCGAATATGAAGCCCATGACCAAGGTCTGGCCCATACTCGCCCAGGTTACATCGACCGCGTTCATGCCGTTTCCGGCAAACGTCGCGGCCAAGCCAACGGAAGCGACCGTGGCGATGCCGCCGGCAAAGGCGCAGATCCATTTAGCGTAGGGACGCGGCAGCATGACGATGAGCAGGGAGCCCAGCATGGGGACGGCGATCGCCACCATGGCAAAGAGGGACAAGCTCGATTCGATTGACATAGTTTCTCCCTTCTCCCTACACGCCTACGACGACGAAGACGAACGCGAGGACCGCGATGCCGACGACGGCCCAGGTCTGGTTACCGAGCACCTTGAAGCGCGAACGGGAAACGGAGTTCTCGAGCACGCCGCAGACAACGAAATCGACCAGGCACTTGACAAGGAAGACGACGGCGCCCACGAGAGCGGTGACGCCGATGGTCGCGGGCTCTCCCCAGGGGATGAAGATGGAGGTGAACCAAGCGACGACCACGACCTGCTTCATGCCCATGGCGAGCTTCATCATGGCCAGGGACGGGCCGGAGAGCTCGGCGAGCGGGCCCTCCTGGAGCTCCTGCTCGGCTTCGGCCTGATCGAACGGAAGCTTGCCGAGCTCCATATAGCAGGCGGCCGCGAAGGCGACGCCGGCGAGGATGACGGCGACGACGCTCGAGACGTTGCCCGTAACGATGTGCTGACCCATGGTCGCAATGTCCGTGGAGCCGCACACGATGGCGACGGTAAACAGCGCGATGAGCATGGACGGCTCGATGAGCACGCTCATGAGGAGCTCGCGGATACCGCCGAAGCCCGCGTAGGCGTTGGAGGAATCCACGCCGGACAGCGCGAAGAAGAAGCGGGACAGCGCGAGCGCGTACATGATGGTGATGGCGTCACCAAAGACGGGCATGGGGCTCTCGAGCGTGAACATGGGCAGGCCCATGGCGAGCATGAACGACACCGCGAGGAACAGCGGCGGCATGATGCGCAACACGAAGCTCGAGTCGGAACTCACGGACTCGGGACGCGCCATGAGCTTCGCGAGGTCCCGGTAATCCTGAAGGATGGACGGACCGCGGCGATTGTGCATCTTCGCGCGAATCACACGGGCGAGGCCGGAGAAGAAGGGCGCGACCAGCATGACCACGAGGCCCTGCGCTATCGCAAGAACGATGTTCATAATATCCTCTCCCCTCTCTAGACCATGACCACGGCGAGCACGAGGAAGACCACGAGCGCCGCGACGATGTAGCAGATGTATACGGAGTAGTTGCCGCCCTCGATCTTGGAGGCGAGGCCGGCCAGCTTATCGGCACCCTCGCTCGGTGCATCGACCAGGAAGCGGTCGGGCAGGGGCTCAACGCCCTGGGCGACACCGGTGAGCTTCTGGAACACGTGCGCGATGGACCAGCAGATCTTGGTGCATACCTCGCGCAGGGTGTAGAGCGGGCCCATGAAGAGCTCTACGTCTGACGCGAAGCTCGTGGCGACGACGGGCATGTGCTCGTTGGGCTCGTAGCCGCACGCCCAAGGGTCGGTCTTCTTAGCGGGGGCCTTGGTGCCGAGGCAGGACCTCAACACGAACGCGAGGCCGGTGAGGACCACGAGCGCGATGGCGATCGCGGGGGTGGAGGTGGCGGCACCGGAAATCTCGTTCACCAGAGACACGCCCGAGGTGGCTGTGACGGCAGAGCCGGCAAGCACGCTCTGGGCGACGTCGCCCAGAACCGGGGCGATGACGGGAGAGCCGATTCCCAGCACCACGCAGATGGCCGCGAGGAGCATCTGCGAGAACAACATCGGAGCCGGGGACTCCTTGGCGTTCGCGGCCTCCTGGGAACGAGGGCTGCTCGCGAACGAGACGCCGTAGGCCTTCACGAAGCACGTGACGGCCAGGGCACCGGTGATGGCGAGGGCGGCCGCGGAGGCGACGGCGAACACCATGACGACCGGGTCGGAGAGCGTCGAGATGTTGAACAGGGACTGGTAGGTGAACCACTCGGAAACGAAGCCGTTGAGCGGCGGGATAGCCGAGATGGCAAGGGCACCGATGAGGAAGCAGACGGCCGTGACCGGCATACGGCGGAACAGGCCGCCCATCTTCTCCATGTTGCGCGTACCCGTGGCATAGAGCAGGGAGCCCGCGCCGAGGAACAGCTCGCCCTTGAACATGGCGTGGTTGAGCGTGTGGTAGAGGGCGGCCATGAGCGCGATCGTCGCGATGACGTCGTTGCCCAGGGCGTGCGCCGTCATGGACGCGCCGACACCGAGCAAGATGATGCCGATGTTCTCGACGGAGTGGTAGGCCAGCAGGCGCTTAATGTCGTGCTCGTGGAGGGCGTAGACGACGCCCAGGACCGACGAGATGGATCCGAAGACCAGGACCATGAGGCCCCACCAGAGCTGGACGCCCGAACCCGCGAGCAGGTCGAGACCGACCTTGAGGATTCCCAGGATGCCGATCTTGATCATGCCGCCGGACATGAGGGCGGACACGTTGGACGGCGCCTCGGGGTGCGCCTGGGGCAGCCAGGAGTGCAGCGGGATGATACCGGCCTTTGCGCCGAATCCGAAGAACGCGAGGACGAAGCACGCGGAGGAGACGGCGGGTCCAAAGTCATGCGTACGGAAATCACTGAAGCTGAAGGAACCGCCCACGCCGTTGGTCATGAGCAGGAAGCTCGCCATGATAAGGACAAAGCCCACGTGCGCGATGACGAAGTAGAGCCAACCGCCCCTAATGGAGTTCTTGTTCTCCTCGATAACGACAAGGAAGTAGCTCGTAAGGGACATGAGCTCAAAGGCGACCAGGAACCAGAACACGTTGTCGGCGGTGATGACGAGCATCATCGAGGCGACGAAGGTGTTCATGAAGAAACCGGCGCGCCCGACCTTGCCCGGGTACTCATCGAAGTAGGACAGACCGTAGATGAAGCCCGCAAAGGCGAGGATTGAGATGAGGACCACGATCAGGCCCGCAAGGCCGTTGAGCAAGAGCTCGAGACGGGCGAACGGGAAAAAGAAGACCGTGTTGAGGGACGAAACGTCGCCAAGCACGGCCTCGAGGCCCGCGATGAACGACAGCACGGCCGCGACGGCGCCGATCAGGCAGCCGGCGGTCTTGGCGGCGTTATCGGCCTTGATCAGCAGAACCGAGGCGAGCGCACCGATGCACGAGACGGCAAGCGATGCGATAAACAGCGTCATGCTATCCATTGTTTACGCTCCCTTCTGCTTTCTCGGACAGGCCCTGGGCCACAGCGGTAACGTCGACGACCGGACCGTTTTCAATCGAGCGCAGGCGCTTGGCCTCGTCGAGCTCGCGATCGGCCGCGCCGCCCATGACGGTCAGCGCCTTGGTGGGGCACGCCGCCACACAATGCGGGCCGTCCGGATCGAAGGCGCACAGGTCGCACTTGATAGCGCAGGTGTACTGGCCGGGAGCCCACGTAAGCAGGCTGCTCAGGGACTTAGGATACGAAGGCGTCGGGTCGCACATGCCTGCGACACCGGCGATAGACGTGCCATCGGGATGGATGGCTCCGAAGGGGCACGCGATGGCGCACAGCCTGCACCCGATGCACTCCTGCTCCTTGACGTGGATGCGATCGCCATCGTGCTCGATGGCATTCACCGGGCAAACCTCGGCGCAGGGGGCACCCTCGCAATGGTGGCAGGCAAGGGCGGCCGAAATACCGCCGGTCTTCACGAGCGCCAGGCGCGGCGTATCCTGAAGACCCTGCATCCGGTGGGCGTCGGCACAGGCGGACTGGCATGTTCCGCAGCCGATGCACCTCTCCGGGTTGATGTCGATGAAGCGGTTCATCCCCACTTCCTTTCAAAATAACGGGCCGGGCTCCCGAACGTACGGGACGCCCGGCCCAAAAAGCCAACGAGAACGGGACTACACGATTTGGTTCACGTGCGTCTCGTCGTCGAACTTGGCGGCGCCGGGCTCAACGTCCTGGGGAGCGGCGGCGTCCACCAGAGCCTGCTTGAGCTCGGTGTACTGACGCTCGACCTCGCCCTCGGCCCAGACCTGGTCGGCGATAGCGTCGACCTGGCAGGCGGAGAACTTGTCCTCGGGCGTATGCGAGACCGGGTCGACCTTGTGCATGGTCAGCTCGTTGCACTTGCCGATCCACCACTGGTAGGTCATGTAGACCGTGCCCTTGTTGATGCGATCGCTTATGTCGGCGCGGCTATATACCTGGCCACGGCGGCTGTGGACCGAGACGATGTCGCCATTCTTGATGCCGCGTGCCTGGGCGTCCGCGGGATTCATGCGGACAAAGCCGGGCTCGTCGGCAAGCAGCGCCAGCGTCTTGCAGTTGCCGGTCATCGAGCGGCAGCTGTAGTGGCCGACCTCTCGGACGGTGCACAGGATGAGCGGGTACTCATCGTCGGGAAGCTCGGAGGGCGCCTCCCAGTCGTGCGCCATCAGGTTGGCGCGGCCGTCCTTGGTGGTGAACTTGCCACCAGCGAACATGTCGGGCGTACCGTGGTCGTTCACATCGGTGCTCTTGACCGGCCACTGGGCGTAACCGCCCTCGGGAGCCATCTTCTCGTAGGTTGCACCCACAAAGTTGGGGCACAGGCTAATGCACTCGTTCCAGATCTGCTCGGTGTTGTCGTAGTGCATGGGGTAGCCCATGCGCGTAGACAGGTCCGCGAAGATCTCCCAGTCGTGACGGCACTCGCCCTTGGGCGGAACGGCCGCGTCAAAGTGCTGGAAGCTACGGTCGGATGCGGTAAAGACACCCTCGTGCTCGCCCCAAGAGGTGGCGGGCAGGATGACGTCGGCGAGCATGGTCGTCTGCGTCATAAAGATGTCCTGGCAAATGAACAGATCCAGCTCGGAGAGCGTCTTGCGCATACCGGCCGAATCGGGCTCGGTCTGCACCGGGTCCTCGCCGTAGTTGTAGAAGCAGTGCACCTTGCCCTCGTCGACCAGGTGGCCCAGGTCGGTGAGCTTGTAGCCCTCCTCGAGCGGGAGCTTTTCCTCGGGCACGCCCCAAGCCTTGGCGAACTTGGCACGCACTGCCGGGTCGGTGACCTTCTGGTAGCCAGGGTACAGGTTGGGCAGCATGCCCATATCGCAGGAGCCCTGGACGTTGTTCTGACCGCGCACGGGCGCGAGGCCGGAATTGGGTTTGCCGATCTGGCCGGCAACGCAGGCGATGGAGGCGATGGTGTGCACCGTCTTCAGGTTCTGCTTCTGCTGGCATACGCCCATGCCCCAGCCAATGATGGCAGAGGGCTTCGCCGTGGCGTACATCTCGGCAGCTTGGTGGATCAACGCGGGCTCAACACCCGTGATGTCCTGTACGGATTCGGGAGTGTAGTTCTTGATGGTCTCCCACCACTCGTCAAAGCCGTTCGTGTGCTCGGCGACGAATTCCTTGTCGTAGAGGCCATCGTTGACCAAGCAGTTGGCAAAGGCGTTGAGGAACGCGACGTTGCAACCGTTCTTGATCGGAAGGTAGAGATCGGCGATACGCGCGGTTTCGATATGGCGCGGATCGGCGACGATGATCTTGCAACCCTTTTCTTTGGCTCGCACGATACGCCTTGCGACGATGGGGTGCGAATCGGCAGGGTTATAGCCGAAGAGGAAAATGCAGCCCGCATCCTCCATACCGGGGATGGAGCATGACATGCAACCTGAACCAACCGTGTCCATCAGACCGAGGACAGTAGGGCCGTGTCAAGTACGGGCGCAGTTGTCCACGCTGTGGGTGCCGATGCACGCACGCGTAAACTTCTGCATGACGTAGTTCGCCTCATTGCCGCCGCCTCGCGAAGAGCCGGTGGTCATGACAGCGTTAGGACCATATTCGTCAATTATGGCCTGCATCTTAGATGCGGTGAAATCCAGTGCCTCGTCCCAGCTTACGCGCTCAAGATCCGCGCCCTTGGTGCGGCGGATCATCGGGTGCAGTACGCGAGGAGTCAAGATCTTGGTGTCGTTGATGAAGTCGTAGCCGCTCATGCCCTTAAGGCACAGCTCGCCCTGATTGGTGATGCCGTTGAGCGGTTCGGTACCCACGACCTGGCCGTTTTGGACCAGGAGGTTAAACTGGCAACCGGCGCCGCAGTACGGGCAGATCACTTTATGCTTCTCCATGACACCCTCCTTCCTTTTTCTGCTACCGATTACTCGGTACTTATTTGACAATCATTGGGCCTGTCGCCCGACGCTTACGCCTCGTTTTCGATGGTGGCGCGGGCGCGCTCGGCAGTCAGTTCTGCCAGACGTTCCTCGTCTACCAGGGTGAGGCCCTTGGTCGGGCACGCCTCGGCACACGCCGGACCGCCGGGACGGTCCACGCACAGGTCGCACTTGAGCACGAAGCTCTTAGTCTGCGAACCCACGCGCACGTCGCCCATCAAGACGGGGACCTGCGTGGTCGCCACGCTCACGGCTCCAAAGGGGCATGCCATGACGCAGCTCTTGCAACCGATGCAGTTGTCCTCGTTGACGCCGATGCGATGGTTCTTTGGATCAAAGAACAAGGCGCCCGTAGGGCAGGCCTTGGCGCACGGAGCGTCCTCGCAGTGGTGACATGCCACCGGCGCGGAAATCTCGTAGGTGCGCGTCACGCGCAGGCGCGGCGCGGCGATGTTGCCGGGGATGTCGTGCGCCTCGATGCACGCCGCCATACAGGTTTGGCACCCAATGCAGCGTGAGGAATCGGCTACGACTCGTTTATTGCCCATGTTGTTCACTCCCTCCTGAATCCCATGCCGGAGAGACCCTGTCGACGTTGCCCCGGACCGCCCGTGGTCCGGCATCGGCGTATCGAGCGCATGCGGCGAAACATGCACTCGGTAGAGTTTCTCCAACGATATACAGGTTAAATATACGCAGTTGCAGGGGGCAAACTTGAGCATAGGCCCTGCAATACGAGTGTATTGCAGGGGTTTTGGCAGGTTGGAATTATTCTCTAGAAGCTATAAAGGTGAGTGTATTACACGCGTACGTTCGAGAGAGATTTCACGCTCGCTTCTGAAGGATGTAGTACGTTTGTAATATTGTTCACACTCAATTACTCGAGTGCAATAAAGTAGTCGTTATAAAATCGGTTATTATTAGCTGATGCTGGATTTGACTATTCATATTGCCCGCTCATTAAGGGAGGCCAGTGATGTCATCGACTCAAAAAAGAGCCATCCTGCAGGTGCGCATTCGCGAGGAAGACAAGCAGCATGCCGAGCGTCTCTACGACGCCATGGGCACATCGCTCGCCGAGGCCGTGCGCCTTTTTGTCGCGCAGAGCATTTTGATGCGCAAGCTTCCCTTTCAGCCGGTCGCCGTGCGCTCAAAGGACGGCACCGCCGCCTATGGATCGCTCAAAGCATATGGTGACCCCAATCGCCGCTCCGAGGAGCGCAATGCCTGGATTGAATACCTTGCTACAGAAAGCGACGATTCGATTTTGGGTCCCGAGGAAGTAGATATCCATGAGTAGCACCATCATCGACGAGACCGTCATCCTACGCTACCTGCTTGACGACGACGAAATTCTCTCACCGCGCGCCGCCAAGGTCATCGCCACGCGCACCGCTCGTGTCTACCCCGAAATCATCACGCGCGTCGTGGTCACGCTGCGCGACGTCTATAAGGTTCCCCGCGTTGAGATTGCTGCGGCCATGAAAAGACTGCTCGATGACGTCATGGTCGACGGGCCCACCGTTGTCGCCCTTGCCATCAAACTCTTTGGCAAGACCCATATGGACTTTACAGACTGCCTCCTCGCAGCCCGAACCGTCATCTACAACGATGATGTCGTGAGCTTTGGCAAGCCCATCATCCAAGGCATGATCGACTACCGCCGCCAGCGCCAAACCGCCGCCGACGCTCGCGACCGCGCCGCCGAAGCCCGCAGCCGAAGCACCGACTCCACCATCGACAAGCTCCGTCACCGCCCCCGCAGCTAACCCCATCCCCTCCTAAGTTGCGGTGAAATACGGACTGTTTCATGCCTTTAAAGGCCTCAACAGTCCGTATTTCACCGCAACTTATTGAAGGTGGACCGCGAACGATTTCTCTATCGGGATTCGGCGTAGGGTTTTGTTGTCGGAATGCCGTAACCGCGCATCATGGCACCGAACGATTCTACGTCGTAGGTGTCCGAGAGTTTGAAATGAATGATGTTGTGGCCCATGGCGCGAAGGTTCGCGTCGCGCATGAGGGCCGCTCGATACGTTTTTGCCGCCGCCTGCTCTGGATCATTTTGAGCCTCGTCTTCAAACTTGCCTAGCCCATGCAGCTCTGCCAGCGTCCATGAGCCGTCTGGCATCTGCCAGCCATAATCTGCTAGATAATAGCCAGCGTTTCCCGGTCGCGTTATCTCAACTTGAAGCTCAGGCGCGGCAACCCCAGCGAGAATCATCGCTGCTCTCGCCTCAGACTCGCCGCCATTGTCTGACCTGCCGTCCATATACTCAAAAACGTCAAAAGCACGCGCGATGCCATGCAACCCTCGGCAATTTGCCTGCGCGTATGCTCGCAGTTCTTCGCGTTCGACATCGTACTCACGGGCCAAGCCATCGACATAGCCCAGCGCATAGCGAAAGGCGCTCGTTCGAGCGATATCAACAACCGTTCGACACGGATCCGTCAGTGTAAACAGACCTAGCCGCCACACTTCGCCCGCCCGCCAGCGCTTGTATTCAACGAACTCATACGTATCACGCCTTGTAGACCGTGGCAGCAGTACTTGCACTTTATCCAGAAGCGTATACGCCGAGCCGATGCCGTAGAGCAGCGCTGCCGTCGATCCGCAAAACACAGCATCCGGTTCAACGACCGCAATAGCGGATGCCAGCTGAAAGATGCGATCTTCAACCCCAAGATTATTCCAATAGACCGGATCCGCATACACATGGTTGTAAAGACGAAGCATGAGCTCTTCCTGCATAAGCTCGCGCGCACGGCGTTCATCCCAAGGATCAATTGTTATAAGCAGCTGTCCATCTTGATGAATTCCAACGGCCGAGAATAGCATTCTTGCATATGACTGCGGAAAATGTTTGCCTTTATCGAGCATGGCCAACCCCATAACCATCACGGCGGAGAGAATACCATTACGCTATCGCATGCCTCCGTCCGCAGGCCTTGCCAAAAGCTGACCAAAAACTTGACGCCGCAGGTCAGAGCTTCAAAAAATAATTCCACTCTCGGTAGACGGTCGCTACGACCCTCCCAACGGCATCAAAATCCAACCTTACAAATAGTTGCGGTGAAATACGGACTACATGGGCCATAAAAGCCGAAAAACAGTCCGTATTTCACCGCAACTTAGGAGGAGATGTGGGGTCCCCGGCATGTATATGAAAATGGCTCTGGTCCCAAAAGGAACCAGAGCCATTCATCTATCTTATGGAGCGGGCGACGGGAATCGAACCCGCGTCATCAGCTTGGAAGGCTGGGGTTCTACCATTGAACTACGCCCGCAAGATATGGTCGGGACGACAGGATTTGAACCTGCGACATCCTGCTCCCAAAGCAGGCGCGCTACCAAACTGCGCCACGTCCCGAAGGTGTTGAGCAGCTAAGGTCTAAACCTTGCGTGTCCCAAAGCGAAGGAAATTATAGGGGAGACTCCCCGCCTGTGCAAGCGCAGAAACCCTAGCTCCTCGAATGTGTGACAAACTGGCTATGAACCAGACCGATTACAAACGCCGCCACAGCAACCGGTGCCCACGCAGCACCAATATCTGCCAGCGACAACGCATCGAACGGCAGCCACGCGCCCGCAAAGAACGCGTCGCGGACCGAAGTGATTACGCTCTGTACCGCGACAACGCCGCCGACCCAGACCCACACCTGCGGATGAGCGTCGCAAAAACCGTGCACCAGGCCCATCAGTACCAGCACGATGGCAACGGGATACAAGGCGTTGAGCATAGGCACCGAGAACATAAGAATCACGTCGAGGCCTACGTTGGAGAGCACGCACGAAAACGCCGCGAACACAAAGGCGAGAATCGCGAAGGGGCGGCGCATGGCCTCCTCGGAGGCCTCCGCTCCCCCCTCGATCACATACGTCTCGCAGAAGTAACGCGAGCAGCAGCTGATGAGGCCGATGCACACGTTCATGCAGGCGAGGAAGAAAATCGCAAATACCACAACCGTGCCGGCAAGGCCAAAGTGCATGGAGGCCGAACGAGCAAGAATTGCAGCGCCGTTGGTGGCGTCGGGCATCACGGTGCCGAGCTGCATACCGGCAAGCGCTAGGCCGCAGTAGATGATGGCCATGAGCACGCCGGCGATCACACCGGAACGCGAAATCTCGAAGGCCACGCGTTTGTCATTGGTAACACCCAACTCGTGGATGGTCTCGGCGATGATGATGCCGAAGGCGAGCGACGCAAGCAGGTCCATGGTCTGGTAGCCGGTCAAGAAGCCCTGCACGGCAGCACCGGCATCATAGGGAGCTTGCGGGGCGGCAGCCGGTCCCAGCGGCGAGATCACGGCGGCACCCACGACCAGCACGATGAGCGCAATGAGCGCGGGACCCGTAATGCGCCCGAGTACGCGCGTGATAACGCCCGGACGCAGCGTGAGCGCAAACGCGACGACAAAGAAGCCAACGGCAAACACCAGGCGAGCCGTGCCGAGTGAAACGCCCTCGGGCAGTAGCGGCACCAGCATCTCAAACGCCGTGGAACTCGTACGCGGAATGGCAAGGCACGGACCGATTGCCAGATATACTGCCGCAACAAAGAACTCGCCAAACTTGGGGTGCACGCGGCCGGCAAGCTCGCGCGCCGTTCCGGCAAGCGCCACGGCAATAAAGCCCATGACGGGCAGGCCGATGGCGGCGATGAGAAAGCCGAGCATGGCGACCGGCGTGGCAGAACCAGCCTGCAGCGCCAGCAGCGGCGGAATAATGAGGTTGCCGGCGCCAAAGAGCATCGAGAACAGCGCAATGCCGACGGTAACGACATGGTCGGAGCGCAAACCGCGCGGAGCGGATGAGGCCATATGCACACCTTTCGGGTCGAAACAAAAACGGGACGGGCAAAAGGCCCGTCCCGCAAGTATATACGCTCTAGCAGGCTAAATCGCGCAAAGCGTCAATCGCGGTGTCGACTTCCTCGTCCGTGTTGAAATACCCAAACGAGAAGCGGACGACGCCCTGGCGCTCGGTCCCCAGCGCGCGGTGCATGAGCGGAGCGCAATGGGCACCGGGGCGCGTCGCAATCCCCCACCCTTGCATGAGCGCGTCCGAAATCTCGGCAGAGTCGATATCGGCTACGTTGAGCGACACAATCGCAGAGCGCGCCTGCTGGTCAAAGGCACCGTAGAGCTTAATCCCCGGAATCTTGCGCACACCGGCAAGGAAGCGATCAGCGAGCGCACGCTCGTGGGCAGCAATCGCCTCGACCCCACCCTGGGCCTCGATAAAGTCGAGGCCGGCAGAAAGTCCCGCGATGCCGTGACCGTTGAGCGTGCCCGCCTCAAGGCGCGTGGGCCACTCGAGCGGCTGCAGTGGGTCGAAGCTGTGCACGCCCGTGCCGCCCATGGCCCACGGAGCCACGTCAATGCCCTCCGCCACGGCCAGGCCGCCGGTGCCTTGAGGTCCCATGAGCCCCTTGTGGCCGGTAAAGCACACAACATCGAGCCCCATGGCATCCATGTCAATCTTCGCCGTACCGGCAGACTGCGAGGCGTCGACGATCGCCAGCGCGCCGGCCGCGTGCGCGATGGCAGCCACACGCGAAACGTCGACCTCATTGCCGGTCACATTGGAGGCGTGCGTCACCACTACGGCACGCGTGTCAGGCGTCACCAGCCGCTCGAGCTCGTCGTAGTCGAGCGCGCCGCTCGCATCGCAGCCCGCATGCTCAACGGTCACGCCCCGCTCTACCGCCAGCCGGTTAAGCGGACGTAGCACGGAGTTGTGCTCGAGCACCGTCGTGACCACACGGTCGCCGGGGCACACCACCCCGTTGATGGCGGTGTTGAGCGCCGCCGTAGAGTTGGGCGTAAAGCACACATGGTCCGCCCTCGGGCAACCCAAAAGGCGCGCGAGCTTGGCGCGGCAACCGTGAATCGTACGAGCGGCATCGAGGGCACCCGACGTGGCGCCGCGTCCGCCATTGCCGAGCGAGCACATCGCCTGCGTCACGGCATCGATGACCGTCTGCGGCTTGTGCATGGTCGTCGCCGCGTTATCCAGGTAGATCATCGCACGACCTCCCACATATCAATCACCGTAAAGTCCTCGGTGGGAACGCCCGCCGCGGCGAGTTCACCGCGCAGCAGTTCCTCATCGGCAGGCAACGCCTTCCACGCCAGACCGCAGCCGGCAGCGACCTCCCCGGGTACGGGAATCGTTCGCCCGGGAAGACCGCGCTCAATGCACAGGGACTCGCAGCCCATGGCGGCCGCCGTGGTGGGAAACGTGATGACAAGCGCCGGGCGCTTCTCCCTCATGGCAACTCCAACCAATACGCTACGGGCGCACGACGCGCACGGCCTGCTCCATCTTCTCCACGATCACGTACATGTTGGTGACCTCGCCCACCGCGAGCTGGTCTTTAATGCCATAGTGGTCCAGGCAGGTGCCGCAGGTGAGAATCTCGACACCCTGCTCCGCCAGGCCCTTCAGGTCATCGAGCACCGGCGAGCCCTCGACGGTGAGCTTGGCGCCACCGTTGTAGAACAGCATGGTCGCGGGCAGCTCCTCCTGCTGCGTCACGGCAAAGATAAACGCCTTCATGAGCTTGTGGCCCAGCTCGTCGTCGCCACGGCCCATGCAGTCGGTGTAGACGGAAATGACGAGCTTGCCCTTGCCGGCGCTGGCGTCGCAGAAGGCAGCGCCATCCTGCTCAGGATCGGCCACGGCAACGGCGCCAGAGGTCGCCACGGTCACGTGCCACTCGGCGTCCGAGATCTTCTCGACCGAGGCCGTGCAACCCTTCTCCTGAGCCATCTTGGAGATGTTCTTGACGGCGGTCTCGTTATCGACCGAGGTCACCACAGCGCCCTCGCCATCGAGCTGCTTGAGGGCCTTGAGCGTCTTAACGACGGGCAGCGGGCAGGCATCGCCCATGGCATTGACTTCAATTTTGGTAGACATAACTTTTTCCTTTCGAAAGAACCGTTCTAGAGAACGGTAAACAGTTACATAAACGTGCGGGCTAGCGAACAACGTGGACGGCAGGACCGCCTGGCACCGGCTCGCACACGCGACCGACGACGGCGGCAATACGTCCTTCGGCATGCAGACGGCGCGCAAGCTCATCCACATCGGCAGCAGGTGCCGCGATGAGCAGGCCACCAGACGTCTGCGGATCGTACAGCGAATCCAACATGCCCGGCTCCAGGTCTTCGTCGGCAGCCACGCGCGGGCCAAAGAAGTCCTGGTTGCGGTAGGAGCCCGCGGGGATAATGCCCAGACGCGCCATGTCGAGCACCTGGTCAAAGAGCGGCACCGCCCCCGACGCAAGCTCAATCTGCACGCCCGAGCCCTCGGCCATCTCGCACGCATGCCCAATCAGGCCAAAGCCCGTGATGTCGGTGCATCCGTGAAGCTCAAGTCCCTCGGCCAGACGAATCGGAGCCTCGTTGAGGGTGCGCATCGAGTCAAACATGGCTGCGGCCTCGTCCTGCTCGATGAGCTCGCCCTTAATGGCCGTGGTGATGATGCCCGAGCCAACCGCCTTGGTCAGCAGCAACGCATCGCCCACGCGCGCGCCGCTGTTGGCGAGCATGCGGTCGAGCGCGACAAACCCGCTCACGGACAGACCGTACTTGGGCTCGTCGTCGTTGATGGTATGGCCGCCCGCGATAGAGCAACCGGCCTCGACGCACTTGTCGGCGCCGCCCGCCAGAATCTGACCGGCAACCTCAACGCCCAGACAGCTCGGGATGCACAGCAAGTTCATGGCATGGCTCGGCCGCCCGCCCATGGCGTAGATGTCCGACAGCGAGTTTGCCGCGGCGATCTGGCCAAACAGAAACGGGTCGTCGACCATCGGCGGGAAGAAGTCGATGGACTGCACGAGGCCCAAGTTATCGCCAACGCGAAAGACGCTCGCATCGTCGGAGGTATCGAACCCCACGAGCAGGTTGTCGTTATACACATTGGGCAAGTCGCCCAGGACCTGGGCGAGGGCTCCGGGAGCCAGCTTAACGGCTCAACCGCTCGCAGCCGTCATGGACGTGAGCCTAATCTGATCGTCAGCCATCGATACCTCCTCTCATCGGTCAATCATTTTCTCCCAGTATACGCATGAATGCGAGCCTGCGGCGGATGCATTAATTGAGCGCCTGTGCGCGAATCGCCGCGCCAATCGCTCCGGCAAAGCGAGCCTGGGGCGAGGTGGTCACCGGCGACCCCAGCAGCTCGCCCAACCGCTCCACCACGAAGGCGTTCTCGCACAGGCCACCGGTCAGGTAGTATGGGGCGCCCGCGGCCTGCCCGGCCATGGTCGCCACGCGCGAGACCACGCTGTCGATCACGCCACGTGCAATGTTCTCGCGCGGCTCACCGCGACCGATCAGGCTGATGACCTCGCTTTCGGCAAACACCGTGCACATGCTGCTGATCTTGGTAGGCTCGCCGGTGCGGGCGAGGTCTGCCATCTGCTGCTGGGTAATGCCTAGGCGGTCGGCCATGATCTCCAAAAAGCGCCCCGTACCGGCAGCGCACTTGTCGTTCATGGCGAACTTGGCCACGCGGCCACTTTTAAGCTGAATGACCTTGGTGTCCTGGCCGCCCACGTCAATCACCGTGCCGTGATCGCCAAACAGGCGCACGGCACCGGTGCCGTGGCAGGTGATCTCGGTCACGACCTTGTGCGCATAGGGCACGGCGACACGGCCGTAGCCGGTCGCGATCACGCGCACGTCGTCGGCAGCCACGTCATAGTCGGCTGCAGCGAGCTCGCCGCGCAAGCGCTCGGCCGCATCGACCGACGAATACCCCGTCGGCATGACGCAGGTCCACGCAATGGCGCCGTCCGTCTCCACCACTGCAGCCTTCGCGGCCGTCGAGCCTATGTCGATACCAATGCCAACCACGGCATCCTCCTTCTATGCGGCAAAGCAACTATCCCTTTGCCGCATTTGTCCTACAGGGTTTCGACGAAGGCGGCGATGCGCGTCTCGATCTGGCCCATGTCACCGTTGCTGTAGTCGGTCTCGATCTTCATATACGGAATACCCGCACCCTCGACGGCCTCCTGCATGCGCGCGCTCTCAACGTTGAAGGTGTGGCAGGCCTGTAGCACGCTCTCTACCACGCCATCGACATGGTACTTCTCGCACATGGTCAGTGTGTTCTCCATGCGGCCGTCGTTAGGCGTCATGACCGAGCAGTTGATATCCAGGTAGCGGTCGGCGATGGCGCGCAGAATGTCGGGCGCGTCCGGGTCGATCATCATAGCCGCCGTGCGCTCACCCGAGCAGTCGTCCATGCACACGACCACGCCGCCGTTGGACTCGATGGTGCGGCCGATCTTGTTGATCACACCGCCCACCGGGCAACCGGTGATCAGAATGCGCTTGGCGTCCGCCGCAACCGGGCGCTCGCCCGCGTCGTAGGCCTCGCGCAGCTTGGCGACCTTTTGCTCCAGCTGCTGCGTATAGGCCTCGATATCAAAGCTGAACGTACCGGCAAACATAGTGCTCATCAGGTCGATGCCGCTCATGGCCGCCGGCTGGTTGGCCTGCAGCGCAAACATCTTGAGCTGAGCCGCACGCAAGCGGTTGCGACGACGGACGGCAGCATGCAGGTCATCGTCGGTAATCGTGATGCC
Organism: Collinsella aerofaciens; assembly: GCA_048246715.1. Taxonomy (GTDB): domain Bacteria; phylum Actinomycetota; class Coriobacteriia; order Coriobacteriales; family Coriobacteriaceae; genus Collinsella; species Collinsella aerofaciens_BY. Next base: position 72,293 of record DBFBCB010000031.1, on the reverse strand, counting down.
GTAGAAGCCCTCGAGCTCCTCCTTGAGCAGGCGGCACTCCTCGTACCAGCCTTCACGCTCGTAGGCGCGATCGCGACCCTGCGGAAGATGCAGAATGTGCGTGCGCTTGAGCTCGTTGAGTAGCTCGTACATCTTCTTCTTGCCGTCGCAGGTGGTCTCGCCGATGATCATGTCGCTAAAGTACGTAAACGGGCACTTTTGCGAATAGGCAAAACCATACGTAGACTTGATGAGCGGGCACAGGTTTGCCGGCAGCACCTTCTCGGCCTCGGGAATCACCTCGTCGGACGTGCCGCACAGCGCCACGCTCGCAGCCCCCGCGGCATCGATAATCTCGAGCGGCGTGTAGCTGCACAGAAAACCGACCAGGCGATTACCCGCCTGCTTATAATCCTTGACGCGAATAAACGCCGCCTTGCGCTGCTCGTTGAACTCCTCAAACGTGGACGGCAACGGCTGCTCAATATTTTTCGACATATAACTCCTAAACCTTTTAACCAACCAGGAAAACAACTTTCCAAGGTGCCCGAGGTTGCCGTGAAAGAGGAGCGCCGCATACTTTGGTACGCAAGCGATGGTTTGAACGGCAAGATCGGGTGCCTGGGGAAGCCGCCGGGACGGATAGCCCTAAATGGTTTCCAAGAAAGCCTCGATCCTGGTTTGCAGTTGGCCTGCATCCTCGCCGGCGTAGTCGGTCGTGATGTGCAAAAACGGAATGCCGGCTTCCTCGGCGGCCTTCTCCACGGCAAAGGACTCCGTCTCGTAAAGCGTGCAGAACTGCAGGGCCACGTCCACGATGCCGTCGGCATGCAGGTCCTTGGCCATCTGGACAATATCCTTCATACGCTGGTCGTTGGGCGTAAAGACGGCACAGTTGATCTTAAAGTAGCGCTCGGCGATGGCATCGAGCATCTCGTCGACCGTCTCGCCGGACTCGTCGACCAGGTCCTTGTAGTAGCGCGAGCCTGTGCAGGACTCCTCGCCTACCACAACGCCGCCGGCCTTCTCGATGAGGTTGAATAGTTTCCAGTTGGGCACGGCCATGGGCGTACCGGTGTACAGGATGCGCTTGGTCCCCTTGGGCGCCACGCCCTTGCCGGCCTCGACACGCTGCTCGCACTCAGCCGCCATATCGTTGATGGCTCCGGTCAGACGCGGCGTGTCGTCCATAAAGGCGGCCTGAACGGTCAGCAGGCTGTCGAGACCGCTGATGGGCGCAGGGTCTGCAGCGCGCGTGGCAGCGAGGCGCTGCAGGGCGCGACGCTTCTCATTGACGGCGTGGATGGCGGCCTTCAGACGCTCAGGCGTAATCTTGACGCCGCACTCTTCCTCGATCTTGGCGGCGAGCTTCTTGACCTCGGCCTTCCAGGTCACGAGCGTAGACTCGTCGTGCACGTTGGGAATATCCATGACGTACATGTTCTTTTGCGTTGCAAAGAACTCGTAGGCCTTCTTCTTGCCATCGCAGGTGTTCTCGCCTACCACCAGGTCACTCGACTCAATGTAGGGGCAGACCTCGCCCAGCTTAAAGCCGGCAAAGCTCTTGATGAGCGGACAGGTGTTGCGCGGCAGGTGCTCCTCGACCTTGTCCGTTGCCCAGTCGGCACCCGAGCACAGGCCCACGGGAATACCGTCGCAGGCGAGCACAATCTCCTCGGGCACATACACGCAGAACGAACCGACGATCTTGGTGGCCTCGCCGGCCTCCTTCTTGTCGAGCATCTCCTTAATGCGGCCGCTGTGGATGTTGGTGGCCACAAAGTCCAGGTAGGACGTAGACTTGGGGCGATTGTTCTGCGTCAGGAACATGTCCCCGTACATCTGGCCCACGGCGCCCAGCAGCATATCATGGTCGGCAAGATTCATGCCGAGGCTCTCCCACATCGGATGGAAATCAAATTCTTCAGCCATGACGGTTCCCCTCTCGAACCAAAATCGGATAACAACGGTATCGATGCACGACGGACGGCGATTGCCCGACCGTGCTCAAACCCGGGATTTTAGGGAACCTGCTTTGCGGTCGATTATTTAGTTGTGCGTCGTCTCTCCCGGAGCCGTGAACATACCTGCTCATATGCGGCTCCGAGCGATATATAGGGCACGCGCGGCAACGCGGCAAATGTATGTCGTCTGCGGCATGTGCGCACCCTCCTCTACAAGTTGAGGTCAACTATATCAACGGTCGTCGACCATGCGAACACCGTTGACATTCGTACGACAGCCTCGTGTGCCGTCGTTTAATAAATAATTATCTTGATTGATAAGAGTTTGTCATCCTTCATTCGGCGAACGGCAAGACGAGGCCGCCGAGGCTTATATCCCCGACGGCATTACCCGACGCTACCGACAAACCAAATGGATCCTACTCGCATCGAAGTGCATGCGCAGCGTCTCGCCTGCTTGCGGCAGCTCGTCGACAGGCACGCCCACCTTGTTGACCTTCCACTGCAGACGCGTGGGCGCATCAGCACGCGGCACGTCCAGCAGCACCAGCCGCTCAAAGCGCGAATCGCTCACACGGGCCACGTGCAAATCGTAGCTGTTGCGACCGCGCTCCGCGCGATTGTCAACATGGAAGTAGCTCGCACGAATACCGAGGTACGTCACGTTATCGGGAACCTCATGGCCCACGTTAAAGGTCATGCCCCAGTCCAGGGCTTCAACTTCCTGAGACCCGATCTTGCGCGCCCGGCTTGTGTTCTTGCAGCCCGTCAGGCGCAGTGCCGCCAGCGTCTGCGGACGGCGGACCACGTCCTCGACGGAGCCGATCTCCTCAACATGCCCGTCGTGCATCACGCAGATACGCTGGCACAGGCGGCACGCTTCGTCGATGTCGTGGCTCACGTAGAGCACGGTGCGGTTGCACACATCAAAGAGGTCGAGCATGTTTTGCTCGAGCGCGCTCTTAAGATACGCATCGAGTGCGCTCATGGGCTCGTCGAACATAAAGATGCCCGGGTGTGCCGCCACCATGCGGGCAAGCGCCACGCGCTGCTGCTGGCCGCCCGAGAGGCGCGCGGGATAGCGGTCGGCAAAATCGGCCAGGCCAAAAATGCCCAGGTAGCGCTCGGCAAGCTGCTTGCGCGCGGCGGCGTCGCCCGCGTCCTTTACGCCGGCGCATACGTTATCGGCCACCGTCATGTTGGGAAACAGCTGATAGTTTTGGAACAGCAGGGCGCATTTTCGCTCCTGGGGCGACAGGTTGATGCCCGCCGCAGAGTCAAAAAAGGTCACGCCGTTGACGACGATCTTGCCCTCGTCGGGCGTCTCCACACCGGCAATGCAGCGCAAGGTGCAGCTCTTGCCGCAACCCGAGGCACCGAGCAGCGCCACACGATCCTCGCCTGCCTCAAGCTGCATGTCGAGCATAAACCCGGAATAGCGCTTTTTGATATCCAGAACGAGCGACATGGCCTATCGACCTCCCTGCAAGGCGGCATCATCGCGCATGAGCTCGGTCAGCGCCTCGCGATCGATACGCAGCGCATCGCCGCCCGCCGGGTCGAGCGAATCGCCCTGTCCGGTGAGATCTTTGGCCTGTTTGCGCTCCGCACGGGCAAGGCCCCGCTCGCGATACTTTTGCGAATGAGCGGTGTACATGTTGATGAACAGGATGACTAGGAAACTAAACGCTATTACGACCACGACCCAAAAGAGGGCCACCGACGTATTGCCGCCCATCCATTCAAAGTAAATCGCAATGGGAATGGTCTGCGTAATACCGGCGTAGTTGCCCGCAAAGAACAGGGTGCAGCCAAACTCGCCCATCGCGCGGGCAAAGGCGAGCACCGTGCCGGCGGCAATCGAGGGCCAGCCAAGCGGCATCATAAGCTTGGTGAAGATGCGACGCTCGGACCAGCCCAGGGTTCGCGCCGCATCGAGCATCTGCGTGTCAAGGCTCTCAAAGGCACCGAGCGCCGTGCGGTAGACCAGGGGAAACGACACCACCACGGCAGATATCACCGCCGCGGGCCAGGTAAAGACGATCGAGATGCCATGCGCGATCAGCCACCGACCGACCCCGGTCGAGCGGCCAAACAGCATGAGGAGCAGAAAGCCGCAGACCGTGGGCGGCAGCACCATAGGAATCGTAAAGACCGAATCGAGCAAACCCTTCACGCGGCTCGAGGTACCCATAGTCTTCCACGCGGCGAACAGACCCAGCGCAAAGGAGATCAGCAGGGCAAGGCCGCTCGTTTTTATGGACACCCAAAACGGGCGATAGTCGATGTCGCCCAAAAAGGAGGCCAGAGAGGTCAAGGGCCCCTGCTCATCCCGCAACACGACAGACGATGCTTCTACCATGTGAGCGCTATCAAGCCAACGCGCGCCGCCCTTGGCATCACCCGAGGCTGATGCAATCACCACATAGCGGTCCCCATCCGCACCGCACTCGTCAAAACCATAGGTATACCCGCCGGATTCAAACGTTGTTTCCGCCGTGACATACCAAGGAAGGTCCACGTCCCCTAGCTGCGCACCTCCCATGCAGTTTGCGCTGTCGAGCTCACAGACGAGGGCCTTAAGACCCGATACGCACTCGTTGTCCTGCGGATCCAATCCATACTTCTCGACCGCGTTGGGCGATATCCACACCACAACGCGATCGGCAGCAAGCGCCACTACAAGGTCCACGTCCTCGTCAACGGGAAACCGGTAGCCCTCAGGCTGGCCCTCCATGGCACGAGCGGTCCCCTTGGCCAACCGCTCAAAACCCTCGATCCCATAGGAAAGCCCATGGGCGGTCGCAGCAACCTGGGCCCCGTCCTCAGCGTCCCCAGCAAACGCAAATCCCGGCACCCAGCAAAGCGCGAAGGTCAAAGCACAGGCGACAAGCATGCGGAATCTATTAAGCACGAAAAGCTCCAAGCGAATACAAGGACGGAGTGAAACACAAAACGATGGAATTATCGCGCCAAGCCGCACTACGCGGAAAGCTCAAAGCCGTACTTGGCCCAAATCTTCTGAGCCTTCTTGTTAGTCAGGCAGAAGTCGATGAACGCCTTGGCCTCGTCGGCGTGCTCGGAGCTCTCGGCAACGGCACCCGGGTACACGATGGGCTTGTGCGAGTCCTCGGGGCACACGAAGGCCTCCTCGATGCCGTCGTAGCGGTAGATGTCGGAGCTGTAGACAAAACCGGCCACGCAGTCGCCTGTGGACACATAGGCAGCTGCGGTGCCCACTTTATCGGCCAGCGCGACCTTGTCGGCGATCTCGGGAGTATACTCGCCGTCGTCGCCCTCGGTGCCGGTGTAGAGGCCCACGGAGGCCAGAGCCTGGTTGGCGTACTTTCCGGCGGGAACGGTCTTGGCGTCGCCGATGGCAATCTTGCCGTCCAGATTCGCGACGTCGGCGATGGCCTCGACCTTGGTGTCGGAGCCCTCGGCGCGAATGATCACGGGGTCGTTGACGAACATATCCTCACGGGTGTCGGCGTCGACGAGCTCGGCGGCCTCGGCGTCGTCCATGGTGCCCTTGGAAGCCGTGATGAGCACGTCGACGGCGGCACCGGCGCGCATCTGCTCGACAAGGTCGCCAGACGCCTTAAACTGCGTGTCGGCAAAGGTGGTGCCGGTCTGCTCGGTGTAGAGCTCCTGAACCTCGGGCAGGGCCTTCTCGAGCGAGTTGGCGGCAAAGACCTGCAGCTCGACAGCTTTCTTGGAAGATGCCTTAGCAGAACCGGCATCGGATCCGGCCGGCTCGGACGTCTTGCTGCCCGAACAGCCGGCAAGACCAAGGCCGGCAGCGGCGACAGCAGAAAGCGAAACGAATTCGCGGCGAGAAACCATATCGAACATGTTCAACCCTTTCGAACGCTATGCCCGGGCACCCCGCCGCGGGCTTTAATCTGCAATCAGATTATACTTCTGCGCGAATAATGATAGTGAGATATTATTCTCGTCAGAGAATATAGTTTCAAGTTACCGTGCACCTCGGCGTCGATTCGGCGGAAAACAAAGGCGGAGCAGCCGTTCAGGTCGCCCCGCCGCAGGTAAACCGCTTAGTTGGTATGTCCACCGCCCGCCGTCATTTGGGCCGCATGCTCCAGCTGGTCGCTCACGGCCTCCCAGCTTTCGCGGGCGGCTTTCGTAGATCCCGGAAAATTGATGACAAGCGTATGCCCACGCTGCATGCACACGGCGCGCGAGAGCATGGCGCGGCGCGTCTTGGTCATCGAGTACGCACGAATTGCCTCGGCAATGCCCGGCACATCGCGGTCGCAGACGGCACGCGTCGCCTCGGGTGTCACGTCGCGCATCGAAAGCCCCGTGCCGCCGCAGGTGAGCACGACATTGGCGTGGCACTCATCGGCGGCTTCCACAATGGCATCACCGATCTCGCTGACGTCGTCGCGCACGACCACATGTGAGGCGACCGTCCAGCCCTGTGCCTCGATAAGTTCCTCGAGTGCGGCTCCGGCCTCATCCTGCAAAAGATCGCGTGTGTCCGAGCACGTCACGATCGAAATCTTCAACTCCATAGCGTTCCTCCTATAGCGCCGTTCCCTCGGGCAGGTCGACGCGCACGACATCCACGACGTCGCCCGCCTTGAGCTCGCACGGTCCTTCGTCAATACGCAGCAGGCAGTTGGCCCGCTGCATCGTGCCGAGCAGCGCCGAATTCTGCGTCTTGGCCTCGGTCACCAACAGCTCACCGGTCTCGGGGTCGCGCAAAACCGTGGCGCGATCGAAGAAGCGGCGATGCTGTCGCTTTTTCACGCCGTGCGTGAGCGTCGCCTGCTGCACGGGACGCACGCCCTCAGCAAAACCGCGCATCTTGCGGATCGCCGGACGAGCAAGCATCTCAAAGCCCACATACGCCGCCGCGGGATTGCCTGAAAGCCCCAGGTAGGGCTTACCTCCGAGCAAGCCAAACGTGATGGCCTTGCCGGGGCGCATCGAGATGCGATCGAAGAGCACCTCGCCCTCGCGCTGGACCAGCGCCGTCACATAGTCGTAGTCGCCCGCCGAGGCACCGCCGCTCGTAATGACAAAGTCGCACTCCTGCACGGCACGATGAACCAGCTCGGCAATCGCCTGCTCATCATCGGGCGCAATGCCGTAGAACACGGGCTCGGCGCCGGCATCAAGTGCTTCGGCCATCAACGCCGACGAGTTGGAATCACGAATCTGACCGCGCGCCGGTACCTTACTCGGTGCGACCAGTTCCGTGCCCAGCGAGATAATGCCCACACGTGGGGCGGCGTGCACCTTCACGCTCGCGTATCCGGCGCTTGCCAGCAGACCCGCGCCCGCCGGAGCCACGACCTCGCCGGCGTGCATCACAGCATCGCCGGCATGGGCCTCCTCGGCGGCAGAGCGAACGTTCTCCCCCACCTTGGCCGGCGCCGAGAACCTCACACGCGAGCCCTCGTTGCCATCGCCATCGAGTACGTCGACGATCTCGTACTTCACCACGGCATCGGCACCTTCGGGCACCGGCGCGCCCGTCATGATGCGGACGGTCTCGCCCGCGCCGATTGTGCCCTCAAAGACATGGCCCGCGGCCTCGTGTCCTACGACGGAGAGCGTCACCGGATTGTCACCGGCGGCCGCAGCAAGATCGGCTGCGCGCACGGCATACCCGTCCATGGCGCTGTTGGCAAACGGCGAGATGTCGATATCGGCCACCGCGTCCTCGGCCAAGGGAAGACCGGCGGCCTGCCACACGGGAATCTCGACGAGATCGGTCGGAGCAACGTGCGACAGAACAATCGACTGCGCGTCCTCCAGCGGAATGAGTTTCTCTGCCATATGCACCTCTTAATGCCATGGCGCACAACAGGGGCGCCGATTCTTTATGCTTGTCTCAGTATAATCCCCCGACGCACGACCGCGACTCGGCCTGCACCCGCAAATACACCTGTCGGTTGCAGGCCGCGAAACAGAATGGAAACCAACCCACCGGCTCGTCGCGTTTACCGCGTTTTATAATGCTTGCGTTGCAACCTAAAAGAGGAACGTATGGCTCATAACGACAAACCCGAAAGCGCAAACGAAGCGCAGGATCATTCCCAGCCGCTCGACGAAGGCGGTTTTTTCTCCCTGAACGACGTCATCGCGGCAGGCAGGCATCAGCTCACCCGCTCTGAGCATCTCTTGGCTGCCGACACGCGCCGCAACGCCCGCAACCTACTCGCGAGCGCCAAGTTGCTCGCACTCGTCGTCATCGTCTCGCTCGCCATGGGCGTTGCCGCTTGGGCGTTTTTGGCCTCGTTGAATATCGCGACCGACTATCGCGAGCACCATGTGTGGGTCTACGCCTTGCTTCCCGTTGTGGGCGTTGCCACCGCATGGGTGTACAAAAACCACGGTCTCGCCGCCAAACGCGGTAACAACCTGGTCATCGACTCCGCTCTGGGCACCCGCCTCATCCATATGCGCATGGCCGTCCTCACCTTCGTCTGCTCCACGCTCACGCACCTAACGGGCGGATCGGCCGGTCGCGAGGGAGCTGCGGTGCAGATTGGCGGCACCATCGCCAGCAACATCTCGAGCCTCGCCCACCTCAAAAAGCATGACCACCACGACCTCATGCTCGCCGGCATCTCGTCGGCCTTTGGCGCCGTATTCGGCTCGCCCCTTGCCGGGGCTTTCTTTGGCATGGAGATGTGCTTTATCGGCAAGATCGACTACACCGCGGGCATCTACTGCCTGTTCGCCTCGTTTACCGGCTACTTTACATCGCTTGCCTTGGGAACCGAGTACGAGGCGAATGTTATCGCCAGCGTTCCCGCTATGACGCCCAAAACGGTCGTCATCGTTGTTATCAGCGCCATTATCTTCGGTCTGACGGCACGCCTCTTTGCCTGGTCGGTTCGAACCGTCAAGAGCCTGTACGGTCGCTTTATCACCAATTACCTCGTTCGCGCACTCGTGGGCGCGCTCGTGGTGCTCGCGGCCTACGCGATGCTCGACGCCTGGAAGTATGCCGGCCTTGCCACCTGGCTCTCAGGCGCCGGGTTCGCCGGCAACACCACCCTGGCGGACGCAGCCATCAAGTTGGTCGTCACAGCGCTCACCCTGGGCGCCGGCTTCCAAGGCGGCGAGGTCACGCCCCTGTTTGGTATCGGTGCGGCGCTCGGCGGCTGGATCGGTTGCCTCGTCGGAATCGACCCCAGCTTTCTGGCGGCTCTCGGCATGCTCGGCGTGTTCTGCGCCGGCCTTAACGTGCCTATCACCACCTGTATGATGGCCATCGACCTGTTCCACGGCACGGCTGCTGGGTTCTTTGTCATCGTGGCCTTTATTAGCTACCTAACCGCCGGACACCGCGGCGTGTACCCCGCCCAGCGCATTATCTCGCCCAAGCGCCGTTCGCTTATTGTGGATGAGGGCGGTACAGTAGCGGATGCTATCGAGCGCCACAACGACCTGATAGAGTAGACGTAAGTATTCGCCGTGCAGCCACAATCGGGGGCAATTCGACCTGAGCGCGACCGCACCGTCACGTCATACGCCGGGAGTCGCCCCATGCACGCAACTGATTTTGGTCGCACGCTCATCATCGCCAACCCAGCCGCCCAGTCGGGTGCGGCGCACGAAGTTGCCGAGCGCCTGCAGCGCTTTTTGGACATGACTGCACGCGCATCCCAGTTTGACCTAGTGCTGACCGAGCGCATGGGGCACGCCAAGGAGCTAGCCGCCCAGGCAACGGGCTATCGCACCGTCATCGCCCTTGGCGGCGACGGCGTGATCCACGAGGTCGTCAACGGGCTTATGACGCAAAAGGAGGACGCCCGCCCCGCTCTCGCCATCCTACCCGTGGGCTCCGGCAACGATTTTGCCCAAACACTCGGCATCGACGATTTCTCCGGTAAGGATTTTGGCGCGCTGCTCACCTGCGAGCTGCAGCGTCAGGACATCGGACGCATTCGCTCATGGAACCCCGCAAGCGGTAGCGGCGAGGCTTCCGTTGAGTACTACGACCAAACGCTTTCGGTCGGCATCGATGCCGCCATCGGCCTTGGCACCACCGAGCTGCGCAAAAAGACCGGCTTGACGTGCGCGCCGCTCTATACCCTCTCGGGACTTGAGCAGTTTGGTCTGCGCTATCGCAACTACCCCATGACGGTCAGCTTTGACGGGGCGCCCACCGAGTGCGTGAGGGCGATCATCATGGCGATTCAGCTGGGTCCTACCTATGGCTCGGGCTATCGCATCTGCCCCGATGCCGACCCCTGCGACGGCGTACTCGACGTCTGCTACGCCTGCGGCCCCGTCCCTCGCGCGGTTGCCCTGCCTATGTTTCTTTCGGCCAAGGACGGCCACCACACCAAGCTTCCGCCGGTACGCATGCGTCGCTGCTGTCATGCCGAGCTCACGTTCGAGGAGCCCAACTACCCCATCCAGGCCGACGGCGAGCCCGTTGTCGCCTCGCGCATCGAGGTCGACATCCTTCCCGCCGTCCTCGAGGTCTGGCACCCTACCCGCTAACCACCCCTAAGTTGCGGTGAAATAGGGACTGTTTATGCATCTAAAGCCGCAAAACAGTCCCTATTTCACCGCAACTTATGAGGAGGCTATTCGTCGCTGCCCGGTTTGCGACGGTTGGCCTTTTTAATGGCGTTGAAGTGTTTGTCGTTGAGCCTGCGCTGGCGAGAGCGCTGAGGCACCTTGGTCTTTACGCGTCGGCGCGGTGGACGCCCGCGACGCTCAAGCTCAGCGCGCAGCTTGCGCAGGCAGCTCGCGCGATTCTGAAACTGGCTGCGGCTCTCACGCGCCGTCACGGTAATCCCCGAAGGGGTATGTTTCATGCGTACCGCCGAGTCCGTCGTGTTCACGCCCTGTCCGCCCGGACCCGTCGCGCGAAACACCTGCACCTCGCAATCGCGCGCCAACTCCTCGACCGACATCTCGGCATAGCGCGCATACTCGCGCCATCCCATCTTGTTCTCATCCATATCAACACCTCCCCTCATACAAAAAAATGTGACAAAGGGACAGTCCCTTTGTCACATCGCACACCAATCGCTTGTGCTACGCGCCTAGGCGAACGTAATCTCGCCGTTCTCGCAGTCCATTTCGGCGATACGGGCCAGGCTCTCAACGCGGAAGCCGCGCTTGCGGAGCTTATCGCCGCCGCCCTGGAAGCCCTTCTCAACGGCGATGCCAATGCCGGCAACTTCGGCGCCCGCAGCCTCGCAGATCTTGATAAGGCCCTCAAGCGCGCAGCCGTTGGCCAGGAAGTCGTCGATAATCAGGACTTTGTCGCCCTCGGACAGGAAGCGCTTGCCAACGATGACCGGGTACTCCTTCTGCTTGGTAAAGGAGTAGATGGTCGTGGCATACTGCTCGCCGTCGAGGTTGATGGACTGCGCCTTCTTGGCAAAGACCACCGGCACGCCGCCAAAATGCTGGGCCGCGATGCAAGCCATTCCAATGCCCGAAGCCTCGATAGTCAGGATCTTGTTGATCTCGACACCCTCGAACAGACGGGCCCACTCGGCGCCCATGTGGTCGAACAGCTCAACGTCGCACTGATGGTTGAGGAAGGCATCAACCTTAAGGACGTTACCGGCCTTTACGATGCCGTCATGGCGAATACGATCCTCAAGCTCCTGCATGGCGCAACCCCTTCTCGCGGCAACGATGCCGCGCGATTAATAAACGTTGTTCGATAGTCTACCACGGACCGACCCCCGCCCGCCCCACAAGCCGCATCGCACCACAAACCAGTCTTTTTGGGACGGCGCGAATCGTGGCAGACAGCCTCCCAACACGCTAATGGCGGGCGCGCATCTTCACCAAACGCACCATGGCAAGCGCAAAGCCCACGGCGGCCACAACCATAAGCACGTAGAACACCGAGCGAAAGCCGAATAGGAATACATCCGGACGGCCTGCAACAAAACTGGTCACGGCCTCGCCCATCGCCACGCTCATCTGCCCATAGAGGATATGCGAACCTGCCGTAATACCCAGCGCCATGCCCGCATAGCGCGCCAAGCTGCCCAAGCTACCTGCAAAGCCAAGTGCCTCGCGCGGAGCCGAGCCCATGTACAGCGAGTTGTTGGGGCTCTGGAAAATCGACGTACCGCATGACATAAATGCGACGCAGCACACGATCACAGGGATAGAAGAGTGCTCGTCGAGCGTGCTTACCGCAAAGAGACCGCACACGTACACGCCCAGGCCAACCGCCGTGGGGCCCTCGCAGCCAACACGGTCCGAAACCGTACCCGAAAGCGGGCCGATAAAGGCATTCACCATCGGTAGCGCCAAAAAGAGTAGTCCGGAGATGTCGGAACCAAAGCCGTGGGCGTCCTGAAAATAAAACGGCAGGATAAACTCGGATGCACCAATACCAACGAACACGATGAGCATGCAGGCAAGGTTGATGGTGAAGGCCGAATTTGCAAAGCAGCGACGAGCGGCCTCGATCAGGGACATGGGGCGCTCGCCGGCCTCCGGCTTAACATGCGGCAGCGTGTAGAGCCCCACGATAAACGAGATTACGCCAATAGGCAGGTTGATGAGGAAGATACTCTCCCAGGGAAAGCTTGCCACCAGCATGCCGCCGAGCACGGGGCCACACATCATGCCGAGGGCCACGAAGGTCGCGAGAATACCCATGGCACGGCCTCGTTCGCGCGCCGGAAACGACTCGGTGATGATACCCATGTTGTTAGCCATGGCCGCCGCGCAACCGACGCCCTGAACAATGCGCGCCAGGATAAGAACCTCGAGCGAGGCCGAAAGGCCGCACAGCAGCGAACCGACCGAAAAGACGATGACGCCCAGCTGGAACACATTCACCTTGCCGCGCACGTCGCCCAGACGGCCAAACGGCAACATGGCCACGCAAGTCGCAAGCAGATACACCGAGCTTACCAGCTGAATGCGATCGAGGCCCACGCCCAGCTCCTTTTGCATCACGGGCAGCGCCACGGTCACGACGGTCGAATCCAGACACACCATAAACGTCATAATGAGCACGGTAAACAGAATCGCCCACTTGTTCTTGCCATGGGTGTCGCCCTCTAGGGCAATGTGCTCGCGGCGCAGCTGCTCTGCAGTTTTCTCCATATCCATCCTTTCGAGTGGCCCAACGCAAAAAACGGGGCCCCAATCGCCTGCAAACAGCCGCGATTGGGGTCCCGCCTACGGAATCGGAACGAAAGGTCGCCGAAGCTTTCTGCCAGCATCGGCACCTTGTACGGAGCTAGCCTAGCACTGCTCGAGCGCCTGCTCAAGGTCGGCAATCAGATCGGCCGCGTCCTCGAGGCCGCACGACAGGCGCACCATGTCGGCGGAGATGCCACAGGCGATGAGCTCCTCATCGTTCATCTGGCGATGCGTGGCGTTAGCGGGATGCAGGCAGCAAGTGCGGGCGTCGGCCACGTGCGTGGCGATCTGGGCGAGCTTGAGACTCTTCATAAAGGTCTCGGCCGCCCCGCGACCACCGTTAAAGCCAAAGCTCACAACGCCGCAGGTACCGTTGGGCATGTACTTCTGAGCCAGGTCATAGTACTTATCGCCCTCCAGGCCCGGATAGCTCACGAAGCGCACCTTGGGATGGCTCTGCAGGAACTTGGCAACGGCCAGGCCGTTCTCGCAATGACGCGGCATGCGCACATGCAGGCTCTCGAGCGAGCTGTTCAGGAAGAAGGCCGCCTGCGGGTTCTGCATGGGGCCGAGGTCGCGCATGAGCTGCGCGGTGGCCTTGGTAATGAAGGCGCCCTCGCGACCGAACTTCTTGGCATACGTCACGCCGTGGTAGCTCTCGTCGGGCGTGGTGAGACCCGGGAACTTATCCGCATGGGCCATCCAGTCAAACTGGCCGTGGTCAACGATCACGCCGCCCAGGTAGGCAGCATGTCCATCCATGTACTTGGTGGTGGAGTGCGTAACGATGTCGGCGCCCCACTCAAAGGGACGGCACATCACGGGCGTCGGGAAGGTGTTGTCGACCATCAGCGGCACGCCGTGGTCGTGCGCGGCCTTGGCAAAGCGCTCAATATCGAGCACGGCGAGGGCGGGATTGGCGATCGTCTCGCCAAAGACGAGCTTGGTATTGGGCTCAAAGGCTGCCTCGAGCTCCTCATCAGTGCAGTCGGGGGCGACGAACGTGCAGGTCACGCCCATGCGGCCCATGGTGTGGGCGAGCAGGTTATACGTACCGCCGTAAATGGCAGAACTCGCGACCACATGATCGCCGGCACCGGCCACGTTAAAGATCGCAAGGAAATTCGCGGCCATGCCCGAGCTCGTGAGCATCGCAGCGGAGCCGCCCTCCATCTCGCAGATCTTGGCGGCAACCAAATCGCACGTGGGGTTCTGCAGACGGCTGTAGAAGTAGCCCGACTCCTCCAGGTCAAACAACTTGCCCATGTGTTCGGACGTGTCGTACTTCCACGTGGTGGACTGGTAGATGGGCACCTGACGCGGCTCTGCATCGCCCGGGCGATAGCCGCCCTGAACACACGTCGTACCGATGGTCTGCTTGCTCATATCTAGCTCCCTTGCCTGGGTTTTAGTTTTATTCGGTTCACGATACCGCTACCCCGCACCCCTCTCAACCCATCCCCAAGGTAGGTTATGGGACTAATTGATCAGGGTCATTTATCTCAAGCCTTGGACATTTGCTCGATAGATAAAAATGAGGCATACATGAAGCTCTCGATGATTACATGCACCGTCACGGGTACCATAGGCGGGTACACCGCAATCAAGGAGACAACGATGAAGCAGATCGATACCACCCAGCTCGACACCGCCGCCTGCCAGGCTCAGGCTGCCGAATACCACGCCCGCGGCTTTAACTGCGCACAGGCCGTTGCCTGCACGCTCGCACCTGCCGTCGGGCTCGACCCCCAGACCGCCTTTACCCTCACCGAGGGCTTTGGCGCCGGCATGGGCGGTATGACCGAAACCTGCGGCGCCATCTCGGGCGCCGTGGCCATCATGGGCTTTGTAATGAGCGACGGCATGGAAAACCCCAAGACCAAGGGCCAGACCTACAAGCTGTCGCGCGAAATCGCCAAGCGTTTTGGCGAGAAGAACACGACGACCGTCTGCGGCACGCTCAAGGGCATCGGATCGGACAAGGGTCCGCTCCGCAGCTGCCCCGGCTGCATCGACGATGCCGTCGAAATCGCCAGTGATGTGCTAAAACAGCTCGCCGAGTAATCGACAGCAACAGTAAAACGACGGCCGGCGCGCTTAGGATCCATCCAAAAGCACGCCGGCCGTCGCCGCTAGAACTCGGCAAATTCGGGAGCGCCGACCTCAATCTCCTCACGCCCCGCCATAAGCTCGCGCATCTTAGCGCAAAACGGCTCCTGCTCCCCCGCTTTAAACACTAAATGAATCGTCACAGCATCCGCGTAATCGGTATCCGAAACCTTGGCACCCGAATCCTGCGCCAAACGAAGCACCTGCTCGTACTGCGGATAGGCCACATGCACGTCAACCGGCACGACGCTTGTCATCTCAATGATCTGCCCGGCCTCCTGAGCCGCGGCCACCGCCGCTTGCGTCGCCGCGGTATAGGCGCGTACCAAGCCACCAGGCCCCAACAGCGTGCCACCAAAATAGCGCGTCACTACGCAGCAAACATTTTTGAGCCCCGCACCGCGAAGCACCTCGAGCGTCGGCATGCCGCTCGTTCGGCTCGGCTCACCATCATCGCTCTGGCGCTCGCGTCCATCGACCAAAATCCACGCGGGAACATTGTGTCGAGCGTCGTAATGGCGCTTGCGAACCATCTCGATAAAGGCATTCGCCTCATCCTCGGACTCAATATGGACCAGCTGGGCAATAAACCGGCTCTTGCGATCCACAAACTCGCCCGAAGCCTCAATATTCGATTGCAAAGTAAAATAGCTGTCCAACAAAGCCCCTCAACAGAATAAAGCGCAGCAACAAACAGCCTCAATAATACGGCAAAGACAGCACCGTTGACCTTGCCAACAAGAACGGGAACGCCAATGATACCGTCACCGACAGCGAGAACCCGTCAGCGCGAGCAAGGTGCCTTGAAAGACGAGGGCATTGACCTTATGGTCATGCCCGAAGGCTTGAAAGGCAGATTGCCGCGCTGACGGGTTCGCAGCGTCAACAAAGTGCCGAGTGGGCCTATAAGCCGGGTTCTGTCGCGAACGGTCATTTATCTTGTCTGCACGTTACCATGCAGCTCCACGCACGCTACCCGAACGCGGACCGGGCCGGCCCATAGCGTTCCTATTCGCGCTTGCTCCGGATGGGGCTTGCCAAGCCGCCGTGTTGCCACGACGCTGGTGGTCTCTTACACCACCGTTTCAGCTTTTCCCTTTACGCCTTGCGGCGCAGGTGGGAGTCTTCTTTTCTGCGGCGCTTTCCGTCGGATCACTCCGCCCGGCCGTTAGCCGGCATCCCGCCCTCTGGAGCCCGGACTTTCCTCACGCGTACTGCAAGCAGCACATCGCGCGACCGTCTGGCCCACTCAGCAGTGCAAGAGTGTAACACACCGTTGCCGCAGGCAATGGCACAACGCAAACGCTCGACACGATAAACCAAGAACCGCCATGCGTTACAATGGTCCTGTCGATGGGCAACGTCGTCAGTCGAGACGCGACCGCGCTCCGCACCCCTCCGTCTACTCGGTGTGCTCCCGCCTCCTCCCCGAGGCGGGATGTCGGCATTTTTCATGCACCGACAACCCAATAGCAAACAGACAACCCGGGCAGCATTGCGCACGGATAGCATCGCGCGCCTCAGCAGCAAATGCAAAAAGGGACCCGTCCATTGCGGACGGATCCCTTAAAACAAGTGATCGTCAAACCGATTTACTCGGCGTCGATCTCCTCGTCCTTCTTCTCGGAAGGAAGCGGGGTAACCTCGATCTCGACGCCCAGAGTCTCAGCAGCGGACTTCATGGACAGGGAGATACGACGACGGTCGAGGTCGATCTCCATGACCTTGACCTGAACCTTGTCGCCCACGTGGGTGACCTGAGAAGGCTGATCGACGTGCTTGTTGGCCATCTCGGAGATGTGCACCAGGCCCTCGATGCCCTCGCCCAGGTCGACGAAAGCGCCGAACGGGACAAGCTTGGTCACAGTGCCCTCGACGATAGCGCCGACGGGGTACTTCTTGACCAGTGCACGCCACGGATCCTCGGTGGTCTGCTTGAGACCCAGGGAGATGCGCTCGCGGTTGAGATCGACGTCGAGAACCTCGACCTCGACCTCCTGGCCGACCTTGACAACCTCGGAAGGATGGTTGACGTGGTTCCAGGAGAGCTCGGAGATGTGGATGAGGCCGTCGATACCGCCGAGGTCGACGAAAGCGCCGAAGTCGACGATGGAGGAAACGGTGCCCTGGAGACGCATGCCAGACTTAAGCTTGGACAGGATCTCGGAGCGCTCGGCCTTACGGGACTCCTCGAGCACGACGCGACGGGAGAGGACAACGTTGTTGCGGTTGCGGTCCATCTCGATAACGCGGGCCTCGATGCGGGTGCCCATGTAGGAGGTGAGGTCCTTGACGCGACGGAGGTCGACGAGGGAAGCAGGCAGGAAGCCACGCAGGCCGATGTCGAGGATCAGGCCGCCCTTGACAACCTCGATAACCTCGCCTTCGACGTTCTCGCCGGAGTTGAACTTCTCCTCGATGCGGTTCCAAGCACGCTCGTACTCGGCACGCTTCTTGGACAGGACCAGACGACCGTCCTTGTCCTCCTTCTGGAGAACCAGAGCCTCGATGGGATCACCGAGTGCAACGATGTCTGCAGGGTTAGCGTCCTTGCGGATGGACAGCTCGCGGACCGGGATAACGCCCTCGGACTTGAATCCGATGTCAACGAGCACCTCGTCATGCTCGATCTTAACGACAGTGCCGTTAACGAGATCGCCCTCATCAAAGTCGGTAATCGTACCGTCGATGAGGTTGTTCATCTCCTCCTCATTGACATCGTCAAGAGAGAAAATGGACGAGTTCTGAATCTCACTCAAAGGTGGACCCCTTTCGAACTACGGGGCCCCGATTGCTAGGACCTACAGAAGGGTGCGACAAGCACACAACGTTTAGGAACACTCGGGAGCCGACAGATACTAATGTGACGCTTATGCAATCACGTTCGTATAGGTTACGGGGAAATGAGTTCGATTTCAAGCGTGAACTGCGTTTTTTTACTCGTGTGGAGACTTTTTCGTAATCTTATGGACAGCCGTCTCCACAACTTGACGATAAGCAGTTTGCCCATACGCCTTTGAGGTAAAGTATCCGGAGCCAACGATTCTGGAACGATTTATCGAGAAAGGTGCCCGCGTGCTCAAAGCAGTCGTTTTCGATATGGACGAAACGCTTCTTAGCATCAACCTCAACGCGTTCATCCTTCGCTATTTTAAGGATGTCTCGTCGATGCTCGCGGATATCGGTCGCCGCAGCCACGGCGGCACGATGGCACGACTCGGCACCATCTTGGTCGACCTCAACGCCAATCGCCGAAGCGGCACGGATAATCGCACCAATCTTGAGTTCTACCAAGAAGAGGTTGAGCGCCGGTGCGGCATTTGCCTCTCGGACCCACTTATCTACGAGGCGTTTACCTACTACGACCGCGAAGTTCTTCCGTACAAGAACGACGATGTCATCAACGCCCACGCCATGCCCGGCGCACACGCCGCACTTCAGGCCGTACAGGATGCAGGACTGCGCTGCGCGCTCTTCACCAACCCCAGCTTTCCGCAGGGGGCCATCGAGTGCCGCATGGGTTGGGGCGATCTGACCGACGCCCCCTTTGAGCTCGTCACGCACATGGGAAACACCACCCGCTGCAAGCCCGATGCCACCTACTATCTAGAGCACCTTCAGGTGATGGGGCTCGAGCCGCACGAGGTCCTTATGGTAGGCAACGACCCCAAGCGCGACTTCCCCAGCCCCGCCTGCGGCATTCAGACTGCCTATGTGGGCCAAGGCAAGCCCAGCCGAGCCACCTGGTGCGGAACGATGGAAGACTTCGCCCGCGACTTTAACGCCGTAGTAGAAGCCTTCTACGAACACCAAATAGCCGATGCACTAAGCTAGTCTCCAAATCCGGAATGGGGCAAACGTCAGGTACGTTTGTCCCATGCTTCGTTACGTGGGCAACGGCTTGAGGGCAAGATGCGACGGCGCGGTGTCTTAGGCCGTGATCATTTTGACGCGCTCACCGATTTTAGCGTCGCGCTTGTCGGAGATGACAGTAAAGCCCTCCAAATCGCGCACCTTTACATTTGAAAACACGTGGAACTTGGAACTATCGGCGAGCACGTAACTCGTCTGGGCGTTCTGCATCACGATGCGTTTTTTGATGGCCTCGGGATAACCCGGCGTCATGATGCCGCGGTCCTCGTCCACCGCGTTGACGCCTATAAACGCCCGGTCAAAATACAGCTCACGCAACGTGTTCTCCACCATTGGCCCGGTCAGTGAGCAGGTGACGGGATTGAAGTCGCCGCCAATAACCACCACCTTGGCCGCGAGCTCGCCCGTAAAGCGACATGCATAGCCATTGGTGGTGTAGATGGTTACCGGCTTATCGACGAGTATGCCCAGGAGGGCCGTCGCAGTGGTACCAGAATCGACATAGACTGTCTCGCCGTCCTCGACCTCCGCCGCCGCGCGGCGCGCGATCAGGTCTTTCTCGCTACTCCGCTGCGCGCCCTTTTCAAAGACACTCGCCTCGTGAGCCGCAGAATGCAGCTTGACCGCACCGCCGGTCAGATACTCGATGCTCCCCCGCTTCTCGAGCTCCTTGAGGTCGCGGCGCAGCGTAGACATCGACACGTCGGGCATAAAGGCCGCGAGCTCGTCGATCTTGAGCAGGTCGGCCTCCCTAAGCTTGTTAAGAATCAGTTCATGGCGCTCATACGGAATCATCGGCGTTCCTTCCTTTTCATCTATTTTCAAAGTTTAACCTAATTAAGCCAAGCAAAAGCAAAAGCAAAAAGGGTCGCTGCCATATAAGCAGCGACCCTTCATCAGATGGAGGTCGGTCTTGGCCTTGAGCTCATGACGCAGGGTCTCAAAGCGAGATTAGGCGAGCTGATCGTCCTTACCAGTAAAGATGTAGCCGAGCACGCCGGCAACAACAGCCGAAATAGCCATGCCGATCATGGCGAAGGCGAAGTTCATCGGGTCGGAGGAGACGAAGGCCGGGAACGTGGTGACGGAGCCAAAGACAAAGGCAGTGGTGACGACCTTGAAGAGGCCGAGGAACGCACCGCCGCAGGCGCCGCCGATGATCTGAGCCAGGAAGAGCTTCTTGTTCTTGACGAGCATACCAAAGAGCGTGGGCTCGATGATGGCAGAGAGGCAGATGGTCACGGCGCCGGTCATGGCAAAGCTCTTAAGCTTCTGGTCGCGGGCCTTGAGGAAGACGCCGAGGGCGCAACCGATAACGGCAAAGTTGCAGGCAAAGGTGGCCGGGCAAATGTAGTCGAAACCGTTGGAGGCAATATTGTTAATCATGATGGGGTTAACGGCCCAGTGAATACCCATCGAGACGAGCACGGACCAGCCGCCGCCCACCAGGATGCCAGCAAGCACGTTGGAGCGGGCGATGAGCCAGTTGACCACGAAGGCAATACCCTCGCCGGCATAGACGCCCAAGGGACCGATCACGAGCATGGTGGCGGGGACCATGATGATCAGCGAGACCGCGGGGAGCACGACGAGCTTAAGGGTCTCGGGCACATGCTCATCCAGGAACTTATAGAGGAACGAGTAAACCCAGATGGCGATGATGGCCGGGATAACGGTGGAGTTGTAGCTCATAAGCACCACGGGAATGCCGAAGAACTCGCTCATGGCGCCGTTGCCCGCATCGCCCATCAAGCCGATAAAGTCGGGATAGAGCAAACAGGCGCAGATCAGGGCCGACAGATACGGGCTCGCACCAAAGCGTTTGCCCGATGAGAAGCCCAGAAGCACCGGCAGGAAGTAGAACACGCTCATCGAGAGGGTGTAGAGGATGGTGTAGGTGCCCGTGCCCTCGGTGATAAGGCCAAGCTGAACCGCAAGGATCAGCAGACCGCGGAGGATACCGGAGCCGGCCATGGCGGGCAGCAGCGGAGCAAAGACGCCCGAGATGGCGGAGAAGATCTTAGAGACGATGCCCTCGTCAGAGGAGGCGCTTGTGGAGACCTCGGCGCCCGAACCCTTGACGAGCGGCTCGAACTTCTCGTAGAACTTGGGCACCTCGGTGCCGATCAGCACCTGGTACTGGCCGGCAGAGTTGACGGTGTTGACCACGCCGTCAACCTCCTTGACGGCCGCGTCGTCGCACTTGGAATCGTCGCGCAGGTTCAGGCGGAGACGGGTGGCGCAGTGTGTCATGCCCGAGATATTCTCGGGGCCGCCCACGGCGGCAAGAATGCCCTTGGCAGTAGCTTCCCAATCGCGTTTCATATAATGATTACCTCCCCATCGCGCAGAAGAGCTCGCGCACGAGCGCGGCCGCTGCGAGCGCATCGTTTGCGTCGATCACGGACTGGATTTTTTCATGGCCCACGCTTTCCAGGGCGTCATTCATAAGCTTCATCATAGCGAGGTTATGAGCGCACTCCCCTTCCGCGTCCTCGATAATCGGGAACGTGTCAAAGTAGATAGCGTGATCAAAAGCGTATTTCTTGAGGTAGAAAAGCATTTCGAGCGTCTTGACAGGCGTAGCCATGCCGATCATGAGCCCGTCGTCCATCACGCCGTAACCATCGTTGAGGTGAATGCCGTAGAGCTTGCCGGCGCGGCCGAAGATATCGGTAGCCATCGCGGGGTTCTCGTGCTTCATGAGCATATGACAGTAATCGAGCGTGACACCCAAATTCTCGCGGTCCACCGCGTTGAGGATCATGCCGGTGAGGCCCATCGTATCGATATAGGCGTAGCTGCGCTCCTCATAGGGCTTGTACTCGATGGAGATATGCAGGTCGGGTGCATAGTCGCAGACCGCCTGGAACGCCTTAACGAGGTTGTCAAACACGCGGGTGTAGTCGATCTGGAAGCTGTAGTCAAAGCCATCGTGACCGAGCCAGATTGTCACGGTATCGCCGCCGCAGGCGCGACAGTAGTCGCAGGCCTCATAGCAGAGCTTAAGCGCCTCCCCAGCGAGCGCGGGATCCTGGTTGCCCAGGTCACCATTGATGAAGTCGCTGCGAAAGCGAAGGGCCGTGCCGTTGAGCTTGAGATCGTGCGCGTCGAGCTTGGCCTTCATCTCTTCGGCGGGGATGCCTGCCACATGCTCGGGGTAGTTAAGGTCCACATGGGTGAGGCCGACACGCTGGAATTGATCGAAGACGTGGTCGATGTTCTTCTCACCGGTTCGGTAGTAAGAGTTGATACGGGTTGCGAATTTCATCGCTGAGCTGCCTTTCCTGTAAGGAAACGTTCAAGCGGGAAGCCCCGACCGTTGCGCGCATTTGGACAGGCGCCTCTTCCGCAACTACAGTCTATTGCAACTATTTCTCATTCGCAATCATTATTTCTCATTAGTATTCATGCATTTTCATAGTTATTGATGAGTGAACCAGCTTTTACCTGCACTTTAGTTGATGAATACACCTGACACTTGTTGAAACTCTATGACTCTCCTTGATTTCAACTACCGTTTACCGCCAAATATCAACCATTCACCGGCAAAGAAAAAGCACCTGCCCACTATGCAGGCAGGTGCTTTCAAGCGCGACAGCTTCAACAGCAAAATGCAGTGTCTCAGAGCCCCTAGCAGTCGACGACGGTTTTACCGATCATAATGTTGAGAATCTCGACATCGGTATCCTTCATGCCCACGCGGCCCACGTAGCCCATGCTGGCGATAGTCTCCTCCACCGTATCCTGAATCAAGCCCTCGCCGGCGCGGAAGCCGCGACCCTGCATGGCCATATCATGGCCCAGAATCGCCGCATCGACGGCAGCCGAGATCTTGGCGGCACAGCTCGCCTTGGCGCCGTCGCACACGATGCCGCCCACGTTACCGAGCGTATTCGAGACCGTCGCGCCAATCTGCTCGCGCGTGCCACCGCACAGCCAGGTAATCGCAGCGCCGGCGCCGCACGCGGCGCAAATAGCACCGCAAAACGCCGAGAGCGCACCAATATAGCTCTTGATATGCACGGCGATAAGATCGGACAGCATCACGGCGCGCACCAAGCGCTCGTGGTCGCAGCGCAGGTACTCGGCATACTCCATGACGGGCAATGCGCAGGTAATGCCCTGATTACCCGAGCCGCACACAATGGCGACCGGCAATGCGCAGCCGTTCATGCGGGCGTCGGACCCGGCGGCTGCACGGGCACGGGCACGGCAGGCGACGTCATCGGCACGAGCGCCCAGCAGCGTACGGCCCACCTCGGCACCCCAAGCGTGCGCGAGACCCTCGGCACTGATCGCGTCGTTCAGCTCAATCTGACGCTCAACGGCAGCGCGGGCGTCCTCAATGTCACCGTCCTCGATAAAGTCGATGATGGACTCAATGCTCATAGGAGTATCGGCGTTATCTGCCGCACGCTCGGCCACCACGCGCTCGGCGCAGGCGGCACACTCCCCCGCCGACTTGCCGCATACCGGAATACCGTCGAGCGTATGGCACGTGACATTGGTGTGGTGATCGGTAATCTCGACGACCGCGGTATGGCCCCCGGCCGTCGCAGTCACCTTGATGTAGAGGTTGGGCACACCCTCGACAAGCGACACATCGCAGTAGTCCGCATCGGCAAGCAGCTCGGCCACGCGGGCGCGGTCCGCGTCATCGACGCTCTCGAGCACCTCGAGCGCGCTCTTGGCGTCGCCGCCCACGGCACCCAGCACGGCCGCGGCTTCAATACCATGCATTCCGCCCGAGTTGGGCACGGTCACGCTCTTGACGTTCTTGATGATGTTGCCCGAGCAGGCAACATCCATATGATCGGGCTCGCAACCGAGCGTCTGGCTCGCCAGCGCCGCTGCATAGGCAACGGCAATGGGCTCGGTACAGCCGAGCGCGCAGACAAGCTCGCGGTTCAAAACATCGCAAAACGCGGCATCACGAAGGGAATCGGCAGGCATAGGTATCTCCTACTTGTATAACGGGCTGGGCTCTCAATAATAATTAGCTCTTTTATTTGATAACAATGCATCAAAAACCGCAACCCGGGTTCCGGTAGACGGCATTCAGGCGCAAACTGACGGCATTCATTCATGAGAAACCGGTCTTGTTGCATGCTAAAGCGTTTGACCAAAAAACGCCCAAGCGTTTACACAAAAGTCGCGCTATCATGCAGTCGAACGCGGTAAACACCTTTAGCATTTGCGCCGCACAGACCAGAGAGGAACTATCCATGAAGATCGGTATCGGTAACGACCACGCCGCCGTCGAGCTCAAGAACATCATCTCCGAGCACCTGAAGGAGCGCGGCTGCGAGGTCGTGAACTTTGGCACCGACACCTCCGAGAGCTTTGACTACCCCATCGCCGGCTACAAGGTGGGCAAGGCAGTAGCCAACGGCGACGTCGACCTGGGCATCCTCATCTGTGGCACCGGCGTCGGGATCAGCCTGGCTGCCAACAAGGTCGAGGGCGTACGCGCCGTTGTGTGCTCCGAGCCCTTCAGCGCCAAGCTCTCCCGCATGCACAACAATACCAACGTGCTCGCCTTTGGCGCCCGCGTCGTGGGCTCCGAACTCGCCAAGATGATTGTCGACGAGTGGCTCGACGCCGAGTTTGAGGGTGGTCGTCACGAGCGTCGCGTTAACCTCCTCAACGAGATCGATCACACGCGCGGCCTTAAGATCGTCGACGAAGCCTAAACTATTCAGTGCCACAAGCTAACAGCAGGGGCCCGCTCGGAACGCATGTCCGAGCGGGCCCCTTCATAGATTTTGAAATAAAAGGGCGCCGCGGATGGAGCTCCGCGGCGCCCAAGCCACACGCTAACAGCTTTAAGGAGTCAAAGCTGGTTTAGCCAAAGAAGCGCTTGATCTCAATCTCGGCGTTCTCCAAACAGTCGGAGCCGTGGATCACGTTGGCGTTGACATCGACGGCAAAGTCGCCGCGGATGGTACCAGGAGCAGCGTCAAGCGGGTTGGTAGCGCCCATGAGGGTGCGCATCTTAGCAACAGCGGAGAGACCGGAAACGACCATCTTGACGACCGGACCGCTCGTCATAAAGTCGCAGAGACCGCCAAAGAAGGGCTTGTCGGCCAGATGGGCGTAGTGCTCCTCGACGGTAGCGCGCTCGAGCGTGGTCATCTCCATGCGCTCGATGACAAGACCGCTGCGCTCAATGCGAGCAACAATCTCGCCGATTTTGCGATCGCACACGGCGTCGGGCTTAATCATGATGAAGGTCTTCTCGATAGCCATAAAAGTAGCCTTTCAAGTAGGTTCGCGCGTGCCCAAGTCCCATTCCGGCACCCGCCTGGACTGCATCGTAACAGAGTTTTAGCTGCAGTTAAACAAAAAGCTGTTTATTGAAACGCTGCAATTTATTAAAGCGCTCCATATGTGTCACTTCTGTTTCGAAGCCCGATTAGAGTACCATCCGACCGCCCATCAACCGCATCGAACAGAGCAGGCGGTCGGTTGCCGCCCGCGAACGTAACCCCTTCACAACCTGCCCAAAGGTCCTACAGAAGTTCTCGACAAGCCCCTCCCCCATAGCAACAAAACACGGGCGTCCGCATCAGCAGACACCCGTAAAAGCAAAAACGATTTATCAATAAATGGCCAAAACGGCTTCAGCCAAATCCCTACTTTACCCCGTGGCCCATCTCGACGACCTTAGTCAGTGACCCAAACACACCCTCGTCAGCCACGAGCTGTGCCTCGGCGCGATCAAGCTGCACGGCAACGGCGGCAGGGGCGGTGCCGCCCTCGGTCGTGCGCGCGGCGACAATCGACGGGATGTCGAGCGCCTCGGTAATGTCGCGCTCAAAGAGCGGGCTTGCCTCCTGGAACACCTCAAACGGCAGGTCCTCAAGATTGCAGCCACGCTTCTCGCACATCAGGACCAGATGACCCACCACGGCATGTGCCTCGCGGAACGGCAGGCCACGCTTGGCCAGGTAATCGGCAACATCGGTGGCGGCAAGGTGCCCCACGCCGCACTCGCGCGCCATGGCATCCTCGTTGACGGTCCAAGTCGAAATCATTCCGGCCATAACGGACAGGCACTGCATGAGCGTATGGGCGGTATCGAGCGCGCCCTCCTTGTCCTCCTGCAAGTCCTTGTTATAGGCCAGCGGCAGCCCCTTCATGGTCACGAGCAACTGCACCAGGTTGCCATAGACTCGGCCACTCTTGCCGCGGATAAGCTCGGCAAAGTCGGGATTCTTCTTCTGCGGCATGATGGACGAGCCGGTGGAGTACGAGTCGGAAAGCGTGATAAAGCCAAATTCGGAGCTCGACCACAGCACGATCTCCTCGGAAAGACGCGACAGGTGCATGGCCATGACGGAGCCGGCATAATGCAGATCGAGCAGGAAATCACGGTCGGAAACCGCATCGAGCGAGTTGGGAATCACACCCGCAAAGCCAAGTTCGGCAGCCGTCATCTGACGATCGAGCGGATAGCTCGTACCGGCAAGCGCGGCAGCGCCCAGCGGGCAGTTGTCGGCGGCATCAAAGGCGGCCTTCAAGCGTGTAAAGTCGCGCGCGAACATCCAGGAATACGCCAGCAGATGATGCGACAGCAGCACGGGCTGAGCATGCTGCATGTGCGTGTAGCCCGGCAGAATCACCTTGTCGTACTTCTTGGCCGCATCCACCAGCACATGGCGCAGCTCAAGATTGGCCTCCATGAGCTCCTTGGCCAGCGCCTTGACGCCCAGACGCGTATCAGTCGCCACCTGGTCGTTGCGCGAACGCCCGGTATGCAAGCGCTTACCGGCCTCGCCGATGCGGCGCGTCAACTCGCTCTCGACGGACATATGAATGTCCTCATCGTTGATATCGAAGGTGAAGTTGCCGGCATCGATATCCTGTTCGATTCCGGTCAGGCCCTCGGCAATCGCCTGCTCGTCCTCGGCACTGATGATGCCCTGGGCCGCCAGCATCTTGGCATGCGCCTTAGAGCCGGCGATATCCTGCTTATAGAGATGTTTATCGACCGGCAGCGACGCGCCAAACTCCTGCGTGACCTCGGCCACGCCCGCCTCAAAACGACCGCCCCAAAGAGCCATGGAACCGTCCCCTTTCTCCAAATACCAAAACAAGCGCCCTAAGCAATGCGCCATGTCGCTAAAGCGATTTTTCAACCGCTAGTTTTACACATTCCCCACCGTGCGCGGGGCCATGTAGCTAATTTGCAAAGAAGTGACGCACCAGGCACTTGGCGCCCAACGTCCCCCTCCGGATGTTGCCTTGCGAACCATCGATCCAGGCCTTCAGGCTCATAGGAACATCCTCGACCTTTGCAGCATCGAACTCGGGCGCGAGGGCAAGTAAGGCATGCGCGACAGCATTGAACATAATGGATACTCCTCATATATATAGGCGCAGAGCCGCCCAATTGATAGAAGGAGCCCCGCCGGACAACCCCGGCGGGGCTCGGAATCAGCCGCGGACGCGGCATCATATATGCGGGCGGAACGTAGGGGCCACCGATGTTAAGAAGTGTCAGCAAGCATAACGAAAGGTAGGGACCCCGTGCGCCCGTTTTGTATCACGCGGATGGGCCGCGCGGATACCAAGGGAAGGAGGCGCTAGGCCTGGGCGGCGGCGGAGCTGGGACCCTGGACCTTTGCCCACGTCTTGAGCGACAGCGTATCGATCTCGATAAAGCCGGCGCTGGCCTTCTCGTCAAACGTGGTGTCGCGGTCATAGGTGGCCAGACCGTAGTCATACAGGCTAAACGGGCTCTTGCGGCCGACGACATGGCAGTTGCCCTTAAAGAACTTCAGGCGGACGGTGCCGGTCACGAACTTCTGGGTATCGGCCATAAAGGCATCGAGCGCGCTCTTGAGCGGGCTGTACCACTGGCCGTTGTACACGGCGGTGGCCCAATCCTGCTCGAGCTTGATCTTGGTCTTGAGCAGGTCGCCCTCGACGCAGATGTCCTCAAGCGCCTTGTGGGCGGTGATGAGTGTCAGGGCGCCGGGAACCTCGTAGCACTCGCGGCTCTTGAGGCCCACCAGACGATCCTCGACCAGATCGAGACGGCCAAAGCCGTTGTCGCCGGAGATCTTGTTGAGGGCGATGACGATCTCGGAGAGCTTCATCTTCTTGCCGTCGACGGCGACGGGCTTGCCGGCCTCAAACTCAATCTCGGTATACGTCGGGGTGTCGGGCGTGTCCTCGGGATTCTTGGTCATAACCCAAGCGTCGTCGAGCGGCTCGTTCCAGGGATCCTCCAGGTGACCGCACTCGATGGCGCGACCCCACAGGTTGTCATCGATGGAGTAGGGGTTGTCGTTGGCACCCTCGGGAACCGGCACGTTGTGAGCGTGGGCATAGGCGACCTCGTCGGGACGGCACTTCAGGTCCCACTCGCGAACCGGGGCGATAACCTTGAGCTCGGGGTCGAGGGCCTTGACGGCAGCCTCGAAGCGGACCTGGTCGTTACCCTTGCCGGTGCAGCCGTGGGCGACGTAGGTCGCGCCAAACTCGTGGGCGACCTCAACAAGCTTCTTGGCAAGCAGCGGACGGGAAAGAGCGGAGAGCAGCGGATACTTGTTCTCGTACATGGAGTTTGCGGCGATGGCCTTGGTCAGGAACTCGTCGGAGAACTCGTCGCGCAGGTCGAGCACCTGACAGTCCAGAACGCCCAGGTCGAGCGCCTTCTGCTTCTTGGCATCCAGGCCGGTCTCCTCCTGGCCCACGTTGCCGCAGACACAAACGACATCGAGATTCTTCTCGTCCTGGAGCCACTTGACACATACGGATGTATCAAGACCACCGGAATATGCGAGAACGACTTTTTCCTTGCTCATGGCTGTTTCCTTTCGCCCTTGGTAGCTAGTTAGAACATCGGTCAGTTGCAAGTCATTTCAAGGTCATATACCGTGCAATATCAGGTTAAATAGCAAAATCAGCACATACATGCCCTAGAAACATGCAGCAATGTCGTGCTAAAACCCAACGACCTCAAAATGACTCTGTTGAGGCGTTACGCCCCATACGGACAGAGACGATTGTTATCGTCGTCGGGAAATTGCGCGCTGGCGTCGGATGGCATTGTCTGCAGTAGTGATGATCTTTACGAACTGCATCTGCCTCTCCTTTCACCTATCGCCGGGCGCAATTCTAATATCGTAAACGGTACCTTTTCCTCGGTAAGCGGCTCTTTTGCCGTCTCCGTTTTCGATGTTCGCTATATTACGATAAAGTGCTTGCTGCACAAGCGAAAAATTCAAATTTCTGAAAAGTTTTTTCATTAGTTTGTGAATTGCAGTGCAAATACGCGCCATTCCTGCGAAAATACGCACGATTACATGGCAGAGGGTCATTACGCCCGAAACAATCTGGAAACGGAAAGGCGCATTTTATGCAGACTTACGAATCAGACGCCAACATCGGCAACATTAAACTCATCGCCGTTGACATGGACAAGACGCTACTCACCGACGAGCGCGTGTTGCCGCAGGGTCTTGATGAGCGCCTGGACAAGCTCGCCGACGCCGGCATCGTATTCTGCCCCGCCAGCGGACGTCCCGCCCCCAAGCTCGAGGAGATGTTCGAGAGCATCAAGAACCGCCTCGCCTTTTGTCCCGACAACGGAGCGTGCGTGATCTATCTCGGCAGCTATATCTATAAGAGCAATATCGACGTGGAGCTGTACCAGCAGGTCTTGAGCCGCGCCTCGGAGGATTCTCGCGCTGTCCCCGTCTTGTGCTGCTTCGACGAGTTCTACGTGCTTGCCCGCGACCATCAATACCACGACGAGATCAGCGTCTACTACAACACAATCAACTACGTCGACAGCTTTGAGGGCATTGATATCGAGTCCAACAAGATCTCGGTCTTCTTCCCCGGCTACGACGCCGAGCCCGCGTTTCGCGAGACCTATAGCCCCGAGTTCTCGGACAAGCTCTACGTCACCAACGCCGGGCGCGAGTGGATCGACTTTATGAACCTGGGCGTCGACAAGGGCGCCGGCGTCGCGCACCTGTGCGAGCACCTGGGCATCGATATTGCCGACGCCGCCGCCGTGGGCGATACCTACAACGACATCCCCATGCTCGAGCGCGTCGGTCACAGCTTTATCGTGGACAATGCTGAGGAGCATATGAACGCGCATGCTAAGTGGCGCATTCCGAGCAACAACGACGGGGGCGTACTGACGCTCATCGACGCCATCTTGGCGGCTCGTTAACGTGGCTCGTCGGACCTGGCCGGGCGAGGCGGGTAAGTTTTTCGCTCGATCAGGTCCTGGGCTCGCTCGGAAAGCACATTAAGTGCTTTCCGGCTCGTGCGGAATCTACGAAAATCTTACCCGCCTCGCCCGGCCAGGTCCTAGGGTGACTTGCTTGCCGTCTGGGTGGCGTCTTGGCGCCTAGATACTTTGGCTGAATATATTTTGATGAAGGGAGCTCCTTGTTGTGAGGGGCTCCCTTCTGCTCTTTTGACTTTGGGCTTAGATCTTGATGCTATTGGGTAATCGTTTTCTTATACTGTTGCTCATTAGAAGTATTACACACGTATAAGAGGCGTCCTATGTCGAAGAATCTATCTATTCGCGATATTGCCGAGATGTCTGGGGTATCTGTCGCCACGGTATCCCGCGTTATCAATAACAATGGGCGCTTTTCGGAAGAGACCCGAAAACGCGTGCAAAAGATTATTGATGAAAATGGGTACGTCACTAATATGGCCGCGCGCAGCCTTCGCAGTTCGAAATCGGGAAACATCGGACTGATTCTGCCCGATATTTCCAACGACTTTTTCTCCACCCTCGCATACCACACCGAACGCGAGTTGCAATCACACGGCTATTCCGTCTTTGCCTGCAACACCAGCAACGACCCTGCGCGTGAGCAGGCATATTTCAAAACGCTCACCAGCAAACTCGTCGATGGCATCATCTGCATTAGCGGGCTCCATACCCTCGATGGAGATATCGTTCCTAAAAACCTTCCCATTGTCTGCGTCGATCGCTATCCCGAAAACACGCTCAATATCCCTGTTGTCAGCTCCGACGAAGTAGTTGGCATGAAAACCGCCACCCAAGAGCTCATCGACCACGGATGCCGACGCATTATCTATGTCGCTAGCTATACCGCAGACTTTAAAGGCAATCGCCGAGAGCTTGGCTATCTGGACGCCCTCAAAGCAAATGGGATCGAAATCGACAACAACCTCATCGTCAACATCACCGGTAAAAAGCCCAGCATGTACGAAACAGAAGACCTCATCTCCGGCCTCATCCAACAAGGCGTCGTATTCGACGGCATCGCCGCTTCGAGCGACCATTCCGCCGCGGGAGCCCTGCGCGCACTCCTAAACGCTGGCATCAACGTGCCGGAACAGGTCAAGCTAACGGGATTTGACGATTCTGTCTATTCGCGTCTGACCACGCCGCAAATCACGACCATTCACCGTTTTCCCGATCAGATGGCAAAGGCGGGGTGCGACGCCATACTCAAAATGCTTCGCGGAGACGAAGCCGAGAGAGAAACCATCGTTCCCGTAAAACTCGTCAAACGCGAGTCATCCTGCTAGTCATCAGCAACTCGAAACAGATTCGATCAAAATAGCACCCCACTCGACACCTAAAATCCGGGCGGGGCGCTTGTCACACAAGCTGCTTAGCGATTAACGCTCGCCATACGAAAATACGTATACGGCCCCCTTCTACCTGCACAATATGCGGTTAGCAGACCCGTTACTCACCGTCGACGACGGCAAGCCCCTGGGTTTCCTTAATCTCACCGATCATATCGATGCGGCGCTGATGACGACCGCCCTCAAACTCGGCATCGAGCCATTCGTCCACAATCATCTTGGCAAGCTCCTGACCCACGACGCGAGCGCCAAAGGCGACAATATTGGTATTGTTATGCTCTCGGCTCAGTTTTGCGCTATACGGCTCCGAGCACACCACGGCACGCACGCCCTGAACGCTGTTGGCGGCAAGCGAAATGCCGACGCCCGTACCGCAGATCAGCACGCCCAGGTCGCACTCTCCCGACGCAACGGCCTTACCGACCCTATAGCCGCTAATCGGATAGTCAAAACGCTCGGTGGAATCGGTACCGTAGTTGATGACCTCATGACCCTTGCCCTCGAGATGCTCCTTGATGATGTTCTTGAGCTCGACGGCGACATGATCGTTTCCAATTGCAATCTTCATGACTTAGTACTCCTTTCCGTCGCGGAGGTTCCGCAGGCACTCCGCATAACCGATTTCCTTACCAAAAAGTGCGCTCGTGCCCAACACAAAACCGTCGGCACCGGCGGCGGAAAGCTCGCGAACAACCTTAGGGCTGCAAGCACCGTCGATCATGAGCTTAAAGCCGTATTCATCCTTAAGGGCGGCCAGGCGCTCGATTTTTTTAGTGGTAAAGTCGATAAACTTCTGACCGGCAAAACCGGGATTCACCGTCATGACCATCACGTAATCGACGAGGTTCAACATCTCCTCAATCGTTTCAATCGAGGTATCAGGATTGATGACCAGACCGGCAGCGGCGTCGCGTTCCTTAATGTGTGCCAGCGTCTTGACCACATAACGCTCAGACTCGGGATGGATGTAGACGATGTCGGCACCGGCGTCCAAGAACAAATCAACCTTGGCGGCAGGTTTCTCAATCATCAGGTGTACGTCGATAGGCTTTATCGTCGCAGCGCGAATGGCCTTAACGTCCATAACGCCCATAGTGATATTGGGCACGAAGGTGCCGTCCATAATGTCGCAGTGGAAGATATCAGCGCCGGCGACGTCAAGTCTCTCGACTTCACGACGCAAATCGCCGTAATCGGCACACATCATGCTTGGGCAAAGCAGCATATTTGATTCCTTTCTCGATATGATGGGTAATCGTTATCGCATACTAAGATAGCAACGTTTGAGTAAACGTATACTCACATTGATTTGAATTTGAGTAAACGGTTGCGTAAGTAAGGGTAAATGGTATGAGTAAACGGTTTCTCACGTCATTTCGCAAGGGATGAGCGGATTCGCACCCTTGCGGGTACACACGGAAAGCGCGCCCCACGATTTTGAACCAAAACGGGATAGGGCATCCCAAGCATCCCCATACGGAAAACGACATCCCAGTCTGACAGCTCAAACCGGGATTCCGTATCCTTATTGATGCAATTAGGACTAGGACGCCCGCACACTTCTTTACTTGGCGTCGGCCCAGGTTATGCCGGTGCTGGCTTCGGCGATCAACGGTACGCGGAGGTCTACTACGTGCTCCATGACGTCGCGGACCATGGCGGTCAGGCGCTCGACTTCGTCGACGGGGCACTCAAAGTCCAGTTCGTCGTGTACCTGCAGGATCATGTGGGCGGCAAAGCCCTCTTCTTCCAGGCGGCGGCTTACGCGGGCCATGGCGATCTTGATGATGTCGGCCGCGGTGCCCTGCATGGGGTGGTTCATGGCCGTGCGCTCACCAAAGCCACGGAGCTGTGGGGTTTTGGCCTTGAGCTCCGGAATATGGCGCCTGCGGCCATACATGGTCTCGGCGTAGCCCGTCTGCTTGGCGCGCGCCACCACATTGTCGAGGAACGTTCGCACGCCCGGGTAGGCCTCGTAGTAGCGATCGATCATATCGCGCGCCTCGGCCATCGAGATATGCAGCGACTGCGACAGACCGTAGGCCTGCTGGCCGTACACGATGCCAAAGTTCACGGCCTTGGCGCGGCTGCGCAAATCGGGCGTTACCTCGGACACGGGAACGCCAAACACGCGCGCGGCCGTCTCGGCATGGAAGTCCTCACCCTCGTTAAAGGCACGTACCAGATGTTCATCGCCCGAGAGATGCGCGAGCAGGCGCAGCTCGATCTGCGAGTAGTCCACCGCCAAAAAGACGCTGCCCTCGCCCGCCGAGAACGCCGTCTTG
This sequence comes from Collinsella aerofaciens, assembly GCA_048246715.1. Lineage (GTDB taxonomy): Bacteria > Actinomycetota > Coriobacteriia > Coriobacteriales > Coriobacteriaceae > Collinsella > Collinsella aerofaciens_BY. The sequence continues at coordinate 38,350 of DBFBCB010000031.1, read as the reverse complement.
ACGGTACGCCCCAGCTCCGAGCGCGTCGGAATGTTCTGCAGGTTCGGGTCGCTCGAGGACAGACGCCCCGTCGCGGTGATGGTCTGGTTGTACGTGGTGTGCACTCGACCGTCACCACGGCGCAACGGACCTAGCGTGTCCAGATAGGTCGACTTAATCTTGGACTTCTCACGCCAGTCCAAAATCAGGCGCACGATCTCGTGGTCGCGGGCAAGGTCGCTCAACACCTTGGCGTTGGTCGAATAATAGCCGCGCTTAGTCTTTTTGAGGCCCTTGGTCGGAAGCCCCATAACGTCAAACAGCACGTGCGACAGCTGCATGGGACTGCCAATATTGAAGGTCTCGTCACCCGCCAGGTCGCGAATGCTGCGCTCAACCTCGGCAATCTGGGTCGCCAGACCCTCGGACAGACTGTGCAGGCGCTCGGGGTCCACGAGCATGCCCGCGCGCTCCATCTTGGCAAGCACCGGAACGAGCGGCATCTCGATGCCATCGAACACGTTGGCGGCATTCTCGCGGGCCATGCGGTCACGCAACGGCGCCACGAGCGCCAGCGTCAAGGCCGCCGTGCGAGCGGCGGGTGCAGGAGCGTCCTCGCCGGCACCCTCTGCACCGCGCGCCGCAGGCAGCGCCACCTGCAGATAGGTATCGGCCAGATACGCCTCGTCAAACTCAGAGCGGTCAGAATCCAACAGGTAGGCGGCGACCACGGTGTCGAAGATGCGCGTGGAGTCGACTGCCAGCGGATCCATGAGCTCGGGCTCAGAAGAATCGATGGGCGAAAGCTCGTGCAACAGCGCCTTCATATCTGGGCTCGCCACACGGCCCTCCATAAACAGACGCGCGAGCACGCCGGCAATCACGCCGTGAACGAAGTTGAAGCCCTCAACCTCAGCCACCGCACAGCTGTCGCCCTCCTCGAGCGCGAACAGGCCCTTGGACGTCGCCAACCACAGTGTGCGCGTCAGTCCAAAGAGCGCACCCTCTTCCTTGTCGTCGTCCACCACGGCGGCGACCCACTCACCGGCACCAATCGCGCAGGAAATCTCAGCCGCAACGGCACCAAGCGCGTCAGCATCGCCCGCGGCTGCGCGAACCATCGCAGGCGTCTCAAACACACTGGAGGCAGCAGCAGCCCCGCCCTCGCCACCGATCAGCGCCAAGAAACGGTTCTGCATGGCGGTGATACCAAGCGTGCCCAGCGCCGCGGAAACCTCATCGGCAGAATACGCCGGGAAGGACGTCGCCTCAAAATCGAGCTCAACGGGCGCATCGGTGCGGATGGTCGCGACCTTGCGGCTCAGCAGGGCATCGTCGATGTGCGCACGCAGGTTCTCGCCCATCTTGCCCTTGACCTCGTCGGCATGCGCGATAACCTCGTCCAAGCTGCCGTACTGTGCGATGAGCGCGCTCGCCTTTTTGGGGCCGATGCCCGGTACGCCGGGAATGTTGTCCGACGTATCGCCCTTCAGACCGTAAAAATCGGGCACGAGCGCCGGCGTAATGCCGTGATACAGGTCATCTACGCTCTCGGGCGTCATAATCGCCACGTCGGACAGGCCCTTACGGGTCGAGACCACGTTGACGTGCTCGGTAACAAGCTGATACATGTCGCGATCGCCGGTCACCAGCAGCATGTCACAGCCGGCCTGCTCGCCCAGGCGCGCCATAGTACCCAGGATGTCATCGCCTTCCCAGCCCTCGGACTGCAGAATCGGCACGTTGAGCGCACCGAGCAGCTCCTTAATCATAGGGAACTGCGCATGCAGATCGGGGTCCATGGGCGGGCGCTGCGCCTTATACTGCGGCAGCATCTCCATGCGCACGCGCGGCTTGCCCTTATCAAACGCCACAACAACGCCGTCGGGGTTAAAGGCGTCGATCATCTTAAGAAACATGTTCAGAAAGCCAAAGATCGCGTTGGTGGGGCGACCGTCCGGCGCGTTCATGGTCGGCGGCACGGCGTGGAAGGCGCGGTGCATGAGCGAGTTGCCGTCGATAACGGCAAAGGTGCGGCGCTTGTCAGACATATTGAATACCTCGCTTTGGGCTGGGCACGGTTTGCTCACTCCAGTTTACACGCTCCCCGCCCCGCGGCCACCTCACATCAAGCTCCCCCGCCACCGTGAGCCCGCGCGTGATACGATGGCTCACGGTACATCAACCAGCACGATCGATCCGAAAGGAGCCTGCGTCATGGAGCGTCCCTGCGCATGGAAAAAGTACACGCCACAGCAAGTCGAGGAGCTCGAGGAGCTTTGCCGCGGCTATAAGCAGTTTTTGAGTGAGAACAAGACCGAGCGCCTGTGCGTCAAGGCCGGCATCAAGATGGCCGAGGAGGCGGGATACGTCGACCTGGAGACCGTAATCGCCGAAGGCCGCGAGCTCAAGGCAGGCGACAAGGTGTACGCCGCCAATCACGGCAAGGACCTTATGCTCGTCAACCTGGGCACCGCCCCGCTCGAGCAGGGCTTTAACATCCTGGGCGCGCACGTGGACTCGCCGCGCCTGGACCTTAAGCAGAACCCCGCCTTCGAGGCCGGCGACATGGCTTATCTCGACACGCACTACTACGGCGGCGTCAAGAGCTACCACTGGGTGGCCTCCCCGCTCGCACTCGTAGGCGTCATCTGCAAAAAGGACGGCACCACCGTCGACATTAACATCGGCGACAAGGCCGACGACCCGGTCTTTACCATCTCCGACCTGCTGATCCATCTCTCGAGCGAGCAGATGTCCAAGCCTGCCAAGGACGCCGTCGACGCCGAGATCCTCGACGTGATCGTGGGCGGCCGCCCCGTCAAGTTCGATGAGGACGACAAGGACGCTCCCAAGGAGCCCGTCAAGCAGATGTTCTTGGACATCCTCAAAGAGCAGTACGGCGTCGAGGAGGAGGACTTCCTCTCCGCCGAGATCGAGGTCGTGCCCGCCGGCCCCGCCCGCGACATGGGCCTCGACCGCTCCATGATCTTGGGCTATGGCCACGACGACCGCGTCTGCGCCTACCCCTCTATGCTCGCCCAGATCAACGTCACCAACGTGGAGCGCACGAGCATCACGCTCATCGTCGACAAAGAGGAGATCGGTTCCGTGGGTGCCACCGGCATGACGAGCCGCTTCTTCGAGAACACCGTCGCCGAGATCATGACGCTCGCCGGCGAGGGTAGCCCGCTGGCCCTGCGCCGCGCGCTCGCCCGCAGCCGCATGCTCTCCTCTGACGTGTCCGCCGGCTTCGACCCGGGCTATGCCGCCAAGTTCGAGACCAAGAACGCCGCCTTTATGGGTCGCGGCCTGTGCTTTAACAAGTACACGGGCAGCCGCGGCAAGGGCGGCTCCAACGACGCCGATGCCGAGTATGTGGCCCTCGTCCGCGACATCATGGACAAGGCAGGCGTGGATTTCCAGACCTGTGAGCTCGGCCGCGTCAACGCAGGTGGCGGCGGCACCATCGCCTACATCATGGCCAAGTACGGCATGAATGTCATCGACTCCGGCGTTGCCGTTCTGTCCATGCACGCCCTATGGGAGGTCGCCAACAAGGCCGATATCTACGAGGCCTACCGCGGCTACAAGGCCTTCCTCGAGCGCGCCTAACCAGCCCTTCATAACTTGCGGTGAAATACGGACTAAACTGGCCTATAAACGGCCAAAACAGACCGTATTCCACCGCAACTTCCTTTTTGACAGAGGAGAGTCCATGCTGCAGGTCATCATTTCGCCCGCCAAGCAGATGCGCTCGGCCCAAGATGCTTTTGAAGTCCTGGGCATTCCGCCCTTTGCGCGCGAGACGGCTCGGCTGCATCGCGCGTTGCTAGATATTGAGCGAAATGAAGGCAGCGGCGGCCTGCAGGCGCTATGGAACGTGAGTGACAAACTGCTGGGGCCTTGCCTCAACACCCTGCATGAGTTCGAGCCCATCTTGGAAAACGGCGACCTCGACAATCCCGATATCGCCCGCAATACCTCCCCCGCCGTCATGTCCTATCACGGCATTCAATACCAGAGCATGGCACCCGAGGTGATGGATGCCGCGCAGCTCGCATGGCTGCAAGACCATCTGTGGATCCTCTCGGGCCTTTACGGATGCGTACGCCCCTTTCATGCCGTCGAACCGTATCGGCTGGAGATGGGTGCGAAGCTCGCCGTTGACGATGCCCGAGACCTCTACGCGTTTTGGAGCGACAAGCTCGCGCGGGTTATCGCCCCGGCAGGTTCAAACACCACGATCGTCAACCTCGCCAGCGTAGAGTATGCCAAAGCCGTTCTGCCCCACCTCGCGGGCGACGCCACAGCCGTCACGTGCCTCTTTGGCGAGGGTATCCGCAACGGGAAGCCCATCCAACGGTCGACCGCCAGCAAAAAGGCGCGCGGCTCCATGGTGCGGTGGATGGCAGAAAACAAGCTCGAGGATGCAAGCGAACTTACCGCATTCAACATCGGCTATCGCCACGTCCCCGAGCTCTCATACCTAGGCACCCTCGTGTTCATCAACGAACAGATGCTCTAGAGCCGGCACCCAACACTGACCCGCTCAGCCTTCTCTATATAACTTGCGGTGGAATAATTCCTATTTGAGCCTTTTTCGCACAATCAGGAACTATTCCACCGCAACTTTTATGAATTGGCTGCTAGGCTCGACACCTATTCAGCTAGACCGTCGGCCTTTGCAATCCCGTTTGTCGAACCGTCCTGATAGACAATCTTGACGTGCTCGACCTCGGACACCGCAACACCCGACGGGGGCTCCAGGCGCCATTCCGTCAGCGCGATATCCATCGTCGTGGGCACATCCCCTTGATCTTTGAGCTTCACCGTCAACGTTTTGAACGTCGCATCATACGTCACGCGTTCGATTTCCTCACCAGGAATAGACCCACCACTCAGCTGCAACTGCACAAACTCATCGCACGGGTACCAATAATCGCCCGGAACGGCGAGCGTATTGGCATTACCGCCAGTACTCCTCACCGTCATAATCGGCAGGCCCTCGTCGGCCTCAAACTCCCAGGCGGCGCCGCCGCGACCGCCAAACGTCCAAATACAAAAGGCAATCACCAGCACGGCAAGCACCGCAAAGCCAATCGCGACCAACCCATGGTGTGCACGGCCCTCCTCGGCCGATACGTCCCATTGTGTCTCTCGATATAGATGCTTGTCTTCCATGTACGCCTCCCCACGGGCACGCTTGTTAGGCCAATCGTACCCATTCAGGCTATACTTGAGCCCATGACATAACGGGGAGCTTGCAGGACAAGACGGCAGGCTGAGACTGGGCGCGCCCGCCCTGACCCGCAAACCTGATATGGGTAATGCCAACGAAGGGAGCCGTGCCAATGAGCACACAGACAGAGCCCAAGCTCGTCACGCAAATCGACTTTGCCCGCGCCGGACAGATCACACCGCAGATGAAGGAGGTCGCCGAGCGCGAGCATCGCGACCCCGAGTACATCCGTGAGCGCGTGGCAGACGGCCGCATCGCCATTCCCGCCAACATCGTGCACATCAAAAAGGGCATGCGCGCCTTTGGCGTCGGCGAGGGCCTGTCCACCAAGGTCAACGTCAACCTGGGCATCTCGGGCGACAAGGCCGATGCCGCCGAGGAATGGAAGAAGGTCAAGATCGCTGAGGACTTTGGCGCCGACGCCATCATGGACCTCTCCAACTCGGGCAAGACGCGCCAGTTCCGCCAGCAGCTCATCGACGAGACGCCGCTCATGGTAGGCACCGTCCCCATGTACGACGCCATCGGCTACATGGAAAAGCCGCTGGTCAAGCTCACCAAGGACGACCTGTTCGAAGTCGTGCGCGCGCACGCCGAGGACGGCGTGGACTTTATGACCATCCACTGCGGCATTAACAAGTCGGTCACCAAGACCTTTAAGGAGACCGGCCGTCTCATGAACATCGTGAGCCGCGGCGGCTCGCTGCTGTTTGGCTGGATGGAGGTCACCGGCAACGAGAACCCCTTCTATGAGTTCTACGACGAGCTGCTCGAAATCTGCCATGAGTACGACGTGACGATTTCGCTCGGCGACTCCTGCCGCCCGGGCTGCCTCTACGACTCCAACGACGCCACCGAGACCGCCGAGATGATTGAGCTCGGCAAGTTGTGCAAGCGCGCCTGGGCCGCCGGCGTCCAGGTCATGGTCGAGGGCCCGGGTCACATGGCGCTCGACGAGATCGCCGCCAACATGAAACTGCAGAAGCGCCTGTGCCACAACGCCCCGTTCTATGTGCTCGGGCCGCTGGTGACCGATATCGGCGTGGGCTACGACCACATCACCGCAGCCATCGGCGGCGCTATCTCCGCCAGCTCCGGCGCCGACTTCCTGTGCTACGTGACGCCGGCCGAGCACCTATGCCTGCCTAACGCCCAGGATGTGCTCGACGGCCTCATGGCCACCAAGATTGCCGCACACGCCGCCGACATCGCCAAGAAGGTGCCGCACGCCCGCGACATGGACGACAAGATGGGCCAGGCACGCCGCAAGCTCGACTGGGACGCCATGTGGAAGTGCGCTCTCGACCCGGTCACCGGTAAGAAGCGCTACGAGGAATCCCCCGCCGCCACCGAGGGTACTTGCACCATGTGTGGCAAGATGTGCGCCGTCCGCACCGTCAACAAAGTGTTTGAGGGCACGACGATCGACCTCGGTATGGAGGACTAGTCTCTTCGCCGCAATCGCCTTTTATCATCGAGTCGGCGCCCGCCAATTGTTGACGTGTGAACATTTGCTTACATTTGCGTAAAAATTACATCTCGCGCCCGGGTTCGGCATATCGCCGGCCCGGGCATCTTTATAATGCTGGCTTAAAGACCCATTTGATTCCGACCGAACAAGAGAGCGAACATGGATCGTAGTAAGGTACCTGCCGTCCTGTCCATCGCGGGATCCGATTCCAGCGGCGGCGCCGGCATTCAGGCCGACATCAAGACCATCACGGCGCACCGTCTGTATGCCCAGACGGCCATCACCGCCATCACAGCGCAAAACACTCTGGGTGTCACCGCCGTACAGGATATCTCGCCAGATATCGTAGCCGCGCAAATTGACGCCGTTTTTGACGATATCCGCCCGAGCGCCGTCAAGATCGGCATGGTTTCTTCTGTCGAGATTATCGAAGTCATCGCCGACCGCTTGAGCGCCTGGAACGCAACAAACGTGGTCGTCGACCCCGTCATGGTAGCCACCTCGGGCGCACGGCTGATTGCCGAAGATGCCGCCGAGGCGCTCACCCGCCGCCTGTTCCCGCTAGCGACGGTTATCACGCCCAATATTCCCGAAGCCATGGCGCTGCTCGATTACGAGGTCGATTCCGAGCGCACGCAGCAAAATGCTGCCATGCTCCTTACCCGCCGCTTTGGTTGCGCATCCCTCGTTAAGGGCGGGCATCTTGTCAACGAGGCCAACGATGTACTGGCCGAACCCGCACCACTCGATGATGAGGGCAACCACCTAGGCGATCCGCTCACCACGTGGTTCCGCCACAAGCGTATTGAGACCGACAACACGCACGGCACCGGCTGCACGCTCTCGTCCGCCATCGCCTGCGCGCTGGCCCAGGGCATGGATCTTGCCGACGCCGTCAACGCCGGCAAGGCATACCTGACAGGCGCTCTAGCCGCCGGCCTGAACATGGGCAAAGGCTCCGGCCCCGTCAACCACATGTGGCAGTACTAAATAGCCAGTAACCTGCCAAAAAGAGACAGGCTACCTTGCACCAAAAACCGTCGCAACATTCGATGAAAATCGTGCAAACGCGAAAAATCATTAAATGTTGCGACGGTTTGATTTTAGATAGCGGTCGAGCAAAGGACCAGAGCGCCTATTCGTCGGCGAGTTGAATTCCCAACAAACCCGAGAGTGCCAGCGCCTGCTCGGCATTGACCGTCAAGCCACGCAACTCATGGTAATCGCCCGAAACAACGGGCGCTGCAAATGTACAGCGCGACACATCAACGCCGGAAAGCGACGTCTTGAACACATCAACACGCGTCAGGTCACAGCCATCCAGGCGTATCTGACCCAGCTTGGCACCCTGAAACGCAGCCTCTCTCAGACGTGTATCGCATGCTGTCATAGGGCCAATGCGTCCCTCCGAAAGGTTCGCATAGCTCAAATCGCACGATCCAAACGACACGCTCGACAGGCGCGCCTTGAGCAAGTTGAGTCCCGGTGCCGAGCAGTCAACGAAGTCGCAGCGGCTGAGCCAGCAGCCTTCCATGTTGCAGCGGATAAAGCGGCAACCGCGAAACACCACGTCGCGAAACGTCGAGCCGCTCCAGTCAACGCTATCGAACTCGCAAGATCGGAACACAACGCCATCGAAGGTCGCGCCGTTCGCCACGTCGTAGGCAAGATCCAAATCCTCAAAAGCGGTATTGGAGACGAGCTCATCGCCCTCGGCAAAGAGGTCGATGAGCTCGTCCATGCCCACATGGCAGCCAATCCGTTCGTTTACCCGGGCAAAACCACCGCAAAGGCGCCCGTCCCCTTTGCGGTGGCTTGGGGTCGCGCTACTCTCCGAGCATCTCTTGGAGCTTGGCTGCCACGGCGTGACCCAGGCTCTCATGGCTTTCGGGCATCATATGCAGATAGTCGATATCGCCCGGCTCGGCAAAGTCGGCGGCATTCAAAAAGTCGCAGCCAAACTGCTCAGCCACATGCGCGTAGTACTCACCAAAATGTTCCGAGGCTTCTACGGAATGCTCGTCAAAATCGGTCATATATACGTCGGCGATCTGCGGCTTAATCTTGATAGGCGCCATCAGCAGAATGCGCGGACAAGGCGCAGCGTCGGTCCACGGAAACGCGCGGACGGCGCGAATCAGCGCCATGGCGCCACGAGCGATATCGGCAGCCGTCACGTTAAAGACAGTCTTGCAGTCGTTGGTGCCCAGCATGATCACAATGGCGTCCAGCGGCTTATGGGCCTCGAGCATCATCGGAAGCGCGCGAATGCCGTTAAGATTGGTGTCCAGACGGCACATGTCGTCGCGTACCGTCGTGCGGCCGTTGAGGCCTTCTTCAATTACATGCCAGCCCTCGCCTAAGTCACGTTGGGCCACGCCGCACCAGCGCACATCCTGCGCATAGCGCACCGCGGTGCCGTCGCGCATGCCCGCCGGATCGTAACCATAGGTGTTGCTGTCACCAAAGCATAGAACGTTTTTCATCGTAAGCCCCTCGCTCAGTAAAAAACCGACGGAAGCAGCCTCTCCCGCCGGCTCGACCCATCTGTCAGCACGTACCGATTACAGGTACTTGCGCCAGTCGTCCTCGTCCTCATCATCCTCGGTAGCAGCTTGGATCTGCTCGGCGGCGCGAGCTGCCGCAGCGCGAGCGGCAACCTGGGCATAGGACTCCTCGTTGCGCTCGGGGAAGTTTGCCAGCACGTGCTCGAACTTGGCAAAATCCTCATCCCAGCGCGTAGAAGGCACGGCAAAGAAGACTTGCTTGACCTTAAAGTCGCCCGACGCGAGCTCCTTGCGGAAGAGCTCGGCCACGGCCTCTGCGTCAAAGCCGTTGTTGTCGCAGCCCCAAGCGCCCAGCACGAGCTTCTCGCGACCTAGCTCGTCGCAGATGGCAAGCACAAAGCGAATGCGGTCGCGCAGGGCATCCAGCAGAGCATCGTCGCTCACGCGATACTCCTGGCGGGCGCGCTTAACGTTGGGCGCGGCGGCCACGATCACGTCGGCGTATGCATGCACGTGGTTGCGGTCGAAGCGCACCGCAGGCACCACCAGCGCACGGTTTCGGTAAAGCTCGCAGTTGATGTTGCGGCGACGGTTCTCGCCGTACCATTTGCGCTGCTTATCGAGAACGTTGTACAGATACGAATCGGCGCACAGCGTGGCCTCCTGGCCCAGATAACCCTGAATATAGCCACCGCCCGGATTGGTGAACGAGGCAAAGGCGAGCACGGCCATGTCGCAGAACTGCGCATAGCCACGACCGTTGTCCAAGATGGCCTGCGTGGTGGAGGCATCGAGCACGGTGACCTCGGGCAGAACCGGAACGGGCTCCTCAGCAGGCGCGGACTCAGCTTCGGCGATTTCCTCGGCAGGCTCCTCGACGGGCTCGAGCGCCGCCTCGACCTCGGCAGCCTCCGCGCCCTCGACGTCCTCGGCAACCTGTTCTTCGGTGGCCACAGCACTCTGAACCTTGGCCTTCATCGCCGAGACAAAGCCGGCAGGCATACCGTCAAACTCGCGAACACCGGCAAGCGAACGCTCGATATCCTTGGCGCACGCTTCGGACACAGTTGCCACGTGACGCTCGGCGGCCTTGGCACGGGCCTCGCGCTTGGGATTGGGCTGACCCGCTCGGTTGGACCTGCGGTTACGGTTCCTGTTGTCGACGTCTGCCATAAGTGGTCACCTTTCTCGGTCTCTGCCGCTATCGGCTTTTCCCATCCATGATACCCCGCCGCGTACAAAAAAGACGGCCCCGAAGGACCACCTTTCGCATCGATTTGCACGCACGGCAAGCACCGCCGCAATTCGCCACTAGTCGCGACGGCCGAGGATGTTCAGAATGCGCAGGAACACGTTGATAATATCCACGAACAGGTTAGAGGCCATAAGCACGGCGTTGGGCAGCGTAGGCGGCACCGTCGTGGCAACATAGGTGTCGTAGCCAATAAAGCCGGCGAACACCACGATCACGATCAGGTCGGTGATGGTCTGTGAGACGCCCATGAACATCAGCACGATCTCAACCAGAATAGTAGCGAGCAGAATGCCAAAACCGATGCCATATACGCGCTGGAAAAACTTGGGGAACGTCACGCCCAAGGCGCCAAAGACAAAGGTGATGGCGGCCGTGGCGATAAAGGCAGTGTTGATGGTGGGCAGGTCGTAGTTGGCAAGGCCAAACGACGCGGTCAGGCCAAAGGTGCTCGCAAAGATCACGTAGCCCACAAGGGACAGGCCCACGGACTGCTTGCTGGCGGCGGCCGACATCATGACCATGCCGACGATGGTCAAAATAAATGAGCCAAAGACCAGCGGCAAAGCGGCGCCGCTCATCATCATGCGCGCAAACGACATGGTGCTCGTAAAGTAAGCACCGACGCCCATGGCGCAAAAGCCCAAAAAAATCAGGGCAGACATGACAAGGTTGTACGCGCGCGGCGACATCTCCTTGGCGCGGCTTGCGCCGCTCTCGACGGGGCCGTTCTGATAGCCCTGGATATCGTTCATAGGTTCGTCCTTTCAAAAAGTGCCGTGAAAGACGGCGCAGCAGGTGACAAGATTCCTGTCATTGTACCCGAATGCCGTACGTCCTTACCCACGGCGCTCGCCCTCGAGCGTACGGTCGAATGCCCACACCCACCAACGCATCAGATGGGCCTGCGAACCATCTGGTCGTTCGCGCGTCTGGTCCTCCAGATACAACTCGGTCGCGTGCCCGCCAAAACGCACCTTATAGGTTGCCGTACGGATGCCGTGAACCGTCAGGCCAAACCCAGTGGTCGAGACAATCTCGTCAATCGTAAAGCAACGACCGTCGACCCAGCAGACGGTGACCGGCACGACCTGTCCGCCCGCGAGGATGCGAGCCACGACGTCCACATACTGCTTGTGCACGCGCCGAGTTTTGCCATCTGTCTGTCGATATTCCATGCCTCCTATTATCGAACGCATGTTTGCATGTTGTAAAGCGAACAGACTGTGGTTTTGGAGTGTCGTAGTAATCGCACGCGTCCGCATGGCGTGTTAGCAAAAAGAACACCCGCGGTCAACAGGGCTAATATTCAATTTTAGTGCCAAAAAGTTCACTTCTCCCATCAGAACTCGGTAAAGAGACCCGCAGGAGGTGATACGATTTATCATGTTTTTGTAACGTGTCTGCAAACTTCGAGAAAGCCCATATATGGACGTAACGTTCTCAACCTTCCTCGGCCAAATTGTGTCGAACCCAGTCCTTGCCGTCACCGTGATCCTCGCGTTGGGCGCCATCTTCGTCAATGGATGGACCGACGCGCCCAACGCCATCGCGACCTGCGTCACTACGCGTTGCATGCCCGCCCGCGCCGCCATTCTCATGAGCGCCGCATTCAACTTCCTCGGCGTGCTCATCATGACGCACTTTAACGCGAGCGTCGCCAACACCATCTCACATATCGTCGACTTTGGCGGAAACAGCACCATGGCGCTCGCCTGCCTATGCGCGGCGCTGTTCTCCATCGTCGTCTACGGCGCCACAGCGTCGCGTTTTGGCATCCCCACCTCGCAAAGCCACAGCCTTATCGCCGGCCTGACCGGTGCCGCCATCGCCCTCGGCGGTGCGAGCAGCGTCAACGTCCACGAGTGGATGAAGGTCATCTACGGTCTGGCGCTCTCCATCGGCCTGGGCTTTGTCATGGGCTGGGTCCTGTGCAAGCTCGTCTCGATTCTTTTCGCCGCCGCCAACAGGCGACGTGCCAATGTCTTCTTTAAATACGCTCAGATCGCGAGCGCTGCGGCCATGAGCTTTATGCACGGCGCGCAGGATGGACAGAAGTTCATCGGCGTGCTCTTTTTAGGCGTGGCCTTTGCCAGCGGCCAGACGAGCGTCGGCGATGCAGGCATCCCCATCTGGATTATGCTGCTGTGCTCGGCCACTATGGGTATCGGCACCAGCGTGGGCGGCGAGCGCATCATCAAGTCCGTCGGCCAGAGCATGGTCAAGCTCGAAAAGTATCAGGGCTTCTCCGCCGACCTCGCAGGCGCCGCAAACCTGCTGCTTGCCACCCTTACCGGCATCCCCGTGTCCTCCACACACATCAAGACCTGCGCCATCATGGGCGTCGGTGCCGTCAAGCGCCTTTCGGCCATCAACTTCGGCGTCGTCAAAGACATGATGTTCACCTGGTTCTTCACCTTCCCCGCCTGCGGACTCATCAGCTTTGTCATGGCCAAGCTGTTCATGATGTTCCTCTAGTCAAACCGAACGTCCATCCGGACTGCATTACCTCGCCCACCCGTCTTCGCCTCGAAAGGACCCACCCATGGCAAAGAAACCCGATTCGTTCTACTTCGACAACTACGTCGCCTGCGCCGACCTTGCCGTCCAGGCCGCCGAGCTGCTCACCAAGATTTTCGAGAACTTCGATCCCGCAAAGATTCACGATATGCTCAACAAGATGCACGCGATCGAGCATGCGGCCGACAAGAAGCACCATGAGCTTGAGGACGCCTTGCTCACCGCCTTTATCACCCCGCTCGAGCGCGAGGATCTGGATCTGATGAGCTGCTCACTCGACACCGTGCTCGACCGCATCGAGGGCGTCGTGCAGCGCGTCTACTTCACCAACATCCAGAGCATCCATCCCGACGCCATCGTCATCGCCCACAAGGTGACTGACGCCTGCCGCGCCATGAAAGACCTGATGGTCGAGCTGCCCAACTACCGCAAGTCCAAGACCCTGCGCGAACTCGTCATCCAGATCAACACCATCGAGTCCGAAGCCGACGAGCTCTATATCAACGCCATGCGCAACCTGCACGTTAACGGCAAGGACCCGCTCGAGGTCATCGCCTGGCGTGACGTATACGCCTTCCTGGAGTACTGCGCTGACTGCTGTGAGAATGTGGCCGATGTTGTGGATTCGATTGTCATGAAGAACAGTTAATTGGGGGTACATGTCCCACCGGTCGCGGGCCCGGCCACTAATAACCTTTTTCACTCCGGCTGCAAGCAGAGTCGTTCAAAAGGTTATTAGTGGCCGGGCCCGCTCCCTTATGCACCACCATTGGGAACTTTGGCTGATAGGTTTAGCGCGATGGGGGTTTGGCTGAAGGGACCTATGGTATCCGTTCAGACACTTTGGCCCTTGATGAGCGTTTGGCTGATTGCTGCTTTGGGTACCGTTTGGTTTACTTTGGGTTTGTTTGATTTTTAATTGTTGGAGGGCTTGTATGTCTTATTTGGATCTGGCTCGGGGTCGGTATTCTTGTCGTGAGTTTGAAGATCGGGCTGTTGAGCAGGCTGTGGTGGATGCCATTGTTGAGGCTGGGCGTATTGCTCCTTCTGCTTGTAATAATCATCCAACCCGTGTGATGGTGTTGGATACGCCTGAGCTTCTGGAGAAGGCAGCTGCTTGTCAGCCTCGGTTTGCTCGTGATGAGTCTATCTTTGGCGCTCCGCTTGTCTTCCTTATTTGCAGCGTTACCGGTGATGCTTGGGTGCGCCCGTATGACCAGATGAATTCTAGTGAAATCGACACCTCAATCGTGTGTGATCAGATGATGATGGAGGCCACCGAGCAGGGCCTGGGAACGTGCTGGGTATGCCATTTTAAGCCTGAGGTGGCGCAGGAGCAGTTCAATCTGCCCAAGGGCGTCTATCCCTATCACATGCTCGTCTGTGGATATCCTGCCGACCACATCGCCGATCCCGAGCATCGCGAGGCCCGTACCATTCCCCTCTCCGACTTCCTCCTCAAGTAGGTTTTGGGACATGCCTTAAAACCTACCCTTGACCGCTCACCCGTTCGCCGAGTTCTGCGCCATTATGTGCAGGGCTCGGTTTTTTATGTTACGCACTCCGGCACAGTCATAAAAAAGGACCCGCAAGCTGCGGGTCCTTTCTAGGCACTAAATTGTAGGCCGAATGTTAGTCCAGGTCGTCGGCAGCAAAGTTGTCGATCGGGGCGAAGGGATCGGCCACGGGGACAACCGGGTCAGCGACGGGCAGCGGCTCGGCGGGAACAGTCACCGCAGGAGAAGCGGCAGAACCGACCGGCGTGGAGGCCATCAGATCGGCCGGAAAGGAATTCTGGGCATCGTCCATGAAGTGCTGGATGAGCTTGAGATACTCGGCCTTGAACTCCTCACGGGAAGCCTTGAGACGATCGATCTCCTCGAGCTCGGCCTGCTTCTCGGTCAGAGCCTGGCGGATAACCTCGCGGGCCTTGGCGTCAGCCTCGTTGCGGATGCGCTCAGCGTTCTCATTGGCATCGTTGACGATGGTCTCAGCGGTCTGCTGGGCAGCGATCAGGGCAGCGGAAATCTGGCGCTCCTGAGCGGAGAAGTCAGGGGCGGGAGCAGCCACGGGGGCGGCAGGAACGGCCTGGTCGGCGGTATCCTGAGCCTGGGCAAGCTGAGCCTGTGCATCGGCAAGCTGCTGCTCGGTAGCAGTCAGACGACCCTTAAGGTCGACGATCTTAGCGAGCATAGCGTCAACCTCGGAAGACAGCGTCTCCAAGAAGACGTCGACCTCAGCAGGATCGTAGCCACGCTTGGCCTCAGAGAAAGTCTGAGCCTGGATGTCTGCAGGGGTAATAGCCATAACAAGTCTCCTTTTTCATCGCCTCGGCGCTACACGCCCGACGTAAGTTACTAAGTCAGTTCTACACGAGTATACCTATAAGAAGCTGCAGAACCAGCCTCTGCACCAACTGCAACGCAATAATCGCAACGACCGGCGAAAAATCGATACCGCCCATCGGCGGGATGAAACGACGGAACAGGTTAAGCCACGGACCGCACACGCTATCAAGCACCGCGGCAATATCCTGAAGCAAACCACCCTGCTTCATGGGAATCCACGTCATAAAGCAGTAGACGACAATGAGCGTGGAATAGAAGTTGAACAGCGTGTTGACCAGCTGGACGATAGTGTAGATGTTGATGGGAATCTCCTCGTCTTGTCTTTACTTAAGGTAGCCGTCGGCACGAAGCTTCTTGAGATCGGAATCTTTGACCTCGCAACCGGCGGGCAGCACCATGAACACGCGGTCGCCCACCTCCTTGACCGTGGCACCCAGACCGCAGGCAAAGCCGTAAGAGAAGTCCAAGACGCGCTTGGCAACTTCGGTGCGTACGCCCACAAAAATCAGTGCGACAGGCTGCTTGGTGCGAACGCGGCGCACCACGGTCTCCACGTCGTCATAGCTCTCGGGGCGCAGGACATAGGCCGGCAGCTGCGGCGTGGCGTTGATGATATTGCTCGCATAGGCCGAGGCATCGCTCGGTGCAGGCGCGGGTGCAGCGGCGGCACGGGCGCGGGTATTCTCGGCGTAGCTCGACGGCGTGTCATAGGCACCAGGACGATAACCGCTCGCAACACTGTCCTGCGAGCGCGAAGGCGGGTTATACGTCGTGGCATGGCGGGAGTCATCGCCGACCAGCTGACCGGAGCGCGTATACACGGCAACCGACTCAGCTTCACCGCGGCGCGTCTGGCCAAGCAGGCCGTTGCTCGGCTCGTCTTGGGTGTAGAAGCCCTCGCCCGAAGCACCACTGTAGCCGTTGTTCTGATAGCCATCGTCGTAGCCGTCATCGTAGCCGTAGTCGTCGTCCTGGCCATAACCCTGGTCGTAACCCTGCTGGCCGCCCAGGTGCATCTTATTTTTAATCTCGTCAAGGAAGCCCATGGTTGTGTCCTCTCGCGGTTTAGTGCAGGCGCCCCGATAATCAGTGCGCACTTCAGAGCCTTATTTTACTGCAAACTCCGGGCTAAATACTACCCTGCCCAGGCGAACGAGCGTAGAGCCCTCCTCAAGGGCAGACTCAAAGTCCTCGCTCATACCGCAGGAAAGCTCAGGCAGGTTCAAATCGGGATGCGCCGCCTCCAGCTCATCCCTCAGCTCACGAAGCCCCGCAAAGGTGCGGCGTGCCACATCCTTATTCCCCCGGGGCGCCATAGTCATAAGCCCCTGTACGCAAATTCCCTCAAGTTCTGCAAGCTCACCCGCGGCGGCGCGAATCTCATCGGATGAAAAGCCTCCCTTCGACTCCTCACCACTCACATTGACCTCAATGAGCACACGCTGGGGGCCGACGAGCTCGCCTGCCTCAATCTTGCGAACAGCACGGCTCGAGATCGCCTGCGCCAGATGCAGCGAACCCACCGAGTGAATCAGCTCGGCTGAGCCCAGCACCGCATTGATCTTATTGGTCTGCAGGTTGCCGATCATATCGAAGCGCACCTCGGGCAGCTCCGGATGCTCCGCCAGACCCGTGAGCTTGCGAACCAGCTCCTGCGGGCGGTTCTCGGCAAAATGGCGATACCCCGCCTGGATGGCGGCAACGGTCTCATCGACACCAACGGTCTTGGACACGGCAATGAGGCTCGCGGCGTCGTGGGGACGGCCCGCGCGATCGAGCGCCGCATAAAAACGTTCCAGAATCTGCTCGCGGCGAGCGCGCATCAAGTCCAAATAGTTATCCATTGCCAATCGCCTCCGCTGACAGCCAAACAAGTAGTCCCATGCTAACGCAAGAGCGCGGCCCCGCATGTGCAAGGCCGCGCTCACTTAGGTATTTACAATCTTTCGACGAACGGGGTTACTTACTCCTCGTCGTCCTCGCCATCGTCCTCATCCTCAAGATGATCGAGCAGGTAGCGAAGACCCTCGCTGACCTCGTTAACGGGCACCTTGGCAACGTAGCGTGCATCGACGGCGGGCCTCATGATAACACCCTCGCCCGAAGGCACGCGCATGCTCTCGAGCTCATCCTCATCAGTGCAGGCGATATCACCGGCAGTCATACGCTGTCCGGTCAACAGGAAGGTCAGACGGCAGGCGGCATCGATGGAAATCGAGGCGATGCGATCGAGATAGCGCGATACCATGATGGCGCGGCGCAGGTCGTCATAGTTGCTGTCGTCGTCCATAAAATCGCCCGTGTCCATGCGGTTAAAGGTGCGGAAGAACTTCTCGTAGGCGGCGTGCACTGGCTCGTCCTCGACGGCCAAGTTGCAGATGATGGACATGTCGTTGGTGACGAGCGCAGAAAGCGAAGAGCCCAGCACCTGGTAGACGGCCTCAGCCTCGGCCTCGACCGTGCCGACAAGCTCCTTGGGCAGCGAGATGTCGGCCTTGATCATATGACGCGTGGCGCGGCAAATCTGGCGAACCTTATCGGTCATGCGCTGCAGGTTAAAGTCGACGTAGATGATCGTCTGCAGCAAGCGGAAGTCGGAGGCGACCGGTGACTGCGTGGCAATCAGGTTGTAGCAGACGGCCTCCAGGTTGGCGCAGCGTGCGTCAACCGAAAGCGTGCGCTTCTTGGTCTTGGTGGCGAGCTTGCGGTCGTCGGTCACATAGGCCTTCACGGCATCGTGGAGGGCCAGATCGACGGCCTCGTAGATGCTCAGCATCTCGTGACGGGCCTCGATGAGCTGACGGGAAAACAGTTTGCGCATGGTTCACTCCAATCAGTTGGGTGCGGTCATGCCGCCCGCACAGTGAATACGCACCGGACCAGATCCGATCGGCTTGGGACTAGTCGCACCGATCAGCCAAAGCGGCCGGTGATATAGTCTTCCGTCCGCGAGTCCACCGGGCTGGTGAAGATCGCGTCGGTTTGACCATACTCGATGAGCGTGGCGGGCTCGCCGGCAACTTCCTGCAAGAAGAATGCGGTGTAGTCGCTAATGCGAGCTGCCTGCTGCATTGAATGCGTGACGATGATGATCGTCATCTCGGGCGCCAGCTCGGCCATCAGATCCTCGACCTTAGAGACGGACGTGGGGTCGATGGCGGAGCAGGGCTCGTCCATCAGAAGGACATCGGGTTGCACCGCAAGCACGCGCGCGATGCACAGACGCTGCTGCTGACCGCCCGAGAGCGCCAAACCATCCTTGTTGAGCTGATTGGATACCTCTTTCCAGAGGTTGGCGCGCTTAAGCGATTCTTCCACGATGTCATCGAGGTCACTTTTGCTAGTCACGCCCTGCAGACGAGGGCCAAAAGCGACATTCTCGTAGATGGATTTGGGAAACGGATTGGGCTGCTGAAAGATCATGCCCACGCGGCGACGGAGGTCGACCGGGTCGACACCCTCGGCATAGATATCGTTGCCGTCGAGCGTCATGGTGCCCTCGACGCGCGTACCCTCGATCAGGTCATTCATGCGGTTGATGCAGCGCAAAAACGTCGACTTGCCGCAGCCCGAAGGGCCAATGAAGGAGGTGATGGCGTTTTTGGCGATGTTGAGGTCAAGCCCCGTCAGCGCATGAAAGTCACCGTACCAAAAGTTGAAATCCTTGGCCGTAATGGCCGCTTGCTCCAACGCGGGAGCGGACTGATAAACGGACATGGGACTCCTTAACTAGCGACGCTTACGCGACAGGAAGCGCGCAAACAGGTTGAAGGCCAAAATGATCACCATCAGCAAGAGCGCGGTGCCGTAGGCTGCGTTCATGTTGATGCCGTCGTTGGCAAGCAGGTACAGGTGAACGGTCATGGGGCGGCCGGAATCGAGCGGCGAAATAGGCAGGTTGATGGCCTGGCCCATGGTGTAGAGCACCACCGCGGTCTCGCCAATGGCACGGCCGATGGCGAGGACGATGCCCGTGGCAATACGGCCAAAGGCAGAAGGAAGCACGATCTTGGAGACAACCTGCCACTTGGTGGCGCCCAGGCCGTACGCGCCCCAACGGATATAGCGCGGAACGGCGCGAATGGCCTCTTCGGTGGTGCGCATGACGATGGGGAGCATCAAGAGCGCGAGTGCCAGAGCGGCAGAGACCATCGAAAGGCCCAGGCCCATAGCCTCGACAAACAAGGCGTAGCCAAACAGGCCCATAACGATGGAGGGCACCGAGGCCAAAGCGTCAGCAGCGTAGCGAATGAGCTCGACGACCTTGCCCTGCTTGGCGTACTCGGCCAGATAGACGGCTGCCAGCACAGCGATCGGCGTGCAGATAAGCATGGCGAGCGCCGTCACGTAGACGGTCGAGACGATCGTGGGCCAAATTCCGCCCTCGGCGTTGACGCCCTGGGGCCAACCGAAGATAAAGTCGAGCGAGATGTGTGGCAGGCCGTTGATGACCACGTAGGCGATGATAGCGACCAGCACCAGCGTGGTGATGTAGGCAGCGGCACGAAACACGCCAAGCATGATCTTGTTGGACAGGTCCTTGTTGATGCGGCCCTTCTTGCCGTGGGAAAGGGCACGCTTGATGCGCTCGCGCGACGAGGTCGTATCGACCGTCGTGTCAACGGAATCGGACATAGCCTACCCCCTCTTCTTCTTGGAAATCAGACGGACGATGCCCACCAGCGTGGCGGAGATGATAAACAGGACCACACCCATGCCGAACAGCGCCGAGCGGTGCAGACCCGAGGAATAGCTCATGTCGAGCGCAATCTGGCTCGTGAGCGTCGAGATGGGGCTCGCAATGCTGTCGGGAATAACCGGGGCGTTACCTACGACCATGAGCACGGCCATGGTCTCGCCGATGGCACGGCCCATACCCAGCACGATGGCATCAACGATACCCAGCTTCGCGGCAGGTAGCACGACCTTATAGATGGTCTGCCACTTGGTGGCGCCCATGGCATACGATGCCTCGCGAATGCCCATGGGAATGGAATTGAGAGCATCGATGGTGAGCGTGGTGATGGTAGGGACGATCATGATGGCGAGCACAAACCACGCCGTCAGCGCACCAAAACCAAGGCCGCCGGTCAGTTGTGCGATAAACGGGCGGATGATGATCATGCCGAAAAAGCCGTAGATGATAGAAGGGATGCCGGCCAGCAGGTCGACGGCAGGGCTGATGAGCTTGCGCACGCGCTTGCTGGCAATCTCGACCAGGTAAACGGCCGTACCCACGCCCAGCGGCACGCCCATGGCGAGCGCACCGACGGTCACCAGACCCGAGCCAGCAAGCAGCGACAAGATGCCGTAGTGGCCCTCGGAAGGCGCCCACGTAAAGCTAAAGAAGTCAGCCAGACCGATGTCAGTAAAGACGGGCAGCGCCGAGTACGTGGTAAAGACAAAAATCAGGATGACGGTAACGACCGCCAAGAACGCGCAGGCAAAGAAGATCCACTGCAGCGCCTTCTCCTTGATATAGGTACTGCGCGATACGAGCGCCAGCTCGCGCTTCTTGGGCGTCTGAACATTCTGCTCAGTCTGGGAGTTTTCCTGTGCTTCCATGCTACTCACTCCCCTTCTCGTCGTTGGTGACGGGAATAAAGCCCGCCTCGCGAATCTGCTTGTCCATCTTTTCGGACGTCACATAGTCGATGTAATCCTGCGCCTGCTGCGAAGGCACACCCTTCACAAAGAAGTAAAGGTCGCGCGAAATGGGATAGCCGCCACTCGCGACCGTCTTCTCGGACGCCTCAACATGATTGACCGAGACGGCCTTGACCGAGGTCTTGGCGTTGAGGCTATCGACGAAGCCCAGCGAAATGTAGCCGATGGCCCCACGCGAACGAGATACCACGTCGCGCACCTGGCCCGTACCCGAAAGAACAGCCGAGCGGCGATCGAACGGCGTGCCATCCATCACGATGGTACGGAAGGCCTCGCGCGTACCGGACGCCTCGTCTCGGTTGATGACCTGAATCCTCAGGTCCTCGCCACCGACCTCTTTCCAATTGGTAATCTTGCCGGCGTAGATATCGCGGAGCTGCTCGGTCGAGAGGTTATCGACGGGGTTGTCGTCGTTCACGATGACCGCAATACCGTCGTGGGCAATGACGATGGGAGTCAGGCCCAGATCCTGTTCGTCGGCATTGAGTCCACGGGAGGAGCTGGCGATATCGGCCGTGCCGGCGCTGACGGCCTCGATCCCAGCGGAAGAACCCAAACCGGAAACGAGCACGTCGATGCCGGTCTCCTCCTTAAAGCCCTCGGCCGCAATCTCGGCGATAGGAAGGCAGGTCGTGGAGCCGGCCACGGTAATGGAAGAGCTAGAAGATCCCGAAGAACAGGCGCACAGCGTAAGCGTAAGCACAGCGGCGCCCAGGACCGATACGATCTTTCTCATAGCATCACGCCGATCGCAGCATGGCGCCCACAGGTGCCGTCCTCGTTACGGTAGGAATAAAAGCGGTCGTTCTGACGCACGGTCGAAAGCTGGGTATCCACGATATTATCCGCGTCGACACCGACATCTACCAGCGCCTCGCGAATGGCAGCGGAAAGATCGAGCATGCGAGAGGTATTCGCATCGATGCAAGAGAACTCGGCGGCAAAGCGATCCATGAGTTCCTGGGATACCTCATATTCGTCACCCAAGATATGGGGGCCGATATAGGCGGAAACGTCGCTCGCATCGCAACCGGCAGCATCGCAAAGCGCCTGGCACGCCTTGGCGGAAATACGTGCAATCGTGCCCTTCCAACCGGAGTGCACCACGGCAAATCCGCCGGGGGCCACCAGCACCACGGGAACGCAGTCGGCAAAGCAGAGCAGCACGGGCACGTTATGCGCCGTGCAGACGATGGCATCACAGCCCTCGGCAATCTGCTCGCGAACGTCCTCAAGGTCATCGGCGCCGTTCGAGGTCACCGCAACGATATGATCACCATGGACCTGATTGGGAACGAGCAGGTTGTGCTCACACTCGGCGGCACCCATAGCCTCGAGCGCACGACGACGATTTTCTTGAACAGCAAAGGGGTCATCGCCAACATGCGAGCCCAAGTTGAGTGAGGAGTACGCATCTTCGGAAACGCCACCGGCACGCTCGGTGAAGGCAAAGCGAACATCGGATGTCGCGCCCTCCACCAACGTAACTCCATCATGGTCGACACGCGAAACTTTGTCCGCACGTGCTGCCATACTAAAGCCTCCTAATAACACAAATACCGCGGCATCGCCGCTACAGCCCGCGTTTATACGGCTGTCATACTTCTCTAGAAGGATACCTGCTGCGCTGGAGGCAATCGTAAAGGGAACGTAAAGAGATTGGAGGTTCTAGTTTACAAAGTCGAAATAAAAAGGGCGCGTCCATACGGACACGCCCCTGTGCACAACAATGCAAAGAACGACTTAGAAGCTACCGCGCTTCAGGAAGTCGGGAAGCTCGAACTGATCGTTGCCGAAGTTAGGAAGCTCGGTGCCACCGACGTTGCGGGTCGGAGCGGCCTGAGCCGGGCTCGTGGCAGGAGCGGTGCGCTGCGGCTCAGCGGAGGCAGCGGCCTTGCTCTGAGACTGCTGAGCAGCAAAGAGCTCGTCCTGACGGTTGACGTTGGAGTCGGAGAAGCCCGTAGCGATGACGGTGATACGCACCTGATCGCCCAGGGACTCGTCGACAACGGTACCGAAGATGATGTTGGCCTCGGGGTCGACGGCGTTGGCGACAACGTCGGCGGCGTCGCTGATCTCCTGGATGCCCAGGTCCTTGGAACCGGCGATGGAGAGCAGCACGCGCGTGGCGCCATCGATGGAGCTCTCGAGCAGCGGGCTGGAGATGGCCTGCTGGGCAGCGTCGACGGCACGGGTGTCCCCAGAAGAGGTACCGATACCCATCATGGCGGTACCGGCCTGCTTCATGATGGTCTTAACATCGGCGAAGTCCAGGTTGATGATACCGGGGACGGTGATGAGGTCGGTGATGCCCTGGGTGCCCTGGGAAAGGACGCCATCGGCAATCGCAAAGGCCTCGAGCATAGTGGTCTTCTTCTCGGCGATGTCAAGCAGCTTATCGTTGGGGATGACAATCATGGTATCGACGCAATCGGAGAGGGTCTTGATGCCCTCCTCGGCGCTCTTCTTGCGCTTGCGGCCCTCGAAGGTGAAGGGCTTGGTCACGACGGCGACGGTCAGTGCGCCGACCTCGTTCATCGCGATATCGGCAACGATAGGAGCAGCGCCGGTACCGGTGCCACCGCCCTCGCCGCAGGTGATGAACACCATATCGGCGCCAGCGAGCGCCTCGGCAATGTCGTCGCGGGACTCATCGGCAGCCTTGCGGCCAACCTCGGGGTTGGCGCCGGCGCCCAGGCCGCGGGTAAGGTCGGTGCCGATGTGCACCTTGATATCGGCATCAGAGATCGCGAGTGCCTGAGCATCGGTGTTGATGGCAACAAACTCGACGCCGCGGATGCCCTCTTCGATCATTCGATTGACCGCGTTGGTACCGCCGCCGCCGACGCCGACCACCTTAATGACGGCAAGGTAGTTGTTGATCTCTGTCTCGTGCATGTCGGTCCTCCGAACAAAGGTTATAGCCATAGCATGGGTCGACCCCTGCGCACATTAACCTTCAGGTTGAAAGTAAATGCAAAGGTAAACCGTATTATGGTTGCACATTATGAACGTATCAGTCAAATAATTGACCGTGAAAACCAAACAAACCAGATAAACGGCGTGGTATGGCCCCTCAACAAAGCATCAACCAGCGCTACGAGGTCGGAGCATTCCTAAATGTGTAGTTACCCGGAGAGCGCACATTGATATACGTTACGCCCTCTACCTGCGAAAGCAACTTGGTGACTACGCGTTCCTTCTTGACGATATCGTCCGAATCGCCCAGCGACACCTCAATGCCGTTATTGAGGTTTGCCGAGATGGCTTCGACCGAAGGCGTGGAAATATCCTTGACTTGTCCCAAGAACTCGCTCGAAAAACCACACACATAATCCAACCCAGCCTTAACGGCCTTGGAGCTCACTGCCTGGCCGGAAACCGGAGCGACATCCGCCGAGACATCAGTCAACAACACCGCGCCATAGTGCTTAGCGAGCGCCAGTGCGGCATCAATGCCGGTCAGGGTATTTGAGCCCTGCCCTGTCGTGATGACGTTGCCCTGGTCGTCAACTTCGACCGACGTCGACAGCGGGGCGATCCAGGTGTCATCATCCCCGATGGCCCAGGCAAGGTCATCGGAGCTGATATAGGCAATTGCGATGACCTTGCGCTCCATCGGCGTAATGATGAGCGTATGCGGGAACTGACGCTGGACATCCACGCCTGAGACCCACGGGTTCTGCTTGAGGTCCTCGGTAATCTGGTCGGGATCGACGTTAAAAAGCGACGTTCCCTCGGGCAAATCGATCAGCTGGATAGCATCGTGCTTCGTCACATGCTCGCTGCCTTGAATCTGAATATCAGTGGCGGTAAACAATCCAGAGTTGATCACCACGACGGCAACGACGACGAGCACGGCCAAGACGGCCAGAACGCCGCCCACGATTTTGCCTTTGCCTGTAACGAGAGAAGCGGCGTCTGACGTTTTATTTGCCATCGCCCCAAGTGAAGACAACGGGTTGACGCCTTTTTTACCCGAAGGCTTCTTGGCGGTAGCCGGCACCGATGTCAGCGAGCGCGGTTTCGATGCGCCCAGCGTGCGACCCGGACGCGCCGCCTTAGTTCCCGTCGAGGGCTTAGGAGTTGCCATGGGACGGGCAGGCTTGGCGCCCATAACAGGCTTTGACGTCACCGAGGGACGCGAGGACTTTTTTGCGGCCGGACGATTACCGAGCTGAGAGCCGACGACCGGACGACTGGTCTGTCGAGCATGCCCGACAGACTTAGAGTGCGCGACGGTATTGCGTTGAGGTTTGGCAGGCGCGCCGGAACGCCCTCCGGCGCGGCGGAAGGTGGGTTTCGATGCTCTAGAAGCCGAGGAATTTAACTTCCGGTCTGAGCTCGATGCCATACGCCTCCCTCACCTTTCCGTGCACATGTCTGATAACCGCGGCTACGTCATCGGCCGAGGCGGTTCCGTTATTAACGATAAAATTAGCGTGAACGGGCGAAACTTCCGCGCCGCCAATCGAAAAACCCTTTAATCCACAATCCTCGATAAGCTTGCCCACACTCGCATCGGGCGGGTTGCGAAAGACCGACCCGCAGGATGCGCGACCCATGGGCTGCGTACGCTTGCGCCTCGTCAGGTACCGCTCCATGCGCTCGCGAATGTCGGCCTTGGGCGCCGGTTTAAGCTTGAGCACGCACTCGAGGATAATCTCATTGCGGGGAAGGCTACATTCGCGGTAGCCCCAAGTGATCTCGGACCCCGCATAATGCTTGATACCGGATGCCGGGTCAAACGTTACGACATCCTCAACCAGCGAGCCAATCCACTCGGTCCGTGTGCCTGCATTCATAGATATCGCACCGCCAACCGAGCCAGGGATGCCAACGGCGAACTCAAGGCCCGAGAGGCTACGCGACAGGGCATCGTTGACCAGGCGCGCAAACATCACGCCCGCACCGACCGTCAGCGTACAACCGTCATCGGCAACAACCGTGCGCTGAAACTCACGTCCGAGCGAAATGACGGCACCGCGATAACCGCCATCGGCAACCAGCAGATTGGAGCCCTTGCCGATGATGACCCACGGCACCTGCTCGCGATCGAGCACCGCCACGGCGCGGCGGAGGGCATGATAGCTATGGCACGTCACAAAGAGGTCGGCCTTGCCGCCGATACGATAGCTCGTATGACGCGCAAGGCGCTCGTCCTCGATCACATCCGTGTCGATCATGCCCGAGAGCGCCATGACGGCGTTAAACAGACCCATTAGACTTAAGCGTCTTTCTTGGCAGTCAGATACTCGATAAACTCGGGACCGACGGTCGTAACGTCACCGGCACCCATTGTGAGCAGCAGGTCGCCCTCGCCCACCATCTGCTCGAGCTCCTGATTGAGCTCAAGACGGCTGGAGCAGTACACGACCTCCTTGCCAGGATGCTTGGCGCGCACGGTATCGGCGAGCATCTTAGAGGTGACACCCGGAATGGGCATCTCGCCAGCCGAGAACACATCAATCAGCAGCAGTTTATCGGCATTGGCAAATGCATCGGCAAAGTCGTCGCACAGGGCCTGCAGGCGCGAATAGCGATGCGGCTGGAACACGACGTCAACGTGCTTGTAGCCCAGCGACGAAGCGGCAGCAAGCGTCGCCTTGATCTCGGTGGGGTGATGGCCGTAATCATCGACCACGGTGATGCCATCGATATCGCCCACGTGGGTAAAGCGACGGCGGACGCCCTCAAAGCTCGAGAGCGCCTTGGCGGCGGCGTCGATGTCAAGGCCCAGGACATGGGCGACGGTGAGCACCGCCGTGGCGTTGAGCATGTTGTGGCGACCGGGATTGCTCTTGATCTCCACAGCGTGCTCAGTGCCGTCCTCAAAGCGAACGATAAAGTCGCTCTGGATGCCCTTGACATCCGGGTGCATGCAGACGATGTCGTTGCTCTCGGCAAAGCCGTAGGAAAGCACGTGACGGCCCGTCGACTTGGCGAGCTCGACCAGATGCGGGTCCTCACCGCAGACGATGACGGTGCCGTCCTCGCCCACCAGGCTCATGAATTTGGCGAAAGTTGCCTCGATCTCCTCGATACCCGAGTAGTGATCGAGGTGGTCGGCCTCGACGTTGGTCACAATGACCACGTTGGGGTTCAGGAACAGGAAGGAGCTGTCGGACTCGTCGGCCTCGGCGACAAAGTAGTCGCCCGAGCCGTTCTTGCCGTTCGTGTCATAGCCCTCGACGATGCCACCGATCAGGAAGCTCGGATCCAGACCCATGCGGTCGAGCATGGTGGCGCACATCGAAGACGTGGTGGTCTTGCCATGCGTGCCGGCAACAGCGACAGTCGTGTAGCCGTGGCCCAAAGCAGAGAGCATCTTGGCACGGGGCCACACGGGAATACCAAGCTCGCGAGCGCGCACGAGTTCAGGGTTGGACTCCGGAATAGCGGTAGAGACAACAACCACGTCGGGCTTGACCTCGTCGATCGTGGCGGCCTCATGGCCCACATGCACCTTCACACCAGCGCGGGTAAGCTGGCGGATATAGCGTGACGTCTTAAGGTCGGAGCCGGTAACGGCATAACCGCGCTCGTGCAGAACGAGGGCGATGCCGCTCATGCCGGCGCCGCCGATACCGATAAAGTGGGCGCTCTTAAACTCGGGCGCTGAGGTTGCAGTCTGGGAATCAGCCATGTGCTCGTGTACTCCTTGCGTAAACACTGCCTGTAACCCGTTAACTGTACCGCACCTACCGCATCAGCGCGAGGGCGACCGACGATATCCCGTCTAACTAACGCAAACCCTCTACCGCATCCGCCAGAAGAGCGGCGGCCCTATCCTGAGCCAGACCACGCGCCGCCTGACGCATGGCGTCGCGCGCCGCCGCGTCATCGACCAGGTGCAGCAGTTCATCGGCAAAGGCAGAACCGTCGATATCGGCATCGGCGCAGAGCACGCCGGCCCCGGCGTCGACCAGATAACGGGCATTGGTGGTTTGGTGGTCGGCCGTCGCATGCGGATACGGCACGAGCACCGAGGGCACGGCGAGCGCGGCGATCTCGGCCACGCTCGATGCGCCCGAACGCGAGAGCACCAAATCGGCAGCAGCCAACATATCGCCCATGTTGTCGATGTAAGGCAGGACGCGGTAACGCTTCGCCTCCTCGGGCGTCAGCGCCAAAGCGCGCTCGGTCTCCTCAAAGCCGTCAGCACCCGTCGAATGCAACACATAGAGGTTCTTGCGCGAAAGCAGCTCGTTTTTGAGCGAAACCACGCGCTCGTTGAGGTGCTGGGCGCCAAGTGAACCGCCAAAGACGAGCAGCAGCGTAGCATCCTCAGGAACGCCAAGTGCCTTGCGGCCGCGAGCGCGATCGCCCTCGATTACCGAGCGACGTACGGGGTTGCCGGTCATGAGCACGTGGTCAGGGTCACCTTCGCGCTCAAAGACCGAACGCGCTGCCGGCACCGAGATGCACACGCGGGCGGCGTGGGAGTTCATCATCTTGTTGGCCAGGCCCGGAACAGAGTTCTGCTCATGCAGCAGATACGGAACGCCTGCGCCCTTGCACCACCCCAGCAGCGGAACCTCGACATAGGCACCAAAACCGATGGCGGCATCGGGCTTGCCGACCTTTGAGAAATAACTGGCGAGCGCACGCTTGGCCTTGTTGACACGCCATAGCGAGGTCAGCGCCGTCCAAGGACGGGAGCGATCGAAGCCCGTGACCGTAATGGGCACAAAATCAAATCCAGCCTCGGGGACCAGACGACCCTCGAGCTTGCGCGACTGGCCCACGAACACAACGTGGTGGCCACGATCACGCAGCTCTTCGGCCAAGGCGAGCGCGGGGTTGATGTGTCCTGCCGTACCGCCGGCTGCAATAGCAACGGTCATCTTATCGGTCATGGTAGTCCCTTCGTACACGCGGTCCCTGGTCGTCGGTGCGCAGACGCGCCGACGGGTCCGAGTTCAAATCGATTCGATTATATCCGCCGCCCGCGTTGCGAGGGCTGGGGCGCTGAGGACGACCTTGCGGCGCCGTTCGCTGACGCGGGCGGGCTGCCGGCTCGGTCGCAGAGCCATCCAGGACGGTAAAACCGTTACGCGTAGATCGCTCGCCGCGCACGTGGGGCACGCCGGCGGTGCTCTCATCCATAACGGCAAAGCTCTCGCGGCGACGGTCGTACTCATCGCGACGGGCGCTCTCATACGAAACGCGCAGGATCAGACCGGCGAGCATAAGCGACACAATAATCGAAGAGCCGCCGTAGCTAATAAACGGCAACGGTTTGCCCGTCATGGGAAACACGTTGAGGATGCCCAGCGCGTTAATCAAAAACTGCACCGCGAGAATGACCGCGGAGCCAGACGCCATGAGCGCACCCCGACGATCGGTCGCCTGCTCGGCAATGCGAAACGCCGAGTAGATCAGCATCGCAAACACCAAGAAGAACAGCACGGTTCCGACAAAACCGACTTCCTCGCCAATGATGGCCAGGATGTAGTCGTTGTGCGCCTCGGGCAGATACGAGTACTTCATGGTTGAGTTGCCGATGCCACGGCCGAACAGACCGCCCGAGGCAAAGGCCATGATGGCAAGCGTGGCCTGATAGCCGTCACCATACTCGTCGGCCCAAGGATTCAAGGCAACCTGAATACGCACCATACGGTACGGCTCTGCAACAAGCGCAATCACGATCACGAGAATGCCGAAGATTAGCACGCCGATGATAAATCTGGGGTCGAGACCCGCAAACAACGCCATGCACATGAGGGTCAACAGGATGATCAGGACAGTACCGAAATCGGGCTGGATAAAGATCAGAAAGAGCGAAATGCCCAAGTAGATGCCCATCTTGCGAAGGAATTCGTTGATGTTGCCACCGGGCGAAAAGAAGCGATCAAGCATGATGGCCGAATACGCAATGGCAAATGGCTTTAAAAACTCGGAAGGCTGGAACTGAATACCGGCGATGTTGAGCCAGCGCGTGGCGCCACGGCTGCCGCTGCCCACCAAGAACACCAGAAGCAGTAGCCCTATCATGCCGATGAGGAAGATCCTGAGCACATCCTCCCCAAACCAGCTGTCCGGCAAAACGCGCACGATGGCAATCAGCGCCAGAACACCGACCACGGCAAACGCAGCCTGTCGACCCAGAAAAAACGTCGCCGAGCCATTCTCGTGCAGCGCCTCGACCGAAGACGCCGAGTACACCATCAGCAGGCCAAAGCATACCAAGGTAAACAAGCAGGCCATGAATATCAAACGGGGACGCATGATGCGGGCGGGAACGCCGGCAATATAGCGTTCGCTAAACGACTGCCCGCCGCGACCGGAACGCGGTGTGCTGCGACGCGAGGAAGCACGGTCCGAGTCGGGCCTCCTCATACCTTGTCGGGGGCTCTCCTCTCTCACCGGCAACCCCTATTCCATTTGCGATTCCGCCGCAGCGGCAAGCTGGGCCACATAGTCCTTAAACACGCGGCCGCGCTCCTCATAGCCCGAGAACTCATCGAACGAAGAGCAGGCAGGAGAAAGTAAGATCACATCGCCACGGCTCGACAGCGAACGGGCGACGTCCACGGCATCGCGCAGGTCATCCGCCTGGGCGATATCCACGTCACCATCGACATCGGCCTCGTCCATAGCGGCGGTAAAGCGCTCGCGCGCATCGCCAAAGCAAACGACCGAGCGCACGTTGTCCATAACGACGCGGGCAAAGTCCGCAAGCGGCGTACCCTTATCGTGGCCGCCGAGCAGCAAGATCACGTCGTCATCGGGAAATGCCGTCAGTGCCTTCTCGACCGCATCGGTGTTAGTCGCCTTGGAATCGTTGACGTAGCGCACGCCGTCAATCTCGCCACACGGCTCCACGCGGTGCTCGAGCGGCTGGAACGAGGCCAGACCGCGGCAGACACCGTCGACATCGGCACCGACTGCCAAGGCAGCCGTGGCAGCGCACAGGGCATTGATAACATTGTGATGGCCCGAGATCTTGAGCTCGGATGTAGCGATGAGCGGGGTCTCGACACCCTTCAGACGCACGATCATCTTGCCATCGCGCACAAAGGCGGCATCCTCGCCCTCAGGCTCGTCAAAGGCAACCTTGCAGATGCGACGACCCGGCGTGTAGATGTACTCATCGAACTCGTGAATGCCGGCGTCTTCGACGTCGACAACCACCAGATCGTCATCGACCATATTGTCAAACAGTTTGATCTTGGCAAGCGCATAGTTCTTATGACTCTTATGCCAGCCCAAGTGGTCGGGAGTGATGTTGAGCAGCACCGCCACGCGGGGGTGGAGCTCGGTTGTCGTAGCAATCTGATAGCTCGAGAGCTCAGCCACAAACCACTCGTTGTGGGCTCGGCCGTCAATCTCGTTGACCGGCGGCTCGCCGATGTTGCCGACAGCAACGCTGGCCTCGCCGGCAGCCTTAAGCAGATAATCAGTCAGCGACGTGGTGGTCGTCTTGCCGTTGGTGCCCGTGATGGCAATCCAGTTATCGGGCGACAGGCGATAGGCAAACTCGGGCTCACCCATAATCTGGGCGGCATGCTCGCGCCCAGCCTTAAAGAAGCCCGAGAACTCCGAGATGCCCGGGCACGTCACGCATACGTCATAGGCGCCCTCGACCTGTTCGGTCCCATAGACAAACGACGCACCAGCAGCCTCGAGCGCACGCGTGGCGTCATTGGGCTCAGAGGTGCCACCGCCATACACGGTAACGGCACTTACGCGCTCGGGATGTGCCAGCGCCCAGCGGGCGACATCGAGACCGGATTTGCCCTGACCCAAAACGAGCAGGCTAAAGACATCAGCAAGAGACATGAAAGACCACTATCCCAACTGGAAGAACAGAGCAAGGCCAACGGCACCAAAGGCAGCAGCGATAATCCAAAAACGGATGACGACCTTGGTCTCGGCCCAGCCCTTCTTTTCGAAATGATGATGGATGGGCGCCATAAGGAAGACGCGCTTGTGCGTAAAGTGGAAGTAGACAACCTGAATCATGACCGACAGGGTCTCAACGATAAACAGGCCGCCGATGATAAGGGAGACGACCTCGGTGTTGGTCATGATGGACGTGCAGGCAAACGCGGCGCCCAGGGCAAGCGAGCCGGTATCGCCCATAAAGATGCTCGCCGGATAGCAGTTGAACCACAGAAAGCCCAAGCAGGCACCGGCACACGCGGTGCAGAAGATGGACAGGTTCACGTCTCCGTGCAAAAACGCCATGGCAGCCATGGCGAGCATGGCAATCATGGAGGTGCCGCCAGCAAGACCGTCAAGGCCATCGGTCAGGTTCACGGCATTAGAAAGACCGGCGATCATCAGCCAGCAAAAGACAATGTAGAGCCACGGGAACGAAAGGCCGCAGATGGTGGTCGAAAGCACGCCAAGGTCAATCGTCAGGCCGCCGGGAAAACGAATCTCGGGGGCGACGCCGCACCAGTTAACGGCAAGTACCGTAAAGGTGACACAGATAATGGTTAGGCCGATCATCTTGGCATGAGGCGTCAGACCGAGCGAGCGCCCATGCGTAACGGAGGTCAGGTCGTCGATCAGGCCCAGCACGCCGGTCGCCAGCGTGGTGAGCAGCACGAGCACGAGCTCGGTGGTGAGCTTGCCCATCAGCAGGCAGGTCAGCGAAATCGCAACAAGGATGATGACGCCGCCCATGGTCGGCGTACCCTGTTTAATCAAATGACGCTTGGGGCCGTCGGCTCGGACCTGTTGGCCGATACCCTCGACCTTCAGCAGCTTGATCCACCACGGCATGAGCAGCAGCGCAATGGCAGCGGCGATGCCAAGCCCCAAAAAAGCCTGATACGTTGGATACGAGGGATTGCCGAACATGGGCTAGCACACACCTTCCACAAAGCGGTCGAGCTCAACAAAGCGGGAACCCTTGACCAGTACAACATCATGTTTTTCAAGCGCGCCGCCCATGCGGTCGAGCACCTGCTGATAATCGGAGAACACCTGGATGCGGTCCTCGTCCATGCCCATCATGCGCGCGGCATCGGCCATAAGCTGGGCCAGCTCAC
Source organism: Collinsella aerofaciens (assembly GCA_048246715.1). Taxonomy (GTDB): domain Bacteria; phylum Actinomycetota; class Coriobacteriia; order Coriobacteriales; family Coriobacteriaceae; genus Collinsella; species Collinsella aerofaciens_BY. Next base: position 5,359 of record DBFBCB010000031.1, on the reverse strand, counting down.
CACCCACGCACGCCAGCATGTCGAGCTTCTTGGCGGCGGCATAGGCGCCCACGAGCTCATGCATGCGAGGAGCCTCATCGCCCATCTCGCCCATCTCGCCCAGGATCGCCATGCGAGACCCCGTGCACGAAAGCGAGCACAGCAGATCGAGACCAGCAGCCATGGATTCGGCGCTGGCGTTATAGGAATCGTCGATGACGCGGGCACCGCTCTTGGCGCGCTTGATCTCCTGGCGGTGCCCGGTGATCGTGAGGCCCCTAAAGGCAGCATCGATCTGCTCGGGCGTCACGCCCAGGCGATAGGCAACTGCGGCGGCCTTAACGGCATTTGGGACGGACTGCACGCCGGGGATGGCAAGCATGGTATCGGTCGTCTCACCCTGGCCAAAATCGAGCGTAAAGACCGGACGGCCCTCGTCATCAACACGAATGTCGCGGGCACGGACCTCATCATCGTCCGAGACGCCGGCCAGCATCACATCGATACCAGCAGGCTGGGCGAACGTATCGCGAATGAACGGCGTAAAGTCGTCCTCACCGCCCAAAACCAGCAGCGGCAAGAAGTCGCCGGCGGCGCACATACCCTGGACAATCTCGGCCTTAGCGCGGGCGATGTTCTCGCGGCTGCCCAAAATGCCGATGTGAGAGGTACCAATCTTGCTCACGATGGCAAGGTTGGGATTGGCGGACTGGGACAGGCGCTCAATCTCGTGGAAATGGTTCATGCCCATCTCGAGCACCAGGACCTCGGTATCGGCCGGAGCGGAAAGCACCGTGAGCGGCATGCCGATCAGGTTATTGAAATTGCCCTTGGTGGCCCAGACACGATAGCGCTTGGCGAGCACGGCGGCGAGCACGTCCTTGGTCGTCGTCTTGCCGATGGAACCGGTAATACCAACGACCAGGCAGCCAAGCTCCAGGCGATACGCGTGCGCCAAACGCAGCAGAAACTCCTCGGGATCATCGGTCAGCAGGATGGCGCACCCCTTGTCCTGCGCCAGCGAGACCAGCTCGGCCTCGGGCTCACGCGTCATCACGACGGCGCCGGCACCCGACTGGACGGCACGGGAAGCAAAATCATTGCCGTCGACGTTTTCACCGGGAAAGGCGACGAAAATCGTCCCTTCCTCGACCTGGCGCGAGTCGATAACGCACCCGCGGCATACCCGATCGGCTTCTCCCGTCACGGTTCGGGCCCCTGTTGCGGCCGCGAGGTTGTTGACGGCGATCTCTATCATTGCAGCTCCCCTGTAAACCTAATAATGCTATCGGCGTATTGTATCCCAGCGCCGCACATGCGTGGTGCAGGGCATGTGAACACCCTCATATGGGACAACAAACCACGCCCCAAAGATTGTAACCCCCTACTTCGTGTGCGGGATACCCAGCACGTCGAGCGCGTTGGCCATAATGGACTGGAACGGCACCGCAGCGGCATCTGAGCCGCTCGGCGTTCCGTCGAGCGTGATATAGCACAGCACCTTGGGCGATTGTGCCGGTGCAAAGCCCATAAAGGACGACATGTAGTTCTCCTTGAGGTAGCCGCCGTTCTCGTCGGCACGTTCGGCCGTACCGGTCTTACCCGCCACGTCATAGCCGTCAACCGCGCCGCCAACGCCCGTTCCCTCGGACACGACCGTCTGCATGCACGATGTCACCTGGGATGCGGCGTCCTCCGAAATCGCGCGCTCGCCTTCGCCCCAGTCCTTCTCGTCGCCTTTGCTGGACTTATAGAAGTGCGGTGTCATCATCACGCCGCCGTTGGCGATGCCGCCCACGGCACGTGCGATCTCAATCGGCGAGACGGACAGTGCCTGTCCAAAGCTCATCGAGCCCAGCGTGGCGCCGTCATACTGGTCACGCTCCTTGACGATGCCCAGGCTCTCGCCCGGAAAATCGACACCCGAGCTGTGACCGATGCCCCACTTGTCCACATAGGCGGCAAAGTCGTCGGCACCGATCTTGCGCCCCACCAGAACAAAGCCCACGTTGGACGAACGGCGCATCATCTCGCGCACATCCATGGTCATGGCATAGTCGCGCTTGTCGGCATCGGTGACGGTATCGTCGCCCACCTTGATGCTCGCCGGCACCTCAAACGACGTACTCGATCGCACGACGCCCAAGTCGAAGCCGGCGCCCGCCACGAGCGTCTTAAAGACCGAGCCGGGCTCGTAGGCGTCGGTGACCAGGCGCAGATTCATATCCTCGGTCTTGGCATTCTCCAGATCGGTCTGGTCGTAGGTCGGGTACGAGCAGGCTGCCAAAATCTCGCCTGTCGTAGGATCGGTGACCAGCGCCGAGCCGTTCTTGGCCTTAGTCTTCTCAACTGCCTCTGCCAGGGCGTCCTCGGCGGCACGCTGGATATTGACATCGAGCGTCGTCACGATGTCCACGCCGTCCACCGCGGCAACCTTCTTATAGGCGCCGCCCGCGATATAGCTACCGTCCCTCGCCCGCTCGCGCACCAGCGAACCGTTCGTTCCGGTCAAAAGCTTGTTGTACTGTTTTTCGAGGCCCGTCAGACCGTCGTTGTCCACGTTTACCACGCCAAGCACCTGCGATGCCAGGTTGCCGTAGGGGTACACGCGCTTCATGGCCTGCTCAAAGAGCACGCCTGGCAGGTTCTTCTTCTCCAGCGCCGCGACATCATCCTCGTCCACCTGACGTTTGATATACACCCAGGTGCCATCCGACTCAACGAGCTCGCGACAGGTCTTTTTATCGATGCCCGTAGCTTTGACCAGTGCCGATACCGTCTTGTCAACGTCCTCGATAAGCTGAGGATTCACGGCGATGTTGCGGCATTCGACCGACGACGTCAGCACGTTGCCGTTACGGTCGTAGATGGTACCGCGCTTGGCATATAGCGTCTGCGCGAGCAAGCGACGTGCATCGGCGCGGTCGCGTAACTTATCGGCTTCCACGATTTGATAGTCGGCAAGGCGAAGGACGCCTAAACCCAAGCCAAGCCCGATAAAGCCCATGACGGCTTTGCGACGGGGCAGCGGCGTGCCCGTGAGCCATTCGGTCGACGAGCTCTTGCGCGGTCTGGTGTTATGCATTTGAGGACCACTCGAGCCACGGAGACGCGACGCGGGGTCGTTGCCATAGGACGGCCTCGCGTTGTAAGATGGCCGACCCGTTCCTTGATAACCAGAACGTCCCCGCGATGAGGGACGTCCAGAACCGCGACCCCCGTCGGAGCCGCGGCGATAGTCATTTGTCATACTCAGCTACCGTCTTGTTACTGAGCGGTCGCGGTCGAGCTGGCGCCCGCGGCTGCATCCTGCGAAAAATCAAGTGTAACGCTCTCGCTGGGCTCCACCATGCCATAAGCGCCCGCAAGGTCGCGAATGCGCGTGTCGGCACCATAGACCGAATGCATGACCTCCAGGTCGGAGCTCTCGTCGGTCGCCTTCTCGAGCGTGTTGGTAAGCGCGGCGTTGCTGTTGAGCACCTGGGCCGTAACGCCGGCGAGCGCCACACGGGCGACACCGATCGTCATGAAGATGGCCGCAATGATGCAAAACGTTTTAAGAACGCTCATGAAAACCGGGCTTACCGCCTGGTTTGCCTGACGGCCCGCGCCCGTGTAGACATCAAAGCGCGGCGTGCGCTGCTCGCGGGGAGCAACGGGGGCCTGCGGTGCCTCACGATAGGCGGGCATGGCGTTCATATCATAGGCGAGTGCTGCGTTTGAGGTGTTGTAGCCCATGATATGCCGCCTCCCATCCCGAGTACGTTGGTAGTGTGTTTAAGCTTCGTTTGTGGTACGAGCGGGAGGTCCAATATCGCGCGGTCGCGTCTACAGACGCTGCGCCACGCGGATCTTGGCTGATCTCGCCCGAGGGTTGCGCGCAACCTCATCGGGTTGGGCAACCAGGGGTTTGCGGGTGATGACCTTGAGTATCGGCACGTTGCCGCACACGCACACCGGAATCTCCGGCGGACACGTGCACCCCTGGCTCATCTCCTTAAAGTGGTTCTTTACGATACGGTCCTCGAGCGAGTGATACGAGATGACGCAGATGCGTCCGCCCGGGTTGAGCCACCTTGTGGCGGCGTCAAGCCCTCGCTCGAGCACATCGAGTTCGTGATTGACCTCGATGCGAATGGCCTGGAAACTTTTCTTGGCCGGGTGTCCGCCATGCCGACGAGCGGCAGCCGGGATACCAGCCTTGATGATCTCGACAAACTGACCGGTGGTTTCGATCGGCTCATGCTCGCGGCGGCGCACGATCTCGCGCGCGATCTGCGAGGCGAACTTCTCTTCGCCATAGACGCGTAGAATCCGGGCGAGGTCGTGTTCGTTATAGGTGTTGATGACCTCAGCTGCGTTTAAGGTGTTGTTACCCGGATCCATCCGCATGTCCAATGGGGCGTCCTCGTTGTACGAAAAGCCCCTGCCAGGGATATCGAGTTGCGGCGACGAAACGCCCAAGTCGAACAGGAAGCCATCGACCCCGGGCACCTCGGCCGAGCAAAGCAGCTCGTCCAAGTCGCCGAAGTTGCCCTTCAGCAGCTGGTGCGGTACGCCGGGAACCTCGCGGTCCAGACGGGCGCCAGCGGCCTCGAGGGCCATGTCGTCCTGATCGACGCCGAGCAAAAGGCCGGTCTCCCCCACCTGCGCGGCCATCTTTACCGAATGGCCGGCACCGCCAAGGGTGCAGTCGCAGACGACGGAACCGCTCTTTAGCTGCAGCGACTCAAGCACTTCGCCGAGCATGACAGGTTCATGCCGATATTCTTGTGTCAAGATCCCACGCTCCATCCGTTACTCGTGCCTTGCCCTTACGAGAAGAAGAGGTCCAGCAGGGCCTCGTCATCATCGTCCTCATCGGCCGTAGCGCGGTCCCAAACCTCAAGGTGGTCGTAGTTGCCCACAACCGTGACCTCGCGGTCGAGGTTCGCCTGCTTGCGGAGAGACTCAGAAAGACCGATACGACCCGCGCTGTCCACATCCATCGACGTGGTGCGCTTGTTGATCGCCCTCATGAGCTTCTGGTCGTTGATGTCACGCGGGTTAAAACCCTCGTGGCCCTCACGACCCGCGAAGAGTCCTTCGACCCACTTATCGAAGGCCTCGGCAGAGAACACGTACAGAGCATCGACATCCAGGGCTTTAAACACGCGAACGTGCTCTCCAAGCTCCTCACGAAGGGGTGCAGGCAGGGATAGACGACCTTTTGCATCGAGATTGCGCTCGTATGCACCCGTCATTCCCATGTGCGCCCTCCCCTCGGTTACTCAGATGGCACGTACGCGGGGAACCACCCCGCCTGTCGACGTCATCAATAATATGGGGAACTGCCCCATTTTTCAACACCTTTCCCCACCCCGGGCCCCCCCCCCCCCCC
>DBFBCB010000030.1:0-126161 GCA_048246715.1 Collinsella aerofaciens | reverse complement strand
CCGGAAGCTAAGCCCCATCGCGCCGAGAGTACTGCGGGGTCAGCCCGTGGGAGGCCAGGGCGCCGCTGACCGGTGGACGGCACCGAGCCGTGCGCTTGAACTGAGAAGGGGGAGGCCTCGCGGCCTCCCCCTTTTTGCGTTTACCGGGCATAAATGACTCATTTACGCCAGACGATTTAATTCTTTTTGGTATTGAGCTTTTATTTAAAGAAAATAAAACGAATAACAAGGGCGACTGCTATGGCTGCAATGATCAAAAGCAGGATTGTCAGTCGATGCTGCTTACGTCGTTTACTTGATGAGACGAAGATCGTTTTCCCTTGCTTTGGCGTCTCGAGATAACGAGCCGAATGCGTTAAGGTTTGCTTAGGCCGGGGACCTCTTTGCTGCCAAGTTATGGGCGTTTTCGTCGGGTCGTCATTGATTGCGCTGTTTTTTGATAACGGTGCATCTTTCAGATATACGGGATCGCCCGAGGCGACGCCCATATGTTTACGTCCCGTTTGGGCATCCTCGAGTGTTTGATATCGATTTCTCGTCACATACTCGGGCTCCGGATCATTAATGGGCTCTTGCGAGATGTGGGGGCGATGGAACCGTGGCGGCTGCGTGGAAGTATCTTCCCCCTGCGTCGGCATAAACATATTGTTCTGGTTTTGGTCGTCCATGATGCCCTTTAGCTCGTTACCAACAACGTGTACGCGCTCATTGTAAGCCCCTTGTTATTTGTAGCTGGGGACATACTCGGTATTTAAGCTCTGGTTCAAAGAACCTTAACCTTCCTAAAACCTGAGTCACACGCACTTAGATATGCTTATAGTACTGGACTCAAAAAACTTTATAGTCGATGTATATATGAGCACTGGGTGGGCATATATAAGAGCGTCAAAAGAAGTCCCAGTCACCTGGAAGATGACTCGGCAGTCCTATAAAGGAGTGGTAAACATGGCAAGCATGGTTCCTTATCGTTCGGTTTTTGGCGTTCGTCCCTCTGCAAGCTCGCTGTTCGATCTGTTTGATGATATGAGCGACCTAGCGAACAGCTCGATTGCCTCTAAGGCGTTCCCCGTTGACGTTGAGGATAAGGGCGATGGCTATGAGGTCAAGGCTTATCTGACCGGCGTCGCCAAGGACGATATCGATGTCGAGCTTAACGAGGGCCGTCTGTCCATTAGCGTGAATGTCGAGGAAGACGAGGAGAACGAGGGCAAGAACTTCCTGCAGAAGGAGTTCAGCTCGTACAGCGCGACGCGTGGCGTGTATCTTAAGGACGCTTCGAGCGAGGGCCTCTCGGCTAAGTACGCTGACGGCATCCTGACCGTTACGGTTCCCAAGATCGTCGAGAAGAAGAACGTTACGAAGATCTCCATCGACTAACTTCGTTGGTGTTCTGCGCTATTAAAAGACAACAGAAGGGGCTGGAAAGCGATTCCCGGCCCCTTTTGCTGTCTAGGACAGTCTATTGAATGGTTACTGGCCGATGCTGGCTTGCGGGGCGTATCGAGAGATTTAGCGATCCTTGGAGAAGGGTTGCGGAGTTGCCGACCTCGTCATCCAGGGTTGCGGCTAGAGCTTTGGCATAGCTTTTGACGGTAAGGCTCGGACGATTATTTTCTTGGCTGATATGCATGGCAATGAGCTGTTCGGTGCGATCGGTAACAAGTTCGCGCGCGGCTTCGGCGGCTTGGCTGTTGGAGAGGTGTCCCCTTGCAGACAGGATGCGCTCCTGAAGAAAGCGGGGATATTCTCCCTCGCGCAGCATGGTCACATCGTGGTTGCTTTCGAGTGCGAGGACTCGACAATCTTTGAGGGTTTTCATGGCTTGGCTCGATAGCTCTCCGGTGTCGGTGGCAAACCCAATGGAATCATCGAGAGCATTGAATCGATAGCCGACCGGATTGATGACATCGTGTGATGTTGAGTAGGTTTGCACGTGGATGCCGGCAATGGACAGGGCGTCGCCGGGATCGAATTCCTCGACAGGCAGATGCGAAAGATTTTCTTTGTTCGAAAGAGTGCCCCTGCTGGCAAAGAGGGGGCCGTGCCAGTGCTTGCACCAGACATTGAGGCCCTTGATGTGATCGCTATGCTCATGAGTAATGAGAAGAGCCGAGACGTTGTCTGCCGAGAGCCCCAGTTCTGCCATGCGCTTTAATGTCTCGCGGCGAGACAGTCCGTCATCGACCATAATGAGCCCCTGCGGGCCCTCGATGAGTGCGCAGTTGCCTTTAGAGCCACTGCCGAGGATATGAAGGTGCAGACGAGACATAAGATTCCAAAGGATACAATGGGTGCGGACGAATAGAGGAGGAAGCAAATGCCTACGGTATCTCAGCATTATGGACACCATGCCGTGCCGGGGGTAGTCGATGAGACCCGGACGAGGCAGCAGGCTGCTCCTGTCGTGCTCATGGTATCAGGCGGCGCGGACTCGACGGCACTGCTTCTTATGGCGTGCACATCAAAGCTGGATATCCAAGACGGACGCGGTGTTGCCCCCATTGCTCGCGAGCGCCTGCATGTGCTGCATGTAAACCATCATCTGCGCGGCAAGGCGTCCGATGGCGACGAGGCCTTTGTGCGTGAGCTTTGCGCGAAATATGGTTTACCGCTGTGCGTGGAGCACGCTTATTTTGATGAGGAGTCGGGCAATATTGAGGCCGCGGCCCGCGAGGTGCGCTATGCCGCGGCGCGGAGGTATGTTCGCGAGCTCTGCGCCCAGACGGGGGCACCGCGAACGGCGGCTCGTATCTGCACCGCGCACACGTCTTCGGATCGCGCGGAAACGTTTTTGATGAACGCGATTAAGGGTTCGGGGCCCGCTGGCCTATCGAGCATTCCTCGCCGGAGGAATATCGTGGTGCGTCCCTTGCTCGACCTAACTCATGGCGAGCTCGTGGGCTATCTACAGGTACATGGTCAGCCGTGGCGTGAAGACGAGAGCAATGAGGATATCTCGTATCTGCGAAACTACGTGCGCCATCGAGTGATGCCGGTGGTGGCGCAGCGCAACGCGAGCGTCTGCAAGACGATTGGCGCCGCCTGCGGGATCTTAGGCGATGAGGACGCGTTTTTGTCTCAGCTTTCGGCACAGGCGTTTCGAAGCTGCCTGCGTAAGGAGGCGGCGGGCGCGCTGGTGCTCGATGCTAGGCGCCTTGCTGCGGCCGAGGTGGTAATCGCGCGGCGCATCGTGCGACTGGCGATTAAGCGCATCGATCCGGACGCTCGTCCAGAGATGCGACATGTGGAGCGAGTCCTTTCCTGCGTTGCCGAAGGCACAGGCTCGGTCACGCTTCCGGCGGGAATTGACGCACGCATTGAGTTTGGCATGCTAGCGTTTAAGGCGCCGGCGGCTCGTGAGGGGCTGGTTGCGGACTGGATTACCATACCCGGTCGTTTGCCGTTTGGCGGGGGGCGCATGCTGGTCGCAGAGCCGATGGCCGTTGAGCCGGGATGCGATATCGTGCGCCGCGCCCGTGAGCTTGCGGCTGCCGGGGAAGTGACAGCTTTGGTAGACGCGGCTGCCCTGGGTTTTGCCGACAGCGATAGTGAGCGGATCCTGGCGGGCTCACGTGGCGAGATCCCTGCAGAGGCGCGATTGGCGCGCCTGTGGGTGGACGGTCCCGCACCGGGAGACGTGATGTGCCCGTTAGGAATGAGTGGCCGAAGCAAGAAGGTATCCGACTTGCTAGGCGAGGCTCGCATTCCCGTTTCCGAGCGCGCCGGCGTGCCCGTGGTGAGGGCGGCGCCGGGAGGTGCCGTGGTGTGGGTCGCCGGAGTTCGCGCGGACGAACGTTTTAAATGCACGGCGGCGACGCGTGTGGCTTATCTGCTTCGCGTGGTTGACGCGGATTAGCCCCTCGCACCAGCTGTTCTGTGCGGCGTTGACGGTATTCCCGCGCTGATGGTGCGCGGGCTGGAAAATATACCCCGTGCGCTGCTAGAATGTGTAGTTCGCGTCCATACGGCGGTGTGTGGGCGATTAAGCACAAGAAAGGGTTGTCATGGCTTCTCAACATCCGGATATCGAGAAGGTTCTGTTTACGCAGGAGGATATCGACGGCATCGTTTCTCGCCTGGGCGAGGAGATCACTCGCGACTACGCGGGTAAGGATCTGGTGCTGATCGCGGTTCTGCGCGGTGCCGTTGTCTTTATGGGCGACCTGATGCGCAAGATTGAGCTACCGACCAACATCGATTTCATGGCTGTTTCGAGCTATGGCGACGGTGTGAAGTCTTCGGGCATCGTGCGTATCATTAAGGATCTGGATATCGACATCCGTGGTCGCGACGTGCTGATCGTCGAGGACATTCTGGACTCGGGCCTGACCCTCAAGTACCTGATGAAGAACCTCGAGAGCCGCAAGCCCGCTTCGCTGGAGGTCGCTGCCTTCCTGTGGAAGGACGTTGAGGACCGCACCTCGGCCATCACGCCCAAGTATGTTGGAACCCATTGCCCCGATGCCTTTGTGGTGGGCTACGGCCTCGACTATGCCGAGCGCTATCGTAACCTTCCGTATCTGGGCATTTTGAAACCGGAGGTTTATTCGTAAGATGCCCGACGACCGTAACGATAACAATTCCCAGACTCCCCGGGAGCCTAAGATCCCGGGGATGCCCGGAGGCAAGAAGCCCACGCGTACGGGCTGGCTGTATTTTATTTTGGCTTGCGCGCTTCTGGGCTACGCCTTCTTTAACATGGGCTCCGGCTTTGCCAATTCCAGCAATACCGTTAAGCTCGCGACGAGCGAGATGGTGAGCGCCATCAAGCAGGATCGCGTCGAAGATCTGACCTATACGGTTCAAGACGGAAGCGTGGCGGGTCATTACTGGAAGACAAAAAAGGACAAGGGCGACACGAGTGAGCTCAAGAGCTTCTCCTCGACCTATGTCGGCTCCGATTCGCTTGCCGAGCTCATGGCGGAGCACCCCGACACTAAGTACATCGTCAACACCAATGACCCCGATTTTTGGGGCGACTTGGCGATGAGCGTGCTTCCGACGATTGCCCTGATCGCCATCATGTTCTACTTTATGCGCCAGATGATGGGCGCCAACAACAGGAACATGCAGTTTGGCAAGACCAACGCCAAGACCAACGAGGCCACGCGCCCCAAGGTCAAGTTCGAGGACGTTGCCGGCGTGGACGAGGCAGTCGAGGAGCTCGAGGAGATCCGTGACTTTTTGAGCGATCCCGATCGCTATCGCAAGCTGGGTGCCAAGATCCCGCGTGGCGTGTTGCTGGTGGGCCCTCCGGGCACCGGTAAAACGTTGCTGGCCAAGGCCGTTGCCGGCGAGGCGGGCGTGCCGTTCTTTAGCATCTCTGGTTCCGACTTTGTCGAGATGTTCGTAGGTGTCGGCGCCAGCCGTGTGCGTGACCTCTTTAAGGAGGCCAAGTCCCAGGCCCCGTCGATCATCTTCATCGATGAGATCGATGCCGTGGGACGTCAGCGCGGAGCCGGCTTGGGCGGCGGCCACGACGAGCGCGAGCAGACGCTCAACCAGCTGCTGGCCGAGATGGACGGTTTTGAGGAGAGCGAGTCGGTCATCCTGATCGCTGCGACCAACCGTCCTGACATCCTGGATCCGGCGCTGCTGCGTCCCGGCCGTTTTGACCGTCAGGTTACGGTCGACCGTCCGGATGTGAAGGGTCGCGAGCAGATCTTGCGCGTGCATGCCGAGAACAAGCCGATGGACGAGGACGTTAAGTTTGAGAAGCTCGCCCAGATGACCGTTGGCTTCACTGGTGCCGATCTGGCAAATCTGCTCAACGAGTCTGCGCTGCTGGCCGCTCGCCGTCATCGTTCCGTGATCTCGATGGACGAGGTCGAGGAATCGATGGAGCGCGTGATTGCCGGACCGCAGCGCAAGGGTCGTGTGATGACCGAGGCCGAGCGCACCACGATTGCCTACCACGAGAGCGGTCACGCCCTGGTGGGCCACATCCTGGAGCACTCCGATCCGGTCCACAAGATCTCGATCGTCAGCCGCGGTCAGGCTCTGGGCTACACGCTGCAGCTTCCGCAGGAGGACCACTTCCTCAAGACCAAGAACGAGATGCTCGACGAGCTCGCCGTGTTCTTGGGCGGTCGCGTTGCCGAGGAGCTCATGTGCGATGACATTACGTCGGGCGCGAGCAACGATCTGGAGCGTGCGACCAAGATGGCGCGCGAGATGGTTACGCGCCTGGGCATGAGCGAGGAGCTGGGCACGCAAGTGTTTGGCGAGGCGCAGCATCAGGTGTTCCTTGGTCGCGATTACGCCGATCACCAGGATTACTCCGAGGAGACGGCGCGCCGCATCGATATCGAGGTTCAGCGCATTATGCGTGAGGCCCATCGTCGCGCGGTCGAGATCCTGGACGCCCGTCGCGATCAGCTTGATCTGATGGCGAAGGTGCTGCTTGAGCGCGAGACTGTCGAGGGCGACGCCGTGAACGCCCTGCTCGATAACGAGTGGGACGCCTACCTTGAGCGCGAGGGCGATATCCTGGCGGCCAAGGAGGAGCGCGATGCCAAGGCGGCTGGCATGCCGACCAAGAAGCGCGCGCCCCGTATGAGCGAGGAGGAGCTGGCGGCTGATGCCGCGGCCTTTGCGCAGGCGGCCATGCAGGAGGATGCCGAAGCCGTATCCGATGATGCTGACGATGACCATGCCGTCGTCGATGCCGATGCCGATGCCGACAAATAGTCTTTGTGGCGAAAGCCTCCGCGGGGAAACCTGCGGAGGCTTTTTCTTTTGAGCGATATGGGACCGTCTGTTGATTGGGGACAGACTTAAATGAGCGTTTTCACGCATTTAAGTCTGTCCCCAATTAACATTGCTGCGGCACTTTGCTCGGCTAAAGCGTACAATAGCGCCTATGCGAAAGGGGAACAGATGATCAACGAAACTATGTATGCTCGCGGCGCGGAAAGCTCCATCATCCGTGAGATTTTTAGCTATGGCCTTGAGCGCAAGGCGCAGATCGGTGCGGAAAACGTATTCGATTTTTCGCTGGGCAATCCGAGCGTTCCGGCGCCCGCTGCTGTGGCTGAGTCGATTAAGAAGGCCCTGGAGCTGCCGAGCGACCAGCTGCACGGCTACACGCCCGCACCGGGCCTGCCGCAATGTCGTGCCGCTGTGGCCGAATCGCTCAACCGCCGCTTTGGCACGAGCTATGAGGGCAAAGACGTATTTATGACGGTGGGTGCCGCGGCTTCGCTCACCTGCACGCTCAACGCCGTTACGAACCCGGGCGACGAGGTTATTGTTATCGCCCCGTACTTTCCGGAGTATCGCGTTTGGATTGAGAAGGCCGGCTGTACGTGTGTTGAGGCGCTCGCCGATGAAGATACGTTCCAGCTGAGCGTGGACAACGTGCTCAAGGCGATCAGCGATAAGACGGCGGCCGTCATCATTGACTCTCCCAACAATCCGACCGGTGCCGTATATACATGCGACACGCTGACGCGACTGGCCAATGTTCTGCGCGAGGCCAACGCTCAGCGCGATCCCGAGAATCCGATTATGCTCATCTCGGATGAGCCGTACCGCGAGATTGTGTACGGTGCCGAGGTGCCTTGGGTGCCCTCGATCTACGAGCACACCATCGTGTGCTACTCGTATTCCAAGTCGCTGTCGCTGCCGGGCGAGCGCGTGGGGTGGATCTTGGTTCCCAACACCAATCCGCAGGCTGCCCGTCTGATGCCGGCTGTTGCGGGTGCTGCCCGTACGCTAGGTTTTGTATGCGCACCGGCACTCTTCCAGCGCGTAATCATCGATTGCATCGATGAGCCGAGCGATGTCGAGGCCTATGCGCGCAACCGCACCGCGCTTACCGACGCACTAGCGGAGTACGGCTACACCTATGTTGAGCCGGATGGCGCGTTCTACCTATGGGTGAAAGCATTGGAGCCCGATGCGAATGCGTTTTGCGAGCGCGCAAAGAAGTATGAGTTGCTTGCGGTTCCCTCGGACAGCTTTGGTATGCCGGGTTGGTTCCGCCTGGGCTATTGCGTGAGCTACGAAACGATTGTCAATTCGCTACCCGCTTGGAAACAGTTGGCGGACGAGTATCGTTAAAAGTAAAGCGCTCTGCCTACAATGTTTTACGTGAAACGGGGTTTGGTGTTAAGCCGGACCCCGTTGTCATGGACGTTGTGTCTTTGGGATGGAGTGGTTTTACGACTATCGAAGGCTATGCGTACAATGAATATAAGCGACGGCCGTGCCAGATAAGGAGACCTGATGCCCTACCTGCTTTCTTGTGACATTCATACCCATACGATGTTCTCTGCGCATGCATATTCGACCATTGAGGAGAATGTGTACTGGGCGGCAGAGCGTGGTCTGCAGGTGCTCGGATCTGCCGACCATTTGAGCTCTATGGTTACGGCTTGCCCCAATGACCTGCGCAGTTACCAGTTCTTTATCAACCAGGATATCTGGCCGCGCATTTGGAGCGGCGTGCTGGTGCTGCGTGGTGCCGAGGCCGATATCGTTTCGCTGGACGGAAGCCTGTTTGGCGAGGACACTCCTGTCACGCTCGATATCGCCGGCGATTCGTACAGCCGTCAGCATTCACTGTTCGATTTGGTTACGCGTAATTTGGATTATTTGGTTGCAAGCGTGCATAATCCGCAGATTGCTGAGGGCGCGACGCTGGCCCAGACGACCGAGATGTATATCAATGCCCTGGAGCACCCCAAGGTGTTCATACTGGGTCACACGGGGCGTTCGGGCGTGCCGTTCGATATCGACGAAGTGCTGTTGGCAGCTAAGGCCAAGCACAAGATTATCGAGATCAACAACCATAGTCTTGAACACGGTGTCGACACTGAGCATTGGGCCGTATGCCGCAAGATTGCCGAGCGCTGCGCCGAGCTGGGCGTGGGCATTGGCGTTTCGACCGATGCGCACATTGGCATGGCAATTGGTAAGCTCGATTACGCTCGCAAGATGCTCGACGAGATTCACTTCCCGTTGGATCTGATCGTGACGCGCGATCGCGAGACGCTGCTGCGCGAGATGGCGGCAGCCGGCGTGTGCGATCTGCGCAATGGGATGTAGCGGAGTTTATAAACCAAGCGAAGGGGGCGGCCCAGGCGGGTCGCCCCCTTTCTTGTCCCAAAAATCTACTGAGGTCGGTTAGCGGCGTTCGAGGACCGCTACGGTTTCGGTGTGGTCGGTGTGAGGGAACATGTCGACGGGCGTGATCTTGAGCAGGCAATAGCCTCCGTCGAGGAGCTGATGCAGGTCGCGCTCTTGAGTTACGGGGTTGCAGCTGATATAGGTGATGCGGCGCGGCTTAAGCGCGCAGGCAGCTTCGAGGAACTCGGGGGTAGAGCCGGCGCGCGGCGGATCGATGGAAAGGACATCGACCCGCTCGTTGTTATCGGCGGCATCCAGGATGCAATCGGTGGCGTCGTCGGCCATAAACCAGGCGCTGCGGGTGAGGCCGTTGAGCTCGGCATTGCGACGTGCGTCGGCAATGCCCGCCGGGTTGCGCTCCACGCCGAGCAGCATAATGCCGATGCCCTTTTTCTGGGCATCTTTAACTGCGCAAAGACCGATGGTACCGCTGCCACAGTAGGCATCCATGAGCACATCGCCCTGGTGCAAATCCATGCCGTCGATAGCGAGCTGATAGAGCAGCTCGGTCTGTTGCGGGTTGGTCTGGTAGAACGCGGTGGGGGAGATATCGAACTCGCAGCCGAGTAGCTGGTCGCGCATGCACTTGGCGCCATACACGATGCGGGTTTCCTCGCCGAGGATGGCGTTGCCGGGGCGTCCGTTGATGTTTTGGGCGACGGTGACGATGCGCGGATCGAGTGCGGCGACGGCCTCAAAGAATTCCTGCGCATGCGGTAAGTCACGCTGGGCGGTCACGAGCGTAACCATGACCTGGTCGGTACGCCAACCGCAGCGGATGACGGCATAGCGAAGCAAACCAAGATGCTTGTCCTCGTTAAAGGCGGGAATATGCAACCGCTCAGCTTCGCGTGCGATGCCGTTGAGAATCTGACGAGCGCCCGACGCCTCGACGGGGCATTCGGGTACGGCAACGATCTTGTGCGTGCCGCGCTCAAAGAAACCGCAACGGACAGCGCCCTCCTTACCGGGAGCAAAGGGAGTGGCAGCCTTATGACGAAAGCCACGCGGCGCAGGATATTTACCCGGGTCGCCAAGGGTGACGCCCATACCGCGAATAGGATCGACAGCAATGCTCTCGCGCTCACAAAGCTCGGCAAACAGCTCCTCCATAGCAGCCTGCTTAGCCGCCAACTGCTTTTTATAAGGACGATTGAGCGCCGTGCACCCACCGCAAGATTTCATGATCGAACAGGGAGACTTGGGGTCCACGGCCTTACGCGCAGACGAAACCCGATCTTTATGCGAGCGCTTGGAACGAGTCTGAGGCGCTTTATCCCCGCCTCGACGAGAGTCAGAACGCTTGGTCTTAGCTCTGCTCTTGGTCGGTTTGCTTTTTGCAGCTTTAGAAGACTTGGATTTCGTAGAAGATTTCTCCTCCTTCGACCCCTCAGCCGCCTCGATCAAAGCACGACGAGCCTTACGCTCCGCACGAGATTCTGCCATGAATTAACCCCACTAATTTACAAATTGAAATCTGAAAGCATTGTACCGTGCCAAGCTAGCGGACGATATGCAAGCGTCCATTTCGTGTCAGTGATAAGTCCAACGATGTTTGCTCCCCGCCCATGCCGGGCAAACCCTCCCTTGTACTTTATCAAGGTAGAGTGTATGATTCTGAACGTTACATGACTCACTTTACCTAACTAAAGTGTCATCAAGGGGGAATACCATGAACACCGATATGTCTCGTCGTCAGTTTGTTGGTCTAGCCGGCTCGCTCGCCACGGTGCTTGGCCTTGGTCTTGTCGGTTGCGGCGGTGGTGCCGGCAAGGGCTCCGCTGCTGGCTCTGCCGCGGCCAAGGATGTGAAGGGCGCTGCGGAGTCCAAGAAGCTCGTCGTGGGCTTTGACAAGTCCTATCCTCCGTACGGCTTTGTGGGCGACGACGGAGAGTACACTGGTTTTGACCTCGATCTGGCCAAGGCTGTTGCCGATAAGCAGGGCTGGGAGGTCAAATACGAGGCCATCGACTGGGATGCCAAGGATACGCTGCTCAACTCGGGGGCCATCAACTGCATCTGGAACGGCTTTACCATGGAGGGTCGCGAGGACGACTACACGTTCTCCGAGCCGTACATGCTCAACGAGCAGGTGCTGGTGGTAAAGAAGGATGCAGGCATCAAGAGCTGGGACGATCTTGCCGGCAAGACCGTGATTACCCAGACCGATTCCGCTGCGCAGGATGTGCTCGAGGGCGAACAGAAGGATCTGGCGGCGACGTTTGCCACGCTCGACACGATCGGCGAGTACAACACGGCCTTTATGCAGCTCGAGAGCGGCGCGGTCGATGCCGTGGCTTGCGACCTTTCGATTGCCCAGTATCAGCTTGCCGCCAAGCCCGATGCTTATACGCAGCTTGATGAGCCGCTGTCCAGCGAGCACTACGCCGTCGGCTTTAAGAAGGGCGACACCAAGTCGGCCGACGCCGTGACCGAGTCGCTCAAGGCACTCTACGATGACGGTACGGTTAAGGATCTCTGCGACAAGTATTCAAGCTATGGTCTATCTTTCGATAATTGGGTGCTCAAGTAATGTCTATTCAGGTCATGATGCAGATGCTTGGCCAGGGATTCTTGGTCAGTTTGCAGCTGTTTGTACTGACGCTGCTCGGGTCGATTCCGCTGGGAATCCCCGTGGCGTTTATGCGCATGAGCAAAATCGTGCCGCTTCGCTGGATTGCGCGCATCTACATTTCGGTCATGCGCGGTACGCCGCTCATGCTGCAGATGTTTGCCATCTACTTTGCCCCGTACTACGTGTTTGGCATTTCGCTCACGCCCGATTCCAAGTGGACGGCGTGCGTCGTGGCGTTCATCATCAACTACGCCGGTTACTTTGCCGAGATCTATCGCTCGGGCCTGCAGTCCATTCCGCGCGGTCAATACGAGGCCGCCGAGGTGCTGGGCTACTCGCGCCTGCAGACGTTTTTGTACATTGTGATGCCGCAGGTTGCCAAGCGTATTCTGCCGGCGATGGGCAACGAGATCATCACGCTGGTCAAGGACACGTCGCTGGCGTTTGCCATCGGCGTGGGGGAGATGTTCTCGACGGCCAAGGCGCTGGTCGCCTCGCAAGTGAGCATGGTGCCGTTTGCGATTGCGGCGTTGATCTACTGGGTCTTTAACTTTGTGGTCGAGATGCTGCTGGGCGCCGCCGAGAAAAAATTGGATTACTACCATGATTAATTCGGTAATGAATATATCGAACGCGCGTAAGGCGTTTGGCGGCAATGAGGTGCTCAAGGATATTTCGCTCGAGGTCAAGCGTGGCGAGGTCGTGGCGATTATCGGGCCTTCGGGTGGCGGCAAGTCCACGCTGCTGCGGTGTGCCACGCTGCTCGAGACACTCGACGGAGGCTCGCTCTCGTTTGGTGACCTTGCCGTTGCGACGGATGCGGGTTCGGGCGCGGTCTATGCGAAGGGCGATGTGCCCAAGCGGGCACGCTCGCGATTCGGCTTGGTGTTCCAAAATTACAACCTGTTCCCGCACTATACCGTGATGAAAAACATCATCGACGCGCCGATCCGCGTGCTTAAGCGCCCGCGCGAGCAGGCGGAAGCTCGTGCGCGCGAGTTGATCGCGCAGATGGGGCTTACGGGCAACGAGAACAAGGTTCCGTGTGAGCTTTCGGGCGGTCAGCAACAGCGCGTGAGTATTGCCCGCGCCTTGGCGCTCGACCCGGAGATCTTGTTCTTTGACGAGCCGACCTCGGCGCTCGATCCCGAGCTGACGGCCGAGGTACTGCGTGTCATTAAAGACCTTGCCGCGCAGAATATGACGATGGTGATCGTGACCCACGCAATGCAGTTTGCGCGCGATGTTGCCGACCGCGTGGTCTTTATGGATGGCGGCCGCATTGTCGAGGAGGGTCCTGCCGAGCAGGTCATCGACCATCCGCGCGAGCAGCGCACCCGTGAGTTCTTGAGCCGTATCGAGGGATAGGCTCAGGTATTTACTCAACTATTAATTGAGGCGAAGCCGCCGCAGGTCTTACGGTCTGTGGCGGCTTTTTGTTTGCATCGACGGGGTTCAATAATCGCCTCACAAGCTTGCCTCTTCCTCTCGCCGCCTGTATTCATGCGTGCGCCGAAAGGTATGCATGGACAGCCGCCCGTGAGGGTAGGGTGGTGGCATAGGACATTTGGAGGGTGAGTCGGCTCGGCTGCCGACCATGCTGCTCCCGGGATGGCACCGACCGCGAACTCTCCCCGTTGGCGTCGCGCATTGCGCGCGGCCCTGCAAGGAGGTCATCATGGGTGCTCCCAAGACCGGTAACGTAAGGAACGTGGTGCTCGTAGGCCAAGGCGGGGTGGGCAAGACTTCACTCGCCGAGGCCATGCTCCACCTTTCCGGCAAGACCGCCCGCCTGGGCGGCCACGACGGCACCAAGCCCACGCTCGACTATGACCCCGAAGAGGTCAAGCGTGCATTTTCCATCTCGACGACCATTGCGCCGATCGACTGGAAGGGCGCGCGCATCAATGTGCTCGATGCCCCGTGCTACCCCGATTTTATCGGCGACGCCTTTGCCGCGATGAGCGTCTGCGAGACGGCTCTGTTTGTGGTCGACGCCGAGGCCGGCCCACAGCCTACGACGGTTAAGCTCTGGTATGCCGCCGAGGACCTGCGCCTGGCGCGTGCGGTGTTCGTAAACCGCCTGTCGCGCGCCGAGGCTAGCTTTGCGACCACGATGGACCTGCTGCAAGAGCGCTTTGGCACGCGCCTGGGCGCCGTGACCCTTCCCTGGGGCGAGGGCGAGGACTTTGACGGCATCATCGACCTGGTGCGCATGAAGGCGCGCCACTGCAACGGCGCCGAAGCCGTTGAGTCGGAGATTCCCGAGGAGTATCGTGCCCAGGCCGAGGAGGCCCACGACCATCTGTGCGAGCTGGTGGCCGAGGCCGACGACGAGCTGATGATGAAGTACCTGGAGGGCGAGGAGACGCTGACGCAGGAGGAGCTTGAAGGCCTGCTGTCGAAGGCGATTGCCGAGCGCATCTTTGTGCCGGTCTTTGCGGGCGATTGCATTAAGGAGCAGGGCGTCAACTCGCTGATGGACGACATCGCCACATACTTCCCGGCGCCGACGGACTACGGCGAGATGCCGCTCATCGACGGTGATTCGCTCAAAATCTCGAGTGACGATGACCGTCCGGTGGCGTTTGTGTTTAAGACCCTGGCCGATCCGCAGCAGGGTCGCATCAGCTTTATCAAGGTGCTGACGGGTACGCTTGAGCCGGGTCTTGAGCTGATCAACGCGCGTACCCGCAAGAGCGATCGTCTGGCCCACCTGTATGTGATGTGCGGCCGTGACATGACCGAGGTCGGTCACGCCTATGCCGGTGACATCATCGTGGCGCCCAAGCTGGCTGCCGAGACGGGTGACACACTCTCCATTACCGGTAAGGTCGAGGCGGCGGCGTTTAAGTTCCCCAACTCGCAGTACCGCATTGCCATCGAGGCCGAGAACCGTGGCGACGAAGAGAAGCTCTATACGTTTATCGAGAAGGCGTGCAAGGCTGATCCGACCATGAGCATTGACCGCGACGAGGAGACGGGCCAGACTATCATCTCCGCCGTGGGTGAGGCGCAGGTTTCGGTGCTGCTCAACCGTCTGGAGGATCGCACCAAGGTCGTGGCCAAGAGCGTGCCGATCCGCATTCCGTATCGCGAGACCATCCGCCGCACGGCGAGCGCCCAGGGCCGCCACAAGAAGCAGACCGGTGGTGCCGGTCAGTACGGCGACTGCTGGCTGCGCGTGGAGCCGCTTATTGGGCCCGACGGCACGAGCGACGGCTACGAGTTTGTGGATGAGGTCGTGGGCGGCCGCATTCCGCGCTCGCTGATCCCCGCCGTGGACAAGGGCGTCCAGGAGACCATGAAGGACGGCATCATTGCCGGCTATCCGCTCACGGGCATTCGCGTGGCTGTGTACGACGGTTCGTATCACAGCGTCGACTCCAACGAGATGGCGTTCCGCGCGGCGGCTCGCATCGGCCTGCGCAAGGCATGCGCCGATGCCGACCCGGTGGTGCTGGAGCCCATCGAGGAAATCACGGTGACTATCCCCGAGAGCTACGCCGGCGCCGTGATGGGCGACATCTCGGCATCGCGCGGTCGCGTGACGGGCATGGAGACCGATGAGCGCGGCGATACCGTGGTTATTGCCCAGGCGCCGCTGGCCGAGCTGACGGATTACTCGACGCGCCTGCGCTCTATCACGCGCGGCACGGGTGACTTTACCATGAAGCCCGCAGGCTATGAGCAGGTGCCTTATGACGTTCAGGCCAAGCTGGTCGAGCGCTATGAGGAGGGCCGCGCCAAGTAACGCGTGGTTTTGCCTGCAACATGCATGCCGATGCAAGGGCCGCCCTGGGTAACCGGGGCGGCCCTTTTTGATCCCTTGGGGACGGAGGAAAACGGATCATTTTTTTGGGTTACGGGCGGCGCGGTCGGCACTAGTCTCCGGATGCCTGGTTGCGGCCGGTGGCGTAGTCGACCTGCACGTGCGGCTGTAGGTTATAGCAATATACGTGGAAGCAGAGGGTCTTGCCGTGGTCCTCGACCGATTGAGCCTCAAGGCGCACGCCACGGCAGACAAGTTCCTCTTCGTTATACATGGGCGTGACGCGGTAGAGCACGTGGTTGCCCGTTTCGCGGATGTAGTTGAGAATCTGCTCTTCAAACGGTAGCATGCCTGTCTCGTTGAGATAACGCGTGCCGGTGAGGAGATTTTTGCGGTTGGCGTTTTCGCCGCAGAGCGACCAAGCGATAAGGTGGCAGCGGTTGTACAGGCTCTGGCCTGGAATAAAGTCGTAGCGCTGCTGGTGCCAGCCGGCGGGGTGGATGCGCGAGATATCGCCGCGCTCGCCTTGACCAAGCGATTCGGGGCCCACGCAGGCGAGCGCTTTGCGGGTGCGGCCCAAGCTGTCGAGCTTGGAGAACTTCTTAAAGCAGCCCTCTTCTGTGGCACGCACGTATTCATCGAGCGTGAATGACGGCGTGCCGAGCGGGTGCGTGCTGTCGGCGCGCAAGGCAACGTAGGGGTTGCCGGCGTAGTCGGGAATACTGCTGAGATATACGCCGCGGGCCCGGTCGAGATCGGGGTTTTCGACCTCGTCGATGGGGGTGGCGGCACTGTCCTCGGAGGCGTCGTCACCGGTGTCGGTCGCGGCGGAATCGGGGCCATCGCCAGCATCCTGGCTGTTTTGAGAGTCCGAGGAGCTCGCTGTTCCCGATTCGAGTCGGGCAACCAGGGCTGTCTCGTCGTCGGTGCGGCTGGGACTCTCGTTTTGTTTCTCGGCCAGAGCCGCCGCCTGCTCGTCACTTTGCGGCGACAGCAGCTTGGGCGCTCCATCAAGCGACCCCGTAAACAGCGCAAACCCCAGCACCACGGCGGTGCCGATGGAAAGTACTTGCTTGTAGGCGGACTTGCGCGACATGGAGGCTCCTGGATGGACGGTTGGGAGTCTACCAGTCTAGCAGGAGCTGGCAGAGGCCGTTTTGTCGAACAAATACTCAAGATTTGGGATAGACGCTACTGATTCATTTGCCTCATATGGAACTGCAGCGGTTGTGCATATGGGGCTGTCCGGCGTTTAACCAGATAAAACCTGCCAAAATAAACCTGTCCCTTTTCGGTGGGTTAATCGTGAGTTATTTCACCGCAGCTTAAGGTACGGTTGGGATGTGCGCACTTTAAAGAGAGGGGCCCATGATTAGAGAGGTCGCGCTCGTCTCTCTAAATGTCTCTCTAAAAAGAAAGCCAGTTAAAGAGATAACATTAGGCAATCTAGCAGTGAATTCGATACATCTTTCTAAATTTCTCTCTAAAATAAGGTGCTTATCTCTCTAAAGTTAGGGAGATATACTATACTTTAGAGAGATAAATCTATCGTTTTAGAGAGACGGAATGCCAATGCTGCTGGATGAACCTCTTGGCCTTATCGTTGAGCGCCTTCGCAGGCGGGGGACTGATGACGCATCGGTAGAAGTTAAAGCCTGCACGAATAAATTGAGCGCAGACGTATGGGAGACAGTGAGCGCTTTTGCGAACACTGCGGGTGGGCTCATTATTTTGGGCCTAAACGAAGCCGAAGGATTTGTTCCTTCGGCTAACTTTGCTATCGATAGGGTGCGGGATCAGTTTGTTTCGGGTATCGGAGACGGAGGCTCAGCAGCAGTGGTGACCCATGCGCCGCGGTACGAGCTTGATCGAGGCGAGGTCGACGGGCTCCAGGTGCTTCTGGTGCGTATCTTTGAACTTGAGCTTAAAGCGAAGCCCTGCTATATCGGCGCGCGCGGCGTGCAGAACGGTAGCTACAAGCGCGTGGATGATAAAGATATCAAGATGTCACCCGCTGAGCTATATGAGCTGCAGAGTGCGTTGCTTCCGAGCGATGCAGACGGCACGGTGGTTTCGGAGGCAACGGTCGAGGATTTGGATCCAAATGTCGTGCGGTCTATTATCGCAAATCGCCGGCTGCAGACCCCCCGCGTTTTGCGCGGGGCCGATACGCTGGAAAAGCAGCTGGTCAGACTCAATATCACTACAAAGGATGCTGCGGTGAAGCTCGCAGGGCTTCTGTCGGCGGGAATTTACCCCCAGCAGTTCTATCCCAAACTCATGATCGATGTCGCTGTCCATTCCGATGTGGAAAAATCTGCACCCGGGCAACCCCGGTTTATTGACCGCCAGTTGTGCGATGGCCCGATTCCGGCTTGCATCGAAGATGCCCTTGCCGCGATTGGACGGAACTTGCGCAAAGCGGCGATAGTGCAAGGTGCTGGCAGAAGGGAGGATTGGGAAGTTCCCCAGGAGGTTTTGCGCGAGGCCTTGGCAAATGCCTGCATCCATCGAGAATATTCGCCCATGTTTGTGGGGCAGGCCGTGAGTGTCGATATCTATCCAGACAGAATAGAGATCAAAAACCCCGGTGGGCTTTGGGGAGGAAAGACGGTGGACAATCTTGCAGACGGGGAATCGCGCTGCCGAAACCCAAAGCTCATGAGCCTAATGGGGGCGACGCCGTTAGAGCATGCCGAGGGGGCCGTTGCAGAAAGCCAGGGATCTGGTATCCCGGCTATGATTCGCGAGATGGAGTCTCGTTCGCTTGGAAGGCCGAAATTTATCGTTAAGGCCGATTCGTTTACGGTGCTGCTTTCCCGGCACGGGGCGGAGCTTGCTGAAAACCGCACGTGGATTCAGAGCCATGTGGGCACCGAGCTGACGGATCGCGAGGAAACATTGCTCATGTTTATGCGGGAGCATGGGTGCGTATGCGATGTTCAAAAAATACGAGAGGCCCTGAAGTGGGATTCGGATGACATTCGCCTGATCTGCGGGGATCTTGTCGATAAACATGTCCTGTCAAAATGTGGCAAAGACACGTTTGAGATTATCGATATGAGCAGAGAATCGTCAGCTTCGACAGCGGATAGGATCCTGGAGGCTCTCAGCGCCGAAGTGGATATGACGGCGCGAGAAATAGCGGTTGCATCGGGGGTCAAAATTTCGTCCGTCCGCTACCATCTGCCAAAAATGGCGGATAAAGGACTCATCGAAGTAATGGGTTCGTCGACGAGCCGCAACCGCCGCTATCGGAAGAAGTAGATGCGGCCGAATTGCCCCTCTATCGTCTCTCGAAGTTTGATGGGTGCTAGAGGGGCGACTGCCTCGCGATATTTCCCCAGATAAAACCTGCCAAAATAAACCTGTCCCTTTTTGGCAGGTTACTGGTTCATGTTGCCGTGGATGTAGGGGGTAACCTCGGGGGAGATATGGTCGCAGCCCAGCCCGCGCAGCGCGGACTCGATGGCGGCGGGCAGCGGGGTCTTGCCCTCGGCATCGACGGCGGTGCCGCCGAGCGCGGCAATCTTGGCGACATCTGCGGGTGCGGCCTCGATATGCATGCAGCCGCCGACCAAGCGCGCGCGTACCTGTGCCAGATCAAGATCGTGCAGGTAATCCTCGCAGGCGCGGATTAAATCGACCTTCTCGCGTGTAAGCTCCTCGCCCGTGGGGACGCGGGTGGCAAGACATGCTCCCGCCGGCAGGTTCCAAACGGGATAGTCCCATGCGCGCAGCAGCTCGCGCTCTTCGTCCTTGGTAAAGCCGACCTCCATAAGGGGTGAGCGTACGCCGAGCTCTTCTGCCGCACGCATGCCGGGGCGGTAGTCACCGCGATCGCTTGCATTGCTGCCATCGATGACGATGGGAAAGCCGAGCGACTTGGCGTGGTTGACGATGGCGGTAAAGCCGGCGTGCTTGCAGTGGTAGCAGCGATTAGTATCGTTGCAGGCTACTTGGGGGAGCTGCAGCTGATCCACCGAAAGATTGAGCACGGGGAGCTTAAAATGCGGCCCCTCATTGGCCTGCCCATCAACGGACTGCTCAAACGAAGCCTGCTCGGGCGTGCCGATGAGCGGCGTGGTGAGATGGACGAGGAGGGTATTGGTAGGCATGATGCGGGCGCATACGGCGGCCAAAAAGCTGCTGTCAACGCCGCCGGAAAACCCGATAGCCACGCGCCCGTATGCCAAAAGCAGCTGTTCGAGCGCCGATAGCTTGTCTTGAAGCTCCTCTGCGGGTGCCGTGGTGTCTAAAATCATGAAACGATCCTTATCGTTGAGTACTCGATCGAAAACTATAATCCTAATGCGTTACTTGCCATAAGACTTCTATCTGTGTAACGAAAGTGCAATATGGTATATACGTTATATACAAGTTGCCAAATGCGGTAGAGTTGCGGCAATACGACAGCGAGAGTCGATGGGGGACCGATATGATCAAGGCTGTTATTTTTGACATGGATGGAACGCTGGTCGATACCGAGCGTTTGGGGATTAAGGCCTGGAAGGCAGGCGCCGCTGAGCTGGGGCTCGCGATTGATGAAGCGCTGATCCATCAGTTTATCGGCCGCACGCTGCCCGATGTTATGGACATCCTTGATAAGCATTACGGCAGCCATGAAACCACCGAGGCGATCTATCGTCGCCACAAGGAGATTCGCGACGAGATGGTCAAGACCGAACTGGAACTTAAGGCCGGTGCCGCCGAGTGCCTAGACGAGCTGCTGGCTGCGGGCTATCACGTGGGTCTAGCGACGTCGTCGCGCCTCGTTACGGCCGAGCGCAACCTTAAGATGGTCGGTCTTTTTGACAAGTTTGAAACGGTAACGTGTGGCGAGGACGTCGTGCACGGCAAGCCCGACCCCGAGATGTATCTGCTCGCCTGCGAGCGCGCGGGCTTTGCTCCCGAGGAATGTGCCGTGGTCGAGGATTCGCGCAACGGCTGCGTCTCGGGCATCACGGCCGGATGCCATGTCTTCGCCGTCCCCGATATCGTGCCGCTGCCGCAGGACGTGGTGGATGGCTGCGAGGCCGTGCTCGATACGCTGTTCGATCTGGCGGCGGCGGTCAAGGCCGTGCGCTAGACAATTGCGGCGTTGAAACGAGCGATTGCTCACGTTTGCGCTTAAGCAAAAGGGGTCCGGCAATGGTCGGGCCCCTTTTGCTTAAGCGGCGACTTAGCATACTCGCGGGCGTGCTATAGATACGCACCGAGGTTGATGGCCGTGGCGTCGGTCTGGCTGCTTGCCTGGGTGCTGGCGCGTTCCAGTAGGAACGGACGTACCAGTTCTTGGCGGTTGATATCCTCGGCGGCGACTGCGGTGACGGTACGCACTGCGGAGCCGACACGGATATGCTTGATCTTTGCCGGGGCCTTGTTCTCGATTTGCTCCATCAGCAGTTGGACACCCTTGCGGCCAATCTCGTAGCCCGGGGGCGCTACCGTAGTGAGCGGGACCGATCCGCTCCAAGCGAGCGGGTTGCCGTCGCATCCGGCCACGCGTACTTGCCCGGGGACAGAGATGCCCTTGTCGACCAGTGCCGAAACGACACCCGAGGCCAACACATCGGTCAGGCCGACGACAAAATCGGGACGTTCGTCCGCGGGGCGCTCGGCGATTTGGGCACCGATGCCGTAGCCGTCGGCAGCGGTATTCCATTCGCCGGCGTCGATGACTTCGATCTTGATATCGGGGTGCAGGGCGAGCGCCTTATGAATGCCAAGGACGCGCAGGGTGAGTTGCATAAATGCTGCTCGGCCGACGACGACAATATGGTGCGCGCCGCGGGCGATGGCAAGTTCGGCAATGATGCGACCCTGGGCCTCATTGTCGGCCGCTACGTAGTAGCCGGGCTCGGAGCAATGGATGTCCAGATGGACGATCGGCACGGGCATCTTGGCCATGGCGGGGTGCCAGTCGGGGGATGCCATGGGCTGAACCATGACGCCGGACATCTGGGTGCCCATAAAGTAGCGCAGGTAATGGTCCTGGAGAATATCGTCGTTATCGGCGTTGGCGATGAGCAAGTCATAGCCGTGCTTGCGAGCCTCGTTGTGGGCGCCGCTGGCGATTTGGAGCGAAAAGCCGTGATCGAGACGGGGGAGCACCAGGCCAAAGGACTTGGTGGCGCCGCCCGCGAGCTGACGAGCGCTTTGGTTGGGCAGGTAGCCAAGGCGATTGATGGTCTCGTTGATGAGCTTGAGGGTCTCGGGGCGCAGCTTTTCGGGGTGGTTGAGCGCGTTGGAAACCGTGCCCAGCGAAACCCCGGCCTCGCGCGCGACGTCGCTGATTTTTACCTTTGCCATAGCGGCCCCTTTGATGCGTTTCAAGTACAAGCCAGATTGTAGCATCCCAAACCTTCCAAAAAGGGACAGGTTTATTTTGGCAGGTTTTATCTGGGGAAACGCCGTTGCCAGCGCGACCACCACGAAGGGGACAGGCACCTTTGCGGTGGTTTGGACCGGCTGGGCATGTGTGCATCGGGTGGTATCTAAGTTGAGATACCACTTCTGGTATATCAGCTTGCGCTTGCGTGAGTACAATATTCGAACGTTATACGTCTCAGCGCCCCCTGTGCGTGGACGTCTTGCAGTCACGCGAACGAAGGGATTTATCCTATGTGCGGAATTGTCGGCTACACCGGCTCTGATATTGCAAAGAACATCCTGATCACGGGCCTCAAGCGCATGGAGTATCGCGGCTATGACTCCTCGGGCGTCGCACTCGAGGTGGGCGAGGGCGCCGCGGCGCACCTCGACGTCATCCGCCGCGTGGGCAAGGTCGCGGGCCTGGAGAGCGAGCTTTCCAACATCGACAGCGACGCTACCTGCGGTATCGGCCACACCCGTTGGGCCACCCACGGCAAGCCTTCGGTCGTTAACGCTCACCCCCACACCAGCTGCGACGGTCGTATCGCCATCGTCCACAACGGCATCATCGAGAACTTCGCCGAGCTGCGCGAAGAGCTGGAGGGTCGCGGCCACCACTTTAAGAGCGAGACCGATACCGAGGTCTTCGCGCATCTGATCGAAGAGGCTTATGCCGAGACGCACGACCTGATGGCCTCCGTGCGCGAGGCTTGCGCCCACGTGGTCGGCGCCTATGGTCTGGCCGCCGTGTGCGCTGACGAGCCCGGCGTGATCGCCGTGGCCCGCAAGGATTCCCCGATCGTGGTCGGCGCGGGCGAGACCGGCGCTTATGTCGCCTCCGATGTCATCGCGCTCATCGACGCCACCCGCGATGTCGTGGTGCTCGAGGACGGTCAGTTTGCCAGGCTCACGCCCGCAGGCGTCGAGTACACCGACGAGGCCGGCAACGTTATCGAGCCCAAGGTCACCCACATCGACTGGGACCTGGACATGGCAGAAAAGGGCGGTTATCCCGACTTTATGCTCAAGGAAATCCACGAGCAGCCGCGCGTCGTGCGCGACACGCTGGTCGGTCGTATGACGCCGGCCGGCGAGCTCGACATCGACGAGCTGGGCCTTTCGCTCGAGGAGCTCAACGACATCGATCGCGTCTACGTGATCGCTTGCGGCACCAGCTATCACGCTGGCCTCATTGCCAAGAATCTCATTGAGGGCTGGGCTCGCATCCCCACCGAGGTGGAGGCGGCCAGCGAGTTCCGTTACCGCAATCCCATCATTACGCCGACGACGCTTGTCGTTGCCGTGTCCCAGTCGGGCGAGACGGCCGATACCCTTGCCGCCATTCGCGACGCGCGCATCAAGGGTGCCAAGGTCTTCGGCATCACCAACGTGGTGGGCAGCCCCGTAGCGCGTGAGAGCGACGGCGTCATTTACACCAAGGCCAACAAGGAGATCGCGGTCGCCTCGACCAAGAGCTTCATCGGCCAGGTTGTGAGCCTTACGCTTTTGGCCCTGCTGCTGGCGCAGGTCAAGTACCGCTTGACCACCAAGCAGGCGCGCATGCTGTTCCGCGAGCTTTCCGATACGGCCGAGCAGATCCAGTGGATTTTGGATACCCAAACCGAGGCCGTGCATGAGGCCGCCCTGCTGTGCAAGGACGCGCAGTCCGCACTGTTCGTGGGTCGCGGCATGGGCGCCGCTATTTCCTACGAGGGTGCACTCAAGCTCAAGGAGGTCAGCTACCTGCACGCCGAGGCATATGCCGCCGGTGAGATGAAGCACGGCCCCATTGCCCTGATCGACCCGGGCTTCCCTGTCATCGCTGTGGCCACCAAGAGTGCCACCTACGACAAGACCGTGTCGAACCTCATGGAGTGCAAGGCGCGCGGCGCCAAGGTCATCGTCGTTGCCACCGAGGGCGACGAGGAGATCAACAAGATCGCCGACTGCATCATCCGCGTGCCAGCAGTCCGCGACGTGTTCAGCCCCATCACGGCGAGCGTCCCGCTGCAGCTGCTCGCCCGCGAGGTCGCCATCCTGCGCGGCTGCGATGTCGATCAGCCCCGAAACCTCGCCAAGAGCGTGACCGTGGAATAGTTGGTTCCGCCGTTCTAGCGACTAAGGCCCGGCTCCGCATCAAGACGGAGCCGGGCCTTTTCTGCATTTGCCCAGATAAAACCTGCCAAAATGAACCTGTCCCTTTTTGGCAGGTTAGCGGAGCTTGCTGGTCTCGAAGTACTCGGGGAACTGGTCCAGAACCTCGGTCTGGTTGCGGAACATCATATGCAGGTGCTTGCTGACCAAAAAGCTCGCTTCGATGGGGTCGCGACCGGCGATAGCGCGGCGAATCTGCTTGTGCTCGTTCACGATGTCCTGATTGTCGAGAACCTGCGTGGCGGCGCGCAGCCAGCGGAAGCGCTCCAGGTCGGCATTGGTCTCTTCGAGCCACGACCACACGGTGCTGCGACATGCGATGCTAAAAATCATGTGATGCATGAGGTTGTCGCTCAAAAAGAAGCCGATGCGATCCTCTTCGGCCATGGCCTTTTCCTGCAGCGCGATGGCGCGGTCGAGCTGCTCGATGCCGGCCGACGTGGCGCGTGCACAGCATTCCACGATCACCTGCTTTTCCAGATGTTCGCGGATGTAACAGGCACTCTCGGCAAGGGTGAGGTTGATGGGTGAGACGTAGGTGCCGCTTTGGGGCACGGTGCGCACCAGGCCCTCTTGCGCCAGACGCACCAGTGCCTCGCGCACGGGCGTGCGACCCATGTCCAGGTCATCGCAAAGCTGCTTGACGCCCAGCTTTTCGCCCGGCTTGTAGTCCAGGTAGACGATTTTGCGTCGAATGGTGCGGTAGGACTGGTCCTGTAGGCTCGTTTCCTGCTCGCCGACGTGCATCGATTCTTCCATAGCGCCTCGCAACCGTTCTATCAAACTCATATGTCAGTTGTTAATTATGCCGCGAATCAGCTCTCCGCGGTGGGTAATTCGGCTCTTGCCTGAGAACTATTGCGGCACCTTAGCCTGTGTTTGCGCAAGGCTGCGCTCAATGTTGCCGTATCATAAGCCGTCGCAAACGTGAAATAGAAAGAAGGAATCCCATATGCAACTGGCAAACATCGTATGCGAGCGCTGGAAAGGCGTCTTGTTCTGCCTGATCATCGCCATTCCCGCGACGTTGCTCGGCAAACAAATTGAGGTGGTCGGCGGTCCGGTATTTGCCATCCTCTTTGGCATGGTCCTGGCGCTCGTCTTTCCCAAGAATCGTCGCGAACAGCTCGCCGCTGGCGTCACCTATACGTCCAAAAAAGTCTTGCAGTACGCGGTTATCCTGCTTGGCTTTGGCATGAACCTCTCCCAGATTCTGTCCAAGGGCGCCCAGTCGCTGCCGATTATCGTGGCGACGATCTCGACCTCGCTTGTCATCGCCTTTGTGCTCTGCCGCGTTATGAACGTGCCGGGTAAGATCGCGACGCTTGTGGGTGTGGGTTCGTCGATTTGCGGCGGTTCGGCCATCGCTGCGACCGCACCCGTCATCGATGCCGACGATCGCGAGATTGCCCAGGCCATTTCGGTCATCTTCCTGTTTAACGTTATCGCGGCGCTCGTGTTTCCGACGCTCGGCGGCATGCTCGGGCTGACCAACGAGGGCTTTGGCCTGTTTGCCGGCACCGCCATCAACGACACCTCGTCCGTAACGGCTGCGGCGAGTGCCTGGGACAGCATGCATCCCGGCGCCAATGTGCTCGAGAGCGCCACGGTGGTCAAGCTCACCAGGACGCTGGCCATTATCCCCACCACGTTGGTCCTCGCATGCTGGCAGATGCATCTGGCGCGCAAAGCCGGCGGCGACGCCAAAAGCACGTTCTCCCTTAAACGCGCGTTTCCCATGTTTGTGCTGTTCTTTGTGCTGGCGAGCGTGATCACCACGGTGTTTCAGCTTCCCGTGTCCATCACGGCGCCCATCAAGGAGCTGTCGAAGTTCTTTATTGTGATGGCCATGGCGGCTATTGGTTTTAATACCGATATCGTCGAGCTGGTCAAAAAGGGCGGCAAGCCCATCGCATTGGGCTTTTGCTGCTGGATTGGCATTGCGTGCATGAGTTTGGGAATGCAACACGTACTGGGAATCTGGTAGAGAAGTAGCTTATTTGCGTGTTGCGTGCTGGTGAGCGCATTCTCACGGTGGAGCGATAGGAGCTCTTGCGGGTATGGCTTGTCCGCAGGTTTATAAGTCCCGAAGAGCTCTTATCGCCCCGCCAGGATGGCGATGCGGGGCAACACCTATACTCGCAGGACGGCGCTTTCTGCCCTATAGTGTTTGGTGAGCAATATCGTTCAATTTTGAAACACTCGGTAGTGCGACCGTCGGCGGTTGCACGTCGCTGCGGACAGGGGCAAATCATGGATAGCGATGCCAAGCTGAACATCTTGACCGAGGCCCTAGCTGCTGCCGGGGCCTCGGCATTGACAATCGATGCGCGTGGGGACGTCGCGATCTCGACCATAAATGACGCGGCGCTTGAGCGGGATGTGGCGGCTTTTGTTGCCGAACGCCTCGACCGTATAGGAGACGGCGCGCGTCTTGTTATGGGGCGTGCGGGTACGCGCCTGAGCCTGACCGTTCGCCCCACCGACAAAGAGGGCAGGGGCCTTTGGGTCGTCGTGGTCCGCGAGGTGCGCGGTGCCGCGGCGCATGCGGGCATCGAGTGGCTCAACGCCGACGAAGTTGAGGCCCGCTACGAATCGAGCGCGTACGGCATCGTTGAGGGTGCCGCTGCGGTGGCTGCACCGGTTGCCGAGAGCTACGCGCGCGGTGTGCCCCTTATGCTCGAGGGCGAGTTGGGCGCGGGCCAGGTCGAGATTGCCATGCGCCTCTATCTGGATGGCCCTTTTGCCGATCAGCCCTTTGTTTCCGTCGCGCTCGATGAACTCACCGAGCGCGGTTGGCGCCATGTGCTCAAAAGCGCCGAATCGCCGTTGTTCCAAACAGGGCTGACCCTTTGCATTGAGGGCTGGAACGCGGTTGGCCCCCAGCGCCTCCGCGAGCTGGTCTCCACGATGGCCGACACCGCGTTGGCGACGCGCTGCCATGTGGTGCTGACGGCGAATGACATGCCGGGCGGTAGCGAAAGTGATCAAGCCGCCTTTGTGACCGAGCGCTTCGCCTGTGCGGTGAGCGTGGCGCCGGCAATCGTCGAGCAGGGGGCCGCGTCGACGAAGGTCGCGCGCTATTTGGAATATCTCGCTGATGCATTTGGGACGGCAGCGCCCACGCTGTCTTCCGCGGCGACGAAGACGCTCGATGCTTACCGCTGGCCGCGCAATTATCTGCAGCTCCGCGAGGTCTCGGAACGACTGTATATATTGGTGGGGGCGGGCGCGGTGGACCGCGCTGTGGCGGAGGAAGTGCTCGCCCAAGAGGACGTGATTAAGACCGCAGCCTTTGGCGCCCCGACGCTCGAAAGCGACCTGTATATCCTGCGACCGCTGGCCGATACCGAGCGAGATATCGCGCATCTGGTTGTAGATCATCTCCACGGCAACCGAACCCGTGCGGCGGAGGTACTGGGCATAAGCCGTACAACGCTGTGGCGCTTGCTGAAGGACGATGACCGTTGAGCGAGGCGCCCGTGACCGCGCGCGACGCGTGTGCTACAGTCCAAAGCGTTATTGTTTCGATTTGGTTACGGCGTGCGAGGGCATATGGCTGAGACTTCAAAACCGAGCCGCAGAAGGCGGAGTGCCGCGCCGGTCAACCGACGCACGACATCGGTGACGTGGGGTAAACACGCCTCGGGGTTTGATGGCTCGTTCAAGCGCACTAAATACGGCTATCCTTCGGCAGGCGCCCGCTTGGCAATGCAGGCAGAGTCCTCGCTGTGGGGCCGCAAACGCGTGGTGGGCTCAAAGCTCAAGCACGACGGAACGCTCGGTTACATCAGCCGCGGGGCGGCTCGCCGCAGTGGACTCAATCCGGCTGGTTGGCATCGTTATGTTCCGATCGTGGCCGTCGTTGCAGTGATCGTCATCGCACTCGCTGCGCTTGGCTACGCCGGCGGTGGCGCCAACTTGGACGCAGTGTTTAAATCGCCCGAGCTCGCGCATGCAGGCACAGAAGTTATCGAGGGCGCTCAGACCCAGACAGGCGTCGCGCCCCAGCGCGGCATCGTCGCGGCGGCCACCACCATCGCCGATGCTCAAAAGGACGAAGACAAGCAAGGCGACGACGCCGAAACGACCCAGACAAGCGAGGCGACGACAACTCAAATATCAACATAGCTTGCCGGCAGAAGGGGACGTTCCTTTTCTGCCGGCAGTTTGGGACACTCCTGCGCTACTTGACGTACACCACGTTGTTGCGGCGCGGCTTTGCCTCGGGTAGCGTGTCCTCGGCGTAGCCAAGAATGCAGTTACCGACACCGCGCAGGCTGCCGTCGGCGGGCAGGCCCCAGCTGGCCAGCAGCTCCAGGCCCTCGGGCGAGTCAAAGACCTCATGCGCGCGGTGAATCCAGCACGAATCGACACCCAGTGCATAGGCGGCGTTGAGCAAGTTGCCCATGGCGAGCGAGCCGTCTTCCAGATGTGTGGGCACGCTGCGGTCAACCAGCACCACCACAACGGTCTTGGCGCCATAGAAGGGGTCGCTGTTGCTGCCCATGACCTGGGCGTTGAGCTGTGAGAGACGCTCGACGGTCGCGGGGTCGGTGACGGCGACAAACGTCACCGGCTGGCGTCCCATGCCGCTCGGTGCATATTGGCCGGCTTCGATAATACGTGCAAGCTTTTTGGCCTCGACGGGACGATCGCTGTAGTTGCGGCAGCTGCGACGGTGAATGAGTGCTTCGATAGTCTCCATGGTGTCTCCTTGCGGTGGCGTTGCAGATGCCCCGTTCATACCCGTTGGGCTCAAACGATAGACGGTCAATTGCCTGGCCAAAAGGATAGATTCCAATTGGGAAAGTAGGTTTGCATAAAAGTACCTTCAGAATGTGACAAACCGGTGGGATGGTTAAACGTTTTATCCCGTCTACCCTGCGGTTTTTTACCACTTGCCTAAATGATGCGCGCATAAGCTCTGATAAAGGTTTTACTAAAGGAGCACCAACGTTTATCAACGCGCCATGGTGGCGCCGGGCCAGGAGGTAACATCATGTTCCAGGCTGGAGATGTCGTCGAGACCGACTTCGAAGGATTTCTGAAGCTGCTGCGTTCCAAGACGCGCGCTTTCGTGTCGATCAATGATCACGAGTACTACATCACGCACACCGATGGCTATTGGCGTGTTCAGGATTGCGAGGCCCTCAACGATAAGGGCCACTTTACTGACTGCTCCGAGCTAGTCAACACGGTCTGCGAGGTCGTCGAACTGCCGTGGATCTGCGGCAAGAGCCTGCACGACAGCTTCTCGGGCGCCACGGTCTACGAGGCCGTCGCTGCTTAACAGCCAACAATCGATATTCTCTCGCAACCGCCGGCGCCGCCCCCGCGCCGGCGGTCTTTTTTGTCGATATGCTTATGTAGAGCCGACTATAAACAACGAGCTTATTGACGATAGTCAAAACTCGGACTAATGTAGAGATATAAATTGGTCAAAACTCGGACTATCGAATGGTGGGAGAGATGAATAGTGCAGTTAGCCTGGTCGATTTCGACCGGATGCTCAACGGGCTTGACCGTATCTATTCGGAGTTCGCGCGCGCCTGCGGTCTTTCGGACTGCGCCTACTGGATGCTCGTCGACACGAGTGCAGCGGGCGGAAGCGTTGCCGTGAGTCGGCTGACGAGTGAATGGTTCTACAGCAAACAGACCATCAATTCGGCGATCAAGACGCTTAGGGCGCGAGAGCTTGCGACGTTGGAGTTTGCCGAGGGCAGTCGTAAGAACAAGGTTGTGCGACTGACCGAAGAAGGCGTGCGGTTTGCCAGGCGCTACGCGTTACCGGCGCAAAAAGCCGAGCAACAGGCATTCGAAGCGCTCGAGCCGTGGGAACAGCGCGAGATCATGCGCCTGGTCGGTAAATTCTCCCATGTTCTGAACGAAGAGTGCGAGGCATTTAAACGGCAAGTGGCCGCCGAGAACGAGGCAGACGATAAGGGCGAGGGGGACACATGCGACTCTTAATGAGGTTTATGAGGCCGTATCGCGGTCTGATCGCGGTGACGCTGTTTGCGGTGCTGATAGATAACGTCGGTACGCTGTTGGTTCCCACGATGCTGGCGAACATGGTCAACACCGGTATTACCACGGGCGATGTCGACTATATTTTACGCAACGGCCTGTACATGCTTATCGCGACCGGCATGGCCAGCGGCGGCACGGTGTTGGGCTGCTATCTTTCGGCGCGCCTGGCCGCCAACGTGGCCTGCGATATCCGCAATGCCGTGTACGACAAGTCGCTCGAGCTGTCCGCCAGCGACTTTGAGCGCTTTGGCACGGGTTCGATGATCACGCGCTCGCTCAACGACATCAACGTGATTCAGCAAGCTGTCCTGCAGACGATTCAGTTGGTGCTGCCGGTACCGTTCTTGGCCGTGGCGGGCATCATCTTTGCCTGGTTTATCGATCCTGCCATGGGCACGCTGCTGGGCGTGGTGGTTGCGATCGTGCTGGTGGCGGCGGTCTTTACCGTTGCCAACGCCGCGCCGATCTTTATGCGACTGCAGAGCTTTATCGACCGTATGAACGTGGTGCTGCGCGAAAATATCGTGGGCGTGCGCGTTATCCGCGCATTTAACAAGGAGCGCCACGAGGAGCAGCGCCTGGACGAGGTGTTTAGCGATTACGCGGCCAACGCCATCAAGGTTAACCACCTGTTTGTGGGTCTCGACAGCTCCAGCTTCTTTTTGATGAACATCGCCGAGGTAGCGGTGCTGTGGGTGGGCGGCAACCGCGCGGGCGTCCATGCCATGCAAATCGGCAGCATCTCGGCCGTGTTGGAATACGCGATCCTGATCCTGTTCTTTGTGATGATGGCGCAGATGGTGATTCTGACGCTCCCGCGCGCTGCGGCGTGTCTCAACCGTGCGCAACAGGTGCTCGAAATCGAGCCGAGCATCGTGGACGGCAAGCGCACGCTAGATACGTGCGCGGCGGAGCCTGTTGACGGTACCGATGCGGTTGCCGTGTTCGACCATATGTCGTTCCGTTTTGACGATGCCGACGAGGACACTCTGTGCAACCTGAGTTTTGCCTGCCGCCGCGGACAGACGACCGCGATCGTGGGCTCAACGGGCTCGGGCAAGTCAACGGTGGCCAAGCTCCTGCTTCGCTTCCACGATGCAACGAAGGGTGCCATTCGCCTGAACGGCATCGATCTGCACGACCTTTCGCAAGGTGAGATTCGCGGGCATATCGCTTACGTGCCGCAGAAGGCGTGGCTGTTCTCGGGCACCGTTGCAAGCAACCTGCGCTTTGGCAACGAAGGCGCGACTGAGGCTGACATGCTCCATGCGCTGGAGGTTGCCCAGAGCACCTTTGTGCTCGACCAGCCCCAGGGGCTCGATACGCCGGTGGCCCAGGGCAGCACGAACTTCTCGGGCGGCCAGCGCCAGCGCCTGGCCATTGCTCGCGCACTCATGAAGCGCGCCGATCTATATATCTTCGACGACAGTTTTTCGGCCCTGGACTTTAAGACCGATGCGGCCCTGCGCCATGCGCTGCAGGACGAGACGCGCGATGCCGCGGTGCTCATCATCGCCCAGCGCATCTCGACGATCTTGCACGCCGACCAGATCGTCGTGCTCAAGGACGGCGAGGTTGTGGGCTTGGGCACGCATGGCGAGCTTATGGAAACCTGCGAGGTGTACCGCGCCATCGCGGAATCGCAGATGAAGGGAGGTGAGTAGCATGACCGAGGAGCTCAGGAAGCAGGCCAGCGTTGATGACGCCGTTGCCGCGGGACTGGTTGAGGAAACGGCTGCCGTAGCACCCGAGCTGGACGAGGCCGCCAAGGCTGCAGCCGAGCGCGAGGCTCGCCGCCAAGCGCTCTACGAGGAAAACGAACGCGCCGAGGACGAGCGCGCCCGCGCTGAGGCAGAGCGCATGCGCGATGTGGACGACGAGGACGAGGACGAGAAACCCCGCGACACCTGGGCGACGGTGCGCCGCCTGTGGAGCGAGGCTGCCGGTGACCATTGGCGCTTCTATATCGTGTTCGCGAGCATCGTGTTCTATGCCATCTTTAACACCGCTGCGCCGGCATATAGCGCCCGCGTGATCGATGAGCTGTGGGGCCACATTCAGGTGGCGTTTGCCAACGACACCACCTTCAACATCACCTGGGAGAACTGCGGCAGGACCATCTTCATCTACTTTATGATCTGGACGGCCGCTGCCTCGTTCTACGCGCTCCAGAGCTTTTTGATGTCGAGCGTGGCCGAACGCCTTAACCTGCACCTGCGTAACCGCATCGCTCAAAAGCTCAACCGTCTGCCGCTTGCCTTCTTTGATGCGCATCGTCCCGGCGAGGTCGTCAGCCGTGCGACCAACGACTTAGACAAGATGTCTGAGAGCATGCAGCGCGGCTTGCTGCAGCTTCTGGTGTCGATCGGTACCGTGGTGGGCGCCGTGAGCGTGATGTTCGTGTTTAGCGTGCCGCTCACGCTTGTCTTTTTGTTCTTTACGGCGCTTTCGCTGCTGGTGACGAAGGTCGTTTCGCGCCGCACGCACGACGTGACGGGCGAGCGCCAGGAGTGGGTGTCCAAGATTACGAGCGCGGTCGAGGAAGGCTACTCGGGCCGTCTGGTGATCCGTGCGTTTAACCGCGAGCGCCAGAGCTCTGCCGAGGTGCACGAGGCTTCGAAGGAGCTGGCGCGCGTGAGCACCAAGGCCGACTTTATGATTAACGCCGTCGGCCCCGCGGTGCGCTTTATCGGCCGCTTGGCGCAGATCGTGATTGCGCTTGTGGG
The DNA here is from genome assembly GCA_048246715.1 of Collinsella aerofaciens. Taxonomy (GTDB): domain Bacteria; phylum Actinomycetota; class Coriobacteriia; order Coriobacteriales; family Coriobacteriaceae; genus Collinsella; species Collinsella aerofaciens_BY. Next base: position 93,394 of record DBFBCB010000030.1, on the reverse strand, counting down.
CTGCAGCATGCTGGTTGCCGGGCATATGACCGTCGGCGTGTTCCAGGCGTTCTTCCAGTTTATCTATGAGGCATCCGAGCCCATGACGCAGCTGTCGTTTACCTTTAACTCGCTGCAGAGCGCGCTGGCGAGCGCCGAGCGCGTGTTCGACCTGCTCGACGAGTCCGAGATGGAAGCCGATCCGTTGCCGGCGGCCGCCGCCAAGCTGCCGGGCAAGGTTGAGGGCCGTGTTGCCTTTGAACACGTGCGCTTTGGTTATGCGCCCGACAAGCCGCTTATGCGCGACGTGTCGTTTACCGCCGAGCCGGGCCAAAAGATCGCGGTGGTGGGAACCACGGGTGCGGGTAAGACCACGCTCATCAACCTGCTCATGCGCTTTTACGAGATCGACGGCGGCCGCATTACGCTCGACGGCGTGGACACGAGCCGCATGGACCGCGGCGAGCTGCGCCAGCAGTTTGGCATGGTGTTGCAGGACGCCTGGCTGTTCGATGGCACCATTGCCGAGAACATCGCCTATGGCTGTCCCGAGGCGACGCGCGAGGAGATTGTCGCGGCCGCACGTGCCGCTCAGGTCGACTTCTTTGTGCGCACTATGCCGCAGGGATACGACACGCGTGTGGCTAATGATGCCGAGAGCATCAGCCAGGGCCAACGTCAGCTGCTGACCATCGCGCGCGTGCTGCTCAACAACCCGGCGATCCTCATCCTGGACGAAGCGACGTCGAGTGTGGACACGCGCACCGAGCTCGCCATCGGCCGCGCCATGGACGCGCTCATGCGCGGGCGCACGAGCTTTGTGATCGCGCACCGTCTGTCGACGATCGTCGATGCCGACCTCATCCTGGTCATGGATCACGGCAATATCATCGAGCAGGGTACGCACCAGGAGCTGCTGGCTGCCGAGGGCGCTTATGCCGACCTCTACCTAAGCCAGTTCGCATAAGGTGACAAAGGGGCAGTCCCGCATGTCACATCGAAAAGAAGGCGCGCCGGGGGCGGATTCCCTGGCGCGCCTTTGCGTTGGCGTTAATGCTGTGGCGGCTGCCCGCGGCCCTAGCGCTCGTCCACGAGCTTGGCGACGAGGGCTTTGAGCTCGGCCACCTCTCGCTCGAGTTCCTTGACGCGGCGGGCATTCTCGGTGATGCCCTGGCGGTTGAGGGCACTCTGCTCGGCGGCGTCATCGGGCATGTACTCGCGATGCTGCTTGGCGTCGAAACTCTCCTCGAACACGCGGCAGCCGTTGCGCTTGATGATGCGTCCCGGCACGCCCACGACGGTGCAGTTGTCGGGCACGTCCTTAACGACGACCGAGTTGCCGCCGATTTTGACGTTGTTGCCGATGCGGATGTTGCCGAGCACCTTGGCGCCCGTGCCCACGGTGACGTTGTTGCCTAGGGTGGGGTGGCGCTTGCCGGTCTCGTTGCCGGTACCGCCGAGCGTGACGCCCTGGTAGAGCACGCAGTTGTCACCCACAATGGTGGTCTCGCCGATGACGACGCCCATGGCGTGGTCGATAAAGAAATGCTTGCCGATCTGTGCGGCGGGATGAATCTCGACGCCGGTGATGTGACGGGTGATTTGCGAGAGCACGCGGGCGAGCGAGCGATGACCGTGCTCCCAGAGCCAGTGCTCGGGCACGTGGTTCCACTTGGCGTGCAGGCCAGGATAGGAAAGGAAGATGACCAGACCGTTTTGCGCGGCGGGGTCCTGCGCTTGGACGGTCTTGATGTCCTCGCGAATGGTATTGATAAAGCTCACCGGCCGCCCTCCCTTAGCGCCATGGCAATGCGATTCAATAAAGTATAGCGATTCGCTAGGGATTAGGAAGGACAATCTTGGCGGCATTGCGCGACAGGTGTCAGTTATGCAAACTTGCTGGTAATGGAGTCATGCTTTTGTGGGGTTGCGCACGAGGGGACGCCGCAACCGTATACTGGTCAACTTGGACGTATCCGCGCCCACAACTGAGAGGTTTTACTTCATGGGTTTCATTAATTTTATCGCCGAGCTGCTCAAAGACCCGCGCACCGCGATTGCCAGCTGGATCGCCGCCGGCCCGCTTATGGCCTACGGCTGCGTGTTCCTGATCATCTTTATCGAGACGGGCGTGGTGTTCTTCCCGTTCCTTCCCGGTGATTCGCTGCTGTTTGCTTCGGGCTTCTTTGCCCACAACGGTGGCTTTAACATCGTGGCTTTGCTGGCCGTCGCATGGGCTGCTGCCATCTTGGGCGATCAGTGCAACTTTATGATCGGTCACTTCTTTGGCCGCAAGATCATCGCTTCGGGTAAGGTCAAGGCCATGACGCCCGAGCGCATTAAAAAGTCCGAGGACTTCTTGGACAAGTGGGGCCACCTGGCCATTTTCCTCGGCCGCTTCTTCCCGTTTATCCGCACCTTTGTGCCCTTTATCGCCGGCATGGGCGGCATGCACTGGCGCAACTTTGTCATCTTTAACGTGCTGGGTGGCATTACCTGGTCAACGCTCTTTACGCTGCTGGGCTACTTCTTTGGCGGCATTCCCTTTGTGCAGGAGCACTTTGAGCTGCTGATTATCGGCATCGTTGCCGTGTCGATCATCCCGACCGTGGTCGGTCTGGTCAAGGCTAAGCTGGGTAAATAGAACGCGTAGCTCGAGCCAGCGCGCAAACCGTGCAGTTGAGGCCCGTCGCCGTTTACGGTGGCGGGCCTCTTCAGCTTCGGTCAAATGAAATTACTTTAGTTAGTTAAAGAAAAACGTTTTATCCGACGCGCGTGCGGAGTACAATCTCGTGCATGCGAATCGACGTGCCATCGGTTTTGATGCTGTTCGCGTGTCCCGTCCGGCTCTACGCTCCGGGCGTGCGACGTTGCGACGCGGTCGGCCTCGGTCCTTGCGTGCGGGTTCGCGAGTTTGCAACTGTGTATGTAAGGAGCGACATATGACTGTCGAGAAGAAGGATATCGATTGGGGTAGCCTCGGCTTTGGCTACATGAAGACCGATTACAGCTACGAGGCCCATTGGAAGGACGGCGAGTGGGACGAGGGCGGCCTGACCACCGACCACACCCTGCATGTCTCCGAGTGCGGCGGCATCTTCCATTACTGCCAGGAGGTCTTTGAGGGCCTGAAGGCTTACACCGCCGAGGACGGCAGCATCGTCTGCTTCCGTCCCGACATGAACGCCGAGCGTATGTATAACTCTGCCCAGCGCCTCGAGATGCCCCCGTTCCCCAAGGACAAGTTCGTCGAGGCTGTCAAGCAGGTCGTTTCTGCAAACGCCGCCTGGGTTCCGCCCTTCGGTTCCGGTGCGACCCTGTACGTGCGTCCGTTTATGATCGGCTCCGGTGACGTGATTGGCGTGGCTCCCGCTCCTGAGTACACGTTCCGCATTCTCGTGACCCCGGTCGGTCCGTACTTTAAGGGTGGCCTTAAGCCCGTTAAGCTGCGCGTTTCCGAGTACGACCGTGCCGCACCGCACGGCACCGGCAATATCAAGGCCGGCCTGAACTACGCCATGTCCCTCAAGCCCACGATGGAGGCCCATCGCGAGGGCTATGCCGAGAACCTGTATCTCGACTCCGAGTCCCGCACCTATGTCGAGGAGACCGGCGGCGCCAACGTCCTGTTCGTGAAGGAGGACGGTACGCTCGTCGTTCCGCAGTCGCACACCGACTCCATCCTGCCTTCCATCACCCGTCGTTCGCTCGTTCAGGTTGCTCAGGACCTGGGTATGACCGTCGATCAGCGCCCCGTCGAGTGGGCCGAGGTCAAGGCCGGCACCTTTGTGGAGTGCGGCCTGTGCGGCACCGCTGCCGTCATCTCCCCGGTTGGCGAGATCGACAACAAGGTTTACGGCGCCGACGAGACCGTGACCTTCCCGGCTGGCTACACCGAGATCGGGCCTGTGATGAAGAAGCTCCGCGAGACCCTGACTGGTATCCAGTCTGGTGCTGTCGAGGATAAGCACAACTGGGTTTACACCGTCGCGTAATCTGTCTTAGCTGTCCGGGCAGAGAACAAGTTCCCTCCCGGCGCGTCCTCGGACATGCAAGAAGCCCTCGCTGCGCACTTCGTGCGGCGAGGGCTTCTTGCGTCCTGCGGAGTGCGCCGGGAGGGAACTTGTTCTCTGCCCTGCGGGTTCGGCGATGTCACAACGGGCAATGATTAATCTGAATAAAGATGGTGCGCGGCCTTTTAGGCCGCGCTTTTGCTTTGCTTCGTGCCATGTGGGGGCGGTGGCGACGTGCATTTTTGCGAGTATTCTGCAATCGAAGGCCCCTGCATACCGGCTTCGGGCAAAAAATCGGGATTTCTTGATGTTTTCTACGAATGATGGGTGGGGTTACGGGCTGACAGCGTTTGATTTGCAGGGATATTCGCGGTCTTTGGCATTTGTCGTGGCGCCCGAAGCTCTTGGTTATGTTGAATACTCCTAAAAATGCACGGCACTTAGAGGGGGACCTTTGCGAAAAGGGAAACCGCCCCGTCGAAGTATGCATTCGACGGGGCGGTTTATGCATTTGGCTGATTAAGGATGCGCTGTCAAACTACTAGAACTTGACGGTCGGGGCCTGGCGGGCTGCTTCGGCGGCCTCGAAGCCCTGGCGCTCCTTAAACTGGAAGATGCCGGCAAAGATGACAGCCGGGAACGTTTGAATGGCGTTGTTGTAGCTGAGCACGCAGTCGTTGTAGCTCTGGCGTGCATAGCTAATCTTGTTCTCGGTATCCTCGAGCGATGCCTGCAGCTGCGTAAAGTTGGTGTTTGCCTTAAGATCGGGATAGGCCTCGGCTACGGCGAAGAGCTGGCGCAGCGCACCGGTCAGCACGTTGTCGGCTTCCATCTTGGCTTCGGGCGTGGTGGCCTTGACGGCGGTGTTACGCGCGCTGATCACGGCGGAGAGCGTCTCCTGCTCGTGCTTGGCGTAGCCCTTGACGGTCTCGACCAGGTTGGGAATCAGGTCGTTGCGGCGCTGCAGCTGCGTATCGATGTTCTGCCAGGCGTTATCGATGCGGTTACGCTTGGTGACCATGTTGTTGTAGATGCCGGCGATGGCGCAGACAATCACAATGACAACAACGATGCCGATGATGACGGTAATCATGATGTCTCCGTTTCGAATGGCCGCGGCGGCATGCGCCAGCTGCCGTTGGTATAACGCTACTAGTATACCCGCAACGTTTTGCCGTGCCGAACTTTCCGGTAAGCGTTGTGTTTTCGGCGGGGTTGGCACCGGGGTAAAGCGCGCGAGGTACAGGTGTAAGATATGCGACAGATTGACGAGTGTTGTCTTTGCCCTGAGGATGGCGATACCAGTGGACCTTCGCATTAAGAAAACCTACCGCGCCCTGTTCGATGCCTTCACCGAGCTTCTCGAGGAGCATCGTTTTGAGGACCTGACGGTTGCCATGCTGTGCGACCGCGCCATGATTCGCCGTACGACGTTCTACAAGCACTTTCGCGACAAGAACGATTACTTTGCCTTTTATATCGATGAGCTTATGTCGGGTTTGCCGCAAAAACAGCCCGATGAGGCCGGTGCAGTGTCTGCCGAGGACGTGCGCGCGCTTCGGCACGCGATTTTGGACGATGCTATGGATTTGATTCTGACGCACGAGCGGCTCATGGATAACATTTTGGCAAGCAGCATGTCGGGCATGTTGACCAATGTTATTTGCGACCGCATTGCCCGCTCCATCCGCGAGCGTGTGATGAACGTGCTTGCCGAGGATGCCCTGGCTCCCGTGTCACTCGAGACGACGTCTGAGTTTGTCGCCGGCGGTATTATTCGACTTTTCACGATATGGTGGGAATCGGGCCACGATCTTGAGCGTCGACCTGAGATAGCCGACGTGGTCGATGCACTGTTTGAGCGGACCATGACGCCGGTGCATCACTAGGAGTGGCGGAGAGAGGGGGATTCGAACCCCCGGAACGCTCTCGCGCTCAACGGTTTTCAAGACCGCCGCATTCAACCGCTCTGCCATCTCTCCGTGAGTCGTAATGATAGCATCGTTTTGAATTTGCAACAGGGAAGGCGAACGATGACGATCACCGAAATCGACGAGAAGTTCATGCGCGAGGCGCTGGCCGAGGCGCGCGCCGCCGCGGCGGTGGGCGAGGTGCCCATCGGAGCCGTAGTGGTGCGCGACGGCGAGATTGTCGCGAGGGCGCATAATCGACGCGAGCTCGATCAGGATCCTTCGGCGCACGCAGAATTTGCGGCCCTGTGCGCTGCCGCTCGGTCGCTCGGTCGCTGGCGCCTTTCCGATTGCACGGTCTATGTAACGCTCGAGCCTTGCTGCATGTGTGCGGGGCTTATGGTCAACGCGCGCGTTGGACGCTGTGCGTATGGCGCGGCCGATGCCAAGGCGGGCGCGCTGGGATCCCTATACGATTTGAATGCCGACTCGCGCCTGAATCATCGGTTTAACGTGACGGCCGGGGTCCTGGCGGATGAATGCCGTGAGCTGCTGAGTAGCTATTTTGGCGGTCTGCGCGGAGCGGGCGGCGCTGATTGCGGTTGTGGGGCTGATCTTGAAGCGCACGCCGCTCACGCCGCAGCGCTTGCAGGTGTCGGTGAGGATGCTGGCACGGTGGTTGACTTTGGTCCTGCGTGCCGCCGGCCCCGCCGTGTGCTGCTGGCGATCGACTCCTTTAAGGGCAGCGTTTCGAGTGCGCAGGCGGAGGCGGCGGTTGCCGAAGGCGTGCGCCGCGTTTGGCCCGATGCCGAGGTGTGCACATTGCCGCTGGCGGATGGCGGTGAGGGGACGCTCGATGCCGTTGCCGCGTGCGGCGGTGAGCTCTCAACCTGCGATGTCGCAGGCCCCTTGGGCGACCGCGCGTCTGCCCGGATGCTGGTGGACGGCGAGCGCGAGTCCGCGGTCATCGAGATGGCCGAGGCGGCGGGTATTGGGTACTCGCCCTGTACAGAATCGGCGGCGCTTGCGGCTTCGACCTATGGCGTGGGCGAGCTCATGCTTCGCGCGGTTCGCACGGGCGCAAAGACTATCTATATTGGTTTGGGCGGCAGTGCCACCAACGATGGTGGCGCCGGCATGCTGCAGGCGCTGGGCGCGCGTGTGGTCGATGATCAGGGATGCGATGTCGCCCCCGGTCTTGCCGGCCTTGAGCAGGTGGCGAGCGTTGATCTGGCGCCCGCGCTGCAGGCTTTGGATGATGCTCGTATCGTTGTGCTTTCCGATGTCGAGAATCCGCTCGTGGGGCGTCGAGGCGCACTGGCGGTGTTCGGCGGGCAGAAGGGCCTGCCGGCGGATGATGTCGAGGTGCTGCGCAGATACGACGGCTGGATGGTCGGCTACGGTCGCTTGCTCGATGCGGCGATTGCCAGAGCTCGAGCCCAGGGGTTGTTGCGCACACCCGAGGGTGCTCGGACATTTGGCTCGGTGCTCGGAGTGCCCGGTGCCGGTGCCGCAGGCGGCCTGGGTGCCGCGCTGCTGGCGCTCGGGGCGGAGCTGCGTTCGGGCGTGGAGACGGTGCTCGATCTCGTGGGGTTTGACGAGCGCGTGCGCGATGTCGACCTGGTCATAACGGGCGAGGGCAATATGGATGAGCAGTCCGCCGCCGGTAAGGCGCCGGTGGGTGTGGCCCGTCGTGCGAAGCGATATGGCAAGCCGGTGATTGCTGTCGTGGGCGGTCGCGCTGATAACCTGGATGCTGTGTATGGGCAAGGCATCGACCTTGTACTGCCGATTTGCCGCAAACCCATGGGCCTGGAACAGGCACTCGATCCGCAAGAAGCCACAACCAACCTCATCTGCGCCGGCGAAGCGGCCGCTCGATCCTACGACCTTGGCCGTATCTAAAACCCATCCCCTCGATAAGTCGCGGTGAAATACGGAGCGTTTTTGCCTTTAAGGGGCCAATTCAGTCCGTATTCCACTGCAACTTCGAGAATGGCCATTCGAGGTTGGCCGCCTTGTGCCTTGGGTCGGACCGTTTGCCACGAAATGCGACCATCTACTACGTTAAACCGGCCACCTTCGACCATCCCGGAATTTGCAAAAACAAAACCGCAGGTAGAAAGCTTGCCGATTTTCGAAAAAGCCGGCTATGGTTGACCCCTGCGGCCTAAACGTAGTAGATGGGCCCTTTCTGTGGTGCGGCACCAAGCCGGTCATTTTGGGATGGGACTATTTTGACTACTCATTGGCTGCTCTGGCAATCGGGCTGCAAAAGTAGTCAAAAAAGCTCCGTCCCAAATTAGCTACCTTGCTCTGGCGGGCGGGAGCAGGTAAGATATACCGAGCGCCTAGCGCGTTCGATGGGTTCGGATGACGACATGTTCCGAATCTGGTCAGGTCCGGAAGGAAGCAGCCATAAGGAGCCTCTGTCGGGCATCCGAATCCATCGAGCGCACGGGCGCTTTTTGGTGCCGCGACATGGCCCGGCCGGCGGCGAGGTATTTGGTGTCTCGCTGGTCCTCGGCTTCGCCTGCGGGATCGCTCGACTACCAAACACCTCGCCGCCGGCCGGGCCCCGTCGTCCAAAAATCACCCGTAAAGGCGCGTTTATCTAATTTAATCTATCCCTTAAGGAATGCTGCTCGTTGGCGTTGTCTGGGCATTGATGGCTGCGTGGTTCAAGAGACGGCGGCATTACCATCTGTTTTTACAAGTAAAGAGGCTCGTTTCCCTAGGTTGGGGAAACGGGCCTCTTTTTGTCTCTGGGCTTGTGGATTGGTGAAGGCAGAATGCTCTGGCAGCTATTTTGAGTTCTTGATGCGGCGTGTGGCTGTGGCGGTTATTCCGAGGCCTGCGGCGGCGACTGCTGCGAGTGCGATTGCGCTCGGTGCTGTGTCGCCCGTGTTTGCGAGCTTGCCGGCGGTCATATTTGCTTGCTTGCCGCTGCTCGAGTTCGCCTGCTTGGTGGAGCTTGGCGGGGTATTTTTGCCGGTCGCGGGCGAGCTGGCGGGCTGTGTTGCCTCGGCCGGTTGCGCCGAGTTGGAGGGAGGCGTCGTCTCGGTCGGTTTCGTTATCTCGGGCGAGGCGGCCTTGTCTGCCGCGGCTTTCGCCTCTTCGTATGCCTTGCAGGCGTCGTCATAGGCCGTTTGCGCTTTTTTCAAATTGTCGAGGAGCGCATCTCGCCAGGCTGTGAACCGGTCGATATCGGCTTTATATTTCTCTACAGCACGTTCACAGTCATTAACTCGTCTTTCCTCTCTTCTGAGGCGGTACTGGAACTCGCGGAGCTCCGCTTCGCAAGAGTTTACTTGCGTTTTTGCCGATATCATCTCACTGTGCAACTGCTTTATTTGCTGTTTAACAGTTTCGACAAACTCCTCGTAGCCGAGCGCTTCGAGTGTCTTAAGCATCTCAAGTTTCTTGTCTAATTCTGCCTGGAGCTCGCTTACCCGGTTGATGGCCCCGTCGTATTTGGCTTGGGCTGCATCGATGTCCGCTTGCATGGTGGGAAGGAGTTCCCTCTCTTCGGCGGCTTGCGCCGCCATCTTGTCGCGGAGCTCTTGAAAACGGGCAATGTCATCATTGAATCTCGCAATTTTCTCGGGACTTGCGGCGTTTTTTGCGGCCTCGAGTTTTTTGAGCGCTTCCTGCATGGCTGCATACGCTTTTTCTTTTGCGGCGGCCGCATCTTCTGTCTGCGGGGCGCCCGAATTGCCGCTGGTGGCGCTCGTCTGCGAAACGGCCGCACCGGTGGGGGAACTGGTTTCTGCCGCGATCGCCGCTACGGGGGCGATTCCCGCGACAAGTGCTGCGGAAAGGGCGATGCCCACAGTTGCTCGTCTTGCTCTTCTTGCGAGAATGTCGTTCATCTCGGCACCTCATTTCAAGGGTCGGCGACTAACTTGGTAGCACTAATGTAAATATACCATGCTAGTTGACCCGACACTGGCTGGGTGTGCGCGTATACCCCTCCCCTGAAAACTGAATCCCGTTAGAAATGACGAGTTGTTTACGCTTCTTTTGGGGTGGCGGTACTATCATGGTTCGAATTGAATGTGGATGATGATAGGGAGCGCCTATACATGATTGAGCTGCTCAGGCGTTTTGGTGGTAAGTTTCGCCGATATATGGTGATCGGCCCTGCGTGCAAGCTAATCGAAGTGATCTTTGACCTGCTGACGCCGCTGGTGATTGCCCAGATGATCGATAAGGGCATTGGGGCGCACGACGTGAACGCCGTTATCCACTACGGTATGCTGCTTGCCGCCATGGCTGTGATCGGCATCTCGTTTACGCTCGTCTGCCAAAAGATGGCGGCGCTCACCTCGCAGGGCATGGGCACCGACATTCGTGGCGCGCTCTACCAGCATATCAACAAGCTGAGCTATGCCGAACTCGACCGTTTTGGCACGCCGTCGCTCATCACGCGTATCACCAACGACGTCAACCAGGTGCAGCTCGCTGTGGCGCTGGGCGTGCGCATGCTCATCCGCTGGCCCTTCCTAGCGGTGGGCTCCATGGTCGCGGCCCTTGCCATCGACCTTAAGCTCGGCATCATCTTTTTGATTTGCACGCCCGCTATCGGCCTGGTGTTTTGGTTTGTCATGGCGCGCTGCATTCCGTATTACAAGCAGCTGCAGGCAAAGCTCGACCGCATCGCGCTCATTTGCCGCGAGGGGCTTTCGGGCGCCCGCGTGGTCCGTGCGTTTGTGCGCGAGGACCACGAGCGCGAGCGCTTTGCCCAAGCCGCCGACGACCAGGCTCATACCGCCATCGCGGTGGGCAAGCTCTCGTCGATCCTTAACCCCGTAACGTTTTTGGTGATGAACCTTGGTGTGTGCGCCATCCTGTGGGTGGGCGGCATCCAGGTCAACGTGGGCGAGCTTACGCAGGGCCAGGTCATGGCGTTTGTGAACTACATGACGCAGACCCTTACCTCCATCGTCTACGTCGCCAACCTGGTCGTGGTCTTTACCAAGGCGAGCGCCAGTGCGTCGCGTATCAACGAGGTGCTCAATTGCGTGCCGAGCATCACCGACGAGGGCAACCAGCCGGTCGAGCTGCCCAAGCCGAGCGAACTGGCGGGTGGCGCTGCTCCAGTCCCTGCGCTGAGCTTTGACCATGCGAGCTTTTCGTTTGGCGCGGGCGCGGCAAATGCCGTGAGCGATGTGACCCTGGAACTGCCGGTGGGCAAAACGCTCGGTATTATCGGCGGCACGGGCAGCGGCAAGTCCACGCTCGTCTCGCTTATCTCGCGCCTGTACGACGCGAGCATCGGCAGCGTGAGCGTAATGGGTGCCGACGTGCGCGCCTGGCCGCTCGATCAGCTGCGCCGTGTGGTCGCGACTGTTCCGCAGCGCGCGTCGCTCGTGAGCGGCACGATTCGCAGCAACCTAACCTGGCGCGACGATGCGGCAACCGACGATGAGCTTTGGGCGGCGCTCGATATGGCGCAGGCGAGCGAGTTCGTGCGCAAAAAACCTCAGGGTCTGGACGCGCCGGTCGAGGCGGGTGGCAAGAACTTTAGCGGTGGCCAGCGCCAGCGCCTGACCATCGCACGTGCTCTGGTGGGCTCTCCGCAGGTCCTAATCATGGATGACTCTGCCTCGGCGCTCGACTTTAAGACCGATGCGGCGCTTCGTCATGCCATTCGCGAGCGCAGCGTGCGCGGTGCCGCCGAGGGCGGTCTGCCGCTGACTACGGTCATTGTGAGCCAGCGCGTCTCGACCGTGCGCGACGCCGACATGATCTGCGTGCTCAATCACGGCTCGGTCGCGGGCCTGGGCACGCACGATGAGCTGTACGCGGCCTGTCAGCTCTATCGCGAGATTTGCCAGTCGCAGCTGCGCCGCGAGGAGCTCGAGGGCCAGCAGGGGAGTACGACGCCCGCGTCCACCCCGATCGCCTCCGCATCCGTCTGCGCAAAGGAGGGCTGCTAAATGAATCCGTACACTTCCTCCGGTTCGGTCGCCACGATGACGGCCAACGTGTCCGGTAACGATAGCCTCAACGACCTGGGCGACGGTCCGCGCCAGCCCGGCGACCCCGAGCGCTATCCCGTGGGTGCGGTGACTCGCCGTCTGATGGGCTACGTTCGTCCGCATCGCATTTCGTTTGTTGCGTCGTTTGTGAGTGCCGCCATCTCCGTGATTCTGCAGCTCTACACGCCTATCCTTATCGGCGAGGGCATCGACCTGATCGCCGCCGCCGGGCAGGTGGACTTCGACGCGCTGCTGCCGCTCGTTACCAAACTCGCGCTCGTCGTGGTAGGTGCCGCGGCCTTCCAGTGGCTGCAGGGCTACTGCGTCAACCGCCTGTCCTACGAAACGGTGCGCGACATGCGCGTGGAGGCGAGCGATAAGCTCAGCCGCATGCCGCTCAGCTTTATCGACAGCCATGCCCACGGCGACCTCATGAGCCGCGTGGTCAACGACGTCGACCAGGTGGGCGACGGTCTGCTGCAGGGCTTCACGCAGCTCTTCACCGGTGTTATTACCATCGTGGGCACGCTCGCGTTTATGCTTTCCATCAACCTGACCATGACGCTCGTGGTGGTACTCGTCACGCCGCTTTCCATTTTTGCAGCCGGTGCTATCGCCAAGCTCTCCAACAAAAGCTTTACGGCACAGCAGCGTATTCAAGGGCAGCTCGGTGGCCATATCGAGGAGTATGTGGGCGAGCAAAAACTGGTGGATGCGTTTGCCTACGGCCCGAACGCCCAAGCGCGCTTCGACGCCCTCAACGCCGAGCTCTATACGGCAGGTGAACGCGCACAGTTTATGGGCTCGCTTTCCAACCCCGGTACGCGCTTTATCAACAACATCATCTATGCCGTGGTCGCCGTGATTGGCTGCGTGGGCGTGATCACGGGCGTGCCCGCTGCGCTCACGGTGGGCGGCGTGCAGATTTTCCTGTCCTATGCCAACCAGTACACCAAGCCGTTCAACGAGGTCACCAACGTCATTACGCAGATCCAGACGGCGTATGCCTCGGCGCGCCGCATGTTTGCGCTGCTCGATGCGCGCGAGCAGGAGCCCGATGCGGCGGATGCCGTGGAACTTGCCGCCCCGCAGGGTGAGGTGACCTTTGAGCATGTGGACTTTAGCTACGTGCCCGACCGCAAGCTGCTGCAGGATATCTGCATCGAGGCCAAGCCCGGCATGCGCTTTGCCCTCGTTGGCCCTACGGGCTGCGGCAAGACGACGCTCATCAATTTGCTGCTGCGATTCTACGATATCGATGCCGGTCGCATCGCAGTCGATGGCCGGTCTTCGCGTGGCTACACGCGCGCAAGCCTGCGCCGCGCCTTTGGCATGGTGCTGCAAGATACCTGGTTGTTCGAGGGCACCGTGGCCGAAAACATCGCCTACGGCTGTCCCGACGCTACGCGCGAGCAGGTTATCGAAGCTGCCAAGCACGCGCACGCGCACAAGTTTATCGTGCAGCTGCCAGGCGGCTACGATACGGTCATCGGCGAGGACGGCGGCACGTTTAGCCAGGGCCAAAAGCAGCTGCTGTGCATTGCGCGCGTCATGCTCACCGACCCGGCTATCTTGCTGCTGGACGAGGCGACCTCGAGTATCGATACCCGCACCGAGCTGCAGGTGCAGGCGGCATTCGACGAGCTCATGGCCGGTCGCACAAGCTTTGTCGTGGCGCACCGCCTGAGCACCGTCCGCAACGCCGACTGCATTCTGGTGATGCGCGACGGGCAGATTATCGAGCGCGGCACGCACGACGAGCTGCTAGCGGCAGGCGGCTTCTACGCCGAACTCTATCGCAGCCAGTTTGCCCAATAACGTAGCGCAAAGTAGTCTTTTTGGGACGGGGCTTTTTTAGCTACCCCCCATACAGTCACATGGCCACGGGGTGCTTTGGGGCTTGGGGTAGCTAAAAAAGCCCCGTCCCAAAAAGACTACTGGGCGGCTCTGTACATCTGTCACGTTAGTACTAAGATAGTCATCTAATAAATTGCATTAGTGGCTTTAGTTTTTGGGGGAAACGAGGCAACGTGACTATGACGTGCTCTCTGGTGGTTAACAGCAAGAGCGGTAATACCAGGATGGTTTCGGGCGCGATCAAGCGCGCTCTGCAGGCTGCGGGTGTTGAGTTTGTCCATGCCGCGGCGTTGAGCGACGATGCGGATGCAGATCAGGTCGCGCTCGAGGCGCAGGGCGCCTGCGCGGCCGACACGGTGCTCGTCGGTTTTTGGTGCGACAAGGGCGCGTGCACGCCTTCGGTCGCGGCGTTGCTCTCCGCCTTGCACGGTAAGCGCGTGTTCCTGTTTGGCACCTGCGGCTTTGGGGCCGACCAGAGCTACTATCAGCAGATTATCGACCGCGTAACTTCCAATTTGGCTGGGGATGCCGAGCTTGCGGGCTGGGCGATGTGCCAGGGCAAGATGGGCCCCGCGGTCAAGCAGCGCTACGAGGCCATGCTCGAGCAAGATCCCGACAACGCCCGATTTAAGATGCTGCTCGACAACTGGGTTGCCGCAAAGGATCACCCCACCAAGGAGGATCTGGATAACATGGCTGCAGCCGCCAAGAAGGCCGTGCTGGGAGAGTAGCTTCGCCGTTCGCGGTCCTTCGTGCAAAACAATACAAATGGTGAAAGCCTCGAAATCCTCGAGGCTTTTTTCTTGACACTCGTGGGCGCAACGATGGCAAGCGTCTGGGACGATATTTTCCATCACCCCGATGACGAGGCCGTTCTGGACAACACGCTCGCATATGTTCGCTGGATGTATTCAGAGTGGGACGGGCTTTCCGGATGGGCGGGGTTTCGGAAAGTGCGTCCCGGAATTTGCCTTTGGAATGGGACGTAGTTTCCCGTTGAGGTGCTTTGCGGAAAGTGCATCCCACTCTGGGCGGTCGAAGTGGGACACACTTTCCCAAAGGCGCTCCAACGGGAAATTGCGTCCCATTATTCGGTCAAGAAACGGGATGCATTTTCCCAATGAGAGCAAAACCGGAAAATGCATCCCACAATCAGCCCTCAAAGTGGGACGCCGTTTCCCAATGAGGCTCAAGCGGAAAATGCATCCCGGAATTTGCGCTCAAAGTGGGATGCGGTTTCCGGTTGAGGGTCTAAGGGGAAAATGCGTCCCAGAATCGACGCTTGAAATGGGATGCAGTTTCCCGATGAGGCACTCGACGGAAAATACATCCCAGAAATGGCCTTTGAGCTGGGATAAGATTTCCGCGGCATCTCGGATTCTCAAAAATGAGACACGCCGTTGGCGAAAATGAGACACGTGATATCGGGCATCGGATGTATCATTTGCAAAAATGAGTCCACTCCACTCGAATAAAGCGAGGTCCCTCATGTACGTTCCACACCCCCGTATCCGTAGGCTGTCGAAAATCCCGCTTGTTGGGACGGCGGCGCTTGCTGCGTTGATCGCCACGAGCGTCACCTGCT
Organism: Collinsella aerofaciens; assembly: GCA_048246715.1. Taxonomy (GTDB): domain Bacteria; phylum Actinomycetota; class Coriobacteriia; order Coriobacteriales; family Coriobacteriaceae; genus Collinsella; species Collinsella aerofaciens_BY. The sequence goes on along the minus strand of DBFBCB010000030.1, from coordinate 78,066 downwards.
TCACGGCCACGCCCCAGGTTGCCCAGGCGGCAGACGCGCCCGCAATCACCGATATGACCGAGCAGGATTATCAAGCCCTGGGTCTGGGCACGAGCGAGGACATTCCGGCCGATACCGTTGGCCCCTATTCCACTGATACCCCCACGACGTTTGCCACGCGCAGCGAGGTCTATATGGCAGCTAACGGTAGCCATGGCAATCGCTACACTCTGCGCGACAAGCTCGAGAACGTCGAGCGCGGTGACATTGGCGGCAGCAGCAAACTCACCGATGGCTATGGAAGTGTGTGGGGCGCCGCAAAGTTCTGGCAAAACGTCAACAACTTCGATACGAACAGCGATCTCTACAAGCATAGCGACTACGGTGGCGGCACCTGGTCGTACCTAAGCAACAATGAGTCCTCAACAGTACTCGCCAACGACAACAACGGTTTCTCGGGCATTCACGCCACGAGTGTTGAGTTCTGCAGCGACGCCAGCACGGGCAAAAAGAGCCGCGTTGCCGAGCTCCGTGCCTACGGCGACAGTTCCTCCACGACGATTGACGGCAAGTCATACGCCGGAAAGGTTGAGCTGGTCCTCTACTCGTTTAGCAACGGGCGTACGCGCACTCTCGACACACACCTGCCGGTGACGGTCAACACTAATATGATGTACGAAGGCCGTTTTAAGTACCTGGATGCCGGTTACCTGCAAGAGCACGACGCCGTCTTTGATGTCGAGGCGGGCGATGTCGATGGCGACGGCGTCGACGAGCTTTTTGTCTACGCGGGCTGCTATGTCGACGAGAACGGCGTGCGCAAGGCTGTAGTCGACATGTATGACTTGGAGGGCGGCAACTGGAAGCAAAGCGTCGTCAAGATCGATGCCGGTAACGCCGCGGACTACACCACGCACAACAAGGGCGGGAACGACTCCTGGACGCAGCTTCAGTCAGCTCCTGTCGTTTCGCTAGCGGCCGGCGACCTCGATCGCGATTTTTGCGATGACCTCGCCATCGTGGTCTCGGCACCCTACGGCAAGAAGAATATTGATAAGTCGACGCATTGCGAGCTGTTTTCGTGGGATGCATCCAAGGGTGCGCTCGTCCATGTCGATGCTCTGGGCGACGCGGGCGCAATCTCCCTCTCCGCGAACGGCAAGACCATGGTCGCTGCGAATGCGACGTTCGGCACGTTTGCCGCCTACGATGAAGAAGGAAAGAAGACGGGTGAAACCGTCACGGGCCTTATTCTTGCGGGCTATGACTGGCAACGCAGCGCTTTTGATTACGGCGCTTCTGACGGCAGCAAGGGGCTGTACGGCGCGCTGTACCGCTACGCGTATTTTGACTCGGAGTCTGGCGAGTTCAAGCTTTCCGATTGCAAGGAATACAGAGACGGGCTCCTCGCCTCCTATGGGCTGATGCATGTGCCCAACAGCGCATGGAAGGATAGCGCTCAGGATAAGCGCTATCCGTGCACCTTGGCGCCTATTGCCCTTGCCACTGCCAACCTTGACGGCCTGTCCGAGCAGCTGGCGGTCGACGAGGTGCTCGTGGGCGGCGATGTGTTCCGCGACTTTGCCTGCAACACGGCACAGAGCGGGGCTCAGGGCTTGGGGTCCATGGTCGGAACCATGAGCATGAGCGGTCAGCAATACAACAGCAGCAACAAGCATGACCACAAGGGTATAGAGCAGGTGTGGATCAGCGACGTCAAGGCGGGCAGCGTCTCGGGTTCGGACCGCTATAACGAGAGCTTTATCGCCGTGGTGGGCAAGCACCGCGACGAGGACCTGCGCAAGAACGATGACTACTATTGGATGACCGCCTCGCATTTTTCGCTCGACGAGAACGGAAAGGTGCGCCGCGGCGAGGAGCAGGTGATTAGCGAGAGCAACCGTCGCGGCACTACCTACGGCACATTTATCTCGCTCGCGCTGCCCGATGTCGACAACGACAGCGTCAAGATCACGTACAAGGACCGCTACAAGGTCTATACCAACCCGCGCGTGCTTGCCGTGCTGCAGGATGCGCCCTATGTTGAGGATCTGGAGCAGGCATACGGCTATCTGGTGTTGGGCGGCACGTCATACGGAGAGGAAAAGGGCACGGGGACATCCCAGGGCTATACCATTGGCGCCGAGTTGGGCGTTGCCGTCGAGGTGCAGACCGGTCCGCCCCTGGTCGCGATGAATGCTTCAGTCGATTTTGCCGCCGAGGGATGCTATGACTACCGGAGCGAGCGCACGGTCAGCGCAAGCGTAAGCTATGAGTCGCATGCCGGCGAGGGTGACAAGGCCGTGCTCTACACGATTCCGATGGTCTATTACGAGTATGAGATCGAAAATGAGGAAACTGGTGGCAAGGGCGTGATGGCGGCGCCCGTGTCGCTCGGCGCGCAGACCTCGGTCGTTAATGTCGAGGCCTATGACCGCATTGCCAAACAGCACAATATGACGCCGCTCAGCTACTTTTTGACCAACCGGTCGGGAGAACCCGGAACCTATCAAACGACGCTCAACGGCGAGACTCCCGTTGGGGATTCCTTTGGCCTGGGCAAGCCTGGCGTAACGCGCGCCTACACGCACGATGGGTTTAACGGCGCCGCCGCGCAGTCGGGGGCGAGCATTGAGCAGACCATCGAAGTCGAGGAGGGCAAGGAGCAGGAGCTCGAGCTCGGCTTGACGCTGAACGGCAGCGTTGTCATGGGCGCGAAGCTCGCAAAGCACGAGTTGTTTGGCGGCCTGTGCTTTGGTGCCAACGCCGGCTTTACTACGGGTAACTCCTCGAGTGAATCGACCGAATACGGCGGCACCGTCGACAACCTGCCCGAGGCCGCGCAGGGCAAGTACGGTTTTGTGTGGCGTCTGGGCGTCAACGCGGTGGATGTCGACAAGTTCGAGGCAGACTCGGGCGACAAGCTCGGCACCAAGGACACCGACCAGTTCTGGATCGTGGGCTATGACGTTAAGGACGTCGAGATGCCCGACGCGCCGGCCGTGACGGGCTTTACGGCAAACGCCGTCGATTCGACCAGCGTTACGTTTAGCTGGGACGATGTACTCGCAAACAAGAGTGGCTTTAGCTACGGCGTGGGCATGCTGCAGAGCAATGCGGCGGATGCGGTCGTCAATAGCTGGAAGATTGCCGACAACACGCAGACCTCGCTCAAGTGGGATGGGCTGCAGCCCAATACGGAGTATCGATTCGCCATCGCCGCCGTTAAGAATGGATCCACGACCGAAACAGGTATTCGCTCGGCAATCATCACGGTCAAGACCATGCCCGATGGCATGACGATGACCGTGAGCGGACCTGCAGCGGATGCTGCGGAGGGGTCGGATCTTGGATACGACTCTTCGGTTGAGCGCACGGCGGGAAGCCACCTGACGCTCTCGGCGATTGGCTATGTGAAGCAACTCGGTGCCGACGATAGCGAAACAGGGCTGGCACCGACCTATATGTGGTACCGCAAGGGCCGCGGCGAGACAGAGTTTAAGCTCGTGGGTGCCGATGGCAACCTCGCGGCTGGAACGGCCTCAAAGCTCGAGATTGACCTGACCGCAGACGATGACGGTGCGCAGTATTACTGCCACGTGGGATACAACGACGTGGGCCTCGACACCGGCACGACGCTCGTGAATATCGAGGCCGAGGAGACGGCGCTCACAACGGTGAACGCCACCCCGATCCGCACGCGCCGCCTGTTCTCACAGGCAAGTGCGGGCGCCAAGAAGTTCCTGGACCATACGCTGGTAAACACCGCCGGCCCAACCGATTCCGAAGGCTCAAAGGACCCCGAGACTCCTGAGACCCCGACGAACCCGGACAAGCCCAAGTCCGACAACGGAGCTAAGACCGACACCAAGGTCAAGACTACGACCACAGCGAAGAACCTCGCAAACACCGGCGACCAAACATTCGCCCTAGTCGCCACCGCAGCAGCAGCGGGAGCAACGCTCGTAGTGATAGCCCTCATCATGCTGATCAAGCGCCGCAAGACCCACTAGTAGCCAGTCGAACATATCGACAACCCAAAAACCCGGGTAGCCAAAAACAGGCCACCCGGGTTTTCTGTTGAGTGGAGACTCCGCAAGCGGAAACTGCATCCCACAATTAGCGCCCAGACCGGGACGCACTTTCCCAAAGGGTCCTCAACGGGAAACTGCGTCCCATAATTAGGCCGAGAAATGGGATGAACTTTCCCAATGAGAGCCAACCGGAAACCACGTCCCAGAATCAGCCCCCAAAGTGGGACGCACTTTCCCAACGAGCCTCAACCGGAAAATACATCCCGGAATCCAGCTGAATAGTGGGACACACTTTCCCAATCGGGTCCCAAGCGGAAACTGCATCCCATTCCAGACAAGAATTCCGGGACACACTTTCCGCAAACAAAGAAGGCCACATAACGTGGCCTTCGTCTTGCGCAGGACTGTCCGAGCAGGGAACCTTATATGCCTCCGCCCGGACAGACGTTTCAGTTATGAGTGACCCGCTACTTGATCTTGGTTGTACCCGGTGCCAGGTTGGGGTCGGTTTCGTTGGCCTCGGTCTGGAAGTGCTCGGTGTACACGTTCTTGCCGTCGCGGAACATCTCGTAATACTGCATCTTGGCGTAATCCTCGCGCGCCTTGGTGGCGGCTGCGGCGGCGGCATCGTCACCGGTGACGTTGGAGGAAAGCGCCCAGCGCAGGCTGGCGTCCTCGTAGCCCACCGAGTTGACGGCGGGCAGCGACTCGCGCAGCGTCATGTGCGCTTTCTGGTAGTCGGTCAGCGGTGCGCCGATCAGCTGCATAAGCTGCGTGGACAGGTAGTTGGTGGACAGGTCGTCGACCTCGCTCGTCTGGTCGCAGCCGGCAACGTCGTAGTTGGCCCAGATGATGTAGTCGGTCTGCCACAGACGTTCCTGGTGCGTGGCATCGTCCTCGCCGGTAAACCACTTGTCGTTGAACTTGGACGGGAAGAACGGCTGGTGGTCGCCCCAGAACACCACGACTACCTTACGGTCGAGCTTGCTCAGGGCGTTGAGGAAGTAGCGAAGCGCCTGGTCGGACTGCTCGATGCACGAGACATACTCGTCGACATCGGAGAGCGTGCCGTCCTCGACGGTCTTGGCGTCCAGATCGGTCGTGTCGATGTTCAGGTGCATCTGCTTGTCGACCGGCAGCAGACCCGTGTCGTAGCCCGAGTGGTTCTGCATGGTCACGTCGAAGATAAACTGCGGATCGGCGTTCTGGTCGAGCAGCTCAAGAATCTTGTCGTAGGTAGCCTGGTCGGTCACCATGCCGCGCAGGGTGTCGGCTCCCTGGAAATCGTTGATGGACAGGAACTGGTCAAAGCCAAAGTCCTTGTAGACGTTCTCGCGGTTCCAGTTGGTCGCGTGGTTGGGGTGCATGGCCGTGGTGGAATAGCCGAGCGATTTGAACTGCTCTGCCAAGTTCCCGGTCGTTTCCATGTTGTAGATGGTGTAGGGGTACACGCCCGAGCCCAGGTTGGCCATGGAGTTGCCGGTCATAAACTCAAACTCGGTATTGGCGGTGCCGCCGCCGTAGGCGCTCACGTAGAGCTTGCCGCGGCTGAGGCAGTTGGGCAGGCTCTTAAAGTACTGCGGACCCTCGTAGCCGGCGCGCATGTTCTGGTAGATGGATAGGTCCGAGAAGGTCTCGTTCATGATGGCGATGACCGTGGGCTTCTCGCTGTCGAACTGCTCCTTTGCGGCGGCGCGCTCGTCGCTCTTGGCCGCATCGGACTTGTCGTAGGCCTTGGCGTACTTTTTGAGCGTGGCTTTGGCATCGTCGACGGAGTAGTCGGCGGGTTTGGGCGGCTTGATGGACTGCGCTGCGCTAATGAAAGCGGGCAGGTAGCCCTCGCGCCAGTAGCTCTCGAGCGGGCGCCAGGTGTAGACGGTGATGCCGAGAGCGTTGTAGTAGTCGATGAGCGTGACGTGTGCGGTCACACCGCCCAGGCACAGCACGGCCACGAGCAGGTTGGTGAGCAGCATGCGCTTGGCGTTGGCGGCATCCTTCTGGCGGTGCGGTGCAACCAGGCCGGCGTACTCGCATAGCAGCATGGCGATGGCGGTAAAGCCCATGGACAGCACGCAGAACAGTGAGATCGAGAAGGTGTAGCCGGTGCCGGCGACCGCGGCGGCGGTGGAGATGGCCGAAAGGTCGCCCGGCTGGATGGGCATGGATTTAAACGTGATGACGAAGAACTCGGCAATGCCCAGGACAAAGAGGGCAAAGGCCAGGACCGCGGGAGCTGCGCCGTGGCGCTGGAACAGGAAGAACAGGCCGGTCATGAGCGTGGTGATGATGGCCCACTCGAGCAGGATGCACAGGGGGTAGACCCAGGTAAAGTCGTGGTTGGACGATACCTCCATGCCTAGCAGCGCAAAGACGCCGGCGAGCAGCAGGCACAGCACGGCGGCGACGAGTGGCTTGCCCACAAAGGCGCCGCGCAGGCGGGCGAGCTTGCCGGTGGGAGCGGGGGCGTCGGGCGCGGCGAACGCAAAGACGCGCGGGGCGATGCGGTCGCGTGCGATGCTGGCCCAAGCGCAGCCGGTGAGGATGGCGTTGGTCAGGATGAGCATCACAAAGGCGAGCGGCTCGTTTTGGGCGACGAGGCCAATGGCGCCCCAAATGGTCAAAAAGAGCTGGAACAGGCCGAAGGCGACGCTCCACCCAAGAGCGCTTTTGGCAACGGTGCCCGACTGAGCGCGAATGGCCTTGGCCTCGCGCAAGACAAGGTAGACGGTCGCCGCAAGACCGACGAGCGAGATGGCGGCAGCGAACATGCTGAGACTCCTCACAAACTAAAACGTACGAAAGCGGGGGTTTACCCGATTGTTACCAAGATATGCGCTGCAATTGGTGTCTGCGCACAACAACCAGCCATATTAACGCGCACGTGTGGCGGTGTGGCGCAATGTAGTGGCGACCTGCGCGATAATGGACGGGAATTACACGGAAACGTAAAGGCTTCTTAAAGAATTAGCGAGGATGAGGCGATGAACGAGCAGGTTTGCACCAAGGCTGTGGATACGTGTGGCTATCCGGTCGAGACGACGGGCAATGCGGTGCTGGACACGTTGGAGCACCGTTCCTCCACGCGTGCCTTCGCGCGTGATGACGACGACCGTCCCGTGGCGGTGACCGACGAGCAGCGGGCGGCGATTCTGCATGCGGCGAGTCGCGCGCCGTCGGCGGGCGCCATGATGATGTATTCCATCGTGAGCATTCGCGAGCAGGCTACGCTGGACCGTCTGGCCGACCTGTGCGACCACCAGCCCATGATCGCCAAGGCGCCCTGGGCACTGATATTTGTGGTCGATTATGCCAAGTGGATTGATCTGTTTGAGCACGTGGGCTGCTTTGAGCCCGAGTTTGTCGAGCGCACGGGTAAAGCGCCCCGCCGCGCGCCGGGTTTGGGCGACTTTGCCATCGCGGCCCAGGACGCCGTGATCGCCGCGCAAAACGCCGTGGTTGCCGCCGAGGCCCTGGGGCTGGGGAGCTGCTACATCGGTGATATCGTCGAGAATGCCGAGGAAGTTGCCGAGCTGCTCGATCTGCCGCCCTATACCATGCCGCTGTCGATGCTCATCATCGGCACGCCCCGCAAGGAGCGCCCGGCAATCGCGCACCCCGTGGTGAACCTGGTGCACGAGGAGCGCTACTGCCGCGCCGATGCTGCGACCATGGACGCGCAGGTGGCCGAGATGGACGCGATGTTCCGTCCGCATGCCCGCGAGGTGGGGGAGCGCGTGGTGGATATCTACACCCGCAAGCACACGAGCCCCTTTATGGCCGAGATGAGCCGTTCCATGGAGTGGTGGTTCAAAAACTGGCTCGGAAAATGACAGATGAGGCAAAGGGACAGTCCCTTTGTCGCATTCCATATCGCCGTGGTGGCCTAAAGGCCGTATAAATGTTTATCTAGCTGGGAAAACGATGCCGTGCAAGCGCAGGTCGATTGCCTATAATCCCTTCGAACATTAAAGTTGGGAGGAAACCGGCTTATGGAACAAAAGGCCAAGGAGGCAGCCTCGCACGCTGCGATTCCTGTGAGCATCTCGGCGATGCTCGTCACGCTGGGCGTGGTGTACGGCGATATCGGCACCAGCCCTATGTATGTAACCAAGGCGCTCGTTGCCGGCAACGGCGGCATCGGAAGCGTCACGGAGGAGTTCGTGCTCGGCGCGCTCTCCCTTGTCGTGTGGACGGTCACGTTGCTGACCACTATCAAGTATGTGCTCATCTCGCTGCGCGCCGATAACCATGGTGAGGGCGGCATCTTTGCCCTGTACAGCTTGGTTAAGCGCTGCGGTAAATGGCTCATCATCCCCGCCATGCTGGGTGGCGCCGCGCTGCTCGCCGACGGCATCCTGACGCCGGCCGTTACCGTTACCACGGCCATCGAGGGCCTGCGCACCATCCCGGCGGTCCATGCCGTGCTGGGCGATGACCAAGGCCGCGTCGTCGCCATTACGCTCGCCATCATCATCGCGCTCTTCTTGGTACAGCGCATCGGTACGGCCAAGATCGGTCACGCCTTTGGCCCCATCATGACGCTGTGGTTCCTGTTCCTGGGCGGCACGGGTCTGTTCTTTGTCTTCCAGCACCCCGCCGTGCTGCTGTGCCTCAACCCGCTGCGCGGCATCGCCTTTTTGCTGAGCCCCAACAACCACGCGGGCATCATGATTCTGGGCAGCTGCTTCCTCGCCACCACCGGTGCCGAGGCGCTCTACTCCGACATGGGCCACGTCGGCCGCGGCAACATCTACGCTACCTGGCCATTCGTTAAGTGCTGCCTGCTGCTGTCCTATATGGGTCAGGGCGCTTGGCTTATGAACAACGCTGCCAACCCCGAGCTCATGGGCATTGCCGACCTCAACCCGTTCTACCAGATGCTCGCCCCGGGCCTGCGCCCGTTTGCCGTAGGCCTTTCCACCGTCGCGGCCATCATTGCCTCGCAGGCGCTCATCACCGGCGCGTTTTCGCTGGTGTCCGAGGCCAGCCGCCTGGACCTTATGCCGCACATGCAGGTCTTCTACCCTGCCGAGACCAAGGGCCAGCTCTACATCCCCATGGTCAACAACGTCATGCTTGTCGGCTGCGTCATCGTGGTGCTGCTGTTCCAGAACTCGGCGCATATGGAAGCCGCCTACGGCCTTGCCATTACGCTGACTATGATGTGCACCACGCTGCTGCTCTTCTTCTACCTGCACGAGGAGCGCAAGCTCAAGGTTGCTCCGTGGATCTTCGCGGCCTTCTTCCTTTTGCTCGAAGGCTTCTTCTTCGTGAGCTCGCTCACCAAGTTCTTCCACGGCGGCTACTTCACCATCCTCATGGCTGCACTCATCATGGGCATTATGGTGTGCTGGTACAACGGCACGGCGGTCGAGCAGCGCCAGTTTACGCTGCTGCCGCTGCGCAGCTACCTGCCGCAGCTCAAGCGCCTGCGCGACGACGATCGCTATGAGCGCATGAGCGACAACGTCGTGTACCTGACCAAGGACACCCATACCGACTACATCGACCGCGATATCGTCTATTCGATCTTGGACAAGCATCCCAAGCGTGCTCACGCCTGGTGGTTTGTGAATGTCGAGACCATGGACGAGCCGCATACCTTTGCCTATTCGGTCGAGACGTTCGGCACCGATTACGTGTTCCGCGTGCATCTGTACCTGGGCTACAAGATCAACCAGCGCGTCAATGCCTACCTGCGTCAGGTCGTTCAGGACCTGGCTGCCACCGGCGAGCTGCCGCCGCAGACGCATGACTACTCGGTCTACAAGGATCCGGGTAACATCGGCACGTTCAAGTTCGTCCTGATCCGTAAGCTTCTGGCGCCCGAAAGCGATGTGGAGCCGAGCGAGCGTACGGCCATCACGCTCAAGTACATCATCCGCCGCGCCGCCGGCACGCCTGCGCGTTGGTACGGCCTGGAGAACTCCAACGTGAGCTTTGAGTACGTGCCGCTGTTCACCAAGTTCAAGGCCGTGAACAAGATGCAGCGCCTGGCCCCCAACGAGCGGCCGTAGACGTCGGCGGCTACACGGAGTTGGTTTTTGATGGATAAGCATGAGGCCGGGGAGGTAAACATGGATACAAAGGCGCTCGATGGCCGTGAGGCGGTGGTCGAAATGGTGCGTGAGGCGCGCGTCGACGCCGCCGAAGATCGGTTCTTTACGAATCGTGCCAACATGGATATGGCCGATCGCGTAATTTCGATCGTGGCACTGGTATTTGGAGCGGTGTGCGTGTGTGCCCTGCTCGCGCACGTGCTGTTTGTCTAGCGACCGTAGGTTGCAAAGGCTATACACTTGGAACCACCACAAGAGAAACCACCACAAAGGTGCCTGTCCCTTTGTGGTGGTTTTTGTTTTTGAGAGAGGGGCGGGGCGCTGATGGACGTCCGTGCGGACGGTGATATTGCCGAGAACTTTTGGTGGCGGCGCACTACGATGACGCGTCGCGGCCCCCTGTACGATATCTGCGTGTCGGTGGGGCTGCTGGTCGCGGCGACGATTGTGGGCGCGCTGCTCGACCATCCGGGTCTCGCGCCGAGCATCATGATCGTCTATGTGTTCGCCGTTCAGCTGTGCGCATTCTTTACCTGGAGTCGCCTGTATTGCTTGCTGAGCTCGGCTGCCGCCGTGGCGCTCTACAACTTCTTGTTTGTCGACCCGCGCTACTCGCTGTCGCTTATCGACCGCGGCTATCCCGGCATGTTCTTCATCATGTTCGTGGTCTCGCTTGTGTCGAGCTCGATTGCGTTGGCCCTGCGCCGCGCCTTGGCACAGGCTGCCGCCAGCGACCGCCGCACGCATATGGCGCTCGAGACCAATCGCATGTTGCAGCGCTGCGCCGACGAGCAGCAGATCGTTCACGCCATGGCCACGCAGCTGGCGCGTCTTTCGGGCTGTCCGGTCGTGTGGTACAGCGCCGACGCCGAGGGCGATGACCTGCTGCCGCGTGCGACATACACGGCCGTGGGCGATGCCGCGCCGGTGCACGAGCTGGCGCCGCAGATGCCACCGCGGCTCTCGGCGTCCGCCTATGTGGGAACGCCGCTCGATGCTACGTTCGGCGGCTCGGCGTTTTATGGCATCTACCTGACGGTTCGCACAGGCGACGGCTTCGCGCGCTCGGGCGACCCCGCCTCGGTGGTGGGCGTGCTGGCTATCGTTGCCGAGCCCGACGTGCTGACGCACGAGGAGCGGACACTTGCCGATGCTATCGTGAGCGAAGGCGAGCTGGCGCTCGATCGCGCCCGCGCCATGGAGGCCCGCGAGGAGGCGGCGGTGCTTGCCAAAAATGAGCAGCTGCGCGCCAACCTGCTGCGCTCCATCTCGCACGACCTGCGCACGCCGCTCACCAGTATTTCGGGTAATGCCGATGTGCTGCTCGACCAGGGCTCGACCGGCACCGCCGTGCTCGACGCCCAAACGCGCCGCGGCCTGCTCTTGTCCATTCGCTCGGATGCGCAATGGCTCAACGCCACCGTCGAGAACCTGCTCGCCATCACCAAGCTCGAGGGCGGCGGTATGCGCCTGTCGACCACGCTCGAGCTCATGGACGATATCGTGGAGGAGGCGTTGCGCCACGTGAACCCTGCCGTGCGCGAGCACGACCTTAAGGTGGTGGCGTGCGATGAGCTGGCGCTCGTCAACGTCGATGCGCGCCTGATGGTGCAGCTGGTGGTCAATCTGGTGAACAACGCCATCACCTATACGCCCGCAGGCTCGCATATCATGATTTCGATTAGCGTCGACGATGGACGCGTGGCGTGCTCGGTGGCCGATGATGGTCCAGGCATCGCACCCGAGGATCGCGAGCGCATCTTCGAGTCGTTCTATACCGCCAACCATGGCCTGGCCGACAGCCACCGTAGTGTGGGCCTGGGGCTTTCGCTCTGCCGCTCCATTGCGCTGGCGCATGGCGGTAGCATAGAGGTTGCCGCGGCGGACCCGCACGGCTCGGTCTTTACGATTGAGCTTCCCGTCGCCGACGTTTCGTTTGATAAGGAGTAGCGCTGTGCCGAACTCTGCCGTAAAACCGCTCATCTTGGTCGTTGAGGACGACCCCGCCGTTCGCAATCTTATTGTTGCCGCGCTCGAGGCGCACGGCTTGCGTCATATGGCCGTGGAGACCGCCCATGCCGCCATCGCCGCCGCCTCATCGCAGGCACCGAGCATTGTGCTGCTCGACCTGGGTCTGCCCGATATGGACGGCGTCAAGGTGGTGGAGTCGGTGCGCGCATGGTCGGGCATGCCGATCATCGTGGTCTCGGCGCGCAGCGAGGATGCGGACAAGATTCGTGCGCTCGATGCTGGCGCCGACGATTACCTGACCAAGCCGTTTTCGGTCGAGGAGCTGCTCGCGCGCATTCGCACGACGCTCAGGCGCCTTTCGTATGCGCAAACGGGTGGCGTTGCCTCCGAGGGCTCGTTCGATACCGGTGAGCTGCATATCGATTTTGATGCCGGCATCGCCACGATGGATGGCGAGGAGCTGCATCTGACGCCGATCGAGTACAAGCTCCTGTGCCTGCTGGCGCGTAACGCCGACAAGGTGCTGACGCACCAGTCTATCCTGCACGAGATTTGGGGTACGGCAACTAAGAGCGACCTGGCGAGCCTGCGTGTCTTTATGGGCACGTTGCGTAAGAAGATCGAGTCCGACCCCGCGCACCCGCGCTATATCCAGACGCATGTGGGTATCGGCTATCGCCTGGTCACCCAAGGCTAGATTGCCAACCACCATCCCAATATGAGTTGCGGTGAAATAGTTCCTGTTTAGGCCTTTGCCAGGCATTTTTAAGAACTATTCCACCGCAACTTTGTTATTTGCCCTTGGGCTTGCTGGCGTAGAACTTCTTCTTTTTGGACTTGCCTGCGGGGGAGGGCTTGCCGGCAAAGTTGGACTTGCCGTTGCCGGCCTGCGCGTGCGCGGGCACTGCCGCGCGAGGCTTGCGGGCCTCGGGGTTGCGTAGCTCCTCGACGCGCTCGGCAATCTCCTCGGCGCTAAAGCCGACCTCGGCCATGGCGTCCTCAATGGGCAGGCGGCGCACGATATAGCAGTGGTGCACCTTCTGGTTGCGCGCGAAATCCTCGGGGATGGTCTGCGCCGTAATGTCCTCCAACACCACGCCCGCGCGGGCGAGCTTGCGTGTCTCGGGGCGGAAGCCGCGCAGGTTGCAGCTAAAGATGGCATGTCCGCCCTGTGCAAGCAGGCGAGATACGCCGGCCAAAAGCTCGACATGGTCGCGCTGGACATCCCAAGTGCGACGGCCCATCTTGGACGAGTTCGAGAACGTGGGCGGGTCGACAAAGATCAAGTCCCAGCGGTTGCGCGTCTGGCGCTGATCGCGAATCCAGGCGAGCACGTCGTCGCGCACAAAATGATGCTGCGGTCCCACAAAGCCGTTTTGGCGCATGTTGCGCTCGGCCCAGTCCAGGTAGGTGTTGGAGAGGTCGACCGTCACGGTCTCCTCGACGCCGCCGTCTGCCGCATAGCAGGTGGCGGTGCCGGTGTAGGCGAACAGATTGAGGAAGCGGCGCGCCTGTTTGGCGTGCTCGCGCACCAGGTTGCGGGTGACACGGTGGTCCAGGAAGATGCCCACATCCAGGTAGTCGTCAAAGTTGACGGCAAAGGTGAGTCCGCCCTCTTCGATGAGCGGCAGGCGACGGCGCGCGATGTTGGCGCGCTCGCCCGATGCGCCCTTGCCGGCGCCCTGCTTGCCGTACTGCGAGCCGCCACGTGAGCGCATGCGGGCCTTGGCGTGCACATGCTCGGCGGGAACATCCAGGATGCGCGGCGCGATGGCCAAGATGTCGAGCATGCGGGCCTGGGCCATCGCGGGGTCGATGGTCTTAGGCGCGGCGTACTCGGCGATGACGAGCCAGCGGCCCGGCGTCTGCGGGCAGCCCTCGTACAGGTCGATGGCGGCGGAGTAGTCGGGCAGGTCGGCATCGTAGACGCGGTAGCAGCTCACGCCCTCGCGCTTGGCCCACTTGCGGCGCAGACGGGCATTCTTGCGCAGGCGGTTGGCGAACTGCTCGGACTCGGGGATGAGCACGGGCAGCGGCTTGCCGTCGCCCAGGTCGAGCGTGGCGGCAGGTTCGGGCATGGGGGTGTTGGCGGCTTCGTCCACGGCGTCCGCGGTCTGTTTCTCGGCGTTTGCGCTGGTCGCAGCTTCGAATGCCGCGGCGGCGTGGTCGAGCGAGGGCCAAACCTCAAGAGCCGCCTCCTCGTTATTGGGCATGACGGCGATCGAGCGCTCGGGCTCGGCGTGGAGCGCGCGGGCCAGCAAGCCGTCGCGGGTGAGAGCGGCGACCGGCGCCGAAGCGAGCTCGGGGGCGCGGCGCAGCTCGCCGATGAGCGTCATGGCATCGTGCATGAGCGAAAGCGGGGTCTCGGTCGTGTCCGCGACCAGGGCGGCACCGGCGACGGCGCCCGCATGGTCCAGCACGGTGGCGGGCTTGGCGGCACAAAAGTCGACAAAACGCTTGTAGCCGGCGCACTTGACCATGCGCTCGGCAGTCTTGCGGGCGGCGGGGTCGATGTCTACGGCCACGATGCGCGCCTGGCGCTCGCGCGCTGCCGCCTCGCGCTCGCGCGCCTCGGCAAGCAGCTGCTCCCACAGGACAGCGTCGTGCAGCTGCCAGCCCTCAAAGCCCCAGCGCTCGCGTGCGGCGCCCGGGGCGCGGTCGGTCAGAATGTTCACGGCCTCCAGCAGCAGACCGCCGCCGGCGCACGAGGCATCGATCAGCGTGGGAAGGGCTTCGTTTTCGTAATCGTCGGCCGTCAGCTCGCGCTCGCATAGTGCGGTCCAGCCGACCTGCGCCAGCACCAGGGCGGCGTAGTCGGGGCGCAACACGTGTGCGCCCTCGCCGGCACGAGTCGCAGCGGGCGGCAGACGCTTGAACAGCGGGTCGCCCGAAAGGTCCAGGCTGATGCTCGCGCGACGCTGACGCAGCGAAAGCAACAGGTGAACATCGGGGTCGGCGGCATCGACGTCGGCGCGACGGCCCGTGGTCTCGGCCAGACGGTCGCACAGCGCGTCTTTGGCGCGCAGGGCCGAGAAGCGCGTGTTGCGCAGCTGCTCGGTCACGCCGCGGGCGGTGATGGCGATGGTGGCGCCGGGGCGGATGATGGTCTCCCAGGCGATGTCGTAAACGCTATCGTACAGTTCATCGGCATCCTGCGCCTCAAAGCGCCCGAGTACCACGAACACACGGCTCGCCAGGCGCGACCACAGACAGGCGCGGTAGCCTTCTTCGAGCTCGCCCTCAAATGTAGTGCGGCCCTTCAGCCGGCGAACATGCGAAAGCCCGAGGCGTTTAAGCTCATCGGCGAGTGCGGACTCAAAGCCCTCGGGGCAGCTTGCGTAAAATTCCATGGGTGACCTCTCTGGTTGCGTCGCTCCATTATATGATGGATACTTCGTTTACTCTCGCCCCCGAAAGGAACCCATATGATTGATGCGTGCCCCGATTCCGCCGTGCTCTTTTTTGACGTGGACGGCACGCTGACGTCGTTCGATCCCGACAACATGACCGACAAGGACTTTTCGGCGGTTTGCCCCTCGCAGGCGGTCGTCGAGGCGTTTCATCGCCTGCGCAATGCGGGTCACCAGGCATTTATCTGCACGGGTCGTCCCTTGTGGCTGATTGCCGATGGTCTGCGTGCTTTGGAGCCTGCGGGTGTCGTTGCCATGGCGGGGGCGACGCTCGAGGTCGAGGGCCGCGTGGTGCATGAGGACTGCTTTGACGAGGACGTTGTCGAGGAGCTTGCACGCCGTATGGCCGCGGCAGGGATTGAGGCCTTTTTCGAGACCAACGTGGCTACTTTTGCCCTGGAACCTGCGGGTGTTGAGCAGTCGTCTCTGATCGGCACTTCTGTGGTGCACAGCGCCGAGGAGATGCGCGTCGACGGCAGTCTGCGCGTGGGCAAGGTATGCCTCAATGTGCCCAGTTTGGCTCGCGTAGCCAATGATGACGGCTTTATCGATTGCGAGTTTGAGCTGTGCAACACCGGTGGCCAGAATCGCGAGCTGAGCCCCAAGGGCATTGACAAGGGCGTGGGCGTGGCGCGAGCGCTGGCGTATCTGGGCCGCGAGGGAAATGCGCGCACCTTTGGCTTTGGCGATTCGGGCAACGACCTGGGCATGCTCGCCGCCGTCGAGACAGCCGTGGCCATGGGCAACGCCATGCCCGAGGTCAAGGCGGTCGCCGACTACGTGACCGACGATGTCGCACACGACGGCACCGTCACCGCCATGCACCACTTTGGGTTGATTTAATAAATGGCCGGGTCGCCCGCAGTGGGGGGCGACCCGGCCATTTGGGCTATTTTGCAATATAGAGCTTGGGATGACTGCGGCTGCTCTCGATCGCCGCCGTCATGATGCCCTCGTCGTCTCCGTCAACGATGATGCCATCGAGGTCATCGATCTGCGCGGACTGATAAAAACTGGTCTTGTTGAACTTTCCCTGGTCAACCATCATGTAACCCTGGTTTGAGTTGGTCAGGTACATATGCTTGATCATGGCCGAGAAGTCGTGCTCGACGGTAAAACCGTGGTCGGGGTGGAATCCGTCGGCACTGACAAACGCCTTGTCGGCATGTAGTTTGCTCATACAGTCGAGCGTTAGTGCGCCCGCGAGATAGAGGTGACCCTTGCGCACGGAGCCGCCCAGCAGCACTACCGAAGCATTGGGGAGATTGAAGCTGGCGTAGTTCGCGATTGCAAGATCGCCGGTGATAATGGTGATCTCACGCTTGTCCATGAGGGCCTTAGCGAAGTAAAAGCCCGTGGTGCCGATATCAATTACCAGAACATCGCCATCATCAACAAGAGTTGCTGCGGTTGCGGCGATGGCCTCCTTGGCCTCGACTTGGACATTGATGCGCTCCTCGGGATACGAGATTGCGTTGGAGCGAGAAAGCGATACCGCTCCACCGCGTACGCGACGCAGCTTGCCCTCGGATTCCAGCGAGACGAGGTCGTGTCGTGCGGTGACTTCCGAAACCGAAAAACGGCGAACGATGTCGGATACCGAGATATTTGGTTTTTCGGCCAGCCAATTCATGATAAATCGCTGACGCTCGGCCGGTGAAAGGTCTGAAGTAGATGCCATATGCCGCTCCTTTTGAACAAAAGGCAAAAGATGCGCCTTTCGTAATCGAAATATAACGTATCGATATGAAAAGAACAAGGCAAAATCGTATGAATCAAATGAACGGAATGGCATGTCCCGAATGCATATGTAGCAGATAGTTCGCACTTAAATAGCGTATAGAGGGGCTTGTTCTGGAGGTGCCGCCCAAAAGAAGCACGTTCACACCCGATATTCGACCGTTCACGGAAAGTTGACAATTGAGCTTTCGATAGCTTTTGAAATGGTTTATAAAAGAAAACCGAAAAGCTTTTGAAACAAAGAAGAAGGCTTTCGATAGCAATAGTGTTAGATGAGAAAGGACCGAACATGGCGATCAAGGTGTTTGCCGACGGCGCTAACCTCGAAGGCATGCTTGACATGCATGACAATGGCAACGTTCAGGGCTTCACGACCAATCCTTCCCTTATGAAGGCCGGCGGCGTGACCGACTACCGCGCTTTTGCCAAGACGGTTCTTGAGCACATTACCGATGTGTCGGTCTCTTTTGAGGTTTTCGCTGATGACGAGGCTGGTATGGAAGCCGAGGCTCGCGAGATCGCAACCTGGGCAGACAACGTCTACGTTAAGATCCCGGCGCTCAACACCAAGGGCGAGTCTACTGCCGCGTTGGTCAAGCGCCTTTCTGCCGACGGCATCAAGGTGAATGTCACCACTATCTTCACGCCCGAGCAGGTCGACGAGTTCGTCGATGCCGTTTCTGCCGAGACCCCCTCTATTCTGTCCATCTTTGCCGGTCGCATTGCCGATACCGGCGTTGATCCGCTGCCCCTCATGGCGGAGTCCGTAAAGAAGGCTGCCGTTAAGCCTGCTGCCGAGGTTCTCTGGGCGTCTACGCGCGAGGTCCTCAATATCTTCCAGGCAGAGTCCGTTGGATGTCAGATCATTACGGTCCCCAATGCCATTCTTGCCAAGCGCAAGAATTTCGGGAAAGATTTGCTTGAGTACTCGCTTGATACGGTCAAGGGCTTTGCCCGCGACGTTCAGGCGCTTGGTTTTCATATCTTGCCCGAGGAGTAGGGGACGAGCATGCTGACCGATCTTCTTAAACCCGAGCTTGTTGCCTGCCACGTCGAGGCCTCCGACTGGGAGGAAGCGATCAGGGCATGCGGTAAATTGCTCGTAGACGCTGGCAAATGCGACCAGAGCTATGTTGACGCCATGATTTCATCGGTTCACAAATTCGGCCCCTATATGGTCTTGGAAGAGGGCATCGCCATGCCCCACGCCCAGGCAGATGGCAATGTGAGTGAAGCGGGAATCTGTATCGTCACGCTTGACCCTGCCGTTGCGTTTGGACACGAGGATTTCGATCCGGTTCACGTGCTCGTGGGTATTTGCGCACCCGACCCCAAGGCTCATCTTGGCTGCTTGGCGGAGCTTTCGCAGATGTTCGAGGACGAGGACTGCGTTGCCAAGCTCAGCGCATGCGATACGCCCGAGCAGGTTTTGGAGACCATGCGTTCATTCTTTTAGGCCTTAATGGCACGGCGATGCGTCGCCGCTTTTGGATAGACGGAAAACCGTCACGTGTAGGAGAGGAAGGTTGCCATGCATATCATCACCGTATGCGGAAACGGCATCGGGTCTAGCCTGATGCTCGCTGGCAAAGTCGAGGAGCTTTGCGAGGAGGAGGGCATCAAGGCCGACGTTGAGTCTATGGACCTGAACGGTGCTTCTTCCGCAAATCCGGATCTGTTCATCACCGTTAAGGAGCTCGCCCCCGAGCTCCACGGCAACGTTGTGATCGTTCGCAGCTATGTGAACAAGAAGAAGATCCGCGAAGACGCCCTCGAGGCAATCAAGGCGGCCGCCGCTAACGCCTAAAGCGGCACGAAAAAGGGCGGTTCCCTGTGGAAGAGGGAAACGCGCCCACGTTAGAGAGAAAGGAAGCGCAGATGCAAGCCATCCTTCCCATACTTGAGTTTATCCAATCGATTCTGACTAAGCCAGCGTGGATCATGGGTCTGTTTGCCTTTGTGGGCCTTGTTGCGCTCAAGCGCCCTGCCCACAAGGTGATGACGGGAACCCTGAAGCCCATTCTTGGTTACATCATGCTGTCTGCCGGCGCTGCTGTTGTTCAGGAGAACCTTGCTCCGCTGGGTACCTTCATCGAGACCGGTTTCCACATCACCGGCGTCGTGCCCAACAACGAGGTCGTCGTTTCGATGGCTCAGAGCGTCCTCGGCGTTCAGACCATGATGATCCTGATTCTCGGCTACGTCGTGAACATTATCATTGCCCGTTTTACCAAGTTTAAGTACATCTTTCTGACGGGCCATCACAGCATGTTCATGGCTTGCCTGCTGTCTGCCGTTCTGCAGGCATCTGGCTTCCAGGATGTCCAGCTTGTCATCGTGGGCGGCATGTTCCTGGGTCTCGTGAGCGCTATGCTTCCCGCCGTTGGTCAGCGTTTCACCGAGAAGGTTACCGATGGCGATGAAATCGCCATGGGCCACTTCGGTTCACTCGCCTATTACATCTCCGCTGCAGTCGGTACGCTTTTTGCTAAGGACGCCGAGGAGAACAGCACCGAGAAGATCGAGGTTCCCGAGAAGTTCTCCTTCCTGCGCGACACCACCATCTCCACGGCTCTTACCATGGCCTTCTTCTACCTGGTTACCGCTTTCGCCGCTTACATCGCAGATCCTGCGGTCGTTACCAAGACCGCTGGCGGCGACAATGTAATCGTCTATGCCCTGACCTGTGCCCTGTCCTTCGCCGTTGGTGTCACCATCGTCTACAACGGCGTTCGTATGATCCTCGCCGACCTGGTCCCGGCTTTCCAGGGCATCTCCAACAAGCTGATCCCTGGCGCCATCCCCGCCGTCGACTGCGCCGTCTTCTTCCCCTATGCTCCCACCGCCGTCATCCTCGGCTTTGTCGCTTCCTTCATCGGCGGCGTAGTCGGTATGTTCATCGTGGGCGCTACCCTGGGCATCTTCATCATCCCGGGCATGGTTCCCCACTTCTTCTGCGGTGCTACCGCCGGCATCTACGGCAATGCTACTGGCGGTCGCAAGGGCGCAGCTCTTGGCGCTTTCGTCAACGGCCTGCTCATCACCTTTGCCCCGGCCCTGCTCCTGCCCGTTCTTGACGTCTTTGGCTTCAAGAACACTACGTTCGGCGACTTCGATTTCTCTGTCATTGGTATTACGCTCGGCCGCGCTGCCGAGGCCTTCGGTACCACCGGTGTCTACGCGATTCTCGCTGTCCTTCTGGTCGTCGCCTTCGTCCCCAACTTCATCCACACCAAGGGTGCTGTGATTAACCACGTTGAGGAAGAGTAATCCAGGCGTACGTTAAGCCCTAATCGGGCGGAGCTCCGATAACCGGCTCCTACACGGAAGCGGTGACGTCTCAAATGAGGCGTCACCGCTTTTTGCTTTGGGGCGATTGTGAAAACGAGCCGGCAAGGCGCTGCTTCTGTTCCGTGAACGGAATCAACCGCGATGATCGGCAAAAACGTTTTGCCGCTGGGGCGTCGATATAAAAATGGTAAATCTGCAAAACCGTTCGCCGAGAAGATAAAAACCCGCAGTTCAAGCCTTGATAAACACAGGTAAAGTGTTTAGCAGCTTACCGGCCGTATGCAGACGAAAGGAATCAGGCAGATGGCAATCAAGGTGTTCGCTGACGGTGCAAACCTCGAGGGCATGCTCGACATGTACGAGAACGGCAACGTTCAGGGTTTCACGACTAACCCGTCCCTTATGAAGAAGGGCGGCGTGACGGATTACCGCGCGTTTGCCAAGGAGGTCCTGGCCCACATCATCGATGTGTCCGTCTCGTTTGAGGTCTTTGCCGATGACGTCGAGACCATGGAGGTCGAGGCTCGCGAGATCGCTACCTGGGCCGAGAACGTCTACGTCAAGATTCCGTGCGTGACCACCAAGGGCGAGTCCACCGCCGAGCTGGTCCGCAAGCTTTCGGCCGACGGCATCAAGGTCAACGTCACTACCATCTTTACGCCTAAGCAGGTCGATGAGATGGTCGAGGCCGTTGACGTCGAGACGCCGTCCATCATCTCGCTCTTTGCCGGCCGCATCGCCGATACCGGCGTCGATCCCATTCCGTTTATGACGGAGTCGGTCAAGAAGGCCGCCGCCAAGCCCAACTGCGAGGTCCTGTGGGCGTCCACGCGCGAGCTCATTAACATTTACCAGGCAGAAGCCTGCGGTTGCCAGATCATCACGGTGCCCAACAGCATCCTGGCCAAGCGCAAGAACATCGGTCGCGACCCGTACGAGGTCTCGCTCGACACCGTCCGCGGCTTTGCCAAGGATATCGCCGCTTTGGGCTTCCATATTCTGCCGTAACGCGAACACTGGCTACGCCGCGGGCTGCTCGCCCCGGCCTTTCCTTTCCCTATCGCTCACGCGCTTCGCGAGGGTCGCGCTAGGCAAAGGAAAGGCCGGGGCTGCCGACACGAGCTTGCCAGCAAGTTGGCGCTTGGCTTCCATATCCTGCCGTGGGCAAAGGTACCCCCGCCTGTGCCGTGCAAAATTGAGAGTATTCAGCAAGGTAAAGGCTTTACCAGCTAGATAAAGCACGGAACGGCCCCCGTTTTGGCTCTGACGACGCTAAAACGGGGGCTGTTTTTTGCTTTTTCGTCTCTGAGGGGCATCCGGAACGGTGGAATTTGCAGAATACTCGCGATTTTGCACATCGCTACAGGGGGTACCTTTGCTTTGGCGGTTTACTTGCCCTGCACCATGGTGAGCGAGATCTTCTTGCGGTCGCGATCGACCTTTTCGACCCACACCTTGACCGTGTCACCGACGCGCACGACGTCGCTGGGGTGCTTGACAAAGCGGTTGGCCAGCTTAGAGATATGTACGAGGCCGTCCTGGTGCACTCCCACGTCGACGAAGGCGCCAAAGTCGACGACGTTGCGCACCGTGCCCTTGAGCTCCATGCCGGGCTCCAGGTCGTCGATGGAAAGCGCCGAGCGGCTAAAGACCACCTCGGGCGCGTCATCGCGCGGGTCGCGGCCGGGCTTCTTGAGCTCGTTGACAATGTCGATGAGCGTGAGGGTGCCGCAGTTCAGATCGCTAGCCAGCGTTGAGATGCTGCCCAGACGGCGCTCGATGTCGGGCACGCCGCCGCGGCTGAGCTCGCTGGCTTTAACGCCGGCGCGTTCCAGGACGGACGTGGCCACCTCGTAGCTCTCGGGGTGGACGCTTGTCGCGTCGAGTGGGTTCCTGCCGCCGCTAATGCGCAAAAAGCCCGCGGCGTTGAGATATGCCTTGGGTCCCAGCTTGGGGACCTTCTTAAGCTGGCGGCGATCGGTAAAGGCGCCGTTTTCCTCGCGGTAGGCCACGATGTTTTTGGCCACGCTCGGCGTGATGCCCGATACGTATCCCAGCAGACTTGCGCTCGCGGTGTTTACGTCGACGCCCACGCGGTTGACGACGTCCTCCACCACGTGGCCCAGGGTGCGTGAGAGCTCGGCCTGGTCAAGGTCGTGCTGGTACTGGCCCACGCCGATGGACTGGGGCGGAATCTTGACGAGCTCTGCCAACGGATCCTGCAGGCGGCGGCCCAGGCTCATGGCGCCACGCACGGTGACGTCCAGGTCGGGGTATTCCTGACTGGCGAGCTCGGAGGCGGAGTACACCGACGCGCCGGCCTCATTGACGATGGTGTAGCGAAGGCTGGGCGCCTGCTCGGCAATGAACTCCGAGACGACTTCCTCGGTCTCGCGGCTGGCGGTGCCGTTGCCGATGACGATGGTGTTGACGCCATCCTTCTTGACGAGGCGGGCGAGCTCGCGCTTGGTGCCGGCGACGTCGTGGCGCGGCTTGGTGGGGTAGACCACGCCGTGGTCGAGCAGCTTGCCGGTTTCGTCCATGACGGCGACCTTGCAACCGGTGCGGTAGCCCGGATCGAGTGCGAGCACGCGGGCGCCGCGCACGGGGCGCGCCGAGAGCAGGCCCTCGAGATTCTTGGCAAAGACATTGATGGCCTCGGTCTGAGCGCGAACGGTGAGTTTGGCGCGGGCCTCGCGCTCCAGCGAGGGAGCCATGAGGCGCTTGTAGCCGTCGGCGATAGCGGCGTCAAAGACGGGCGCGAAGACGCCCTGGCGACGTGGCCAGCGGCTGCCGAGGCGTGCCGTGGCGGCAGCACCGTCGACGTTCACGCGCACGCGGAGCTTGCCTTCGCGCTCACCGCGGTCGATAGCCAGCACGCGGTGGTTGGGTATACGGCGCAGTGGCTCATCATAGCTGTAGTACGGCTCGTAGGGAGTCTTTTCGGCGGGGTCGGTGGCCTCGACGACGATGTCGGCGGTGTTTTGCGTAAAGGCGCGCAGGTCGGCGACGTTCTCGGGGTCCTCGGCTACCGTCTCGGCCACGATGTCGGCGGCGCCGGCGAGCGCCTTCTCGGGCGTGTCGAAGCCGGCCTCCTCGTTGACGTATGCCGCGGCGGCGTCGAGTGCGCTGCCCTTGGCCGAGGCCTGCATGATGACCATGTTGGCGAGCGGCTCCAGGCCGGCCTCGCGGGCCTTTTGCGCGCGGGTCATGCGCTTTTTGCGGTAGGGCTTGTAGAGGTCCTCGACACGCTGGAGCTGCGTGGCCTCGCGAATCTGCTGTTCGAGTTCGGGCGTGAGCTTGCCCTAAGCGTCGATGAGCAGAATGACGTCCTCTTTGCGCTGCTCAAGATTGCGCAGGTAGGACAGGCGCTCGTCGAGTGCGCGCAGGGCGACGTCGTCCATGCCACCCGTGGCTTCCTTGCGGTAGCGCGAGATAAAGGGAATGGTGTTGCCCTCGTCGATGAGCTTGACGGCTGCCTCGATGTTGTCAGCCTTAAGGTTGAGCTCGCGGGCGAGCTGGGCGATAAGATCCATGGGGCTCCTTGCGTTTAAGGTGCGTTTGCAGCACAGGGCTACCAAGGATACCACCCGTCCCAAAAGACTGTTTTGGGCCCGCGTCACGAAAACGGCCTATCTACTACGTTTAACCCATATGGGTCGACCATTCCCCGGTTTTCAGAGAATACGCAAGCCGTCTACCTGCGGTTTTTATTTCGCGAAATTCGGCATGGTTGAGGGCGATCGGTTAAGCGTAGTAGATAGGCCCATTTCGTGGCGAACGAATCAAGCCGAGGTGCAAAATAGCCCCCGCCCCAGAAAAATCGTCGGCAAGGTAGCAAAATGCCCCGCGGGCAGGAGGCTGCTCGCGGGGCAAAGAAGAGGGGCTTGTTGGTGACGGACCGAAGGGTTCGGCATGGGGTTTCTGCCGCGGTCGCTCTTAAGGCATTACAGCTCGACGAGCTGGCCGGTCTCGGCGGCCTCCTTGATAGCGTTGAGAAGCGTGAGCGTCTTAACGTTGTCGGCGGGGGTCACGACGGGCTCGACCTCGCGGCGGACAACCTTCACAAAGTGCTTGAGCTGCATCTTGTGCGGCAGTGCCGGGTCGACGGCCGGAATCTCCATCTGCAGCGGCTTGTGCCAGTTGGAGGCGCCGTCGTAGGAGAACTGGTGCAGGCGGGGCAGCGACAGGGCGCCCTTAGTGCCGCCGATAAAGTAGGCGTCGGCGTCGAAGGGGCGGTACTGCGGGTCCTCGCGAGCGGTTGCCTCCCAGTTCCAGGGGCTGGCGGTGGCGTCGGAGATGGTCATGCTTGCGAGCGCGCCATCGGCAAAACGGACGTTGACCACGGCGGAGTCCTCGGTCTCAAAACCGCGGGCGGCGCTGGACTGCATACCCTGGACGGCAACGGGCTCGCCCAGCAGGTAGCGGAGCAGGTCGACGTCGTGCACCAGGTTGACCAGGATCGGGCCGGCACCCTTCTTGCGGCGCCATTCGACATCGAAGTACTCGTCATTCTTATAGATCATGTAGTGGAAGCTCGACACGGTGAGCTTGCCCAGCTCGCCGGACTCGATGATCTCCTTGGCCTTGTTGACGAAGGGGTTGTGGCGACGGTGCTGACCCACGAGCACGGGCACGCCGGCGGTCTCGGCCTCGGCAGCGAAGGCCTGGGCATCCTCCAGGTCGTTGGAGATCGGCTTTTCGACCAGCGGCACGATGTTGCGCTTTACAGCCTCGCGGGCAACGCCCAGGTGCAGGTCGTTGGGGGTGGCGATAATGACGGCCTCGGGCTTGACCTCGTCCATCATCTGAGCGGGATCGGTGTAAAACGGCACGCCGGCGGCCTCGGCCGTGGCGCGGGCGCCCTCAAAGGCGTCGGCGATGGCGACGAGCTCGGCCTCGGGCTCCTCGGTGACAAAGCGGATGTGGTTGCGGCCCATGGCGCCGGCGCCGATAACGGCAATGCGGACGGGGTTGAGCTCAGACATTTCGACTCCTTAATACTGGTGACCGGTGGAATGCGACAAAGGGGCTGTCCCTTTGTCGCATCGGTAAAACTAGGCGGACTTCTTCTTGCTGTCGGAGACCATCATGTAGACGGTGAGCACGACGGCGATGGCGGCGATCACAATGGCGCCGTAGAAGGACTGCTGATAGGCGGCGCTGCCGGCCTCGGCGTGATACAGCACGGCGGTGATGGGCTGGCTGATCCAGGTGGAAGCGGCATAACCCAAAAACATGATGCCGTAGTTGACGCCGATGTTACTGGTGCCAAAGGCGCCACCGGTGAGCGGCGGGTAGATGACGAGCAGAGCGCCAAAGCTAAAGCCGAGCAGAGCGAGCGCCACAAAGAACATGGCCTGCGTAAAGCTCATCGACATGATGACGAGTGCGACGATGGTGACGACAAGGCTGATGAGCAGCGACTTATAGGCGCCGAGCTTGTCGATGATCTGGCCAAAGGACAGACGGCCGACCAGGTTGGCGCAGGTGTTGACGGAGACCACCACACCGCCGAGGGCGACGGCCGCGGCGCTCGTGGGGTCGGCGAAGAGCTGAACGGCGGCGATGGAGGCAACCTTGCCCACGAGCAGGGTGCCCGCGGTGGCGGCAAAGGCGAAGGTGACGATGAGGACCCAGAAGCGCGGGGTCTTGACCATCTCGCCCGGGGTGAGGTCGCCGAAGGTGCCAGCATGCGCGCCGCCCTTGGGGGCCTCGAAGCCCTCGGGCAGCCAACCGGCCTCGGGGGCCTTCAGGAACAGGGCGGAGGCGGCGATCGTCACAAAGAAGATGACGCCGAGCGCCTTAAGGGCGCCAAAGATGCCCAGGCTCGGGATGAGCAGCGAGGCGAGCACCGGGGACAGCACGGCGGGGCCGGCGGTCGAAGCGGCCAGGGTGATGCCGGAGGCGAGACCCTTCTTGTCGATGAACCACTTTTGGCCGGTGGTGAGCGCCGGGTTGTAGCCCAGGCCGTTGCCGATGGCGGCGACGAGCGAGAACCACAGGTAGAACTGCCACGGCTCGGTGACGGTACCGGACATGAACCAGCCCAGGCCGTAGCACACGGCGGCGGCGATCACGACGTTGCGCGGGCCGATCTTATCGGAGATGCGGCCGGCGAAGATGCCCGTCACGGCCATGATGGTCTGAAAGACCGGGAAGGCCCAGGTAAGAGCGCTGGACCACTCGGGGTAGACGGCGAGCAGGTTCTTGCTCACGACGGAATACAGCGCGATGGAGCTGATGAAGAACATGGTGACGCACGCGGCGGAAAGCACGACGGCGCGACCCTTGTTGGAGTTGGTGGAAGCCATTGGACTCTTTCTAATCGATACGGGGGAGGAACAGGCGTGTCTGCGAGTCCTCCCTGTCGGGTTGGTTTACTGGTCAGTCGGCTTGGCGACGCCGGACTCATCGGACCAGAGCTCGACACCCTTGTTCTTAAGGTAGTTGTCGGCATAGGCGCGACGGCCGCCGGGCTTGGCGGTGAGGTCGCCCATCATGTTGGAGAAGCCGCCGTCGACCTTGATGGCGTCGCCGGTGGTAAAGTCCGAGCGCTTGGACGCCAGGAACATGACGGCGTTGGCGATATCGCTGACCTCGCCGATGCGGCGCGTGGCGATCAGGCGGCTGCGGCTCTTTTCGACCTCGGGGTCGGCGTAGAAGTTGGCCGACATCGGGGTCTTAACGAAGCAAGGCTCGACGCAGTTGGAGCGGACGCCGTAGGGGCCCCATTCGGCAGCCAGCATCTTGGACATCATGTTGACGCCCGCCTTGGTGGAGCTGTACACGCCCGAGAACGTCTCGGGGGAGTGGCTGGCAACGGTCGAGATGTGCACCAGGCGACCCTGGCCGGCCTTGATCATCTCGCGACCAAAGCGCTGCGAGGTGATGAAGTAACCGGTGAGGTTGACGTTGAGCACCTGCTCCCAGTCGCTCAGCGGCAGGTCTTCCATGGCGGCGAAGCGCAGGATACCGGCGGTGTTGACGAGGACGTCGACGCGACCGAAGTCGGCGATGGTGGCGTCGACGGCGGCCTGAACCTCGGCCTCGTCGGTGGCGTTCATCTTGTAACCCTCGGCGTGGATGCCAAACTCGGCAGCGAGGTCGGCGGCAGCAGCCTTGACCTTCTCCTCGTCCAGATCGAGCAGGACGACGTTGGCGCCGTTGCGGGCGAACTCGCGGCAAATCTCGACGCCCATACCGCCGAGCGCGCCAGTCACGGCGCAGACATCGCCCTCGAGCTTAAGCCAATTGCTCATAGGAACTTCCCTTCTTGTGCCTCCCGGTGGGTCGCTCCCATTAACCGACCCACGTGGTTTTCGCTGGTTATCGTATGCTTTGCATTTGCGCAGGTGAATTGCATATTTGTTAGAATGGCGTTAACCGTAGGTTTATAGCTCGCAAGACGATGTGTCCTTGATTGAGTGTGTGACCTGCGAAAACAACCCCCTGTGGCACCATGTGGCCATGGGCGCGAAAACGGGAGATTGACGTGTACGATCGACGACTCGAGGCCATATCGGCCGCCGCGGAGCTGGGAAGCTTCTCGCGTGCGGCGGCAAAATTGCGCGTGTCGACCCCGGCGCTCGTCAAGCAGGTGTCGGGCTTCGAGGCCGAGTTTGGCATCACGTTGTTCGAGCGCTCGCATTCTGGTGTTAAGGTGACGCCGGCAGGTGCTCTGCTGGTGGACGATGCACGTTCGATCATGCGGCAGTCCGAGGACGCGCTGCGCCGTGCCCGACGCGCGGCGGGCGATGGCGGGGCCGTGCGTCTGGGCGTGTCGATGATGTGTCCGGGGCGCCAGACGCTGTCGATGTGGACGGGCGTACACGAGCTGGAGCCATCGTTGCGCTTCGAGATCGTGCCGGTGAGCGACCTCTATGACGAGCGCGAATCCGTCATGCGCAGCCTCGGTCGCGAGGTGGATGTGGTGCAGTCGAGTTTTTCGACCCCGCGCTGGGGTGACGTCTGCCAAAAGCTCCGCATCGTTAACGTGCCGTTTTATATCGACGTGCCACGCACGAGCCCGCTGGCGCGCAAGACACGCATTACGGTTGCCGACCTGGAGGGCATGCGCCTGCGCGTGCTCCGTCACGGCAACGACGCAATGGACAGCCTGCGCATCGACCTTCTGGCCGACGGCGGCGTTGACGTGATCGACGTGGACAGC
The DNA here is from genome assembly GCA_048246715.1 of Collinsella aerofaciens. Classification (GTDB taxonomy): domain Bacteria; phylum Actinomycetota; class Coriobacteriia; order Coriobacteriales; family Coriobacteriaceae; genus Collinsella; species Collinsella aerofaciens_BY. The sequence goes on along the minus strand of DBFBCB010000030.1, from coordinate 49,409 downwards.
TTTGACTTTGCGCTCTTTAACGAGGCAGAGGAAAAGGGCGACGCGGTGCTCACCTGCGGCGCATGGTCGGGGGTGCACCCGGCCTTTGTGGGCGTGCCGTTCCTGTGCGGGCGAGAGGTGCCGGTCTTTCTGCACTACCCGCTCGAGCCCACCCTCCAAGTCCAAAAATTCGTCAACGCCATGGCCCAACTCCTCAAGTAGCCAAAAGAGTCCCGTCCCAAATTAGCTACCCTTTGCTACGGGTTTAGCGGTCCTCGCGTTGCGGCCCGGCTGCCTCGGCTGTCTTTACGCGGTTCTTGTCGATGTACATGTTTTTGTCGGCCTGGGAAAAGAGCTCGCGCATCGTAGGCGGTTCATCAAAATCACTGGAAAGCGCGAAGCCCACCGCATAGCTGATGGGCATGTCGGGGTGAGCCTCGGAATACTCGTTCACGTTCGCACGGACCCGAGCGAGACAGGACTCCACGGCAGCCCGATCGGAATCCCGCAGCACCGCGATAAACTCATCGCCGCCGTCGCGGCCCACAAAGCACGTCTCGGATGCCACACTTCCCAGTTGTTGGGCAAAAGAGCGAGTGTATTCATCGCCCTTCTCATGACCGAAGTTGTTATTGACCGTATGCAGATTGTTAAGGTCGAAGACGCACACCGCAACGGGCGCCTCCGCGGAGACAGGCTGCTCCTGCCCCAAGACCTCCTCGCACTTGTTCTTGTTGGGCAGTCCTGTGGCTTCGTCGAGATAGACTTTGTTCTGCAGTTCGCGATTGAGCGCGGCAGTTCGCACCGCGCGAACAAGTTCGACCGCAAAGGTCGCCACCAAGCCCATGATGTCGATGATCACCAGGCCCTCGAGATAGTTGAGCGCCGACGCCTTCTCCTGAGAGTAGTCCTCCGCGAGTCGTGTAGCATCGTCACAAATACCAAAGAACTCCTCGCTCATCGCGATGATATCGGTGTTCTCGTAGCCGACTTCACGCACACGGGCAATCTCGGTGCAAAGCTCATCAAAATAATTTGCAAGCTCGGTCATTTTTGCCTGATACTCATCGTCGTCGAGACGGACGAGGTTGAGGTCGTCACTTCCGTAACGCAAACCGTTGATGTATGAATCCACGGCTTTGAGCAGGTCATCTTGAGGCTGGCCCGCGTCCTCGAGCTTAACGATTCGCTGCGTGGTGCCGCGCACCAGGCCGGCGTAGTTGACCACACGCGCCGTGCCCTGGATATCGGAGACGAGCAGCATGACATTGATGAAGAAGAAGATGAGAACTGCCGTGAGCACCATCATGAGCAGGCGCACCGCCTGGCTGGCCTTCTTGGCGACAGAAGTATTCACAAGTTCACTTCCCTAAATGACAAAAGAACAGGTAGCACGCAGTGTGCTGAAATTCATGGGTGGTTAACTCTACCATATGGGCCAGCAGCCTTAAACTGCAGCAGACGCTCGTCCAAATTGGCGTGACGCTTGCCTTGTTGTTCTTGACCTGGCCGCGCTATCGGACATGCTTCTGGTCTTGGATCACCATGGGAAAGCTCATCCCGTTTTGTGCGTACAGAGTGGGATGCGGCTTCCCAAAGGTGCCGTTAGGGGAAACCACATCCCGGTTTATGCCCTTGAAATGGGATGCCGTTTCCCGGAGGGGGCCCAGCGGGAAACGGCATCCCATTTTTGGCCCGAAAAGTGGGATACGGTTTCCGGCCGGCATGAAAAAAGCCTCCGCAGTTCGTGTAGCTGCGGAGGCTTTATTCGTTGCGGCGCATTGTGTTTGGGTCGCTGAGATGAGTCGATTTGCCCCGAAAGAGGAGGGCATTGACCTTAGGGTCATGCCCGACGAATGAGCGACAAATCGGCCATCTCGGCGGGCCGAACTACTCCAGTTCAAACGCTCCGGTATAGAGCTGGTAGTAATACCCGCGCTTGGCGATCAGCTCGTCGTGGTTGCCGCGCTCGATGATGCGGCCGTGATCCAGACAGATGATCGCGTCGGAGTTGCGCACGGTGGACAGGCGGTGCGCGATGACAAACGTCGTGCGGCCTTCCATGAGCTTGTCCATGCCGGCTTGCACGATGGCCTCGGTGCGGGTATCGATGCTCGACGTGGCCTCGTCCAGGATCATCGCCGGCGGATCGGCGACGGCGGCGCGTGCGATCGAGATCAGCTGGCGCTGGCCCTGCGACAGCTGTGCGCCGTTGCCGGTGAGCATGGTGTCGTAGCCGTCGGGCAGGCGGGTGATAAAGTCGTCCGCGCCCGCGAGCTTGGCCGCCGCGATGCACTCCTCGTCGGTAGCGTCCAGATTGCCGTAGCGGATGTTATCCATCACGGTGCCGGTGAACAGGTTCACGTCCTGTAGCACGACGCCCAGCGAGCGGCGCAGGTCGGCCTTGCGGATCTTGTTGACGTTGATGCCGTCGTAGCGAATCTTGCCGTCGGCGATGTCATAGAAGCGGTTGATGAGGTTGGTGATGGTCGTCTTACCGGCACCGGTGGCGCCGACAAACGCGACCTTCTGGCCCGGCTTGGCAAACACGGACACGCCGTGCAGCACCTCGTGGTCGGGCGTGTAGCCAAAGTCGACGTTGTCCATGACCAGGTCGCCACGCAGCGGCACGTACTCGATCTCGCCGGTTGCGCGGTGCGGATGTTTCCACGCCCACATGCCAGTGTGGTGGTCGGCCTCCTCGAGCTGCCAGGTATCGGGGTTCACCTGAGCGTTGACAAGTGTCACGTAGCCCTCGTCGGCCTCGGGCTCCTCGTCGAGCAGCTCAAAGATGCGGTCGGCGCCGGCGAGGCCCATGACCACGGCGTTGATCTGCTGCGAGATCTGGCCGATCTGGCCGCAGAACTGCTTGGTCATGTTGAGGAACGGTACCACGACGGCGATGGAAAGCGCCATGCCCGAGATGCTCAGGTTAGGCACGCCCAGCGCCAGGAAGATGCCGCCGGCTAACGCGACCAGCACGTAGAGCAGGTTGCCCAGGTTCATAAGGACGGGCATGAGGATGTTGGCGTACATGTTGGCCTTCTGCGAGACCTCGAAGAGCTTCTCGTTGCGCTCATCGAAATCGGCCTCGGCGGCGGACTCGTGGCAGAATGCCTTGACGACCTTCTGACCGTTCATGACCTCCTCGATATGACCTTCGACCACACCGAGCTCGGTCTGCTGCGCAATAAAGAAGCGCGCGGAGTTGGATCCGAGGAGCTTGGTCATAAAGGTCATAAAGGCGACGCCGGCAATGATGACCAGGCACATCCAGACGCTGTAGTACAGCATGATGAAGAACACCGTGACGATGACGATGATCGTCATGAGCAGGTTGGGCAGCGACTGGCTGATCATTTGGCGCAGCGTGTCGATGTCGTTGGTGTAGTGGCTCATGATGTCGCCGCGCTGATGCGTGTCGAAGTAGCGGATCGGCAGGTCCTGCATGCGGTTGAACATCTTCTCGCGCAGCTTCTCGAGCGAGCCCTGCGTGATGACGGCCATGGCGCGGTTCCAGAAGAGCGAAGACGCGACGCCCACGGCGTAGATGCAGCCGAGAGTAGTCACAAGCTTCAGAATTTTGGGCTGCGCGGCCGTCCAGTCGCCCGACTGCCATGATTCGCTGATGACCTGCAGCGCGCTCTGGAGAAACGTCGCGCCGATGGAGTTGATGACGGCGCAGAGCACCACGCCGGCGACGACGAGGGGCAAAAGCACCGGGTAGAAGCCAAAGAGCATCTTGATGAGGCGCGTCATGGTGCCGCCCTTGCGGTTGCGTGCGTGCTCGGCGGTAGCGGCCTTACTCATGTGCCTCGCCTCCTTCCTGGGTCTGGGTTTGCGATGCAGATGCCTCGGTGCCGGCTGCAGCGGTCTCGCCTGCGTCCTCGCCCTCGGCGCTCATCTTGTTCTGCGAGGTAAAAGTCTCGCGGTAGATCTCGCTCGTCTTGAGCAGCTCGTCGTGGTTGCCGATGTCCTTGATGCGGCCGCCCTCCATGACGATGATGCGATCGGCATCCTGCACGGAGCTAATACGCTGGGCAATGATGAGCTTGGTCGTGTTGGGCAGATAACTCGCCAGGCCCTCGCGGATCTTGGCGTCGGTCTTGGTGTCGACGGCGCTCGTGGAGTCATCCAGGATCAAGATCTTGGGGCGACGCAGCAGGGCACGCGCAATGCACAGGCGCTGCTTCTGGCCGCCGGAAACGTTGGAGCCGCCCTGCTCAATCCAGGTGTCGTAGCCCTTGGGGAAGCCGTCGACAAACTCGTCGGCGCAGGCCAGATGTGCTGCCTCGCGGACTTCCTCGTCGGTGGCGTTCGGGTCGCCCCAGCGCAGGTTTTCGGCGATGGTGCCGCTAAACAGCACGTTTTTCTGCAGCACCATGGCTACCTGGCGGCGCAGCGCGTCCAGATCGTAGTTGCGTACGTTCACGCCGCCCACGCGCACGGTGCCCTCGGTGACATCGTACAGGCGGGCGATCAGATTCACGAGCGTCGACTTGGCCGAGCCGGTGCCGCCGATAATACCGATGGTCTCGCCGCTCTTAATGTGCAGGTTGATATCGTCGAGCGCCTGGCGCTTCGCATGCGCGGAATACTTAAAGCTCACGTGGTCAAAGTCGATGGAGCCATCGGCGACCTCGAGCACGGGATCGGCGGGATCGGCGATCGTGGGCTCGGCGGCAAGCACCTCGGTAATGCGGTGTGCCGACTCGTCGGCCATGGTCACCATGACAAAGATCATCGACAGCTGCATCAGACTCATCAGAATCTGGAAGCCATAGGTAAAGATCGAGGAGAGCTGGCCCACGTCGAACAGCGTGCCCTGGCTCGTGATGATGAGCTTGGAGCCCAGGTAGATGATGACAACGAACGCGCCGTTGACGCAGATGTTCATCATGGGGTTATTGAAGGCGAGTAGCTTTTCGGCGCGGGTAAAGTCCATCTGGACGTCGCGCGCGGCGGTGGCGAACTTCTCTTTCTCGTAGTCCTGGCGCACATAGCTCTTGACCACGCGCATGCCGGTGACGTTTTCCTCGACGGACTCGTTGAGCGCGTCGTACTTGCGGAACACGCGGGCAAAGATCGGGCGCACCTTATAGATGATAAAGAACAGGCCAAAGCCCAGCAGCGGAATGATGACCAGGTAGACCATGGCGACGCTGCCGCCCATGGCGTAGGCCATGGCAAAGGCAAAGACCAATACCAGCGGCGCGCGCACGGCGATGCGGATGAGCATCATAAAGGCCTGCTGCACGTTGTTGATGTCGGTGGTGAGGCGGGTGACGAGCGAGGAGCTCGAGAACTCATCGATGTTGGCAAAGCTGAACGTCTGGATCTTGTAGAACAGGTCGTGACGCAGGTTCTTGGCGAAGCCGCAGCTCGCATGACTGCAGGTGACGCCGGCAGCGGCACCAAAAGCGAGCGACGTCAGTGCGATGAGCACCAAAAAGCCTGCGGTGGGAAGCATCTGGGCGACGGTGGCACCGTCTTTGATGGCGTCGATCATGTCGGCGGTGATAAACGGGATCATCATTTCGCAGAGCACCTCGCCAAGCACGAGCAATGGCGTGGCAACAGTGACTTTCATATAGTCGCGGATGCTGCCCATGAGGGTTTTAATCATCCAGTTCCTCCCAGGTTACACGGATTTTCTCGAGCATTTCGGCGAGCTGTTCGCGCTCGTCGTGGGTGAGGGCACTAAAGGCCTGCTCTCTAAAGCGAATGCGGGCTGCCTGCTCAACGCGGGCCTTTTCCCATCCCGCATCGGTCAGGCGGATGGTGAGCTGCCGACGGTCTTTGGGATTGCGACTGCGCTCGATAAGACCGCCCAGTTCGAGCTTGGACAGAATCTCGGAAAGGGACCCTGGCTTGAGGTCGAAGTGCATGCCGAGCTCCTGTTGGGACAGCTCGCCGGTCGGCTGCTTGGCGAGTAGGCAGACAATAGGCGCCTTGCCAGATATGCCGCCGCCGTGAAAATGCATGTAATGGCCGCAAAAGCCCAGGCCGCTCAGGATGCGCTTGGCGAGTTTGTCTTCGGCGCTGACCGCTTCGGGTATGTCTACCGGTTGCGACGGGTCACCGCCGGGCTCATGCGGAAGGACGAGTGGTTCAACACACATATCTAAGCTTCGCTCCTTTCTTTAGTTAGGTAGAGTAATTGTTTTGTGCCTAACTAATTTAGGAGCGTGAGAAATGAATGTCAAGGTACCAAACTTATTAAGTTACGGCGTTTTGCCAAACGCCGTAACCGCTCGACGCTGCAAGCGTTCCTAAGCGGCAATCTGACGTTCAATCGTCGGGCATGGCCACAAGGCCTATGCCCTCCTCTTTCACGTCACCTTGCTCGCTTAGGAACGCTTTCGCTGTCCGTCCTCAACCTGTGATTCCGCCACGGTCCGCTTCGGTGCATGTGATCCCTTGGGGACGGAGGAAAAGGGATCATTTTCCGAAACCTTTTCGCAACAATGCGCTCTTCGCGACCGTAGCGCCCGCTCACAACGTCCCCTGCGCTACACTTAGTCGCACTGTGGCGCTGCTGCGCCGTGCCCGAACCAAGGGAGATCCTCATGAAGAACACTCAGCTGCTGTTGATCAACGATATGTGCGGCTACGGCAAGGTCGCGCTTTCCGCCATGCTGCCGGTGCTGTCGCATATGGGCTACCGCATCCACAACCTGCCGACGGCGCTGGTGTCCGATACGCTCAACTATCCCAAGTTCTACATCCATGACACCACTGAGTACGTGCGCCAGAGTCTCGCTATCTGGGAGGAGCTCGGGTTTGAGTTCGACGCCATCTCGACCGGCTTTATCGTGACCGAGGAAGAGACGCGCATCATCTCGGACTTTTGCCACCGCCGTGCGCAAAAGGGCACCAAGGTGTTCGTCGACCCCATCATGGGCGACAACGGCAAGCTCTACGCCGGCGTGCCCGAGTCCACGATCGGTCTCATGCGCAGCCTGCTCGAGTGCGCTGACTATGCGGTACCAAACTACACCGAGGCGTGCCTGCTCACCGATACGCCCATTGCCGAGCAAATCACGCCCGATGAGGGCCGCGCTCTTGTGGATGCCGTGCGTGTCCTGGGCGCCAAGTCGGTGGTCATTACGAGCGCCGTAGTCGACGGTGCGAATGTCGTCATCGGTTACGACCATGTGGCGGGGGAGTACTTCACGATTCCCTTCGACCTGATCCCGGTCTACTTCCCGGGCACGGGCGACACGTTCTCGGCGGTGCTCGTCGGCCGCGTTATGGCCGGTTGGAGCCTGCAGCGTGCGACGAGCGATGCCATGCGCGTGGTAGCCGAGCTTATCGAGCGCAATGCCGACCAGGAGGATAAGTCCGCCGGCCTTCCCATCGAGGCCTGCCTGGATGTGATTGACCATGAGTAACGCCGACGAGAGCGACACCGAGGTCACGGGCGAGAACAAGCCGCTCGGCGCACCGCGCGGCAGGCGCCCACGTATTCGCATTAGCTGCGTGGACCAGCTGGGCACATGCCGCTGCCATCACGGGCACAAGCCGGGTGACGTCTTCGACTTCGACCGCGACCGCGGCAAGATGTGCGCCATGGCCTGCCATGTGGGCTTTCCCTATATCGATATCCTGCGCTATGGCGGAACCGTGCCTGGCAACGAGCCTGGTACGGCAAAGTTCTGCTGCCCCGAGGTCGATACGCTGAACGTCTGGCTCGCCGAGGTTGTCGACGAGTAATCGAGCGAATCAATCGAGCGAGGTTTTTCTCCCTCAATAATAACGAGCGTGGATTTTCTCCCGTTTAGAGCGCACTTGAACGCTCAAAGTGGGAGAAAATCTACGCTCGATTTATGCCGTGGGCGCGGTTCGTGCGCCCACGAACCTACAGCTGCTCGAGCATAGCGGTGCAACCGGCGAGCGCATCGCGGTAGGTGGCATCGAAATTGCCGGTGTACCAGGGGTCGGCCACGTCGCCGGGGCGATCGGTCCAATCGAGCAGGCGCGAGATCTTGCCATCGGGGTCCTTGCCAAAGATACGGTGCAGGCCGCAGGCGTTCTCGTCGTCCATATAGACAATGTGGTCCCAGTCGCCATACTCCGCGCGACGCACCTGACGCGCGCGATGTGCGACGACGGGAATCCCGACCTCGCGTAGTTTGGCAATGGTGCCGTGGTGTGGCGGGTTGCCGATCTCCTCGGTCGACGTTGCAGCGGAATCAATGACAAACTCCGCCTCGCGTCCAGCGCGGCGCACGAGCTCGGTAAACACGGACTCAGCCATCGTCGAGCGGCAGATATTCCCATGGCAGATAAACAGTACACGTTGCATATGCGGTTTCCTTTCGATCGCCATCATCGAGCTCGAGTATCGCATCTACGCCTGCGCCCTCGCCCGCTTGCGCTCCCAGCGAGCCAACTTAATCGTCACCAGCGTGAGCGCCCAGGCCACAAGCGAGAACACGGCACCGACCGCGCCAACGTAGGCAATGCCAGCTCCGCTTACCACGGCGCCGCCCACCGCGGTGCCAAACGAAATGCCGACATTAAACGCCATGGGCTCAACCGAACTCGCGAGTACCATCGACTTAGGATGACGGTTGCGTGCCACGTCCATAAAGTGCGTGATGCACGACACCGAGAACAGGTACATGAGCATCGCCAGGCTAAAGACAAAGACAAGTGCGAGCGGCATGGCAGCGCCTACGGCAAACAGCCCAAACAATGCCGCCGCCTGCAGCACAAACGTCACAAGCAGCGCCTTCATGCCAAAGCGCGCATCGATCCATCCGCCCAGGATGTTCGAGATCAGGCAGAACACGCCGTAGGCCATAAGCGTGGTACTGGCTTCGACCGTGCCCATGCCCAGCACCTGCTCAAGATAAGGCGTCACGTAGCCGTAGAACACATAGACCGAGCCCACGCCAAACAAAAAGATAAGCATGCCGGTGATGATACTCGGCTCGCGCAGCAGACTCGCCTGCTCGCGAAAGGTGGCGGGCTCGTCGGTTTGCCCAGCGCGCGGCATAAACGCCACGAGCGCTCCGCAGATCAAAACGGCAAAGGTCAGCGCGCCGTACATGGCAACGTGCCAGTCGAGCGTGTCGGCCACAAACTTACCGATCGAGGTCACAAAGACCATCGCCACGGAAAACGCACCATATACTACCGAGATGGCAAGCGAAGTTTGCTGCGGGGACAGAAGCTCAGGGATGTACGTCACGCCCACGGCGAGCAGCGCACCCGAGACAGAGCCCAGGACAATGCGCGAGATAAAGAGCACCTGGAAGTTGGGCGCCAGTGCCATAAACAAATTGCCAAGCACAAAGACGATGCTGTAGCACACGAGCAGCTGGTAGCGGCGGAATCGCCCCGTGCTGAGCGCAAGCACCGGCGTCGCGATGGCGTAGACCAGCGCGAACACGCTGATGAGCTGGCCCGCAGTGGCAAGTGATACGCCGAGTTCCGTCGCCAGGTCGCTTTCGATGCCGATGACCACGAACTCGGAGCAGCCGAGCGAGAATCCCAACAGCACGAGCAGCGCCAGGCAGAGCTTGGTGCGCGCAGAGGAGAGCGCGGCGGCGGTTGACTTACTTTTAGGCGTGGTTGCGGCGGTCAAGGTTGTCACTCCAATGTCGCATGAATAAGCGGGATTCAATCCCTGCAATTCTAGCAGAATGTGACGAAGGGGCAGTTCCTTTGTCACATGGAGAGCTTGCCTGTATAGTCGCAATACAGGTGAAGATGGTCTCAGGTACATTGCGGGCGACAGGAGATCCCATGGGTATGCACACGACAAAGGTTGCAGTGGGCGAGGGCAAGTTTGCGCTCGAGGCCCAGCTGACGGTGACGCCGCGAGGCATGATGGTGTACGCCTGCTCGCCGGAGTTTGCGCACCTGGGCGCCACGGCACAGGCCATTCCGCGCCCCGAGCCCGGCCGTACGGCGACGGTGAGCATCCTGGCCGTTCCGTGCCATCGAGACGAGATCCCGGCGCACGATATCGCGGCGGCGTTGGCCACGCGCTTTGACGTGCCGGTAGTTGCAAGCACAGGTTTTCATGTTGAACAGGCGAGCGGGGACGACCTGCAGCGCGTGCTCGACACCACCAAGGAGCTCATCGCCGCGCTCGAGGAAGCCGCCGCGCGCATCCTGCGCGCCGGCTGGGATGAGGGCGGCGCGGGCGCCGAGGTCGTGGCAGTCGATGCCGCGACCGGCGAGGCGCTTGGCCCCGTCGACCGCATCGATGCCCATGCCGGCGAGGGCATCCTGCATCAGGCATTTCTGACGCTTTTGGTCGAGGGCCGGGGCGAAGACTCACGCCTGCTGCTCTGTCGCCGCAGTCCGCTCAAGCGCCTGTGGGGCGGGGTGCTGGCCGATAGCTGCGCCGGCCATCCGCTCCCCGGGGAAGACGTCGCGGCCGCCACGGCGCGCCGCATCAACGAAGAGCTCGGCATTACGCGCGAGCCCGATCAGCTCAGGCACCTCGGACACGTGGTGTACCGCGAGGACCACGGCGACGGTCGTTGCGAGTGCGAATGGTGCGAGGTCTACCTTGCCCATGTTGAGCCGGGCGAGCTGCATATCAACCAAGAGGAGATCTCGGAGGTGCGCCGCGTGGCCCCGTCCGAGCTCGACGGCTACCTGCAGGGTCACCCCGAGCAGCTGGCCCCCTGGCTCCGCGAGGCCCTCAGCGACCCATCCATCCGTACGGCCCTCGCTATGTAAAAAAGACAGTCCCTTTGCCACACCCAAACCGTCACAACATTCGGCGAAAATCTCGAAATCGAGGAAAAGCGTCGAATGTTGTGACGGTTTTTGTCCAGGGGATCGCTTCTCATCCAAAAAATCCGCTTGACTGTATTGCCGCAACACAGCGCAACGTAAGGGGTGTCCGATAACGGGCGCCCCTTTTTAAGCGGCAACGTGGCTGCGAATCCGGAGCGCCCCCAACAAGAAAGGTGGGGAGATGGAAGCGGAAAAGAAGGCGTTTAAGATCACCAAGCGCGAAATTGGCTTTGTGCTGGGTATCGTTGTCTTTTTGCTGGTGAAGTTTCTTCCTTTGGCGGAGCTGAGCTCGACGGTCGAGCTCACGGTCGGCGGTCAGACCTGTCTGGCACTGACGCTCGCCACGGTGGTGTTCTGGGCATGTGGCGTAGCACAGCCGGGCTTTGTGGGCCTGCTCTACTGCGCGCTGCTCGTCCTGTTCAAGGTGTGCGTGGACGACACGGGCACCGCGAGCATCTCGGCGACGGTCGCCTCCACGTTTAGCTCGTGGACCAAGGCCACCATGTGGCTCGTCATCGGCGCCTACCTCATCGCCAGCGCGGTCAAGGAGTCGGGCCTGGGCGAGCGCATCGCCTACGCGTTCATGCTCAAGTTCGTGCGCGACGCCAAGTCGCTCATCATCTCGATCTTCGCGCTCACCTTTGTGCTGTCGCTGCTGATCCCGCATCCGTTCCCCCGCGCCTTCCTCATCCTCGCCGTCGTCTCGGTCATCGCCGAGTCCGCCGGCTACGGTGACGACGACAAGGGCAAGCTCGGCTTCCTCGTGTTTGCCGCTGCCGCCCCGGGTTCCATGTTCTTCCTGACGGGCGACTCCACGCTTAACCCGCTCGTTGCGCAGTACAGTGCCGAGGCCGGCGGCATGAGCCCGTCCTTCGTCGACTGGTTCCTGTACATGAGCGTGCCTATGCTGGTTGCGCTGCTGTGCACCCTGTTCCTGGGCCTTTTCCTCTTTAAGCCCAGCAAGGAGCTCGTCTACGATCGCGAGCAGATCGTGGCCAAGCAGGCCGCGCTCGGCAAGCTCTCCGTCAAGGAGATCCGCACCATCGTGTGGCTTGTCATCGCCATCGCGCTGTGGCTCACCGTCTCGGGCGACTATATCGGCTGGGTCACCCTGGCCATTGGCGTTGCTCTCGCCATGCCCATCATCGGCGAAGTCCTCACTCCCGCCAGCTGGAACGCTGTCGACATCAAGTCCCTCATGTTCCTGACGGCCGCCATGGCCGTGGGCTCCGTGGGCGGTGCCACCGGCATGAACGCCTGGATCGCCGACGTCGTGCTCCCCAGCTCCGTGCCTGAGAACATCTTCCTGTTCGCCCTGCTCGTCGCCGCGCTTTCCATGATCATCCACATGTTCATGGGCTCGGTCATGGCCGTGCTCGGCGTGTGCGTGCCGGCATTTATCAGCTTTGCCGCCGGCTCCAGCGTGAGCCCACTCGCCGTGGCGCTCATCGTCTTCACGTCCATCAACATCCACTACATCCTGCCGTTCCATAACCTGCCGATCCTTATCGGCGAAGGCAAGGACGCCGGCGGCTACACCTCCAAAGAGGCTATGCGCATGGGCATCCCCCTCACCGCGGTCGTCTTTGTCGTCGTGCTGGTCGAGGCCGCCTGGTTCCACCTCTTTGGCCTGATGTAAGCGGTCGAGCGCCCCGGCTGTAAGCAGCCAAGCGCTTGAACTTCGAGTGGTCGAGCGCTCCATTTGTGAGCGCCGCGGCCCCATTACGTTACCCCGTCCGGCGGCACCCCGTCGCCGGACACTCTCCCGAAAGGAGTACGCCATGTCCACTACCGATGCTTCCCAGATCCACGACCTGCGTTCCGCGCTCGACTTTTTGCGTGAGATGCCGGGCCAGCTGCTCGAGACCGACACCCAGGTCGATCCCGATGCCGAGGTCTCGGGCGTCTACCGTCACGTCGGTGCTGGCGGCACCGTCATGCGCCCGACCAAAGAGGGTCCGGCGATGGTCTTCAACAACGTCAAGGGCTTTGACGACGCCAAGGTCTGCATCGGTATGCTTGCCAGCCGCAAGCGCGTTGCCGCCCTGCTCGACCTGGACGAGGAGCACCTGGGCCTCGAGATCGGCAAGCGCTTCGAGAACCTGATCGCCCCCGAGCAGATCGCCGAGGGCAAGCACGTCGACTGCCAGGAGGTCGTGTACAAGGCGACCGACGAGGGCTTTGACCTGCGCAAGATCGTTCCCGCTCCCACCAACACGCCCGTTGACGGCGGCCCCTACATCACCATGGGCCTCGCCTATGGCACGAGCCCCGATGGCACCCAGTCCGACGTAACCATCCACCGCTTCTCCTGCGTCGACAAGGACAAGCTCGCCATGTGGATCACCCCGGGCAGCCGTCACCTGGGTGCGTTCTTTGACGAGTACTGCCAGCGCGGCGAGGATATGCCCATCTCCATCTCCATCGGCCTGGACCCCGCCGTGTACATGTGCTGCGGCTTCGAGGCTCCCACCACGCCGCTCGGCTTCAACGAGCTGCAGATCGCCGGCGCCCTGCGCGGCCGCGCCGTCGAGCTTGCCGACTGCGTCACCGTTCCGCAGAAGTGCATTGCCAATGCCGAGTACGTGCTCGAGGGCTACCTCATGCACGACGAGACCATCAACGAGGATGTCAACGGCCACGGCTACGCCATGCCCGAGTTCCCCGGCTACACCGGTGGCGCCAAGGTCTGCCCGGTGATCAAGATCACCGCCGTCACCACGCGCGTCAACCCCATTATGGAGAGCTGCATCGGCCCTTCGCACGAGCACGTGTCCATGGCCGGTATCCCCACCGAGGCCTCCATCTACAAGATGGTCGAGACCGCTATCCCGGGCCGCCTGCTCAACGTCCACGCCGCTCCCTGCGGTGGCGGCAAGTTCGTTGCCATCATGCAGTTCAAGAAGTCGAGCAAAAATGACGAGGGCCGTCAGCGCAACGCCGCCATGCTCGCCTTCTCGGCGTTCTCCGAGCTCAAGCACGTCATCCTTGTCGACGAGGATGTCGACATCTTCGATATGAGCGACGTGATGTGGGCCATGACCACGCGCTTCCAGGCCGACGTGGACCTCATCACCATCCCCGGTTGCCACTGCCACGTGCTCGATCCGTCCAACGACCCCGCGTTCGATCCTTCGATCCGCGAGCACGGTATCGCCTGCAAGGCCATCTTCGACTGCACGGTTCCGTTTAACCTCAAGAAGAACTTCATCCGCTCGCAGTTCATGGAGATCGACAAGGACAAGTGGGCCGCCGAGCTCGCCTTCTAGTAAGTAGCCCTACCAAGTAGTTAAGGAGTTGTCATGCCTGAGTCTTCTGTTCGTCCCCGTCGCATTGTCGTTGGCGTGTCTGGCGCCAGCGGTGCGGCACTGGGCCTTGAATGCCTCAAATGCCTGCGCCAGGCCGGCGCTGAGTCGGCGCTTGTCGTCACGCGCGGGGGAGAGATCACCATCGAGCAGGAGCTCGGCATGACGCTCGACGAGTTTGCGTGCTATGCCGATGTGGTCTACGACAACAAGAACATTGGCGCTGCCATCGCAAGCGGCACCTATCCGGTCGACGGCATGATCGTGGCTCCCTGCTCCATGAAGACGCTCGCCGGCATCGCGAGCGGCTACAGCGAAAACCTGTTGCTGCGTGCGGCCGATGTGCAGATGAAAGAGCAGCGCCGCCTGGTGCTTATGGTGCGCGAGACGCCCTTCAGTGCGATCCATGTCGACAACATGGCACGCCTGGCGCGCGTGCCGGGCGTCATGCTCATGCCGCCCATGCTCACGTTTTACAACGGCCCCGCCACGCTCGATGAGGCGGTGCATCACATCGCCGCCAAGGCACTCGAGGCCGTCGGCGTGTCGTGCGCCAACTATAAGCGCTGGTCATAGGCATCTTTAGGGTAGGATACGAGTAGTGTTTGAGCCCGCTGCCCCTGTGGGCGGCGGGCTTTTCGTGTCAAAGGGTGTGTCGGGAGGACCTATGCAGACGGGTATGTATGCGATTAGCGAGATGGCGAGCTTGTTTAACGTTTCGCGCCAAACGCTCATCTACTACGACAAGATCGGTCTGTTTAAACCCGCCGTGGTTAACGAAAAAGGCTACCGTTTCTATTCGCCCACGCAGATCCCGCTCATGCGTCTGATCTGCATGCTGCGCGACTTGGGACTGGAACTCGATGAGATCGATCGCCTGACCTCGACGTTCGACATTGGAGAGATGACCGATCACCTGCGCTCGCGGGTGCAGGCGCTCGACGAGCAGATTGCCGGGCTCAAAGCCGAGCGCGCGAGCGTGCAGGAGCGGCTGAGTTTTTACGACGAGGCGGTCTATTGGCGCGAGCGCGAGGGCAAACCGGAGCTCAAGCAATTCGAGCGCCGCTACGTGGTCTTTGAGGAGTTCCCGAGCGATATCGAGCGTGGCCGCTCGATGCTGCACCCCACGCTCATGCGGGCGATTCTGCGCATGCGTGCGCTCACGGGCACACGCCCCATGCGCGGTTGGGGCGCCATGCTGCGTCGCGAGGCGCTGCATTCCGACGACCCCATCGCCGGTGCCGGTTCCTTTGCCGTGTTGCCGCGTGGTGCCGAGGAAATACTGCCGAGCGATCCTGCCGAGCTGGCGGAGATTGGCGTCGAGGTGCTGCCCGAGGGCACGTACCTGTGCATGAGTCGCTGGGGCATGCCGTACGAGCCCGAGGGTATCCGCGCCATCGTGGCCTGCATGGACAGGCACGCGCTCCAGCCCATCGGCAATGCTTTCGATTTTTGCTACCTGGACACCACGAGCTACGACGAGTCTCACCAAGAGGACTTCTGCTGTATCCAAATCCCCGTCGCCCTCAAATAACTTGCGGTGAAATAGTCCCTAAATAGCTCGAGTGGGCGTGCAAACAGGAACTATTCCACCGCAACTTCGATGCGACAAAGGAGCAGTCCCTTTATCGCATTACGTGCGAGCTCCAGCGCCATCTGCGGGTATAAGGCTAACAAGTGTTTATTTGCGAGGCCTAAGGGGCGCCCCGTATGGATATCGATAACTTTGAATGGTGGTATAGCGAGGGTGAGGCTCCGGACGAGGAGTGGGACGAGCCCGCGCCGCGTGGCGTGTCGAGCGACGAGGACGAGACCGGCACCGTCGTCGCCGACTCGGACGCCGCCCTCGACCCTGTCGAGCCCTTGACCTTCGAACAAGCTTGGGCCCAAGCTGAGGCAGACGAGGCCAAGGCCGACGCTACGGCCACGCTCAGCGAGCCAGCCGACATGTCGATCTCGCCGGCAAAGACCCCGCAGCCGCGTCACACCATCGATCCCGACAGCACGGCATCCTTCAGTATTCTCGACGTGCCCTCGCAGGGTGCCCAGGCGCCCGCGCCCACACGTCGCCCCAATCTGTCTCGCGAGGAAGATGCAGGACGTCGCTCTCCGCTCGGCCCCATCCTTATCGCCTTCATGGCCGGCGTTATCGCATGCTCGGTAATCGGTAGCGTTTGGAGCCATGTCGAGCAGCAGCGTCAAGACGCCGCCAAGGTCGAGATGTCTGTCGAGCAATCGCTCAGCCGCACGCGCTCGGTACATGTGTCGGTCGAGGTCAAGGACGGCGCGACGTGGGACACCGCGCGCGGCGACAGCCAAATGCTCATCCACATCGTGGGGCGCACGCTCAAAGGGCAGACGATTGACGAGTATCAATACGTCAATTCCGCTGGTGACGGCATCGAACTTAAGCCCGGCGACTACGAGCTCACCGTCGATGAACCGCCCGTCGCCACCGACGGCACGCGCTTCCGTGCCTCAAAGCGCATGGTCCCCGTGAGCTTTAACTCACAGGCGCCCGATACGGTCGACACCACACCGCAGGGCGGGTTCGACCTTTACGTGGATACCCAGTAGGCGCTCGCTACTCATTCCGCTATGGCTACTCAATAATCGCCTGCCGTCCCGTCCCGCCGCCAAGAGTGGGACAATAGCCCTCGACACTATTGTTTACTTTTGGAGGAAGTAGCATGTCTACCGTCACTACCATCAAGCGCGGTGGCCTCACCGCGGCCATCGATTCCATGGGAGCCCAGCTCACGAGCCTTGCCCTCGACGGCAACGAGTATCTGTGGCAGGGCGACCCAGCCTTTTGGGGCAAGCACGCGCCCATTCTGTTCCCCATCGTGGGATCGCTGCGCAACAACACAGCGACGTCTGCGGCTGGCACCTGCGAGATGCCGCGTCATGGCCTCGCGCGCATCGTCGAGCACAAACTGGTCGAGGTCTCCGAGGACGGCTCGTCCGTCACCTACGAGATCACCGATACGCCCGAGTCGCTCAAGGCTTTCCCCTTCCACTTTAAGCTCAACATGACCTATGCCCTGACTGGTGACGCCACGCTCACGCAGACCTTTGCCGTCACCAACACCGGCGACGTGGACCTGCCGTTCTCGGTGGGCGGCCACCCTGCATTTAACGTGCCCGCCCCCGGTGCCGAGGACGAGACGTTCGAGGACTACGAGCTGGCATTTACCGAGGCTTGGACCAACGAGGCCCCCATCATCACGCCCGACGGTCTTATGACGTTCGAGGGCAGTTACAAGGCTCCCGATAACTCGGACGTGCTGCCCATCACGCACCGCAGCTTCGATAACGATGCCATCATGTTCACCGATACCCCGGGCTCTACGCTCACGCTGCGCGGCCGCAAGTCGGGCCACGGCGTCAAGATCGACTTTGAGGGCTTTAAGTACATTGGCGTGTGGTCTGCCGCCAACGACGCCCCGTTTGTGGCGCTCGAGCCCTGGACCGGTCATACCACCACGGACACCGAGGACGACGTCTTTGAGCACAAGGTCAACACCATCACCTTGGCTCCCGGCGAGACGGACAAGCGCAGCTTTAGCGTTACCTTGCTCTAGAGGTTCCGCCGCTCGGTCGATGCTGCGCGCCGTCCAGAGCGATAATTTGTCATTCAAAAGGCAAGGCATGACCAGAAGGTTTATGCCTTGCCTTTTTCATGCCTAGTCGTTGGGGACGTTCTTGTTTGACTAGTCGTTTAAGAACGTCCCCAACGACTATCAATCGTTTTCAGTTCGTAAACTTGTATATATGCATTTATATATGCATTTGCTGGAGGTAGCGCTGAGCGGTATCCTGTTAAGTCGTCAGCATACGATTCAACAGGGAAGGCAGATTATGCATTCTCCCCATCAACGCGACGCGCATCCACAGCCGGTATGCAGCCGTCGCATCTTTTTGGGTAGCGCTCTCGCTGCGAGCGCTACTGTCGTCGCCGGCGCACTTGCCGGTTGCCAGCGCCCCTCCACGCTGGAAGTAGTTCAGCCCACGACGGGTGGCGGTCGCGACGACCTGTCCGATTCCGTTATCGGCAAGGATAAGATCCGCATTGGCATGGAGGCGGCCTACGCCCCGTACAACTGGCAGGTTTCCGAAGCCAGCGAGTACACCATCCCCATCGACAACGTGCAGGGCGCCTATGCCGATGGCTACGACGTGCAGATCGCCAAGATCGTCTGCAAGGCCCTCGGTGGCGAGCCCGTTGCCGTCAAGCAGAGCTTTTCGGGCCTTATCGATTCGCTCAACAACGGCCAAATCGACCTCATCATCGCCGGCATGAGCGCCACGCCCGAGCGCGAAGAGTCGGTCGGCTTCTCCGACCCGTACTTCATTGGCTACTTTGGCCTATTCGTAAAAGAGGGCTCGCCCTACCAAAACGCCACCAAGCTTAGCGACTTTAGCGGTGCCACGGTGCTCGGCCAAAAGGACACCATGCTCGACACCGTCATCGACGAGATCCCGGGCGTTGTGCACAAAAACCCGGTCGACTCCGTCCCCACGGTGTTCTCGAACCTGCTGCAGGGCACCTGCGACGCCGTGACCTACAACACCGAGAACGAGAAGGGCTATATGGCTCAAAACCCGGGCATCGTTCCCATTCATTTTGCCGAAGGCGAGGGCTTTAAGCAGGAGGTCGCGGCAAACGTCGGCTGCCGCAAGGGCTCGGACAAACTGCTTAAGCTCATCGACAAGACACTCAAGGGCATTAGCCAAGAGGAGCGCGACCAAATGTGGGACGCGTGCCTCGACCGTCAGCCGGCATAGGGAGGCAGCATGAAAACCGTCAATCGCCTGGCCTCCTTTATTAAGGCCGACCACCGTTATGTATACCTGGGCACGAGCGTTATCGCGGCGCTCGGCCTGGCGTTTAGCCAGCGCAACCCCACGCCGCTGAGCTTCTTGGCCCCCACGGGCGTGTTCCAAGACTGCCTCTGGGCAATTCTTTGGGCCTGGCTCGTCGTGTCGGCGGCGGCGCTGGTCACCAAGCTCATGCACTGGAACGACTATCGCGAAACGTCGCCGTTCGCATCCGAGCGTTTCCGTCGCGGCGCACGCCTGGGCAGCTACGTCGTGGCCGCCATCGCGGCGATCTTTTTCGTGGACCGCTGCGTCATGTCGTTTATCGACCTGGTACAGGTGAGCATCGTCTCGGACTCCAACCCCAGCGACTTTTTGTCGAGCCTGGTCTACATGACCTACAAGAGCGGCGACTTCTTTATCCGCGGCATCGAGATCACCATCGCACTTGCGACCTTCGGCACCGTCATCGCATTCTTCCTGGCGCTGCTTTTTGTGTTCCTGCGTATTCAGACCTTCGATCGCGTGGACAACGACCTGGTGCGCTTCTTTAAGAGTATCGGCCGCGGCTTTGCGACCATCTACTCCACCATCGTGCGCGGCACGCCCATGATGGTTCAGGGCCTGCTCATCTATTACGCGGGCTTCACCGTTTTGCGCGGCATGGGCTTCGAGACCGCCCAGGCCAACCAGATCTGGAGTACCTTCACCGCCGGCCTCGTCACCATCTCGCTCAACTCCACCGCCTACATGATGGAGGTCCTGCGCGGCGGCATCGAGTCCATCGATCCCGGCCAGGCCGAGGCAGCGCGCTCGCTGGGTCTTTCGCAGTGGCAGGCTATGCGCAAGGTCGTGTTCCCCCAGGGCATTAAAAACGCGATCCCCGCACTCACCAACGAGCTCATCATCAACATCAAGGACTCGTCGGTGCTTTCGGTCATCGGCGTGTTCGACCTCATGTACGCCACCACCACCGTCGCCGGCGTGTACTACCGCCAGATGGAGGTCTACTGCGTGGCGCTCGTGGTCTACCTGATCCTGACGCTCGTGGCGAGCCGCCTGCTCGAGGCCTTTGGCAAAAAGCTCGGCGCCGAGGCCCCGGCAACGCTGCCCAGCTCCAACTAGGCTCAAGACGAGGAGAATCATCATGGCAGATATCGCCACTACCGGCACCGCGGCCGCCGCACAGACCAATGAGCCGCTCATCCGCGTCGAGGGCCTGCGCAAGAGCTTCGGCTCGCTCGAGGTGCTCAAGGGCATCGACCTGTCCGTTAACCCCGGCGAGGTCGTTACCATTATCGGCGCCTCGGGCTCGGGCAAGTCGACCTTCCTGCGCTGCCTCAACCTGCTCGAGACCCCGGACGCGGGCCACATCTGGTTCCACGGCCAGGACCTTACGGCCGAGCGCTGCAACATTAACAAACTCCGCGAGGACATCGGCATGGTGTTCCAGGGCTTTAACCTGTTCAACAACATGGACGTGCTCGACAACTGCACGCTTGCGCCCGTCACGCTCAAAAAGATGAGCAAGGCCGAGGCCGAGAAGGTCGCGATGGAGCATCTGACGAGTGTGGGGCTCGAAAAGTTCGCGCACGCCGCCGTGGGTCGCCTGTCCGGTGGTCAAAAGCAGCGTGTGGCCATTGCGCGTGCCCTGTGCATGAATCCGCAGATCATGCTGTTCGACGAGCCGACCTCCGCACTCGACCCCGAGATCGTGGGCGAGGTGCTCGAGGTCATGCGCAAGCTCGCTGCCGACGGCATGACCATGGTCGTCGTCACGCACGAGATGGCCTTTGCCCGCACGGTGTCCGACCGCGTGGTCTTTATGGACAAGGGCGTGGTGCTCGAGGACGCCGCGCCGGCCGAGCTCTTCGGTAACCCCAAACACCAGCGCACTCGCGAGTTCCTCTCTCGCTATCTCGAGGACAAATAACCGACCGCAAACGCTTGCGTTGCAGGGCCGCTCCCGTGGGGCGGCCTTTGTCGTCATAATCGAAAGGATGTCATGGCCGAGGTTTGGCGCTTCTTTGCGCATGAGGACGATTTTGCCGATATAGACGAGGCAGGCGCGTGCGAGCGCTTGGGCCGCGTGCTGTCGTTTCCGACTATCTCGAGCATGGATGCCGAGGCGGTGGACTGGCGGCCCTTCGACGACCTGCGCGCCTATATGCAGCAGGCCTGGCCGCATGTATTTGCGGCGGGCGAGGTCGAGCTTATCGACCATTCGCTATTGGTGACGCTTAGCGGCAGCGACCCGGCTCTTAAGCCCGTTATGCTCATGGGCCACATGGACGTGGTCCCCGTGGTGCCCGGTACCGAGGCCGACTGGACGCATGCCCCCTTTAGCGGGCGCGTGGACGACACCTACATCTGGGGCCGCGGCGCGATCGACATGAAGGACCAGGTCGCAGGCATTCTCGAGGCTGTCGAGTATGCGCTGGCGCACGGTTGGCAGCACGAGCGCACGCTGCTCCTGGCCTTTGGCCAGGACGAGG
The DNA here is from genome assembly GCA_048246715.1 of Collinsella aerofaciens. Classification (GTDB taxonomy): domain Bacteria; phylum Actinomycetota; class Coriobacteriia; order Coriobacteriales; family Coriobacteriaceae; genus Collinsella; species Collinsella aerofaciens_BY. Next base: position 28,045 of record DBFBCB010000030.1, on the reverse strand, counting down.
AAACCGCGCAGTACGGTGCAGACACCATTGGCCGCGCGCTCGAGGAGCGCGGCATTGAGCTTGAGTACCTGATCGACGAGGGCGACTACCGCATCGTTCCGGCTGCCGAGTACAGCGCGGGCGAGGGTTGGCTCATGCACGCCGACCTCGCGGAGAAGGGCTATGCCGATATCGTGCTCAAGACGAAGAGTGAGGGTGGACATTCTTCTAACCCCTACGGCGGCACGTCGCTCGAGGTGCTCAGCCGTGCCATCACCGCAATCTGCGATATCGAGTGGCCGACGCGCGTGACCGACTTGCTTGCCGCCCAACTCGTCGAGTTGGGGCTCTACACGGCCGATGAAATTGCCGCCAACGGGGATGTCATTGTCCGCGATTGCCTCGCCAGCAAGAAGCTCTATCCGCTGGTGACGACCACCTGCGCGCCCACGCAAATCGAGGGTGGCAGCACCGGCGCCAACGTAATGCCGCAGGATATGTGGGCCAACATTAACTTCCGCATGCTCGAGGGCACGAGCGTGGCCGACGTTGTGGCGCGCTGCCGTGAGGCAATTGCCGCAACGGACCTTGCCGGTCGTGTCGAAGTGGAGCTGGGCCCCGGCAGCTCCGAACCCTCGCCGTCCCCGCGCATCGGTGGTCCCGGCCTCGAGGCGGTTCGCTCCATCGCCGCCCGCTATTTCCGTGATCCAAAGGGGACGGAGGAAAACGGATCATTCGAGCCAGTGGCAATTGTGCCCTCGACCGTGATCGGTGCGACCGACGCTGCCAACTACCAGCACATTTGCCCTGAGTGCATTCGCTTCTCGGCCTTTGTGGTAGACGATGACGAGTGCGAGCGCGGTGTCCACGGCACCAACGAGCGCATCACCCGCCGCGCCTACCTCCAGGGCATCCGCTTCCTCATCGCCCTGCTCCACACGCTCTAGCCAAAAAGCAAGCCCTTGGTGCAATGGGGTCAGGTTTGTTTGCACCAATCAATCCGTGCGGGTTATATGCAGGTTTGCCTGCGCACGCTATCATGTATGGGTTAGACCGCAACTATGTACCCCATACGCGAAGGGATGCGCATGTATCTGAAGATCGACATGTTCTAGCCGGGCTTACCCCCGCAGCGGCGCCGCGCGCCCCATCAACTCTGCCGATTTTCACCTTCACGCATATAAAGGAGTCCCGCCATGCGCGACAAGCTCGAAAAGATCATCAAGGCCTACGAGGAGCTCGAGAAGAAGCTCTCCGACCCGGCCGTCGCCTCCGATATTAAGGAGTTCACGCGTCTCAACAAGGAGTACGCGCACCAGTCCGACCTCATCGCCGCCTCGCGCGAGTACATCGGCGCGCTCGATGACATCGAGGCCGCCAAGGAAATGCTCCACGATACCACCGATGCCGATGAGAAAGAGATGCTCCAGATGGACATCTCCGAAAACGAGGCCAAGCTTCCCCAGCTCGAGGAAGACATTAAGTACATGCTCATCCCGAGCGACCCCAACGACGACAAGAATACCATCGTCGAGATCCGCTCCGCCGCCGGTGGCGACGAGGCGGCCATCTTTGCCGGCGATCTGTACAAGATGTACCAGCGCTTCTGCGAGTCGCGCGGCTGGAAGACCACCGTGCTCGACTCCAGCCCCAGCGAGGCCGGCGGCTTTAAGTCCATCGAGTTCAAGGTCGAGGGCGACCGCGTCTACTCCGTTATGAAGTTCGAGTCCGGCGTGCACCGTGTCCAGCGCGTCCCCAAGACCGAGTCCCAGGGCCGCATCCAGACCTCCACGGCAACCGTCGCCGTGCTTCCCGAGGCCGAGGAGATCGACGTTCAGATCAACCAGTCCGACCTGCGCATCGACACCTACTGCGCCTCCGGCCCTGGCGGTCAGTGCGTTAACACCACCTACTCCGCCGTGCGCATCACCCACCTGCCCACCAATACCGTGGTGCAGTCGCAGGAGCAGCGTTCCCAGATCCAGAACCGCGAGGTCTGCATGCAGATGCTGCGTGCCCGTCTGTACGAGATGGAACTCGAGAAGCAGCAGGCCGAGCTCGGCGCCGAGCGCCAGAGCCAGATCGGTCACGGCAACCGTTCCGAGAAGATCCGTACCTACAACCAGCCCCAGGACCGCGTGACCGATCATCGTATCGGCTTCAACTCCACCTACAACGGCGTCCTTCTGGGCGATCAGCTCGGCACCGTCATCGAGGCACTTGCCGCCGCCGAGCGAGCCGAGAAGCTGGCACAGGCGGTTTAAGTTACGGCGTTTTACCAAACGCCGTAACGGCTCGACGCTGCGCGACGTCCAGAGCGACAATTTGTCATTCGAAAGGCAAGGCATGACCAGGAGGTCTATGCCTTGCCTTTTTCATGCCAACTTGTTCGCTCTGGACGTCGCTCGCTGTCCGCTTTCTACCTGCGGCGTTCTCTTGGGTAGTCATTGGGGACGTTCTTAAATGACTAGGTCGGGCACATTGCTTTGTGAGTTTATTCAATCTTCTTTAATAGCAATTAAGTTGTTTACCTGCTTAAATTTACTTATCATTTTTAAAAATAATGCTCGAAAAATCGTTCAAGAAGTCGCGGGGCGATTTTTGATGCGTTGCGCGTCAAGTGATTTGGCAAGTTCTTGGTTTGATATTGGTCAGTTTTGGGCAACCTTGCCAAAAGCTTGACGGATGCAGATCTAGACGTCGACGAATGAACACTCTAGGCAGGCTCCAAGTAAAATTCTGGGCTGATTCTCGATAATCGCCTCCAATCGTCCCTTGCTGCGTGTCACCCTCGCGTACAATCTGCTCCGACATTCGCGCGCCGCCTGGCGCTTAAGAGGGGAGGACCCCATGGCAAACGAGATTTGGACCATCAAGCGTTGTCTCGAGTGGACCAAGGAGTACCTGGCCGAGCGCGGTGAGGAGCATCCCCGTCTTTCTGCCGAGTGGTTGCTGTGCGCGGCAACGGGCCTGGCGCGTATCGACTTGTATATGCGCATGGACGAGACGCTCGACGCAGCGCAGCTCGAGACCATGCACGCGGCGGTCGTCCGACGCGCGAAGGGCGAGCCGCTGCAGTACATCACCGGTAGCACGCAATTTCGCATGATCGATGTCGCATGCGCCCCCGGCGTGCTCATCCCGCGCCCCGAGACCGAGATGCTCGTCGAAGAAGTTCTGAACTATCTGGATGCCGAGGTGCTGAGTCCCGAGGCCGCCGCCCGCCAGCGCGTGGAGCTGCCTTGGAACAATGAGGTCGAGCAGGCTCGCAAAGCCGAGGCGGCGCTGGCCGACGAACGCGCGACCGCCGAGCGCCGTGCCGCCAACCTGACGGCCGCCGATGAGGCTGCGCTGGGTGGCGACGTGCTCGGTAGCCGCGCCTATGCCGAGGAACTGGCCGACCGCGAGGCCGAGGAGGCCGCGCAGGCGGCAGAAGCCGAAGCCGCGGAAGCCGCCGAGTCCGAGCTCGACGAATACGGCATCGCCATCGAGGGTGCCGACCAGGAGACGGCTTCAGCTCAGGATGCCGCTGCGCCTGCCCCAACCGAGCCCTGCACTGCCCGCGTTCTCGAGGTCGGCTGCGGCACGGGCTGCATTTCGCTCTCCCTTGCCTGGGAGCGCCGCGGCCACGTCACCTGCACTGCTACCGATATCGAGCCGCGCGCCATCGACCTTGCTACCAAAAACCGCGACGCCCTCGGCCTCACGGCAGATGAGGTTGCCTTTAGCCTCACCAACCTGGTGAGTTCCATTCCCCGCGAAGAGTGGGGCACCTTTGATGTGCTCGTCTCCAACCCGCCCTACATTCCCACCGATGTCATGCGCTCGCTGCCGCACGAGGTCAAGGACTTTGAGCCCGACCTGGCGCTCGAGGGCGGCGCCGACGGCCTCGATATCTTCCGCCGCCTGCTCAATGCGGCGCCTTACATGCTGCGCGCTGGCGGCCTGTTTGCCTGCGAGCTCTACGAGGGTGCCCTCGATGCCGCGGCCGAGCTCTGTCGCCAGGCAGGCCTTTCGGACGTGCGTATCGTCCACGACCTCACCGATCGTCCCCGCATCGTTCGAGCCATCGTCACCGAGCCCAAACAGCGTATTTAAGCTGAATAAATAGACATTTGCGCAAGTTTGTCCTTGCAATATACCGTAAAACTTCTACTATAGAAGGAGAAAGGTATGTCAAATCAGCTGCATCGGTACCGTATCGTGCTTGATTACATTGAACCTTGGCTTGATGAGCAGGATGAAGCTACGCTGAAGCAGATTTATGCAGACCTTTTGGTGCTCGAGAAGGAAGGTCCCAGCCTTGGTCGTCCGCTGGTTGACCGCGTAAAGGGCTCGAAGCTTCATCATTTAAAGGAGCTGAGAGTGACGTCGTGTGGTGGGCAGGTGATTCGCATCCTCTTCGCCTTTGACCCCAAGCGCCAGGCGGTATTGCTATTGGCGGGTGATAAGTCGCGAGCGGGATCGTCAAGGGCAAAATGGAACGGTTGGTATGCGATCAACATTCCAAGGGCCGAGCAAATATACCGTCGCCGCGTAAGGAGGCTCGATCGAGATGGAACTGCATGAGTATATGGAATCTCGCGGGATAACACGCGACTCCATTACCGCCGAGCAGGAGAGGACTCGCGATCGTATCGAAGCCTATAAGCTTGCTCAGATTCGCAGGTTAAAAGATCTAACACAGGCGTCGGTCGCCCAGTCGATGGGCGTTTCTCAAAAACGTGTATCCGAGCTCGAGCGTGGGGAGTTGGGTTCGATGAGGCTCGACACGCTGAGCAGGTACGCAGAGAGCCTCGGCGGAAAACTGGTTGCAAGCATCGAGTTTCCCGATCGTACCGTTACGCTTGCGCGCTAAAAATCTTCAATTAACCCCCTCACTTTCACCGACTACTAGAGCCGCTCACCAAACCAACATGCGCTCTGGGCAAATAGGTTGAACGTTTCGTGCGAGAATGCCCCACAGTAAACAAACTTGCACCAGAGCGTAAGGGGCTGGCATACACATGCAGACGGTCTATCGGGTATACGAGGGAGCGCGCGAGCCGCATCGGCTTGCCGTCGAGCGCACGGCCGAGGTGCTCGGCCGCGGCGGCCTGGCCTTGATTCCGACCGAGACCGTCTACGGTGTCGCCGTGGCAGTCAACGCCTTCTCGGGCGCCGTGCCCCAAGATACAAGCGAATTCCCATCGTGGCCGCGCGATCCGCAGGCTGCCGTCAATGGCGCCGCAGTTCCTGCGCTCGGCACCGGCTATCGCCGTATCTTCACTCTCAAGCAACGTGAACTCACGCAAACCGTCGCTTGGCTGGTCGATGGTGTCGAGGCGCTCGACCGCTATGGCGTGGATATCCCGGAAGATGCCCGCGTACTTGCGCGACGATGCTGGCCGGGAGCCCTGACTATCGTGGTCAAGGCGGCTCCCTGCGTGCCGACCTTTATGCGTGCTGCCGACGACACCGTGGCCCTGCGCGCTTCGGCCTCTCCCGTGGTCCAAGCGCTCATCCGCGCCTGCGGCAGTCCCCTTGCCTGCACGAGCGCCAACACACACGGCGCGCCCTCGCCGGCAAGCTTTGCCGCCGTCGAAGGTCGCATCCTGGAGGGGGTCGATGTTGCCGTCGACGCCGGCGAGACCCCGTGTCGCGACGCCTCGACCATCGTGTCGTTCCAGCACGGCGGGCTCCAGATCCTGCGCCAAGGTGCACTTCCCGCATCAGAGATCGAACGGGTCCTGTCCGACCCGATGCAATAGAAAGGTGTAAGCGATGTCGTTGAATCTGGGCAGCCTGGGCATGGAAGATGCCTCGTTTAACTTTGGCGGTTCCTACATCATGGCGCTCGACTGCGGCACCACCTCGGTACTTGCGACCATCGTCGACGAGTACGGATGCATCGTCGCGCAGGCACGTCGCAGCGTCAAAACCAGCTTCCCACGTCCCGGTTGGGTAGAGCAAGACCCCATGACGGTCCTTGCCAGCCAGATCGCCGTCATGATGGAAGTCCAGTTTAAGAGCGGTATCCACTCCGACCGCATTGCCGCCATCGGCATCTCTAACCAGCGCGAGACCACGGTGGTGTGGGACCGCATAAGCGGCCAACCCATCTATAACGCCATCGTGTGGCAATGCCGTCGCACCGCACCTCTGATCGACGAGCTGGTCGAGCGGGGCGCAGAAGAGCTGGTGCGCTCCCGCACGGGGCTCACGCTCGACCCGTATTTCTCGGCCTCCAAGGTGCAGTGGATTCTCGACAACGTCGATGGCGCACGCGAGAGCGCGGCGGCGGGCGACCTCATGTTCGGCACCATCGATACCTGGCTCATCTACAACCTCACCGGCAGTCAGGTCTTTGCCACCGACTACACCAATGCCAGCCGCACGGCGCTCTTTAATATCCATACGCTCGATTGGGACGACGACCTGCTGGCGCTCTTTGACGTTCCACGTTCCATGATGCCCGAGGTTCGTTGGAGCTCGGGCGACTACGGCCGCGTCGCGAGCGACATCATGACCAACATGCCGCCCATCATGGGCGTGGCGGGCGATCAGCAGGCGTCGCTGTTCGGCCACTGCTGCTTCCATCCCGGCCAGACCAAAAACACCTATGGCACGGGTTGCTTTATGCTCATGAACACCGGCGACGAGGTCGTCGAATCCAAGAACGGTCTGGTCTCCACGATCGGTATCGCCGCGGACGGCAAGATCAGCTATGCACTCGAGGGCTCCATCTTTGCTGCCGGTTCCACCATGAACTGGCTGCGCAACAACATCGGCATCATCTCGAGTGTGAGCGAGTCGGCACAACTCGCCGCTTCGATCAACGACAATGAGGGCTGCTACTTCGTTCCCGCCTTTGCGGGTCTGGGCGCTCCCTGGTGGGACCCGCATGCCCGCGGTATCGTGTGCGGTCTGACCGGCGCCTCGAGCCGTGCGACCATCGTACGTGCCGCCTGCGAATCCATGGCATATCAGAGCTACGACGTGCTGCGCGCCATGGAGCAGGACGTGGGACTTTCGATTGAGCGCCTGTCCGTCGATGGCGGCGCCTCACGCAACGAGTTCATCATGCAATTCCAGGCCGACCTGCTGGATATCCCCGTGCTGCAATGCGAGACGGTGGAGACCACGGCAATCGGTGCCGCGTACTTGGCGGGTCTTGCCGTCGGCTATTGGGAAGACCTGGAAGAACTGGAGCAAAATGCCCAGATCGTTAGGACCTTCCTTCCCCACATGTCCGCCGAGCGCCGCGAGCAAAACCTTGCGGGCTGGCGTGATGCAGTCAGGCGCTCGCTCAGCACCGCACAGTAGGGCTGTGATGGGCTGCTCGATACAACAAACCGCTAAACTAATGCATGGCGTGCGGCGGCAACATTGCTTCGCGCCTTGTCAGCAAGGTCGTTTTGCGGCCGCAACGAAAGGGGCAATCAATCCATGACCGTCACCTACGATGCGTCCCGTGTGACGCTTGTCGACCACCCGCTCGCCCAGCACAAGCTGTCGATCCTGCGCGACAAAAACACCGGCACCAACCAGTTCCGCCAGCTCGTGCGCGAACTCGCGCTTTTTGACGGCTACGAGGCCATGCGCGACCTGCCCATGGAAGACGTCGAGGTCGAGACCCCCATCACTACCGCCACGTTCAAACAGCTTGCCGGCAAGAAACTCGCCATCGTGCCCATCCTGCGTGCGGGCCTTGGCATGGTCGACGGCATCCTCGACCTGGTACCCTCCGCTCGCGTGGGCCACATCGGTATGGAGCGCGACGAGGTTACCCACGAGTCGCATGAGTATTACTGCAAGATGCCCAAGGATATCGACCAGCGCATCTGCCTGGTCGTCGACCCCATGCTCGCCACGGGCGGTTCGGCCGAGATGGCCATCAGCTACCTGCGCGAGCGCGGTGTCAAGGACATCCGCATGCTGTGCATCGTCGCGGCCCCCGAGGGCCTCAAGTCGCTGGCTGAGAAGGACCCCGATGTGCATATCTATACCTGCGCCATCGACGACCATCTCAACGAAGCTGCCTACATCGTTCCCGGCCTGGGCGACGCCGGCGACCGCATCTACGGCACGCTGTAATCTCTGGGCCATACCGGCTAACGTCGAAAATACGAAGAAATGGTGCGCGCGGTCGAACAAAAGACGACCGCGCGCACTCCTGTTAACGGACGTTTTGCCCCGCAGGGTTCGAGAAAAACGTATTACCGTACCTGCGGCATAAAGAAGGTCTTAAGAAAACGAACAGGTGCGTATTAACCGATGCTTTTTCGGTTGTACTTTAGCGATTGGCTCGTACAATAGTCACCAATGTTTGGCGGGAACTGTCCTGTGAGGCGATAAAAAAGGAAAGTGAGGACGCCAGTGTTTCAGATAGCCGATCTGCTCGCTATCGTTGCAGGTGCCATCGCGGGCGCGATTGCCTTCCTTCCCTTTGTCTTTACGCTCAAGCCGGTTCTTGACGATAAGCAGAATGCGGACATGCTCAAGGGTATGGTGAGTCTCGCGGTCTCGGCAATCGCGTTGCTTGTCTTTACCTTGATTGTGTTTGTGTTGTTCGGAGAGGCATTTCGCATGTTCCTCCTGGGCGAGGCGATCGGCTTCGTGGCCTTTATGGCCGCCTGCGCGGTTCGCGTCGCCAAGGCGCTGCGAGATCCTCATGAGGTCGAAAGGTAAGTCGTGGAAATATTTGAAAAGCTGCCTGATGAGATTAATCATCTGGTCAGCGAGTTCAGCTCCACCCCTGTCGTGGGCGATCTGAGCTGCGGCATCACGCAGTACTCGTTTTGGCTGATCGTCTCCACGATCGTGCTCCTGATCGTCCTAGCCGTGTTCAAGAAGAAGCAGACCCTGGTTCCCAAGGGCTTCTTCGTCAACGGTTTCGAGTACATCATCGAGTACGTCGAGAACGATATCGGCAAGGGTGTCGTGGGTGAGAACTGGAAGAAGCACTTCCCGTTCCTGTGCTCGCTTTTCCTGTTCATCCTGATCAATAACATGATCGGCCTGATCCCGGGAATGAAGCCCGGCACCGGCGCAATCGGCTCCACCGCCGCACTCGCCATTTTCGCCTTCGTGTACTTCATCTACTACGGATGCAAGGCTCACGGCGTGATCGGCTACATCAAGAGCCTCGCCCCGCAGGGCGTGAGCTTCCCGATGAACGTGCTCGTGTGGGTCGTCGAGCTTTTCTCGACCTTCCTGCGCCTCATCACGCTTGCCGTCCGTCTGTTCTGCAACATGTTCGCAGGACACGTGGTCATGGGCTCGTTCGCCATCATGGCGAGCATGTTCATGCAGCCGCTGCTTCAGCAGGTTTCCGCGGCCCACGCCGTCGGCGCCCTGCCTTCGCTGGCCTGGCTTGCCATCCTCATCCTGATCTATGCGATCGAGCTTGTGGTCGGCGCCATCCAGGCTTACGTCTTCACGGTCCTTACCGCCGTGTATGTCTCCGAGGCAGAGGAGGTCGCGGAGGAGGAGTAGTCTTCCGTTCGTGCCTTAAAGGTAAGGCAATTCGTTAAACCGCCGGTGCCCGTACCCATGGAGCCCGGCAGTTATAAAAAGGTTATCCTGCGTGAAATAAGACACGCACGACAAAGGAGGAATCGTGGGAGTTATCGGTTACGGTCTCGGTGTTATCGGCGCTGGTCTTGCTATCGGCCTGTCTGCTCTGGGTGCTACGGGTGCTATGGCCCGTCAACCTGAGGTCCAGGGCCGCGTGTTCACCGTCTTCATCATGGGCTCCGCTTTCGGCGAGGCTCTGGCTCTGATCGGCTTCGTTGTCGCGCTGATCGTTAAATAGCACGGAGCGTCAAGTATGAATCTTTCATCCCAGAAGAGCGCGATCGCACTCTCCGCGTCCGCGGCCGCGCTGCTCATGCCGGTTTCCGCGTTCGCCGAGGACGGCGCCGCCGGTGCGGACATCCTCATCCCTAAGATGGCGGAGTTCATCCCGGCGCTTATCGCCTTCCTGATTATCTGGATCGTGCTGGCCAAGGTCGCCCTGCCGGGCATCATGAAAACCATGGAGGAGCGCGGCAAGAAGATCGAGGAGAGCCTCGACGAGGCCGAGAAGACCAAGCAGGAGGCTATCGACAAGCGCGCTGAGTCCGACTCGATCGTCACCGACGCCCGTCGTCAGGCTGCCGACATCGTTCTCGAGGCCCGTAAGGACGCCGAGTCTGAGCGTGCCCGTATCATCGAGGCTGCTCACAAGGAGGCCGAGGAGATCATCGCCAAGGCCCATACGACCGTCGAGGACGAGCGCAAGTCCATCTACGCCGGTGCCGCGAGCTCCATCGCCGACCTGTCCGTTGCCGTCGCCACCAAGATCGTGGGCGAGGCACTCGAGGACGATGCCGAGCAGAAGAAGCTCATCGAGCGCTACATCCAGGAAGCAGGTAGCCTGAATGCCGACTAGCCGCTACCAGGACAAGGTGCTCGAGACCTACGCGCGTTCCCTTTTGGAAGCCGCCAAGGCCGAGAACCATGTGTTCGAGGACCTCGAGATGATCGAGCGCTTGGCTTCTGCCAGCCCCGAGATCATCGCCGTGCTCGACACCATGTCCAAGCGCGACCAGCTCGACCTTCTTCCCAAGGTGGCAGCTGCCTTTAAGTATGTTGCCGAGGAAGACGAGGATGTAGTGGGCGTGACCGTCACCACGGCGATCCCGCTCGACGACGAGCTGCGTCAAACCATCACTAAGAAATGCGAGCAGGACTTCGGCCGCAAGGTATTCCTTATCGAGCAGGTCGACCCGTCTATCGTGGGCGGCCTGGTGCTCGAGGCCCGCGGCGAGCGTCGTGACATTTCCGTCAAGACGCAGCTGCGCATCGCGCAGGAGACCCTCGCAAACTCTGCTAATTCGTACGGAGGTGAAGCCTAATGTCCGAAACCCTCAATGCCCAGGATATCGCCAAGAAACTGCAGGAGCAGCTCACGAGCCTCTCCGCGACGGTCGATACGCATGAGGTTTCAACGGTCGACGAGGTAGGCGACGGCATCGCGCGCGTCTCCGGCCTCAAGAGCGCCATGGCAGGCGAGCTTCTGGAGTTCAAGAGCTCCGATACCGGTGAGACCGTCTTCGGCCTTGCCCAGAACCTTGACCGTGACGAGGTCGGCGCCGTTCTGTTTGGTGCCGTCGACTCCATCAAGGAAGGCGACGAGTGCCGCACCACTGGCCGCATTATGGATATCCCCGTGAGCCGTGCCATGCTCGGCCGCGTCGTCAATCCGCTCGGCCAGCCTATCGACGGCCTGGGTGACATCGTCGCCACGCATCGTCGCCCCATCGAGTTCAAGGCCCCCGGTGTCATCGACCGTACCCCGGTGTGCGAGCCGGTTCAGACCGGTCTGCTCGCTATCGACTCCATGGTGCCTATTGGCCGCGGTCAGCGTGAGCTCATCATCGGCGACCGTAAGACCGGTAAGACCGCCATTGCCATCGATGCTATCCTCAATCAGCGCGGCAAGGGCATGGTCTGCATCTATGTCGCCATCGGCCAGAAGGCCTCCACGGTCGCTAACATCCGCGAGACCCTCGCTCAGCACGGTGCACTCGACTACACCATCATCGTTTCGGCCACCGCTGCCGATTCCGCCCCTATGCAGTACATCGCGCCTATGGCCGGTGCCTCTATCGGCGAGTTCTTCATGTACAACGGCGAGGACGGCAAGCCCGCCAGCGAGACCAACCCCGGTGGCCACGTGCTCGTCATCTACGATGACCTGTCCAAGCAGGCTGTGGCCTACCGTCAGATGTCGCTGACGCTGCATCGTCCGCCCGGACGCGAGGCCTATCCTGGCGACATCTTCTACCTGCACTCTCGTCTGCTCGAGCGTGCCGTCAAGATGTCCAAGAAGAACGGCTACGGCTCCATGACGGCTCTTCCGATCATCGAGACCCAGGACGGCGACGTCTCGGCCTACATTCCGACCAACGTCATTTCCATTACCGATGGTCAGATCTACCTGCAGTCCGAGCTCTTCTTCCAGGGCCAGCGTCCGGCAGTCGACGTGGGCATTTCCGTGTCCCGCGTCGGTGGCGACGCGCAGACCAAGGCTATGAAGCAGGTCGCCGGCAACCTCCGTCTGGACCTCGCTTCGTACCAGGAGCTCGCCGGCTTTACGCAGTTCGGCTCCGACCTCGACGAGGCTACTCAGAAGCAGCTGACCCATGGTGCCCGCATGACCGAGCTCCTGAAGCAGCCGCGCTACAAGCCGTTTGAAGTTGGCGAGCAGATCGTTACGCTGTTCGCTGGCAACGAGGGCTTCCTGGATGACCTGGAGATCGCCGACGTGCTGCCTTTCCGTGCCGAGCTCATCGAGTACATGGACAATGGCTTTGGCTCGCTGCTCGACAAGGTTCGCGCCAAGAAGATCGATGATGACACCAAGGCTGAGCTCTTGCGCGTCATCGGCGACTTCAAGCAGCAGTTCATGGCCAAGCACCATTCGGATGTTTCTGGATCAGAGGAGAACTAAGCCCCATGGCCAACCTTCGCGACATTAAGAAGCGAATCTCCTCGGTTACCACGACCAAGCAGATCACGCGCACGATGGAGATGGTCTCTACGGCCAAGATCCGTCGTGCCCTTGATCGCTCCAAGCAGGCCGAGCCCTATAAGGAGGCGCTGACCGACGTCATGTTGACGGTCGCCGGCGACGCCTCCTGTTCGGGCACCGATCCCATGCTGCAGAAGCATGAGAGCGTCAAGCATGGCCTGATTGTCGTTATTGCCTCGGACCGCGGCCTTGCCGGCGGTTTCAATACGACGGTGGAGCGCACGGCCGAAAAGCTCGCCGCTTCTTGGGCGAACGACGGCATCGAGTGCGAGATCATCGCGTGTGGGCGCAAACCGGTCACGTATTTCCGTGACCGCGCAAACGTCGTCATGCACTTTGAGGGCAACTCCTCTGAGCCCGATTTCAATCAGGCCCGCATGATCTCCTCTCATATCTGCGATGCGTATCGTGCCGGTGAGCTTGACCGTGTCGAGCTTGTCTACCACCACGCCAAGAACCGCGTGGATCAGGAGCTTCGCGTCGAGCATCTGTTGCCGCTCGACCCCGAGATGATCGCTATGGCCCACGGTCCGCGTAAGAACGAGACCGACGCCCCTAAGCGCATCTCGTCCACGTTCGAGTTCGTGCCCTCTCCCGAGCATGTTCTCGGCAAGCTTGTGCCGTCTTATATCCTGACGGTCATCTACCAGGCCCTGATCGATTCGGCGGCTGCCGAGCAGGGTGCACGCCGCAAGGCCATGCACTCCGCGACGGAAAACGCCACCGCGATCATCTCGACCCTTACCCGCACGTATAGTCGCGTGCGCCAGGCTTCGATCACGACCGAGATTAACGAGATCGTCGGCGGAGCCTCAGCATTGGAGGAACAGTAATGGCTAATAACACCGTAAAGCTTGCGGTCGAGGAAGCCACCAAGAAGACGACTGCCGGTGATGGTCGCATCGTGCGAATCATCGGCCCTGTCGTCGACGTCAAGTTTGACGGCGCGGTGCCCCCGATCTACAACGCGCTCACGGTCGAGGCCGACACCCCGATCGGTCATCTGAGCACGATCCTCGAGGTCGAGAGCCAGCTTCCGGGCGGCGTCGTCCGCACGGTCGCCATGTCCTCGACCGACGGCCTGCAGCGCGGCCTCATCGCCACCGATACCGGTGAGCCCATGAAAATGCCCGTTGGCCCCAAGACGCTCGGCCGTATTTGGAACGTCATGGGCAAGCCCGTCGACGGCAAGCCCATGCCCGAGGTGGAGGAGTTCTACCCCATCCACCATGCAGCGCCCCGTTTCGACGAGCTCACCACCAAGACCGAGATCTTCGAGACCGGGATCAAGGCCGTCGACCTGCTCGAGCCCTACATCCGCGGCGGCAAGACAGGTCTGTTCGGCGGCGCCGGCGTCGGCAAGACCGTTCTGATTCAGGAGCTCATCAACAACCTCGCCCAGGAGCACGGCGGCACCTCGGTGTTCACCGGCGTCGGCGAGCGTACCCGCGAGGGCACCGACCTGTTCCTCGAGATGAGCGAGTCTGGCGTTATCGACAAGACCTGCTTGGTCTATGGTCAGATGAACGAGCCGCCCGGAGCGCGTCTGCGCATCGGTCTGGCCGGCCTTACCACCGCTGAGTATTTCCGTGATCGTGGCCAGGACGTTCTGCTGTTCATCGACAACATCTTCCGCTTCTCCCAGGCAGGTTCCGAGGTTTCCGCACTGCTGGGCCGTATGCCGTCCGCCGTCGGTTACCAGCCCACGCTGGCAACCGAGATGGGCGACCTCCAGGAGCGCATTACTTCGACCAAGACGGGCTCCATTACCTCCGTTCAGGCTGTCTACGTCCCCGCAGACGACCTGACCGACCCGGCGCCTGCCACGACGTTTACGCACCTCGACGCCACCACGGTTCTTTCGCGTAGCATTTCGTCGCTCGGCCTGTTCCCGGCTATCGACCCGCTTGCGTCTTCCTCCGACGCTCTCGATCCCTCGATCGTCGGCGAGGAGCACTACCGTGTCGCCGTCAAGGTCCAGGAGCTCCTGCAGGAGTACTCCGACCTTCAGGACATCATCGCCATTCTGGGTATGGACGAGCTGTCCGAGGAGCAGCGCCTTACGGTCAACCGTGCCCGTAAGATTCAGCAGTTCCTCTCGCAGTCCTTCCACGTCGCCGAGAAGTTCACCGGCAACCCCGGTGTCTACGTCCGCGTCGAGGATACCGTCCGCTCTTTCGCCGAGATTGTCGACGGCAAGGCCGATGACCTGCCCGAGCAGGCTTTCCGCTATGCTTCCACGATTGAGGACGTGCGCGAGCGCGCCCGCAAGATGGGGGAGAAGTAGGTTATGCGTATCCGCATCGTGTGCCCCGTGAGCTGCGCCTATGAGGGCGACGCTGCGTTTGTGTCGATTCCGTCCACGGATGGCGAGTTTGGCGTTCTGCCTGCTCACTCCAGCGAGATCTGCACGATCGACCGCGGTTACGTTCGCGTTTCCGATAAGGCCATGGGCACTGTCGACCACACGTTTGCCGTGGCCGGCGGCTATGCCCAGGTTGCGGACGATGTCGTGACCGTTCTCGCCGAGCGCGCTTGCGATTTGGCGACCGTCGATGCCGACAAGCTTAAAGCTGATATTCAAGGTTTTGAAGAGAAGCTGGGTAATTTGTCGGAGGATGATGCACGCCGCGCCTACCTCTATAATGAAATCGCATGGTGTAAGCTCAAGCTTGCCCAATAGTCAAACGATTTAGCGTTCGACCATTTGCGAACACATCATGCCCGGGATGGCCCAGCCACCCCGGGCATGCTTTTTGAAAGGGTAGACCTTGGATATTATCCGCGTTGAGGGTGGCCACGCCATCGGAGGCTCCGTGCCCGTCTCGGGCGCCAAGAATTCCGCGCTCAAACTCATGGCGGCAACGCTTCTGGCGCCGGGCAAGACGACGCTGCAGAACGTGCCCGATATTTCCGATGTCCACGTGATGGGCAAGGTGCTCAAGGGCATGGGCGCTACGATCGATGTTCTCGACGAGCACACGCTCGAGATTGATACCTCTCAGGTCGATTCTTGGGAGGCCCCCTACGAGCTCGTCGCTAAGATGCGTGCTTCCACCGCCGTCATGGGACCTCTGCTGGGCCGCTTCCATCGCGCCAAGATCGCCATGCCGGGCGGCTGCAACCTGGGTGCTCGCAAGATCGATATGCACATTCTTGGTCTTGAGGCCCTGGGCGTTGAGTTCGATACCGCCCACGGTTACATCAACGCTAATGCGCCCCAAGGTCTGCGCGGTACCACCGTCACGCTCGAGTTCGCCAGCGTCGGTGCGACCGAGAACCTCATCATGGCCTCTGTGCGCGCACAGGGCACCACGGTTATCGACAATGCCGCCCGCGAGCCCGAGATCGTCGATCTCGCCAACATGCTCAACGAGATGGGCGCTAAGATTGTCGGCGCCGGTACGCCTGTCGTGACCATCGAGGGCGTGGAAGAGCTGCATCCTGTTACCCATCGCGTAGTGGGCGACCGCATCGAGGCCGGTACCTTTATCGTCGCCGGTGCGTTGATGGCCGACGATCGCGGTGTCGATGTCACGGGCTTTTGCCCCATTCACTTGGGCATGGTGCTCAAGAAGATGGAGCTCATGGGTATCGACTGCGAGCGCGTCGAGGATGGCGTCCATGTAAACCGTGCCGAGCGTATCAAGCCGGTCGACATCCAGACGCTTCCGTTCCCCGGCTTCCCGACGGACATGCAGGCGCAGATTATGGTGCTCTCCGCCCTTGCCGATGGCAGTTCCGTTATTACCGAGAACATCTTCGAGAATCGCTTTATGTTCGCCTCTGAGCTGGTGCGCATGGGTGCCGACATTCGTATCGAGAGCCATCATGCCATGATTCATGGCGTCAAGGGCTTCTCGGGTGCACAGGTTACCTCGCCCGATCTGCGTGGCGGAGCGGCCCTCGTCGTAGCGGGCTTGATCGCCGACGGGACGACCGAGGTTTCGGCCATTCATCACATCAAGCGCGGCTACGAGCAGTTTGTCGAAAAGCTGCAGGCGCTCGGCGCGCATGTCGAGCATGCTACCGTCCCCGATCCCGTCATCTACTAATACAGGTTGCCTATGTTTAATAAAAAGCCCCTCGCGGATACCACCACCCGAAGACCCTCAACTGGTGCGCAGGCCAAGATCTACAGTCGCGATAACGTGGCTCGCTATTCCGAGCGAGCTCGCCAACGTCGTCGTAGCCACACGATTCGTCACGTCGCGCTCATTGTCGTGCTTGGCGTGCTGCTGAGTGCCACTACCGCTGCCGGCCTGTGGTTTGCCACCATTATGGGCAAGCTCGGCGATTCTAATGTCATTACCGACAATCTGCGTCGGGTTCTGGTTGACACCGATGAGGCAAAGGATCCGTTCTACGTGCTGCTTCTTGGCACCGACGGCCGTCCGGGCGAGGATACGTATCGTGCCGACTCGATTATCCTGGCACGCATCGACCCCACGCAAAAGCAGGCGACGCTCATTTCCGTTCCGCGCGACACCAAGGTCGAGTACAAGGGCGAGACCATGAAGATCAACGCCTGCCATACCGTTGGCGGCGCCGAGGCCATGGTCGAGGCGGTCAACGAGCTGTGCGGTGTTCAGATTTCCCACTATGCCGAGGTCAGCTTCGACGGTATGCAGGCGCTGATTGATTCGGTTGGCGGTATCGACATTAACGCAACCGATGATGTTGACGACCCCGAGCACCTGGATATTAAGATTACCGCTGGCCAGCAGCATATGGACGGTGCCACCGCCCTTACCTATGCCCGCTGCCGCTACACCTATGCCGACGGCGATTACACGCGCATGCGCCACCAGCGCCAGGTGCTTGGCACCCTTGCCAACCAGATTCTCAATAACTTCGATGCCACGAAGATCTTTGGCCTGGTTAATTCGCTGTCCGATATGCTCGTAACCGATATGAGCGTTCAGGATATCGTGGCTACGGTCAACGCCATGCGCGGTATGGATGTCGACGGTATCTACTCGGCCAACCTGCCCTCGTACGCCGACGACAGCACCATGATCGACGGTGTGAGCTACGTCTTTGTCTACGAGGACGAGCTCAAGGAAATGATGGAGCGCGTCGATGCCGGCAAGGATCCCAAGGGTCCCAACACCATGGGTCTTTCCGATGGTTCCAGCTCTACGATTGGCGACCTGAACAACAACACGTCTGACGATTACGCAAACGGTACCGCAACCTCATCGGTCAGCTCTGACGATTCCGATGACTCAAGCGATTCAAGCGATTCGGACTACTACGAAGAGCCCACCGGCGACGGCAACGGCTACGAAGCCAACTACTAGAGTTACGCGGTTTTACCAAACCGCGTAACCGCTTGACGCTGCGCGGGCCGCATTTGGACAATCTGACGTTCAACTTCAAGGGCGCGACCAGAAGGTCAGCGCCCTTTCGTTTCACGTCACCTTGTCTCAAATGCGACCCGCTCGCTGCCCGTCCTCAACCTGCGACGTTAGTCATTGGGGACGTTCTTAAACGACTGGTCAAAGGGGACACTCTTGATGCACTTGGCACTTGGGGACGTTCCTCATGTGCCGGCAGTTTGGGACGCTCCTTGCGTCAAGAGGCTGGCGCGCGTCAACCTGTTCTCGTTGCAGCAAAAAATCGCCCCGTTCTCGGTTGAGGACGGGGCGATTCGTCTTTTGGGCTTATGCGGCCAGTCTTATGCGAAACGGGCGACGAGCTCCTGGAGCACGTCGGTCATCTTGACGAGCGAACTAACCGGGACGAACTCGTTGACGCCGTGGTAGCAATAGCCGCCGGTGGAAAGGTTGGGGCAGGGCAGACCGCGGAACGACAGCTGGGCGCCGTCGGTGCCGCCGCGAATCGGCAGCACTTGGGGCTCAACGCCGCAGGCAAGGTAGGCTTCCTTGGCAACATCAATAAGCTCGGGATAGTCACGAACGATCTCGGCCATATTTCGATACTGCTGCTTAATCTCGACCGTCACGCGCTCCTCACCCAGACGCTGGTTGAGCATCGAGGCGGCGGCATCAATAAGGTCGAGTTTCTGCTGGAACTTGGCGGCGTCATGGTCGCGGACGATATAGCGCGCTGTGGCGTGATCGACGGTCGCAGATACACCCTCAAGGTGATAAAAGCCCTCGTAGCCTTCCGTATACTCCGGGCGCTGCACGTAGGGGAGCAACGCGTTGAAGTCGCAGAACAGATTGCCTGCGTTGACCATACGGCCCTTAGCGTCGCCCGGGTGGATGGACTGGCCCTCAAAGCGGACGGTCGCCTCGGCGGCGTTAAAGCACTCCCACTCCAGCTCGCCGATGGGGCCGCCGTCGACCGTGTAGGCGTACTTGCAGCCAAAGGTATCGATATCCAACAGCTCGGCTCCGTGGCCGATTTCCTCGTCAGGGCAGAAGCAAATGCCGAGTGCGGGATGGGGCAGAGAAGGGTCCTGAGCGATACGCGCGACAAGCGACATGATCTCGGCGACGCCTGCCTTGTCGTCCGCGCCCAGCAGCGTGGTACCATCGCTGCAGACCAGGTCCTCACCCGCGAGGTCATTCAGGGCGGAAAGCTTGGCGGTACTCATGGCAACGGGCTTTCCGTCAACCGTGCCGCAGACCAGGTCGCCGCCTTCGTAGTGTACGATATGCGGCTTCACGCCGGCGCCCGGTGCAACTTCGGTGGTGTCGAGATGGGCGATCAGGCCCAGGGCGGGCTTGTCCTCAGCGCCCGCACTTGCGGGGATATGCGCGCAGACATAGGCGTGCTCGGTCACGTGGGCATCTTCCGCACCAAGCTCGCGCAGCTCTTCAGCCAGCACGTTGGCAAGGTCAAACTGAACGGCGCTCGAGGGTACCTGGTCGCAGTTTGCATCCTCGGACTGCGTGTTGATCTGGACGTAGCGCAAAAAGCGCTCGAGGACATCGGGGCTCGTGGTGGTGTTTTCCATAAAGACCGCTCCAATCTTGGTCGTCGTGTGCAACAAGAACTCTAGCACGGTATGCCACGGCATACCACGACGCTTGGATGGGGTAGAATCAGCCATTGAATGCAGAAGGGACGGAAGATCATGGATACGACAAATAGCTCGCGCGAACTACATCTGACGGTGGCGAACGAAGACTACTTGGAGTGCATGGTTCGCATTGAAAGCGAAGAGGGGGAAACCAACGGCGTGCGATCGGTCGACATCGCGCAGCGCCTTGGCGTCTCCAAGGCATCGGTCAATAAAGCGGTTTCGGCGCTCAAGGCATCCGAGCTTGTCGAGCAATCGCACTACGGCAAGGTGATCCTGACCGATCGCGGCCGCGAGGTTGGCACGGCTATCTGGTACCGTCATCGCCTCATCCGCACGTTTTTGGTTCAGGAGCTCGGTGTCGAATTTGAGCGAGCCGATTCCGAGGCCTGCATGATGGAGCATGCGCTATCCGAGGACACGATGAGCCGCTGGCTCGCCTATCTCGAAAAGCAGGGAATCAGCGTCGAGGAATAGCGGGATATATATGGATACGAGTTATTACAACCGCTTTGGTGCCGAGGAACTTACGCGCCGCTTGTCGAGCGAGACCTTGTTGGCGCAGGGCCCCATGGGCAGTGTTCTGTTGAGTGAGTACGATGCCGCCGACATTCCACCGGCGTTTTGGAATCTGGCAGAGCCGCAGACCGTTTCTCGTATCCATCGCTTGTATGTCGCCGCCGGCGCGCAGGTGCTCATTACCAACACCTTTCAGGCATCGAGCTATGCCCTCAAGCACGACCAGATTGCGCCGTCCGTGGCGGAGGTCAATCGCGGGGCCGTCGACGATGCCCGCCAGGCGCACCCTCAGCTGCTGCTAGGCTCGATGGGCCCGATCGGTATTGAGTGGTTTGCCGAGGACTCTGCCGAGTATCGTGAAATCCGAGGCATTGCGCGCGAACAGGCGCACGCCTTGCTCAACGCCGGCGTTGACGGTCTGCTGATCGAGACGGTGACGTCTATCCGTAATTTGCAGCCCATGCTTGCCGGCGCCCGAGATGCCGCCGATGGCATGCCTGTTCTGGTGAGTTTTGTCGTTGACGATAAAGGCGACCTGTTGGGCGATGGCCTCAACATCGAGGCAGCCGTTTTGTACGCCGAAAAACACGGCGCAAATTCGGTTGGTGTTAATTGCTGTTCGCTTGCGGCCGCGAACGCGGCGGTGCCCAGGATGGTTGCATCGGCGACTACTCCCGTCACGGTGCGTCCCAACGTAGGCGATCCGGTCCAGACTCAGGATGGCCCCGTATGGCACGAGAACCCCGAAGCTTTCGCGCGCGCATGCATCGAATGGAGACATGCCGGTGCCGCAATGGTGGGCAGTTGCTGTGGAACCACGGCAATCACTACGGCTGCGATGGCCGAGGCGCTCGATATATAAAGGGCAAACCGCTCCATACGGGGCGGTTTTTTTTATTGCTTGCATGTCCTCGGCAGCATTTGCCCAAATGGTGAATGCTGGTGCCGGCAGGTTGCCGAGTGCATGTTGCGGGTATACCCCATGCGTACCATGATCCAAACACTGTGAGGTGTCTGCGCGTGTGCGCGATAATTCATTTTGGAACTGACGGTTGGCGTGCTCGCGTCGATGAGGACTTCACTGCCGATAACGTTGCCCGTATCGCCGATGCCGTCGGCGAGTTGTGGCAAAAGACCAATCCGGGCAAAACGGTATATATAGGGTTCGACACCCGGCCCCTGGCGCGCGAGTTCGCTGAGCTTGCGGCGGGCGTGCTAGCAGCGCACGGGCTAGACGCCGTGCTCGCTTCGCGACCTGTCCCGACCCCTGCCCTTACGTGGGCGGCGGCTTATGACGGTGAAGCGTGCGGCGCGCTCATGGTGACGGGGTCCCATCATCCGCAGGGCTATCTGTGCCTCAAGATTCGCATGGGTGACGGCTCGACCGCCAACCAGGATGTCATCGAAGAGCTCGAAGAGACTATGGCTCCCGAGCCAATGGGGATCGAGGGGCAATATCGCACCGCGGATATCATTCCTGACTATATGCAGGCGGTGGCATCGTTTGTCGATGCCGAAGCCATCCGCGCCGCGCACTTGCGCGTGGTTGTCGATCCCATGGGCGGCGCAGCCCAGGGCTATCTAGCCGACTTGCTGCGCGAGCTTGGCGTTGAGGTGCACGAGATTCACGCCGGGCAGGCGTCTGACCAAGAAGATATCTGCCCCGACCCCGTTGAACCGTGGGTGGACGCTTGCGAGCGCACGGTTATCGAGGACGGAGCTTGCGCTGGCCTGGTGACCGACGGCGACGCCGACCGTATCGGCGCGGTTGACGAGCGCGGCAGATATATACATCCGCATCAGATCATGGCGCTCGTTTTGGGCGACTTGGTTCAATTTCGTAATTTGGAGGGGCGCGTCGTCGTCAATCTTTCATGCTCGACGCTCGTGCGTCGCATTGCCGAGGCGCTTGGCTGCCGCGTGACCGTCAAACCAGTCGGTTTCAAATATATAGCGGCGGAGATGAAGAAGGGCGGCGTCCTCATGGGCGGCGAAGAAGCCGGTGGTATCGGCATCGCCGCGCATATGCCCGAGCGCGATGGAATCCTCGCCTGTCTGATTCTGTGTGAGCTTATGGCAAAGACGGACGCGCCTTTGGGCGTTCTGGTCGACCAACTCGAGGACAGTTTTGGTAAGACGAGTTACGGTCGACGCGACTTGCGCCTTGAGGCCGAAGATGCCGAAACGTTACGAACCCTGCTGCCGGGCGTAAACCCCAAGTCGATTTGTGGCAAGGTGCCGCAAAACGTTAGTCATATGGACGGCTTGCGTCTGTCATTCGAGGATGACACCTGGCTGCTGGTCCGTCCTAGCGGGACCGAACCAGTGGTGCGCGTCTACGCCGAGGGGTTCTCGGTGGAAGAACGTGATGAGTTGCTCGATGCTGGCTGTGCTTTAGCTAGGGGGACGTATCCGCTTTAACCATGAGACTGCCTTATATAAAGAGATGCTCGGCGAGCGGTAGTTAACGGCTGGCAAACGTTAGTCGGATCACAAGATGTGTAGGAAATGTGTACGCCCAGATTCCCGCCCACGGCGCCCCTCCGGTCTGGCAATATATCTCCTTGCCGCGCGGCCCGGTGGAACCGGGAACCAGCGCAGGCGTGCACCTTGAGAACCGGATACTGCGAGGATGGACACACAAGCTGTGTCGCATCCGGCAGACATCGAACCATTTGAAATGGTCTAACTTGGATTTGTTTTTCGCAAGGCCGCCGAGAGGCGGCCCCGAGAAATTCCTTTTCCTATACTAGAACCATATGAATCGAACGGAACCGATCAGCTAATAGTTGTGAGGACCGGACGGGCTCGAAGCCCATACATTTTGGACGGAGAGTTCGATCCTGGCTCAGGATGAACGCTGGCGGCGCGCCTAACACATGCAAGTCGAACGGCACCCCTCTCCGGAGGGAAGCGAGTGGCGAACGGCTGAGTAACACGTGGAGAACCTGCCCCCTCCCCCGGGATAGCCGCCCGAAAGGACGGGTAATACCGGATACCCCGGGGTGCCGCATGGCACCCCGGCTAAAGCCCCGACGGGAGGGGATGGCTCCGCGGCCCATCAGGTAGACGGCGGGGTGACGGCCCACCGTGCCGACAACGGGTAGCCGGGTTGAGAGACCGACCGGCCAGATTGGGACTGAGACACGGCCCAGACTCCTACGGGAGGCAGCAGTGGGGAATCTTGCGCAATGGGGGGAACCCTGACGCAGCGACGCCGCGTGCGGGACGGAGGCCTTCGGGTCGTAAACCGCTTTCAGCAGGGAAGAGTCAAGACTGTACCTGCAGAAGAAGCCCCGGCTAACTACGTGCCAGCAGCCGCGGTAATACGTAGGGGGCGAGCGTTATCCGGATTCATTGGGCGTAAAGCGCGCGTAGGCGGCCCGGCAGGCCGGGGGTCGAAGCGGGGGGCTCAACCCCCCGAAGCCCCCGGAACCTCCGCGGCTTGGGTCCGGTAGGGGAGGGTGGAACACCCGGTGTAGCGGTGGAATGCGCAGATATCGGGTGGAACACCGGTGGCGAAGGCGGCCCTCTGGGCCGAGACCGACGCTGAGGCGCGAAAGCTGGGGGAGCGAACAGGATTAGATACCCTGGTAGTCCCAGCCGTAAACGATGGACGCTAGGTGTGGGGGGACGATCCCCCCGTGCCGCAGCCAACGCATTAAGCGTCCCGCCTGGGGAGTACGGCCGCAAGGCTAAAACTCAAAGGAATTGACGGGGGCCCGCACAAGCAGCGGAGCATGTGGCTTAATTCGAAGCAACGCGAAGAACCTTACCAGGGCTTGACATATGGGTGAAGCGGGGGAGACCCCGTGGCCGAGAGGAGCCCATACAGGTGGTGCATGGCTGTCGTCAGCTCGTGTCGTGAGATGTTGGGTTAAGTCCCGCAACGAGCGCAACCCCCGCCGCGTGTTGCCATCGGGTGATGCCGGGAACCCACGCGGGACCGCCGCCGTCAAGGCGGAGGAGGGCGGGGACGACGTCAAGTCATCATGCCCCTTATGCCCTGGGCTGCACACGTGCTACAATGGCCGGTACAGAGGGATGCCACCCCGCGAGGGGGAGCGGATCCCGGAAAGCCGGCCCCAGTTCGGATTGGGGGCTGCAACCCGCCCCCATGAAGTCGGAGTTGCTAGTAATCGCGGATCAGCATGCCGCGGTGAATGCGTTCCCGGGCCTTGTACACACCGCCCGTCACACCACCCGAGTCGTCTGCACCCGAAGTCGCCGGCCCAACCTTTCGAGGGGGGAGGCGCCGAAGGTGTGGAGGGTGAGGGGGGTGAAGTCGTAACAAGGTAGCCGTACCGGAAGGTGCGGCTGGATCACCTCCTTTCTAGGGAGATACGTTCTTAGAGAGACAAACTTTAACTCGAATAGAGGGCAGGAGCCCGTCCGGTAGATGTCCGCCAGGATACGTCCCCGCAGCACCCGGTCCCCGGGGTCGCACCCGCGTACCTTGAGAGCCGCATAGCGATAGGAGAGAGATGGAAGAGTATCCTCTTCCAGACTCGATTCTTTTCTG
Source organism: Collinsella aerofaciens (assembly GCA_048246715.1). Taxonomy (GTDB): domain Bacteria; phylum Actinomycetota; class Coriobacteriia; order Coriobacteriales; family Coriobacteriaceae; genus Collinsella; species Collinsella aerofaciens_BY. The sequence continues at coordinate 3,472 of DBFBCB010000030.1, read as the reverse complement.
CGATTAAACGTAAGAATGATAGCAATCATTCATCCGATCCAAACAAGAAGAATTCACTTATTTATGAGTGAGGAGCATCTGATCGCGAGCACAGTGAAGACACTGTGCCGCGGTATGAGATACCCGAATTGCGACATACGAGCGCTATTCATGATATCGATTAATTAACTTAATTAGCGACACGTGGATATCCCGCGGGCCCGATGCGGTCCCGCAAGATACCACGGGCGCACGGCGGATGCCTTGGCACAGGGAGCCGATGAAGGACGCGGCAAGCTGCGATAATCCCCGGCGAGGAGCACACATCCTTCGACCCGGGGGTCTCCGAATGGGCGAACCCATGCACAGCAGTGTGCATATCCCCCCGCTGAACACATAGGCGGGGGGAGGACGACCCGGGGAACTGAAACATCTAAGTACCCGGAGGAGAGGAAATCAATCTCGAGACTCCCCGAGTAGCGGCGAGCGAAAGGGGACCGATGGCCAAACCGTCGAGCGGGCATACCCGGCAGGGGTTCCGCCGACGGGGTTGCAGGGCCGCGCATCCGGGGGCTGCCGCCCCCGGGCGCAGGTCCGGCTGGGGAGCGGAACGGCATGGGAGGGCCGGCCGCAGCGGGTGACAGCCCCGTACGCGAACCCAGACCGGACGGCGCGACGCGGTCCCTGAGTAGGGCCGGGCACGTGAAACCCGGTCCGAACCTGGGTGGACCACCATCCAAGCCTGAGTACTACCCTGTGACCGATAGCGCACCAGTACCGTGAGGGAAAGGTGAAAAGCACCCCGGGAGGGGAGTGAAACAGTACCTGAAACCGTGCGCCCACGAGCAGTCGGAGCACCTTTATGGTGTGACGGCGTGCCTTTTGTAGAATGAGCCAGCGAGTCGCTGGCGCGGGGCGAGGTTAACCGAAAGGGAGCCGGAGCGAAAGCGAGCCTTAACAGGGCGACTTGAGTCCCGCGCCGCGGACGCGAAGCCGGGTGAGCTATCCGTGGGCAGGCTGAAGCGGGGGTAAGACCCCGTGGAGGGCCGAACGCACGTCGGTTGAAAACGGCGGCGATGACCTGCGGATAGGGGTGAAAGGCCAATCAAACCCGGAGATATCTCGTTCTCCCCGAAATAGCTTTAGGGCTAGCGTCGCGCGTTCACCGCCGGAGGTAGAGCACCGGATGGACGAGGGGGCTTCGCCGCCTACCGAATCCAACCGAACTCCGAATGCCGGCGGCCCAGAGCGCGGCAGTCAGAGCATGTGGGCTAAGCTGTGTGCTCGAGAGGGAAACAGCCCGGACCGCCCGCTAAGGTCCCCAAGTTCCAGCCGAGTGGCAAAGGATGTGCGTCCGCCCAGACAACCAGGATGTTGGCTTAGAAGCAGCCATGCATTCAAAGAGTGCGTAACAGCTCACTGGTCGAGTGGACATGCGCCGACAATACACGGGGCTAAGCTGGACACCGAAGCGGCGGGATTTTAATTCATTAGAATCGGTAGGGGAGCTTCCCATGGGCGGAGAAGCCGGAGGGCGACCGACGGTGGAGCGCATGGGAGTGAGAATGCTGGCATGAGTAGCGAGAGACGAGAGAGTAACTCGTCCGCCGTGAACCCGAGGTTTCCTGGGCAAGGCTAATCCTCCCAGGGTCAGTCGGGGGCTAAGGCGAGGCCGGTAGGCGTAGCCGACGCGCAGCAGGCAGACATTCCTGCACCGCGCACGCGGCGCTACGACCGACGGGGCGACGGATGGGGGTGGCTCGGCGGGGTTCTGGACGTCCCCGTGATGGAGCGCGGCCCGCGGACCAGGGAAATCCGGTCCGCATTGAGGGCGAGGCTCCGGACGAAGCGACTGAGCGAAGCGAGTGAGCCCGAGGTCCCTAGAAAAACCCCTAGGCAGGCGCGTGCGCGCCCGTACCGCAAACCGACACAGGTGGGTGGGTAGAACATACCGAGGCGATCGGGTCAACCATGGTCAAGGAACTCGGCACAATGGCCCCGTAACTTCGGGAGAAGGGGTGCCCGCGCGTACGTGAACCGGCTCGCCCGGGGAGCGGAGGCGGGCCGCAGTGGAGAGGCCCAAGCGACTGTTTACCAAAAACACAGGACTCTGCAGAAGCCGCAAGGCGACGTATAGGGTCTGACGCCTGCCCGGTGCCGGAAGGTCACGCGGAGGAGTTAGCCATTTCGGCGAAGCCCCGAAGCCAAGCCCCGGTAAACGGCGGCCGTAACTATAACGGTCCTAAGGTAGCGAAATTCCTTGTCGGGTAAGTTCCGACCTGCACGAAAGGCGCAACGACTTGGGCGCTGTCTCGACCATGGACCCGGTGAAATTGCACTGGTCGTGAAGATGCGACTTACCCGCGGAAGGACGGAAAGACCCCGTGAACCTTCACTGCAGCTTGGCATTGGCCGCTGGTCCCGCGTGTAGAGGATAGGCAGGAGGCACAGATCCGGAGGCGCCAGCCCCCGGGGAGCCGCCCTTGGAATACTGCCCTCGCGCGACCGGCGTCCTAACCCGAGGCCGTCAACCGGCTCGGGGACCGTGCCAGGCGGGCAGTTTGACTGGGGCGGTCGCCTCCTAAAGGGTAACGGAGGCGCGCGAAGGTCCGCTCGGGACGGTCGGCAACCGTCCTTTTGAATGCAAGAGTACAAGCGGGCTTGACTGCGAGGCCCACAAGCCGAGCAGGTGCGAAAGCAGGCTCTAGTGATCCGGCGGCCCCGAGTGGGTGGGCCGTCGCTCAACGGATAAAAGGTACTCCGGGGATAACAGGCTGATCTTGCCCAAGAGTCCACATCGACGGCAAGGTTTGGCACCTCGATGTCGGCTCATCGCATCCTGGGGCTGGAGCAGGTCCCAAGGGTACGGCTGTTCGCCGTTTAAAGCGGTACGCGAGCTGGGTTCAGAACGTCGTGAGACAGTTCGGTCCCTATCCTCCGTGGGCGCAGGAGAATCGATGGAGGCTGCCCCCAGTACGAGAGGACCGGGGTGGACGCACCTCCGGTGAACCGGTTGTCGACCAACGGCACGGCCGGGTAGCCGCGTGCGGCGCGGATAACCGCTGAAGGCATCTAAGCGGGAAGCCGTTCCAGGGATTAGTTCTCCTTCCGGTAAGGGCCCAGGTAGACTACCTGGTCGATAGACGGCAGGTGCAAGGGCGGCGACGTCCTCAGCCGAGCCGCACTAATCGCCCGAGCTCTTCCGGAACCGCACCTCGCGGCCCGCGGGACCCAGCGCTCATGCGCGGTCCGGGCACGAGGATGCCCCCGAGTCAGACCTTTCCTATACGCCATGCGGCCCCCAGGGCACGTGTAGAGTGAGACCCAGGACACCGTAACGGTGGGCGCCGCCCACCGGTCAGCGGCCAGAGCATGGGGGGCACGCCCGGTCCCGTTCCGAACCCGGAAGCTAAGCCCCATCGCGCCGAGAGTACTGCGGGGTCAGCCCGTGGGAGGCCAGGGCGCCGCTGACCGGTGGACGGCACCGAGCCGT
>DBFBCB010000029.1:0-7008 GCA_048246715.1 Collinsella aerofaciens | reverse complement strand
GCATGGGAAGCCTCCTCCCCGCAGGTGCGGTAAGGGCTACCGCACGGGCCGATACTCAAAGCCCATTGTGGCACCCCGAGCCCGCGGAAAGAAGCTGCGCCGCGGGGGAGGCGGCCCCCAATGGCTTTCTCATATCGTCTTTCCCGTCGGGAGGGCCCGCGCACGCTGCACGTTTAGTCGACGCTTGCCTGGCAAGCTAATATCCGCGGGCTCTTGCGGGCGCGCTGCCGGCGGTCAGCCCGGTATGTCCGCGCACCCCACCGCATTTCGATTCTCCGTCCGGCGCGCTCGTCCGAAACCAGTCTTGTTCACGGGCGCGGCCCTTGGGCTGCCCAAAAAGGGCTCGTGAACGCGCGCCGGCGATGCGTCGAGGCGCGGGCCCTCCCGGTGGGAGGCTTGTTGTCCGACGGGGTCAGCCGAGGGTCCCCTCCGCCCGGCGCCCGATCTCCCAGACCCAGCAGGCGAGCTCGCGCGCGACGGCGGCGTTTGCCTTGCACGAGCTCTTGCCCGCCGCCGCCAGCGCCTCGCGGCGGCGACAGAGCCTGGCGGTGCAGGCGTCGGCGCGCGCCCGGATCGCCGCGGGGACGTCCGCGCCGGGCGCCGGGGCCTTCGGGCGGGGCGTGCACGTCAGGTAGTGCCACGCCGACTCCACCAGTGCCGTCCTGGCGAGCCGGTTGCCCGTCTTGGTTATCCCGCCGCGCCGCTCGGTCTCGCCGCTCGAGCGCTCCGACGGGACTAGCCCGCACCAGCTCGCGAAGGCCGGGGCCGTCCGGAACCTCGTGAAGGAGCCCGCCTCGGCTGCGAGCCTGAAGGCCGTCAGGGTGTCGATTCCCTTGATGCAGGAGAGCGCCTCGACGGCCGGGCGCCACCGGTCGGTCCGGGCGAGGGCGAGCACCTTCTTCTCGAGCTGCCGGCGGTCCGACTCCGCGTACCTCGCGGCCGTGACGTAGTACTCGAGCACGTCGCGCTGGGGCCCCTCGAGCCTGATCCCGAATATCCACCTCCAGTGGGCGCGCGTCCAGGATCCCCTCCTCGTCCCGTCGGCGTTGCGCTCGTCCCAGACGTGGCCCAGCCTGATCAGGAACATGTTGAGTCGCTGCCTGGCGCGGCGGTACTCCGCCGTGGCGTCGTCGAGGGCGCGGTCGAGGTCCCGGGCGGCCTCGATGGCCGCATCGGGCAGCGGGACCTCCACGATGTTGTGGGTGGCGAGCATGCGGGCGATGAACTCGGCGTCGCGCCGGTCGTTCTTGCGGCGCGCGTCCGCCGCCGGCCTCTGCATCTTGGAGACGGCGGCCACGGCGCAGTCGAGGCCGAGCGCGCGCAGCTCGCGCGCCATGTGGAAGCCGGTGGGGCCGCTCTCGTAGCAGGCCCTGGGCTCCTCGAACCCGAGGGCCCACTCCGCGATCTCGGCGGCGTCCGTCCCGAAGTCACGGTGCACCACCTCGCCGGTGAAGGGGTTGAACGCCGCGGCGGCGACCGATCGCGCGTGGACGTCCAGGCCGATGGAGGTAACATGGGGCATGGGAAGCCTCCTCCCCGCAGGTGCGGTAAGGGCTACCGCACGGGCCGATACTCAAAGCCCATTGTGGCATCCCGAGCCCGCGGAAAAAAGCTGCGCCGCGGGGGAGGCGACCCAAATGGCTTTCTCATATCGTCTTGTGCTTCGAACACTGCTTGAGTGCCTCGGTAAGTCCGATAAGCGCCGTGAGGAGCGAGACCAAAGAGGTCAGGAGCTTCACGAAATCAATCAGATCGGTCATGGGCATCACCTCCCGTCGCATGGAGGGCGCTGCCCGGCACATGGAACTGCCGTCAACAATAACCAGTCTATCAAACTGCAGCCATAAATACGAATATATGTTCGATAATAACAGCGATCTGACCATCTCAAAACGCAGCTTTACGCAAGGATGCCGGGTAGCCGCGCTGGGCGATTTCATGTCCGCACGAGCGCCTATCCTTACGGCAATGTAGCCGCCTATGTAGCAAGCGACAAGCAACGGAGAAAGGCCCTAACCGTGTCAGCTGAAAAGACGCCGTGTATCTCGGCTATCGATACGACGAACTTTGCGCGCCAGATTGTGCTGGACTTTGAGTTTGCGCCGGTGCCAAAACAGCGCCAGCGCCGTGGGCTGCGCAATGAGATTATCGAGGTCGGCGCCGTTAAGCTCGATTACCACGGCAACGTTATGGGCGAGTTCTCGCAGTTTGTGCAGACGGAATTTACCGAAGGCGTTGCGTATCCCGTCCGCGAGCTCACGGGGATATCGGCCGTGGACACCGCGATGGCCGATCCGCTCTACATGGTGATAAAAAGGCTCAGCGATTGGATCGGTCGCTACTCCGCCCAGGTGGTCTGTTGGAACGGTGCGGACCGTCGGCAGCTTTTGACCGAGTGCCAGGCAAAGCACATCGACCTTTCCACATTTCCTACGGACTGGGCCGACCTGCAGGCGTTTTACACCTCGATCATGGACGTTGGCAGCCACGGGCGCGTCTCGTTGGGCGACGCGGCAACGTGGTTCGGCATCGAGTTTGACGAGTCGACGGGCCATGCCCACAGCGCCCTAGCCGATGCGCGCGTGACCGCCAAGCTGCTCAAGCAGGTGATGGACGGGGACTATCACGTGAGTCCGCGCGCCCAAGAAGTCCGCCAACGTTGGGGGATGGGCGAGCGGGCCCAGACACGCCTCTCTAGCAAGTGCCCCGAGCTGGGCGACCTGCTGCTGAAGCTGAAGGCGGCGGGAAGGTAGGGGCGTTAGCTGTCTGCATGGCGCGTGCCTGTCGCGTATCGTTACTCTTCCTGCTGCTTGGCAGGCAAGATGTAGACGTTCTCGGCGTCCACGGCGATCTGCGCGGGGCGGTTGTAGAGGGTGTCGATCTCCTTTACGCTCTGCTTGAACGGCGTGACGTCGGGCGTCTTTGCCTGATGGAGCTTTTCGAGGAGTTTCTCGGATTGCTTGTCGTTGAACTTTCCGATGCTCTCTCCTGCGCCTTCGAGCGCCTCGTCGATGAGTGTATGGTCGCCCACGGGGGTCTTTGCGATGGCGTGACCGAGCAATTTGCCCGCGGACGCGATACCGCCCAGCAGTGCCGCATCGACGGTGTCGACAGCCCCCGCTTCGAGTGCGTTGTAGCAGTCGGTGTAGAGCTCGCGGTACGCGATCGAATCAGCCTCGATCTTCGCAGTGGCGTCCGCGAGCTTTGCGGGCTCGAAGTTCTGGGCGAGCATGGGTTCGAGGAACAGCGAGAACGCGTGGATGTAGGTGGCGAGCTGGCAGTCTTTGAGGTAGTCGAGCACCTTGTCGAGGCGTCTGCCCAAGCCGTCTCGCACCTCGATGAACCCTTTCTTTTTCAGATCCGCCTGTGCCTGCGAGCGGAAGAGTTCCATGTCCTGCGCGGACGACTGCTTGATGTCGAGCACCTTCATATGGGCGTTTGCCATGTAGGTGGCGTTGCCGTAGTTGAGGCCGTAACCGTTGAGGATGTCTGCGAGCGTCTTGAGGTTGCCACGCATGTTGGCCTTGTCGCGCTGACGCATGTACTCGAACATTTCGTCGACGGACTCCTGGATGGAGTCGAGCTTTTGGTTTATCTGCGCGATTGCGGCTGCCATGAATAGCGATGTTGGATCGTAAGGCACCTGCGTGACGCTCGTGGCGATGTCGCCCTCGACTACGTGGAAGCGCGCCTGCCCAAGGCCCTTGGCGGCGTCGCGGTAGCCCCCTGTGAGACCGCTGCCGTCCTTGAACGTGTTGAGTTTCGACGGATCGAGCGGGTTACCATATTTGTCAGTCGCCTGGAGCAGCGTGGGCACGCTCACCGTGTTGGTGACGGTGCGAAACATCGAGGGGAGCGAGGCGAACGCCACGCCGAGTTGGGGAATTCGCTCGAGCGGTAGCTTGATGGCGCCGGAGACGTCCACCCGCTTCTGAGTGAGCGCGAGGTGGATTTTGGTCGATGCGAGCTGTTTTGCCACGAGCTCCTCTCGGCCGTCGTTCGCCGAGGGTTTGGTCTCGTTGTCTGCCATAGCGCGCTCCTTGCTTACGTTGATAGTCGTGGGCATTATCTCATCGCCTGGTGGCTTGCTAGAGCGGGGTAGAGGCCGAGCGTCTGGCGAAACTCGTTAACTGATTGCATTTCAGCGGATTGGGTTGATTATAAGAGAAGGACGGCTATCCATCTGCCCTTCCCAGTTGAGTTCGCTTTGAGCTACTGTTCGTGCTTATGCTGCTTGGGCTCAAGCCTTCTCGCTGCCGTGAAGCAGGCCGTGGCCGCCATGGCCAATGCGATGCTGGCCATCCAAGTGGAGTCGCCGGTTGCAGCGAGCTTTGGTTCATCGGCTGTCGTGCGTCCCGACTTTTTTGTAGCCGCCTCGTCGGCGTCCTTTTCAGGAGTGGCAGGATCACTTTTGTTGTCGCCGGGTGAATCTACGTCGGTCTTTCCGCCCGCCTGCTCCCCTTGGGCCTTCCCCTCCACGGTGAAGGACGCATCGGTCGCCGTCCCGTCCTTCCAGACGGCCGTGACGGTGTGTCCGCCGCCGGCGAGCGTGTCCAGGTAGGACGGCCTGAGCTCGATAATCGTGCTGCCCCTGGTTGCGGTGTAGTTCTCGGCGGAGACCTCAGTTCCGTCCACGAGGAGACGCGTGAACTCATCGAGAGGACCGCTGAAGCGGAAGGTCAGACCGGCCTCGCCGTCCTTTGCATACGCCTGCCCGTCGCCCTTGGTGGCGGCATACAGCGGAGCGGTCACGTCGAAGGTGACGTCCCCCGCGTCGTCGACATCAAAGGTCTGAACGCCGGTCTTGCCGTTACGCTCGGCGTAGGCGGAGCTGTAGACGAAGGTCTCGTGGCCCGTCTTGTCGAGGACCGCGAGGGCTTGGATTTCAAACGAGCCCATCGAGAGCGACGTGGGGAACTCGATTTCGATATAGCCCCTTGCCGCATCGTAGCTGCAGCTCAACGTTTTGCGGGTCTTTAAAGAGTTCGGGTCCTCGACATAGCCGGGGTCGCCGAGGATCGGGGAGACAGACTTTACGCCGTCCGCGTCGCCTACATTGCAATAGATACGGAGGATCCCGCCGACGGGGACCCTCTTCGCGGAGATGGAAACGTTCGAGACCGTGGGCGGGTTCCGGTCGATCGCGCTGCCGGTCACCTCGAAGCACAGCTCGCTCGGGTCGCCAACCGAGATAGTCGCGCCCGAAATGCCGTTGGCCCTGGCGTAGGAACTCTCGTACACATCGGTCTCGAACCCTAGGCCATCGGTGACCGAAAGGCCGATCAGCCTGTGCCTTCCGATCCTATTGCTGTCGAATGTGAGGTCAAACCCGTCGATAGACGAGCCTCCGTGATAATAGGCTGACGAAACAGAGCAGCCGTCGTCCGAATTCTCCCAGCCCTGCCGCAGTATGGGGGAAACGGAGCGAACGCCGTCGGCATCGGAGACGGTCCAAGAGATGTGGAGGTCGGCACCGGTTGCGACCTCCCTGCTCGAGAGCGACACGGAGGACACGGTCGGCGGGTTTTGGTCCTCGGGTCCCTCGGTCACCTCATACTCGAGGGGGTCGGTGGTGAAGGTCGGACAGTCGAGCCCCTTCTCCTCGGCATACGTCGTGTCGTAGACATCGGTAACCCATCCAAGACTATCGGTCACGCCGAGGCCGATGATCCGGTACCTGCAGGGCCGGTCGCTCGGGGAGGTGGAGATATCGAAGCCCGCGGTCGTGTTGCCGGTCGACGAGAAGGCGAGACGGGAACTGATTCCATGGTCTCCGGTATCGTTTTCGACAAGGACTTCGACTATGGGCGTGACGGACCGTACCCCGTCAGGGTCATCGACGCTATAGCCGACATGCAGCGTGGAGCCGGCCGTGACTGTCGTCGCGGATATCGTCACGTTGGAGATGCTGGGCGGGTTCGGGTCCGACGCGGCTAGGGCGGTTGAGGGCAAAGCAAGCGCTACGGTGGCGGACAGACACTATGACCCAATCCGAGGGCACGGAAACGACAGGAGCCCCCGCTCGTGACCGCGGGTCGGGGCTGCGACAATGTTGTTGAAGTGCCAGAGGCGCAGCCGCGCCGCAACGAGGTTGGGAGGCTCCCGTGCCTAGATATTCTACCGCCTTCGGAATGGACGTACACCTCAGGTCCACCACCGTCTGCGCGCTCGACGCGGAGACGGGCGAGGCCGTGACGAGGAGGTTCCGCGGCAACCCCTGGGGCGAGGTCGCGGAGTGGATGTCGGGCTTCCCCGGCCCGTCGCTCGCCGCCTACGAGAGCGGCTACCTCGGCTTCGCCCCGCAGAGGGAGCTCTCCGGGCTCGGCGTCGACTGCGTCGTCGCGGCCGTCTCCAGGGTCCCGAGGTCGGCGGCAGACCTCTCGTCCAAGAACGACCGCAACGACGCGGCCAGGATGGCCAAGGCGATACTGTCGCACGACGTCACCCCGGTATGGGTGCCGTCCCCCGAGATCGAGGGGCTCAGGGACCTCGCCGGGGCCCACGACGCGGCGACCGCGAGGCTCGCGGCGGCGAAGCAGCGGCTCCTGGCGTTCCTGGCCCGCCGGGGCTACGCCTACGGCGGCACGACGCCGGCCGGAAACCCCCGGAGGTACTGGACGTACGACTTCCTCAGGTGGCTCGACAAGGTCCGGCCCGCCGACGACGGCGGCATCCGGGCGCTTGCGGCGCTGAGGAGCGAGGTCGAGGCGGCCGCCGAGACGCGCGACGACCTCCTCGCCGAGTACAGGGCCGCCGTCGCGGCGGGCCCCCTCTCGGCGGAGGTCGAGGCGCTCCAGTCGATCAAGGGGTGCGGCCTCGCGCTCGCCGCCGCCTTCGCGTCCGAGGTCGGCGACTTCTCGAGGTTCCGCTCCGGCAGGCAGGTGACGGCCTACTTCGGCCTCGCCCCGAAGCAGAGGTCGAGCGCGGACTCCGTGCGGCTCGGCGGGATCAGCGGGGCCGGCAACGCGCTCGTCAGGAGGCTGGCCGTCGAGGGGTCCTGGAGCTACG
>DBFBCB010000028.1:0-211676 GCA_048246715.1 Collinsella aerofaciens | reverse complement strand
ATGGGAAGCCTCCTCCCCGCAGGTGCGGTAAGGGCTACCGCACGGGCCGATACTCAAAGCCCATTGTGGCACCCCGAGCCCGCGGAAAGAAGCTGCGCCGCGGGGGAGGCGGCCCCCAATGGCTTTCTCATATCGTCTTTTCCCAGATAAAACCTGCCAAAATAAATCTGTCCCTTTTTGGTAGGTTAGTGGCGGTACTCGGCGATGATGAAGTCGATGTCGGTTTGAAGGGTGTCCAAATTTGCCAGGCGTTCTTTGTCGGAAGGGCGCGTACGGTAGTAGTACGGCGTCATCTGGAACACTGCCTCGATGTCGGCCTGGGTCTGAAGCGTAATATTCGCAGACACCCGCTGCATTCCGACTAACTCGAGCTCGGTGGTCTTCGGCAGCTTCTCATCGTTAAGGTACGGCGTGTCGTAGAGCACCTCCTTAAGCCCAAAGAGATGACGGGCGCCCGGCACCACGGTGTAGAGCGAGCCCTCTGGCGCCAGCACGCGGGCAAATTCGCGCTCGTTAAAGGGAGCAAAGAGCTCGGTCACCATATCGAAGGCGCCATCGGCCACGGGGATATCCTTCATGTTGGCTACGAAATAGGCTGCATCGCCGCGCTTGGCGGCCAGGCGAACCATCTCTTTGCCCAAGTCGAAACCGTAAGCATCCACGCCCGGCACCGCGCCCATGGCGCTGGTGTAGTAGCCCTCGCCACAGCAAATATCGAGCAACGTCATGGGGCCGTTCGTAGACGCGGCGCGCCCAGACACCTGCTTGCGCACCAGCTCAACCATCGCATCGCGCAACGGCGCATAGTATCCACGGTTCAGAAAGTCACGACGGCTGCGTGCCTGCGACTTGGGATCGCCCATGGAGTCGCCGCTCTTGGACGAGCGCAGTAGATATAGATAGCCCTCGCGCGCACGGTCAAACCGGTGTCCGCCCGCACATGCAGCACCGCGCTCATTGTCCACCAACGGCTCATGGCAAACGGGACACAACAACATGGCAACTCCTTAGCGCGAACAACACAACGCCCACCATTGTCGCACGCCTTTCCCACCTAGTCATTGGGGACGTTCTTGAATGACTAGTCGTTTAAGGACGTCCCCAATGACTACAAGGAGTGTCCCCAGCTGCCGACAGAAAAGGAACGTCCCTAAGTGCCGACTGGTTGCATTAGGAGTATCATCATCTGCGCAAATAAGCACGAAAGAGCATGTTAGAGATTGAGAGCGTATGGCTGACACCGTATCTAAGCACATTGACATGACCACCGGCTCGCTGTGGCGCAATATTCCCCTGTTCGCCTTCCCCGTGGCCGCCACGAGCATCTTGGAGCAGCTGTCGAACCTCATCGCCACGGTCATTATCGGTAACTTCTCGGGCGACCAGGGAACCCTCGCCATGGCGGCAGTCGGCTCCAATGTTCCGCTTACCAGTCTTATGCTCAACCTGTTTATTGGCATGTCGCTTGGCTCCAACGTGGTCATCGCCAACGCTATCGGCCGCAACGATCAGAACATGGTCAAACGCGCCGTCCATACCTCGATTTTAATGGCACTCGTGGGCTTTGTCGTCATCGCTCTGGGCGAGATCTTTGCCGAGCCCATGCTCGCCGCGCTCAACGTTCCCGCCGAGACCATGCCGCTCGCCTCACTCTATCTACGCGTCTTTTTGCTGAGCATGCCCTCGATTTTGCTCTACAACTTTGAGGCCGCGATCTTCCGCTCCGTCGGCATCACCCGCATGCCGCTGCAGGCGCTTGCCGTGTCCACCGTCCTCAACATTGGCCTGGACCTCATCTTTGTCCCTGTACTCCACTGGGGCGTCGCGGGCGTCGCCATCGCCACCGCCATCGCTTACACCGTCAGCGCCGCTACGCTCTTTATCCGCCTGCTCAAGACCGACTCCGTCGTCCGCGTCACCCCACGCGACCTGGCTATCGACCCCGTCGCCCTCAAGCGCATCGTCAAGATTGGCCTGCCCGCCGGCATCCAAAGCGCTGTCTTTGCCGTCGCCAACATCATCATCCAGTCTGCCATCAACAGCCTTGGCACCGAAGTCATGGCCGCATCGAGCGCCGCCATGAGTCTGGAGTACGTGTGCTACAACCTGCTCAACAGCTTTAGCCAGGCGTGCACCACCTTTGTGGGACAAAACCACGGTGCCCGCCAGATCGATCGCTGCACCAAAACGCTTAAGGTCTGCCTGGTCGAAGGCGGTATCGTCGCGCTCACCACGATCATCGTTATTGTCGGCCTGGGACGCGAGATCTTGTCGCTCTTTAACAGCGACCCCAACATCGTCTCGATCGGCTATATCCGCGTGTGTTCGATCTTCCCGGCGTACGCCTTTAGCATGTTCTACGAAAACATGTCAGGCTACCTGCGCGGCTTTGGTATCTCGCTCACGCCCGCCCTCATCACCATGATCTGCGTCTGCGGCATCCGCTTCTATTGGGTGTTCTGCGTGTTCCCGCACTTCCGCACCTTTGCGAACATCATGATGGTCTACCCCATCAGCCTGGGCACCACGGCGTTCTTTATGGTCGTGGCGGTACTACTTTGCCACCCGGCACGCACCTATCGCGCCACCCAAGCCAAAGCGACAGCCCGCTAAACACCGCACTCAAAGCCACGCCAGTCATTAATTGACAATATGCGAGCTCATATAGTCGATAAAGCGCCTCGTGGCGATGGGCATGGTATCCCAGCTGCGCCAGGCTGCCACTACGTCACGCGAGGGAGCGTGCACGATGGGCCGCACGCGAATATCGGCTCGCATGCCCTCCACAGTACGACGGTAGAGCATGCTCACGCCTAGACCCTCCTCCACCATCGCCATGATGGTGTAGTCGTCGGTGACCTCGCTCGTCACGTGCGGCGACAAGCCATGCGCCGCAAATGCATCGAGCACCAGGCTCTGTTCGCCCTCATCCAGCAGCACAAACGGCTCGGACGCTAGGTCGGCAAGCGTCACCTTTTCCTTTGCTGTCAGCGGGTGCGCAGTCGGTAACAGCGCCACCAGTTCGTCGTGATAGACCACGCGCTTCTCGAGCCCTGCGGTAAACCCACGCGCCGTAAAGCAAAAGTCAACCACGCCATCGTGCACCCACTGGGCGTTGCGCGTGTAATCGCCCTGCTTGAGGGTAAAGCGTACGCCCGGGTGCAGCGCCCCAAAGTCGCGGATCACGCGCGGCAACACGGTTCGACTCACGTTGGTAAACGTTGCAATGCGAATATCGGTCGACGAAAGCCCCAGCAGTTCCTGGCGCTTGCCCTCGAGCTCGGCCTCGGCGGTCACGATCTGGCGCAGGTACGGCAGATATTGCTTACCGTCGCGCGTAAGCGAAACGCCCTGCTTTCCGCGCTCGATAATCGTGGTGCCCAGCTCGCGCTCGAGTGCCTTGACGGCCTGGCTCACCGCACTTTGCGTATAGCCCAGCTCGTCCGCCGCACGTTTCAGACTGCCGCAATCGACCACCATACAAACAATCTGATACCGCGATGCCATCGTGCCTCCACATCGATGTAGCTGTAAAACGTTTTGCCAGGACTTTTCCCGCCAACATTAGCATTTCTTAATCATACTGAAGATACATTCGCTTTACTACATCCACATCTGGGAGCAGAATCCTTTTTGCGAAACCGTTCTGTAACAAAAGGAGTCCCATGGATCGCAAAAAAGCAATCGCGCTCTCATTTTCTGTTCCCGTCGCATGGGGCTTTTCGTACCCCCTCATGAAGATCGGCATGGACAGCATGAACGCCACGAGCATCGTCGCGCTACGCTGCATCATCGCCTTTGTGACCTGCCTATTGCTCTTCCACAAGCGCGCTTTCCGCATTAACCGCGACCTTATGGTCCGCGCCGCCATCATCGGCGCCATCATGGCAACCGAGCTCACCTGCATGTGCCTGGGCTCCAGCCTCACTTCCGCCTCCACTGCCGGCTTTTTGCAGAGCCTGACGGTTGTGATCGTGCCGTTTGCCAACGCCGCCCTGCTGCGTCGTGCCCCCGAGCGCAAAGTGCTCGTCGGCACCGCCATCGTCACCTGCGGTATGTTGCTGCTCTCGGGCGCCGACTTCACCAGCCTGAACCCGGGCGCGCTCATCATGCTGCTCTCCGCCTTTGTCTATGCCGGCCATATCATTGTGGCGAAGCGCTTTGTCGAAGAAGTCGATCCGCTGTCCCTGGGCGTTTGGCAGCTGGGCTTCGGCGGCTTATTCTCGGGTATCGCCGCATTCACCTTTGGCGGTTTCACGCTTCCCGGCACGCCTAGCGAGATTGCCGTTGTCGTCGCGCTCGCACTCATCTGCTCTGCCTATGGCTTTATCACCCAAACGCTCGTGCAGCCCCACGTGCCTGCCGAGACCACCGGCTTCGCCTTCTCGCTCGAGCCGGTATGCTCCGCCGTCTTCTCGTTCTTCCTGGTCGGCGAGGTCCTGAGCCCCATCGCCTTCTTTGGCGCAGCCCTCATCCTCACCGGCGTCATGGTGGCAACCGTCGAGCTTCCGCGCCTCCGCGCACATGGACAGGCTCGCATGGCAGGAGCGCCCGAGCACGTCTCGTAGACCCCACTCCTCATACAGCCGTGGCATAAAGGCAACCGGTGCGCCTTTACAATAGATGTCAACAGAGCATCTGCCATAAAGGAGCCCCATGGACGCCGCGACCCGCGACCGCAACATAGCAACTTGGTTGGGCGATGCGCCGCAGCCGGTACGTGACACTACGAACCAGCTGCTCGAGCGCATCGCCCTTTTGCGTGCCGAGCAAACCATCTACCCGGCACAAGACGACATCCTCAATGCCCTCGCCTACACGCCGGCCGACCAGGTCAAGGTTGTCATCTTGGGTCAAGACCCCTATCACGGACCCAACCAGGCCATGGGACTGTCGTTCTCGGTCCCAGCGACGCAAACCAAGTTGCCGCCGAGCCTGCGCAACATCTATAAGGAGCTCAAAGCCGATCTGGGCTGCCCCATCCCCGCCACGGGAGACCTAACCCCATGGGCACTGCAGGGCGTCCTGCTCCTCAACACTACGCTCACCGTGCGCGAGCATGCCGCGAACTCGCACGCCAAGCTGGGCTGGAGCGCGCTCACCGACTACGTTATCGAACGCTGCTGCCAGCTGCCCCAGCCGGTCGTCTTTTTGGCATGGGGCCGCTTTGCCCAGCAGATGGTCGAAGGCAAGCTCGCCGCGACCGGCGCGGGCAAGGCAACCGGCAAGTTCTGCCTGGCCTCCACGCACCCCTCGCCGCTTTCGGCCAACCGTGCCACGGCAGAACTCCCCGCTTTTATGGGATCGCGCCCCTTCTCGGCAGCCAATCGGCTACTCGAGCAGCACGGCTCGACCCCCGTCAACTGGACTTGCCTCGGCTAAAAATCGATACATCAAAAACGCGCCCGACGGCTTTCCATCGGGCGCGTTTCCTATTCGGGCCAAATAAATTGTGTGCGGCCGGCCTCGCCCCCATCGATCAGCAGGCTCTGCCCGGTCATAAACCGGTTGGTCACGCCCACAAAGTAGATCCACTCGGCGATCTCTTGGGCGGTGGCCCAGCGTTTAAGCGGCGTGAGCTCCATAATCTGGTTCCACAGGTGTTCGTCTTCCATCACGCAACGGTTGAGCGGCGTGATAACGCCGCCCGGGTCCACGCTGTTGGCGATGGCCTGCGGTGCCAGGCGGTTTGCAAGGTTCTTGGTGTAGGCGATAACGCCGCCCTTGCTGGCGGCATAGGCGGGAAACTCCGATCCCGTATGTCCGCTCGCCGACCCCACATTGACCACGGATTTGATAGCCAGTGTCGGCTTGGCGGCAAGCCCCTCCCCCACAAAGGCGTAGTGCTCGGTCACGTTGATGGCGCCACGCAGGTTGGCAGCAATATCGTCGGCCGAATCCTGCGTACCGGCAACGTTCACGATTACCTGGGGTTCAAGGTCGCCTGGAAACGAGTTAGGCTCGCGGACATCAACGATCAGATGGCGGTAGCGCTCGTGTTCGATCGCCGCCGGCAGTAGATCAAAACCCACGACCTCGTAGCCCTCGTCCAAAAAGCGCTGCACGCACGCGGCTCCGATACCGCCCGAAGCGCCCGTGATCAAAACCCGCATACTCGCTCCTTAGGCGGTTGCGTGGCGCTCGAGGTACTCGGCGCCCACATTCTCACGCTCCCAGCCACGCACGACCTTGTAGCCCACGGGGCTCAGGAAGACCTCGCACAGCAGCTCGGCGACAGCGCCGGTCAGCGAACACATAAGGACCTGCACCCAGGTCCAACCAAAGAACGTGTGGCTCACCACAATGGCAAAGACCAGGTTGTCGATAAACTGGCCAACACCCGTGGACACATAGGAGCGGAAGGCGAAGCTCGCAAAATTATTCTTTTTGAGCATGCGGCCGAGCGACTGGTTGAGCGTGGAGTTAACCACGGCAGAGACGAGCATTGCCAGCGAAGAGCCCAGCACCACGTACCAGGTGCCACCGATGGTAGCGTTAAGGGCAGTGTTAACCTCGATCATGCCCGTGTCGTAGTAGGCGCCCCACATACCGGGCGTGAGCGAGCATGCCCAAAAGCACAGGCTCACGGCCAGGTTGACCAGCAGCGCGAGGATAGAGATTTTGATGGATGCCTTGGCGCCAAAGCGTTTGCAGATCATGTCCTGGCACAAAAACGAAACCCAGCTCACCACAAAGCCGCAATCGAGTGCCAGATACGGCAGGCTGATGAGCTCTTTGTTGGCCAGCAGGTTCATCATGATGACACTCACGAAAAACAGCGAAACCGTTGCCGCGGGAATGCTCCGCAACAGGACCTTGTAGTCCTCCATGACCTTCTTGATCATTATGTACTCCTTTGGTTTTAGGTTTAACGAGCAGGATATCGGACCCGAACTGCTCGGACGCCCCGGTCTTGAGACGACGGTGGGTATGATAGCCGCTCACACGGCATCAGGCAAGTAAATGGCGCGGCAGCCCCGCAGGGTCACCGCGCCGATGCGTTAAAAGGCCACGTTGCCAAACTCCGACAGGATAAGGTCGGGGTTGTGGTCGGTTGCCCAGTCCACGTTCCACGGGCTCGTGAACAGCAGCAGCTTACCGCCGCGCATATCCTCGACACGAAGCGTGTCGCGCGTGAGCGAAAGGGCCGGGATATCGATGGTATCGGGGTCGTTCTGGATCCAGCGGATGTCCGTATAGGGCAGCGGCTGGCGACGAACCTCAACACGGTACTCGGCCTTGAGGCGGCGCTCGAGCACCTCAAACTGCAGCACACCGACCACGCCCACGATGACGCTCTCCATGCCGGCACCCAACTCGCGGAAGATCTGGATAGCTCCCTCCTGGGCAAGCTCCTCCATGCCCTTGACGAACTGCTTGCGCTTGAGCGTGTCGACCTGCGTAATACGAGCGAACATCTCGGGGGCAAACGTCGGGATCTGCGGATACTGCACGTGGCGCTTGCCGGAGCACACGGTGTCGCCGATGCTAAAGATGCCCGGATCGAACAGGCCCACGATATCGCCCGCGTACGCCTCGTCCACGATGGCGCGGTCATCGGCCATCATCGACGTGCCCGTGGCAAGCTTGAGCTTGCGGTTGCCCTGCACGTGGAAGGCATCCATGCCGCGCTCGAACTTGCCCGAGCAAATGCGCACAAAGGCGATGCGGTCGCGGTGGTTCTTGTCCATGTTGGCCTGGATCTTAAACACAAAGCCGCTAAAGTCGTCGCGGCAGGGATCGACCGGCTCGCTGGTGAGCGTATCGGTATAGGCGCGCGGCGTCGGGGCCAGACGCAGAAACTCCTTGAGGAAGGGCTCCACGCCAAAGTTGGTGAGCGCCGAGCCAAAGAACGCCGGGCTCAGCTTGCCGCAGGCCACGGCATCCAAGTCGAGCTCGTCGCCGGCGCCATCGAGCAGCTCGATATCGTCCATCAGGTTCTTATGGTTTTCCTCGCCAATGAGCTCGTCCATGGAAGGATCGCCCAGCTCGGCCTCGACCTCGGCGACCTTCTTGGTGGCGTTAGCGTGGCCGTCGCCCTCAAAGGCAATGACGTGACGAGTCTGGCGATCGAACACGCCGCGGAAGTTGCGGCCGCTGCCGATCGGCCAGTTCATGGGATACGTATTAATGCCCAGGACGTTCTCGATCTCTTCCATGAGCTCAAACGGATCGCGAGCCTCGTGGTCGAGCTTGTTCACAAAGGTAAAGATGGGAATGTGGCGCAGCGTGCAGACCTTAAAGAGCTTTTTGGTCTGGGCCTCGACGCCCTTGGCGCCGTCGATGACCATGACCGCGGCGTCGGCGGCCATAAGGGTACGGTAGGTATCCTCCGAGAAGTCCTGGTGGCCGGGGGTATCGAGGATATTGACGCAGGCGCCGTTGTAGGTGAACTGCAGGACCGAGGAGGTAACGGAAATACCGCGCTCCTTCTCGATGTCCATCCAGTCCGAGACGGCATGCTTGGCCGAGCTCTTGCCCTTGACCGAGCCGGCGGTCTGGATACTGCCGGTATAGAGCAGCAGCTTCTCGGTAAGCGTGGTCTTACCGGCGTCCGGGTGGCTGATGATCGCGAATGTGCGGCGCGACGAGATTTCATCCGACAGGCTTGCCATGCGGATCCTTTCTTGCATTAAGTGCATTACGTCGATGTAACCGTACTATTGTAGCCGCGAAATCCCGCCATAGGGCACCTATCAGGACAAATTCATCAGTCAGAACGTGAGCGGCTAGTTATCGAAAGTATTCTGCAGCAGACTGTCTCAATCTGTAACAGCAGGCGACCCAAAACGGACCCAGATGTTACAGATTGAGACAAACAAACCTGCCCGCCGGCACAATCTCAATCTGTAACACCTGGCCGCCCAAATTGGGTCTAGCTGTTACAAATCGAGATAAACGGAAAGGCAGGCAGCCAATGTCTCGTTCTGTAACATCTAGCCGCGCAAATCGACTCTTACTGTTACAGATTGAGACAAATAGGCAGGCGGGAAAATAACATCTCAATCTGTAACAGCTGGCGACCAAAAACGGACCCAGATGTTACAGATTGAGATTGTTTTGGAGCAAGCGCGGCGCCGATGGTCTATTCCACATTTAGCTCTTGCATAACTGTGCATAGTGTATATATACTGTGCTTACCGGTTATATACACGTGTAGCCCAACAGCTAAGGAGCCGCTGTGGACATCATCCTATCCAATTCGAGCGATAAGCCCATCTACGAGCAGATAACCTCGCAGGTCAAAGCTCAGATCTTATCGGGCACGCTCGCTGCGGGAGCCAAACTCCCCAGCATCCGTGCACTCGCGAGCGACCTGGGCGTGAGCGTAATCACCACCAAGCGTGCCTACGCCGACTTGGAGCAGCTTGGCTTTATCTGCACCGTGCAGGGCAAGGGCTGTTTTGTCGCCGAGGGCAACCAGGAGCTTTTGCGCGAAAACCAGCTCTGCCATATCGAAGAGCTACTTGCGAAAGCGGCGAGCCAAGCCGAAACCCTGGGCGTCACGCGCGACAAACTGCACGAGATGCTCGACCTGGTAGCCCCCGAAACCATGCAGTAGCCATCTGCAAGAAAGGCTATACCATGCAAAACTTGCTTGAACTCAAAGGCATCTCACACGCTGTAAGCGACCGCTTTTCGCTGCGCGACGTCACGCTTGCCGTGGAGCCTGGCCAGATCATCGGCTTTGTTGGTGCCAACGGTGCTGGCAAAACAACGACGATTCGAGCTGCTCTCGGGCTTATAAAGCTCGATGCCGGCAAAGTGCACCTGTTTGGGCAGCGCTGTGGCGCCGACGCGCCCGATGAGTCGCAACGCCATCTACGCTCCCGCGTCGGTCTTGTCCTGGACACGTGCCCCTTCCCCTCCACGCTCAGGGTGGGCCAGATCGAGTCGCTCGTAGGCCCGGCGTACCCCACATGGGACCGCGAAACGTTCGCCGGATTCATCAACCGATTTGGCCTCGATCCCAAGACAAAGGTCAAGGACCTCTCCCGCGGCATGGGCATGAAACTGCAGCTTGCCTGTGCACTCAGCCACAATGCCAAGCTGCTCGTTTTGGACGAAGCCACCGCGGGCCTCGATCCCATGGCACGCGAGGAACTGCTTGATGAGCTGCTTGCCTTTGTCGCCGACGGCCAGCACAGCGTGTTACTCTCGAGCCACATTACGTCCGACCTCGATCGCACCGCTGATCGCGTCATCTGCATCGATAATGGCTCGATTATTTTTGACCTGCCGCGCGAGGACATTACCGACCGCGCCGGCATCGCCCACTGCACCCAATCGCAGGCTGCCGAGCTTATGGCTTGCGTCGAAGGCGCCCGTGCCGCCCGTCACGCCTACAGCGTGGACGTACTCGTACCCAACCGTCGCGAAACGCTCGAGGCCTTTCCCGAGATTCCCTGCGATCGGGCAACCATTGATGACTATCTGCGCCTCATACTGAAAGGGGCTTTGAAATGAAACGCGCCATTATGTCCGAGCTTGCCATCGTTCGCACGCTCGTCCCGAGCATCGCAGGTGTCGGCCTGTTCATCTTCGTCGTGCTGACCGCCGTCAGGGCATCGAATGGTGATTCCGATATGAGCGCCGCCGGCGCCTTCGCGATCAGTGCCATGTCGCCTATCATGGCCATGACGTCGCTGGCCGGGCTCGACAACCAAAACGGATGGGAGCGCTATCGGGCAACGCTGCCTATCTCACGCAAAGACATCGTCAGCGCACGCTACCTGTGCATCACTATTTTCTCGGTCATCATGACGTGCGCGGCCGTGCTGTTGAGTATCGTCGCCATCCCGATCTTAAACAGCGTGGGTATCCCCTCCACGGGAGAGACCGTCTTTGAGACCGCAATCGCCTCGGCAATATCGATGCTTTTCTCCCTCATGGCGGTGTTTTTGGTACTGCCTCTGTTCTTTCGATTTGAACACATGAAGGCGCAACGCCTATCCGTTGGTCTATACGCCCTATACATGTGCCTTATCATGGTCACGCTAAACTCATTCAACCCCATCAGCAACCAGCTCATGTCGATGATTGCCGGGGCGAATCCCGATCCTTCCGTTCTTGGCTTCCTGTGCGCAGGAATTGCCGCGCTGGCAACGGTCGTCCTTGGCGCTGTCAGCTGCGCCATCAGCACCAAGGTCTACCGGGCACGCAACCTATAGGCAAGCGCGGTATCATTGGACATGCGCCATAGATCTGGCGTGGTCTTTTTTGAGGAGGCGCTCAACCCGTGTCGTGGGTCGTCGCAGCATTTGCGTCAGCATTCTTTGCCGGCATCACATCCATCTTGGCCAAATGCGGCATCAAGCAGACCGACTCCGATGTCGCGACGGCCATTCGCACCTGCGTGGTGCTCGTTTTCGCCTGGGCAATGGCGGGCATTTCTGGATCCATTGGAACCATTGGCAGCATCGAACCCAGATCCTGGCTCTTTCTCGTCCTCTCGGGACTCGCTACCGGCGC
This sequence comes from Collinsella aerofaciens, assembly GCA_048246715.1. Lineage (GTDB taxonomy): Bacteria > Actinomycetota > Coriobacteriia > Coriobacteriales > Coriobacteriaceae > Collinsella > Collinsella aerofaciens_BY. Next base: position 200,204 of record DBFBCB010000028.1, on the reverse strand, counting down.
TTCGTGGATCTGTTACTTTAAGGCGTTGAGCATCGGAGACGTCAATAAGGTCGTACCGGTCGACAAGATGAGCACCGTGCTCGCCGCGCTGATCGCCATCGTGCTTTTTGGCGAGACGAGCAACCTTGCGGTTAAGCTCGTGGGAACCGCCGTCATTACCCTCGGCACGTTTTTAATGACCGAGAAGCAGCAATCCGCCGGACCCGAGCAGCAGCAAGACCGGACCTGGCTCGCTTACGCCCTCGGCGTCGCCATGTTCGCAGCACTCACCTCCGTCCTCGCTAAGATCGGCATCGAAGGCGTCGAGTCAAACCTGGCCACGGCAATCCGCACCTGCGTGGTACTGGTTATGGCATGGGCAATCGTGGCAGCTAAAGGCAAGATGGGCCAAGCCGTGCACGTAGACCGCTACGAGCTCGTATTTCTCGCGGCATCGGGCATCGCGACCGGAGCATCGTGGCTGCTCTATTACTATGCCATCGCCGCAGGCCAGGTGAACGTCGTGGTGCAGATCGACAAACTATCGATTGTCGTATCGGTACTATTTGCGCGCTTGGCATTCAGCGAAAAGGTCTCGCGGCGCAGCGCCATCGGTCTCGCCCTCATCGTACTGGGCACTGCGGCGCTCGCGGTTTGGAAGTAGCGCGGCCAGCAGCCGCTACATCCTCACACCTGGCTTGGGATGCCTGTACTGACCGTGGGATGCCGTGCGCTTACCGTGCGAGATGGCAAATTTGGGACAACGGTGCAGGCAACGAAGGCAGGCTGCGCACTCCGGCTTTGTCCAGACGGGAAGGCCGTCGCGCATCTCAATCGCCGCCATGGGGCAGCGCTTGGCACACAGGCCGCAGCCGATGCAGCGATCGGCATCGACGGCAAACTTGCTCGTCTGTTGCATGCGCGGCAGCCCAATTGCGTGATACGCGCACGATGCAAACAGAGGCACGCGATGGCGCATCATGTTGCCCGTGCGGCGTGCCTGCACCGCCTCGATCACGGCATCAATCTGCGCCTCGGCAGCTCTATTGATACCCTCAACCTTTTGAGGGTCAGACAGGTCGAAAACAGGCGTCCAGGTATCGGGCATCTTGACGCTCATCGCCGCATCTAACTCGAGCCCACGCTCGTGCAGCAGGTCGCGGGCAAACTTGGCAGATTGGCCGGTCGTCGAACCGTACGTCGAAACATAGAACGTATAGGGGCGCTCGCCGCCCTTTGCACCGGCAGCAATCGACAGGTCGGCAGTCTTCAAAAACTCGATCATCGGTGTCGGCAGACCCCAGGCATACACCGGAGCAACAAATCCCAGCTGGCAGGGGCCTTCCGTCGCAACAAGGCGAAGGGCTTCGACATCAAAACGCTCAATCGACACAACCTTGTCGTCTGTCGCCGCCGCAATGCGACGCGCCACATGTTCGCTGTTCCCCGTCGCGCTAAAGTACAGGATCATCTCGTACCCCTCTGGAGTTGACTCGCGATTAACCGCGCTATTTGCGCAGCGGCTTGGGCAGCGGAATGCCGGCGGCGATGGCGGCGGCGATGATCATACAGACGATGCCTTTGAGCGGGAAGCACATGAGCAGCAGGCCCACGACCATGATGGGCTGGCGCATGACGGCGCCCATCGTCGATGCCGTGCAGACAGCGACGCAAAAGACCGGATCGGCGCCGGTGAGGATGGCAAGGCCATAGCCCAGGCTCACACCCGAGAAGATAACCGGGAAGAAGTGGCCGCCACGCCAACCAAGGTTGATGAGGGCGGGCGTCAGCATGGCCTTAACAAGACCGGTCACAATAAGCACGCCGGCGGGAATGGTCAGATAGGTTTCCATGAGCACGTCGGCCTGCGTCTCGCCGGCAAACATGGTGAAGGGCAGAGCCGTACCGCAGGCGGCAAGTACCAGACCGGCCAGCATGGCCTTAGCGATGGGGTGCTCCCCTATTGCGTGGGCAAGCACTTCGCTCGCGTGCTCAGAGACAAAGTACAGCCAGCCGCAGATTGTTCCGATCAGCGACAGAGGAATGAGCCAGGTAAGCTCCAGGTTGCCCACCTCGGCGGACTCGAACCTCGGCATACCCATGCCGCCGCCCACAAGCTGGCCAAGCAGCAGGTAGGTGCCCAGGCCGCCGGCAATCGCAATGCCGTAGACCACGGTCTTTTGCGCCTTGGGCAGCTTGATGGTGACCTCGTCGGACACGGACTCATCGTCGGCGTCTTCGCCTTGGCCGTCGGCGCTACCAGCGAGCGGTGCCACAAAACCAAAGACGGGCGCGGTAAAGAGCGCCGTCAGGGCAGCCTGGGTGCCCAGCAGCGTAAGCTCCCTAAACTCGGCGCCAAAGCGACGCATGCGGTCGCCGACCCAGCTGCACAGACCAGCGATAACGCCGGTCAGGCCGGCCTCCGGTCCAATGCTTCCGCCAAACAGCAGCGGCAGCAATGCCGCGAGCGAAAGCTTGCCCAGGTTGTCGTACGGATAGCGCTCGTCTTGCTTAACCTTCGCCATCACCTGGTTGAGGTCATCGGTCTTGGTGCCTGTCATCTTTTCGTACAGACCGATTAACAGGCCGCCCAGCAGGCAGATAAAAAACGGGTACGGCAGAAAGCCAAACGGGCCGCTGGCGAGTTCGGGCGAAGAGACACCCAGCATATGCGGGACCTCGGTCCACAAATAATCGATGCCATGCTCCATCGCAAAGAAGAAGAGCCAGACTGCAGCACCCGCGAGTGCACCGGTCACGGCAACGCTAACTAAAAACAGCGCGCGGTTTGTGGGTTTGGCAAGGTTATCCATCGGGTCCTCCCGCGGTCAAAGTCGACATAGCTACGTTTTATTGTAGAGCGAGCATTGCCCGAACGAGCCAACCATCCGCGCTGCAAACGGCACCATTGGGAGTCATAGTGGAGCAGGCTCAAGACTTATCCGTTGACAATTGAGGCAATCTCGCGCAAATCGTCGGCAAAGTAAATGCCAATCTGGCGCCGTGGGCTCGATAAGCCCTTATCAATCATGTGCCCGAGCAGCGCCTTGAGGTCGTTGTAGTAACCGTTCAGGTTATACAGGATGCACGGAGCACTCAGGTGTCCCAACGACACCGCGGACATGACCTCGGCAATCTCCTCGAGCGTGCCCGTCCCGCCGGGAAAGGCGATGAAGGCATCACCGAGCTCAATCATCTTGGCCTTGCGCTCCGCCATATCACTCGTCACGATAAGGTCGTTGATACCGTCATGTTGAAACTCGGCCTCGATAAAAAAGCTCGGCTCCACACCCGTCACGTGTCCACCCGCCTCGAGTACGCTATCGGCGAGCGCACCCATCAGGCCCGATTTGGACCCGCCGTATACCAGCGCGTGCCCGTTGGCGCCAATCCAGTTGCCTAGCTCCTGCACCGCGGGCAGAAATGCCGGATCATTGCCGACACTGGCACCCAGATACACGGTGATATTCATATTCAGTCCCCCTCATCGTGACGCGTGGCGCCCGTTCTAGCGCTGGCGTCGACGATACTCGCGCACGCGACGCGAAAGATCGGCAAGCTCGTCACGATCGAGCTCTTCCAAATGCTCAAGATCGTCCATAAAGCGCGCCATGGTGTCCTTTTGGCGCAGCTTGATAAGCGTATTACAGTAGTTCACCGCCACGCCCGTGAGCATGGCGATGTAGAAAATGCTGATAACGCTCAAGACGACGGTAATAGCGCGGGCAACCGGCGTTTCGGCCGGAATGTCGCCAAAGCCGATGGTCGAGACCGTCTCAAAGCTAAACCACAGACCATCACCAAACGTGAGGGTCGTGGGCTCGGACAACCAGACGGCCGTCGAGCACAGCAGGTAAAAGATAAGAAACAGGCCCGTGATGCGTGCAAAGCCAGCCTGTCGCAGTACGTCAGCAAGCGTCCTGAGCTTTTTCATCGCGACCCTTTCCGCGGACGACCAATCACGTTCGCTCGGTATTGTCCCACAACCGACAGTTAGGGACGTTCCTTTTGTGCCGGCAGAAAGGGACTGTCCCCAACTGCCGGGCGGAACCGTTTAGCGGTGCTGCTGCCGGCTGGGCAGGCTGAGCTGGTATTCTTATGCGGTAATGTCTCGATTCGTTAGGATTACATGTGAGAGCTGCCACTGTCCTTCGTTCAGCTATATATCGCGCCCTAGCCGTTGCGCTTGCCGCGCTCGCCGCACTGAGCGCCGTCGCGCCCGCCCCTGCCTTTGCCGCCGACTCCGATCAGCAGGCCAAGACAGTCCGCGTTGGTTGGCTCGTCAACAACGAGGGCTTCCAGGACGGCACCCCCGGCGAGCGTCTCTCGGGATGGGGTTACGAGTACCTCCAGACCCTGTCGTACTACACGCCCGGCTGGCGGTACGAATACGTCTCCGGCACCTTCACCGAGCTTATGGACATGCTCGAGGCGGGCAAGATCGACCTCATGCCCAACATCTCCTACTCCGAGGAACGCGCCCAAAAGCTGCTCTTTTCCTCGAACCCCGAGGGCACCGAGCGCTACTACATCTACGCCAAGCCCGAGCGCGACGATCTGGCCAAGGGTGACCCCCAAGCGCTCCAAGGCCTTACCATCGGCTGCAACCCCGGCGTTATGCAAACCTTCGTTGGCCAGCAGTGGCTCGCCAACGAAGGAATCGCCTGCACATACAGGAAGTATGACGGAAACTCCGTTCTCTTTGACGCGCTCGCAAACAACGAGGTCGATGCCATCATCATGAACGACACGACCTCGTCGCCCAGCGCCTCCCCCATGTTCTACATTGGTTCGAGCGACTACTATTTTGCCGTCCCCAAAAGCCGCCCCGACCTGATGGACGACATCAATGCCGCCATGACGGCAATCGCCCGCGTCAACCCACGCTATATCGACGAAGTCAAATCTAACTACTCGGCCCAAAACAGCGGTTCATCATCGCTCAACGGCCCCGAGCGTTCCTGGCTCAAAGCAAATGACAGCACCGTCACGCTCGGCTACATTACGGGCAAACTCCCCTACTGTAACGAAGACGAAGACGGCGAAATGGAAGGTTCGCTCGCATCGCTTGCGACGACGCTGCACGATAAATTTGGCATTACGGTCAAAACCGTCGCCTTTGATAGCTACAAGATGATGTCAAAGGCCCTGTCAAAGGGAAGCATAGACGTTGCGCTGCCGGTATACCGAGATTACTGGTTTGCCGAGCAAACAGGCGTTGTGCAGTCGATATCGTTGGGGACCATATCCCTCACCGCCATCCACACCGGCAGCGACCTGAACAAAGACCTTCAGAACATCGCCTGTACCAAATCATCGTTTGTCAACAAAAATGCACTTGAAAGTCTGTTCCCCACAGCGACCGTGACCGAATACCAATCCGACGATGAAGCGTTCGACGCCCTCAGGAAGGGAACGGCGCGCTGCATCGTCGCTCCCAGTTCACGCGTAAAGACCATCGGTGACCGTTACGATCTCGAGGACTGCGAGACGACCGAGCTCCCTGACACCTGTGAGCTCTCGTGCTGGATTTCGCGCGGAAAACCCGAGCTGCTGGGAATCATCAACAAGGGCATCATCAATTCCGGAGAATCGCTCTCCGCAAGCAATTTCTCCCCCACGTCGTACACGGCCCAGGAATCCGACACGCTTCGATTCCTTTATCGCAACCGCACCGCTATTGCCGCCACCCTCATCGGTATGTTGTCGGTCGGCATCGTCCTGCTCATCTGGGCGCTCGTGCGCGCTCGAACCGAGCGCAAAAAAGCCGACGCCGCCAACGCCGCTAAGACGGCATTCCTCACGCGCATGAGCCACGACATCCGTACGCCGCTCAACGGCATCCTGGGCCTTATCGAGATCGAGGAATTGAAGGAAGGCGATATCCAGGTCGCCCGCGAGAGCCGTGCCAAGGCGCGCGTTGCCGCCAATCACCTGCTCTCACTGATCAACGATATCCTCGAGATGGGCAAAATCGAAGACCGCAAGCTAACACTGGAACATGTGCCTTTTAACCTCAAAGAGCTCTGTGACGATACGCTGGTGCTGTGCAAGCTCCGCGCATCCGATAACTGCATCACAATGCAGGACAATAGTCTGCCGTACGCCACGGGACCATACATGATCGGCAGTCCCACCCATATCCGACAGATCATGATCAACCTGTTAGACAATAGCATTAAGTACAACAAACGCGGCGGCTCCGTCACCTTTAGCTCAAAGACCAAGCCACTCGATAACGGGCGTGTGCTCTTTTGCTTTAGCGTTTCGGACACCGGCATTGGCATGGCTCCCGAGTTTTTAAAGCATATCTATGAGCCGTTTGCCCAAGAAGGTGACGATGCGCGCAGCAAGTTCCAAGGAACCGGCATGGGTATGCCAATCGTCAAGTCGCTTATTGAACTGATGGGCGGTACGATTGAGATTTCGAGTGAGGTTGGCGTGGGGAGTACGTTCAACGTCCAGATTCCGCTCGATATCGACAAGAACCCCCGGACGCGGGCGAATACGGTCGAGAGGGCGCTCGACTGCTCACTCGCCGACATGAACGTGCTGCTCGCCGAAGACAACGAATTGAATGCCGAGATTGCCCAGACGCTGCTAGAATCCGAGGGCGTCGTGGTCACCCGCGCCGTCAACGGCAACGAAGTCGTCGATCTGTACCTGTCTCATCCCGCCGGCAGCTTCGATGCGATCCTGATGGACATTATGATGCCGGACATGGACGGTTACGAGGCAACCCGCGCGATTCGTCTGAGCGAGAAGGTCGATGCAGCCGATATCCCCATCATCGCGCTCACCGCCAATGCCTTTGCCGAAGACGCCAAGGCGGCACACGACGCCGGCATGAACGCCCATCTGTCCAAACCGCTCGACTTTAACAAGCTCAAAAACATACTCGCCCGCATCAAGAAAAACGGATCCGTTTCGCTATAGTTTGTGCTCAACCACCACGCACGACCAGAAAGGAAGCCAACGATGTTTAGGCCCTTACGTCGAAAGAAACGCGCCATCACCGACGAGGAAGCGCGCGAACTGCTCGCTACCTGCAAGCGCGGCGTCTTTGCCGTCAACGGCGACGACGGCTACCCGTACGCCATTCCCGTCAACTACTTCTTTGACACCGAGCACGACAAAATTTATTTCCATGGTGCCAAGGCTGGCCACAAGGTTGATTCACTCAAGCGCGATGACAAGGTCTGCTTTACCGTTTACGGCAACGAGTGGTACAAGGACGGTGACTGGGCTCCCTACGTTATGAGCACCGTGGTCTTTGGCCGCTGTCGCCTGGCGAATGACACTCCCGCGTTTATCGAGGATACAGTCCGCCAGCTCGCGCTTAAGTACTACCCTTCTGCCGAGGAAGTCGAAGAGGAAATCGCCAAGGACATTAAGGGCGTCCAGCTCTACGAGATTACGATTGAGCATCTTTGCGGCAAGCAGATTCAAGAAAAGTAAGCCTCAAAAGCAAAACTCACAAATGGCAATATGGCCCGGTTCCAACCCACCTTGGAACCGGGCCATATGCTTATGAAGCGTCGGCGGCTATGTGCGCAAGCGCCTCAACGAGCTCCTGCGAGCTCACGGGTTTACTCAGGTGCGCGTCCATGCCCGCCTCGCGCGATAGTCTGCGGTCGTCGGCAAAGGCATTGGCACTCACGGCGATAATCGGCGTGGTCGCGGCATCCTCGCGATCGAGCGCTCGAATCTGACGCGTGGCCTCAAGGCCATCGATGCCAGGCATCATGATGTCCATCAACACCACGTCGTACTCGTGCGGTGCGCTCGCGGCAAACGCCTCAACGGCAGACTCGCCATCCTTAACATGCGTCACGACGGCACCGGCACGGCTGAGCGTAAACTGCGCGATCTCGGCATTCAGATCGTTATCCTCTACGAGCAAAACGCGCAAGCCCTGGAGCGCATCGCCATCGCCCGCATCCGCGCGAACTGCCTGAGGAATCTCGGAGCGCTTGCATTTCTCGAACGGCAGGCGGATGGTAAACGTCGTCCCCTGCCCCAAGACGCTCGTAAAGCTCATGGTTCCGTCCATAAGCTCCACCAGCTGTTTTGCGATAGGCGCGCCCAGGCCAGTTCCCGATGAAGCGCCTTCCACCTGCTGCTCCTCGCGGCAAAACGGCTCGTAGAGGTGCTGTTGGAACTCCTCGCTCATGCCAATACCGTTGTCGGCGATCGTGTATTCATAGACGGGGACGCCATCCGCTGGCTCCACCTCGCGGCACACCAGGCGAACATATCCGCCCTGGCGGTTGTACTTGACGGCATTACCGGCAATATTGAGCAACAAGCGCTTGAGGTGCGTCACGCTCACCCGCGCATAGGGATGATTAAGCGTCTGCTGGTCGCAGATAATTGTCACCAGACGCTCCTCGGCCTGGCGCTCCAGAATATCGCGCACTTCACAGTTGAGGGCCACCAAATTTATGGGCACGAGGTTCAGGTCGACCTGTCCGCTCTCCAGGCGACTCATATCGAGGGCCTCGTTGGCAAGGTCGAGCAGCAGTCCCGATGCCGTCCAGATTTTTGAGCGGCACTCAGTCTGCTTTTGCAGATCGTCCGCATTGGCATCGCCAACCTCGACCATGCCGCGAATGCCGTTGATGGGCGTGCGCAGATCGTGGCTCATGCGACGCAGAAACTCTGTCTTTGCCGAGTTGGCAGACGAGGCCTCACGCGCCGCCTTTGCCAGCTTGTCGCCATAGTCGCGCTCCTGCTGCAGCAAGTCCGTCAAACGTCGACGATCAGCGCGGCGACGCACCATCACGACAACGGCTACAACACCGCTGTAGAGCGCCAGCACGCCGGCGGCAACAGCCGCGGCGACCTCAAAGTAGCGCTGCGCCGAGGCATAGGTGTACACATAGAATTTGTGCGCTTTTCCAAATGTGCCCAAATACCACTCGCCGTCGGCGTTAACCAATCTGACCTTACCAGCCAGGCATCGATCCTTAATACCGTCGACAATGAAGACATCCGTCGCAGGCAGATCGAACACGCCCAATACGGTGGGTTCAACGGCATTGGTCGCAACGACCTTGCCGTCGCTTTCGATCACGATATTGCCGCTATCGATGGTTTCATAGCCTTCGAGCAAACTCTGCAGTTTGAGCGTATTGCTTGCAACCGCCTTCGCGCTCTGATGCCTTACCGCGATAACGATGCCCTCGCCATCCTGCCGAGTCACGCAGCCAATGTCTGCGACCGAATCATCCGCAAGCGTGATGCGGGCGGTATAGGACTTAAGCGGATGAGTTGCCACCTCCAGCACGGGCGCTTCCTTGAGATACGTAGCGAGCGACCCGTAGCCCACATCGCCCGTCGAGGACTCGGACACCAAATTGCCCGATGCATCCGTCACAATCAGCGCGCTCACGTTGAACTGGTCGGCGTATTGCTCCAGCATGGCGTTATCCACCGAACCGTCGCGCTCCATATCGCGAGCAGCCTCTCCGGCAATCTCCATAACGCGAATCAGGTTTTTGGTCGCATAGGCGCTGTTGAACGCGTCGTAGGAAAGGCTCTGCGTCGCCACGTAATCGACAACGTCGGCAAAGCGCTGCTCGGCTTGGGCCGTCGTGTAACCGTAGCTCATCATGCCGGCAACAACCGAGAGCGCTATCCCCAGCAGAGCGACAAGGAGCCATGCCCCTGTCGAACGATTGTCCCGCTCCTGAGCAGCGTGGTCGGGCGCATCGATCATGACAGGCCCTCCATATTCAAAAATGGCGAAGGGTCATCAAAGTACTTTGACACTAGGCGTTCCATGGTGCCATCGGCAAGCATTTCTTGGTAGGCATGAGTGAGCTTGACGTCGATGCCGCGCGTATCGTTGATATCGAAAGCGGTGCCCAAACCAACCTCTAGCAGCGGCTCATCCAAAATGCGATATGTCACACCATAGTCTTTTTCGTAGGTGAGCAGCGAGGACTCATGCGCGGCGATAGCGTCGACCAGGCCCTCGACGAGCGCCGGGTTCAGATATGAACCGTCCGAAAAGCTGTAGAGCTCCTTGATCTGCGGAACGTTTTCATTTGTGCGATTGAGCAAAATGCCCTCGGGCTTGGTGGTGGACTGAACCGCCACGATCTTATCCTCAAGATCGGCAAGCGTGTAGATATCGCTCTGGGGATCGACCGCGACCACCTGGCGGCTCGCAAGGTACGGGCCGGCCCAACGATATTCGTTTTCGCGACCCGTCATACTAAAGCTGCCCATGACACAATCGAGTTCGCCGCTCACCAGCAGCTCTTTCTTCTTTTCCCAATCGATCATCTGGTATTTTGGCTTGTAACCAATGCGGGCCAAAGCCTCGGTTAATATCTCGACGTCCAGGCCAACGATATCGCCGTACTCGTCGGTATACACAAACGGTGGATAGAGGTCGCTGCCAACGTTGAGCGTCTTAAGGTTGTCGTCTTTGGCTTGTGAGGCGTCCAGACCTTCTAATGCAGACGTCGAGGCTCCGTCATTCGACCCGGAGCAGCCAGCTATCGCTACGACAAAGACGCTCGCCACTGCAAGCGCAACAAACAACGAAATGGCAACCGAGCGACGGGATCTTTTCATCGAGCTCCATACGATCCTGTTTACAGACTGAAATGGTAAAAAATAATAGCAAACAAAACCACTCGAGCGCCCAATGGTTACAGATGCCTTACCATGCGGGGCCTTCCAGCCGACTTGGCAGAAGGCCCCGCATGCAGTGCTCACTTACCGTGCATTAAAAACGTAGCGGTCCAAACGGTCGCACGCTTCCTTTACGCGCGAAAGCGGCAGCGCCAGATTCACACGAATGTGGCAGGGCCCGTGGAACGGACGGCCGTCCTGATACCCCACGCCCACGCGCGCCCCCTCGTCGAGCAGCCACTGAATATCGCGGCCATGCTCGCGGCACCACTCGGTGCAGTCCAGAAACACCATGTACGTGCCCTGCGGACGCGAATAGGACACGCCCTCAAAATGCTCGTCCACGTAATTGCAAAAGTACTCGATATTGCCGGCAAGCACCTGGTTGAGCTCGTCCACCCACTCGTAGCCTTGCGGCTGATAGGCACCGATAAGCGCATGCATGGAGAGGACGTTCATCTCGTTGTAGTGAGTCTTGTTGGACACGGCGCACACGCGGTCGCGCAGCGTCTCGTTGTAGATAATGTGGTAGCTGCCGACCAGACCCGCCAGATTGAACGTCTTGCTCGGCGCATAGAGGGCAACCGTGCGCATGCGGGCATCCTCGCTCACCGACTGCGTCGGGATATGCTTGTGTCCCGGCAGGATGATATCGGACCAGATCTCGTCCGAGATCACCACGCAATCGTGCTGGCGATAGATGTCCATGGCGTGCTCGATCTCATCGCGCTCCCATACGCGGCCGCAGGGATTGTGCGGCGAGCAGAACACCGCGGCATGAATGAGGTTTTGGGTGAGCTTGTGCTCCATGTCCTCAAAGTCCATACGCCACACGCCCTGGTCGTCGAGCTTAAGCGGGCTGTGGACAATGCGATAGCCCGCGGCTTCGATGGACTTGGTAAAGCCAATGTAGGTGGGGCTGTGGACCAGTACCGCATCGCCCGGCTGGACATACGCGCGCAGCGTCGACACGACACCGCCCAGCACGCCGTTTTCGTAACCGATATGTTCAGGGCGCAAACCCTCGACGCCATTGCGGCGGCTCTGCCATTCGATGATGCGGTCGAAGTACTCGGGACGCGGATTGAAATAGCCAAACATGGGGTGCTGGGCACGCTGAATGATGTGCTCCTGGACCGTGGGCACCGTGGCAAAATTCATGTCGGCCACCCACATGGGAATGCGGTCGAAGCCCTCGTCGGGTCCGTTCGGAGCCATACCGGGGATCTCGCCCCAGGAGTCAACGGCGATGGAGTCCATGCCGTGGCGATCGATGATTGAAGTGAAGTCGTATTTCATGCTGGGCTCCCGTGCAAAGTTGATTGTTTTGGTAGGCGTTATTGTCCACCAGCGTAGGCGGTTTTGGCATGGGGTTTGGCGTTGTTTTTGACGGGTGCGGACGAATGGCTGGTTAGTCTTGCGCGTCATTGATGGCGGTTACCGTCAACCTGGCTCCGTCGACCGTAAACGATATGTCGAGCCCGGCGTAGGCCAGGTGATAGACGCGGTTTGGCTCGTGCTTGCTGCCTGCGCGGCGCGGATCTTGGCGTAGGACCTCGACCAGGCCGGGGAGCTTTGCGGGCGGGACCATATCTTGCAGCGCTCGTGGGAACTCGACGTCGAGCTCTTGCCACGGAGCATCCTCAATCCAGCCGCCCGTTGCATCCGGGTGGCAGTCCGCAAACGGAATGTAGGGCTTAATGTCGTAGATGGGCGTGCCGTCGCGCAAATCGGCCCCCAGCACATGAATGATGGGGCCATCGTCGGTGAGCTCGACACGATCGAGCTTGACGCAGGTGAGCCCGATGGGATTAGGGCGAAACGGACTGCGCGTGGCAAAGACGCCCACACGCTCGGCTCCACCCAGGCGCGGCGGACGCACAGTTTTCGACCATTTTGCGTTGGTGCCGGACCTGTCCTGCGTTTTAGCGTCGACGGCAATATCCTTAGCCGTGCCGCCGGGCGTTCCGTTTTCGAAGCGCCACAGCAGCCACAGGTGAGAGAAGGAGTCCAGGCCCTCAACCGCTGCATTGGAGGCAAATTCCGGCTCAAAAAAGATTCGTCCCTGCAGATGGGGCGCCAAAAAGCTGTTGCGCGGAATGCCGAACTTCTGCGGCAGGTCGGTATGTATGCGTGCGATAGGTTCCATGCCGGTCATTGTACGGCATGGAGGCGTGGGGCGTTGCGCGCAATTCTTCGCCGCGGTCCCCCGTCGTGCAACCAACGGTTGCTTGGAAGGGCACCTGCCGCCGCGTATGCTTAAGCCATCAACCAGCAGAAAGGAGCCGCTATGGCCTTTGCAGAAAAGCTCATCGCTGTCCGTCGCGCCCATCACCTTACCCAAGAGCAGCTCGCCGCCAAGCTCTTCGTCACACGCCAAGCCGTCAGCCGTTGGGAGCGTGGCGAGGTCATACCGGGCATCGACATGATGAAGCTCATCGCCGCCGTGACCGGCGAGCCACTGTCTCATCTGCTTGAAATGCCCGAGCACTATTGCCAGAGCTGCGGCATGATACTCACGCCCGACGACTGCGGCACCGATGCTGCGGGTACCGCGACCGATCATTACTGCAAGTGGTGCTACGACCATGGCCAGTACACCTACGACACCACCATGGAGGCGATGATCGAGGATTGCGCCCCGCGGCTGGCGCAAAACACCGGCATGTCGCTCGACGAAGCCGTCTCGCTCATGGGCGCCGTCCTGCCGCAACTGGAGCGCTGGCACACCGTGCAGGAAAACGAGGAGCGCTACGGCGCCGAAGCGCGGGCGCGCTATGGCGATGAGGCTATCGATGCAGCAAACGAGGCGCTGCTGGACATGGATCCTCAGACATGGAACGACATGAAGGAACTTGAATGCGCTGTTCTGGGCCAGCTTTCGATTGCCATGGGCATTGGCGACCCAAAGAGCAACGAGGCCCACAAACTTGTCGCAATGCACCGTCGATGGATTGCCCTTAACTGGGGACACGAGCCCCAAGACGAAGCATACCTGGGCCTCGCCCACGGTTATCTTGCCGACCAGCGCTTTGTTGACTACTACGACAAGCCCTGCGGCACCGGAGCCACGGCGTTTCTGGTCCAGGCCATCGAGTCTTCGTTGACGCGCGCATAGACCGCGGCGGCTTTGGGTATTTCAATCAAAACCTCAACCGATTGGAGACCTATGGCTACTAATCACGAGCTCGCGCTGTACGTTATGACCGGCTGCCCGTATTGCTTAAAGGTCAAGCACTTTTTGGCCGATAACGGCGTGACCATTCCCGAGCGCAATATCTCGACCGATTCCGATGCCGAACAGACACTCATCGCCGTCGGCGGAAAACGCCAGGTTCCCTGCCTGTTCATCGACGGCAAACCACTCTACGAATCGAGCGACATCATCGCGTGGGTGCAGGAAAACCTGCTCTAGTACGCACGCTCTGTCCGTCCAGGGCCCCAACCCATACGACCCAAACATGTACACCAGCATCCAAAGTCGACATTTTTCGACATCTTTGGATGCTGGCGTACAGCTTTTTGGTAGTCATGGACGCTCTTAAATGACTAGTCGTTAAAGAACGCCCCCGATGACTAGTTAGCCGTGGAAGCGAGCTGTGGGTGCAAGCGGCTGTTCACGAAAGACGCGCTCGACGGCAGCGCGGTATTCGTCGACCTTTTTGGTCTTGCGTACGATCTTGTGGACGGTAGCGGGATCAGCGAAAGCGCACTTGGCGTAGAACCACCACTCCTTCATGCGGAAGACCGCATTGCCGCCAATCTCTTCTGCATATGCCGCAAACAGCGTGTCGTGGAAGCGCTGCAGCTCAGCAGCCGTTGCAGCAGGGCCGCCCTTGACCATGCGAGCCAGAGCGGGGTTCGCGAGCAGGCCACGCCCCAACATCACATGGCGCGTGCCGGGATAGGCCTCCACCAGCGCATCCATATCCTCAAGATCAAAAATATCGCCGTTATAGGCAACCGGGAACGGCGCACGCTCCAGCGTCTCGCCATAAAACTCCTTGCGCGGCGAGCCCGTATAACGGTCCTTCTGTACGCGCGGGTGCACAATCAGCTCTGCCAACGGTATGCGGCAATACAGATCGAGCACACGTTCATACTCGTCATCGCGTTCCAACCCCAGCCTGGTCTTTACCGATACCGGCAACGGCGACCGCTCGCACACATCGCTTAAGAACGCCTCGAGCTCGTCGAGATTGCGCAAGAAACCCGAGCCCTTGCCCTTGGCGACAACCGTTCCCGAAGGGCAACCCAAGTTGAGATTGACCTCGCGGTAGCCCATGTCAGCGAGCACCTGTGCCGCCCACACAAACTCGTCCGCGTTCTTGGACATCAGCTGAGGCACTACGTTGAGCCCCTGGTTATTGGCAGGATCGATCTCCTTAAACGCCTTGCCGCCAAAGCGGTTGCCCACCCGCGGCGGCGGCAAAAACGGCGTGTAATAGCAATCGAGTGCGCCGAAGCACTCCGCATGCACGCGACGGAACACATGCCCGGTAATCCCCTCCATGGGGGCCAGCGACAATATCACGTACGGTATCCCTCTCGATTCAGATGCTCTTTTGACCGAATCATCTTACGGCATTGCCAGGTGATATCCAATTGAGCAGCTGAATCCCATATCCGTTAGAGGAAGAGCTGGGGATCTTTCTTCACGGAACACGCGCTCTCGATCCTCGCGGCGATAGCGCCGGCAATCTCTTGATTCACGACGCGAGCATGCTTGGGGCACACGGCGGCACAGCGCATGCAGCCGATGCAAAGGTCCTCATCTGCCATGCCGCGCGGCAATGAGCCAATTGCCCCAACGGGACATACCTGAGCACAAGCACGGCATGCCGAGCACGCCGGAGTTGGCTGGGGAACCAACTTGCCAGCACCGGGATCTTTGTAAGGTTTATTGCCGGGGACCTCAACGTCGCCGGCAGCGCTGTTTTGAGCCTTCTCGAGAATCTGCTGTGCGAACGAATGAAGCATCGCAATCTGATCCGGACCAGGCTCGCCCGTGGCAAACTGATGTGCCAAAGAGTGCTCAGCGATACCAGCCACACCGGCAACCACCGTATAGCCAAGAGCAACGGCGCTGTCTTTGAACTCAAGCAGGGCATCGTCAAAATCGCGATTGCCGTAAACAATCGTCACGACCGCCTTTGCGCCATTGCTGGCCACCTTGGCAAGACGCTCCAAGACGAGAGCGGGCACACGGCCGGCAAAGCACGGCGCGGCGATAACGGCAAGGGCGTCAGCGTCAACGCAGAGATCAGCCTTCTCCATCGCGGGATCGGACAGATCGATCTGAGAGATTGAGCCCCCGTCCTTCGCCAGCTCTTCTGCAAGAGCATCGGCGACCTTCTGAGTTCCGCCTGTCGGGCTGAATACGATCTTTACTACGTTCATGTCGGTCAAACCCCTCCTTTTAGGATGTGCAATCCGGCAGACGCGTACCTCGGTCCCTCAGCGAAAATGCGACTTGCTGCCTCAACCGTGCTCACCATGAGCACACTGTTCATTGTGTTCGCCAAAACAAGGAAATAGCAAGGAGATATAGGGGAACGGACGGTATCTCGTCGCATAGAATCATGGCAACGCAAGAAAGGGGCCTCAATGCTCAGGAAATCATTCTTCAACCCATTCTCCGCGCTGCTGCTCGCGCTCGCCATCCTCGCGCTTTTTGTCGATGTTCTCCCCCGGCCACGAGGCGAAGCAGATATATTCGCCCCCGCCGTTTTGTTCCTCATGTGGTTTGTGGGAGGCCTCGTTAGGCTCTTTTACGAAGAAGAAGCGAAGCGGACTTTCGAACGCCATATGTCCCGTGCAAATCATGCAATGGTCTGGAAGCAAGACGGCGAGTGCTGGACCCAGGTTGACGCAAACTTACTCACCCCGGGCAACGTGATCCGCATCAACGCAGGCATGCTGTGCCCTGTCAACGCCTCTCTAAACGCAGGCAAGCATGTCCTTGTGTCCGAAGCCTCCCTTACGGGCGAAAGCGGCTTCTCCATAAAGGAGGAAGGCGACGTCATCCTGGCAGGGACCACCGTCACCGACGGTCAGGCAACGGCAACCGTGCTTTCGAAAATCGATGACGAGACGCCTCGGGTGCGCCTCGATGACGGCTCGCATGCCAAATACGGCATCGGCGCGCGAAACGTCTGCCTCAGCCTCATCAAATGCATGCTCGTCGTGCTTCCCTTTGTGATGCTCGTCCGCGGCGCGATGCTTGGAGACTGGGCGCAGGCCCTGCTCTTCGCGCTTGGAACCGCCGTTGGCCTGGTGCCGGAAATGCTGCCGGTGGTCACCAGCGTTTGCCTTTCGGGAAGTGCTCGACGCCTCAAAAACAGGCAGGTCATCGTTAAAAACGTCGATGCCATGGAGTCCTTGGGATCCATGGATGTCGTGTGCGTCGACAAGACGGGCACCCTCACCGAAGACCTCGCCGTGCTTGAATATTACACGGACATCTTGGGAAACGAGAGCACTCGAACCCTTGGGCTGGCCTATCTCGAATGCACGCGACAGGGCACGAAGAGAAACCAGCTGGACCGCGCCGTGGCCACAGCTTGCAGCTCGGAGCATCTCTCCTTTCCGGCAAAAGACCTTTCAAAGGCATTCTCCCTGTGCGCGAGCGACCCCTTTGACCATGTGACCAAAGCATCTGGCGTGAAGCTCGCCGCAACGCCCGGCGCCTTTGGCTGCCTGGGATTTTCCGCAGCGGCCGATGCGCGCCTGACCATCGTTAAGGGCGAAGTCGAAAGCGTATGCGCCCGCTGCGCTTGGGCCGATTTCAAAGGCGAGCTCGTCCCCATGGATGCCGAAGGGAAGGCATGCGCCCTAGACGTTGCCGAAGACATGCGCTCAGACGGCATCAAGGTCCTGGCAGTTGCATATAGCACGACATCAACCGACTGGGATAGCCTGGTGCTCTGTGGCTTTTTGGGCTTCTTCGACGCACCCAAGGCAAGCGCCCGTGCAGCCGTGAAGGCGCTTTCCGACCTGTCGGTCGAGGTCCGCGTGCTCACCGGAGACTCGGCATCTGTTGCCAAGTCCGCATGCTCGAGGCTCGGCATCGCATCCGATACCGTGATAACCGGCGCGATGCTCGATACGATGAGCGAATCGGAAGCCCTGCTCCGCGTGGGCCGCGGGCGCATCTTTGCCGAGCTCACGCCCATCCAGAAGGCACGAATCGTCAACCTCATCAGGCTCTCGGGGCATACCGTCGGATACATCGGAGACGGCGTGAACGACGTTCCCGCACTCACCGCGGCAGATGTCGGCATCGTCGTCGATTCTGCGGCAGCGGAATCCAAGGAGGTTGCAGACCTTGTTCTTCTTGAGCGGGACCTGGGCGTAGTCGCCGAGGGCGTCCGAGAGGGCCGCCGTGCCTTTGCAAACGCCTCCAAGTACATTCGCATCGCCTCGAGCTCGAACTTTGGAAACATCTGCTCGGTTGCCGCCGCAAGCGTGTTTCTTCCGTTCTTGCCCGCGACCGCCGCGCAGCTGCTCATCTTGAACCTCCTCTACGATGCCGTCTGCCTCTCCATCTCTTGGGACAATGTGGACGCAGAGGAAATCAAGCAACCCAAAACCTGGTCTGAAAAGGGACTGGGCAGCTTCATGGGCTGCTTTGGCATTGCGAGCTCGGCATTCGACATCATCACTTTTGCCATCCTGTTCCTCGTTGTTTGCCCCGGTGCATGCGGCGGATCGTATGCTGCTCTTGATGCTGCGGGAAAAGCCTCATTCATAGCCCTGTTCCAAGCCGGATGGCTGCTTGAATGCATCTGGACCGAGTCGCTCGTCGTGCTCACGCTCAGAAGCCGGCACCTTGGGAACAAGGGCGGATACCCCTGCCGGCCCCTTGCCATCATGTCTGTGAGCATGCTCGCGCTCTCGGCGCTCTTCATGCTGGGACCAGCAGCGTCCTGGTTCGGGCTCGCCACGCTGCCTACCTGGTATCTAGGCATCGTCGCCCTGCTGAGCGCCCTATACCTTATCGTTGTCACCTCCCTCAAGAGGGCCTACCTTTCCCGTACGGGGAATCTGTTCTAAGGCGGGCTCATGGTTACTAGAAGAACTCGTATCGACATCACGCCGTCAGAGGCCGCAGAGCTCAGCCATGCACTCTTCTCATCCGGCAGCGCACTCGCCCGCGACCTCGCCCCCGTGTTCTCGGATATCGCCGCGGGCAGGCTCAGCGCCGTCGAGCTCGCAATCGATGGCGCCGCGCAAAGCGACGACGAAAACCTCATTGTCATAGATGAGCTTGCAATCAACACGGCATCAAGATCGGTTGCCCTCTCGGGCACCCCGGTCCAGCTGACCCCCAAGGAGTTCGACATCCTTGCGTTCCTTGCGGCAAACCGCGGGACGGTATTTAGCAAAGAAGAGATTTACCAGGCGGTCTGGAACGACCGCTACCTGCTCGATTCCAGCAACATCATGGCGTTTATCCGCAAGATCAGAAAAAAGATCGAGCCGGAACCTGACAATCCCCGTTATCTCCTGACGGTATGGGGCGTGGGCTACAAGATGTGCGAGTAGCCGCACGAGAAACCTTATCGAATCGCAAGAAAGCCGCAAGAATCCAGCCATGGACCTGGTTCTGCGGCTTTTCTATTCTCTAGATAGTCGCAGATACGAAAGGGGGCGAGGAGCTTGAGCGACAGTGACAGTACCACCGCTGCAGGGCGGCACATACATGAGCAAACGCAACATCGCGCAGGCTCTTTTGAATAGCCCGTCCTGCATTCCAACCAAGAAAACGGAAAGCAGGCACATTGAAGACCATGAAGAAGCGCCGCGGCGCCACCTGCCGTGTTCAGCAGGATCAAAACCGCCTCGATCAGGCACAGCACAAGACCCAAGACCGCATTCCGTATGCGGCAACGCGCCCCCTCACCGAAGTCATGACCTGGGCGGGATCAAACCTCGGGGGCCTCACCCAAGAAGAAGTCCTGGCAAGCAGGACCAAGAACGGCCGTAACGTCATCGCCTGCGGAAAGAAAAAATCGCTGGCACGCAGGCTTGCAGACGCGTTTGTGAACCCGTTCACGGCAATCCTGTTCTTCCTGGCCGTCATCTCGGCGGTCACCGACATGCTCTTCCCCGCCCTCTCCCTCATGGGCAACACGCCGGAAGACTTCGATCCTCTCACCGTGGTCATCATCGCCACCATGGTGATCCTCTCCGGCACCCTTCGCTACATCCAGGAGGCTCGCAGCGGCAATGCCGCCGAAAAGCTCCTCGACATGATCACCACCACGGCGACGGTGAGCAGAAAGGGAGCCCCGCGCGAGGAGATTCCCATCGACGAAGTGGTCGTGGGCGACATCGTCCATCTCTCTGCAGGCGACATGATTCCCGCCGACATGAGAATCATCGAGGCCAAGGACCTCTTTGTAAGTCAGGCGAGCCTGACGGGCGAGAGCGAACCGGTCGAGAAGATCCCCGCAAGCTGCGAGGCGTCCGACTCGGCAACCTCTTACGAAAACATCGCCCTCATGGGCAGCAGCGTTGTTTCGGGCAGCGCCACCGCGCTTGCCTTTAGCGTGGGCGACGGCACGCTCTTTGGCGCGATGACGTCGAACCTCTCCGACGAGGCCGTGGAGACAAGCTTCTCCAAGGGCGTAAACAGCGTTTCCCAGGTCCTTATCAAGTTCATGATGGTAATGGTTCCCTTCGTATTCGTGATCAACGGCATCACCAAGGGGGATTGGCTCGAGGCGGGGCTGTTCGCCATCAGCATCGCCGTGGGCCTCACCCCCGAGATGCTCCCCATGATCGTGACCACCTGTCTGGCCAAGGGCGCGGTCGCGATGAGCAAGAAGCAGACCATCGTCAAGAACCTCAACTCGATTCAGAACTTTGGCGCCATGGACGTGCTGTGCACCGACAAAACCGGCACGCTCACGCAGGACCAGGTGGTGCTGGAGTACCACTGGAACATCGACGGCCAGGAAGATTCGCGCGTGCTTAGGCATGCCTACCTCAACAGCTATTTCCAGACGGGCTATAAGAACCTCATGGACTTGGCGATCATCAAGTGCACGGAGGAAGAGGAGCTGTGCGACCCTCGTCTCACCGACCTCTCCGAAGCATATGTGAAGATCGACGAAGTACCCTTCGATTTCACGCGCCGTCGTCTTTCCACCGTAGTGCGCGACCGAAGCGGCAAGATTCAGATGGTCACCAAAGGAGCTGTGGAAGAAATGCTCTCCATCTGCTCTTTTGCCGAGGTAGACGGAGAAGTTTGTACACTCGATAACGAGCTGCGCAATCGCATTTTGACCACAGTCTCCGAGCTCAACGACGACGGCTTCCGCGTACTCGCCATCGCCCAGAAGTCCAACCCCTCCCCGGTGGGCGCCTTTAGTGCAGCCGACGAATGCGACATGGTCCTCATGGGCTACCTCGCCTTCCTCGATCCGCCCAAGGAGTCCACAGCCGACGCCATCGAGGCGCTGCGGCGGCACGGCGTTGCGACCAAGATTCTCACCGGCGACAACGAGAAGGTCACGCGCACCATCTGCAAGCAAGTGGGACTCGAAGTCAACAACATGCTGCTTGGCCAGGACATCGCCGCGATGGACGATGAACAACTTGCCCGCAAGGCCGAGCATACGCAGGTCTTTGCAAAGCTCACGCCCGATCAAAAGACGCGCATCGTCTCCATCCTGCGTGAAAACGGGCACGTTGTGGGCTACATGGGCGACGGCATCAACGACGCCTCGGCCATGAAGTCCTCCGATATCGGTATCTCCGTCGATACCGCCGTAGATGTTGCCAAGGAATCTGCCGATATCATCCTGTTGGAAAAAGACCTTATGGTCCTGGAAGAGGGCATTGTCGAGGGCCGCAAGACCTACGCAAACATGATCAAGTACATCAAGATGACCGCCAGCTCGAACTTTGGCAACATGTTCAGCGTCCTCGCCGCCTCTGCCCTGCTGCCGTTTTTGCCTATGATGAGCATCCAGCTTATCCTACTCAACCTTATCTACGACTGCAGCTGCCTGGCGATTCCCTGGGACAACGTAGACGAGGAGTTCCTGCGCGTGCCGCGCAAATGGGACGCCTCAAGCATTGGGAAGTTCATGCTCTGGATTGGGCCTACCAGCTCCATCTTCGATTTTATGACCTACATCTTTATGTACTTTGTCTTCTGCCCGCTGTTTGTAAGCCACGGCGTGTTGTTCAACAACTTGGCAAGCGCTTACTCGGGCGACACCCTCGCCGCCATGCAGATCGCCTACATCGCCCTGTTCCAGGCCGGCTGGTTTGTTGAATCTATGTGGAGTCAGACGCTCGTTATCCACATGATCCGCACGCCCAAGCTGCCATTTATCCAGAGCCGCGCCTCCGCACCCGTGACGCTGCTCACCATGGCAGGAATCGCATTGCTCACTGCACTGCCCTTTAGCCCTCTGGGACCTGAGCTGGGCCTGGGCGCCCTGCCGATTGAGTACTTCTGCTTCTTGATTCCGTGCATCCTGCTCTACATGGCGCTCGCCACGAGCATCAAGAAGGCCTACGTCAAGCGCTACGGAGAGCTACTGTAGCGAAGTCCAAACGACCAGTAAAGGAGAACGCAGATGAACTGGACTCAGATTTGGATGGATATGTTTGGCACCACCGAATGGTTTGGGCTGAACATGGGATTTTGGGTGTCCTCGGCCGTGGTTGCCCTGGTCGTTGTCATCATGAACGTGGTCCTTTGGAACATGAAGCCTCTATCGAAGAAGGGCTAAATGCTCGCATGCCCGGCTCGAAGCATCGCTTGACGGCAAGGCGGCTGCGCAACGACGCCGCGCGCCAGCCCAGCGTTTAGTCCCGGCACACCTCTTCCGGCTGCATACCGCCCGATACCAGTGGCGGTATGCAGCTTTTTGTTTATTTAAGACTCGCGTAAACTGAGCGAGACGATTCCGGCGCCGCGGTGCCGGCGCCGCCCTAGAGCAATACGGCAACAACGGCTTGCGCCGCCGTGCACCGTCGCAAGCACACCAAGGACCCATCATGCAAACGCTCACCGAAAAAGATCGCAAGCGCATCCTGCGATACTGCATCTGCCCCAAAGTCGCCATGGCAGCGCTGATCATGGCGTTTGTCCTGCCGTTTTTGATATTGCCGTTCGAGATGATTGACGATATGGTCTTTCATCACAAAGGCTTTCAACAAACCGGCATGTTCTGCGCCCTGGCGCTCACCGTTATAGAGGTTGTCATCTTTTGCTACTGCACTTTGGCCCCACGTCTTGGAATGCGCAGCAAGAAGGGAAGGGAACTTCAAAGCAAACTTGCCGTCGCGCAAAGCGAGCAAGACCGTTCGGCGCAAATCGCAGGCGTCCTTGGAACGCAAGCGGCCGCGCGCATGCTCAAGCGCAGCGACAACGAAAGCGCACGCAACCTAGGCGATGCGGCAGAGGTCGCCGCCGCTATAGGAGCTGTCGCCACCGCCGCAGAGGTGCTCGACGAGACCTACGCCAATGCAAAAGCCATGGCAGCAGCCAGCGGCATGCCCATCCCAAGTGCAAAGAAGTGGATCGTCGCGCTTGTGGCGCTGCCTCTCGCCCTCATGTTTGGCGCCTATATCCCCCAGCTAGTCCAGGGCAGCAACGAGATGCAGGCAAACGCTCGCGCCGCCGCAGAGCAAATCGCCCTCGTCCAAAAGGCACTAGAGCCCGTATGCGAATACGTATCTGCCGATGATCCCCATGAGCGCTATCAGGATTACAGCTATCACGTTCGAGGGTATCTGCACAAGGGCGACTCTGATTCGCGGTCTACCTATGTCTACCTGGACTTTGACACAAAGGCACGCTCACCGGCGTTAGCTATACGGCAGAGATCGACCCCGGCCTAAGTCTAGAAGACAACCTCGCCCGCGCTGAGCAGGACTTCGAAACGCTGTGCGCTCCCATACAAAACATGAACGTCAAAACCCTAAATCCCGAGCTCATGGCACCGCATGGCATTCCCAACGTATTTAAAGAGGCATTTTTGAACGGCTCGATCTACGATACAGTCAGCATCAAGATGAGCGACAGTCCCATCAAAGCCTATTGCTCATTTGACACAGAGCCCGAAGAAGAATTTGACGAGTACACCCATCCGCGCATTTACCTCATGTTGGCCGGAAAGGCACATTAACGCCTTTGGATCGTGCGCTCACCGCATTGGCCGACGTGCCTATTCGGAGCGCAGGGCTTCGACGGGATCCTTCTTGGATGCGCTGCGGGCCGGCAGCAGGCCGGCAACGACCGTCAGCAGCACCGAAATCGCGATGAGCACCAGCGCATCCTGCACGGGCAGGCTCATCAGATTGGGCACTTGTTTGGCAGCAAGCGCCCAGGTATTAACCGGGAAGCTCACGGCCACCACGACGACAATGGCAAAGACGCCGGCGATAAGGCCCTCGATAAAGGTCTCGGCGTTGAACACGTTTGCCACGTTGCGCTTCGACGCGCCGATTGCGCGCAGAATGCCAATCTCCTTTTTGCGCTCCAGCACGCTGATGTACGTGATGATGCCGATCATGATGGAGCTCACCACCAGGCTGATACTCACGAATGCGATGAGCACCAAGCTGATGGTGTTCACGATGTCGGTCACCGAACCCATGATGATGCCCATGTAGTCTGTGTACGAAATTGCCCGATCATCGTGGCCAGCGGCTTTGACCTGCTTGTTGTACGCATCGATGCGATCGAGTACGCGCTCCTTGGCCTCAAAGTCGCGCGGGAAAATCTTGACCGAGATGGGGTCCGCCTCATCCGCATAGCCCAACGTGGTCAGATTGTTGTCGTAGGTGAGCTTCGACGCCTTGGCGTAACTCATCATGAGCGAACTCAGATCCTCGGCGTCCATGTTGAAATGGATGGCGCGGGCAAAGGCGCTCGCATCCACACGCATGGCGCCCGCCAGGTTAGCAAAACTCGACGACATCTGCGTAGCCATCTGTCCCATGAGCCCCGCCGCGCCTGCCTTGAGCTGAGCTGACACCGTCGCCGCAATCTGATCGCTGATCGACTTCATCACCTGATCCATAGCCTGCTGCAGATACGGAGCCAGCTGCTTTTGCACATAGTCGGTCATCGCCTGTTGCAGGCGCTCGGCCAGGGCATCGCCACCGAAAGCCTTGAGCTGAGCCAGGATTTGCTGGGCCGCAGCATCATTCTCAAGATACGTCGAGAACGCGGCGGCGAGCTTCGACGCGTCCTTAAGATCCTCGGGCGACAACGCCTTAAACTGCTCCGACTGCAAAAATCCCTCAAACAGCTGGTTGGCAAGCGTTCCCACCTGCTGCATTTGCTCGGGCGTGAGCTCCAGACCGTCAAAGATGCCCGAGAAATCTGGGGCCGGCGCCTTTGCCATGATGCCGCTGAAATCGATGTCCTTCCCAACACCCGAAAGGTCAATGTCCAGCCCGGACAAGTCAAGACCCGACAGGTCCATACCGCCGGCAACACCCGAGAGCGCAGATGCATCGAACGAGAACGCGCTCTTGAGCGCCGCCTCGTCCACACTAAACATGCTGCCCAGATCAACGCCTTGCTTGGCCTCGCCTTGCAGTTCGTCGAAGGTTTTGCCCGTAAAGACATCCGTCTCGGGGTGGGCAAGCTGCTCCTGCACAATCTGCGAATTTGCGGCGCGCTCCATAAGCTGGCGAGTCAGCGCATGCGTGTAGGCAATGCCCGGGGACAACGCGCTCGCGTTGGCGGTCTCGTTGGGTCGCACCACGCCCACAATGTGCACGTCGATACCGTCGGCAACCTTGGCGGCCATAAAGTCGGTGTCGCCAGACATATCGGTCCATATGCCGGTCTCTTCGTTTTTGCGATACGCATCGGCCGGCGACAGCACCTTAAACGTCGTGGACAGCGCATCGTCGTAGGTAAATTCGGTGCCGGTCTCGGGTGCTTTGACCCCACCGTCGGCCGTCATGGCACTGTTTACCAGATCGTTGAGCTCATCGATATCCAGCGCACCGATGCTGTAGAGCGTATAGTCGCCCACCGTACCGCGGCTCGAAAGCACCATCACGGCTTCGTTGGCAGACGTGGGCCAATGACCGGCGACGACATCGTACTGGCTGTCGAGCAGGCTCTGGTCGTCAATCATCTCGTTAAAGACCGAGGTTCCCATGGATTCCATGCTCACCGTTGCCGCCGAACTCGCGCCTCCGCTCATAGCCTCGGTCATTGCGTTGGGAACAAGCCGAACGGGCTTCTCATCGCCCTTGCCGGCACGATAGACAACCGGCGATACACCGTAGCCGTACTGGATGGCGTTGACCTCTTTGTCGATACCGTCGCCGCCGTCGTCAAGCCATGCCTTAAAGCTCGTCATGTCGTTGGACTTAACGCTCGCAAACATATCCTTTACGGCCGTGACCACGGGAATCTTATCGGTTTCGGCACTGTCGTCGGACGAATCCACGTTTTCAGGCGAGCCATCATCCGCAGCCCCCTGTCCGCCCATCATGGACGACAGGTCGTAATCCTGCTTGGAAATGGTGAGTGGGTAGCTCGAGAGCGTATCCTCCTCGACCTTTTTGATGTAGCCGTTTACGCCGTTGGACAGCGCCAGAATCGCCGCGATACCGATAATGCCAATCGAGCCCGCAAAGGCCGTCATGGCCGTGCGGCCCTTCTTGGTCATGAGGTTTCGGGCAGAAAGCCCCAGCGCCGTCACAAAGCTCATCGAGGTTTTGCGCGTAGGCTTGGCCTCGCGGCGCGTGGCGTCAGCGACATCGAAAGGATCGGAATCATCGGTGATCTTGCCGTCCGCCAGGTTGACGATGCGCGTGGCGTATTGGTATGCCAGGTCGGGATTGTGCGTGACCATGATGACCAGACGGTCGCGCGCAACTTCTTTGAGCAAATCCATAACCTGCACGGATGTCGTTGAATCCAAAGCGCCAGTCGGCTCGTCGGCAAGGACGATCTCAGGGTCATTGATCAGGGCGCGGGCAATGGCCACGCGCTGCATCTGCCCGCCCGATAGCTGGCTCGGGCGCTTGTTAACGTGCTCGCCCAAGCCGACTTTCTCCAACGCCTCGCGCGCACGCTGGCGACGCTCGGCATGCCCCACGCCCGTGAGCGTGAGCGCCAGCTCCACGTTTTCCAAAATGGTCTGATGCGGAATGAGGTTATAGCTTTGGAACACAAAGCCGATGCGGTTGTTGCGGTAGGCATCCCAATCGCGATCGTGAAAGTCTTTGGTCGAAATACCGTCGATCAGCAGGTCGCCAGAATCGAAATGATCGAGCCCACCGATAACGTTGAGCATCGTAGTTTTGCCCGACCCCGAAGGTCCCAGAATGGCCACGAACTCGTTATCGCGAAAAGACAGGCTCACGCTGTCGAGCGCTACCTGCGTAAACGACTGCGTAACGTACCTTTTGCAAATACCTTTGAGCTCCAGCATGGACGGCAACCTCTCCTGCGCAGGCACCCTGCCCGCTCTCCTCCGCCGTTCGTATTCGACGCTTTTGTCCTACTCTATCCCCATTTTTTGCCGACGCCAGTGAGGAATGTAACAAACCGCGCCAAAAAACGAACGGGACGGCGCCCAAAAGAAGAGGTCCCGAGCGGGACCTCTATATGGTGGAGCTTATCTTGAAAGGCAGCAGACTACTTCGCACAGCGACACACGATCCTCGCTATGCTTTACGCGGTTTTTACTGCTCGCTATTCGCAATCGCCTGGTCGATAAGCTTGTCGAGTGCTGCGCGCTGCTCGGCGGAGCTGATGGCTCCCACGATTGGATCCCCTACGATGTTGCCATTCTGATCGATGACATACGTTGTCGGGAACGAGAACAAATTTGACGTAAACTTACCGGCCTCGCTATCCGACTTGAACCAGATGTTCTTATATGTCACGCCCTTCTTGCTCAGCACGTCCTTGGCATCTGCAATCTCGCCCTTGTTGCCATCGAGCGTAAAGGAATTGACGCCCACGACCTGGCCGCCCTTCTCGGCAAGCTCCTGATTCAGTTTCTCAAGATCGCCCAACTCACCCACGCACGGCTTGCAAGTGGTGAACCAGAAATTCATGACGGTAACCTTGTTCTTAGAGAACAGCTCGTCGCTGCTCACGTCGTTGCCATCCAGGTCCTTGCCCGTAAAGCTGGGGAACTTCGTCGCCTCGCTCGAAGCATTGGCACCAGCCGTCATGCCAGCGGCCGAAGCGTCGACGCTCTCGCCTGCGCTCGGCGTGCTTCCACAGCCGGGGAACTCCTTCTCCAAGCTCTCGAGCTTGTCCTCGATTTCCTTGATCTGCTGCGCACCGGCCTTGAGCGTCTTAAGCTCATCCGCCGTAAACTCATCCTTGGCGCCGTCGATGGTCTTGAGCAAGAAATCGCCGTAATTGCTGCCGTCCTCAATCATTGTCGAGTCTTTATTTGCCGCATTGAATACCTTTTCCCACAGCGCGTTATCACTCGAAAAGATCTCGTTCTCCTTCTGCATGAGCTTCGCATACAGCTCGGCGGCCTCGTCGGCATTGGCCGGCTTCTGCGCAGTGAGTTCTGCGATCTTAGGATCGGAGCTCGCAGATTCGCTCGCATTGCCACCGGGCGCCGAACATGCCACAAGGCACAAGGCCAATACCGGCACCATAAACAGGGCCGCAATCTTAGAAAGCTTCATAGTCATTCCTCCGTTTTGTCGAAGCTTGTTTACTTTTTATCAGCGGTCAAGGGAAGCTTTTCCGCCGACACATCCAGGCCATAGCGATAGCTGATGGCATCGACGGGACAGGCCCCGATGCACTTTCCGCACCGGATACATTCGGCATGATTGGGCGCGCGGACCACATCAACGTCCATCTGACAAACCTTTGAGCACTTGCCGCACGAGACACATTTGCACGCGTCAACCTGAATCCCCAACAAGGACACCCTATTCATGAGCGCATAGAATGCGCCGAGTGGGCAAATCCATTTGCAGAAGGGGCGGTAGAACAAAACGCTCAGCACTACCACGGCAATGAGAACGGCAAGTTTCCAAGTAAAGAGATGTCCCAACGCAGATCGAATGCCGGCATTGGCGATGGCCAGCGGAATGGCGCCCTCGAGCACACCCTGCGGACAGATGTACTTGCAAAAGAACGGGTCGCCCATGCCCACGTCGTTAACCATCAAGACGGGCAGCAGCACCACGGCAAACAGCAGCACGACGTACTTGATGTACGTGAGCGGCTTAAGCTTTTTCGTGGAGAACTTTTTTCCGGGAATCTTATGAAGCAGCTCCTGAAGCCAGCCAAACGGACACAGAAAGCCACATACAAAGCGTCCCAGCAGCACGCCGAGCAAAATGAGCGTACCGGTAACATAGTAAGAAAAGTTGAACTTGGATGAACCTACCACCGACTGGAACGACCCGATGGGGCACGCACCCGATGCCGCGGGGCACGAATAGCAATTAAGTCCAGGTACGCAGACTGTTTTTCCCGCGCCCTGATAGATGCCGCCTTTGGCAAAGTTTGGCAGGTGAATGTTGGTGACCAGCGTCGCCGCCGCCTGAATGAGTCCGCGAAATCGGGCCAAAACATGCGACGCGGTGTTTGCTCTTTTATCCAATTCCGATACACTCCAAGCACAGCCTAATCGCTTTGGCCAGCACGGCATCCGCCTCGCCACGCATAACACCAAAGCACACCATAGCAATTCCGACGATCAACAAAGCGACCTGTACCACGGGTTTTACCGCTTTGAACAACTCGACCACTCCTTTCGTTACGCGACTATTGGACCATATCGACTATAAAATCCGTGTTAAGCGCGATTTGGAATGTGCAAGGAGACTGTTATGCGTATTTTGATCGTCGAGGACGAGCAGGCGCTGTGTGACGCAATCGCACGCAGCTTGCGAAACTTGGCGTACAGCGTCGACTGCTGCCACGACGGACAGGAGGCGCTCGACCTGCTGGGCGTCGAAGTCTTTGACCTCGTGGTACTCGACCTCAACCTTCCCCGTATCGATGGCATGACCGTGCTCAGGGAACTTAGGAAAACCGACTGCGAGACCAAGGTGCTGATTCTATCCGCGCGTGGCGAAGTATCCGATAAAGTCGACGGACTCGATGCCGGCGCCAACGATTACCTCACCAAGCCGTTTCATCTGGACGAACTTGCGGCAAGGATCCGCAGCCTTACCCTCAGGCGCTTCGCACAAAGCGACATAGTATTAACCTGCGGAAAACTCAGCTTTGACACCAAGGCGCGCATCGCTTCCGTGGGCAGCGAGGCCTTATCTCTTACACGCAAGGAAACGGGAATCTTAGAATACCTGATGCTTAATCAGGGGCGACCGGTAAGCCAAGAGGAGCTTATCGAGCACGTTTGGGATAGCACCGTGAACAGCTTTAGCAACGCAACCCGCGTTCACATCTCGTCGCTCCGAAAAAAGTTGCGTGGCGCTTTGGGATACGACCCGATTCGCAATCGGATTGGAGAGGGCTACGTCATGGAGGATGGAGAATGAAAGGGCTTTCGCTGCAATGGCGCATAACGATTATGACGGCACTGCTGACGTGTGCGGCATGCGTGCTGACGAACTGTCTGGTCGGCTATACGGGCATGCGCTACATGGATGCTATCGGCAGCGACATCTCGGCCCTTAGCGCAGCCGGCGTAGATGCACCTCAGGCGTTTGACCCAACGAAGGAGAGCCTCGATGACAAGGTCACGATCGTCGTAAACGACGCGCAAGAGTCTTTTGGCACGACAGCCTGGTACATCACGGCTGGAGTCACACTCCTTGGCGGCGCGCTGGCATACTTTGTGAGCGGCCGTGCACTCAAACCGCTACGGGCTTTTGCAGCCCAGGTTGAGCGTGTGCAGCCTGACAACCTAAGCGAAATCAGACTCAGTGAAGATGTGCCCACCGAGCTACAACGATGCAGCGCCTCTTTCAACGACATGATCGCCCGTCTTGGCGAAGGGTTCTCTGCACAGCGTCAGTTTACCGGCAACGCCGCACACGAGCTGCGCACCCCGCTCGCCCTTATGCAAGCACAGATTGAACTATTCATCTCCGAGCACTCCGGTTTGCAACCCGAAACAGCCGAGCTGCTCGGCCTGCTACAAGAACAAACCGAGCGCATGTCTCGAATGGCCAAGGTATTGCTCGAGATGAGTGAGCTCCGCAGCGTCCCTTGCGAGGACGATGTGGAACTTGGTCCTTTGTCCGAAGAGGTCCTCACCGACCTTGCGCCACTTGCCGAAAATAAGGGCATAGCCCTCAATTGTGCTGGAGACGCTTTAGTAATCGGGAGCGACACGCTCCTCTATCGGCTGGTGTTTAACCTGGTCGAAAATGCCATCCGTTACAGCCGCACCGGCTCGACTGTCAACGTCTCCATCTGCGACAACGACAGCCATGTGTTCCTGCGAGTCGAGGACCAGGGCCCGGGAATACCCAAGCAGTACCGTGAGAGCATCTTCCAGCCGTTCTTTCGTCTAGACAAATCCCGCAGCAGGGCATACGGCGGCGCAGGACTCGGGCTAGCGCTTGTTTGGGAGATTGCAGCGCTTCACGGTGGCACGGTAGAGGTCGAAGCAAGTTCCGAGAGCGGGACCACCATGCTCGTAAGCCTTCCAAAACGATCCGCAGCGTTAACCGAACAGTAAAACGAAAGGGGTCCCGAGCAACAGGAGTACAATTGCTGCATTGTTGCCAGCTGTTGGGAGATGGAAGATGGACTGCGATGGCTACCTATGCGTTCCCATGCCGTTGATGTGCACCGCCTTTGTGCCGGGGCAGATTGACGCTGCGGTTGCAGGCATTTCCGACCCCGATTCACGCACCATCGCCACGGCAGAAGCGCTGTACTTTCGCGGACAGGCCGCCCTCGCTGCCAAGACGGCGCGCCCCTATCTTGACGCCACCGATCCCTCGCTGTGCTATTCCGCATGCTTTATCTGCGGATACGCCAGCCTGTCGCTCAACCGTATCGCCGACGCCCGCCGGTGCCTTGCTGGCATCCTCGATACGCCGGCTGACGAGGAGTCGCCCGCCGTCCACGCCACACATATCCTGTTCGCCTCGGCCGCGAGCGTCCTGCTGCACTTGCCTTCCCCGTATTCCGCCGAAGAGTTTTATCCGCTTGCGGCGCATCTGCCCGAAGGTCTGCGCCTGTTCGCCAGCTACGTGATGGCGCATGCCCTGTACCTGCGCGGCGAATATGGCCGCAGCCTGGGCATGGCGGAAAACGCCCTGATCATGAAACAGGGAAGTTATCCCATCTCGGAGCTGTTCCTGCACTTGGCAGCTTCCATGGCATGCATGAGCCTCAAGGACATCGACACCGCAAAAACGCACTTCGGAGTTGCTTGGAACATTGCGCGCCCCGACGGCCTTATTGAGCTCATTGGCGAGCATCACGGCCTTTTACAGGGGCTTATCGAGGCATGCCTAAAAACGCAATACCCTGACGACTTCGCGCGCATCATCGAGATCACGTACCGCTTCAGCTACGGCTGGCGGCGCATCCACAACCCCGATTCGGGCGAGGACGTTGCCGACGATCTAACGACCACGGAATTCACCATGGCCATGCTCGCCTGTCGTGGGTGGACCAACGCCGAAATCGCACGCCATATGGGAGTATCGCCGGGCACCGTCAAAAACCGCCTATCCGGCGTATACGCAAAGCTTGGCATCGGCACACGCGCCGAGCTGGTCGCGCATATGTTACGTTAGCGACCGGACTACCAAGCGCATCGAACGCGTTCCGGAACCCGGCGCTTCGCTCGATCAATTTGGACATTTTGACCCTTGAACGGCACTACCGCCACGGGGCACCTTCTCGCAAAATTGGATTATTTCCTCCGATATTTGCGGGATGGGAGCCCAAAATGCTTGATCGCCGTTCGTTACTTATCGCCGGAGCATCCTCGCTGGCAGGCATCATGCTGCCTCGCGTGCCGGGCAGCGCAAACGCCTTCATGCTGCCATTCATCCCCACCGAAGCCTATGCCGACGAAAAAGACCCTTTCAGGGTACTCGTTCTCTCGCGCACCATGTTTGGTGTGGTCGTGGTCGACGTCGCCAACAAGAATACGCCCATCACGGGTGCCCAGGTCACGCTCACCTCGCGCTATGCCGCAGGCAAGCAGCTCACCGCCACTACCGATGACGAAGGCACGGCCATCTTTGAGGTCGCGCCGCTTTCGGAAGGCTACGTGGACGAGGCGACGCTTCTCGACGCGTACGACTTTAACGGCGGCATCTCCATTAGCATGGCGGGCTACCGCGATGTCGAGATTCCCCTTGCGCGTATCCAGGGCGGTACCGCCATAACCGCGCCCACGCGTCCGCTTTCCGACGGCGAGCCGTACTTCCGCCAGCTCACATTCGACGAATGGGACATCCAGTACGCTGAAGCCACGTTCATGACATTGCCGAAGGACGACACGGCAAACGAGCAGCCCGATACGCACGCCTTTACCGTGCAGGCACATCTGCCACGGGGTGGACAGGCAACGCTGCGCATCAACAAAGTGACGCCTGCCGCGGGCAGCTCACCCGAAACCTTCACGCAGATTGGCCAAGTCAAGGCCAGCGCATCGGGCGCGGATAATCTGGCGACGTTCACGCTCGAAGACACGTTCCTCGATGCAGCGTCGAGCCTTCTGGAAGAAGGATGCAAGCTGCGCTTTGTCCTTGACTATCAGGGCAAAACCTATACACTCTCCTCCCCCATGGCCGTTGTCACCGCGCCGGCCGCAAAGGCAGAATCGGGTTCGACCACCATCATTCCCACTACCATGGACCAAGAGATCACTCCGTTTGATTTCCCCGCGGCGTTTCCCGGCATCGGCGGCAATAAGTTCACGTGTTGGATGCCCACATTTCCGATCCTCTTCGATTTCTCGTTTGCTGGATACGTGCTGTTTGGCGGAGGATACAAACCAGCCAGCTATATGAACGATTCGGGCAACCCTGATCCGGAATACTGGAAGAAATCGCCGCGTGAGTCGGGCGCCAAGCAGGCAAACCGCTACCTCGACGAGATGGAGGGGAAGTGGAATCAGTACAAAAGTATGAGTGCCGGTTCGGGCACCGATCCAAGAAACACCAAGCTCCTTCGTCACCATTGCACGCCGCTGTTCACGATGGATATCGCCACACAGCTGTACGGCTCGCTCGCCTACGATTGGGTGGGCAAAACCTGGGGTAACAACAACGACCCCGCATACGGCAATATTAAGGCCCTCTTCCAGGTAAGAACCGACCTCAATTGGACCGAGCAGTTTACCCTAGGACCGGTGCCATTTTTCCTAAACGTCAACCCCTGGGTGCTGGCAAAACTGGCGCTCGCCGTGGGTGCCCACACGCACGGCAGCGGCGCGGCGTTTTTTAAAAACATTTCGCTCGACTATTCAAACACGTCGGGCTCGTTCACCATCCAGATCGGGCTTGCCGTCACCTTTGGCGCCGGCGTTGCAGGCGTCGCTTCGTCTGCCGTGCGCGGCGCCGCATCCCTCACGCTGTTCATTGGGTACGAAAAGGCAGATGGACACCAGCTTCCGCGGCTGCGTGTGGGTGCAGACGTCGATGTCGACGTGATACTCCAGTTCGTAATGTTCAAGTGGACCACCAAGGCTTGGTCGGGGTCGTGGCCCACACTCATCGATTCGTGGAATATGTCGGTGAACAATGGCGACCAGTATGTGCTCCAGCGCTCTGAGCTCGCATTGGATGGAGATACGCCTTATACGCTGGATGCCTGCTTCGGCTCGGCCGGCAACGCCGAGGCGGGTGGTGTGCCGCAATTTATCGCATCGGCCACCATCGTCACCAACGCCGAACTGCTCGCACGCGCCGAGGTTAAGGCCACTGCCGTAAACGCCGCGCCTGTCGTGCGCGATTGGGACCGGGCGGTCACGCGCATTGAGCTCGAGGCGGATGCAGAAAGCGACGACACGGGACAGATCGAGCATTTCGTCCATGCACTGATAGAGAACGACGAAAACGCCGCGCCGATGTATGAGTACACCTACATCGGTCAGGCAACGAACACCGTTGCCGACCCGAACGCCGATTCTGCCGGCGTGTCGGAGGACGAGCGTGGCGGCATCAAGCCCTCGAGCGACAACGTGCTGTTTGCTGGCGTGCTCAGCGAAGCCCACATGAAGCTGGCAATGATTGCCGGCGTAGAATGCCTGTTCCGTATCGCCTCGGTGCGCTACGGCGACAATGGTCGCTCGCGCCTGGTGGTACACACAAAGGCAAACGGAACGTGGTCCGCTCCCACGCCTGTGGACTTTCCCCTTGGGTTTGGCGAGGGCGACGTGGAGCGCGACAGCATATACGATTACGACTTCGACGTAGTGGAATATACGGACGGAAGAGGAAACCAGGACGCCTACGTGCTGCTGGTCTCGGGCGAGCGCCCCGCCGGCGACAGCACCCTTTTCGATACGGCGAGCACATCCGGCATACTGTCCGTTGTGCGCCTGCGCATAAGCAACGACGGAGTTCGCGTGATATCGCACACGTCGTGGCGCAACATCTCGCGCGGCCGCCTTCAGGAGGATGGTTACCATTGCCTGCAGTGCCCACGCATCACGGTGGGCAAGACACTGGTCGACGGACGTCTGTCGGGCGCCTACCTCCACCGCCACGGAGCCACCGCAGAGAAGGCGCTCGGCAGCGAGGCCGAGGTTGCGCTGGAATGCTTTGCCCTGTGGTCGGATGATTTGGGTGACAGTCTCACGTTCCGTCAGGTCCTCCGCTTTCCGCAGGCACCGTCGAGCATCGAGCTGGGCGCGCCCGAGAATATCAACGGCAAAATGGTGGTACCCGTTGCATACGAGACTGCAGGCGGTTGTGGCTGTGCATCGTACGCCGTGATCGGCCAGTCCATCGCGGGTTGGGGCGTCATGTCGCCAGATGCCACAGTACCCCACGCGGTGCCGTGGCCGCAGCACACGGGTTTTTTGGCTACCGTCAACGAGCAGCTGCAGCATATTACTTGGGCACGAGGCGCATCGGCATTTGCAACGCAGCCCGTGGGTGCCGCAGGCTGTGGCCCGGCATCGTTTAGCGTAAGCAACAACGGCAGGTGCGTGCTCTATGTAGAGAACACCGATGGCAAGGTGGGACAGACCTACGACGAAGAAGGCAACCCGGTAGCAGTGATGGGCAAGCACTTCCGCATCTTCGCCAGCACCTTGGCAGGCGATCTGTTTACGGAGCCGTTCGTGATGTGCGAGCTGGACCATCCCATCGATCAGATAACGACATTTTTGACGTCGGGGAGCATGCTCTCCGCGC
Source organism: Collinsella aerofaciens (assembly GCA_048246715.1). GTDB lineage: Bacteria > Actinomycetota > Coriobacteriia > Coriobacteriales > Coriobacteriaceae > Collinsella > Collinsella aerofaciens_BY. The sequence continues at coordinate 164,285 of DBFBCB010000028.1, read as the reverse complement.
TCGCCACGCACATTGTGAGCGCGGAGAAGAGCGAGGCAGAACTACACGGCATCGAAGTGCCCTTGGTGGCGTGTGCCACTCCGACGGGCGCGGTCGCTACCTCGGGCGCGGTGGTGCCCGGAGCAGCAGGCGAATCCTTCATGGTCACGGTGCGAAACGACGGCAACACTTTGCTGACCGCCGGCACGATCGATCTGTACCGAGAGGGCTCCAGTCAGCCGTTCTCCAGCGCATCCATCGGATTCGGAGTGAACGCACGCATGGCTTCGATCTACGATCCAGAGCTTGCCGAGGACGCTTCGGCCAACGACATGGCACACGTGAAGTACGCACTCGAGACGCTGGGTACACGTTTTGCAACGCACCCGCTGGTAGCCGACAACGGCAACGCCGTGCTGGCACCGGGTTGCACGGCACAGTTCCGCATGAGCTTCGCCATCCCCGAGAGTTGGAGCGACGAGGTGGGCAAACGCGTAACGCTGTATGCGAAGGCGCGTAATCTGGTGGCGCTCGATCCCGTAACGCTCGAGGAAATTCGACCGGGCGCAAACTCGGCGCTGGGTGCCGTACTGCACGAGCTTCATGTGCCCGACGCGGCATGCGAACGCTCAGAAGTTCAGGTCGGCGTATGCGACAGCGCGGATACGACGGGGCTTCACGATGCACCGATGACGGCGGACGGCGGTGGCGGCTCGAGTGGCGGCGGTACTGACAAGGGCGGCGGCTCCGGCGGAAGCAGCTCCAGCAGTGGCAAGGACCACGGCACTAACAAGCGCTCCGGAAAAGCGGGCGCGCTTGCGGGCACGGGCGATGTCAACGCTCCCCTTACGGCAGCCGCAGCAGCACTCGCCGCGGCAGGCGCCGGCCTTATCGCCTACAGCGCCCGCCGCATGGCGCTCGAAAAAGACACCGCCAAGGAGGTCAATTCGGATAAGCCTCGCTAGCTCCTAGTTACTTTTGTGAGAGACGCCGACTCGGCTCATCGAACATCAAATGGGCTGGTTCTGGATACCCAGAGCCAGCCCATTTCGCATTAGATATCGTCAGTGGAGTTGAGTTCTGCCTCGAGCTTGGCACGGCGTCTTTTCGCCAACAATCCACACGACATGTCTTCGACAGCGTATCCAACCGCAAACGCAGCAAGACACATTCGGCCGTCTTCAAACTTACTCGGACAGAGCCGACTCGGTTTTGTCCGAGTAAACGAATCTCCATCGAACTCCGAACGATTGTTCGATGGATTTCGTGTTGGTTGGAATCGCCTGTGGGCTGGGCTATGCTACCTTGACTATCTATATGACTTAAACGCAGCAAGGGAGCACCGAGAGAGCGAGTATGGCAAAAAACACCGCAAACTATGGTAACGACAGTATCCGCCAGCTCAAGGACGAAGAGCGCGTACGCCTGCGTCCCGCCGTCATCTTTGGCTCGGACGGGCTCGACGGCTGCGCACATGCCGCCTTCGAGATCCTGTCCAACGCCGTTGACGAGGCGCGCCAGGGCTACGGCAAGCTCATCACCCTTACCGCCTTTCGCGATGGCTCCATTCAGGTAGAGGACAATGGCCGTGGCTGCCCGCTCGACTGGAACCCTTCCGAGAAGCGCTTTAACTGGGAGCTCGTCTTTTGTGAGCTCTACGCCGGCGGCAAATACAATAACAACCAGGGCGGCGACTACGACTTCTCGCTCGGCACCAACGGCCTGGGCTCCTGCGCGACTCAGTACGCTTCCGAGTACATGGACGTCACCGTCTGGCGTGACGGCAACAAGTACTCCTTACACTTTAAGAAGGGCAAGGTCGTCGGCGCCAAGAAGAAGGCACTCGAGATTGAGCCCAGCGACGAGGACCGCACCGGCACCACCATCAAGTGGCGCCCCGATCTTGAGGTCTTTACCTCCATCAGTATCCCCCACGATTGGTATCGCGAGACCATGCGCCGTCAGGCCGTGGTCAACGCCAGCGTGACCTTCCGCCTGCGTATTGAGGGTAACGATGGCGAGTTTTCCGAAGAGGATTTTTGCTATCCCAAGGGCATCGAGGACTACGTACTCGAGAAGGTCGGCGCCGACTACCTTACCGAGCCCTTCTTTATCGAGGCCGACCGCCGCGGTCGCGACCGCGAGGACCTGCCCGACTACAACGTCAAGATCACCGCGTGCATGTGCTTCTCGCGCACCTTCATGATGCAGGAGTACTACCACAACTCATCGTGGCTCGAGAACGGCGGCTCGCCCGAGAAGGCCGCCCGTAGTGCTCTGACCAGCGCCATCGATGCCTACATCAAGCAACAGGGCAAGTACAACAAAAACGAGAGCAGCATTAAATGGCAGGACGTCCAGGACTGCCTGGTGCTGGTGACCAACTGCTTCTCCACCCAGACGTCCTATGAAAACCAGACTAAGAAGGCCATCAACAACCGCTTTATCCAGCAGGCTATGACGGCCTTCTTTAAGGAGCGCCTCTCGACCTACTTGATCGAGAACAAGGACGCCGCCAATAAGATCATGGAGCAGGTGCTCATCAACAAGCGCTCGCGCGAGAATGCCGAGAAGACGCGCCAGAGCATCAAGACCAACCTGCAGCAGAAGACCGACATGGCCAACCGCGTGCAGAAGTTCATCGATTGCCGCTCCAAGGACAAGAGCCGTCGCGAGATCTATATCGTAGAGGGCGACTCGGCAGCAGGCGCCATTCGCACCTCGCGCGATGCCGAGTTCCAGGGCGTTATGCCCGTCCGCGGCAAGATCCTCAACTGCCTGAAAGAGGACTACCCGCGCATCTTTAAGTCCGACATCATCATGGACCTCATGCGCGTGCTGGGCTGCGGCGTGGAGATCAAAGACAAGCGCATCAAGAACCTTGGCGCCTTCGATCTGGACAACCTCAACTGGAACAAGGTCATCATCTGTACGGACGCCGACGTCGACGGTTACCACATCCGCACGCTCGTGCTCACTATGCTTTACCGCCTGGTGCCCACACTTATCGACGAGGGTTACGTGTATATCGCCGAGTCGCCGCTCTACGAGATCAACTGCAAAGAGAAGACCTACTTTGCCTACACCGAGCTCGAGAAGAACGGCATCCTCAAGGAGATTGGCGACCAAAAGTGCTCCATCAACCGCTCCAAGGGTCTTGGCGAGAACGACCCGGACATGATGTGGCTCACCACCATGAACCCCGAGACGCGTCGCCTGATCAAGGTGGAGCCCGAGGACGTCACCAAGATGGAGACCATGTTTAACCTGTTGCTGGGCAACGACGAAGCGGGCCGCAAGCGCCATATCTCCGAGCACGGCAAGGAATATCTGGACCAGCTGGACCTGCAATAGCAGCAAATCGATAACGACGGCCCATAAGAAGTTCAAGAGGAAATCGTGGCAAAGAAGAAGACGAAGAACCAGCCAAAGAAAAAGCAGGTCAACGCCGAGAACGTCATCGGCCTGCACTCCGAGGTCACCGACCAGCCGATCACGCAGACGCTCGAGGTCAACTACATGCCCTACGCCATGAGCGTCAACGTCTCGCGTGCATTCCCCGAGATCGACGGCTTTAAGCCCTCGCACCGCAAGCTGCTCTACACCATGTACAAGATGGGTCTGCTCAAGGGCGAGCGCCAGAAGAGCGCCAACATCGTGGGCCAGACCATGAAGCTCAATCCGCACGGCGACGCCGCGATCTACGAGACGATGGTGCGTCTGGCCACCGGCAACGAGGCACTGCTCGCCCCCTTCGTGGAGTCGAAGGGCAACTTTGGCAAGTACTATTCGGGCGACCTGAGCTACGCCGCCTCGCGTTATACCGAGGCCAAGCTCTCCCCCATCAGCGCCGAGATCTTTAAGGACATCGACAAGGACCCGGTCGACTTCGTTGACAGCTACGACGGCGCCATGAAGGAGCCGCGCCTGCTGCCCACCACGTTCCCCAATATTCTGGTTTCGGCCAACAAAGGCATCGGCGTCGCCATGGCGTCCGACATCTGCGGTTTCAACCTCAACGAGGTCTGCACCGCCACCATGCATTACCTGCAGGATCCCGACTGCGACCTGCTCGAGTATATGCCCATGCCCGACTTCTCGACCGGCGGCGAGATCATCTACCGCCGCGAGGAGATGGAGAAGATCATCGAGACCGGTCTTGGCAGCTTCCAGATCCGTTCCCGCTGGCGCTGGATTCCCGAAGAGCGCATCATCGAGGTCTACGAGATCCCCTACACCACCAAGACCGATGTCATCATCGAGCGCATCGTCAAGCTCTCCAAGGAGGGCAAGGTCAAGGAGATTGCCGACATCCGCGACGAGACCGATCTTTCGGGCCTGCGCATCGCCATCGACCTTAAGCGCGGCGTCGACCCCGACAAGCTCATGGCCAAGCTCTATCGCTCGACCACGCTGCAGGATTCGTTCTCGTGCAACTTCAACGTGCTCGTCGACGGCTATCCCCGTGTTATGGGCGTGCGCCAGATTCTGCACGAGTGGGTCAAATGGCGTATTGAGTCCACGCGTCGCCGCATTAACTTTGACCTGGGCAAAAAGTCCGAGCGCCTGCACCTGCTGCACGGCCTCGAGGCAATCTTGCTCGACATCGACAAGGCCATCGCCATCATCCGTGGCACCAAGCTTGAAGCCGAGGTCGTGCCCAACCTTATGAAGGGTTTCGACATCGACGAGACCCAGGCCGAGTTTGTTGCCGAGCTCAAGCTCCGCAACATTAACGAAGAGTACATCCTCAACCGCACCAAGGACATCGCCAAGCTTGAGAGCGAGATTGCCGAGCTTGAGGAGATCCTCTCCAGCGAGGAGAACATCAAGAAGGTCATCAGCGACGAGCTGGCCGCGGTCAACAAGAAATATGTGATGCCGCGTCGCACGGGCAGGATCGAGCCCCATGAGGTTATCGAAGTAAGCTTGGAGCCCGAGGTCGAGGAGTACCCGGTGACCATCATGCTCTCGCGCGATGGCTACCTTAAGAAGATGACGGACCGCGTGCTCAAGAAGGCGACCACGCTCAAGTACAAGGACGGCGACAAACCCTTTATCGAGTTCCCGTCCTCCAACACCCACGAGCTGCTGGTCTTTACCAACAAGAGCCAGGTGTACAAATGCAAGGTTGCGGCGTTTGAGGACACCAAGTCGGCCCAGCTGGGCTCGTACCTGCCGACCGATCTTGAGATGGAACCCGACGAGAGCGTCATCTGGGTCATCGACCCCGAGGACTATAAGGCCGACGTGCTGTTTGTCTTTGAGAACGGCCGCGTGGTGCGTGTCGCACTTTCTGGATACGTCACCAAGACCAACCGCAAGCGCCTCAAGAACGCTATCTACGGCGGCAGCAAGCTGCTGTATGCCCAGGTGCTCAAGGAAGACCGCGACATCGCACTGGTCTCGAGCGACTATCGTTTGATGAACTTCAACACGTCGTTGCTCAAGACCAAGACGACTACCAACACGCAGGGCGTCCAGGCCTTTACCGCCAAGAAGGGCCGCTCGGTCACCACCGTCGGCACAACCGAAGAGATCCTTGGCGCCGGCGTCTCGGCCGAGAAGTTCACCGCGCAGAGCCTCCCCTCAGCCGGTGCCCTCATGAAAGAAAACGACATGCCGAGTTTGTTTGATTAGGACGACGGCAGAACCGCCATAGTTTTACAAAGCAGCGGGGCCCGGAGCGCAGCAATATCGCGCCCCGGGCCCCGCTCGTTGCGGAGGTCATCCTCGGAAATGTCGACGATACGGGGGCTTCCCGCACCGTCCTAAGCCGTTAGCAAAACTCGCAAAAGTTAGCAAAAGTTGCAAAAATTAGCAAAACTTGCAAAGGAGCCACCATGGAGTACAGCAAATGGCTCCGCCATGCCAGGCATGCTCGAAGATATTATCGAGCGAACCAAAGAAGCGGCAGATAGCTACCTTTCACAGTCTCACGCGCGCATGAACGGCGTTCAAATTGGTCCAGTGGGCATCGATTGGACATATGTTCAAGAAGCCCAGGGCAACTGGCGCACGTGCATGAATGGCATCTTCAGGCAACTCGAGAAGCATGGCATCGGGCTTCTCTCGAAACGACCTATCGAGAGCTTTCCGATAAAGACATTGAGTTTTTGCTCGCGATGCTGCCCGATTCTGGCCCCAGCAGGATCTCGGAGATAGCCAAACGCATGGGCGTCGCCAGCAACTACGCAAGCCAATACAAACGCCGCCTCCTCGAGGACGGCGTTATCGGGGAACGTGGGCGTGGCCTCGTCGGCTTCGACATCCCCGCGTTCAGAGAATTCTTGAACGAGAAGGCGTTTTAGCACACCGGAATTGTCCGCGGGAGCATCGTTGCATGGCAATCAGCATTCCTCCTGGTAAGGGCAGCAAGCATATCCGCTAGTGCTGATTGCCATGCGCCCCTCTTGTCCTTAGGCGAGCTTGCGAGCGAGCTCTCGCACCTCTTTCAACTTGGGCGACGATACCATGCTGTCGCGCTCGGTCATACCGCTGATGGTGACAATGCCCTGATCCTCCCACTTGCAGTACGCGCAGGTTGACTTATACATAGCGATCGCCGCATCATAGACGCCCTCGCTATGGCTATCGAGCAAAAGGGCCGTCTTGGTGAACGGGAAGCCCGTAGCACCGAAGGCGTACAGGCGGTCGATGGCGGCCTTCTCCTGCGCGGTGATATCGAACCAGTAGATAGGCGAGGCAAAGACGACCATGTCTGCGTCTTTCAGCGGCTCGATCACGTCGGCCATGTCATCCTTCTGCACACAGGTGCCCTCATGGGTAAAGCAGTACTGGCATCCCAGACAACCAGCGATCTTTTTGCCGGCAACGCGGATGACCTCGACCGTATGGCCGGCCTCGCGCGCGGTCTCGGCAAAGGCCTCGACCATGGTGTCGGTATTGGCACCCTTGCGCGGGCTACCACTCAATACAACGATATTCATAGAAATCTCCCTCCTTCATGCCGCAGGCGCGCGGCACACATTTCGTTGTAACCAAAACAGATGAAGCTATTCAGTCGTCCGCAGACCACATCTCTCGTTCGTGCTCTCTAGACAAGGCGCAAACGGTGCTGCACCCCCTGTCGCGCTATATCCCTACGCAGTGTTCAGAACCCCTGCTCACCGAGCAGCACCGCGCGAGGTCCAGCACGAGTACGCCTTCCCGGGTACAGGTCTCATGCCCTATGCGGGAGATGAGGACCTTCGGGAACACGTCCCCGATGGGCAGAAGCGACGCGAGCTCCCCCTCAAGCATCAAGTTGATGCTCATATCGCCTCTCACATACGCTCTCCTTCCCGGTTTCGAAACTCGAATTGATTTAAAGTTTCGAAACCGGGAAGGCAATATACAAAAGGATGTGTCGAGGAACGAATCCCAGCCACGTCATGTCGGCAGCGATGAAGGGCGCATCCGCGCGTGCTACAATGCGGGCATCAGAGATGAAAACACAGTCCCCGTCGGGTAGTCGTGGGCGTGCGGGAGTCCGCATCAGTAACCTGCCTCCTTGGTTGTCCCTTCTCTGCATGGTCATCTACATAAAGGAGGAACCAACCATGCAGATCAGCGTGTCGTCCACCCTGACCGTATATCACGACGGTCAATTCTGGGTCGGGCTGGCGGAGCACGTCGAGGGCGGAAAGTACGGCGTCGCCCGCATCGTCTTCGGCGCGGAGCCGTCCGATGAGGAGATCCTGCGATTCGTTACAAGCGAATGGGAGAAGCTCTCGTTCTTCGGCGACAAGGCCACTGAAACAAGCAAGCCCGCGAAGAACCCCAAGCGGCGCGCTCGCGAGGTAGCGAAAGCCCTTAAACGGCCCGCGGTGAGCACCAAGGCACAACAGGCGCTCGCGGCACAGCGGGAAGCGATGAAGCGGGAGTCGGCCCAAGCAAGAAGCCAGCGTCGCGCGGATGAGGCGGAGGCGCGCTTCGAGCAGCGAGAGCTGAAGCGCAAACAGAAGCATCGCGGGCATTGATCGCCATTTGCAGCAAGGCAAACCATATACAGCAGCGGCGCCAGTTCCACTTGAAGCCGACGCCGCGTAGACGCCGATGGTGACGACTATGCACGGGCACGGGCGCGCCACTGCACTTCGCAGTTTGCTTCTCAAGTATTTGGGACGCACACGCGGCGTTCAAAAATGCGGAGCGACTCCGCATGGCTCGAGACTGAGCCGAGGTGCCCTACTTCTCGCCCTCCAGCAGCCCCACGATGCGGTCGATGCCGACGGCAAAGCGAGGCCTTCCCTCGCGCTCGTAGCGGTCGAGGTACGCCTGGCATTCGGAGACAATGCGCTTGGTGTTGCCATCGATGATGCGCTGGAGTGTCTCGTAGTAAGCCGAGCCCTCGGTCCTGAAGCGGCGCTGGTAGGCCTTGGTTATGGGGAACATCTTGATGTGGTGGATGCCGTGGCGGCAGCCGGGGCGCGTCGCGGGGCGGGGCGGCAGCGCGAAGTACTGGTCTTTGAGCACATTGGGGCGATGTTGGAGCGCAGCGGCACGGCGAAGTTCCTGCGCTTTCCTCGGAAACGCAGCCTCGCCACCGCGATGCAGGGGCGGTCGCGCTTAAGCATGAGCTCACGGTCGCCATCGACGAGGTCGAAGAAGTCCTGGGAGATGGATACGATCTTCATCGGTTACGCCCCCTCATACGAAGCGGGGCCCGCATCGCTGCAGGCCCCTACAGGTGGGCGATATTCTACGCCTTGCGGCACCCCGTCGCCCACGGAGGTTAAACGTACACGTAAGCCGTACCCTGAAAGCCGCGGCTTCCGGCAAGTAGTTTATACCACGAAAGGTCGCTTTCAATGCGCATAGCTCGCAAAATAACACTCGCCGGGCCGTCACCCCTGGCAGTTACTCTCCAATCTTCATTGGAGTCAGCAGGTCAATTCATATATTCATGGGGGTTTATCCTACCGTCGGTGAGCGATTACGTTAGGGTGCCGAAGCGGTCGAGGATGTCGACGACCTTCTGCTGGGTGCCGATGGATGGGGCGGGAATCTCGACCCTCGATAAGTCCACAGGCGCGGCTTCGATTGCCTTTTTCGATTTAGCGCATTGCTCTTCAGATCATCGTGGTGTGCTCGTAGCCGCGCTCCACGAAGAGCCGCTCGGCAACGTCGAGAATCTTCTCGACCGTCTCCTCCAGGTACTTATTGCGTGCCACGGGCACCTCCGTCCTTGTTATCGCGATAAACATACCATGAGTGGCGTACGGGTCGAGAAGGGCTGGCGCCAAAAGAGCCCAACGGCCGTTACGGCTTCGTTAGAAACGCGCCCCACCATGGATGGTGAACCCGAAAGGTAAGGCGCGCGGGCACGGCGACTCGGCCCGCGCGCCCGGAAGAGAAAGGATAAGCCCATGGGTTACATGCTCGAGACGCGCGGGCTCACCAAGCGCTTCGGCCGCGGCGACCAGGCGCAGGACGCCGTGGCCGACGTGAGCCTTCATATCCGCGAGGGCGAGGTGTACGGGCTGCTCGGCCCCAACGGCGCCGGCAAGTCGACAACGCTCAAGATGATCTGCGGGATGCTGCGGCCGACGGCCGGGGAGATCCTCTTTGCCGGGCACGCCTGGCGCCGCGAGGACCTCTACGCAATCGGCAGCCTCATCGAGGAGGCGCCGCTCTACCCCAACCTCACCGCGCGCGAGAACCTGCGCGTGCGCACCACGCTGCTGGGCCTTCCCGAGAGCCGCATAGATGAGGTGCTCGCCGCCGTGGACCTCGCGGGCACCGGGAAGAAGCGCGCCGGGCGCTTCTCGATGGGCATGCGGCAGCGCCTGGGGCTCGCGCTGGCGCTGATCGCCCGGCCACGCCTGCTCGTGCTCGACGAGCCCACCAACGGCCTCGACCCCATCGGCATCGAGGAGCTGCGCGACCAGATCCGCGGCTTCGCGGCGGCGGGCACGACGGTGATCGTCTCGAGCCACATCCTCTCCGAGGTGCAGCAGATGGCGGACACCATCGGCATCATCTGCGGGGGGCGCCTCGCCTACGAGGATGCGCTTCGGCCCGGGCAGGACCTCGAGGAACTCTTCATGAGCTTCTGCCGGGAGGGGCGTCGAGCGCGCGGGGAGGTGGCGGCATGACGGGCGAGAAAGGCGGCCTGCTCGCGGGCCTGCGCGCCGAGGCCCTGAAGTCGCGCCACGCGGCACCGGTTCGCCTGGCCGTGCTCATGGCGCTGCCGATGCCGCTGCTCGGCGCGATGCCCTACCGGGGCGTGCAGATCTTCAGCGCGTGGAACTACTGGTACGCGCTCTTCCTGCCCGTGGCTCTCTCGCTCGTGGTGGCGTGCGTCGCGCGGGCGGACGCGCGCACGCGGATGCGGGGGCTTCTGGGCCTGGGCTTCCCGCTCGGGCGCGCCTGGTGGGCCAAGGCGCTCTGGTGCCTCGCGCTCTGCACGCTCTCGAACCTCGTGGTCTTCGGCATCTACCTCGCGGGCTCGGCGTTCTCCTCGCAGGGCCTCACGGCCGCGGGCACGCTCACGATGCTCCTCTGCGCGCTCGCCAACACGGTGACCGCGGCGTGGATGATCCCCGCAGGGCTCTTCCTCACGGCGCGGCTCGGCATGCTCGCGGGCATCTTCTGCCCGCTCGCCGCGCAGCTCGTGGGTGGTTTCGCCTGGTCGCTGATGCCGCTGCCGCAGCTCTTTCCGCCGTCGGCGAGCATGGTCATCCCCACGAGCTTCATCCCCGTGCTGCCGAGCGGCGAGCAACTCGCGGCGGACATGGCGCTCGGTGGGGCGCTCGCGGCGGACGGCATGCTCACACTGGCGGGCCTTGCGGTCTGCGCACTCGCGTTCGCCGCGCTCACGGCGGCGGGCGCGGCCTGGTTCGCGCGCTCCGAGGAGAGGTGATGGCCGTGACACGACTCTCCGGCCCGACGCCGCGCATGACTCTCCCGCGGGCCCTGCTCTCCGAGGCCCTGCGCCTGGCGGGCTCCCCGCTCACGGTGGTGCACCTCGTCTGCGGCCTGGCAGCCGGTCTTGCCTGCGGCGAGTACTTCTCCGTAACCCGATGGGACCCGGCGCTGGGCGCGGACGCCTACGCCCAGTTCCTCGGCGCCCTCATGCCGCTCATGTCCGCCATCGTCTGCGGGCTCGCCGTGGACGAGGAGCGCGCTGCCGGGCGCCTCGCCAACCTCACGGCGGTCCCCTCGCGCGGGCGCGCCGTCGCGGCGAAGCTGCTCGCCCTTGCGGCGCTCGGCGCGGGCGCGCTGGCCGTGGCGCTCGGCGTGTTCGGGGCCGTGCTCGCCGTCGCCGGGCGCCTGCCGCTCGGGCCCGCGCCGCTTGCGGCCGCCTGGGCGGGCATCGTGCTGGGCAGCCTGCCCCTCTACGCGCTGGGGCTCGGCGTGGCCCTGCGCCTCGGCCGCAACGCCGCCATCGGCGCCGGCGCGGCGGGGATGCTCCTCGCGTTCTTCTCGGTGGGCGGACTTGCGCACGGCCTCATGACCGGCGAGCTCACCGGTGCCCTGGCGACGCCCCTGAGCTGGGTGCCGCTCGCCTGGCCCGCGCGCCTGGGGTCGCTCGGGGTGGAGACCTTCATCGACGCCGCACGCGCGGCGGGCCCTCTCCTCACGACTGCGCTCGCTGGCCTCGTGCTCGCCCTGGCAGCCGCCGCCGTCCTTATCGCCTGGTTCTGCCGCTTCGAGGACGGGAGGGCAGATGCGTAGGAAGCCGCTCGCCGCCGTGCTCGCCCTCCTCTCCGCAGCGCTCGTCCTGGGCGGGAATGCCCTGCTCGACGCCGGCTGGGGGTCGGCGCTGCGCTCGATCGCCGACCGCGTGCTTCCCAACCCTGAGATCGCCATGTGGGCGCCCGCGCCCGCGGCTGCGCGCGGGGCTCTGGACCGCTGAGCGCGGCGCAAGTACAATGCCGACGGGAGTTTCAGGAGGTCGAACATGGCGAGGATACTGGCAGTGGATGACGAGCGGGCGATCCTCGACGCGATCGCGCGCGTCCTCGGCCGCGACGGCCATGAAGTCGTCAAGGCAACGGACCCGACGGCGGTCCCGGGGACGGACCTCTCGCGCTTCGACCTCGTGCTCTGCGACGTCATGATGCCGGGGCTCGACGGCTTCGAGCTCGTGCGGCAGATCCGCCCGAACTTCGACGGACCCATCATCTTCCTGACCGCGCGCGTGGCCGAAGAGGACGCCGTGGCCGGCTACGGCCTGGGCGCCGACGACTACGTCCGCAAGCCCTTCGGGGCCGCGGAGCTGCGCGCCAAGGTCGCGGCCCATCTACGCCGTGAGCGCCGGCCGCGCTCGCACGCCCTCTCCTTTGGGGAGGTGCGGATCGACCTCGGGGCGCGCGGCCTCGCCGTGGGCGGCGAGGCCGTGCCGCTCACGCCCACCGAGTACGCCATCTGCGAGTACCTCGCCCGCCACCCCGGGCAGGTCATGAGCCGCGCGCAGATCCGCGAGGCGGTGCTCGGCTGGGAGAGCGACGCCGACGACGCGGCCATATCCATGCAGGTCAGCCGCGCCCGGAGGAAACTCTCCGAGGCCGGCGCCGACCCGATCGCGACCGTCTGGGGGATGGGGTACAAGTGGCAGCTCTGAGAACCGGGGCGCGAGGTCGCGGGGGCATGCCGCTCTCCTTCGTCATCGCGCGCTACTTCGCCTACGCGTTCGCGGCGGTCGCCACGGCGTGGCTCGCCTCGTTCATGGCGCTCTCCGCGGCGATCAACGCGGGCTTCGTCTACGAGGCAAGCTGGGGGCCGGCCAATGCGCGCGAGGTCGCGGAGGGCCTGGCACGCGACGGCGTCTGCGGGCAGCAGGACGTGCCGACGGCGTACCGCTACCTCATCCTGAACAAGGACGGATACGTGCTGATGACAGACCTCGAGGGCACGCGGCTCGAGGACGCGACGGAAATGGCCCGTGCGGCACTCGCCGCGGATCCGGGCACAGTGGAGATCGAGGGCGGAGGCTCGGGCCTCACCTACGCCGCGTTCCCGCTCAAGGGCGGCGGGGCCTGCGCACTCGTCAGCGAGTACCTGCCGCAGTGGGTCTCGCGCGACCTCGCCGGCCTGCTTCCCAACCCGCAGAACCTCATGCTCGTCGGCGCCGCTGCGGGAAGCGCGCTCGCGCTCGCGCTCGTGGCGCGCCGCGCGAGCCGCGTGATCTCGCGCAAGATGGCGCCGCTCGCGGAGGCGGCGGGGCGCGTCGGCGCGGGGGATCTCGACTTCGCGGTCGGCAGCACCAACGTGCGCGAGGTGAACGACGTCCTCGCCGCGATGGACGCCATGCGGACCTCCCTCGCCGAGTCGCTCGAGGCCCGCTGGGCCGCGGAGCGGGGGCAGCGCGAGCAGGTGGCGTCGCTCGCCCACGACCTCAAGACGCCGCTCACCGTGCTGCGCGCCAACGCCGACTTCGTGGCGGAGGAGCTGGAAGACGAGAAAGACGCCGACCTCGCGGCCGCCGCGCGCGATATAGCCGGCAGTGTCGAAAGGCTCGACGGCTACGTGCGCCTGCTCATCGAGGCCTCGCGCGGGTCCGGCGGGGCGGAGAGGGCCCCCATGCGGCCGGCCGAGCTCTGCGAACAGGTCCTCGCCGAGGCCGCCCAGATCGCCCGGGCGCGAGGCGTGACGCTCGACGCGGCCACGGGCCCCGCTGTCGCGGGCGCGCCCGAGGCCCCGCTCGACCGAACCGCCCTGGCGCGAGCCGCCGCGAACCTCGTGGCCAACGCCGCCGAGCACGCGCGCTCGCGCGTGACGGTCTCCTGCGACGTCGCGGGCGGACACCTCGTCATCGAGGTGTCCGACGACGGACCGGGCTTCTCTCCCGCCGCCCTCGAACGCGGCTGCGAGCGCCTCTTCACAGACGACTCCTCCCGCTCCTCGCGCGACGGAGGCCGCCACTACGGGCTCGGCCTCCATGCCGCCTCCAAGGCCGCGAGCGCCCACGGGGGCTCCGTCTCGCTCGCCAACAGCCCCTCGGGCGGCGCGGTGGCCACCATCGCGGTCCCCCTGTGCGGGGCCTGACGACTCAGGCCCTCGCACCGGCGTGCCTCGCAACCAAACGCTTCCATCTTGAAACACGGGGAGTAAATCGCGAAATCGCAGGTGAAAGGGAGTAAAACGGCAAAGAAAAAGCCTCCGTCCCAACATGGGAACGGAGGCTCGGTTACCGTATTTACTCACCAATGTCGCTGGCGGCTTTGCCGTGACTCTCGTACGAAACAAAACTCAGCGTCACAGTGCGGCACTCAAAAATGCAGGTCAGAACCCTATCGGGCTATTCCCACTCAGCGACTAATTGAATCCGAGCGTTGCCAATCCGTGTCACATTATGCCAACTAAGGGTTGATTCGTGCGCAATTTGAGCGAATCAGGCCCTGATTCGCGATTTTGGGAATGACTCAATTGATTCGCGAAACCGCAGGTCGCCTCTTTAATCACTCCCAGGTTTCCGCCAGGATTCGTAGCGGGTGGCTTGGAAAAGGGTGATTCGGGAGATCGGAGGACAGGGGCGGGAAAGCCCCCTGGCAGCATCCCGCTACTTGATCATCTTGCGGCGCGCTTGCTTGAGCCAGTTCTTCTTGAACGTGCCTATGCCGCCGAAGAACTTGTTGTAGGTCTCGCCGTCTTCCTTCGCCGCGTACTTGACCGCCGCAAGCTCGATGGTGCAGAGGTAGTCCGCTGCTTGCTCGAGACGGTAGTCGGTCATCGAAGTCTTGCGCCGCTCGACGACGCCTTTGGAAAGCACGAAGCCGATCGACTGGTCGAGCGCCTGCTTCACGATGTCCTGGCCGTTGTCGTAATAGACCTTCACCTCGTCGAAGCTTTGAAAGAATTCTAAGCGATCAAACAAAAGGCCCGAAATATCGCGCTTCATGCGCGAGGTGAGCTTTGCCAGATCCTCGAACTCGCTTCTGCGGTAGACGAACGTTCTATAGGAGACGGGAAGGCGCTGAACCAGAACGTTGAACGAGTACAGCATCTTCTTGCGCGCCTGCAGGTCGATCCCCTCGTACGGTCCGTGGCCGTTCAGCAGCGGCTCAGAATGGAACGGTATGTTCGGGAGGTCGGAGCTGGCGAGGGACTGCTCGTATCGGGAGACTTTGTCGGCAATGCCCTCCGACTGGTCGTGGACCACGAGGGTCAAAAGGTAGTACCGGGCCTTCCCGCCCCGATCGCCGCTCTCGTCGACGAATATGCTCAGGTCTCGCGCCAATATATGCCCCTAGATAGAATAAAAGCCGGGGGATAAGCCCCCGGCACTTGGAGGTAGCTGAAACAGCCACCAAAATTCTTATACCAGATCTAAGCCGACTATGCAAGGATTCCCGCAACGCAAGTGGGTTTCTGGCAATGGAGATTCCGAGGTGCAGCATGCCCCCGCCGATTGTCGGCGTGTTCCGTACGGGCAACTTGCCTGCTGAAGCAAGTGAGCCCCGGCGACTTGCATCAGCGGTCGTACCGGGGCTAACCGGTTTGCATTGTAGCGCATACATTCTGTTCGCAAGGTCTTAAGTGTCCGATGTGCGAATCAACCCCTTATTCGCGGGTTCAGGAATGGCTCGATTAATTCGCGAAACCGCAGGTCGTTTCATGCGCACCGGCATCGCCCTACGAATATGCAACCTTGTTGACGCCGACGAGCCCTCGCTCAAAGAAGACGACGTCTGCGGTGTGCAGGCACGCCGTTTTCACGGATGGCGCAGAGAGTCGGGGTGCCGTCGAAACGGCGGCTGTCTTTACCCTTGCCGTTTTAATGCTCGCCCCTTTGATGCCGAGCATCGAGAGCAGGCGTTTGGGAACCTCGTAGTCTTGCTCGATGAGGCCAAAGAAGGTGACGCCGGAATCGACGCACACCTTCATGACGCAAGACGAGACGGGCTTGAACGCCATGCTTCCCGCCGCTCCGCCGACGAAGGACCCGATGAGCACAGGGAGGGTTGCCCCGCCTGTCAGAGCGGTCGCGGCAGCGGCGCCGCCGAGCATCATGACGGTTAGGAACACAGACTGGCCCATGTTGCTCGCCATCTCGACGGGCTCGATCTGCCCCGACGCCACGAGATAGGAATTTCGGCACGTTTCCATGGTTAGCACGACGAGTGACGCGATGACGTTCGCGCCCCTCGATCCCATTGCGGCGGCCTTTACCGTCTCGCCGAAGGCGCCCTTTGCTGCTGCGGCAGTGATTGCCGCGGTCGCCGACCCGGACACGAACCCGTTGGCGGCACCGGCGCACGCCGCCGTCCCGATGGACTTCAAGTGCTCGTCGTCGATTTCTCCTTCTGCGATCAGGTAATCGATGGCACGGTAGATCTCGGGGGCAACGCTCAGGGCGGCGCTCAGGGCGGCGGCTGTGCCGCCGGCCTTGAGCGATTGCTTCACTATGTCGCTCGCAGCGATTAGTTGGGACGTGGTCATGCCGTCGTCTGCGGGGTCGAGCTTCTTCTTGTTCGAGACGTCAATCGCCTTTCGGCGCATCTCCTCATTCGTGGCGGGCCTGCCCTCGACGCCCTCAGGGGTCTTGATTCGGTCCGTCAGGTTGTCGCGCACCTTCGTCCAGCGCCGCACCTCTTCGTCCAAGCCGCGCCCTTTCGCGCGCTCGATGTGTATCAGCGTATACTGCTTGGCTGCTTCAAGCTTGTCCGACGGGATCAGGCCGCCCATGTCGCCGTAGAGCAAGTCGTCTGGGGTCTTGCCCGCGAAGCCCTTTTCGACAGCCCACTCGTCAAAAGAGAGATCCGCATATCTTTTCGGCCTGCCGTTGTACGAATCACGAAGCGTTGTCGCGAGTTTGCGCGCGATGTTCTTCGGGTCGGTCAGGAACTTGAGCTGGTACTGATCGGCGCCCCAGGCCACATCCGCAGACCCGAGGTCGTGCGAGTCGAGCCTGATACCCTTGGCGTCGACCCTCTTAACGGCCGCGTCGACGTTCGCCGTCCCAAAGGCCCATTCTTCTGCCAGGAACCCCTTGAGGGAGTCCTGCGCCGCCTTGCTGTTCTTGTAGTGGTCGTAGGAGTTCATCGCGGAGTACAACTCCTCGATGGCGGCCTCCACGCTGTTCACCCAGCTCGTGGCATCCATCCCGGCGGGCACGGCGGCGGCATGGCGCGCGGAGAACTCGAACCCCTTGTCGAAATCGTTCATTCCTACGCCTCGACGAAGCCCTTGAGCTTCTCGTGGTAGAAGCGTTTCACGGCGTACTGGTAGCGCTGCTCGCGGATCTCGGCCGCCTTCTGATGGAGGACGACGGCCTGGTTGATGCCGTTCGCGCCATCGGCGGCAACCCTCCCGATGGTCTTGCCTACCATCTTGGCAAAACCAAGCACGGGATTGGAATCATTGCTTTCTTCGGGTTCCACCGCCTCCTCTTCGGGGCGCAGGGCTGCGAGAAGGTCATCGAACTCCATGCCGTGCTCTCTTGCCCTTTCGAGAAACTTCCAATAGTCCTCCTTGGAAGGCGGCTCGGTATTCACCGTGATGCAGGCGTGGTTCCCGCTCACGCCGATGTAGACGCCCTCCTCGTCGATGGCTTCGGGGTTGTCAAGCCGAATCGCATCGATGTAGTCCCCGGTGCCTTCCGGCCAACCGATGAAGACGACCTTCTGGCTTGACGAGATAGCGGTCTGAGCGAACTGGTCCTCGTTGAAGATGGAGGCATCGACGCTGCCGTCGACGGGGCCGGTCGGACCAGCCTCTGTGTCATCGTTCTTTCCGATCATGTTGTAGAGAAGCTTGGAGAACTTGCCGGTGTTTCCGGCCTCGACAATAAGAAGCGATTCGACGGTGTTGAACATCATGGGCAACCTATCTAGAGGAAATTAATGGTTGAGGCGATTATAACCCCGAGGTAAACAGCTATATTCAGCTGTCAACTTAATATCGGGAGGGTCTGCAAAGGCTACTCTCGCCCTACGCTGGGGGCGTGGGGCTTCCAATATCAGACCACTGTCGGGTCTTTTCACTCCTGAATAGCACGCAAGCTCCTAAATGAAAATAATCGCAGGTGAAAGGGAGCGAAAAGACAAAGAAAAAGCCTCCGTCCCAACGCGGGAACGGAGGCTTAATTATCGTATTTATTCATCGCCGTCGCTGGCGGCTTTGCCATGACTCTCGTACGAAACGAAGCTCAGCGGCACAGTGCGGCACTCAAAAGAGCAGGTCAAAGCCCTATCGGCCTACTCCCACTCGATGGCGTCGATTCTGCCGTCCCGTCACTCCAGTTGCACCCAGTTTTCGGTGCCGTCTCGAGCCAAGTGCCGCCAGATGACACCATGTCGTGCTTCGTCAGCTTCGGGGACAAAAGCTGGGACAGCCTCAAATACTTTTTTCAAACTCAGGACTTTGATTTTTTGTTTTTGTCCCAAAGAGCGCAGCGGGGCGCCTTAGGAGGCTCGATAGCGCTGAAAACGCCTATTTCGAAACTTAACCGCCCTTTAGCCTGCAAGCCGCCAGCCGCAATCGTAAGTGAATTAACGCGGGTTGCTTTTGCATCGTTTGCAAAAGCAACAGGTCACAGATCTTCGCCATCGGCGGAAAAGTGAGTAGTCTCAAGTGGCCTGCTTATGAGTTAGTGAAATCCTGAAACGCGACAAGACTTATTACACGAATGATGTCGCCAGCTTCGGGATTGGCTCGTCGCCATAATATCCTTTGAGCTAACAAGGACGTCAACTACAGGGTTGTCGATTTTCTGATGCATTAATAACCAGGCAATGTCGGATGATCATATGAGCGAAGAGCACCAAAAAAGCAGCTCATTAAAGCAAATATCCTTGGCAGAATGCAGTCCGGCGACTAGGATGACGACAAATGAACAAGGAGGACAGAACGATGCCATCACTCAGCGAGCGGTCGCTCGAATCTATTGCAAAGATGTTCGTGGGCGACGAAGGAGAGCTGTTCCGCTACTTGTCGGGCCCTCAAATAGTGACATTCTTCAATGACCATTTTGACTTCCGGGACATCTACCAAGGCGGCAACGCTCCTACCAGATGGAGATACGCTGCTGGAAAGATAGCCAGCGTTGCATCGAGCGGCCGTCTCGATCGTTTTTTCTCAATCGTTCTTGGATTCAAGTATATGATCAGTACTTTCGACTGCGATGAAATCGAAGCCCGAGAAAGGGCGGACAAAGCGAAGAAACGATTCAACCAAGTACTAATCTCCGACGAGCTCGAGATAGTCGGAACAGACGGCGAGATGAAGCTTGTGGTA
This sequence comes from Collinsella aerofaciens, assembly GCA_048246715.1. Classification (GTDB taxonomy): domain Bacteria; phylum Actinomycetota; class Coriobacteriia; order Coriobacteriales; family Coriobacteriaceae; genus Collinsella; species Collinsella aerofaciens_BY. Next base: position 145,121 of record DBFBCB010000028.1, on the reverse strand, counting down.
ATCGATTCGGATCTAATCCCAATCGGGAAAGGCGGCTTTGCCGAGGCGTTCAGGCAAAAGTCAACAGGCAGAGTCCTGAAAAAGCTCATGCCCGAAGTAGCCCTTGATGTAAGAAACCGCCATCGCTTCAAGCGCGAGTACGAGATAATGAAGGACCTCGCAGAGGTGCCAGGGGTTCTCCGTGTCTTTGATTTCGACGAGAGCAATTGCTCCTACACGATGGAGGCTGGCGAGACAACGCTGCTAGAGTTCATGAACAACCCTTTATCCGAGCAAGTCAAGATGTCAATAATCGAGCAGATAGTCGGCACCATGGCCGCTATTCACTCGCGGGGATACATTCATCGAGATCTAAGCCCCACGAACATTTTTCTACTGGGCGGACAGCTGAAGATCGCCGATTTCGGGCTCGGAAAGAACCTGAACGCTCTCTCATCCTATCAAACCACCGACACAAACAATTACGGACAGTGGTTCTACTGTTCGCCTGAGCAACTTGTCTATCTTAAAGACGGAGACAAAAGGAGCGATGTCTTTTCCCTGGGCAGGATTATCAACTTCGTGCTCGCAGGACATCCGACAAAAACGAACCACCATCTTCGGCCGCTAGTAGAAAAAGCAACCGCAGAAGATCCGTCGAAAAGATACCAGGATGCTGCAGAGTTTTTAAGCGCGATTAAGCGAAGGTTGTCATCGATAGCAGATGCGGACCGGGAAACGAAACTTGCGGAAAAGGCAGCACGGGAAATCCTCGACGGAGAGGTTGCCGAATGGATTCTCGAGATGACCGATGAGCAGCTGTGCTCACGGATAGCATCAAACCCTGCGTTCGCTAAAACGGTTGTCAAATTTACGGAAATCGACAACGGCAACGCGGCCTTTGTTATGAACGCCATCGACCAGGGCATGACGCAAGCCTGCAAGACATGGAAAGACCACGATGCATTTGCCGACATCGCAAAGTCGATTGTTTTAAGCAAGGCGCCATACGACATCAAGGAGCGTGCCTGTCAAACGCTTTCATATGTAGCATGGCGAATCAACCGTTTCCATGCTCAGCACCTGATCAAGGATATTATCACCAGCGGAATAGACCCGATGCTGGAAGATCTTCTCAACGACTCAGTGTAGATTCATTAATGTAGCGCAGACCGGCGTTCCTCTAGAGGAAACGATACGAGAGGCGCCATCTTGATTGCACCCTAGGCCGTTCACCCATCCGCTTGCTCCCATACAGTTCGATTTCGATATGCCATGTCCCAACGGATGGGTACCATTTATCCAGGTGCACCTGGGGCAACGGGTTGGCAGGCCCGCGCAAGGTCGCTCGCAGAACACGCAACAGCAAACACGACAGAAGAGGCGGACGGCAGATGCCGGACCCCGGACGACAACACCGCGGAAGACGAGCATTCCGACCACAATCGAACGAATCTCGGTCCTAGGCAGGCGCCCGCACGGGCGCCCTTTACTTTTCAGGGACTTAGCCGCGAGCTAATCGGAGACCATAGAGCACTTCAAAACGGTTCAGAACGATAATCAACAAAACCACAGGTAGAATATGCTGTTTTGAAAATCGTCTCTTACACTCCGCAACGCTCGGAAGCGCTCCGTTCAGGATTGTTCGTAACCCCCCGACCGTCCAAACAAAGAGGCGCAGTCCAAACTTGACCTGCGCCTCTCATCAAAAAGTATTATTTGTTGTATATCAATCCAAGCATCCAAGCGATTGGCATGAGAACGGCCGCCGCCAGCAACACAGGGATGCAAGCCACGATTGCCAGCCCTCCGCCAGCTCCTCGCGAAACCGCCTCACGAGAGCATCTGGCTCACACAGCGCTGCACGGCGGCGTAGTTGGAGCCCAACCGTCGCTTGCGCTCCTCGCCGTTGATGACGGTGCGTGCCAGCGCGTCGATGTCGACCTCGCCACTGCCGGACGAAGAAGAACCGCCGGAACCACCGCCGAAGAGAATCCGGTTCACCTCGGCCTGCACCTCGAAGTAGCGCGAGCCCAGGGCCCGTTTACGCGCCTCGCCGTTGCCGAACTCCTCGTTGATGACGCGCCACGCCAGGCTCGCCACGTCACCCGAGGGCGCAGAGCCGCCACTGCCGGAAGACCCCGCAGCCACGGTGTCCGAAGACCCGGCGCCTCGGCAGATGCGCGGGCGCAGGGCCGCCCTGCGCCCGGCGGCGATGTAGGGCGCGGGGCAGATCTTGCCGGTCACGTCGTAGCGGCGGATAACGCCGCCCTCGGAGATGCCGTAGCGCTTCATGAGGGTCTGCACGAGCCAGGCGAGCTTGCCCGCCTCGACCTCGCTGTAGTCCTCGCTAGCGCTCACGGCCTCGATGCCGACGCTGCGGCAGTTCATGAGCCAGTTGCCGGCGTGCCAGGCGGTGTCGCCCTCGGCCACGCTCTGGTAGATCTCGTCGGTGATGTCGCCCACGAAGTAGCGGGCGGACGACCCCTGCCGCTCGTTGTGCGAGAAGTAGATCGCGTTGTTGCGGGCCGACGCCAGAGTCGCCGTGTAGTGGATCACGATGCGGTCGATGGCGTGCGAGCGCCTGCGCGTCATGCGGTCGCTGCCGCACTGCTTGAACAGGATGCTATGCCCCATTGGCGCTGACCTCCTTGAATCCCGCGTCCTCGCCCTCCTCGGGCTTGAAGTCGCTGGGCGTGTCGGGCTCGTAGCCGGGCTCGCGCAACTCCTCCCAGCGCTCCTCCTCGCTTGCGTACTCATTCATCGGAATCGCCCGCCTTTCCCAGCTCGGCAATAACGGGCGAGAGCACGGCCATCACCATGGCCACGCACAGCGCGCGCCGCGTGGGGTCGAGCACGGCCACGCCCATGAGCAGGTCGACGTTGGCCACTACGACGCCCAGGACGCCCTGGACGACCGTGCGCATAAAGCGCCACTGCCGCTCGTTGCTCGTCAGAAAACGGTTCATCTGCCGCTCCTCTCCTCAAGCGCGTCAACGTCGCGCCTGACCACGGCCATGTCCTGCTCGAGCTTGTAGGTGCGCTCGATGAGGCAGTTGTGCTTCTCAACGCGCCGCGCGAGCTCGTCAATCTTGAGCTCCATCACCGCGCGGCTTCGCGAGTTCGACGCGATCACCCCGACCTGCGTCACGACGCCGATGAGCGCCACCGCAATAGACTCCACAAGGACCTCCCAGCAGAACATGGACCAACTTCAACGGCCCCATCATCCGCTGCGGTCACAAATCAGCTGGTAGCTGAATCGCTGCTATAAAAAGCGAGGTAAAATAAGAAAAAGCACAGTAACGATTGTTCGAAAGAGTCGCTAACGGGAGGTAGAAATGGAAAGCCGGCTTTACGAGGAGGGGTACAACGAAAGTCTCTTGAGAGCTGTAGCGGCTCTTAACGAGACTCCTGCATCCACGGAAGCAATCCTGGGCCTGTTGCAAAAACGCTGGGATTTGCCTCGAGGAGAAGCGGAGCAGCTGTTGTCGCAGGAACGCTACGAAGGATTCTTCCAGCGTGATTTCGCAAGATACCTGACGATGTACGAAGGCTTTTCCGAAGAAAAGGCAAGGGCATATACGACTAGCCACATGAACCTTCTGGCTCTGCGAAAAATCGAAAGGCCGTGGGCTATCGAGTACAACAGGCTTTATCGCCAGATCGAAAAGCAGAAGCCTCAAATAAAGGGGAAGGTTCACCTATCTTCCGAAATCGAGGAGTAAAGCAGTTCTCGCTACACGCCGCCGCATCCCATCGCCTAACCCACACCACGGGGGCGGCGCGCTCACCCCTGGCAGCAGCGCAGGAAGGGCGCCTGCGCAGCCGCCAGGGGTGCCATTATGCTCAGTCCCAAGCCGCTACCCGGCAGCGAGGTAACCCGCCTGCCCCTCGCGGTCGATGTGGCACATCGCGTACGTCGTCTGCTTAGAGTCGTAGGTCGTGCCGTTGCCACCCGCGATGGCCTTGCAGTTGTAGAACGTGGAAGAGCCCGTGCACCCGCTCGGCAGCCCCCAGTCGGCATCGACCAGGATGCGCTCAAGGGCGGTGCAGGCACCGAACGTGTAGAGCATGCTAGAAAGCGACGCCGGACTCATGCCCCGCAGATCGAGCTCGGTGAGCGCGGAGCACGAGTTGAACGTACGGTTCATGTAGGCCACGCCGCGCAGGTTCGCCATGCCAGAGACCGAGGTCAGGGCGTTGCAGCTGTAGAACCAGTAGTTAAGGTTCACGTTGGCGACCCTCGATGTGTCGGCGGCGATGGTCACGCGCTTCACGCTCTTGCCGAACGAAGCCCAGGGCGTCGCCTGGATCGCGGTGTACTTGGCGTTGGCGCAAAGCGTGTCGGAGGCCAGCACCTCGCAACCTGTCGCATCGGCCTTGGCGAACCCGATCTTGAGCTCGCCGTCGGCGAACGGCGTGGCGTTGAGCTAGGTGCGGACTTCGTACTCGGGGTCGGTCAGAACGCCGCCCGCCCCCAGCTTGAGGACGGAGGCGCCGGAGGTCTGGAACGGCACGAAGCCGTCGGTGCCGCCCATTGAGTTCGATTTGAGTTTCACGGGCCCCGAAACGTCCCCGTTTCGGGGCCCGGGGACAAAAATCGCACGTCTACTCACTTGGGAGAAATCCTTACTCCCATTCCTCCGAATACCGCCCAGTGCTTTGCCATCTTGAAACACTGGGAGTAAATAGCGAAATAGCAGGTGAAAGGGGGTAAAAGACCAAAGAAAAAGCCTCCGTCCCAACGCGGGAACGGAGGCTAGGAAATCGTTTTTACTCACCGCCGTCGCTGGTGGCTTTGCCATGACTCTCGTACGAAACAAAACTCAGCGTCACAGTGCGGCACTCAAAAATGCAGGTCAGAACCCTGTCGGCCTATTCCCACTCGATGGTCGCGGGCGGCTTGGACGTGATGTCGTAGCACACGCGGTTGGCGCCGGGGACCTCGGCAACGATGCGGCCGGAGATGCGGGCCAGTACGTCGTAGGGCAGCTTGGCCCAGTCGGCGGTCATGGCATCGCTGGACTCGACGGCACGCAGGATGATCGGGCGCTGGTAGGTGCGCTCGTCGCCCATAACGCCGACGGACTTGATGTCAGGCAGGACCGCAAAGTACTGCCAGCAGCTGTGCTCGGAGTTGCGCTCACCGGTCTGCTCAAACAGGCGCTGGTTGTAGGCGTCGAGCTCCTCGCGCACGATAGCGTCGGCGTTCTTGAGGATCTCGAGCTTCTCCTTGTCGACCGCGCCGATGATGCGGATGGCCAGACCCGGACCCGGGAAAGGCTGGCGGAACACGATGTGACCCGGCAGGCCCAGCGCCAGACCAAGCGCGCGGACCTCGTCCTTAAAGAAGTGGTCGAGCGGTTCAATGAGGTCGAAGTGCACGCCCTCGGGGAACGGGATCAGGTTGTGATGGCTCTTGATGGTGGCCGTCTTGCCACCCGTCTTGCGAGCGCCGGACTCGATGATGTCGGGGTAGATGGTGCCCTGAGCCAGGTACTTGACCGGCTTGCCATCGGTCTCGAGCTGCTGCGCCACGGCGAAGAACTCTTTCCAGAACTGCGTACCGATGATGCGGCGCTTCTCCTCGGGCTCGGTCACGCCGGCCAAAAGCTCGGCATAACGGTCCTCGGCGTGGACGTGGATAAAGTCGACGTCAAACTGCTTGGTGAAGACCTCCTCCACCTGCTCGGGCTCACCCTTGCGCAGCAGGCCGTGGTTGATGAACACGCAGGTCATCTGCTTGCCCACGGCGCGAGCGCCCAGCGCAGCCACGACGGAGGAGTCGACGCCACCGGACAGGGCCAGAATCACGCGGTCGTCGCCGACCTTCTCGCGGAACTCGGCCGTCATGGTCTCGACCAGGTTGTCCATGCTCCAGTTGGGCTCCAGGCCGCAGATCTCAAACAGGAAGTTGCTCAGCAGTTGCTGACCATACTCGGAGTGCTTGACCTCGGGGTGGAACTGCGTGGTGAAAATCTTGCGCTCGACGCACTCCATGGCAGCAACCGGGCACACGTCAGTGCTGGCGGTAACGGTAAAGCCCTCGGGCACCTCGGAAACGGCGTCGCGGTGGCTCATCCACACGGTCTGTTCCATAGGCGTGGAGTTAAAGAGCTTGGCGCCGGCCGTGCGCGTGATGGTGGCGCGGCCGTACTCGCCCACCTCGGAGTGACCGACCTTGCCGCCGAGCGTCACGGCCGTGATCTGATGACCGTAGCAGAAGCCCAGGACGGGAAGGCCCAGGTCAAAGATGGCAGGATCGATGGACGGAGCGTCCTCGGCATACACAGAAGCCGGGCCGCCGGAAAGGATGAGCGCAGAGGCGTTCATCTCGCGAATCTCGTCGGCCGAGATGTCGCAGGGAACAATCTCGGAATACACGTTGAGGTCGCGGACGCGACGGGCAATGAGCTGACCGTACTGCGCACCAAAGTCGAGTACGAGGACCTTTGCGGAAGCATTTTGATCCATGGTATCCCCCTCTTGTTGGCGGGGAGCCGGTGCCCGCCCGCGCGAATGAACGAAAATATCTTTCATAGTGTACACGTTATATGGGGTTTCTCGTCCCTCGCAGCCATCAGCGCACGGCAAACGCACGACCTGGGCCCCTATTTGACGGCAATTGAAGTGTTACCAGACGTTACAGATGATGTAATACGTTTGAACATTCGTCGCCCTGTGCCACAATACTGCCGAACGACTCCGCCTCTGCGGCGGCAAATACGATAGGAATACCAGCATGAAGCGCATCCTTCTCATCGCCACGGGCGGCACCATCGCATCGACCGAGGACGGCAACGGCCTCTCCCCCGCCCTGACCGGTGAGGAGCTCGCCCAGAGCGTCCCCGAGATCTCGGGCCTCTGCGAGCTCGACGTCGTGCAGCCCATGAACATCGACAGCACCAATATGCGCCCGAGCGACTGGATGCGTATCCGCGATGTCATCGTCGAAGGCTATGCCGACCACGACGGCTTCGTGATTCTGCACGGCACCGACACCATGAGCTATACCGCGGCAGCACTTTCCTACCTGATTCAAGACAGCCCCAAGCCCATCGTGCTCACCGGCTCGCAAAAGCCCATGGGCAACCCCTTTACCGATGCCAAGCTCAATCTGTACCAGAGCCTGCTCTATGCGCTCGACGAGCACTCGCACGACGTTTCGATCGTGTTTGGCGGCGTCACCATTGCCGGCACGCGCGCCCGCAAGCAGCGCACCATGAGCTTTAACGCGTTCATTAGCGTCAACTATCCGCCCATCGCCTATATCCGCAACGACCGCATTGTGCGCAACGGGCTTCACGGCACGCATCAGGGCGAAAACCCGGTGCGTTTCTACGACAGCATCGACCCGCGCGTATTTGTACTCAAGCTTACGCCCGGCGTAAACCCGGGCATCCTCGACGCCCTTGCCGATAGCTACGACGCCGTGATTCTGGAGACCTTTGGCATTGGCGGTATCCCCGAGTTTGGTGAGTCGGGCGAGTCGTTCCAAGAGGCAATTTTTCGCTGGGTCGATTCGGGCCGCACCGTCGTTATGACCACGCAGGTCCCCGAAGAGGGCCTCGATCTGGGCGTTTATGAGGTCGGCCGCGCTTACGCCGATCATCCGGGTATTCTGCGCGGCGACGACATGACCACCGAGACGCTCGTGGCCAAGACCATGTGGGCACTCGGCCAGTCACGCGATGCCGCCGAGATTCAGCGCCTGTTCTACAGCCAAGTCAACCACGACCGCATCCCGATGGCGTAATCCCTAAGGCGGCTCCACTTATCGCAGCCTTAAACGACAGGTGGTCCTCCTCAGGCCGTGCAAAAATCGGAGTATTCTGCAATTTCTCCTCCGGAGGCATAGAATCGGCCGATTGTTAGACGAACTTTTAGGACGAAGGGTCCGTCTAGTAAATATTTATTCCTCATTTTTATTTAACGTGTGGATTATCTACTGTCAAAAAGGCAAAGCCAGCCGCTCGAGCTACCATCTACGGCCGAACTGGTGCTGAATACTCGCGATTTTGCACATCGCAACCAGGGGGGACCCGCCCAAAGAGCGTCAAATACAGCGGGGGAACGCCCTATTCGATACCCTCGAGAAGCTCAGATACCGTCATGCCGAGTGCGGGCGCGATCTTAAATAGAACCTTGAGCGTGAAATTTGCCGTCCCATCTTCGATTCGGTCGAGGTAGGGTCGGCTGATTCCTGTCGCCACACAAAAATCAACCTTGGAGATACCAAGGTCTCTGCGTGTCTCTTCGACCCGCCTACCAAGAATCTGTTTCGCACGTTCGTCCATGCAGCCGAGTTTGAAATGGAGCCGAACATAAACGTAAACTATAGTTTACGTTTTGCCGAATACACAGGAGTTTTCTATGTCGGGTTCTTCGGTCCGCATGTACCGAGCCACGCCTCGCACAAACAGCGCGCCGCCCAAGCTCGTCGTCGTTGAATCAGAATGCCTTTCGCCCGATGAGCGCACAGCATTTGCATTGCTATCAAGTCGCGTCGCCGCCGTTCTGGTCCCTTGCCCGGCGCAAGGTGAACTTGCTATCCAATGCCAGGCGCACAGCTGCTCGCTCAATCAGGCTGCCGTGATCGCAACCAGCCAACGCGGTCTGCCCCTTCTCCTGGAAGCCGGTATCGCACTCGCCCTTCGCGGCGCCGGATACGAAAACGAGGCCGCCGCCGACATGGTCTTTAAACCACGATCGAGCGGCGGCCTCGCAGCAGCTATCGAATATGTGTGCAGACTCGTTGCCTAAAAGGACAAGCTAGAAACCAAGGCCAAAGCCCGTTCCGGTAATCGCCGAGTACATAAAGTAAACGTTGACCACGTTGAGGAACACACCCGTAATGCAACCGTTGCGCAGGTAGCGCTCGCACACGATGCGCGCCATAGCGGCGGAGTCATCATTGTTTTTAGCCTGGCGTCCTGCCGTAAAGTACGTCGCCACGCTCAGCAGCAGGTTGAGCACCGGCAGCGCCAGCAACTCGTAGCTCTTGCCCCAGCGCGTCGCCTCGCCGGCGGCATTAAACTTTGTTGCCACCTCGGGACCAATGTTGGGGATAACACACGCTGCAACCACCAGCGGAATCACCGCAAGCACCAGGAGCGCGATGCCCATGTAGCCGGCTTTTTTTCCATATTTAAACATGCGCGTCGTCCTTACACGTTAAAGCGGAAGTGCACGACGTCGCCATCGGCCATGACATAGTCCTTGCCCTCAATGCGCAGCTTGCCGGCGGCCTTGGCGCCCTGCTCGCCGCCGAGCTCGATGTAGTCGTCGTAGCCAATAACCTCGGCCTTAATAAAGCCGCGCTCAAAATCGGTATGGATGACACCGGCGGCCTGCGGGGCGGTCGCGCCCTGACGCACCGTCCAGGCCTTGACCTCCATCTCGCCAGCCGTAAAGAACGACTGCAGACCGAGCAGCTTGTAGGCAGCCTGCGCGAGCACGTCCAGACCGGGCTGCTCCAGGCCCAGGCTCTCCAGGTAGTCGGCAGCGTCCTCGGGATCGAGCTCGGAAAGCTCGGCCTCGATCTTGGCGCAGATAGGCAGCGGCTTGACGCCGTCGATGGGCGCCAGGTCGTCGTTGAGCATATCCTCGTCCACGTTGGCCACATACAGGATGGGCTTCATGGTGAGCAGGAACAGCCCCTTGGCGGCGGCACGCTCCTCGTCGGTCATCTCCATGGATGCGGCGCGCTTGCCCTCGTTGAGCCAGGCAAGCAGGCGCTTGGCAACCTCGAACTTGGGCATGAGCTCCTTGTCGCGCTTGGCCTCCTTCTCGAGCTTGGGCAGCTGCTTCTCGAGCGTGCCCATGTCGGCCAGGATGAGCTCGGTCATGATGGTGTCGGCATCGCCGGCGGGATCGACGAACTCGCCCGTGCGGCCCACCTCACGCATGACGTTGGGGTCCTTAAAGTAGCGCACGACCTCGCAGATGGCGTCGGTCTCGCGGATGTTTGCCAAGAACTGGTTGCCCAGGCCCTCGCCCTCGTTGGCACCCTTCACCAGGCCAGCGATGTCGACAAACTCGACCGTAGCCGGCACAATGCGGCCGGGGTTAACGATGTCGGCGAGCTTTTGCAGGCGGCTATCGGGCACATCGACGATACCCACGTTGGGGTCAATCGTGGCGAACGGGTAGTTGGCGGCAAGGCCGGTCTTTTTGGTAAGCGCGGTGAACAACGTCGACTTGCCCACGTTGGGCAGGCCCACGATACCGATGGAAAGGGACACGACAGCTCCTTTTGGTACAGGTACTTCAAACTTCATAAGTATAGCGCCGCCGCAGCATCCGGGCGAATCCGGACACCGCGGCGGCGCAAATGAAGCAAAGATTGGGGTCGCTGGCTAGTCCGCGAGCTTCTCCACCTGATCGAGCATCTTGTCGAGCTTGGCCTTTGCTTCGGCCTTGACCTTCTCAGCTTCTTCGTGAGCCTTCGCCTTCTGGGCGGCCTTTTCCTCGGCCTCGGGGTCGACGACGACCAGATTGGACGCGTCATGCTCAACCAACTTGAGCGCATGCTCGGGGCACACCTTGACGCAGGCACCGCAGCCCAAGCAATACGTCGACTCCAACGCAAAGCGGCCGCTTCCCACCAAATCGCAGGCGAACGTGGGGCATACATTGACGCACTCGCCGCACGACGTGCACTTGTCAAAATCGCACTCCGGCGTGCTCACCTGCATGTTCTGGGCAAGCTCGGGGTGGTTTTGCAACGTCGAGAGCACCAGTTGGCGCCCGTGCGTGAGCGAACGGCGACGCTTGGTCGTCGTGGTGCCGCACATGGTGTTAAGCGTGCGCTCCAGCTGGGTAATCTGATGGCGATGGGCCTTGAGCTTTTGCGTCACCGAAGCCAGCGCCGCCGTCGCCGGATTGAGCTTGGTCACCGTCAGGCCCGTGGTGCGGGCGATCTTTTCCATGTACTCCTTGCGCTCGTACTCGCGGCGCTTATGGCACTTGAGGCTCTTGGGGTCGACCTCCAGGCCCATACCCGTGCCGGACCACTCCTCGGCCTTCGCAATCGCCTCGCCCAGAATATCCTCACCGCCGGTGTTGCGGCATTTATCGCACACGCCCAACGGCAGGTACACACTCACGTTGGGATAGTCGGCCAGTACCGAAAACCAAGTCTCTGCCGTAATATCGCCCACGCAGGCGACGACGACCTCGTTCTCGCGCGGCATGCGCTTAAGGGCACGCGTGCAGGTAACGTAGGCGGTCTCGTGGCTCGTAGCCGCCGAGACAATGTCATCGTAGACGTTTTTGGGTGCAAGGCGCGGAGAGATGATCGCCTCCGTCGGGCAAGCAGCGGCGCACAGACCGCACTTGCGACAGGAGTCGAGGATCTCGATGGAGTCTTCCTCGACCTCGATAGCGTTGACCGGGCACACGTCCATGCACGCGGTGCAGCCGCTCTTTTCGTTTTTGCAGGTCAGGCACGGAATGGTGTTACCGCGCGGACGCTCCTTGTAGTCGGCAGGATTCCACTGCGGCGCCGACGGATCGAGTGCATCGGTCACACCGCCAAGCGGGTTTTTAAGAAAGTCGAAACCCTTGCTGATCTCGATAATGTCATCAAACAGATCGTGTTCCTGCGCCATGCGCGGCCCCTCCCTGAGCAGTGCAAACAAGCAAGAGATAATGATACGCTATCGGTCCACGCCTCGGGCAAATTACACGCGGCGCATCTTTGCGGCAAATAGCCCATGGCCCATCGCCGCCTCGATTGCACAAGGTCAATCAAGCGCCAAACTATGCCTCGCACATGAGCTGCACGAGCTTTTGTTTGGTCACCTTTGCCTGCTCGTTGGCCATATTACGCTCATTTCTAAAGACCGCATTTGCAACACTCTGCAGATCGGCATCGGAAATCTCGCCAAGGCCCAGCTCCTCGAGCGTCGTCGGCAGACCAACGCGCTGGCAAAACTCGAGCACCTGATCAAGCTCGGGTGCACGCTCCAGGCGCAGCTGCACCACCAGGCCAAATGCCACGGCCTCGCCATGCATTGCCTTGCACTCGGGCAGAATCGTCAACCCGTTGGCGATGGCATGCGCCAACGCCAAGCCACCGCTCTCAAAGCCAACACCCGAGAGCAGGATATTGCACTCGATCAGGCGCTCAACTGCCGGCGATGTACGGCCCTTTTTGAGATCGCGCTTGGCAGCGACGCCGCACTCCATGAGTGTGTCATAGCAGGCACGAGCCGCAACCAAGGCCAAGTGTCCCGGCGCGCCACCGTGCTCGTTGGCGCCGTGCGCCGCAGCGCACGAACGCGCCTCAAAATACGTTGCCAGCGCATCGCCCATACCAGCGACCGTCATACGCAGTGGGGCCGCCGCGACCACGTTGGTATCGACCACGACCAGGTCTGGATTCTTCTCGAGCATCAGGTAGCGGTCGAACGACCCATCCTCGTGATACAGCACCGAAATCGCGCTGCACGGACCATCCATCGAAGCCGCCGTGGGGCATACGCACAACGGCAACTCGGCATAAAACGCAACGGCCTTGGCGATATCGAGCATCTTGCCGCCGCCAATACCCACCACCATGTCGCAATACTCGGCCTGGGCTTCCTTAGCCATTTCGACAACGGCCTCTTCCGTACACGGACCGTCATAAATCTTAAAGAACGGCTCGCTTAGATCTTCGTCCAGAAATCCATCAACGATCTGCTTGCACAGCCGATCCTCGGTGCCCTGGTCAAACAAGACATAGGCAGCGCAGCCCAACCATGACAAATACCTGCCTTGACGCGACAGTTCGCCCGGCCCCTGAACATACCGGCCGGGACCGCCGTAAACCATAGGAAGCGCCATACGAGAATCCGCCCTTCATCAAACAACGATTGGTGCAAAGTAACCTTACCCCTTTGCACCATAGCAAAAAGGGGCAAAGCCATCTGCTGGCTTTGCCCCTTCCTTACCTTAGTTTACTCATCCATAAGGTAATAATGACCCAGTGCGTCGGCACCCAGGATGGCGTTTGCGACCATCTCGGGCGTCACCTCAAACGGCATGTTGCACATGGTGTCATCGGGCGCGCAGGCGGCCTCGGCAACAATCATGGCCTGCTCGCGCGTAAGCTCGGCAACGCCAAGTTCCTTCATCGTGACCGGCAGGCCCAGCTCAATGCAGAAGCCCAAGACTTCCTCGAGCTTCTCGGTCGGGGCATCCTCGAGTACCAGTTGGACGATGGTGCCAAAGGCGACCTTCTCGCCGTGATACATGCCGTGGCACTCGGGCAGCATCGTCAGGCCATTGTGGATGGCATGAGCAGCAGCAAGGCCCGAGCTCTCAAAGCCAATGCCCGAAAGCAGCGTGTTGGCCTCGATGATGTGCTCGACGGCAGGCGTCAGCGCGCCCTTCTCCAGCGCAACCTTGGCCTTGACGCCATCGGCCATAAGCGTCTCGTAGCAGAGCTTGGCGAGCGCCAGGCCGGCCATGCCGCCCTTGCCGCCAGCGCAGGTGCCGCCGTCGGCATCGTGCGTCGCCTGGGCCTCGAAGTAGGTTGCGAGCGCATCGCCCATACCGGAAACCGTCAGGCGCACCGGGCTCGCCGCGATAACCGTCGTATCCATCAGGACGATATTGGGGTTTGCCTTAAGGAAGAGGTACTTATCGAACTGGCCGTCATCGGTGTAAAGCACCGAAAGTGCCGAGCACGGTGCATCGGTCGAGGCAATGGTGGGGCAAATGATAACCGGGGACTCCAGGTAATAGGCGACGGCCTTCGCGGTGTCGAGGATCTTGCCGCCACCGACGCCGACGATGATGTCGCAACCGTTGTCGCGAGCGAGCGCAACCAGGCGATCGACCTCGCCCTTGGAGCACTCGCCGTTAAAGTCCTCAAACAGCAGCTCGGCCTTGGCCTCGGCAAAGCCGCCCTCGATCTTGGCACCGACGCGCTTCTTGCCCGAAGGCGTCACGATGACGAGGGCCTTAGCGCCGAGCGGCTCGACATAGGAGCCGAGCTTGGCGAGCTCGTCCGGACCCTGGATGTACTTGCTGGGGCTATTGAAGATTGCAGCCATAACTATCCCATTCTCTAAAAAAGAAAGGGGCTCCGTACGGATACGTGCGGAGCCCCTCGTTACGATAACAAGAGTCGATTAGAAATCGATGTCGGTGTCGTAGTAGCAGGCCTTGAGGATCTTCTCGAAGTCGGCAGCCTTGGTCTCACGCGGGTTCTCGGGCGTGCAGGCGTCCTGCTCGGCGTTCGCGGCGATCTCGGGCAGCTTGGCGAGGAACTCCTCCTCGGAAACCATCTGCGGGTTCTCGGCGTCGACCTTCACGCCACCATTCGCGTAATCCTTGATGGACTGCGGAATGTTGAGCTGGTCGTTGAGGTCGCGGATCTTCTGGACGAGCGCAGCGATGAGCTCCTCGTTGGTCTCGCCGGGAAGGTGCAGGATCTCCTTGGCCACGTAAGCGTAACGCTCGGCAGCACGGGGATCCTTGGAGTTCCACTGGATGACCTTGCCCAGGTACATGGCGTTAGCAGCACCGTGGATGATGTGGCCGTTCTCGAAGGCAGCACCGGTCTTGTGAGCCATGGAGTGAACGATGCCGAGCAGGCCCGAGGAGAAGGCGATACCGGCGATGCACTGAGCCTCGTGCATGTGCTGACGGGCCTCATGGTCGCCAGCATAGGACTTGGGCAGCCACTCGACGATCTCGCGGATGCCGTGCAGAGCGTTGGCGTCGGTGAACATAGAGGCGCAGGTGGAAACGTAGGCCTCCATGCAGTGGGTCAGAGCATCCATGCCGGTGTGAGCGCACAGCTTGGCGGGCATGGTGTAGGTGAGCTCGGGGTCGACGATGGCGACATCAGGGGTGATGTTGAAGTCGGCCAGCGGGTACTTGATGCCCTTGGCGTAGTCGGTAATGACGGAGAACGCGGTGACCTCGGTAGCGGTGCCGGAGGTAGAGGAGATGGCGCAGAAATGAGCCTTCTGACGCAGCTCAGGGAAGCTGAACGGCTGGATGATGTTATCGAAGGACTCCTCGGGATACTCGTAGAAGACCCACATGGCCTTAGCGGCATCGATGGGCGAGCCGCCGCCGATGGCGATAATCCAGTCGGGCTCGAACTCGCGCATGGCCTCGGCGCCCTTCATGACCGTCTCGATGGACGGGTCGGACTCGACGCCCTCGAACAGCTTGACCTCGAAGCCGCCCTCTTTGAGGTCGGCCTCAACGTCCTGCAGGAACCCGCCGCGGCGCATAGAGCTGCCGCCAGAAACGATGATGGCCTTCTTGCCCTTGAGGTTCTTCACCTCGTGGCGAGCGCCCTCACCAAAGTACAGATCGCGAGGATTGGTAAAACGTCCCATACTGTGCCTCCTAAACAAGCCCCTCTTAGACTTGCGTATATAACGGAGCACCCAATTGGCTCCGTTAGGACCGGTTTGCGCGTTGCCGGCGATGACAATGCGCGATGTCTAAACGTCTCAACGCTCAGACAAACACTATTTTACCGTTCTGGTTGGTCAGTTATTCACCTAAAGCCGCCAATGATGAAACGTTTTTTCTATCCCTGAAGACCCTTGTGCGGCATTCATACTCCCAAGCTGGGCAAACGTTTTATCAAGGTTGACTACATATCCTGGGCAGGACGGTGCCCCTCCAAAATATGCACCGTTCGCCGCCAAAAATCGACCGTTTGCGGCACCGTGATACCACTCGGTCGTCCAAGGTGCCGACATTTGTGCGACATCCGTCTTCGTGGTGCAAAGGTGCAAGTCCAAGTGCGGCACCCCCGGTGTGCCACATGCGGGTAAACTAGAACCTTATATAGAAACATTTGAACCCTAACCGCAGCAAAGGAGGCCCCATGGCATTCGATCCCATTCAAGAGGATTGCCATCGCCTCGTTCTTGAGGCCTTGCGCCGCGACAATATCCCGCTCACCGACGCTGCCGCCGTAGAGCGTCTGATGGAACAATTCACCCGCAACCCCGCACCGCTCATCGTGCACGACCGCGACCGCGCCGGGCACCTCATTGCCAAGGTGGTCGAAGCCGTCGATTACCGCATTCCCTTTATCCCTGACGATACCCAGGCAGAGCAAGAAGAGACAGCTGCCGAGAACATGCTCCGCGAGGCGGCCGCACTCGATCCGGCCAACTGGGACGCTCAGCGCATGCTGACGGCACTCACCGCCGAATCCAACGAGGAATACGTACAGTACCTGGTGTCCAAGTGCGACGAGGTGGAGCACGATCTGGCGCTCAAGATTGCCTCGGCACAGGACCCCTACGAGCGTGAGGCCGCAGGCGACCTGACCCGCCGTCCCTACCTGCGCTGGCTTGCCGCCTTGGCATCGCGCGCGCTCATTAGCGGCCGCTACCGCATGTCGCTGGATGCCGCGAATCGCAGCCTGGACTTTGCGCCCAACGACCCCGCTGGCGTCCGCCATACCGCGATGCTTGCCATGGCAAAGCTCGAATACCCTGCCGAGGAGCTCAAGCGTTTTCGTTCCGCCCACTCCGTACCCTATCTTGCCAACACGCCGCTGCGCCGCCGTCCCAAGGACGCAGAGCGCGACTTGGACCCGTGGACGCTCATCGCACTGATGAGCGCAGCCTGGCGCGAGCTGGATTACGAGGGCGCCGAACACTACCTGCGCATCCTGGTGCGCTCATGCCCGCACGCAGCCGAAGCACTCTACTTCCAAACCGAGTTTCCCGATGGCATCTATGCCCGCGTCAACGTAGGTCCGGGCTCCACCGATGAGCTTGTCCTTGCCCTGTCCGAGGCGACGCCGGTGCTACAGGAGGGCCTAGGCGCGCCCGACAACGCCAGCTTTGCCGCCTGGGTCGCCACCAACGACATCGTGCGCTCCCAGATCGACGAGCGCATCCTGCGGGCGGCCGAGCAGGGCTTGCCGTTTAAGGGAGGAGACCTCTAATGGATCCGAGCGTCTACATCCCCGCCTACCTGGAGCGCGCCTACCTTGCGTCGCACCCCGAACTCACCGATGCAGCACGCGAGCTTGTCCATAACGACGTGAGCGTCAACCCTCATAAGTATGCGCAGACCGAGCATGCCCAGGCACTGCTGTCCTATGCAGGCGTCCACCGCCACCTGCTCGACGAGCTCCATCGCATCGAGGACATGGGCAGCGACGAGGAGTTTGAGCAGACGCGCAACCGCCTGTTCGACGATATGCGCGATGAGCTACTCAAAATCGTCCGCGTCGATGCGTATGTCCTCGATGCCCAGCTGCTCGCCATCATTTTGGCGGACACGCCCGTCGACGCCTGCCTGGGTGACCTGATGAAGCTCGAGGCGACCACGGCCGATTACCTGCAGCAAAGCGTGCCCGGGTTCGACATGGAAGCCCCGCACTACTGGGCCAATAATGTTTTGGCCGACGGTGTCACCGCGGCAGACCTTACCGTGAGCGAGCCGGCCCTTATCGGGTGGCTCCACACGCTCGAGGCCATCTCGCAGCTGTGCATGGCGAGCGCTCGTTACCGTGCTGCCGCCAACTACGCCCGCCGCGTCCTTAAGGCAGAAGGCTATCCCACCCGGGCCGCAGGCACCGTGCTGCTCGCCCTCGCTCGTCTGGAAGACCAAGACGGCTTTTTTGCCCTGGCCCACCAGCTCGAGGAACAGGTGGGAGCCGATGCACTCGAGAACTCCCCCTGGTACCTGCTCGCCCGCACAATCCTCTTGTTCAAAACGAACAAGATGCGTCCGGCGGTGCGTGCGCTGCGTGAGTTCGCTAACCGCTGCGAGGGCGGCGCATTCTTCTTGCTGAATCCCATGTACCAGACACCGTACCTTCCCTGCCGACCCGAGCCGCGCGACCCCTGGGACCTCTCGCACCAGGCGGTTTGGGAAGCCGACGGCATTATCTCGGACACCCCCGACTTTGCCCCCTGGGCCAACGCCTGCGAAGATGTATCGCAGCTTGCCCAGGAATTTGCGCGCCGCTACGGATTTTAGTGACGCACTCGACCCGACCATGTCGTTTACGTTAGGAACGGTTTCATGAATCTCCGCTCATCTCTTGCCTGCACCTCGAGCGATATCGCTCGCTGGGGACTGCGCTCCGTCCTTAAGCGCCAGGGCGGCGTACTCCCCGGCCGCATCGCCATGAAGATCGATCCCGAGTTGCTGAGCGACCTCGCTGGCCTTGTCGACCGCAGCGTGGTGATCACCGGTACTAATGGCAAGACCACCACCTCCAACCTCATCGCCGACGCCGTTGCCGCCAGCGGCGCTACCGTGGTGTGCAACCGCGCCGGCAACAACATGGAGCCGGGCGTGGTGGGCGCACTGCTCGAAGCGCGCAGCGGCCTCAAGCGAGCCGGTGGCGGCAAGCGCGTGGGCGTTTTTGAGTGCGATGAGCTTTACACCGTACGCGTCCTGCCCAAGCTCAAGCCGACGTACTTCGTGCTGCTCAACCTGTTCCGCGACCAGCTGGATCGCTATGGCGAGATCGATCACACCCAGGAGGTCATCGCCCATGCGTTGGAGCTCTCGCCGACAACAACGCTTATCTACAACGCCGACGACCCGCTGTGCGCCTCGATTGCCGCGCGCGTTCCCAACGCGAGTATTGCCTTTGGCATCGACGGCGCCACCAACACCGAGTCCGACCGTATTAGCGACTCACGTTTTTGCTCACAGTGCAACGCGCCGCTGGAGTATGACTACGTGCAATACGGCCAGCTCGGCGCCTACCATTGCCCCTCGTGCGGCTGGGCCCGCCCTGCGCTTGTCCGTCGCGTGACGGGCGTGGAGCTCGGCTGCGACGGCTATGGTTTTGACCTGGTGTTTGGATCTGATTCCAGCGCGCCAGCCGCACACATCGTCACGCGTTACAACGGCCTGTACATGGTCTACAACGTTGCCGCTGCATTCTTTGCCGCACATGAGTTAGGCGTGGATACGGCGCACCTGCAGCCCACGCTCGATGCCTACGTCCCCGCCGGCGGACGCATGGGCCGCTGGGATATCGCCGGCCGCACCGTCGAGGCCAACCTGGCTAAGAATCCCGTAGGCTTCGATCGACAAATCCAGTCCATCAAGACGGCAGGCGGCAGACTCTGCGCTTTCTTCCTCAACGATAACGATGCCGACGGCCACGATGTATCGTGGATCTACGACGTCGACTTTGAGCGCATCGCCGACACGCCGGGTCTTGTCGCCTTTGCCGGAGGCACGCGCGCGCACGACATGCAGGTGCGCCTCAAGTACGCCGGCATCGATGCCGCGATTATCTCGGACGTCGCGCAGGCAATTGGCGCCGTGGCAGACGAGGCCGCCGATGACACCTTCTACGCCGTCGCCAACTACACGGCCTTCCCGCCGCTGGTCAAGGAGCTCGACGGACTGAAGGGCGCCACTTCCGACGCTGTTGCCGGGCGCGCCGTAGCCCGTGCCGACGGCAGCGCTCTTCCTGTCGGTATCGCGCCAGTCGAGCTTTCGCGCCCGCTGCGCATCGTCTACCTGTATCCCGATGCCCTTAACCTCTACGGCGACGGCGGCAATGTTATCGCGCTCGAGCGCCGCTGCGTCTGGCGCGGCATTCCCGTGCGCGTGGACGAGGTCCGTATGGGCGAGTCGCTCGATCTCACCGACGCCGACATCGTCATGATGGGCGGTGGCTCCGACCGTGATCAGTTGGCCGTGGCACACGAGCTGCTCGCTCAAAAAGACAAGGTCTCGGCCTATGTTGAGGATGGCGGCTCGCTGCTTGCCATCTGTGGCAGCTATCAGCTGCTCGGCCGTTCGTACTATATGGGCGAAAATCGCATCGAGGGCCTGGGCGTCATTGCCGCCGAAACCGTACGTGGCTCCGACCGCCTGATCGGCAACGTCGCCGTTAGGACCGGCCTGGCACCCGAGCCCTTTGTGGGATTCGAGAACCACGGTGGCCGCACCCTGCTCGATGCAGAGGCCACGCCGCTCGGAACGTCTGTCGTCACGGGCACTGGCAACAACGGCGACGATGGCTTTGAGGGCCTGATCTACAAGGGCGTCATCGGCACGTACCTGCATGGCCCGGCGCTGCCCAAGAACCCCGAGCTCGCCGACTGGCTGATCGCCCATGCCCTCGAGCACCGTGGCGATGCACAGGCCGCCGCCCTGCTGCCGCTCAAGCCCCTCGACGACACCTACGAGCACGCCGCCCACGACGCCGCCATGAAGCTCCTCCCCTAGCACCTCACCACCACAAAGGGGACAGGCACCTTTGTGGTGGTTTTTCAGTTTGCCAACGATATGTGAACGGCTAAAAAAGTCTGCTATACTCTTTCCCGCTGTCCCCATCGTCTAGCGGCCAAGGACGCCACCCTTTCAAGGTGGATATCGCGGGTTCGAATCCCGCTGGGGGCACCATTTGAATTGAAGAGCCCGTTACCCTCGCGGTAGCGGGCTTTTTGCTACCGATATGCCGGGATTCGAACCCGACAGGGTGCGGAGCTAAGGAAACGCGCAAGCGTTTTCCAGCGCAGCACGCAAGGAGCGGAGCGACGCGGCGAAAGCGGGCGGCGCCAGCCGCACGCGGACATCCCGCTGGGGGCACCATTTGAATTGAAGAGCCCGTTACCCTCGCGGTAGCGGGCTTTTTGCTACCGATATGCCGGGATTCGAACCCGACAGGGTGCGAATCCCGGCATCATCGCAAGGCCTGTGGGCAAAAAATAGCAAATATGAGTACTGTTACCATTTTAGTAACAGCAATTTCATGCCTTCAGAAGACGATTAAGACGTCAGGCGTCCTACGGCGGAAGAATTGCAGACGTTTATCAGCTAAGTACTTGGACATATGTTGCGTAACACTGCATATTTTGCAAATAAATAATGCTACAGGACTTGTGACAGTACTCATATTTGACGTTTTTTGCCCACAACCCTTTATACCTAGGCAAATCGGCGGTAAAACGGGCTTCAAAGCGTCCTTCGCAAACAAAAACCGGGGCCCGCATGATGCGGACCCCGGCTCAATACCGTGACGATATGTCAGTTACGCCCTACACGTAGAACAGGATGTCGTCGTAGGTCGGGACCGGCCAGTAGTCGGCTGCCACGATCTCCTCCATGGCGTCCACGGCGGCACGCAGCGCATCCATAGCGGGAACGACCTCGTGCGCGTACACATTGGCCTGCTCCTGACCATCGAGGGCCTCGGCCTTCTGATGCACGGCGTCGAGCGCCTTGATGGAGTCGTTGATGGCGGTGATGCCGTTGCAGAGCTTGTTGAGCGTATTCTGCTCGCACTGCATGGCGGCCTCGGCACCGGCGGCACGAATAGTCTCGAGGCCCTTAGCGACCTTGGTGGCATAGGCGGTAATGACCGGGCGATAGGTACGACGCGCCTCGCGAACCATCGTGGTCGCCTCGATGTTCATGAGCTTGTTGTACTTCTCGAGCTTGCAGTCGTAACGGCACTGGGCCTCGGCCTTGGTCAGGACACCCGTCTCCTCAAAGAGCGCAATGGCCTTATCGGAAACAAAGGCGGGCAGGGCATCGGCCGTGGTCTTGTTGTTGGCAAGGCCGCGCTTCTCGGCCTCGATGGGCCACTCGTCGGAGTAACCGTCGCCGGAGAACAGGATGCGCTGGTGATCGGTCAGCACCTTCTTGCAGTACTCGAGCGCGGCGTCCTGGAACTTATCCTCGGGCGTACCCTCGAGTGCGTCGGCGAAGGACTTGAGCGACTTGGCCACGGCGGCATCGAGCACCAGGTTGGAGTCGGAGACGTTCTGCTCGGAGCCGCAGGCACGGAACTCGAACTTGTTGCCGGTGAAGGCGAACGGGGAGGTGCGGTTGCGGTCGGTGTTGTCCTGCATCAGCTTGGGCAGGGTATCGGCGCCCAGGTCGAGCACGCCGCGCGTGGCATGGACGGAAGCCTTGCCATCGATGATCTTCTCGACGACCTCGGTAAGCTGGTCGCCCAGGAAGATGGACATAATCGCCGGAGGAGCCTCGTTGGCGCCCAGACGATGATCGTTGCCGGCCGAGGCAACGGAGGCACGCAGGAGCTCCTGATAGTTATCGACGGCCTCGATCACCGCGGTGAGGAAGACGATGAACTGCAGGTTGTCGAGCGGAGTGTCGCCCGGATCGAGCAGATTCTCGGACTCGGTGCCAAGCGACCAGTTGTTGTGCTTGCCCGAGCCGTTGATGCCCTCGAAGGGCTTCTCGTGCAGCAGGCAGACCAAGTCGTGGCGGGAGGCGATGAGCTTCATCTTCTCCATCATGACCAGATTCTGGTCGATGGCCTCGTTGACCTCGCCATAGACAGGGGCGAGCTCATGCTGGCAGGGAGCAACCTCGTTGTGCTTGGTCTTGGCGGGAATGCCAAGCGCCCACAGCTCATCGTCCAGGTCCTTCATATAGGCCGAGACGGTGGGGCGGATAGCGCCAAAGTAGTGCTCCTCGAGCTCCTGGCCCTTGCAGGGAGCAGCACCAAAGAGGGTGCGGCCGGTGATGACCAGGTCCCTGCGCTTGCGGTAGGCGTCCTTCTTGATCAGGAAGTACTCTTGCTCATCGCCCACGGAAGGAACGACCTTCTTGGGGGTCTTACCAAACAGTGCCAAAACGCGCTTGGACTCACGCGAGAGCGCGGTCATGGAGCGCAGCAGCGGGGTCTTCTTGTCCAGGGCCTCGCCCGTGTAGGAGCAGAAAGCCGTGGGGATGCACAGGACATCGTCCTTAATGAAGGCGGGGCTGGTAGGATCCCAAGCGGTGTAGCCACGGGCCTCGAAGGTGGCGCGCAGGCCGCCGTTGGGGAAGCTGGAGGCGTCCGGCTCGCCCTGGATGAGGTTCTTGCCCGTAAACTTGGTAATAGCGGTGCCGTCGTGGTTGGGCTCCAGGAAGCTGTCGTGCTTCTCGGAAGTAATGCCCGAAAGCGGCTGGAACCAGTGTGCGTAGTGCGTCGCACCCTTGGAGATGGCCCAGACCTTCATGGCGTGGGCAACGGCGTTGGCCACATCCAGGTCGAGCGGCTCACCGCCCTCGAGGGTTGCAGCAAGGCGCTTCCAAATGTCCTTGGGGAGGTAGTCCTTCATGACTTCCTCAGAGAACACCATGGTCCCGAAGCGGTCAGTAAGATCGGCCATACGGAACTCCCTTCGTATCGGCACCGCGTGAGATGCGGTGTTGATTACTAACGAACGAGTCATAGCTTAGACTCGCCGTGTTTCCGCGACATTACCGTTATGTTGCTGTCGCGAAACCAATCAATGAGGTTACCGCATCACAGCGGCGCTGCCGCCCTTAATGGCCAATCAACTGTATAAATTGCAGACCTCTCCCCACGATTTAAGGGTAGTCAATTTGGGACGGGGCTTTCTTAACTGGTATTTCGCATCAAATATCATTCAATATAGCCCCATCTTAGATTGACTACCCTGTTATAGGAAATGCCGATAGCGAAGCATTTTCGATTGGTATTCCCAAATAGCGAGAGAAACTCCACCTTAGCGCAGTGGTGCTGTAGAATCCTTGCAACAAAACATCGCACCCAGGCATCTAAAGGAGCACGATATGCGCGTCGACGAGGTTTTTAAGCAGGCAGCATCCCAGGGCACCGCACCCGTTTCGTTTGAGATGTTCCCGCCCAAGGGCGAGCTTACCCTCGACACGGCTCGCGAGGTGGCAGGCAATCTGTGCAAGCTTTCACCGAGCTTTGTCTCGGTCACCTGCTCGGCCGGCGGCTCGGGCAACGGTGCCACCACCGCCCCCATCGCGCATATGATTACGAGCGAATTCGATACACCCTCGGTGGCACACCTTACCTGCGTGGGCCGCTCGCACGCCGATATCGCCGCCAAGATCGACGAGTATCGCACCGCCGGCGTTGAAAACATCCTGGCCCTGCGTGGTGATCTTCCCGCTGGCGCGACTGAGGACGACAAGCCCGCCTCGGACTACGCCTACGCCCGCGACCTCATCCCCGAGCTCGTCGACGCCGGCTTTTGTGTGGGCGCCGCAGCCTACCCCGAGGGCCACATTGCCTGCGAGGACCTCAACGTCTCGGTCGAACACCTCAAGCAAAAACAGAACGCCGGCGCGAGCTTCTTTGTGACGCAGCTCTTTTTTGACAACGAGTGCTTCTACCGTTTTCGCGAGCTTGCCGACAAGGCCGGCATCACCGTGCCCATTACCGCGGGCATCATGCCGTTTATGGGCAAGTCGCAGATCAGCCGCATGGTCTTTATGTGCGGCGCATCGCTGCCCTCCCCCGTCATCAAGATCCTCGCCAAGTACGAGAACGACCCCGAGAGCCTGCAGGCAGCTGGTGTAGATTATGCTGCTCGTCAGCTTTGCGACCTTAAGGAGCACGGCGCCGACGGCCTGCACCTGTACACTATGAACCGTCCTGCAATCGCCGCGACCATTATGGAGCGCCTGGGGTAATGGAAAAACCGCACGTCGATACAACCGTTGTTGAAGTGCCGGCCGACCTTGCGTCGCCGGCGCTTTACCGTATCGACGCCGCCCACCGCCCTCGTGTCGACCGTGCCGAGATGCTGCGGTATCTGGGCTACGGCGGCCAGCAGATTGAGCCCGAGCTGTCACGACGAATTGAGCTTGTGGTCGAGCGCCTAGAGCTGGATATCGAGCCCCGCGGCGTGCGACGCGTGTTTGCCGTCGATGCCACGGGCGTTGACGAGCAGGGCGAGCCCTGCATCCGCTTGGTTGGCACCAATGTTGAGCTGCGGGGTCGTGATATCTATCGCCACCTTAAGGACGCCCGCCTGGCGGCGCTCATGGCATGTACCCTCGGGATGTCTGCCGAACGCCGTCTGCGAACCACCGGAGCTCAGCAACCCCTGGAAGGCGCCGTGCTCGACGCCGCATGCTCTGCCTATGTAGAAGCCGCCGTTGAGCAAATGGACCAGCAGGTCAAGACGGACGCCGCCGTTCATGGGCTCGCCGGCAACTGGCGCTTTAGTCCCGGCTATGGCGACTGCCCGCTCTCGGCCCAGCGCTCGATCGTCAATGCGCTCAACGCCACGCGGCTTATCGGCCTGACCGTCACGCCCACCAGCCTGCTCATGCCCACCAAAAGCGTGACCGCGGTGATCGGCCTGTTCGATGGCGAGGTCCACGACGCCCAAAGCCGCCCCACCTGCAATATCTGCCGCATGCGCGAGAACTGCCGCTTCCGTGCCGCCCACACCACCTGCTATTCGCATTCTGAATAAAATGTCAATTGATGGCACGGTATCGAGGGAATCTCATCCGTATGTAAGCGGATGTCCTCACAAACAAGTACCATTAGATGCCAAATAACAACTATCTGAAAGCCAGTACATGCACAACATTCTGCAGTTCTCGCCACAACTAACCGCGCTTGAGTTTTTTTCAGGCATTGGCTTGGCTCGTGCCGGCATGGCAAAAGCCGGAATCAAAACAATCTGGGCAAATGACATAGACCATACTAAATGCGCCATGTACAGCCAGTGTTGGGGCGATGAACATCTAGTCGAGCAGGATGTTCACACACTCGACCCCGACCTAATACCCCAAGCCGACATCGCATGGGCGTCAAGCCCTTGCACAAACTTATCTCTCGCGGGAAACAGGGAGGGACTTATCTCTGGCAAAGAGTCCAGTGCGTTCTTTGGCTTTATTAAGGCCATCGAAGGAATGAGCGATCGTGCCCCGCGGGCACTTGTTCTCGAAAATGTCATCGGCCTTGCCACGTCTAATAACAGTGATGACTTTAGACTCGTTTGCCAGGAATTTAATCGTTTAGGCTATTCATGCGACGCCTATTTTATCGATGCACGGCACTGGCTTCCCCAGTCACGCCCCCGCATGTTTGTCGTCGGATTAAAAAACCCTCTTCCCAACAGCCGACTCGATTCCTCGCTTCGACCTGAAAAGGTCTCCTGGATTCACTCCGACCCTTCACTCATTACGCACGTCTCTCACCTAAACGAACCGAGCCCACTTCGCATGAGGGGCCTTGCAACGGTTGTTGAAAATATTCCCGAGGACGACAAGCGTTGGTGGAACAAAAACCAAGTGCAAGCATTTATCGACTCACTTGCACCGCATCAAGCAGAGCGCCTTCAGCGCTTCTTAAATGCCAAAGAAAAAATTGTTCGCACTGCTTACCGTCGCACGCGATCGGGCGTTGTGCGCTGGGAAATCCGTGAAGAAGAAATTGCCGGATGTCTAAGAACGGCTCGCGGCGGCTCATCAAGACAGGCAGTCGTTATATGCGAAAACGGAAAAATAGAAGTTCGCTGGATGACTGGAACTGAATATGCCCGTCTCCAAGGTGCTGACTCATGTCAGTTTAGCGGCTTCTCGGATGCTCAGATTCGCTACGCATTCGGCGATGCAGTTGCCGTGCCAGTTGTCACTTGGCTTATAAAAAATGCAGTCAAACCCGCGCTTATGTCTTCAAGGAACGGAGTGAACAATAATGGAAATGACCAATTGCTCCTTGAGCGAGCCCGATAAAGGTATCTTGGATGCCATTGAACTCTGGTACGAATCCAAGCGCAACAAGCGAGGCAATGTCAACCGTAACGTTATGGCGGTTGGCATAGGCATAAGCGAGCTGCTGCAAAACCGTTTTCCGCTCACCGACGATTATGTGCAATCGGACAAGGGGAGCCAAGTACGAGGCCTAAGTGGAGCATGCATCAAAACAGTTTTAGCCAGACATGGGGAAACGCGTGCCTTCGCGTCAGAGGGCGGCAGAACCTCACGCGGCACACTCCCGATGGCGCTTGAGCTTGCCACAATTATCAACTCTGCCCTACCCAGTGACATTTGCGAAGACACTCGTCTTGAAGCTGCGAATGCAATCGCCAATTTCTTCGTCGAGCGAATCCAGGTCGATTTCTTTAACCGGCAGAGAATCAAAGTCGAAATCGATCTTCAAAAACCAATTTCTGTCATTGTCGATGATATCCTAGCCGAAGCAAGCCTACGGTCCGATAAGCCAACGGGTACCGTCGCACAGCACCTGGTAGGTGCAAAACTTGAGATGTTATTTCCAACCATAGAAATCGGAAAGGACAACTCAAACGCCGCCGACCAGCAGACAGACCGTTCTGGCGATTTCCAAATCAATGATGCTGCATTTCATGTGACTGTATCGCCAATGGCCAAATTGACCGATCGATGCCGAGATAACATTCGAAATGGCATTCGGCCCATCGTCGTTGTCCCCCACGATAAAGTTTCCTTCGCTTACGGACTGTTCGAAAGTGAGGGACTCGGCAATCGCGTACAGGTTATCGCGCTCGAATCGTTTATCGGCATCAATATTGAAGAGTTATCGTTCTACAAGCGAGGCCTAATTCGATTAAATGTCGCACGGCTTCTTGCCCACTACAACAAGCGAATCGAAGATATCGAGCCCGACAAATCTCTTCAAATAGAAATTCCTCAGTGGGCTCTAGACGAAATGGATGCACATGGCGAATAGCTCAAACATACTTATCACTCATGATTCTGACGGCACTGCATTGGCGGCACCCGTTGATGCCGCACGTCGCAACGGTGCCACGTACAAGACGCGCACGATCGACGATCTGCGCATTAAGGACGATCGCCTGCGTGCGGCCATCGAGGGCACGGGACACCTGCTGTTCGACGGCGGCATGGGCACCATGTTGCAGGCCGCTGGCATGAAGGCGGGCGCCTTGCCCGAGCTGCTCAACTTTGATGAGCCCCAGGTTATCACCGATATCCAACGTCAATATGTCGAGGCCGGCTGCGACGTGATTACCGCCAACACCTTTGGCGCCAACGCCCACAAGCTCGACGGTGCCGCCACTGTGGCAGACGTCTTTGCCGCGGCCGTCACCTGCGCCCGCGAGGCCGGCGCCCGCTACGTCGCCGGCGATATCGGCCCCATCGGCGCGCTGCTTCGCCCCCTGGGTACTCTGAGCTTCGACGAGGCCTACGACCTCTTTGCCGAGGAAGTGCGCGCCGGCGTCGCCGCGGGTGTGGACCTCTTTATTATCGAGACTATGACCGACCTTGCCGAGATCAAGGCGGCTGTCCTCGCCTGCCGCGAGAACTCCGACCTGCCCGTCTTTGCCACCATGACCTTCGAGGAAGACGGTCGCACCTTCCTGGGCACGAGTCCCGAGGTGGCCGCCATCACGCTCGACGCCATCGGTGCCGACGTTTTGGGCATCAACTGCAGCCAAGGACCGGCCGAGCTTCGAGGACTCGCCGCACGTATGCTCACCGTTACCGACAAGCCCATTATGGTGCAGGCCAACGCGGGACTGCCCCACGTGGACGACGACGGCAATACCGTCTTTGATATCCAGGCCCCCGAATACGCCGAAGCCGTCGCCGGCATGATCGCCGACGGTGTGAGCGTCGTGGGCGGTTGCTGCGGCACCACGCCGGCGCACATGGCGGCCTTGCGCACGCTTATCGATAACCACACGCCCAGCCCGCGCCACCGCAAGCCCAGTATGTCGGTCACGAGCGCCCAAACGGTCGTGGACCTTCCCTGCGACGGCCACAAGATCGCCGTCATCGGCGAGCGCATCAACCCCACCGGCAAAAAGCGCCTGCAGCAGGCCCTGCGCGACGGCGACCTGGACTACGTCGTGAGCCAGGGCATCAGCCAGCAGGAACAGGGCGCCGACATCCTGGACGTCAACGTGGGCCTGCCCGAGATCGACGAAGTCAAGATCATCCAACAGGCGACCGAACAGCTCCAGGGCTCCACGCTGCTGCCGTTGCAGATCGACTCCACCGACCCCGCAGCCGTCGAGGCCGCCGTGCGCCGCTACGCCGGCAAGCCCATCATCAACTCGGTCAATGGCAAGCAGCAGATCATGGATGAGATCTTTCCGCTGGTCGCCCACTACGGCACCAACGTTGTCGGACTTACGCTCGACGAAGGCGGCATCCCCGATACCGCCGAGGCCCGCTTCGCCATCGCCGAGCGCATCGTGGCCGAGGCCGCCCGCTACGGCATCGGCCCGAACCGCATCCTCATCGACTGTCTAGTCATGACCGCCTCGACCAATCAACGCCAAGCCGAGCAGATCCTGCGCGCCATGTCCCTGTGCAAGGAGCGTCTGGGCGTCAAATGCGCGCTCGGCGTGTCGAACATCAGCTTTGGCCTGCCTGCCCGCCCGCTGCTGGGCTCGGTCTTTTTGGCTGCCGCTTTTGGCGCGGGCCTGGACGCCCCCATCATGAACCCGGGCTCCAAGCGCTTTATGGATACTGTCTACAGCTATCGCGTCCTGAGCGTTGAGGACGAGGGCTCGACCGGATACATCGAGCGCTACGCCGGTTGGACCGATCCGTACAAGATCGCCGCCAACCCGACAGCGGCTCAGGCCGCATCGAGTGATGCCGCGCCCGCTGCTGGCACCGCCGGCACCGACGGCAACGACGACCCGATTCGTCGCATGGTCGTCTCGGGCCGCAAAGGCGAGATCGCTGCCGAGACCGAGCGTCTGCTGGCAGACCACGATGCCATGGACCTCATCAACAATCACTTTATCCCCGCCCTCGACGAGGTTGGCGTCCTCTTTGACCAGGGCAAATTCTTCCTACCGCAGCTCATGGCCTCGGCCGAGGCCGCGCGCGTGGGCTTCGACACCATCAAGCGCCTGATGCCCGCCGGCGAGATTGCCGACAAGGGCAAAATCTGCGTGGCCACCGTCAAGGGCGACATCCACGATATTGGCAAGAACATCGTCAAAATGCTGCTCGATAACTACGGCTACACCGTCTTTGACCTGGGCCGCGACGTCGACCCGCAAGAGGTGCTCAAGACCGTCAAGGAGCGCGATATCAAACTCGTCGGCCTCTCGGCGCTTATGACTACCACGGTCGTCGCCATGGAGGAGACCATCAAGCTGCTCCATGCCGAGGTGCCGGGCGTCAAGATCATCGTAGGCGGCGCCGTACTCACCCCCGAATACGCCAAGCAGATCGGCGCGGACTACTACGCCAAGGACGCCGCCGAAAGCGCTCGTATCGCCGAAGAGGTCTTTGGGCAGTAACACAACGGAAACAACCGAGCACCAAAACGTGCCGCATGCGCCACTTGGCACGTGCGGCACGTTAAAATAGATAAGACTATGCTCGTTTTGGCAGATAGGAGCGCAAGGATGGCGATCACGCCCGCAGAAATCGCGGAAACCCGCGGCATGGTTGAGGAGCAGAACCTCGACATCAGGACCATCACCATGGGTGTTTCGCTCATGGGTTGCGGCGACGAGAACCTCGACCGCATGTGCACGAAGATCTACGACCACGTGACGCACACGGCTGAGCATCTGGTCGAGACCGCCGAGAACCTCGAGCGCGAGTACGGTATCCCCATCGTCAACAAGCGCGTTTCCGTCACCCCGGTGGCGCAGATTGCCGCGTGCTGCAAGGATGAGGACCTCACCCCCATCGCGCATGCCCTCGACCGCGCGGCCGAGACGCTCGGCATCGACTACCTGGGCGGCTTCTCCGCGCTCGTCCAGAAGGGCATCGGCGACGCCGACCGTCGCGTCATCCAGTCCATCCCCCAGGCGCTCGCCACCACGAGCCGCGTCTGCTCCAGCGTCAACGTCGCCAGCCTGCGCGCCGGTATCAACATGGACGCCGTGCTTATGGCCGCCCAGACCATCATCGATGCCGCTAAACTCACGGCCGACCAGGACTCCGTCGGCGCTTCCAAATTTGTCTGCTTTGCCAATATGGTCGAGGACTCCCCGTTTATGGCGGGCGCCGTCCACGGCGGTGGCGAGGCCGACGCCGTCATCAACGTAGGCGTCTCGGGCCCCGGCGTTATGGCCGCAGCCCTGGAGACGCTGCCCGATTCCGCATCGATGATGGAAGTCGCCGAAAAGATCAAGCAAACCGCCTTTAAGATCACCCGCGCCGGCGAGCTCATGAGCCGCGAGGCCGCCCATCGCCTGGGTGTCGAGAAGGGCATCGTCGACCTGTCGCTGGCTCCCACGCCTGCCATCGGCGACTCCGTTGCCCGTATCCTCGAGATCATCGGCGTGGGCACCTGTGGTGGCCCGGGCACGACCTGCGCGCTCGCCATGCTCAACGATGCCGTCAAGAAGGGCGGCGTCATGGCCAGCTCCAGCGTGGGCGGTCTCTCCGGCGCCTTTATCCCCGTGTCCGAGGACGCCGGCATGATCGCCGCCGTCGAGGCCGGCGCGCTTTCGCTCGAGAAGCTCGAGGCCATGACCTGCGTGTGCTCCGTTGGCCTGGACATGATCGCCATCCCCGGCGACACCCCGGTCGAGACCATCGCCGGCATCATCGCCGACGAGATGGCCATCGGCGTCATCAACAACAAGACCACGGCCGTGCGTGTGATTCCTGCCATCGGCAAAGGCGTGGGCGACTGCGTCGAGTATGGCGGCCTGTTTGGCCGTGCGCCCATCATGCCGGTGAACCCCAACGCCGGCACCGTGCTTGCCCACCGCGGCGGACGCTTCCCGGCACCGCTGAACTCGCTGAAGAACTAGCTGAGGGGGACTGGCGAGGAGCCCCGGGGAGGGCAAATATATAAGGTCGCCTGCTCGGACAGTCCTGACTCGCACGGAGAGCACATTAAGTGCTCTCCGGCTCGTGCGGAACTCGCGATCGACCTTATATATTTGCCCTCCCCGGGGCTCCCGCACAACGGGACCTCAGTTGGGTTCTTTCCCGGTTGCAGTTGCTTCGCTCCTGCACCACTTGGCTGATGCGGCGATTTGGCGTTGGATCGGTTCTTTCTGATATATGCTGGTTGCGGCTCTTCTTTTGGGAGGAGTCGCTTTTTTGTTGTGAGGAGATGGCCCGTGGCTGATGATTTGATTCGTTCTGAGCTGCTTTCTGCGGATTGGAATGGCGAATGGATGCGTCTGCAAGCTGATCGGCGGCGGGCTGATGATTCTTTTGAGTGGGATAAGCGGGCTCGGCATTTTCGGCCGCTTGAGACTGCCCCTTATGCTCGGGATTTTATGAAGCTGTTGGCGCTTGAGCCAGACGAGTCGGTGCTTGATATGGGGTGTGGGGCTGGGTCGATTGCTATTCCGCTTGCTCAGGCTGGGCATTCCGTGATTGCTGCCGACTTCTCTCCTGCCATGTTGGGCACGCTTGATGCCGGCATTGAGTATTACGGGCTCGAAGATCTTATTACGCCGCTTGAGCTTGCTTGGGATGATGATTGGGATTTGGTTGGACCGGTCGCGAAAGCGGTGGATGTTGCCTTTGCCAGTCGCTCTGTCACCACGACCAACCTAAAAGGCGCGCTTGCCAAGCTCGACCGCACGGCTCGCCGGCGTTGTGCTGTCACGATGGTCGCCAACTCCAGCCCGCGCTACGACCTGCACGTGATGAACGCCATCGGCGCCTCGGTTACCTGCAGTAATGGCTTTGTGTACGCCTTCAACATCCTCATTCAGATGGGTGCGTTGCCGCAGGTTACGTACTTTGAATCGCCTCGTCGCGATACCTTCGATAGCCTTGAGGCAGGTGTGGCAGACTTCTCCCGCATGCTTGAGCATGGCAACGAGGATAAGGTCGACCGTCTGCGCGATTACATCGCCCAGCACATGATCGAGAACCCCCATGCCGGTGAGCCGGGCTCCAAGGGCGTGCCGCAGGGGCGCTATATGCTCGATCATGTCCGCAAGGTTCGTTGGGCGTTTATTGCATGGGATCCGGTCTCTGCGCTCAGCTCATAGCCCGTTCGCAGCCCGCGCCGCCCACTCACTCGGCATCCGCATTCTTTTTGAACTGGGCAAACGCGCTCCACACCGCGCCGTTCCTGCGCTATCGTGGGACAGCTCACGTAGATTAAGGCCCCGTCGCGGGGCGCCCCATACATAGAAAGCGAGAACCCATGGCACTGACAGGAGCACAGGTCAAGCAGCTTCGCAGCATGGCCCATCACCTCAACCCCGCCATCATCATCGGCAAGTCCGACGTCAACGAGGGCACCGTCGAGCAGACGGTCGCCTACCTGGAGAAGCACGAGCTCGTTAAGTGCTCCGTGCTCGATGGCTCCAGCCTTTCCGCCCGCGAGGCCGCCGAGGAGCTCGCTGAGCGCTGCCACGCCGAGGTCGTCCAGGTCATCGGCCGCAAGTTCTCGCTGTATCGCGAGTCCTCGCGCAAGGACATCGAGAAGATCAAGCTCGTCTAAGAGCCAATGATCCGGCGAGCCAACACTTAGCAAGCTTACGGGTGCCCAAGTACTTCGGGTGCCCGTTTTTTATCGCTCGACCAGCACGCGATTGAGCCGCCCCTCCACCAAGCGCTCGTATAGACGCCGCGTCTCGGGCTCGGGCACGCCATTGACCTGCTCCCTCAGATGGTGCATATGCCCGCTGTATAGCTCGACGATATCGCGCCGCCGCCCCGCCGCACTGTAGACACGCATGGCGCAGCGCACCATATCCTCGCGCGACGTTTCCTGCCGAAGCCCCGACTCTGCCAGCCAAATCGCCGACTGCAGATCGTTTTCTTCTAGAGCGGCATTGGCCCCCTTAATCATGCAATCGATGTACTTTGACTGCATAATGCGCCGCATGCGCAAAAAGTAGGTGGGATTACAGCCATTGGGCACATACAGCGGTCCGGCATAAAGCTGCTCAATCTTAAGGCACAACTCGACCAAATGGGGCCCGCGCGCACCTGTGCGATTTCCCAAAACCTCGCGGCTTATCTGGTCAAACAGCCGTACATCGGTCTTGACGTAGTCGCCGTTGAGTCCGATGCATTCATTTTGGATGAGCACACACGACTTGCCATCCGGCGTCGGTCCCAAAGCCGACCGCAAGCGCGATATCGTCGAGTACAGGTTGTTGCGAGCGCTATTGAACTCGGCATGGGGCCACAGCTCCATGGCCAGCGTCTCACGATCGACGAGCGCATCCATACCCAGCGCAAGCCGCTCGGCAAGCGTCGCTGCCTTCTTGCGGCGCCACATCTTATCCGTAATGGGAAACCCGTCGCGCTCGGCGCGAAACGCACCAAACATGCGAATCTCAATATGGTCGATGGTATCAACGGCTTCAACCTCGCCGGCCTGAAATAAGCGCTCACCCTCCCCTTCCAGATCATCGCGCAGCGAATACCGCGATAGCTCGCGCACGGGAAGCTTCTTGCGAATCCTGGTCGCTGGCTCGCCCAGACAATGCATGGCAAGGCGCGCAAAGAGCCGATACGATGGCTCTAGAATCCCCGTACGATTCATAGACATCCAGGCCGCAAGGTCGCTGTCTCGGCCCGCACAGGCCAAATGCAGCGCCACCATCCAGGCTTCTGCGCCACCAACCTGCGTCTGGCTTATATCGAGTAGTTCCGCTTCCTCGCGCACCGAAACCATCGAGGTGTTACGCAGATATGCCACGCGCTCCAGCAGCAATGCGTTATCGCGCATGTACGTAATCGACTCCTCGGCAAGTTTGAGCACTTGGACCGCACGGAACTTTGCATTAACCGGCCGTCCCTCTGCCAGCGACTGCCAGCCTTCTAGCAACAGGCCAAACAGCTGAATCTGGTTGTCGCGCATGCGCACGGCAAAACGATCGAGCTCGTTGAACGCCGCATCGTCGGTTACCGGCAAGCCGGAAAGGAGCCGCCGTGCCGCCAACACCATGCGCACCCAGATAGCCATCGCCTTAAGCCCACGTACGTCGAGCGCCTCCCGTACCACCGTCATCTCGTCGTCGCGTTCGTCGGTTCCCGCAAACGACCCGTCAAAGAGCTCCACCAGCATGCTATCGGCCCGTATAACAATCCCCGCAATGTCGAGCTCGCAATCGTAGGCCTTGCTCGTTTTGAGCTGCTGTAGAACGCCGCCGTCATCTCCCCGTTCGGTCAGGCATCGCTTGACCTCGATATGCGCGGACAGCGTGTCGAGTGCGGTGTGGGACGTCTCAATTTCTGGCACGGCCAGGTTCGTAGGAAGCCCAAGCCCGTTGTCCCCATAGCAAACAGCCGTCAGTGTCTGGGCCACCCTCCATGAGACAGGGTCTATTTCGCAGGCCGCCCGTTCGCCCCCGCGCTCGATGACCGATGCCATATAGCGAGCGAGCTTTGTATTGGACACGCTGACCGCTGCCAGATATACGCCGAGCGCCTCGGCAGGCGTTGGCTCTGGAGCCGGATCGTCGGCATCAACCGTGCCCAGCGCCGCTCGGCAGATATCGGCCCCGTGCCCCGTCAGAGCCAGATCGACCCCATACTGCCCAGCAAGTTCAAGGACCGCTTCACGGTCCAAAAAGGCGTCTGCCAGGCCCATCGCCGCATCGCATCGGCCCGCCTTAAGCAAAATCCGGGCCGCCCTCGGAACAAGTTCGGGGCGAACCTCGGCCACCAACTTACGCAAGCGCAAGCGTCCGTTATCCTCCGTG
This sequence comes from Collinsella aerofaciens, assembly GCA_048246715.1. Lineage (GTDB taxonomy): Bacteria > Actinomycetota > Coriobacteriia > Coriobacteriales > Coriobacteriaceae > Collinsella > Collinsella aerofaciens_BY. Next base: position 109,806 of record DBFBCB010000028.1, on the reverse strand, counting down.
CCCAGACACGTAAAACTCCGCTCGGCGGGATCCAAGCCAAAGATCGGGTAGTCGCGTACAAAGTAGGACTGGTCGACCATCGACAGCCTCACCCCGCAAGCCTCGAGTTCTGCGATATTGCCCTCGCCCATCAAAACCATGAGACATGCCACGCAAAACAGCGCATTATTGTCGAGCGAAGCCAGATCGACAAGTGCCGCACCATATACGTTGACAATCTCGTTTTCGAGCAGACCGGCTACGTCGCCTTGGCCATACAGACCCGTCTGCAATGCCGAGACGAGCTCAGGCACGCCCTGCGTGAGCTGATAAAAGTCGAGCGATGTGCTGATCGAAAACGCCGATGCCCACGCCGAATACTCATAGGCATGCACCTTGAGCATCTGCGCATTGATCTTAACCGAATCGCCCAGCCCATGAATCAGCTGACGATTTGAAGGACGACAGGAGATAAAGACCCCTACCCCCATAGCGCGCAGGCCGCGAATCCTGTCGATGAGGTCTTCGGTATCGTGCTGATCGAGGTTTGGCACATTATCAATCGCGATAAGGGAATGCGGTTTGTCTTTGAGTTCTTCGGTAACCACCTCGAGTTGCATAAACACCTCGCGCCCAGTGGCGCGATCGGCCTCGATAATCCGCACGGGGCCTCGCGTCGGGTCGCATTTAACCTCATGGGTGTACTGCAGCAGCACCGAGGTCTTCCCAAACCCGTCGGGCGCATAAAGAACCACGATGCCGGCCTTTCGGCCCTTGGCGATAAGCTCATTCATCAAGCGTTCGCGTCGCACCATATAGCCTCCGCCCAACGGCATCAGCTCGAGCTCGTCTATACTGCTCAAATCGTTTACCATGCCCGCTCCTCAACTCGACCGTATGGACACTGTAGCCGCAAGACCATACAAGCCGCGCTATGAATAGAGCGACCTTGTGTTTTAGGTTGTCTTTTGGTACGCAAGCGGCAAGTTTTTGTACAGCGAGGGCCGATTGTTATTAATCCCCCGACTAATCGGTCTTTAAGCAGGTAAATGAGCTTGTCAGCTTGTCCCATCTAAGCGGCAGTGTAACGCAGATGAACAAGGTCCAGCCATGTCATTCAACTCGCCTAGCACCCGCTACCGTCTACGACCTTCTAGTGGCATTTTTGCATAGAATCTGATATGGAATGAATCAAGCTGTTGGACATCCGGTATTCGTCAAGCTTACGGCAAGTTTTTGGTCAAGTGGGCGGAAAGGGATAGCAAAAAGGCCCCCGCAAAGCGGGGGCCTTAGGCAAGGTTATGTCGAGCTGCAGGATTCGCGCTACTCGCAGAGCGAAAGAGCGGCCTCGTCGGCAACGACAACGCAGTTGGTGTGCAGCTGCAGGATCGAAGCCGGGCACTCGGGTGTAACCGGACCATAGCACATGTCATGCACAGCCTGAGCCTTGGCCTCGCCGTTGGCGACGACCAGGATCATGCGGGCATACATGATGGTCTGGGTACCCATGGTGTAGGCCTGCCGGGGAACATCGTCGATGCTGTCGAACAGGCGGCTGTTGGCCTGAATGGTGCTCTCGGTGAGGTCGACGCAGTGCGTGCCCTTGGAGAAGTGGTCATCGGGCTCGTTGAAGCCGATGTGGCCGTTGTTGCCAATGCCGAGCAGCTGCAGATCCGGGTAACCGGCGGCGGCGACAATCTTGTCGTACTCAGAGCAGGCAGCGGCGGCGTCGGGGTTGGAGCCATCGGGCACATGCGTGTTGTTCAGGTCGATGTTGATGTGATCGAAGAAGTTCTCGCGCATGAAGTAGTGATAGCTCTGGGGATCGTCGTGCGAAAGGCCGCGATACTCGTCCAGGTTATAGGTGCTAACCTCGGCAAAGTCGACGTCGCCCTTCTCGTACCAAGCAGCGAGCTGCTTGTAGGCACCGATCGGGGTGGAGCCGGTGGCAAGGCCCAGCACACAGTCGGGCTTGAGGATAACCTGGGCCGAGATGATATTAGCGGCCTTGCGGCTCATATCCTCGTAGTCTTTAGCTTTAATGATCTTCATTACGCGTCCTTTCTCGTACAAGAGAGGCAAGGCTCCCTTACAAGCACTTGCCCGCGGCCCGCGTCGGCCGCAACCAACGTGTGCGGCCACCAGGGCGAGGTCGCGTAATGTATGTGTCTCGTGTCTAACCGCGTCGAGGCCCCTGCCCGTCCACGGTGACCCAAAGCTGTTTAGCCTCGGACAAATCCCATCTTGCCACGGAGGGCGTCCTCTTTCAAGGGCGCCCTCCGTAAACGTGTTTGAATTGTAGGCTAATGGCCACGTGCACTTGCTAGCGCTCGCGAGCAACGATGAGTTGGTCCATCTCTTCGACATGCACGCCAACGGAGCCCTTGATGCTTGAGAACTCAACGGAGTTGCACACCAAGATGGGAACCGTCACATCGTAGCCCTCGGCAGCAATTGCCTCGCGATCGAACTCAATGAGTACATCACCCTTATGGACGATGTCACCCACTTGCGCATGTACGGTAAAGTGCTTGCCCTCGAGCTGAACAGTGTCCAAACCAACGTGGATGAGCACGTCCAAGCCATCGACCGTGTTAAGCGCAACAGCGTGTCCCGTGGGAAAAATGGCCTCGACCTTGGCATCAGCCGGTGCAATCACACGCGTTCCGGTGGGCCGAATCGCCACGCCCTGGCCCAAAAGGCCGGTGGCAAACGTCTGTTCGTTTACCTCGGAAAGCGGAATGACATCGCCCGAGATGGGAGCATCCAGCGTAAGGACTCGACCACGCATACCAAAAGACCTTAGGACTTTAGTGAACATGCTCCCCCTCGGACATACCAATCAATCAAAATAACCTTAACAGTTTACCACTTGGCAACGGTTTTTGACCATTAGGGAAGTTCGCGCTTGACAACCTCGACGATGTCGTCGACAACGCGCTGGGTCAGCTCGTGCGTCTCGGCCTCGGCCATCACGCGGACCAGCGGCTCGGTACCGCTCGGGCGCACCAGAATGCGGCCGCGGCCGTCAAGCTCCTTCTCGGCAGCAGCGACGGCGTCCCAAATGGGCTGGCAATCGTCCAGACCGGCCTTGTTGTCGGAATGCACGTTGACGAGTACCTGCGGGTACTTCTTCATGATGCCGGAAAGATCGGTGAGGGTGCGGCCGGTGCGCTTGAGCACGGCCAGCAGCTGCAGAGCCGTCACCAGGCCGTCACCGGTGGTGTTGTGCTCCAGGAAGATGATGTGGCCGGACTGTTCGCCGCCGATGACGGCGCCGTCCGCGAGCATGCGCTCCAGAACGTAGCGGTCGCCCACGGCGGTCTGGACCATCTCGAAGCCCTGCTCCTTCATAGCGATGGAGAAGCCCAGGTTGCACATAACGGTCGAGACGATCTCGGAGTTGGCGAGCTTGCCGCGAGCGGCGAGGTCAGAACCGCAGATAGCCAGGATGTAGTCACCGTCGATCTCATTGCCCTCGCTGTCCACGAACAGCACGCGATCGGCGTCGCCGTCGTGGGCCAAGCCGATATCGGCGTGGGTGCGCAGCACGAGCTCGCGCAGGGGCTCAAGGTGCGTAGAGCCGCACTCGACGTTGATGTCGGTGCCGCAATAATCGGTGTTGATGGCGTGGACCGTGGCGCCCAGGCGCTGCAGCGCGGCAGGCGTGGTCTGGCAGGAAGCACCGTGACCGCAGTCGACGGCAACGACCAGGCCATCGAGCCTCAGGCCATCAAGCGTATCGATGGCATGATCGACATATGCCTTGCGGGCATCCTTCATCTTGATGATGTGGCCCACGCCGGCACCGGTCGGCAGTGTGTCGGCAGCCATGGCTTCCTCGGACATGACCCAGGCGCTGATCTCTTCCTCGACAGCATCGGGAAGCTTCATGCCCTTGCGGCTAAAGAACTTGATGCCGTTGAACTCCGGCGGATTATGCGAAGCAGAGATGACGATGCCGCCGTCGAGCTCGTTCTGAACGGTGAGCAGTGCCACGGCAGGCGTGGGGATAACGCCGCAGCAATGCGGGCAGCCGCCCTCGGCCATAATGCCGGCGGTCAGAGCGCTCTCGAGCATGGTGCCCGAAAGGCGCGTGTCACGGCCGATGCAGATGTCCGGACCAAGAAACTTGGTCGCCGCGCGGCCCAGGCGAAACGCGAGGTCGCACGAAAGATCGGCGTTGGCGACGCCACGGACGCCGTCGGTACCGAAGATGTTCTGGGGCATAGGATCGCTCCTTCCCTAGCAGGCGATATGCAACCGCCCGCCCTAGTCGAAAAAGAAAAGCGGGACCCGCCGAGGAATCGGCAGGCCCCGCTTGTACATTGTATCTCGAAAGGAGATAAAACCTTAGCGCTTGGAGAACTGGGGAGCGCGGCGGGCCTTCTTGAGGCCGTACTTCTTGCGCTCGACCACGCGAGCATCGCGCGTAAGGAAACCGGCCTTCTTGAGGTCAGCACGGTAGTCGCCAGCGTTCAGAAGAGCGCGAGCGATGCCCAGGCGCAGAGCGCCGGACTGACCGGAGATGCCGCCGCCATCGCACAGAGCGATAACGTCGAACTGACCGGCGGTGTCGGTCACCTTGAAGGGAGCAAGGGCGTTCTCAACGAGCTGATGACGGCCGAAATACTGCTCGGCGTCACGCTTGTTGATGGTCACCTTGCCGGTGCCGGGGACGAGACGGACGCGGGCGACGGCGTTCTTACGACGGCCGGTACCCTGGTAGACAACGGTGTTCTCAGCCATCTTTAAGCCTCCAGCTCAATCTTCGTGGGGTTCTGGGCAGCGTGCGGATGCTCGGCACCAGCGTAGACCTTAAGCTTGGTCATCTGCGCACGGCCGAGGGTGGTCTTGGGCAGCATACCGCGAACGGCGCGCTCGATGACCTTCTCCGGGTGCTTCTCCATAGCCTGGCGGAAGCTCTCAGCCTTGAGGCCGCCGTTGTAGCCGCTGTGGCGATAATAGGTCTTCGTGTCGGCCTTGTTACCGGTAAGCTGGACCTTATCGGCGTTGATGACGACAACGAAGTCGCCGCAGTCGCTGTTGGGCGTGAACTGGGGCTTGTTCTTACCGCGCAGGATCATTGCGATCTGGGTGGCAAGACGGCCCAGGACAGCACCATCGGCGTCGACGAGAACCCAGTTGCGCTGGACCTCGCCCTGCTTGGCGTAGTGAGTCGATTTCGAAATCACTTAGACTCCTCCATGTACAGTACGTGTTGTTACAGAGATTCACGGGGCTCTGCAAGTAACCCGTCCATATTACCCCGCTCGCCGTACGAGTCAACAGGTATTTTGGCTCCGACCAGAGTTTCTGCACATGTCATCCACGAGCCGTGATTTTCCAGCTCTTTAGCTGTTGTCATTTTTTGAGGGTTCGCTATCGCTAGCGCTCAACGAACTCTTGGATTTCCGCGAGCAGGCGCTTTGCCTCCTGACGGCCCTGGATATACAGGTCCAAAAGCTTTGCCGAATCGTGCTCGACATGACCGACCTCGACCGGCTTTTGCGGAGCGACGACCAACGCACGGCCCTCGCGCTCATACTTCCACAGGTGCATGCGCTGCATGTTGTAACGGTCGTGGCGCGTCTCGATAGCCTCGAGCAGATAGGGGTAGTCGGCATAGCGGGCTCGTGCGGCGGGCATAAACTCGTAGGGCTTTTTCTCGTACGAGCGGTCCTGCGTGACAATGACAACCGCGCGATCGAAGCCCGCCTCCTCGAGCACATGCTCGATGGGAACCGAATCGGCTACGCCGCCGTCGACGTATTTGTGCCCGTCAATCTCGACCGGCGGCGTCACCAGCGGCAAAGAGGTCGATGCGCGCACAGCGTCGAGGTCGAGCACGGCGCTTTTGACCGGGAGGTACGTGGCGGTTCCAAACAGCATGTCCGTCGCGACGGCGTACATCTCGATGGGGCTCGCGTCGAACGTCTCATTGTCAAAGGGATCCAGGCGGTCCTGGACATCGTTGAAGATGAAGTCGTAACCCACAATAGAGCCCGTGGACGCAAACGATGCGGCGCCCATGAAGCGGCTGTCGTTGCAGAAAGCCAGGTTGATGCGGTTGGCACGGCCGATCTGGTGCGACTTGTAGTTCACGCCGTTGAGAGCGCCGGCCGATACACCGTAGACAGCCGGAATCTCGACGCCAGCCTCCATGAGAACGTCGAGCACGCCTGCGGTAAACTGCCCGCGAAAACTGCCACCCTCCAAAACGAGCGCGACCTTGCCGGCGTTCTTTGCCTTATCTTCTGCAGTCATGTTGACCTCCTGCGATTGCGTTTTGGCCTTCTTCTACCCAGTTTTGGGATGGCGAGCGCGCAGGTTTTTTGAGGCGGCAGGTGAAGCGGAAAGTGTGTCCCAGTTTGAGGCGAGATTCCGGGATGCGCTTTCCGCTTGGACCGCCGCTGGGAAAGCGCGTCCCGTTCTGAGCGCGGATTCCGGGATGAACTTTCCGCTAGCCATTCATTTGGAAACTGCATCCCATTCCGAACGAGGATTCCGGGATGTACTTTCCGCTTGAGCTGCCATTGGGAAAGCATATCCCACTCTACGGCTCGATTCCGGGTCGCAGTTTCCGCTTGAGGCGCCATCCGGAAACTACGTCCCAGTCTGAGCGCGGATTCCGGGACGTGCTTTCCGCCTGGGCTGCCATTGGGAAAGCGCGTCCCACTCTGCGTTGCTGCGGCGTTTTCTTTACGCCCGCGCCCTGCATAGAGTTCGATTCTCCGCGGCTTGGGGCTTGCGTTGGTGCGGGGCATGGCAGCCGGAGCTTAATCGGCATCTCATCTATATCTGGCTGAAGCTTTGCGCGGAGAATCCGCGTATTTGCTTCGCAAATCCGCACCGGCTTCGGCCGCCTGCCGGCGTCCTCGCCAGCTCGCTACAAACGCTCCGCGTTTGTTTAACGCTCGCGCCCTGCACAGAGTTCGATTCCCCGCGGTATCTATAGGTAATAAAAAAGCAGGTAGGTGCGTATACCTACCTGCTTGTAACTATTGGTGGAGGCGCGGAGAATCGAACTCCGGTCCACGAAAGCCCCCTGATTGGCATCTCCAAGCTCAGTCGCTGGTTTAGTCTCGGACACTTTGCGCGCAGCGACACGCTCGCGGCGTCCTAACCGGTTCGGTCTTAGCCTGCACCATACCGATTACGTGCGCAGGAGCATTCCCCTAACATGACGTCGCGCCGGTGTCGGGGAAATCACCGGGTTGACGCGCCGCTATAAATTAAGCAGCGAGAGCCATAGGCTCAAAAGAAGAGTTGTTGTCAATTCAATTTGACGGTACCCCTGTTTAACGAGGCGAGGAGACCTCGGCTTGCTTCCTCTCTCAGAGCTATCGTGTCGAAACCAGTCGCCCCCGAATGTCGGGAAAGTCTGGATGGCATTGGGCACGAACACCCAACGCCCGTCGACTTTTCAAGGAACATGCGGGGCGAGCCCCGCTTGTGGAGTGTTATCTTACCACGTTCTGAAAGCGGACAGCTGTTCTATGCACGAGCTGTGAAGACCCCAATGTGTGCCGCACTTCGCACTTTTGCTACCGATCGCGTCACGTATATTTTCGCCAAGCAAAATTAACCCGTCGAAAGGACCGTTATGGATACCAAGCAGCAACTTGTCAATGCCCTCGCAGGCCTGGGCTCAACCATTACCGAAGCTATGGATGTTATCGAGGGTTTTGTTCCCTGCGGACATCCCGCCCTCACGGTATCGAACGCCCTTGTTGCGCTGGACGTTGACGATGATGCGGCTCTCGCCCAGCAGCTTGAGACCGTCGAGGGCTTTATCGACCACGTGAGTGAGAACCGCGGCGTGGCCGCCTACCACGGCATCGAGGTCGAGCTCGCGGGTCCCAAGGCCGATCTGTTCGCAGCAATCCGCGAGGTAGGCGCCCTTATGCAGACCGCAGGCGTCAAGAACACCCAGGTCAACGAGTGGGTCTACCGCAGTCTGGCAGCACTAAACGATTCCGACGAAAAGGCAGCCGAGCAGCTCGCAGAAAGTCCCGCCATTAAGGCCGAACTTTTGTAAATTGCAAACGCGGGTCCCTTGGCGCATCGTCGTCCAAGAGGCCCGCAAACAGTTCGCGTTAACCGATAGCCGCGCCGCCGCGTTCGGCCAAAGCAAGAATCGGCATCATTTGGCGCGGCGTCTTTGCTGCAAGATCGGCATGTTCGAGCAGCTTACGGTCGTTGGTCACCAAGTAATCGACCTGTGCGCGCTTGCACGCGGCGAGCACCAAGTTGTCCTCGTAATCGCGATGGAGCGCTAAGTATTTGTCGGCCAGCCAAAGGTCCGACGCATCTGCACCCACGGCCGTGGCGTTTTCGGTCATGTTCCGAACAAACGCCAGCGCCGCATCACCAATTGCACGGGCAGATGCCTCGTCGAGTGCTCCCCCGCTGGCAAGAACGCTGCGCTTCAGCTCGTATTGGACGACGTACAGCACGTCCTTAGCGATATGCACCGGGAAGAACAGCAACGCTCCCGTCTCCGTCGCCTGTCCAATAAACGCACGCGCGGCAAGCGACTCGGCATGGTCGACGCAAAACGAATCAACCCATACGTTGGCGTCCACCATGATCTTGAGAGGCGCCCCACTCACTGGATCATCCCCTTTTGGCGATAATGCTCATCCATGGCTTCGGAATAGATTGTGTCCCAACCGCGATCGTCGGATACGGGCGACGCAGCGATGCCCAAGTCTGCATAGAGCCGGTCTGCCGCTGCCCACGACGCGACGAACGGAGTATCGGGCGCGACGGCCTGCTGCCGGTCGTCGACGGCCGCAAGCACTTCCTCACACTGCCCGCCACCCTGCGCGACCTTGGCCACGACCTTTTTGATAAGCTCGGGCAGTGACCTGCCCGAAAGCTGCAGTGCTTCCTCGGCACGGTTCTTGACCTGGCGATCCACGCGAACGTTCACCTGCGCCATGCCACTAACAGCACCCACGTCGAACCCCTCTCTTCAATTGCTAGCTTTGCTAGCAACACTATATAGAGAAGCTAGCAAATGGTCAAATGCAAAAGGTCTGCGCCCAGACGGCATCGGTGCCGCCTGGGCGCAGACCAGATAACGTGGGCGAACACGCCTGCTAGCGCAGATATGCCTTCGCGTTGCCCAGGCTGTAGGCGATCGTTGAGCCGTTGTGCAGCAGTGACGACGTCTGCGGAGTGATCATGCCGGTAATACCCAATGCCAACAGCGCCGAGTTGGTGAGCATCACCTTGGAATACGAACTCGTCAGACGGTCGATAAGCCCCTGACTCATGCGGCGCAGACGCACGATCGCGGCAAGATCCGTATCGGTCAGGATGATATCGGCGACCTCCTTGGCGATGTCGCTTCCGCCACCCATGGCCAGACCCACATCGGCCAGGCCCAGCGCCGGTGAGTCGTTGACGCCGTCGCCCACCATGGCAACATGGCGCCCCTCGCTCTTAATGCGCTCCACATAGGCGTACTTGTCCTCGGGCAGCAGCTCGGCCTTAAACTCGTCGACCCCTGCCTCTCGCGCAATGCGCTCGGCCGTGCGCTCGGAGTCGCCCGTGAGCATGACCACGTGCTTGACGCCCAGCGCATGCAGGTCGGCGATGGCCTCGCGCACGCCGAGCTTGAGCGGATCCTCAATACCGAGCACGCCCACGACCGTGCCGTCGACCGCCAGGTACAGCGGCGACAGGCCCTGCATCTGGGACTCGATGCGCTCCTTGATGTCGGATTCGAGCTGTGCGCCCTCGTCCTCAAACACAAAGTGTGCCGAGCCGATAATCGCGCGACGCCCTTCAATGGACGAGGCGATGCCGTGCGCCACAATATACTCGACCGCAGCGTGACGCTCGCGGTGCTCGAGCCCGCGCTCGCGGGCGGCGTTGACCACGGCACGCGCCACCGGATGCGGGAAATGCTCCTCCAGGCAGGCAGAAAGGCGCAGGACCTCGTCCTCGCTCCAGCCATCGGTCGTGAGCACGCAAGCTAGACGCGGCTGCGCCTCGGTGAGTGTGCCGGTCTTATCAAACACAATGGTATCGGCCTTGGCAAACGACTCAAAGTACTTCGCGCCCTTGACCATCACGCCCATCTTGGCAGCGTCGCTCATGGCAGTCATGACGGCAACGGAACCCGTGAGCTTGAGTGCACACGAGTAGTCGACCATCAGAGCCGCTGAGGTCTTGATGAGGCTGCGGGTGGTAAGCGCAACCAGGCCCGCGAGCAGGAAGTTCCACGGGACGATCTTGTTGGCAAGGTCTTCCATGTGCGACTGGCCCTCGGACTTGAGCGAGTCGGCCGCCTGCACGAGCGAGACGATCGAGCGCAGCTTGGTCTGAGGCGTGTTGGCGCGCACGCGCACCAAGATGCTGCCGTCCTCGACGACAGTTCCAGCAAACACATCGTCGCCTGCGCTGCGCTCGACGGCAAGCGGCTCGCCGGTCAGGGTCGCCTGGTTCACCATGGCGCTCCCCTGCTCAACCACGCCGTCGATGCAGATGGACATGCCGGTGCGAACGGCGACCAAGTCGCCGGGCTCAAGCTCGGTGGCGGCAACGCTCACCTCAGTGTCGCCGACGACCTTTTGCGCCTTGTCGGGCACATCGAGCAGCGAGTTGATGAGCTCATTTTCGCTCATGGCGCGGGTGTAGTCCTCGAGCAGCTCGCCCACGTTGAGCAGGAACATCGTCTGGCCCGCGGTATCGACATCACGTTTGACAAACGAGATACCGATGGCCGAAGCGTCGAGCACGGGAACGGTCAGGCGCGGCTGCGAGAGCTCGTGGAGAGCGGCGCGCAAAAAGGTCATGTAACCGGCCACGACAAACACCGCACGCAGAGGCGTCGGCAAGAACCAGCGGCGCGCGTAGTGGGTGCCGATAAGTGTGGCAAGATCCATGACGAGCTTGTGCTTGCGTGGCTCAAGCTGCATCACGTAACCCGACTTGGCATCGGCGATGGCTTGAGCATCGAGTGCGCCCAAGGCGTCGAGCACGCTCGCACGACACTGCTCGTCATATTCGAGCGCCATCTGGCCAATACGGCCATATACGCGCACTTTGCGCACGCCGTCGATTTCGCCGCCAAGCTTAAGAAGTGCATCGAGATCGCTCTCTGGCACAGGACCCGCCAATTGAAGACGGGTCCTGCCGGGGATCTCGCTAATAATCGAGAATCTCATAGTTTGTGCCTGGGAGCGTTACTCGGCTGCCTCGTCAGCAGCGGCCTCGCTCTGGGTGATGTAGGCAGCCTCGGCAACCATGTCGTCGACATTAGCCTTGGCCTGCTCGACCATGTCCTGGTAGCAGTTCTTGACGCGCATGCCGCACGCGATGCCCTGCACGCAGGCATTCTTTACCGGAGCGCTAGTGAGCAGTTTGATGCCGGCCGTGCCGAGCAGAAAACCGCCACCAACAAGCAGGGTGTTAAACGTGGACTTCTTCATGATGTCTCTCCCTTTTCCGCAACAACTGCGGCACGGTGCCTTAGCACCCGAGTAAACAAGTTTGCTCGAGCACACTTTTGGAAAATAGTTTAGTTTATCTAACTATTAAGTTCAACAATGGTTAACTTTTTGGAAACTATGGGGGTGAACTCAATATGACAAAGGGACTGCCCCTTTGTCATATTCCTACAGCTGCCAGTCCGCCGCCTCCTTTTGCAGCGCAACCATGCGGGCGAATTCTCCACCTGCCGCCTTGAGCTGCGCCGGGGTGCCCTGTTCGGCAACCACTCCATTCTTGAGCACAACGATTTTGTCGGCATTTTCCACCGTACGCATACGGTGGGCAATAACGATAACCGTCTTACCTGCAAGCAGACGGGAGAGTGCCTGCTGTACCACGGTCTCGTTCTCCACATCCAAGCTTGCCGTCGCCTCGTCCAACAGCACGATGGGTGCGTCTTTGAGCAGCGCGCGGGCGATGGAGATGCGCTGGCGCTCGCCACCGGACAGCTTGGAGCCGTTCTCGCCGATCATGGTGTCGTAGCCCTGCGGCATGCGGCACACAAACTCGTCGCAGTTGGCGGCACGCGCGGCCGCAAGCACTTCCTCATCGGTGGCATCACGACGCCCGAGGCGGATGTTTCCCATCACCGTGTCGTCAAAGAGCAGCACGTCTTGGAACACGATAGCGTAGTCGCGCAGGAGTACCTCGGGATCGACGCCCGCAACATCCACACCGCCCACGGTAACCTTGCCCGCAGTGGCATCCCAAAAGCGCGCGGCCAGGCGGCTCACCGTAGACTTACCGGAACCCGAAGGACCGACCAGCGCCGTAACTTCGCCTTCCTTGGCGGTAAAGCTCACATCGGTAAGAACTTTCTCGCCGGCGCGGCCGTCCTCGCCCGCACCATAGCCAAATGCCACGTGATCGAACACCACATCGTGACCCGCGGGCTCAAATTTCTCGCTGCCCCGCGCCACAGGCTCTTCCATGATGGAACGCATGCGCTTGGCAGACGACTCGGCGGCAAACAGCTCGGACATTAACATTAACGCCTGGTCAAAGGGCGCATAGATACGGCTCACCATAAGCAGGAAGGCAAACATCACCAAAAAGTCGACCTGCCCGGAGGCGACCATCGCGGCACCCGTGACCAGCGTGGTGGCAATGCCCAGACGCAGGATGGCAAAGGCGGAGTTGACCAAAAGCCCGTTAGCGAGCTCGCCCTTGGTGGTCTCGCGCTCCTCGGCATCGATCACGGCGTTGAGTCCCTCAAGATAATGGGCCTCCTGGTTGGTGGCACGGATCTCGCGAACGCAGTCGAGCGTCTCTTGAATCGCCTCGGTAACCTTGACCTTCTCGGCGCGCACGCGATCGAACACCGGAGTCATGGGGCCGCGTGTTAGATACAGCACGGCAAAGGCCACGGGAACGCTCCAAAACGCCGCGATCGCCAGCTGCCAGCAAAAGAACAACGACGCCACGAACACAATGGCGCTTGCGATGATGGCACCCCAAAGCTCTCCCAGCACGTGGCTGTAGGCGTGCTCCATGGCCTGGACGTCACCCATGATAGTCTCGGTTAAATCGGCCAGATCACGACGACCAAAAAACGACAGCGGCAGTTTGCGCAAGCGCTCGGCGATCTCCATGCGCTGCTTGCCGCACTCCTCGTAAAAGATGCAGTAGGTGTAGTAATACTGCTGCCAGTTAGAGACAAAGAGCAACACAAAAAAGACCAGGAGGCCGCCCACGATCGACAGGGTATCCGGCAGGTCAGCCCCGCTGGCGAGATGCTCGACAAAGCCGGCCATAACCAGGAATAGAAAACCCATGCCGGCCATGGAAATAAGATTGGTGAGCGTGGTCCAGAAAATGCCGCGTTTTACGCCGGCGACGCCTTTATCGGATAGGAAATACTTCTTTTGGAATGAGGCGAACATTTAGGCCTCGCCTCCCTTCGTGACGGCGGCATCCGCGGTCGCAGCAGTAATCTTCCAGCTCGCGGCCTGCTCGTACTCGGCCCGCATCTTGGCATACAGGCCGTTTTGGGACAGCAACTCGGCATGGGTACCCGACTCCTGCACGCTGCCCTGGTTGAGCACCACGATTTGGTCTGCGCCCACTACAGTCGAGAGTCGGTGCGCGATCATAATGACCGTGCGGCCCGCCGCCAGCTTGCTAAAGGCGCGCTGGATGAGCGCCTCGTTCTCGGGATCGGCAAACGCCGTGGCCTCGTCGAGCACCACGATAGGCGCGTCTTTAAGGATCGCGCGGGCGAGCGCCACGCGCTGGACCTCGCCGCCCGAAAGATATGCTCCGCCGGCACCGAGCATGGTATTGATACCCTGTGGGAGCTTGGCCACAATGTCGTCGCACTGAGCTGCGGAGAGGGCCGCACGCACTTCGTCGTCAGTGGCCGTAGGCTTGGAGGCGCGCACGTTATCGGCAAGTGTTTGCCGGAACAGCTGGTTGGTCTGGAACACGAAGGCGACCTGGTCCATAAGCTCGTGCGGATCCATATCGCGAACGTCCACACCGCCTACGAGCACTCGACCCGAGGAAACATCCCAAAAACGCGGGATCAGGCTTGCGCAGGTTGACTTACCGCCACCCGAGGGACCCACCAGGGCGAGAGTGCTACCAGCGGGAACGCTGAAACTTACATGGCTAACGGCAGGTGCCTCGGCGCCCTCGTACGTAAAGCTCACGTCCTCAAATCGCACGTCGCTGCCGGCAGGGTGCTTGGGTTGGGCGGGCACGGAGAGCTGCTTGGAATCCATGACGTTTCGAATACGAGCCAACGAATCGGCACTCATCTGAGAGGCCTCGCCCACAAACATGAGCTTGGTCATGGCCGTCGGTACCACGGCCGAAAATATCGCGTAAAACGTGAAGTTGGTCATAAAATGCGCGAAGTCCGTCTCGCCTGGCGCCAACAGCAACGCCACGGGCAACAGGAATGCCACAAGGCCATTGAGCGCGGTAAGGTTGAGCACCTGCGGACCTCGGCAGAACGTGCCCGCATAGTTTTGCGCCATGTCGGCGTATTCGGCGATCGCATCGTGGAAGGCCTTAAAGGAGTAGACCGTCTGCTGAAACACCTTGACCACGGGGATGCCTCGTACGTATTCGGTGCCGGTCTTGTTCATCTTGACCAGCGCTCCCATGTAGGCCTTCATAAACTCGCCGCCTTTGCCGCTCATCATGGTAGCCATGGCGCCAAACGAAATGGCCACCGAGATGAGGCATGCCGCGCCTAAGCGCCAATCGAGGGCGAAAAGCAGCACGAGCAAGCCCACGACCATGGCGACGGCGCCTGCGATATCGGGCAGCATGTGTGCGAGCAAAGTCTCGGTGGAGGCGGCACACCCGTCTACAATGCGGCGCAGCTCGCCGGTGGCATGCGTGTCGAAGTAGCCGAGCGGCAACTTAAGCAGGTGCTCGCTCGTAGCCTTACGGATATTGGACGCGCAGCGAAACGCGGACAGATGCGTGCACATGAGCCCCACGAAATAAGTTACGATGCTTGCCAGCGCAAACCCCACGGCCCACCAGCCATACATCGCGATGTCGCAGGCTTCGCTCCAGTTAGGTGCCACGGCGATCAGGTCGCGAGCGACAAGCCAAATGCACACGTACGGGCCAAAGCTCAGCAGCTGCGAGAGCGCCGAGAGCGCCATGCCCAAATACGTTAGGAATTTACGGTCACCGGCATACGCGAGCAACTCGCCGATGCCTCCACCTTCCCTTTTTGATCCCTTTGCCATGAGATTCCTTTCTAACGGCTTGAGAGTTAACCGTAATGAACTTATCATTGATGTGTTAGCCATGGCTCACAATCAAGCCAGGCGTGGACGTTTCTGCAAAGGAAAGGGACGCTTTTGCAAATACGGCGGGCAGCGACCGACATAACCGAGCTCTACGCACCACAGTTTGAGCAGTTTGGCCTGGAGCTTTCCGGCAAGGGCGCTGTCTTTACCGGCGAGGTGGCAAACGATCGGGCGCACGGACGCGCATGGATCATGCCCCTCTCCCCTGCCTGCATCGTCATGGAGCATTTCATCACCCCGACGCACGATATGTACCTGACCGAATACACACCCGAGCCATATGCCTGCGTGAGCGAGGTCAGCGCGCCCACACTTACATGCATGCCCGAGGCTGGCATAACGCCCGCGAACCTCAAACCATTGCATGGACCGTGGCCAAACAATGCCGTTTGCAGCTTTATCCAAGATAACTGTGGCGAGGAATTAAGCCCGCTGTTTGCGGGGGAGCTCTATCACTCGCGCTCGGTGCTCTTTTTGCCTGAATATTTTGACGAACTGGAGCACCGCTATCCCACCGAGTTCGCGGGAATCTTTGAGGCGTTTGCCGAGCCATGGCACGAGGAAGCGACGTCTGCCATCTGCCACACGCTGCGCCGGATTAACGAGGACCGCGCTCGCACCGTAGGCGGACACGTCTATATGCAGGGCATCGTGGAGACCATGGTCGCGGAGCTCGCCTGTTCGCGCGCGGCCCACAAGCAGGCGCGGCAGGCGGCAGACACACGCGTCAGCATAACCATTGCCGAAGAAGCAACGGCAATGATTGAGCGCGCGCTCGACAAAGGCAGACGTGTGGGTATCAACGAGGTGGCCGAGAGGCTCTACACAAGCCGCTCCAAACTATGCGCCACCTTTAAGGCCCAAACTGGCGAGTCCCTGGGCACCTACATTCGCAGACGCCGTATGGAGCGAGCAAAGGACCTTTTGGCCGATAGCGCGCTCACAATAGCGCAGGTGGCAGAGCGTCTAGGCTACCCTCAACAGGCCGCCTTCGCCCAAGCCTTCAAGCAACACACCGGCACCACCCCCACCACCTGGCGCTCCCAACATATATAAAGAATGAGGGCGCCAACGGCGACCTCATTCACTCTATTCCATTCAGCCCCGCCTGACCCGAACGGCCGAGTCGTCTGGCCGGGGAAGCCCCGAGTCGCCGGGGTGTTTGCTCCAAATGAGTTCCGCATGCAAAGAAGGCCACTAAATGTGGCCTTCGTCTTGCATAGGACTGTTTGAAATTTGGAGGAAATACCCCGGCGACTCGGGGCTTCCCCGGCCTCGCAGCTACGAGAGCGACGTTCTCAGCAACTCGTTGAAGAGCTTCGGATTGCCCTTGCCGCGGCTCGCCTTCATGCACTGGCCCACCAAAAAGCCGATGACCTTCTGGTTGCCGTCACGATACTGCTGCGCCTGATCGGCACAGTTTGCCAGCACCTCATCCACAATCGGCTGCAGCGCGCCGGCATCGCTCACCTGACGCATACCACGCTCGTCAACGATCTTGTTGGGATCGTCGCCGGTCTGAGCCATGGCCTCAAAGACCTCGTGCGCCTGGTTGGAGCTAATGGCATCGGTCGCGAGCAGCTTAGCCAGCGCTGCTACCTGAGCCGGCGCAATGCCGGACTCGGCCAGCGACACGCCCGCGCCCTTAAGATAGGCAATCATCTCGTTCACCAGCAGGTTTGCGACCGTCTGGGCCTCCTTGCCAGCCATACCGGCAGCGGCAGCCTCAAAGAACTCGGCAAACTCCGGGTCGCCGGCAATCTGCTCGGCATCGGCCGCCTTAATGCCAAAGTCGGTCTCAAAACGGGCACGCTTGGCATCGGGCAGCTCGGGGATCTCACCTCGGCAGCGGTCGATAAACTCGTCGTCCAGATCAAACGGCGCCAGGTCGGGATCAGGGAACAGGCGATAGTCGTCAGCCGTCTCCTTCACACGCATGACCACGGTGCGCTTGCGGCTGGGCTCCCAGTGGCGGGTCTCTTGGTAGATAATGCCGCCCTCCTCGAGCACCTCGGCCTGACGGCAGATCTCGTAGGCAAGGCCGTCGTGCAGGCTCTTAAACGAGTTGAGGTTCTTGAGCTCGGTCTTGGTGCCCAGCTTGGTCTCGCCGCGGCGGCGCAGCGACACGTTGCCGTCGCAGCGCATGGAACCCTTCTCCATGGAGCAGTCCGAAATGCCCAGCGTCACAAAGATGCGACGGAGCTTTTCCATAAACAGACGCGCTTCCTCGGGCGTGCGCAGATCGGGCTCGGTGACGAGCTCAATCAGCGGCGTGCCGCAGCGGTTGTAGTCGACGAGCGACTCGGCCGCGGCGGTAATGCGGCCCTCGGCACCGCCCACGTGCACCATCTTGGCAGCGTCCTCCTCCATGTGGATGCGCAGGATGCGGATGGGCACCGTGTAGGAACCGTCCTCGCGACGCTCGGGCATCTGCAGGCTGGACGCGTCGTAGCTGGCCAGGTGGCCGGCACGCTGGTTGCCCTCGCGCATGGTCGACGTCATGGACGTAGACAGGCCCTCGGCGTTGGCCGAAGCGCTCGCCAGACTCTGGGCCTCGGCCTCGCCAAACGCGCAGTCGGGGCGCTCGGCGGCACCGCGACCGGTCACATCCAGATCCAGGTGACCGTACATGGCAAAGGCGACCGGACCCTGCGTGGTCTGGAAGTTCTTGGCCATATCGGGATAGAAGTAGTGCTTGCGGTAGAACATCGAGTGGCGCTGAATCTCGCAATTGGTGGCGAGACCTGCCTTGACGATGCTCTCGATGGCGCGCTTGTTGGGCACCGGCAGGGCGCCGGGCAGACCCAGGCACACCGGGCACACGTTGGCGTTGGGCTCGTCATCGTGGCTGAGCTTGCAGTTGCAGAACATCTTGGTATCGAGCGCGGTGAGCTCGGTATGGATCTCCAGGCCAATCACGGCCTCCCAATCCTGCAGGACCTCGGAAAGCTCCTTCATTACAGCTCGCCTCCCTTCCCGGCAAAATCGGGCGCGACGGAAAGCGCGGGCGCACCCGTGGCGGCATCGGCAAAGCCGCGCTCCAGGGCGCGGGCAAACGTGAGCAGCTGACGGTCCTTAAAGGCCGGACCAACCAGCTGGGCAGAAACGGGCAGCTGAGTATCCTCGCCCAGGCCCAGCGGCACCGAGATACCGCCGTTGCCGCAAATGTTGAGCGAGATGGTGTACAGGTCGGAGAGGTACATCTGCGTGGGGTCGCTGATCTCGCCAAACTTAAAGGCCGTGCGCGGCGAGGCGGGCATGAGGATGGTGTCCACCTTGGCATACGCGGCGTCGTAGTCCTGCGTGATGAGCGTGCGGGCCTTCTGCGCGGCGTAGTAGTACTTGTCGTACACGCCCGAGCTCAGCAGGTAGGCGCCGAGCATCTGACGGCGCTTGGCCTCGGCGCCAAAGCCGTGGGCGCGCGAGAGCGAGCTCTGGTCGGACAGGTTGGCGCAGCCCTCCTCCTGATAGCCGTAGCGAATGCCGTCGAAACGTGCCAGGTTGGAGAACGCCTCGGCCGGGCCGATGACGTAGTAGGCGGCGATAGCGGCATCCAGGTGCGGCAGGTCGACCTCGACCAGCTCGGCGCCCTGGTTCTGCAGCTCCTGGGCGGCGCGCTGAACAGCGGCCTTGACCTCGGGCGTCAGGCCCTCGGCCTCCATAAACGCAGGGATGATGCCCACGCGCTTGCCCTCGATGCTGTCGTTGAGATGCTCGGTAAAGTCGACGGCGCAATCCTGGCTGGTGCAGTCGTACGGATCGTGGCCCGCACCGGTGAGCGCGTTCATGGCCAGCGCGACATCCTCGACCGTGCGGCCAAAGGGTCCCACCTGGTCGAGCGACGAGCCAAAGGCAACCACGCCGTAACGGCTCACGGCGCCATACGTGGGCTTAAAGCCCACCACACCGCACAGCGACGCCGGCTGGCGAATGGAGCCGCCGGTGTCCGAGCCCAGCGAGAGCGCGACCTCGCCCGCGGCGACGGCGGCAGCGGAGCCGCCCGAGGAGCCGCCGGGCACGCGCTCGGTATCCCAGGGGTTGTTGGTGCGGTGGAAGGCCGAGCTCTCGGTGGAGCTGCCAAAGGCAAACTCGTCCATGTTGGCCTTGCCCATGGGCAGGCAGCCGGCATCGAGCATGCGCTGGACGCAGGTGGCGGTGTAGACGCTCTGGTAGTCCTCGAGCATGCGGGAAGCGCAGGTGGTGCGCGTGCCCACGAGGTTCATGTTGTCCTTAATGGCCAGCGGCACGCCCGCGAGCGGGGGCAGCGGCTTGCCTGCGGCACGGTCGGCATCCACGCGCGCAGCGGCCTCGAGCGCAAGCTCGGGCGACACCTGCAGGAATGCCTGAACCCCGCCCTCGCGTGCCTCGATGGCGGCAAGGGAGGCCTGGGCCACCTCGGCAGCGGTAAAGTCGCCGGCGGCAACGCCTGCGGCGATCTGGGCGGCGGTAAGGGAATCGAAGCTCTGCGCCATTACTCGCTCTCCCCCTCTCCCAAAATGGACGGCACGCGGAAGTAACGGTCACGTGCGCTGCCGGCGTTTTCGAGCGCAACGTCGAGCGGCAGGTCGCGCTCGGGCTCGCGCAGGTCATCGCCCATCACGTTGGACAGGCTTCCGATAGGATGGAACGTGGGCTCCACGTCGGGCAAGTCATATTGCAAGACGGGCTCGAGCATCTGGACGGCGTCGTTCAGGTAGGACGTCATCTGGGCGAGCTCGTCATCGGTCAGTGCGATCTTTGCGTACTCGGCGATGCCGCGCACGTCTTTCTCGCTGAGTGCCATAGGCGCTCCCTTCCGCATAACAGATAAACCGCTCTAGTATACAGGGCAACACCGGCTTGGAGCAGGCGCTTTACCCAAATGCAGCGAAAACGTTACGAGGGCGGCGGGCTGGCAGGCGACGGGCCGGCGGTTCCGCAACGAAACCGCACCGTCCACAACGAAAACCGTCGCGTCCGCAGCGAAAAGCATCACAACATTCGACGCTTTTCGTCAAAATCGCGATTTTCATCGAATGTTGTGATGGTTTGGAAGTCCCGACCACCACAAAGGTGCCTGTCCCCATTGTGGTGGTTCTGGAAAATGTCTTATGCCGAGGCCTTGGCCTTGCGGCGCTTGCGGACCGCGTGGATCACGATGTCCAGCAGCAACAGCACAATGGCCACGACCACGATGAGCACGGCAAACTCGCGCTTGCCCCAGTGGCGGCCGGCCAGCGACTTTTGCTTGTCGACGTCCTTCTTGCTGTACTTGGTGCGCACGCAATGCACCAGCAGGCGATGGTCGTTCACGCCGTAGGGCGTGCAGGTGACGAGCGTCACCTTGTCGGCACCGGGCTCGATGGTTAGCGACTCCATCTCCTCGGGCAGCACGACCTCGGAGTCCACCATCTTGTAGGCGAGCGTCTTGTTCATGGTGTGCAGCAGCACCAGGTCGCCGGGCTCCAGCGAGTGGATGTCGTCGAACATGCTCAGGTTTCGCATGCCCGAGTGCGCGGTGAGCACGCAATGCGTCGAGGTGCCGCCCACCGGCAGGCTCGTGCCCTCCAGGTGGCCGACGCCCGCCATAAGGACTTCCTCGCTCGTGCCGTGGTAGATGGGCATGCTCACGTCGATGGAGGGGATCTCGACCCAGCTCATCATGGGATCGCGGTCAAAGATGAGCTGCTGGGCGTAGGGCTCGATCTGGTCGGCGGGAAGCTCGGTGGCCTCGCCCGCCAGCTGCTCGTTAAAGGAGCGCGCCTGGAGCAGGATGCGCTCGCGCTCCTCGGCAGACAGCGCGTCCACGGTGCTGGACACCGTGCTGATCTGGTTGAACACGCCCGAGGCCTCGAGCCGGTCCAAGATCCACGGCCAGGTCATAAGGCCCACGCCAATAAGGATGATAACGATGGTGATGAGCCGGTCGGCCCAGCGCGGCAGTCGCTTGCGACGGCGCTTGGGCTTTGGTTGAGGTTTGGGCTGATGGCTTGAGCCACCGTTGTCCGCGGCGTTATTGCTCTTCATATGTTTGGCGCCCTGCACCATCGCCGGTCACTCCTCTATAGCTCAGGTTGTCTAAACAAATAATAGCCGATTAGCGAGCTTCCGCGCCGGACAACGCAGCTAGACTGCACCGTCCGGGCCACGTAACCACACTCAACCAATCAAGCCATATGTTGCTTTCATCGTCTCAAGCAACTGCGCCATCGTTGCGCCCGCAACCCCGATCTGTTTCAGATTGACGTCGCCCACCTCACAATCTTTAACAAACGCAATCATATCGTCCTTCAGTTCTCCGCGCAGGTCGACACCTTCCGACTCGCCAAGCAGCTGAGCAAGCCTCAGCGCATCGCGTTTATGCTTTTTTACCTTCTTCGAATCAACGTTCTCCCCCGCTTCCCTTCTAGCTTTTAGGTCGAGATACGCCTTCGCTTTGAACGGGACAATGTATTCCGTACCCAGGACCGAAACGCCGCCTACGGTCCGAATTCCCTGAAGGAACAAGCTGTAGTAAGCATCGTCCAACAAAATTGCCGAAAGACTGCTTATGTTTTCATCAACGTGAATTGGCGCCACATCAATCCCCTCACGACCCTTTAGAAAGTCGGGGCACTTCGCGAAGAGTTCGATCATATGGGGGTAACCCGGCCTCTTAGGCTCTGTGAACCGATAAAAACATGAGCCTTTGCCTTCGCCCCAGCCGCAGCGGTAACCGCCATCACGCACCAAAGTCCATATGGCTTCTGCCGTCTGAGGCAACCGGTCATCGGCGACAATTACCACATCAAAATCGTGAGTCGCCCTAAACGGAAGTCCCGCCTCCGCGAGCAAAATGTCGCATGCCGTGCCGCCGATAAGGGCATACGATCCTGCAGCTTCTTGCATATGCTGCTGAAATTCTTGGAGGCCTTCTACAGCGCTTCTTGCCATGGATATTCCCTTTCAAACATTCGATCGACTTCGAGCTGAATTCGCTCATCGTCAATTGCCGCCAAAGATAGCGCAAGCGAAATGTTGTCGACACGGGAGGAGTCGGCAAACACGGGCGCATAGCGCCACACTTGGATCATCGCCGTCTCGTTATCCGGCAACTCCCCGTCTGCGACTTCGAGGTCGCTCAGTTGACGCCATGCACTTCTTAAGACGGCCTTTTGTTCCATGCCCGGCGCAGCGAGCATCGAACGCGCGGCGAGCGCCGTCTCCCCGGCGTCAACAAGACAGTCGATCTGCGGCGTCTTCCTTGCAAAAAAGACCTTCGAGACAGGCGAGGAGAGCTCTGCCATGTGCTCACTGAGCAAAAGATCAACAGCAACAGGGAACACGACGACACGTCGCTCGCGACGCTCGCGCCTCGCGAGCCCCCTGTCAACAAGCTCGGTTATGGCCTCACTCGCGCGGCTTGCCGAGATCCCAAGCGCACGACAAAGGTCATAGGGACGATATGGCTCCTGGGTTGCTCCCCAGATTGCGGCAGCCTGCGCGTTGGGCGACATCTTGGTCGCGTGATTGCGAAACCGGACACCGCCCCTCTCCGTGCAGGCTGTGCCCATAAATGGAAGAAAAGCCTGTCTACCCGGGCAGACAAAGGGAATCCCTTGTGCGACCAATGCTTTGCGCTGACGTGCATCGGCATCAGGAAACGAAACGACAACAGGAGTCACCGCGCGCAAGGCTAGCTGACTATAGACTCTCTTAGCCTCGGGAAGCCCGACGCCAGTAGGCAAGCTTGCAAGCAAAAACGAAAAACCGTTTGCGTCAACAGCGCGGACCTCAATCGCCCGCAGATGCAGCGGCAAGCGTGCGGATCCAGGCCAATTTTTGGTCTTGGCAGAGAGGCCTAGTGCTTCTTGTAAGTAGATTAGCGCTTCGTTCATTTCCATCGTTTTCGTTTGATTCCATTTTTAATTGGAATTATACATAATTTTCGGAATTAACGAGATTCCGTTCGTGCCTAAGCCCGCATTTGAGTTTTCAAAATGTCCCGGATCGGCGGGGCGATTCGGGATACAATATCAATAGAAAACGACGCACCCCGCGTAAATGTTTGGGAGCGCGGGCGGCCTAGTTTTCAGCTTTTGTTAAATGCCCGGGATCCTACCCCCCGGGCATTCTTATTTGCGCTTGTTGCGGCGCAAATGCCTTCTACCGTCCGCACCGCGCGTGCGCCTACGGACCTTAAACCGAACCTCATACGAGTCAAGAAACGCGATGACGAACGAGCCCACCGCCGCGAGGGCGGCGAGCGCGTTAAGGAATTTCAGCATTTGGGGACCTCCGATCGAGTCGTCGGCCGCCCGCGCACGGGATGCGTCGCAAGGATATTTTACTGCGAGCGTATGCACCCACAGCTGGTAAACGCAATAATTGCAAACATCTGTTCGATATTCATACGCTTGATTCATCGGACGATGGAGGCTGGCTGCGTTATCCCAAAAAAACGGGGCAGACTCCAGCGCGGAGTCTGCCCCGAAAAGAGAATGGCAAAGCAAGAACGTGGATGGACGAGAAAAGTGTCCGCAAGTCTCATGGCCATCACATCCCACCTGCCAAAGGGATGGGTGAGTGAACGTTATTCCTGCTCGGACTCCTCAGCCTGCTTACGGCTGCGGATGAGGTGCGCCACGCCGATGCACAGCACCGCGCCGCCAGCGATCCAAGTGAAGGTCACGCCGTTAAGACCGGTGAGGGGAAGGCCAGAGCCCTTCTTGTCGACGATGGTAAAGCTGAGCTTGCCGGTAGTTGCAGTGGCCTTATTGTCCTTCACGACGCCATCTGTCGCCTCGATTACGGATTCCGTGCTAGGCTTAATGTCACCGCCGGTCTGATTAAGGTCGCGCGTGATAGTGAAGGTAACACCACTTGCCGCGGAGTTATTGTAGCCAGGCGCTGGGGTGACCTCTTTAAGGATGTAGGTGCCCTCATCGAGACCGACAACGTTAATCTTGCCGTTTGCGTCGGTCGTCAGCTTGGCCTTACCCTTATCGGTCGTCTTGACACCATTTGCCATAATAAAGGTGCCGTCAGCATCGCCCCGCTCTTGCAGCGTGAACACAACACCGGCGAGAGGCGGATTCTCAGTCTCTGAACCAACCTTGGTTACATCGATGCCATAGGTGTAGTCGTAGGCAGGATGCTCGACCGTGGTGCCGGTATCGTCGGCATGCGGATTGTTGGAATAGGTCAACGTAACTGTATTCTTCTGGGGTTTACCCACCAAGTCGCCAAACGTCGGATTAATTTTACCATCCTTGCTGTTTTCAAAAATCTTTGCAGGGTCAAGCTTGGCCTGATACTCAACAGTCACAGTAGAGTTACCGGTGACGGCAATATCGGAATTGTTCTCACCCTTGCAAACCTTAAGGTTGCCGAAATCAACCTTGAGCACGTTCTTGTCATCAAAGGTTGCGGTATAGCCAGAAATGACCTTTTTGTCGTCAATCATAACTGTCACAGCGGGGGTCGTGCTGCTGGCTTCATCAGTGAACTTGGGCGTCATGGATTTGGGAAGATTATCCGTGAAGGTGTACCTGTAGGTGCTGTAAGTGTTGATGTTCCCCGCAACGGTGCCAACGAGCTGATAGTCGATAAACTGGTCCATTCGGGAGTCTGCAGCCATGTTGGGATTTTTGAACACATCGGTACCGAAGGTGCTGCCATCCTTGTCGTCCCTGACGGCCTTGGTCACAGTGGGGACCTGCTTCTTGGGAGCAATGGTCTCAGCGGAACCGCCAACAACGGCGAAAATGGGCGAAGTAAAGGCATCGGTGTCGCGTTTGGGTGGATTAGTGCTAGTGCTGACGTCTTTAGTCACGAAGAGCCAGTAGCCGGTATTCAGACCAGTGAAGGTGCCATTGGGGCTCTTTTTGCACTCATCCGTCCCTTCAGTGATATTGGCGTCCTCCAGTGCCTTGGCGATCTTGTCGAGAGTCTTTCCGGCATCGAGCTTAGTAGTCTTGTCTGTACCTGACTTGTACTCACCTTCGGTTTTATCTTTAAGCCAGTCAGCCCACTTCTGAGCATCATTGCCGGAGGGCTTTGTAACGTCGTTAGTATCGGCAGCCCCGATCACAGCATCCCTAACGACATCTGACGCCCACTCAATGTCGGAAAGCGTCTTAGCGCCATTCCAGTTGTTAACGCCTTCCAAATTCTGCGTGACCTTGGCCTTGAAAATCTGGATACCCTTAAAGGTTGTATCCGTATAGGTCTTCTCGTCAATCTTTACATTGCCATCCGGAGCCACCGTTGGCGTGCCATCAGCAAACGCCATCGTGACCGGGGCCATGACGCCACCGAAGCTCAGCGCTGCTGTGAGGCCGGCGGTTACTGCCAGGCGTGCGATGTTCTTGCTCATGCTCATCTTCTTTTCCTCTGCTTTCTGCTTGAATTTCATTCGATCTAAAAACATCTGTCTGTTTCTAAGCATCTGCTTCGTTACGTCTAGCCCCGCTCTCTGTGGGGCTGCCAGCTACTCTTTATGGCTGCCACCTCCCCGCTTGACCAGGAGCGCGACCACGATGAGCGCGGCTCCGACGACCGCAACGGCGGCCGCGGTGAACATTGCCATATCGCCAGTCAAGGGCATAAAGCCTCCGGTGAAGATGCTAGGGGGCGTGCCGGCGGGCGTGTTGATGAGCGACGCCTCCAGGCTGCCCGTCGACCCGTCCACGTTGTCGGCGCGCAGGGGCGACTCGGCGGTGATGGTGAGCTTGGGCTTGGCGGCGGCCACCTGGTCGACGTCCAGGCCCTCGGCCTTGACCGTCACGGAGCGCGTGCCCTCAAAGGCGGTGTAGCCCTTGGGCGCCCTGAGCTCGCTGATCTCCAGCTTGCCCGAGTCCACGCCCGAGACGGTCACGCGGCCGTCCTCGCCCGTGGTGACGGTGGCCTTGCCCTCTGCATCCCACGTGCCGTCGGCCGCCAGTGTACGACCGCGGTCGTCGGCGATGCTCAGGACCGCCCCGGCAAGCGGCTTGTCGCCATCGCTGCCGCGCTTGGTGAGCGCGAGATCCCAGGTGTAGGCGCACGCATCGTCGCTCGGCGTGCGGGTGAAGCCGGCATCGCCGGACTGGTCGGCAAAGGGAGAGCGCGGATAGCGCAGGTAGACCTGGTTGGGGTTGCCCTTCGCGATGCCGTGGTTGCACGCGCTGTTGAGCGGCGCGTTGTACACAGCGACCACGCGGGCGCCCGCGGTGAAGGCGTCGGCCCCGCCGAGCGCGGCGATCAGGTCGCCGGTGCGCACGGTGAAGGTCTTACCGTCGACCGAGACCCTGCACTGGGCCGTGATGTCGGTCCAGCCCTTCGCGGACTCGGTGCCGGCGCGGCCGTCCTTGCCGGCCGAAACGGCGTCGAAGCCGCCGTCCGCGCCCGCCGCCACGTACACGCGCATGCTCGCGACGACCTTGGAGAGGTCGAGTCCCGCGCTCATGGTGTCGACGAACTGCACCGCATAGGTGTCGTAGGCGGTAAGACCCGCCGGGACCGTGGCCGAGAGGCGCCAGTACAGGTCGTCGGCGACCGTGGCGTCGGCGGCCTTCTGCCAGGCGGCGGTGCTGTCCTCCAGCACATGCTTGGACACCTTGGGCGTCGCGGCCTTGGGCTTGACGGTGACGGCGCTGCCGCCGACCAGGGCCATGATCGGCGCGGTGCCGGCCTCGCCCTGGGCGATGACGTCGTCGTCGGCGACGATGAGCCAGTAGCCGCAGGGCAGCTCGGCCGTCGTGCCCGCGTTAAGGGCCACGGACACGGCGCCAGAGCTCTGGAGGGAACGAGCGAGCTGTGCGCTCAGCGCGCTCGTAAGGTGGGAATCGGTGTTGAGCCACTCGGCAGCTTCCTGCGCGGTGGTCTGGGATTTGGGCATGCCGGCGCTGTGCAGCACGGGTAGGACAGCGTCGCGCGCGGCGTCGCTTGCCCAGGCGAGGTCGGTGGCGGTCTTGGCGTCGCTGTCGCCGTCGACGACGTTGGCGCTAAAGATCTGGTAGGCGTCGTAGCTGCTTGCCACGGTGCCGCTCACCGTGATGGAACCGGTCGAGGTCGGCACGGCCTGCGCGGATGCGGGGAACACAACCGCGCAGGTGCCAATCAGGAGGGCAAGCAGCGCAAACAAGATCGGGAAGGAGCAAACTTTCTTATTCACGACGCTTACCTCCCTTCGCATTCGCCTTGCGACGAATGTGCATCCAGGCCGCAGCAGCGCAAAGCACCGCCGCGCCGGCAAGGTATGTCACAGTGACGCCCGACATACCGGATAGAGGCAGAGTGGTGGAGTAGGTGTTGGTGAAGGTGGAGGCGGGAATGGCGTCGGGCGCGGCGGCGGAGGGTTGAACCACGACGCCCTGCCCGTTCTCACCCAGGGCGTTACCCATGTCATCCTTCATCTGCGTGACCGTGGTGGAGGTGGTGAGGCCGGAGTACTTACCATTGTCCCTGGCAACCTTCACCGTGACGGCAACCTGGTACTCGGCCTTGGAGTAGCGGAGCTTATTGACGGCACCGGTGGCGGGCGCGACCTCCTTTACCGTGTAGGTGTAGGTCTTGGCGTAGTCGTTATCGGTGCCTGCTTCAGTGGACAGGTGCGACATGTTGAACGTGATCGCGCCAAAGGTCGCCGTGATGTTGTTGAGCCTGGTGGCGTCAGTCTCCCCTGCCTTTGGGGCAACAGAAATCTTGAGCTCTTTGGGCTTGGGGGCTGTGTCTGCGTAGTCACCCGTAGCCTCAATGCTGAACTCGAACGGCACATAGCCTTTGTCGCCCTTCGGCCAATCCATGTTTCGAACCGATTTGATCACCGGGATCTCCACGGACGTGGTGGTGAGAGTGTCAGAGATGTACGTAGTGCCATCAACGATGCTCGGCTTCTCGTCCCCGGTCCACGCAATGGAACCGTTCGTGTTCACCGTGAACCAATATTCCGTCGGGTTCTTCTCGTAGCCAAACGGAGCCTGGGTCTCAACAAGCGTGTACGTGCCCGGCAGCAGGCCCTCGAGCGTGAACTTGCCAGGCGCGGTGTCGGTGTCTACCCACGTGGTATCGCTCGAAGTCGACTGGTCGCTCACCTGGTCGATCACGGTCCAGGACTGGTCGGCCGTACTATCGGCATCCTTTTTCTTGGTGAGCTTCCACTCAGAACCAGGCAAAGGAGTGTGTTTTGTGTCGTCCTCCGCCACCTTGGTCCAAGACACCGTACCGGTGATCCTGGCGTTGGGGATGGCACCCGTAAGGTTATTCTCGAACGGGACCAGTGAGTTGCGATTTGCCGTATCCACATAGCCCTGAACGTAGTTGACCGTCTCACCAGCATTGTTCATGGTGGCATAGTAGATCTTGTCCGAAACCTGGTAACCCTCCGGCGCCGTCTCCTCTTTGATGTAATACGTGAAGTACTTGGTATCCTTGGGATCGCCGATGTTGGCCTTCTGATTCAAATAGTTGAACTGAAGCTCGCCATGAACCGAAGCGTAATCATTTGCGCCACCGTCAGTCACCGTCACGATAGCGTGTTGGCCCGCGACAGCATCCTCGACAGAACCATAGATAGCCCACGAGGAACCGGGGAGCAGCGTAGTGCCGTCCGCAGCGTCGACCTTGCTCCACGCAATGGCAGAGCCGTCCGGTGTATACGACCCGGACCACGGGAAGTTGTGACGCTCCTG
The DNA here is from genome assembly GCA_048246715.1 of Collinsella aerofaciens. Lineage (GTDB taxonomy): Bacteria > Actinomycetota > Coriobacteriia > Coriobacteriales > Coriobacteriaceae > Collinsella > Collinsella aerofaciens_BY. The sequence continues at coordinate 80,915 of DBFBCB010000028.1, read as the reverse complement.
ATCCATATCGATGACGGAAGCCGAGTTACCCTCACCAAATGCTGCGGCAACCTTCGGACTGTTCATTGAGAAATCGACGCCCACATAAACGCGACCGTTGGTAGTCACATGGTCGTCGAAACTTCCGTTGGGAACGAGAATCGATCCGATCATAGCCGCCGCAGGATCGTCGTCAGTCCACTTAGCACCGCTGACTGTGCCACTGTATCCCCAGTCCGCGCGGTCTTCTCCCGCGATGCCGCCTCGAATGGTAAGGCTGGTGGTATCGACGAAGTTCCACATGATGGACTGGGAGGCCAGCGAGTATTTCGCGTCAAGGTCTTTCTTGGCGTACTGACTCTCGTAACCGCGAGATATTTCTGTATCTCCCCACCAGAAGCGCCAGCCGTTGTGGAACTCGACAGGATTAGTACCTGTAACGTTCACGACAATGGATGCGCCTTCGGGGATATTGGTGAACTTAAAGTCGACGCCGCGGTAGTAGACGCCATCCTTCCAGTTGGAGAGCTCGGAACCGGCGATGGTGAAGACCTGCTGCATAGAAGTTCCATCGCCGGTAAAGGTGATGAGTCGCTCGGTGTTGCGAATCATATTGTTCGGGATTCCGGTATCGAGCGCACCGGAAACAGACTTGCCGCTACCATCGTCGCTACCATCGAATTTGAGTGTATAGCTTGTTCCGTCGTTATTGTACTTGTTGATGACGTAGTTGCTATTAGGCTCTGCAAAGCCGTTGACATCCACCTCGCCGGTATCTTCAAACGAGTCGAGCTGTTTCGATAGCTTCGAGAGGTATCCATTTGTACCGTTATAGCTCGAATAATCGCTACCGTTGACATTAGTCAAATCAACAGCTTTATTGAACAGGGTGCTTTCCAGAGCAGACAAGCCCTCGTACCAATTACCCTGCATTGTCACCACAGACTGGCGTTTATACTCGCTATCGCGCCAGTATGTGATGGGGCCTGCGATTTGCGCGGTGTAGGCAAAGCCGGAAGGAGTCGCGCCCTCAGAAGGTCTCTGCTGTCCGACCCAAGCGCCTTTGTTCCAAGCGCCAACGGTAGTCGCCCCCGGCAAGTTGCCGTTGTAACCAACGCTCATTTTGGTGATCGCACTGTCGATTCCGGCGACCGCAAGCACGGTGCTGCCGTAGACAGGACGGAACTGGGAACCAAAACCAACGGTGCCAAAGCGGAAACCAGCGCCGCCACTATTATTATAGGGCCAGCTCTCTTTGAGTGGATTCATGGCAAGCTTGCCACGGACCACGGTAAGGCCCTCCGCCTCAGCGGCATATGAGCCGGTGGGGGCGTTGTCCGCATCAAGATTACTAGTGTCGCTCGGCTTACCACCGATGTACATGTCGCGGCCGACGTAGGTGGCCACGCCGGGATCGGGGGTGGAGACATCGATATTCGTACCGATACCGATAGACGTGGGAACGTAAATTCCCGGCTTCACGGTGGCCGTCGCTCCCGCTGAAGCCGCATTCGCACTCTGAGCCTGCTCAACACTATTTGAAGAGCCAGACTCGCCGCCATCGGTCTCGACGCTATTCTGGTTTTCGGCATCCTCGCTGGTGTTACCTACAGCAGCGGACTCACTTGAGGAACCCCCCCCCATTACAGTTTCCGCGGTAGAAACTGTCTGGGCATCGTTGGCGATGGCCTGCGAGATCGGGGGCATGACGAGCGACAGTACCAGGCTCAACACGGAGGCTCCGCACAAAACGCCTGCCAGTACACGGCGCGTCGCTTTTTTGCTCTGCTTAGATTTGTCTGAATTCGCTTTCATCGATGTCTCCTCCCCAAGAGACCGCGATCTTACTCTTTCACTATCAAACGTATCTGCGCAACCTGCAATTGCACACGCTTATAGTACATATTGTAACGATTGTTTGAACATCTAAGCAAAAATACCGATAGTTTTGTAGCGAATTCTCAATTCTCTTGACAATTGCTCAGATTTACCTTCGTTTATTCGCTATCTATTTTTTGTTTCTACTGGTAATTTAGTTGCCCATCATTTTTTAATGGCATTAGATTTATTTGCACAACATTTTGCTCAAGAGTAAACATCCTGTAAACAGTCGAAAATTGACCATGAGCTGTAGGTCATTTACCGGGAGAAATACCCTACCAAACTGATGAGAATATCTTTAACTCATCGGTAGTCAGAAGCGTAATGTTCAGACAACCATATTGGTATTTGCGCGCAGATTGCAGGCATCAACTCGCCCAAATCGCCTGAGGCCACCGCAAAGGCGCCTATCCCCATTGTGGCGGTTCTCCCCCGGCGCTACAGCAGATGCTCCTCGATAAAGATCGCGATGCCGTCTTTGTCGTTGCTCGCGGTTACAAAATCAGCTGCGGCGCGGGTGGCGTCGCTGCCGTTTGCCATGGCCACGCCCACGCCGGCGTCGGCCACCATGCAGGTGTCGTTATCGGCATCGCCAAACACGCAAATGTTCTCGAGCTCCATGTCGTTGAGCTCCGCCACGCGCACAAGGCCGCGCGTCTTGGACACGCGCGGATCCATGAACTCGTAGAGCCGCTGCGTGGTTTGCAGAGCCGCCGCCTTAACAGTGTTATCGGCAAACGTCGACGCCCGCTCAATCACCCGCGGCATTACCTCGGGCGCCATGGTAAACATCACCTTGGGCTGCGGCTCGCGCAAAAACTCGGCAAAATCGACCACCTGGTAGGGCACGCCGTCGACGCGCGACAGGTGCTCGACGCACGCGTTGCTCTCGGGCACGTAGAACACGCCGTCTCGGGGGCAGACGGGCGTTGCCGGAAGGTCCGCCATGTGCTTGCAGATGCGCGCGATGGTCTCGCCCGGCAGCGGATAGCTCAGCTCGTTGATGTCGTGCGCGCGGTCGATGACCTCGGCGCCACCGCAACCCACCATCACGTCTACCAGGCCTTCGATGCCCCAGAGCTCGTACATGGCCTCGGTCGCGTGGGCGTCGCGCCCGGTGCACAGGCCAAAGAGCATGCCGCGCTCGCGCAGGGCGCGGATCGCCGCCACGGTGCGCGGGGACACCGTGTGCTGGCTCGTGAGCAGCGTGCCGTCGATATCGCAGAACACGGCTTTGATGTGGCTGAAGGTGGTGTCCATGGGGGGCCTTTCTGGGTTGTGCGGCGGTGTGGGGTGTATTCGTGAACGGCGTACATGGTATACCAAGGCACAGGCCGTTGGGGCCCGATCGCCACAAAGGTGTCTGGCCCTTTGTGGTGGCCGAACCCGAAGGGTGGCCTGGCCCGAGACGCAAACCATCACAACATTCGACGTTTTTCGGCAAAATCGCGATTTTCATCGAATGTTGTGATGGTTTTTATTGCTTTGCGGCACGATTAAAATGCCGGCGTCCAAACAGCAGCAACGCCGCGGGGACTGCCGTCACGACCATGCCCGCTCCGATGAGCGTCTGCTGCACGCCAAACGTCGCCGCCAGCCATGGAGCAATTGCCAGCGGGGCCACGCCGGCGAACATGTTGCCAAAACCCATGACCGAATTGACGCGGCCGAGCTGCTCGAGTGGTGCCGTCGTTTGCACGATCGTGTTGTGGAGCGGGTTGACGATGCCCCAAGCTATGCCCAGTGCAATCTGGCCGACAAGGGCCACGCCCACGTACGGCGTTCCCACGTAGAGCAGGCTTCCCAGACCCACGGACATGAGCGCCACGAGCAGCGTTTTGAGGCTGACAAAGCGCGCCGGCAGGCGGAGCGCGACCACGGCGCCCAGCACCGCGCCCACACCGCTGGCCGACGAGAGCCAGCCCATCCACTCAACACCGACGTGCAGGACATCGCGGTAGAAGAACGACTCCAGCGGATCGAAGGCACCATAGCCAAAGTTCGAGAGGAAGATGATGCAGAAAAGTAGCGCGAGGACGCTGTTGGTAAAGACCGTCTTGATGCTGGCCGCGAAGGTGACACGGGAGGACGTGTTGGGGTCGGAGCTTTGGCTGGCCTTGTCCGATGTGATGTCACCGATCGCGGGTTTGCCTTCGTGTGTGGCGGCCTGACCTGCACTTTGCCTAAAGCCCCAACCGGCGACGAGCGCCAGCACGGTAAAGAGCATCATGAGCACAAACACCGCGCGCGACGACGCAGCAGCCGCGACAAAGCCGCCCAGCGTGGGGCCAACGATGATACTCACGTTTGAAAACATGGCGATGGCAGAGTTGATGTCTTTGAGCTCGACGGGATCGTCGGTGAGATACGCCGGATAGGATGTGGCGATGGGCTGGGCGAACCCCATCACAAAGCCCAGGAGCACCGCGCCGAGCAGGACGATGCCGGTCGCGCTGCCAAAAACGAGGATCGCCGCGCCGGTTGCCAGCGTGTCCACGATGCTCAGCAAGAAATGACGGCACGGGCCCCAGGCGTCGAGCGCAGCGCCACCCGCAAAGGATCCCAAGATCACGAATACGTTTATAAAAAGGACGGCCAGCGATGTCGCCACGACCGAGGCATCGTCTGCATAGGTGAGCGTTCCGATGACACCGATAAAGTAGCTGGTCTGAAAACCGGTGTAGATGAGAAAGCGCATCGCAACCAGGCGCTTGGCCTGCACGGAAAGCGATGGTTGAGGCTTTGAGAAAAGAGAGGCGAGCATGGAGACTCCTTGTTTCATACGAATGCGGACGGCGGGCATTCGCCACCGTCTGTCAAATCAATCTATCCGCATGAAACATTAAGGACGCATCAAGCCTCCTTCTCTCCGTTTTTCGCCCGTCATGAACTACTTGGTAGATTGTAAGGCATGTCCCACACATCTGCCAAAGCAAAAACCACCACAAAGGTGCCTGGCCCCTTTGTGGTGGAAATGACGTTTGCCCAGATAAAACCTGCCAAAATAAGCCTGTTCCTATTTGGCATGTTATGGCAACGCAGCGAGCCGGTTCCAAGTGCCCCAGGTCGCCCCGAAAGAGGAGCGACGCGTACTTTGGTACGCGAGCGACGGCTTGAGGGGCGAGATGGGGTGCTTGGGGCCGGCGCAGCGTCAAGCCTGAAGGTGATCTTGGATAAGATCGCAGATGGCTCGGGCGTCGTTAATGTTGATGGCTCGGGTCGCAAAGCCGGCGTCGAAGGCCTGGCGTGCCAGGGCCTCGTTGCAGGCGAGGGCCAGCGTGTGACCGTCGACCAGGTCGAGCGAGCTCTTGCCGCGCAGACGGTCGACACCGGAGCGCGCGACCACGATGTTGTCGAAGCCCTCGGTCTTGTAGCCCTCGATGATCACCACGTCGACATCGTTGTAGCGCGACAGCAGTTCGCGCGCGGGCATCTCGTCCTCCTCGCGCGTGTCGGCGTACTCCGCCCAGCGCGTGGCGCAGATGAGGCCCACGTGTTTGGATCCGGCCTGGTGATGGCGCCAGGTGTCCTTAGCGGGCACGTCGATATCAAAGCCGTGATGCCCATGATGCTTGAGCGAACCCACGCGCAGGCCGCGGCGGGTGAGCTCGGCGATAACCTTCTCGACAAGTGTGGTCTTGCCCGAGTTTTGGTAGCCGATAAACGCGATCGCGGGGACAGCCGGAGTGGGAGCTGCGGGCGCAACGGCGACGGGTGCGCCCGCGGGCGCGGCGCCGTCGGCAGCGGCGGCCTGGCGCTCTGCGCGATCCCACACGCCCGAGCGGCCGCCCTCCTTGTGCAGCAGGCGCACGTCGACGATCTCCATGCCGCGATCGACGGCCTTGCACATGTCATAGATGGTCAGACACGCAGCACTCGCGCCGGTCAACGCCTCCATCTCAATACCCGTCTTGCCCGTCACGCCCGCCGTGACCAGTACGTGAAAGCCAACCTGCCCGTCCGCGCGCGCCGGCGCCCAGCCCTCGGGCACGTCCTCGGCCGGCGTCCCCGCCGCAGCGATGGGCGCAATGTCGCACTTGCTCTTGGTAATGAGCAACGGATGGCACATGGGAATGATGTCGCTCGTGCGCTTGATGGCCATGATGCCCGCCACGCGCGCACAGGCGAGCACGTCGCCCTTTTTGGCGCGGTCTTGCAACACCATGGCCTGCGTCTCGGGATGCATGAGGATGGTGCCCTCGGCGATGGCAATGCGATGGGTCTCGGCCTTGTCGGACACGTCGACCATGCGTACCTCGCCCTTGGCGTCCACGTGCGTCAGCTCGTCACGACGGGCGTCGCGGGCGGGCTCGGTGGCAGCGCTGGCAGTCGGCTGCGCGGACGCGTCGGCGTTACCAGCATTCGCCGCAGCCGTGACTTTGTGGGCAGACATCGCGGCCCTGCGAGCGGCCTTGGTGGCATCGGCGTACCTGCTCTTGGCCATATGATCATCCTCCGATTTGGGACATAAATCGTTGCGTGCCCTCAATTATCGCGTGTTCCTGCGGTTTGTGGGCCACGGCATCGCGCCAAATCGAAAGTACCTGCATATCATCACCACGGCGCAGCGCCTCACGCACCGAATACTCAGCATCGCTGAACAGGCACGGACGCACGTTGCCGTCGGCCGTCAGGCGCAGACGGTTGCAATTCGCACAAAAATGGTTGGACATGGCGCTAATAAAGCCAACCGTTCCCGCCGCGCCCGGAAAGTGCCAATAGCGCGCAGGGCCCGCGCCGGCAGGAGCGTCGTTGATGTCGAGCGGCTCGAGCTCGCCCAGTCCCGCCGCGGCTGCCCCGGCATTGATGCGCGCCCGCAGCTCGTCGCTCGGCACGGTATCACTCGCGTCCCACAGCTCGGGATTGAGCGCGGGCGCATGCGGGTCCACAGCGCAATGCGAGCTCGTGTGCTCGTCGCCGATGGGCATATATTCGATAAAGCGCAGGTGGATGGGGCGATCGACGGTCAAGCGCGCGAGGGCCGCCACATCCTGGTTGAGCCGGCGCACAACAACGCAGTTCACCTTAACGGGCTCAAAGCCCCAAGCCAGCGCTGCATCGATGCCGGCCATGGTCTGCTCGAGCCGACCCAGGCGCGTGATCTTTCCAAAGAGCGTAGGGTCGAGCGTGTCGAGCGAGATGTTGACGCGGTTAAGCCCGGCATCTTTGAGTTGCGGTGCCAGCTTGGGCAGCAGGGCGCCGTTGGTGGTGAGCGAAATGTCCTCGATCTGCGGAATCGCGCGGATGTCGCGAATGAGCGGGATGATACGGCGGCTGACCAGCGGCTCGCCACCCGTCAGGCGCACGCGGCGAATGCCCTCTCCCGCCACCAAGCGCACAAAGCGGGCGATTTCCTCGGCGCTGAGCAGCTCGTCATGCGCGCGGGGCGCCACGCCATCGGCCGGCATGCAGTAAATGCAGCGGAAATTGCACTTGTCGGTAACGGCAATGCGCAGGTAGTTGATATCGCGGCCAAAGCCGTCATGTTGCACGTGCCCGTCCACGCAGCCCTCCCCTCACGCGGCGTTTTATTCTTCGGAAAACATAATACCCCACGAGAGAATCATGCCGACACCCGTACGACAGGACGGACCCCTTCGAGCAAGACCGGCTTCCCAAGCCCATCCTCAACACAGACCATCACAACATTCGATGCTTTTCCCGTTTTTGGCAAAAAACGTCGAATGTTGTGATGGTTTGTCTGCCCACGGCACCCCGTAGAAGGACCAAAGCGCCCCTAAAGGCCGCCGTCCCAGTGCCGAATCACGAACTCTCGCAGGTCGTTCTGACGTTTCTGGAATGTCTCGCTTCGGTCGCACTTGAGACCCATTGCGAGCGCGATGGCGTTCATCACCCGATGCAATTGCAGCTGATGGGCAAACTGAGTCCCGGTGAGGACGATCATCCTAAAGCCCAGCGCGCTCAGCACGGTCATACGCTCCGCATCCGACGCACTGCGCTGTTTATCAAGATGGTCCGAGCCGTTGTATTCAATCCCCGTACCGCTCGCAGGCGCATATACGTCGATCTCGAAATACCCGGCCTTTGCGAGATATTTGAACTCGTTGGGAACATTGACCCGATGGTTGAGCTCGATCTTGGCGTATCCCAGCCCGCCCTGGGAACGTTTTGCTGCAACCATGATTGCGGTGGCCGTCTCCATGGGCGACCGCGCGCCATCGTGCACGCGCCTGAGCACGGCGGCCGCGCGTACAGCCCCCTGACGAGATCGGTTCTCATTGCAATAGGCAATCAACTCGGCAACGGTATGCCTCTGCCCCATCTCGATATAGTCGCCTGTCGACAGATGATTCAAATGATATCGGGCGCAGATTTCGTAGCCATATTCCAGCTGCTCGGGCTCGCTCATCCACGAACCCGCTTGGACAAAGCACATGAGCTCATCAACCACCAGAAGGCCCTCTGCCACCTCGATAAGATGGCCTGAAGGTATCGGCGCTCCAAACACGTGGCACCTAAATCCAGCCGGCGTCGAGCGCTCAAAATCGAAGTTGACGAGCGTGTCGATATGGTCGAGCTCTTCTCGTGGAATACCAAGCGAAACCAGATAGTCGGTAACAATCCCAACTGCCGTTGAAGCCCTCAGCCCCTTGGCATCGAGTCCCAATTTGGGCAGGCTCGCTGTCGGTTCCGCCTCGTTAGCAAGCGAGTCCTCATCGTATAGGCTACTTGCTCGCGAGAGCGGCTCGGACGGGCGCGCCACGTTGTGGTACAGCCAGGCAGTCTTATGGGACAGGACGATCGGCAGGTCCATGAGCCCTCCAATGGAGTCGGATAACCAACCTTATTCCCCTGCCCACGGGTCCGCACACCTTCGTGCGCAAGAAAGCGATTCCACCCGGTCGAGCGGCAGAAAAACCATCACAACATTCGATGCTTTTCCCGATTTTGGCAAAAAACGTCGAATGTTGTGATGGTTTGAGGCGGAGTGAGGGGCACTAAGCCTACACGGCGCATGCTCGTATTCAAATGGAAATGAATACAGGCTCACTTATTTCGCCCCACTGCCAACATAAACCTTGACTCTACAATCGTTGTAGGGTTTTCACTACACTGGTACGGAAACAAACCCAGCCAGAAAGCCCCGCCCATGGAACACGACCTCACACGCGGCAATGTCCTTAAGACCATCGCGGTCTTTGCCTTGCCTTATATGCTCTCGTACTTTTTGCAGATGCTCTACGGCATGGCCGACCTGTACATGATGGGGCAGTTTAGCGGCGCTGCCGGCATCACCGCCGTGGGCAATGGCGCGCAGACGCTCTATATCATTACCGTGACGCTCGTGGGCCTGGCCATGGGAACGACGGTCATCGTCGGTCACGCCGTGGGCTCGCGCCGCTTCGATCGCGCCGAGACCGCCATCGGCAACACCATTACGCTCTTTATGGGTGTCTCGGTGGTGCTGGCCGCTGTCCTGCTCGCGCTGTGCCCACAGATCGTGGCGCTCATTGGCACGCCGGCCGAGGCGGTCGAAGGAACCGCTGCCTACCTGCGCATCTGCTTTGTCGGCATTCCGTTTATCGCCGCATACAACATCCTCTCGGCCATTTTTCGCGGCTTGGGCGATTCGCGCTCGCCCATGTACGTGATCGGCGTGGCATGCATCATCAACATCGCACTCGACTTTCTATTTATCGGGCACATGGGGCTCGGCCCCGTGGGCGCGGCACTCGGCACGGTGACCGCACAGACGGCCAGCGTTGCCCTCGCGCTCGTGTGGCTCAAGAGCCGCCGCACGAACATCCACGTTAAGCGCAGCGACCTGCGCCCCCAGCCCGAGGTGCTCGGTAGTATTCTTAAGATCGGCGTGCCCGTGGCCGTGCAGGACGGCTGCATCCAGGTGGCGTTTATGTTTATCACCGTCATCGCCAACCACCGAGGGCTCGTCGACGCCGCCGCCGTGGGCCTGGTCGAAAAGATGATCAGCTTTTTGTTCATTGTGCCGAGTTCCATGGGTGCCACCGTCAGCGCACTCACGGCACAAAACGCCGGCGCGGGCAAGGGCAATCGCGCACGTCAGGTGCTCAAAGACGCCATGACGATCTCGGTGGTGTATGGCTGCCTGATCACGGTGCTGATGTGGCTGGTGGCACCGGCGTTTATCGGCTTTTTTGCCAAGGACTCCGCGGTCGTCGCGGCCGGTACCGGCTATATGCGCAGCTACATTTTCGACGCGATTTTTGCCGGCATCCACATTTGCTTTAGCGGCTTTTTCGCTGCATACGGCAAGAGCTACATCGTCTTTGCGCACAACGTGCTGGCCGTGGCGCTCATTCGCGTGCCGGGCGCGTGGCTGCTGTCGAACGCCTATTCCGACACGCTGTTTCCCATGGGCATCGCCTCGCCGTGCGGGTCGATTTTGTCGGCAGTCATCTGTGTTGTCGCGTTTACCGTGCTCAACCGGCGCGGGGCTTTTGACAAGTTGGTGGCGTAGCGGGACGACGCAGGCCTGGCACTTCTCCCCTGCTTTTTACCGAAAGGAGCGGTCCCATGACCGACTCGCCAACTGAACATACCGAGGGCCTGCTCCGCATTGGCGAGGTGGCGCGCTTGTTCAACCTGAGTGTGGGCACGTTGCGCCATTACGAGCAGATGGGATTGCTGGACCCGGCGCACATCGATTCGGCGAGTGGATACCGCTACTACGGATCTCGGCAGCTCTCCACCCTCAACACCATCAGCCATCTGCGTGTTCTCGACTTGCCGTTGGCACAAATCCGTGAGTTTGTGACCACGCGTGATGTGGACCTCATGCAGCGGCAACTGGCCCAGCAACAGGAGCTCATCGAGCGCAAGCGCCGCGAGCTCGAACGCGTGTCGCGCAAGATCGATAACCGACTTGGGCTGCTGCACGATACGTTGAACACCGAGCTCGATGCTATTTGCGCAATCGATGCGCCCGAGCTTCGTTGCGCCGTATTGCGCGAACGCGTCAACCCTACCGACGCCTATGCGCTGGAGTGGCAGATTCGTCAGCTGCAGAAAGGCCAGCACGAGACGTTTGTTTTTCTGGGCAACTTGGGCGTCGGAATCGCGCCCGAACGCCTTGCCGTCGGCGACTTTGATGGCTACGACGAGGTCTTTCTGCTGCTGGATGACACGGACGATTACCTGGGCGATGTCGAAGTACGTCCCGCCGCGCGGTGTCTGACGGTCAGCTTCCGCGGCACGCACGGTCAGGCGGCCCCGCGCTATGAGCGCTTACTCGATTACATGCACGAGCGCGACCTGTCCCCCGCCGGTCCCTCGCGCGAAATCGCCCTCATCGACGACATCATCAGCGACGACCCGGGAGCGTATGTGACGAGGATCGCGATACCGGTCCGCTAATCACTACCATTTATCGAGCAATTCCATCCATTTACCTTAATCCGAATTAGATTGTATTTTGTAGCAAATAAAATGACAGCATATTGCCCCCCATAGGCAGGAGACATTATGCCCAGAGTTCAATCACGTCGCTCGTTTCTTCTCGGCCTAGCCTCGATCATCGGCTTATCCGCGTCACGCCCAACAAGAGTATTCGCTGCCGACTCAAACTCATCCGTCGCTTTTACTTCAGACCTAGCACAAGACTACGCGCTTTCCCTGTTGCCCATCGTCGACGGATCCGCGAACTTAGAGATCGAGCAAATCGTTCCCGTATGCCAACAAATCGGCCTTATCTGTGGCTATGAAATCAGTGTCACAAGGGAAGGAAGCCCTTACGGTTATTTAATACTTGACGCATCATATCCTGGGCTTCTGAAGGAGATAACCCTCGGCGATACCATTCTTCCGATTTCAGCTTCTCTATCAAACGCCATTTCAACTTATTCCGGCCAACAGGCCACAAACCCAACCGTACTAATTTCGTACAACGATATTGAATATGGAACTTTGGTGCCAGGAACTAGAGACTGTGTAACCAACTATAACAATATACGGTCTGTCCCGATTGTCACCAAAAAGGGTATAGCACCTCAAAGCAATAACCCAACTTCATGGGATGCAGTCATTATCAATGAAGATGACTTGATGTTGCATTTCCAAATAGACGATTTAAACGGAATACCGTTCCGAGGAGTCTCGGAATCATTAGTTGAAGCCCGCACTAATAAGTATGCATGCGTCGTTTCTGCCTTGTACGCTGTATCAATGCATTACGGTCTCACCAGTTCAAACGCTAATCAATTTAATCCCGATTATTATAAAGAAATATGGAACGTCACTGGCACAACAACGTATAAGACCAATGATCAGGGCGTCGAGTACGGAAGCACGATCATCCCAGATGGAATTGTTCCGTTTAAAAGTCTTGCCGCTCAAAAGGGTAGAGCACTTAATACTCAATTTTTCGGTTATCAGCCTCAATTCGCTCAGTACAGAGCAACTATCGATCAAGGGAATATCGGCTTGTATCATATGTGGATCAACAGCCGGAACAGTGAAGGATCCGTCGAGCTATCAGGTCATACGGTCACGGTAACTGGCTATTTTACTGGGCATAATGGAAGCTCTGGCATCGAACTGCAGTGGCTCGAAGTATTCGACGGATGGAACACTTATCCCCGAGCGATTAACTATGCAACGCCTAATATGGTCAAATTGAACGGAACAGTCTTTTGGTAGACCGGATGGCACCATCAAAATGCTATGGCACCACGGCCTTTGCCCTGGTTACGATATTGGTGATTTTCGCTATGTTTGCATCCGTTTCTTCATGCACAGATAGAGCCCGCTATAGCGGAGGAGATGATTACCTTGTCTTTGGAGCCGGCAGCGTTCATTCTATTGAGGGAACGGAACTCGTAATCCAAACAGACAACAGTCCCCGCTACACCGACGCTGGAAAGCGAACCCGGATTACATTCCCCTCATCTGGCCGAATCAAAGACAAGCTTTCCCAAATCAAAGTTGGGACAAGAGTTTACTACTCACGCTTTGAGTCGGTAGACGCATCTGGATCATACGAGGGAAACGATATCGAAATTGAACAGGCAAACACTATAAGGAGATGTTGAGGAACTGAGCCTCTGCGCAGTTCCTCAACAAATCATTATGCCTCCGGGACCCTACCCGTCGCCAAAATCTGCTCAAGTACCGCCTCATCCAACACGGGCACACCCAGCTGCTCGGCCTTGGTGAGCTTGGAGCCTGCCTTGGGGCCGGCGACCAGATAGCTCGTCTTCTTCGACACACTGCCCGAAACCTTGGCGCCGAGCACCTTGAGCGCCGCGCCCGCCTCATCGCGCGTGCGGTTGACGAGCGTACCGGTGAGCACGAAGGTCAGACCCGCAAGCGGCTGTGCGTCGGCGAGCTCGCCTGCCACGCCAGCGTCGGCTGCGGCTTGCGCGTGCGCGGCGCTCAAATCGACCTCGAGCGACAGGCCCGCCTGGCGCAGGCGCTCCAGCACGGCAAGGTTCTCGGGCACGGCCAGGAACTGCTTGACGCTCGCCGCAATCTTAGGACCGATGCCCTCGCACTCGGCGATGTCCTCTTCACTCGCCAAGACGAGCTTGTCAATCGACAGGAATCGCTCGGCGATGACCTCGCCCACGCTCTTGCCCACGTGGCGGATGCCCAGGGCAAACAGCACGCGACCGAGCGGCTGGCTCTTGGACTTGTTGAGCTCGGCGATGATTTTCTCGGCCGTCTTGAGGCCTACCGGAATGGGGTCACCCTTCTTGACGCCCTTTTTGCTGTTGGAGCTGGCATAGGTGCGCCCCGTGTCCAGTCCGGCGATGTCGTCGACCGTGAGCTGGTAGAAGTCTGCGACATCGTGGATCAGGCCGGCGGCGATCATCTTGTCGACGATCTCGTCGCCCAGGCCGTCGACGTCCATGCAGCCGCGGCTCACCCAGTGAAGCAGTCGCTCCTTGAGCTGCGCGGGGCAGTCGATGGAGACGCAGCGGTAGGCCACCTCGCCATCCTCGTGGACCACGGGGCTGCCGCACACGGGGCAGACCTCGGGCATGTGCCAGTCGACCGAATCGGCCGGGCGCTTGTCGAGCACCGGGCCCACGACCTCCGGGATTACGTCGCCTGCCTTGTGCACGATGATGGTATCGCCCTCGCGCACGTTTTTGCGACGGATCTCGTCGATGTTATGCAGCGTGGCGCGCGCGATGGTGGAGCCGGCGACCGTCACCGGGTCGAACTCAGCGACCGGTGTGAGCACACCGGTGCGGCCCACCTGGATGCGAATTTCGCGCAGGACGGTCTGCTTTTCCTCGGGCGGGAACTTAAAGGCGATGGCCCAGCGCGGCGCGCGGGCGGTAAAGCCCAGGTCGAGCTGCTGCTGGAAGCTGTCAACCTTTACGACCACGCCGTCGATGTCGTAATCCAGGTCACCGCGATGTTCGAGCGCCTGGGCACAGAACTCGTGAACCTCGGCGGGTGTGGCGCAACGGGCAACGTTAGGGTTGACGCTGAAGCCGGCGCTACGCAGCCAATCGAGGAACTCGCGCTGGCTGTGGACATGCAGTGGGTCAGTATCGGCGATGGCATAGATAAAGGTGGCAAGATCGCGGCGCGCCGTGACCTTGGGGTCCTTTTGGCGCAGGCTGCCGGCGGCGGCGTTGCGCGGGTTGGCGAAGGGGTCGCGCCCCTCGGCATCGGCCTCGTCGTTCAGACGCACAAAGCTGCCCTTAGGCATATAGACCTCGCCGCGCACCTCAATGGTGCGCTCGCGGTCGGCACCCATATGGACAAGCGCCGGCTCGGACAGGTGCATGGGAACATCCTTGATGGTGCGCACGTTGAGCGACACGTCCTCGCCCGTGGTGCCATCGCCGCGTGTAGCTGCACGTACGAAGGTGCCGTTTTGGTAGGTAAGGGCCACGCCCAGGCCGTCGATCTTGAGCTCGCAGGTATAGGTGACGCTACCGGCGCCGAGCGCATCCTCGGTGCGTTGGAGCCACGCGTCGAGCTCGTCCAGGTCCATGGCATCGTCCATGGAATACATGCGTGCCATGTGCGTTACCGGCGTAAACTGCTCGCTCACGTAGCCGCCCACGCGCTGGGTATAGCTGTCGGGCGTCACCAGGTCGGGGTAGGCAGCCTCGATTTCCTGCAGTTCAACGAGCATTTTGTCGAATGCGGCATCCGTGATCTCGGGCGCATCGAGCATGTAGTAGCGGTACGCGTGGTAATCGAGCTCGTGGCGCAGCTCGGCCGCGCGCGCTGCCGCCTGGGCACGGGCGTCGGTCGGTACGGCGGCATCCGCGCTCGCGGGCGTTTCGGTATCGATGTCCACGCCGTCACCAAACAGGCTCGATTGCTCCATAGCGGCACTCCTTCGCTCGATTTCAAACGGATACTAGAGTACCACCGGTCGCAATGAGGCCGAATAGCGGTCTCGAACCGCACCGAAACGGCAGCCGCCAGACTGGGGTGGACAGTTAGTTCAGATACGTATAAATCCTAGAGCTGGATCGGGCACAAACACCTCTGTTTCGACTAATTTTGGGTTCCTCGAGACCATGTAAACGTCCCACTCTCCCTTCCAAACACCCATCCGAGCCCGATCCCAATCAAAAATTGCTCAAAACGCATCCCAAGCTGCCCCAGATTTATACGTATCTGAACTAACTGTCCAGACCATTACGAACCAGGCCTCATGCCAGCCACAAGTGATCCGTTTTCCTCCGTCCCCAACGGATCAATAGGAAAAGAGGGGGCTGTCCCGCGTTAGCGGGACAGCCCCCTCTGGCATTGGTATGTACGATACGACTCGTTAGTAACCCTGGCCGTAGCCCTGACCCTGGCCCTGCTGGCCCAGCAGCTCCTCCAGGTACTGGCGCAGCTGCTCGTCGGTAATACCGCCGTTGCCGGTGTCGGTCGAACTGTCGTCCTGCTGCTGGTTCTGCAGCTCCTCATCGGAGCCCAGCTCGACGGTGACCTTCTTCTCTTCCTTGCCGCGCATGAGCGTGATCTCGACCTTCTCGCCCACTTCGTGGCTGCGCAGCGCGATGATCAGGCCATCGGCGCTCGTAATCTCGTCGTCGCCCAGCTTGGTAATGACATCGCCCTCCTGAATGCCGGCCTTGGCGGCAGGACCATCCTCAACGACGCTCGCCACATACGCGCCGCTATCGGTGCTCAGCTTGTTGGTGCGGGCGTTAAGCGCATTGACGCTCGAAAGCGTAGCTCCCATGTACGGATGCACCGGCGTCTTGCCGTCGATGATCTGGTCGGCAATGTTCTTGGCGTAATTGACCGGAATGGCAAAGCCAACACCCGAGCTGGAGCCCGAGTAGCTCTCGATGAGCGAGTTGATGCCCACCAGCTCACCGTTGTCGTTGACGAGCGCGCCGCCGGAGTTGCCCGGGTTGATGGCGGCATCGGTCTGAATCATGTTGGCGTAGATAGTGTTACCGCTGGTAGAGCTCATGGCCGTGGAGCGATACAGCGCCGACACAATGCCCGTGGAGACAGACTGCTCGTTGCCGAACGGCGAGCCGATCGCCATAACCCACTCGCCAACGTTGAGCTTGGAGGAGTCGCCAATTTCGATCGGCGTAAGCTTGGAGGCGTCGGCGTCCTTGAGCTTAATGACGGCGAGGTCGCTCGAAGCATCGTTGCCCACGAACTCGGCCTCATAGGTGGTGCCGTCGTCCATGGTCACCACGTACTGGTCGTAACCATCGACCACGTGGTTGTTGGTGAGGATGTGGCCCTCGGTATCGAGCACCACGCCCGAGCCGACGCTGCCCGAGCTGTCCGACTCATCAGCAGACTGCGAAAGCGAGCCATTCTGGCTGCCGCTCGAAGTGGCGGTGATGGAAACCACGGAGGGCAACGCCTTGGCAGAAACGGCCTCGGCCAGCGTAGTATCCTCGGAGTCAATGGTGATCTTTTGCGTCGACGAACCCGAAGCACCCGCCGTCACGGCGTTCTTGCCGCCGCCGATATCGAGCGTGCCACTCATGATAAGCGCAATGACCAGCAGAGCTCCGCAGGCACAACCGGCGAGCGCCGTAATAAAGATCGGCAGCTTTTTGGTCTTGGTCTTGACCACTGTGTGCTTGTTTACAACCTGCTGGCCGCCCAGCGGCTGGCCGGTCTGCGTGTCGTAAGCCTGCACGTAGGGAATGTTGCTGCCGGCAGGCGTCGACTCCACCTGCACACGCGGCTGCTGCTGGGTCTCGCCGGCGTGACCCGCATCCTGGGGGCGCTGGGAATCGTTCTCGCTCATGGCTGCGATCCTTTCGTCAAATAACCAAAGGCCCGCCAAACATGTGGCGGGCCATCATTGTTCACGTTGAGTTGTACCCCAATATGCGGGCGCAAGTGTATGAGAACGCAATCTTTTAGGAAGGCTTAAGTTCTGTTGCAGGCCCGAAAGGAACCCGTACCTGCGTCAAAACCACCACAAAAGTGCCTGTCCCCTTTGTGGTGGAAAGCTAGTCCTTAAACAGATAGCCCACGCCGCGGACGGTGGTGATGTGCGCCGCGATCTGCGGACCCACCTTGGAGCGGATGCGTCGAATGTGCACGTCGACGGTGCGCGTGCCGCCGCAGTACTCAAAGCCCCACACGCGGTGCAGCAGCACCTCGCGGCTGTAGGCGCGGTTGGGGTGCGTCGCCAAAAAGCTCAGCAGCGAGTACTCCATCAGCGTCAGGTCGATGGGCTCATCATCGAGCGTCACCTGGTAGGTAGCCAGGTTGATCTCGAGGTTATCGATGTTGAGCACATCGTCGGCGGTAACGGTCTCCTCCTCGCCCATCAAGCGCTGCGCGCGAGCCTTGAGCTCGTTGGGCGTCGCCGTGGGGCACACAAAGTCGGCATGCGCGTGATTCGGCAGGCGCAGGGTGCCAAGGGCCTCATCGTCGACGATCACCAGCATGGGGACGCCGCCGCGATCGTCAAGCCACTTGGCAATCTGATCGATGCGGTCGCTGCGAATGCCGTCGGAATCGAGGATCAGCAGGTCAAAGTCGTGCGCCGCAGTCGGCGAATCGGGGGTTGCCAGGCTCACCTCGACACCCAGGGTGGTCGTCAAGCTGCGGGCAAACTCGTGGAAGCGCGTCGTGCGCGCCATGAACAGGGCACTCTTTTCGGACATATCGGCCTCCAAAGAAATGAGCTCAATCGTACTGGAACAAGCCAGCGCGATTAGGAGTTCGCCAGGTAGTGCTTGATCTCCCACTCGGTGATCGTAGACTCAAACTTATGCCACTCGTCGCGCTTCTTTTTAAGGAAGAAGCTGTGGATGTGCTCGCCGAGGGCATCCTTCATAAACTGCGAGTCCTCAAACACGTCGAGCGCCTCTTTGAGCGAGCGCGGCAGCGGCGTGTAGCCGGCCTCGACCATCTGGCGGCCGGTAAGCTTGAGCGTCTCGGCCGTGGCCTCGGGCGGGAGCTCCAGCTTGCGCTCGATGCCATCCAGACCGGCCGCCAGCGTGACGGCGTTGACCAGGTACGGATTGGCCATGGGGTCGGGACTGCGAAGTTCGATGCGCGTGGACAGCTGCTTGCCGGGCTTGTAGACCGGGATGCGGACCATACTCGCGCGGTTGCGCAGGCCCCACGTGGCGTACTGCGGCACGGAGTCGCCGCCCGTGGTGATGCGCTTGTACGAGTTGACCGTGGGGTTGGTGATGGCGCTGATCTCGCGTGCGTGCGCCAAGATGCCGGCCATATAGTGCTTGGCGATATCGGAGAGATGGTACTTCTCGTCGCCCTCGCCCCAAAAGACGTTGTTGCCGTCGTGGTCGAACAGCGACTGATGCAAAAACATGGCGCTGCCATCCTCGCCCGCCAACGGCTTGGGCATAAAGGAGGCGTGGCAACCGCTCTCGTAGGCCTGCTGCTTAATGATGAGTTTGGCCGTGGTGATGGCGTCGGACATGCTCAGGGCCTCGGCGTGACGCAGGCTCATGCCGTGCTGCGAGCGGCCGGCGGCGTGGAAGGTGTACTCCACGGGCACGGACATCTTCTCGAGCGTGAGGACCGTGTTGCGACGCAGGTCGCGAGCGGCATCGCTCACCGAAAGATCGAAGTAGCCCACGTTGTCGAGCGGCTCGGGAGTGTGCTCGTCGGGGAAGTAGTAGTACTCCAGCTCGGCGCCCACGTTAAGCAGATAGCCAGCCTTCTCGGCCTTGCGGAACATGCGGCGCAGGGCATCGCGCGGGTCGCCGGCAAACGGCTTGCGATCGGGAGTACACACATCGCAGAACACGCGGGCGACGCCGTTGTGGCTCGGGCGCCACGGCAGAATCTGGAAGGTCGAAGCATCGGGGAATGCGAGCATGTCGGCTTCCTCGGGCGTGGCAAAGCCCTCGATGGCGGAGCCGTCAAAGCCAATACCCTCCTCAAAAGCGACCTCGAGGTCCTCGGGGCTAATGGCAAAGTTCTTGAGGCGGCCGAGAATGTCGACAAACCACAGACGCACAAAGCGGATGTCACGCTGCTCTACGGAGCGGAGTACGTAATCGATGTTCTGCTGGTTCATGTCGCTCCCCTTTCTTTCGGGCGGGTTTCGACTGGTCTATATCGCAGATACTATCGCAGAAAAATGTTTCCGCAGGGTTAAAGCGTATCAAGCGCTCAAAAAACGTGCGCGAACAGGCCGTTGCGAACGAGCGGTTAGCGTTCAGATTCGGAGACAATTTGTCTACAGGCTCGTTCCAGCGCAGGGAACTCCATCGTCACTGCATCCCAAACAACCGAGCGGTCGACATTGCCGTAATCATGCGCAAGATAATTTCTCATGCCGATAATTCCACGCCATTCAATTTCGGGATGAAGCCGCTGCGAGCGTTCCGACAATTTGCCCGCTTCTTCCGTCACCCTAAGCGCACACATCAAAAGGGAGTCCGCCAACGCCCTCGTCCGCACGTCATTCGCATGCAGAAACTGGTCCTCGGTGATATCAAAAGCCTTGATGCGCTCGTTCGTTTCGGAGATGGCCTCCAAAACCTCTTGGGCGCGAAGGCTGTCTGACTTACGCGCGATCATAAAGGATCACTCCTTCGCGCTCGATTACCGCGGCAAGATCGTCATCAAGATAGTCACTCGAGACAAGGTCAACCTGCTTCCCGGTTTCTTTGCGAACCGCCTCGCCAAACGCCGACAACGCGAAAAGACCAAAGCCCTGCTCGCGATCGACTTCGAGACGCAAGTCAATATCGCTATCGACATGTGCCTCGCCCCGGGCATACGAACCAAAAAGAATCACGGTTTTGATGGCGGGAATCGAGCTGGCTGCCTCGCGGACGGCGGACTCAATCTGGGCAGCATCCAAAATGCCCGTCGCGGCGCTTTCGCTCGCAGAGCTTTTACCAAGTGAAGGAACAAACGGCAGAGAGCGCTCGCGCAGCATCTGCCTCATAAACATATTGACCGCAACAGACGAAGTCATGCCAAGCTCTTCGCACAGTTCGGCAAATGAGTCTTTAATTGACGAGTCCACTCGCACACTCAGCACAGACGCAGCCATGGATACCTCCTGTATGACATTGTCTATATATTATCATACAGACTAGCGAGAGGTCGAGGCGCGGTGTTCGATGTGGCCAGGGATCTCGATGCGTTTGGGCGCCAGCTTTGCGGCCTCGCCCACGGTGGTGGTGACGACGTCGATGCGCTCGGACAGGCGCTCGACCACGCGCTCGGCAATGGTAAGGGTGTCCTGCGCGGCCGTTGTCACACCGCCAAAGAGCACGTGGTTCCAGGGGCAGTCGTCAAACGTCGCGATTTTGAGCCCCGCCGGCAGCGAGGGACCAAGCTGCGCCAGCGCCTCGGTCAGACGCAGGAAGACCAGGCCGTTGACGGCAATGAGGCCGAGCTTTTTGCCGGCATAGCCGCGGATGGTCTTGTCCAAACGGCCAACGCCCGTGGCACCGCCGTCGGCTAGGGTGACGACCTCGCCCGCAAGGCCGCGGCGCGAAAGCTCTTCGACAAAGGCCTCGGCGCGCTCTCGACGGACGGGGCTGTCGTCGTTTGCCTCGGTGAGCAGGCACAGGCGCTCGCTGCCCGCAGCGGCCAAGGCGTCTACCAAGCCGGCGACCAGCTCACGGTTGTTAGATGTCACCAGATCGATGCCACCGTCGGCAACATCGCGGTCGAGCAGCACGACGGGCAGGCGTCCCGCGGCCGCGGCGATTGCCTCGTCGTTACCGCCGCAGGTATTGACGACCAGGCCGTCCACGCCGGCATCGATAAGCCTGGTGAGCGACTCTGCTTCCTTTGCGGGATCGTTGCCGCTAATGGCCGTCATAAGCGAGCAGCCGCGCGCGGCGGCACTGGCGGAAAGACCTTCGAGCATAGCGCTGGAGAACGGGTTGGCGATGTCGGCCAAGATCACGCCGATGAGGTTGGTGCGCGAGCTGCGCAGATTGCGCGCGGCGGCACGCGGGCGATAGCCGGTGCGCTCGATAACCGCCGCGATGCGAGCACGGGTTTCCTCGGTCATTTGCCCGGGGCGGTTGTTGAGATAGCGCGAGACCGTGGCTGGGCTCACGCCCGCCTCGGCGGCAATGTCCTTAATTCTCATCTGCGCCATAGCGCACCCCGTTTCCCAATTGTCGGCGGTCTGAGCCATTTTAGGCATTTTTAAAAATCTCGGTTGCAAAACGCTGTAGGTGAGCCGCATCGTTTTTGCGTCTCGAGCAGATGCGATGATGGGCTAGATAGACGAGTCTTTAGGCAGCTCAAAGTAGTCGGGATGCAAGGCGATAACCGGGCCCTGCTCTTCGGGCATCAGGTGCAAGTGCGTCTCTGCCAGATAACTCGCCGCATCGGTATCGCCCCTCTTAATGGCCTCGAGAATCCGGCGATGCTGCCGACGAATCGGCTCCCAATCCAGATCCTGCGACACCATACGCAACCAGTTGTATCGCTCAAAATGCGTGTTGACGCTCTTCATCCAATCCCACAACATGTGACGATCGGCAATCTCAAAACATGTCTCATGGAACAGGTTGTCCAGATCAAAAAAGCGACGCGTTTCGCTATGGTCGAGTGACTCGGACTCGGCAAGAATCTGCTCAAGCCGCTGCTTTTGCTCGGGCGTAGCAGCCGAACAACATTTAATGAGCACGCTTCTCTCGAGCTTCTCGCGCAAGAAACAGGCGTTCTCGGCGCGCTCCATGCTGATTTTTGAGACATAAGTGCCGCTTTTGGGACGCGTTTCCACCAGCTCCTGCTCACGCAGGCGCACAAAGGACTCGCGAATGGGTGTGCGCCCGATTCCCGTCTCCTTTTCCAGACCAATCGCCGAAAGGCGCGTGCCAGGCTTGAGCTCGGCATAGATGATCTTGGAGCGCAATGCGTTGTATGCCTGGTCTTGCAGGCTCTGATAATGCTGGTGTTGTTCCATAAAGCCCTCGGATGAAGCCCACGGTTTGTCGAATATCACCACGTAATACTATCGCATCGACACGCCCCAGCTCCCAATCAGTCTTTTTGGGACGGGGCTCTTTTAGCTACCCTGGCCCGCAGATCGGCCCCCTTGCCACAAAAGTGGCCCATCTACTACGTTAACACGGATAGCCTCGGCCATACCGAAAACCGTGAAAACAAAACCGCAGGTAGACAGCTTGTCGATTTTCGAAAAAGCCGACTATGGTTGACCCCTGCGGCTTAAACGTAGTAGATAGGCCCTTTTCGTGGCGCAGCACTACTGCACCCCAAATTGGCACCCCGAGCCCTCGTGAGTTGCCAACAAGCTGTTCGCCCAGCGCTTTATCCGCGCGGCATTTGGAAAATAGCACCACCGCAAAACCCGCGAGTAGCGCTTACTTTGCTATATCTCACTATACTTTGCTATATCTTGCTATACTTTGCTATATCTTGCTATATCTTGAGCAAAGGTGGCTCACATGCAAACAAACCCTTTTAAGCCCACAGCAGGTAAAACACCCCCCACGATTATCGGCCGCGAAGATGTACTCGAAGAATTCAGTGAAGGCCTCACCAACGGGCCTGGTGCCCCTGGGCGCCTAATGCGCATAGCCGGCGTCCGTGGAACGGGCAAGACGGTCCTCCTTGACGAGTGCTCACGTTTGGCGCAAAGCCGTGGCTGGACGGTCATAAAAGAGGTCGCAACCGAGGGACTTTGCCAGCGCATTCTCGAACAGCTGCAGCCCAAATTCCAGGCCAAACACGCCAGATTTGAGCCCACCGTAGCTGGCATATCCATCGGCAGCATAGATATTGAGCGAATCGGCCCATCGCTACGCGACGCCATGAGACAGACAATATCCAAGAATGGAAATGGCCTGCTCATCACTCTCGACGAGGTTCAAGACGCAGAGCTCGATGAGGTCCGAACGCTCTCCATTGCGATTCAGCAGGTTATCGGCGAAGACCTTGATATCGCCTTTGTTTTTGCGGGGCTGCCTTCGATGATTGAAAGCATCATCAACGGAAAGACACTTACGTTTTTGCGCCGTGCCCTCCCCTTTGACCTGAAGGCTGTGGCAGTAACCGAAGTGTCGTACTCCCTCGAGGAAACCATTGAAGCGTCTGGCATGGAGTTGCAGCCAGGTATTGCCGGCCAACTTGCCGAGGCAACGCAAGGTTATCCTTTCATGATCCAACTCGTTGGATACTACGCATGGCAGTTGGCAAGACGCGCACATACAGCGATTATTGGAGAAGAAGAAGCCGAGCGCGGCATTGCAACGGCACGCGAACGCTTCTGCGCCATGGTGATTGAGCCCGCGCTGCAGCGCATTCCGCCCACGTGCATCGCTTATCTGCTGAGCATGGCATCTTTGGGGCAGACGAGCTCGACCAGCATGGTTGCCGATGCCCTAAACAAAACGCCTCAACAGGTGAGTTCCGTCCGCAGCCGCCTGTTAAGAGAATCGATTATCGAGGCTCCCTCGTACGGCAAGGTCTCATTTGCCATCCCCTACATGCGCGACTACCTCTACGAGCACAAAGCCGAACTGGAAGTTGAACTGTAGAAGCGGTAACTGCCCTGCAAGACGAAAACCGTTCCAGGAGTACTTCTTTGCCAACGCCACCGACGAGGCCATCATCGCCAAGGTCAAGGAGCTCCTGGGCCCTAATCGGACTATCTGCGCCTTCCCGTCGAACGCAAGCGGCGGCTGCCCAGCACACAGGGCAGCCGCCGCTTTTTGCAATCAATTGGTGCAAAGGGGTTGGCTAGAGGGCGCAGGCAACCTTGTAGCCGTCGCCGATGGCGTCGCGAATGTTGCCGCACTTGTTGGCGTCACCCAACACGTGGACGGCAACACCGGCAGCGGCAAGGTCGTCGGCCAGCTTGGTATTGGGACGATAGCCCATGGCAAGCACCAGCGTATCGGCACCGGTGATGGTGCGGACCTCGCCGTCCTTCTCGTAACTGATGGTGTCCTCGGTGATCTCGGTCACCTTGGCCTCGGTCAGCACGTGAACGCCCTTGGAGAGCATGCGCGTGATGAGCACCGCGCGACCGGCGCCGCCCTCGTTGGCGGCGAGCGTCTTGGTCATCTCGATAACGGTGACATCGCGATTGGCCGGCGAGAGGTCATTGACCAACGGGGCCAAGTAATCGGCCGTCTCGCAGCCAACGGTGCCGCCGCCCACGATAACGATCTTCTTGCCCGGGAAAGCCTTGCCACCCAGCAGGTCGTCAGCCGTCATAACCTGCTTAAAGCCCTGCATGAAGGCCGGAGCGATGGGCTCGGCGCCATAAGCTAGGACGACCTCGTAGCCGGCGTAGTCACGCTGAATGTCCTCGGCAGTAAGCTCGGTGCCAAATACGCACTTCACGCCGGCCTCGGCCAGGCGACGATACTGATACTTGATCACGCGGGTGAGTTCCTGCTTTGCCGGCGGAACGGCTGCGATGCGCATCTCGCCGCCCGGCTCATCCTGCTTATCCACGAGCACCACGTTGTGTCCGCGCTTGGCGGCAATATAGGCAGCCTCCATACCCGCAGGACCAGCGCCCACAACGAGCACGTTCTTAGCCTCGGCGGCAGGCTCGTAACCAGCCTCGTCGCACTCCACGTCCGGGTTGACGGTGCAGGAGATGCGCTTGCCGAACATAATGCCGTTCAGGCAGCGCAGGCAACCGATGCAGGGACGGATGTCGTCGGCGTTGCCGGCAGCGGCCTTGTTGCAGAACTCGGCATCGCACAGATTGGCGCGGCCCATCATGCAGATGTCGGCAGCGCCGTCCTCGATCAGCTCCTCGGCAATCCAGGCCTCGTTGATGCGGCCGACCGTGGCGACGGGAATGTTGACGTGTTTTTTAATCTCACGCGAGCAAGCGGCGTGCGACGCCTGCTGGGTACCGGCGGCGGGAATCGCGGAGCCGCGCTTGATGGTGGTACCGCCCGACACGTGAATCATGTCGACGCCGGCCTTCTCCAGACGACGCGAGACGTAGATCATGTCGTTGAGGGTCAGGCCGCCATCGGTGTACTCATCGCCCGAAATGCGGACGTCGATGATAAAGTCCTTGCCGCAGCGCTCACGAATCTCGGCGATGACCTCGAGCAAGAAGCGCATACGGGCGTCGAGCGAGCCGCCGTACTCGTCGGTGCGCTTGTTGTAGAGCGGAGTCAAAAAGCCGCCGAGCATGCCGTGGGCGTGCGCCGCATGGACCTCGACGCCATCGACGCCAGCCTTCTGCATACGCACGGCAGCGTCGCCAAACTGATGCGTGAGCTCGTGAATCTCGTCGACCGTGATGGGGCGCGGTGCCTCGCGGGCATAGGACGGTCCCACGAAGGACGGAGCGATCAGGCGCGGCGTGCCCGGAATGTTAAAGGCCATGTAGGCGGGGTGGAAGAGCTGCGGCATGATCTTGCAGCCATACTCGTGGACGGCTGCGGCGAGCTTTTCCCAGCCGGGGATGAACGTGTCGTCGTAGCAGCACATGTCACCCGGCAGATAGGTATAGGTAGGCTCGACCGTCACGACCTCGGTGATGATCAGGCCAACGCCGCCCTTGGCACGGGCACGGTAATGATCGACCAAGTCGTCGGTCACATAGCCATGATCGGCCAGGTTCGTGGACACCGGCGGCATAAAGACGCGGTTCTTGACCTCGGTCGTACCGACCTTGATCGGGCTAAAGAGCATCGGGTAGGCGGATGACTCCATACAGGGTTCCTTTCGTTTGAGCCGCTCGGCGGCAGTTGCTAACGTACTTATCGTATCAGCAACTGCCGTATCCGCAGTCAAACATGCCCAAACGCCGGTCGGCTAATGGATACCGCGGCCCAGGTCTTCGGCGATTTTGTCGACGCCTTTCAGCGCGGCACAGGTCTTTTTGTTGGAGCAATGCCCGGTGCAAACGCCACCCTGAGCGCAGTCGGCGCAGGTGCCCTTGCGGTAGATGCGCACGCACACGGCGACAAACGCAATACCGATAACAGCCAGTACAACAATATCGATAGGTGCCATAGCAAGCCTCCTCTAGTTAACCATCACTTACTTTACCCCATTCTCCACCTACCAAAAAGGGACAGGTTTATTTTGGTCGGTTTTATCTGCGGAAACGCCACATCTCCCCCACCAAAAAGCCCGAGTGTCGCTGGGACACCCGGGCTCGTGGAAAGGGGTTAATCCTTATTCGGACTTAAGCGGAAACTGCGGCGGAAGCAGTGTTGGTCTCGTCCTCATCGGTCCATGCATGCTTGGGCATGGGACGGAAAATCTGGAAGAGCATCGCAACCAGCAGCACAATGGCCACAACCGTCCAGATACCAAACTGCCCAAGGACAAGCAGGTTGTAGAACTGGTTGATGAACAGGCCGATCACCCAAGCGAAGATGCACTCGTAACCGATGGCAATCGCGAACCACTTGCCGGAATCCATCTGGTTGCGGATGGCACCCATGGCAGCAAAGCACGGAGCGCACAGCAGGTTGAACGCGCCAAAGGCGACGCAAGCGCCCATGGTGGGGAACATGCCGGCAAACGCGGTCCACAGGCTCGGGTCGGTCTCGCCCGCGTCGGCAACGGACAGCAGCGAGCCGGCGGTGGCGACGACGTTCTCCTTGGCGACAAGGCCCGAGACGGACAGCGCTGTTGCCTGCCAGGTGCTAAAGCCAAGCGGGGCGAAGATCCAGGAGATCAGATTACCGAGCATGGCCAGCACGGAGTAGTCCATGAACTCCTCGGAGATGCCGTCCATCGCGGGCAGGTAGCCAAAGGAACCGTTGTAGCTACCAAAGTTGGACAGGAACCAAACCACGACGGTGGACGCAAAGATGACCGTGCCGGCCTTCTTGATAAAGGCCCAGCAGCGCTCCCACACGTGCAGCGCCCAAGAGCGGATCGCCGGGAAGTGATAAGCCGGGAGCTCCATGACAAACGGCGTCGGGCGGCCGGCGAAGAGCTTGGTCTTCTTGAGCATGAGGCCCGAAGCGATGACGGCAAAGACGCCCAGGAAGTAGAACAGCGGACTGATCCACGCGGCGGTGGTGGAAGAATCGCCGATGATGGAACCCATGAGCAGGGCGATGATCGGCAGCTTGGCACCACAGGGGATGAACGTGGTGGTCATAACCGTCATGCGGCGGTCCTTCTCGTTCTCGATGGTCTTGGTAGCCATGACTCCGGGAACGCCGCAGCCCGAGGTCACGAGCATGGGGATAAAGGACTTACCGGACAGGCCAAAGCGGCGGAACACGCGGTCCATGATGAAGGCGACGCGGGCCATGTAGCCGCAGTCCTCCAAGAAAGAGAGCATCACGAACAACAGGAACATCTGCGGGACAAAGCCCATGATGGCGCCGATGCCGGCCACGATACCGTCGCAGACAAGGGAGTCAACAAGACCGCCGTCCTCGGTGCCGCCCGCCACAAGGGCGTCATGCACCGCGGTGGTGATACCCGGGACATAGGGGCCGTACTGCGCCGGGTCGACCGAGTCGGCATCGTCGCCCGCAGCCTCGACGGCTGCATCGTAGGCATCGCGGCCCTGACCGAGCACATACCAACCGTCGGTGCCAAAGAGCTGGTCGTTGGTGAAGTCGGTCACCGTGCCGCCCAGGGTGGAAACGGCGATGTAGTACACGCAGAACATGATGACGACAAAGATCGGCAAGCCCAGGATACGGTTGGTAACCACACGGTCGATCTTCTCGGAGGTGCTCATCTTGGCCGGGGCCTTGGTGAGGCACTCATCGATGATGTGCGCGATGACGCCATAGCGCTCACCGGTGATGATGGACTCGGCATCGTCGTCGCAGTCCTGCTCGCACTGGGCGACCAGCTCCTCCACGCGAGCGGCCTTCTCCTTGGTGAGGTTGATGAGCTTGCAGGCGTCTGCATCACGCTCGAACAGCTTGACGGCGTAATAGCGACGCTTGTTAGCGGGAACGCTCGCCGGCAGGTTGTTCTCGATGTGGTCCAGAACGTCCTCGATGGAGGAGTCGAACTTGTGCTCCGGCACCTCGCCCTTGGAAGCAGCGGACTTCTTAACCTGCTCGAACAGCTCCTTGATGCCCTTGTTCTTAAGGGCCGAGATCATCATGACCGGGCAGCCGAGCTTCTTGGAGAGCTTGTCCGTGTCGATCTTGTCGCCGTTCTTCTCGACCAAGTCGGCCATGTTGAGGGCAACGACCACGGGCAGGCCGGTCTCGATAACCTGAAGCGCCAGGTACAGGTTGCGCTCGAGGTTGGTGGCGTCGACCACCTGGACGACGACATCGGGCTCGCCGCTCATGAGGTAATCGCGCGAGCATTGCTCCTCGGGGCTGTAGGGGGAAAGCGAGTAGATGCCAGGGAGGTCCGTGATGGTAACGTTCTTGTCGCTTAGGAGCTTGGCTTCCTTTTTCTCAACCGTGACGCCGGGCCAGTTGCCAACGTAGCCGTTGGCGCCGGTGATCAGGTTGAAAAGCGTGGTCTTGCCGCAGTTGGGATTACCCGCCAGCGCGACATGGATCTGAGAATCCGCCATTCAATCCTTCTTCCTTGTGTGCCTGCGCTGCTTTCTCCGCGCAGGCTGGATAATGTGCTTCAAAGATGCTGCATTAAGTTAGAAAAACCTAACTTTATCTGCAGAAATATACGTCGCAAGCCCTTACTGGACCTCGACGACGGCCGCCTCCTCCTTGCGGATGGAAAGCTCGTAGCCGCGCACGTTGATCTCGACCGGATCACCGAGCGGCGCGACCTTCACGACCTTGAACGAAGTGCCCTTGATGAGCCCCAAGTCCATAAGGTGGCGGCGAAGCGCACCCTCACCGTGAAGCTTGACGATGGTAGAGCTCTCGCCCACCTTAACGTCACCCAACGTCTTCATCCTCTTGTCCCCCTTTCGGTTTTTATGAAATGCTGCTGACTAACCGACGGTCATGATGTGCATGGCAACCTTGGAATCGATGCCAAAGCGTGCGCCCAGCACCGTGACGATGATATTGGCACCACTCGAGCTCACCACGTGGATTTCGTTGCCCTCGACAAAGCCGAGGTCCTTGAGGTGGTGTTTCATGTCCTCATTGCCCTTTACACGAGACACGCGCACGGTTTCGCCCGCTTTTACCATCGAAAGCGGCATGGCCGGCATCTGCGGTCCGCAAGACATGAGTTGCTCCTAACGTCAGTTCGTCCTCAACATCGACGCGTAAAAAGTTAACCACGTCTATGTTCGCTATAGTAAACTAGCACGTGGTTAACTTTTTGGAAAGGGCCCCCATTCAGATTTCGAAAAAGTTTCCTATACGAAACAAAAAGGCGCGGCAAAGGACCATCCTTTACCGCGCCCTATCATGCTTAGAGCGAGAGATTTCTGATCGATGTGACGCAGGAGGCCTCATCCACGCCCGAAACGCGGAACACGATGTCCTCGCCACATTCGCCACAGAGTGCCATGAGCCCTATAACGTCGCGGCCATCGACATGACGATTGCCAATCGAAACCGACACGTCACTACGATGCTTGGCGATAATGTCATAAAGCAGCGCAACCGGGCGGGCATGCAATCCCAACGGATCTTTAATCGTCTTCGTAAATTCGACCATGTCCCCTCCCACGACATCGCACATTCGGCCGGCAAACCCAGCCACGTGGTAGCTATTGTAGCGTTAGATGCTTGTCGAGAGCTCCTCTGAGCACCTCGTGGGCAAAAAGTGGCAAATATGAGTACTGCCACCAATTTAGTAGCAGCAAAATCGAGAGCAAATTGCTTACTTTAAGCGATTCGAAGAGGTTGAAAACCGTCAAACGCCCTTTAAAGGGGGTTAGATAAATTGATTTTGAGCCCATTTTCGCTCAGAGCAGGCCGAAAAATATGACACCTCTTTTGCAACAGTACTCATATTTGGCATTTTTTGCCCACAGAGTCCAAAATCCATGCCCCAAAACACAAAAGGAGGGGCCTCGTAAGGCCCCTCCCTAGGAAAGGGAATCGATTTATTCCACAGCCGTAGATTAATCCTAGCCGCTACTCCATCATATCGAGGACGGAAGGGCGAAGCTCGTTCTCGGCGGCCTCGGGATCGGTCTCGCGCAGGCGGTTGATGTAGCGGTTGTACCACATCACGGCAAGGCCCAGGAAGACAACCACGCCGCCAACGTTGTAGACCAGCGTCAGCCACAGCGGCTGATCGAGCGGAATGGTGCCGCAGATAAGCACGAAGCAGAAGACCACAAGCAGGAATGCGGCAACGACCAGGCCAAAGCTGCGCGAGCCCATGCGGAAGCCACGGGGAGCAGCATCGAAGTTCTTGCGCAGCATAAAGTAGGCAAGCAGAATCAGCAGCGGCGGGAGCAGAGCGGTGGCAGCCGTCATGTTGGTGACAATCATGAGCAGGTCGTCGAGGTTACCGGAGCCCAGGGCCGGGATGATCAGGATGGGGACGACGATGGCGAACTGCAGCCAAGCGGCGCGGGCAGGAATGCCATGCTCGTTGAGCTCGACGATCTTGCTACCAAAGACGCCCTTGGGGATCTCGGTGAAGAAGACCTTGATGGGAGCGGAGGTCCACATCATGAGGGAACCCAGCGTAGCGGCGAGAAGGATCAAGCCGATGACGCGCGTGGACACTTCCATAGGAATGCCAAAGTGGGCAAAGACAGCGCCGAACACGTCGAAGATGCCGGTGGAGATGGCAACGCTGCCCTCGGGGATGAACAGGTTAACCAGCAGCGAAGCGCCTGCATACAGAAGGCCGATGGTCAGGCCGGCGATAACGACGGTGCGCACGAAGGCCTTGACGCCACCCTTAAGGTCGTTAAGGAACACGCCGACAGACTCAGCGCCGCCAACGCCCTGGATGATCCAGGCAAGCGTACCGAAGAAGCCCCACGCAGTTGCGAAGTTGCTCATGTCGGGAGCCATGTTAGCGGGAGTAGGAGCCGTAGCGAACTCAACGCCGCCAAGGGCAGCAGCCAAGGGCAGCAGCCAGGGACAGCAGGATGAACACGGCGGTCAGGCCGAGAGCCGCGGTCGAACCGAAGGAGGAAATGGAGCCGATCCACTTAGCGCCCTTGGTCGAAACCCACGTGGCGATAGCAAAGACGACGATCTCGATAATGGTGATCCACAGCTGCGAAAGCTCGGCGTTGGCACCAAAGAACACGTAGCTCGCGTAGATGATGACGTTGGGCAGGACGGACGCAAAGAAGAACAGGTTAACGAACCAGTAGCTAAATGCCGTCAGGAACGCCCAGCGACCACCCATCGAGGTCTTAACCCATGCGTACACGCCCGACTCGGAGTCCTTGTTGAGGCCGACGAACTCGGCGGTAACCAGGGTATAGGGGACAAAGTACAAAAGCGTGGCGAAGAAGAACGACGGCGCAGCTGCCAAGCCGATGGCCGCGTTGTTGTTGATGATGTTCTTGATACCGAACACGGCGGCGACCGTCATGCCCAGCAGAGCGAACGAACCAATCGTTCCTCGTTTTTCAGAGCTCATAAGCCCTCCCAATCATCTGTTAAATGTCATCTAAACCCGTCCGAGCTGCAAGTGCAAACACGGACGGCGCACCTGCTAAGGGGAATGGGGAAAAGGGAGTCAACAAAGCCATCCCCCTTAACGGCGCGAAGCAAACGCCCAGGCGGACGAATACTACTTGTTGGGGAAGGAATAACCTTCGACTGTCACGTGCAGTACCACGACGCGGGGATCCGCGGCATCGGCCACGACACGGTAGGCCTCGTCAATTTCGACGACGGCAACGCCGCCGGTGGGAATCGTCACGGTCTCCCCCGTACCCTCAAAGCGCTCGCGATCATCGATATCGCTGTAGGCGCGCGTACAGGTAAGATCGGCCTTGGAAGCCACCTCAACGGTCAGATTGCCGTCGAGCGGGGCGAGCACGGCATGGTAGCGACGGTGACCGACCAGATCGGCAGTAGCCGCCTCGTGGGCGTTCACCCACCAATACACCAGCGAGTCGCCGATAGAGTACGCCACATCGTGCTGCAGTTCAGAAACGCCGTCGAGTGCCTGACCGGTACGCATCCACTTCTTGACGGACTTCATCTGGGCGTCGAAATCGGCACGCGAGTTAAAGATATGCATGACTTATGCCTCCTTAATGGGTGCCAGCGCCTGAGCCAGATCGGCAGACGTCAGCGGTCGCAGGGACACCTCAAAGCTGAAGCTCTCAAAACGGGTGCGATAGGAATCGAGCACCTCGGAACCCCAAGAGTTCGAGCCAAGGCCGAGCAGCTGGTCGTTGATGTTGACCGTAACCGTGTCGCCCGGGACAAGATCGTAGACATGCTTGGCGTTATCGATAGCCTCGCAGCTATAGGGCCATGCGGAGAACGAGAACGGATTGGAAGCGGCGTCGCTCGGACGCGTCACGACCAGACCGTCACCGTGGCTGGAGCGCAGGGCGACCCAGCGGGTACCCTCGCGGTTGGCGCAGTCCTGGGGCATAACGTAGGGCGTGAACATGTCGTCGACCGTAGTGCGGTAATGACCGACCGGGTTGGCGCGCAGCGAGTCCGGATAGTTCTCGCCCGGGCCGTGGCCATACCACTCGACGGCACGATCACAACCGGGAACCTCGAAGGAGATGCCGATGCGCGGGATAATGTCCGAATAGTCGCCGTAGGGCTCGCCGGAAACCTTGAGGTCGACGCGGCCACTCGGAAGCACGGTATAGACGAGCTCGACGCGCATGCCGAACGCGCGGACGGGAGGAGCAATACGCTGGCTCACGGTAACGACGACCACATTGCCGTCCTGCTTCCAAGTAACCTTGCGGGTAGACGTCTGCATCACATCGATGAAGTTGTCCTTCCACAGGGAGTCATACTCTTGGGCGTGGTTGTCGACGAGCGGATGCCAAAAACCAACCTGGGGACCAGAGGCCATGACGTCGCGGCCGGATGCCTTCCACTCGCTCACGGTACCGTTGACCTTGCTGAAGGTCAGCTCGTCGTTGAGGGAGTGAATGTGGATCTCCTGCTCGGTCTCCTCGACCGTAAGCTCAGGACGAGCGGGGGCAGCGATGGCCGGCGCCGAATGGTTGGCGATGGCAAACTGGCTTGCACCCAGTTGGAACATCGGCTCGCACCAGACGTGAGCGGCCATGGTGTAGGCGCGCACGGTCAGCAGGGTCTCGCCTACCGCGGCCTCGTGAATCACTAGCGGAAGCTGGACGGACTCGCCGGGGGCAACCGCACCGGGCATGAGCGTCTTGCGGCAGACCACGTCGCCGTCCACCAGGGTCTCCGCCGACAGGCAGACATCCTCAAGGGTGGTAAACCAACGCTTGTTGGTGACGGTCAGCTCGCCCGCCTCGTCGTCGTAAGCCATGCGAACCGGGCAGATGACCTGACCATACTCAGTGAGGCCCGGGCTCGGCTGCTGCCAAGGGAACACCATGCCATCGATGCAGAAGTTGCTGTTGTTGGGGTAATCGCCGTTGTCGCCACCATACATATCGTAGGCAACGCCGTCCTCGGTCACAGCAGCCAAACCGTGGTCGCACCATTCCCAGATAAACTGGCCTTGGATGCAATCCCAGCGATCGAAGACCTCCTGATACTCGGACAGGCCTCCGGGGCCGTTGCCCATGGAGTGACCGTACTCGCAGTTGATGCGCGGCTTGGGGAATGGATGCTCACCAAAGTCGTTCATCTGCGACACACGGGAGTACATGGTGGAGATAACGTCGACGGTATCGGCGTTGCGGTCCTCCTCGTAATGGACCGGACGACCATCGAGCTCGTGAGCCTTGGCGTACATCGCGCGGATGTTGCAGCCATAGCCGCTCTCGTTGCCCATCGACCACATAATGATGCAGGCGTGGTTGCGCTCCTGCATCACCAGGCGCTCAATGCGGTCGACGTAGGCCGGCTCCCATGCCGGGTCGTCGGTGACCAGGGCGATATTGCCGATATTCTCGAAGCCGTGGCTCTCCATATCGGTCTCGGCGACCAGCATGATGCCGTACTCGTCGCACAGCTCGTAAAAGCGCGGGTCGTTGGCGTAGTGGGACGTGCGCACCGCGTTGATGTTGTGCTGCTTCATGAGCTCCAGGTCGCGGCGCATGCGATCGAGGCCCACGGCGCGGCCCTTGTGATCGTCGTGATCGTGGCGGTTGACGCCATGCATCTTAAAGTAAGTGCCGTTGAGGTAGATATGATTGCCCTCGACCGTCACCTCGGCAAGACCCTGGCGATGCGGGACGTACTCGCTGACCTGGTCACCGTCGTAGACCTCAAACGTAAGGTCATAGAGGAAGGGATCCTCGGGATTCCAGAAGTGGGCATCGGTCACGCTGCACTCGGCATGGCCGTCGACGCACTCACCCGTAGCCACCACGTTCTCGCCATCACTGAGCGTAAACACAACGCGGGTAGCTCCCTCGGCAACCGTATCGAGCGTGATCAGAGCGGCATCGCCCTCGCGGTGCGTGCGGAACCTAAAGTCGACCAGGTGTGCGGCGGGACGCTGCATAAGATACACATCGCGGAAGATGCCCGAGGCCCACCACATGTCCTGATCCTCGATATAGCTGCCATCGCTGTACTGCAGGACCTTGACCGCAAACAGGTTGTCGCCCTCGACGAGCGCGTCGGTCACGTCGAACTCGGCAGACAGGCGCGAACCCTTGGTCATGCCGATAAACTGACCGTTGACGTACAGCTCGCCATAGCTCTCGATGCCGTCAAAGCGAATGATCTCGCGAGCGCCGGCAGGAACGGCGGGAAGGTTGACGATGCGCTGGTACACGCCCGTGGGATCGTCAGAGGGAACGAACGGCTGATCCACCGGGAACGGAAAACCCTCGTCGGTGTAGGCAAGGTTGCCATAGCCGTCCACCTGCCACAGGTGCGGAACCTCCACGTGATCCCACTCGGGCTCGTACGTGGAAAGCTCCTCGTTAGAGACGGCAGCGGGGCCCTCAAAGAGGCGGAACTGCCACGAGCCGGACAGCTGGACAAACCCGCGCGACAGCTCGCGGCTGTACGTTGCAGCGAGATCGGCGGTCTCATAACCCATAAAGTACGCATGGGGTGCCAGGCGGTTCCTATGGGTGAGCGCTTGGTTTTCCCAATCGTTAATGGTGTCCATGGTGATGCTCCTTCGTCATCGTAGTGATTCTTGTGCAACCGGTTGTCCTTATCTTACGGGCGATGCAAAAAACTGTGCAACCGGTTGTCCGCTGAACGGTCGATTTGGTCGGGTTAACGGTGCAACCGGTTGTACAACCGCAACACTTATGTCACCCTGAGTATCGAAACTCAGCGCAAGACATCGTTCTTAAGCTCGTAGGCAACCGCCACGCCCGCTGATATCTCACCCATACGAGACGTATTCGATTGCGGCTTGGTTGCAAAACGACACCGGTCACCGGATATCATGAACGCTGTTCAGGCGCACTATAGTAAGCTGTATCCGCACCAGCCCGTATCAGCGACAACATCGACCGCATTCTCCAGGAGACGCCATGACCCAACCAGTTCGCACCGCACCTACGCTTGCCGAGGTTGCCGCAGCTGCCGGCGTGTCGCGCTCCACAGCATCGCGCGCTCTCAACGATTCGCCCCGCATTAGCGAGGAAACCAAAAAGCGCGTCCGCGCGGCGGCCAAGGAAGTCAATTTTGTCCCCAACGCTCGTGGCCGAGCGCTCGCTGTCGGGCGCACGGAAATCATCGCCGTGCTCGTGACCGAGCCCCTAAGTGAACTCTTCAGCGACCCCACTTATAGCGAGTTTTTGAGCGGCATTACCGAGGAACTGTCGGAGTCGTCCTATCTGCCCGTTATCTTGCAGGCGTCTTCTACGCATGAGCGCAACCGCGCACGCGAGCACTTTGAGCGCCGCTCGTTCGACGCCGTGATCGACGTCTCCCCCTACAAGGGCAGCGAGCTGCTCGAGGTACTGTGCGAGCTGGGCGTACCCACCGTGTTGTGCGGCCAGCTCGAGGGCCACCCCTATCGCGATGTGTTCTCGACAGTCTACTCTGACGACGAAGAGGGCGGACGCTTTGCGGCACTCGCCATAAAGGATCGCGGGCGCAAAGATATCGTCGCCGTGTTGGGACCGCAAGACAACCCCGCTGTTGCCGACCGCCTGCGCGGCTACCGCGCCGTCTTGGGCGAAGACCTCCCAGACGCAAACGTTATCTATACCGGCTGGAACAGCGGAGACGGCTATCAGGCCATGCACCAGATTCTCGCGCGCGAGATCGCTTTCGATGGCGTGCTCTGCGGATCGGACCGTATCGCGGCTGGCGTCATCACCGCACTCAACGAGGCAGGCCTATCCGTTCCGGCGGACGTTTCTGTCGTCGGCTTCGACGATCACGAGATTGCGACGCGCTGCGTCCCCGCGCTCACGACCGTCCGCCAGCCCCTGCGCGAAGAAGGCCACATGGCCGCCAACATTGCGCTCGACATGATCAAGGGTGCCGAGCCAACCACCTCCGTGATGCACATGCAGCTGATCCAGAGAGACTCGCTATAAGAAATTGGGGCAGGCTTTCCGCCAGACAGTTGTTGCGGAAAGCCTGCCCCGTTTTGAGCGCTCGTTCTGGGGCACAGTTTCCGTTAGACAGCTCAACCGGAAACTGTGCCCCATTATTTTGCCGAATTCTGGGTCGCGCTTTCCCAGAGGGTCCCCTTTGGGAAAGCGCGACCCGTTCTGGACGCAGATTCCGGGATGCACTTTCCGCGACGCCTGGTCATCCCATGCCCTCACAACCTCGGCGCATAAAAAACGAGGGAAGGCACGCGTCCTTCCCTCGTTGCGGGCAATATGTAGCCACTCGCCTACATCAGGCGCAGGCTGACGTCCTTGAGCTGGGCGCCGGAAACGGCACTCGGAGCGCCCGACATAAGGTCGGAGCCGCTGGCCGTCTTGGGGAACGCCATGACGTCGCGGATGGAGTCGGAGCCGGTGAGCAGCATGCACACGCGGTCCAGGCCCAGAGCGAAACCGCCCATCGGGGGCGCACCAAACTTGAGAGCCTCCATGAGGAAGCCAAACTGCGACTCGGCGCGCTCCTCGGTAAAGCCCAGGAGCTTGAGCATGGACATCTGCATCTCGGCGTTGTGGATACGCATACCGCCGCCGCCAGCCTCAAAGCCGTCCATGACAAAGTCGTAGGTGCACGAACCGGCTGCCAGCGGATCGGCCTCGATCTTGGCGATGTCGGTCTCGGTCGGCAGAGTGAAGGGCTGGTGCTCGGCAGCGTAAGCCTTGCGGTCCTCATCCCAGTGGAACAGCGGGAAGTTGACGACCCACAGGAAGTCGTGGCCCTCGCGCTTGATCTCGAGGGCGTTGGCCATGTGCGAACGCATACCGCCCAGGATCTCGTCAGAGAGCAGGCGCGGGCCGGCGGCGAACATCACAAGGTCGCCGGGCTCGACGTCCATGCGCTCGCGCAGAGCCGCCATCTCCTCGTCCGAGAAGAACTTGACGATGGGGCTGTTGATGGAGCCATCCTCGCGGAAGGCGATCCATGCCAGGCCCTTGGCGCCAAACGTGGAAGCCACGCCGGCGAGCTTATCGATCTTGGCACGTGCCCAGGCACCGGCGCCCTTGGCGTTGATGGCCTTGACGACAGAGCCCTCCTCGTTTGCGGCAGTCGCAAAGACCTTGAACTTGGAGTTGGCAAAGATGTCGGTCAGGTCGACCAGATGCATGCCGTAGCGGGTATCGGGCTTGTCGGAGCCATAGGTGTCCATGGCCTCCCAGTAGTTCATGCGACGCAGCGGCGTGGGCATCTCGACACCCATGCGGCCGAAGGCATCGGCCAGGACCTCTTCGAGCGCGCTCATAACGTCGTTCTGGTCCACGAAGGACATCTCGATATCGACCTGAGTGAACTCGGGCTGACGGTCGGCACGCAGGTCCTCGTCGCGGAAGCACTTGGCAACCTGATAGTAGCGCTCGACGCCACCGACCATAAGCAGCTGCTTCAGGAGCTGCGGGGACTGCGGCAGGGCGTAGAAGTTGCCCGGCTGAATACGGCTGGGAACGATGAAGTCGCGGGCGCCCTCGGGCGTGGACTTAAACAGGGAGGGCGTCTCGACCTCCATGAACTCACGGTTGTGCAGCGCCTCGCGAATGGCAAAGGTAAAGTCGGAGCGCAGCTTGAGGTTGGCCATCATCTCGGGACGGCGGAGGTCCAGATAGCGATAGCGCAGGCGGGTGTCCTCGCTGGTCTCGATGCCGTCCTCGATCTGGAACGGCGGGGTGACGGACGTGTTGAGAACCTCGGCGTGGTCGGTCAGGACCTCGATCTCGCCGGTCGCGAGCTTGGTGTTGGTGGTCTCCTCGCCACGGGAGCGCACGACGCCGTGGATCTTGATGGGCCACTCGGGACGCATGGTCTCGGCGATCTTAAAGGCGTCGCCGTCGGAGTGCTCGGGGTCGAAGGTGAGCTGCGTGATGCCCTCGCGGTCGCGAAGGTCGCAGAAGATAAGGCCGCCGTGGTCGCGGCGACGGCTCACCCAACCGGTGAGGGTGACCTCTTCGCCCACGTTCTCGCGGCGAAGCTCGCCGCAGGTACGGGTGTGCATGGAATGCTCGTCGATGGGACGGGTCTGGCTCATACCAGTGATCCTCCTTTATGGATCTGTGCCGCCCCGTGTCGTTCCGGGCGGCGTCGTACAGATTTGCCCAGCCTGCGTAAACCGCGCAGCCAGACATGGCGTTCTATCTTATCGCACCTGTGTCGATGTGCCGCGGAAAAGTAGCTCCTGCCCAAAGACTTGACGGAGACGAAACAATTGACGCACCGCGGCACCCGCCCGCGCTCGTCACGTGCGACAATATGCCCCAATAAAACAGCACTTGGAAAGGCCCGTCATGACTGCACGCCTCATTGTTATGGATATCGACTCCACGCTCATCAACCAGGAGGTCATCGATCTGTTGGGCGAGGAGGCAGGCGTGGGCGAGCAGGTGGCGCAGATCACCGAACGCGCCATGCGCGGCGAGCTGGACTTTAAGCAAGCGCTCGAGGAGCGCGTGGGGCTGCTTGCCGGCTTGGATGAGAGCGTGTTCGAGCGCGCTTTTGAGCGCGTGACATTTACCCCCGGCGCGCTGGAGCTTGTGCGCTCGGCACACAGCAAGGGCTGGAAGGTCGGCGTGGTAAGCGGCGGCTTCCACGAGGTCGCTGACAAGATCGCAGCCGCCGCGGGCATCGATTTTTGCCTGGCCAACCGCCTAGAGGTCGTGGACGGCAAGCTTACCGGTAAGTTGGCTGCCGAGATTGTGACCAAGGAGTCCAAGCTCATCCAGCTGCTGGACTGGGCAGTTGAGTGCGGCGTCGACATGGCCCACACGGTCGCTATTGGCGACGGGGCAAACGACATCCCCATGATCCAGGCCGCGGGCACGGGCATCGCGTTTTGCGCCAAGCCCAAGACGCGCGAAGCCGCCCCGTTTGCCATCGACGAGCGCAACCTGATACTCGCCATGGACATCATCCTGCGCGACTAGCCGATCCGTCTAACAATTGAATCAGTCCGTCCTATAGTTTCCGAACAATTTTGTCTTAGTGTTCGGAAATATACCCTTTGAGTGCTAGACTTTGCGCCGTCGAAGGGAATATATATGGATAAGCGAGATCTTGAGCAGCTGCTGAGCGATGTTGCCGGCGGATCAGTCACCCCTGCCGACGCCCTCACGCGCATCCAGACGGCTCCGACCGCCGATTTGGGCTTTGCACAGCTCGATCTTTCGCGCGGAGTGCGCCAGGGAGCCGGCGAGGTTGTCTACGGTGCCGGTAAAACCGCCGAGCAGATTGCCGCCATTATCGAAGCGCTGCGCGATGCCGGCCAGGAGCGCATCCTAGTCACACGCTTGGATGCCGAAAAAGCCGCGCGCACCGCTGAGCTTCTTGGCAACGACATCGACCTGGGATATGTCCCGGACGCCCAGCTCGCCCTGGTGGGTGGCAAGCCCTCCCCTACCGGCAACGGACGCATCGTCGTCGCCTGCGCCGGCACGAGCGACCTGCCCGTCGCCGAAGAGGCGGCACTGACGGCCGAGTTCTACGGCAACGAGGTCAATCGACTCTACGACGTAGGTGTCGCCGGCCTGCACCGCCTGCTCGCTCATGCTGAGGAACTTGCCCAGGCGCAGGTGGTCATCGCCATCGCCGGCATGGAAGGCGCCCTGGCGAGCGTTATCGGCGGCCTTGTGAGCTGTCCGGTCATCGCCGTCCCCACCAGCGTGGGCTATGGCGCGAGCTTTGGCGGCGTGGCCGCACTGCTCGCCATGCTCAACTCCTGCGCCAGCGGCGTTTCAGTCGTCAACATCGACAATGGCTTCGACGCCGCCTACCAGGCAAGTCTTATCAATCATTTGAGCGCCGGCACGCCCTGCGCCCGTTAAGGAGCATTCTATGTCCAACCATCAGCACACGCTTATCATCGACGGCACCTCGGGCATCAGCGGCGACATGACCGTCGCAGCCCTGCTCGACCTGGGCGCCAGCGAGGAGCACCTGCGCGAACAGCTCGCCACGCTGCCGGTCGGCGGCTTTGAGATTGCCGTCACCCGCGTAAACAAGCATGGCATCGACGCCTGCGACTTTGACGTTCAGCTGGCAGAGGAGCTCGAGAACCATGATCACGACATGGCCTGGCTCTACGGCAACGAAGCAGCTGGCGAGCACACACATGAGCATGAGCATCATGATCATGGCGAACACGAACACGAGCACCGCCATGAGCACGCACATGGCCACGACCACGACCACGAGGGTCACCATCACGCCCACCACCATCACCACCGCTCTTTGGCTGATGTCACGACGATCATCGACGGCTCACAGCTAAGCGATGGCGCCAAGCGACGCGCGATCGCCATCTTTACCGCGCTCGCCGCCGCCGAGGCCAAGGCTCACGGCAAAACGCCCGAGACAGTCATGTTCCACGAGGTAGGCGCCATCGATTCCATCGTCGACGTCTGCTCGGTCGCCATCTGCCTCGATGACCTGGGTATCGAGGATATTGTTGTCGAGTCGCTCTCCGAGGGTCACGGCACCATCCACTGTGCCCACGGCTTTATGCCCATCCCGGTGCCCGCCGTCGTCAACCTATGCCAAGCAGGCAATATCGCCCTCACGCCCGCACCGGTCGCCGGCGAGCTCGTGACGCCCACGGGCGCCGCCATCGTCGCCGCACTGCGTACGTCCGAGCACCTGCCAGTCCGCTACCGCATCGAGGCCGTCGGCTACGGCGCCGGCAAGCGCCCCTACGAGGACTGCTCCGGCACGCTCCGCTGCCTGCTCGTTCACGCGGACGCATAGCCATGGACGCCCGCAAGGCAAAAAGCCGCGCCGCCATCGTTTCGGCATTCTCCGAATTGCTGTGCGAAGAAGACTACGGCAAGATCACCGTCGGCGACATCATCGCACGCGCTCACGTAGGCCGCGCGACATTCTACGGTCTCTTTAAGAGCAAAGACGACCTACTGTCCGAGCTCGTGAGCGACATCTGCACCCACGCCCTCGACGACGATGGCACACCACTCGACGACCCACTCGTGCAGGTCGAGCACATTCTCAACAACCTCTGGGAGCGTCGCCAGGGCGTTCGAGCCCTCGTAGCCGGCGCCGGCTCACGCGTCTTCGCCGACAGCCTACGCAAGACCATCATGTCACGAGCAGCCGAAACCGTCCCCGCCGACCCCACAGGCCCCGCCGCCACCATGGACCGCAGCTTCTTACTACACCACATAGCCTCAAGCTTCGTTGCCACCGTCCAATGGTGGGCCTGGCACAACTTCCAAGCGGACAAAGCCGACGTAGCCAAAGACTACCTCTCGGCCATAAAGCCCCTCTTCGGCTAAGTAAGAAGCTCATCCCAAAGCATCGCCCCAACCCAGGCCGCCACGCATCCCAAAGTGTCATTCACACTTCAACGCCCCCAACAGCAACAAGCCCCTCCCATCCAAATTCAGATTTATATGTTGGGTTGCTTACTCGAGCGCAACAAAGACCCCGCAGCCGTCCGCATGGGGTAACTTCCCAGCGCACTCCGCAGGACGAAAGAACCCCCGCCGCACGAAGTGCGCAGCGGGGGTTCTTTCATGTCCGAGGACGCGCTGGGAAGTTACCCCATGCGGACGGCGGACAACCATGTAGCCTTGGACTAGAACATGCCCAAGAAACCGTGCACAAACAGCGCGGCCAGAGCGGCACCGATATAACGGAGCGATGCCAGGAACAAGCAGGCCGTACTTCCAGTTGTTGTCGGCCTTGTTCTTGATCGGCAGCACCTGATAGGCCATGCGAGGACCAAGGTCACGAGCCTGGTTCATGGCGAAGCCGGTGATGCCGCCCATACCCATGCCAACGGCCCAAACAATCAGACCGACGCAGATAGCGAGCATCAGAACGTTCTCGCCGGCGCGGCTAGCGGCAGCAAGGATGGCGCTGATGAACACGAAGGTGCAGATAGCCTCGCAGAAGAAGTTACGGGCATAGTTCGTACCCTCGGTGGTGGGGTTGGTCGAGAAGATGTTGCGCTGGGCAATGGGGTCGACGACGCCCTCGGAAGCCTTGAACTCATCGGCATACATAAGCCAAGCGATTACGGCGCCCACAAAGCCGCCGAGCATATCGGCAATCATGAAGGGGATGCAGCTGCTCCACGGCACCAGGCCTACGATGCACTGGGCAAGCACCATAGCCGGGTTCATGCACACGGCGCCGCCAAAGACAAACAGGCAGACCGAGATGCCAAAAGACCAAGTGGTGATGGCAAACATGTGGCCGGAGCCCTGATACTTGGTGCCCTTAAGCACGGTATCGCAGTGCACGCCCACGCCAAAGATGATCATGAGGGCCGTTGCGCCGAATTCGCAGAGGAGTTTGGTAAGCATAAAACCTTATCTTTCTTGTCAGTTATAAACGATTCGTTTAGGCCGCGCGCTAGTGCTGAGCGACAACAACGCCCAGGCCATCGGGAATGACGGCCACCTTGGCATCGGCACCCTTCATCTCAAAGGCGAGCTTGAGCGCCTCCTCGAGGGTGTTGACCGGCGTCATGTGCATATCCTTAATCATCTGGTGATCGCACAGGTCGGTAACCATGATCACAGGGTGATGTGCCAGGATGCGGGCGAAAATCTGGCTCGTCCACTGATCGGGCAGGGTCTCGTCCTTGGGACGATCGATGCAGGCACGCTCAAACTCTGCCGGATCGTTGTCAGCGATGTTGTGATAGAAGCCCTCGCCACCGTGACCGTCGGCACAACCGGCAACGTCGATAATCACACCGCCCTCGGGAAGCGTGGCCTCGGCAGAGCACATGCCCTTCACGGCCTGGTAGATGTTCTGGTCGAGTGGGTAGCCGCCGTTGGTGGTGATGGCAATCTCGCACTCGACGGACTCAACGCCGGCAAGGCTCTTCACGAACTCGCAGCCAGCCTCGTGAGCCTTGTGAATGTCGCCGGCGAAGGAGCCGATGACCTCATGCTTGCCGTTGAGCACAACGTTCAGCACAAAGGCAAGGTGAGCCATCTCGGCAGCGGCAAACATGTCCTCGCTCACGTGGTTGTGGCACAGGTTGCCGGCACGCGAGTGGGAATCATTCACAAACTGACCGTTGTGGTTGTACATGATGGTCTTGTAGCTGGCGATACCAGGCAGAACGGACTTGCGGCTACCAGAGAAACCGGCAAAGAAGTGCGGCTCAATAAAGCCCTCGGCAAGCAGCAGATCGCAATCGGCGGCAATCTTGTTGATGATGCACTCGCCACCAGAAGGCAGGGTGCCGATCTTTTTCATCATGCTGTCGTCAGTCGCGACGTGCATAACGATTTCCTCGTTGATAACGATCTCCTCGCCATACTTGTTGACGAGCTCCTCGTGCGTCGACGGACGATGCATACCCGTAGCAACCAGAATACGCACGCGAGCCTCGAGCGCAGCAGAATGGATGTGATGCAGCAGAATAGGCATCGTCACACGCGAGGGAACGGGACGCGTATGATCGGAGCTAATAATGACGATATCCTTCTTGCCAGCACAAAGGTCCTCGAGCGAAGGCGAGCCATAAGGATTGACAAGCGACTCCTCTACCAGCTCTTCCTGCGATTTTGTAGTCTTAAACTCGTTTTGATGACCTTCCATCACACCCGCGAAGTTCTTATCCTCGAGCTCCAGATGCAACGTCTTGTGGTCAAACGGCAGTTCACATTCAAACAATGACGAGCGCCCTCTTCCTTTCAACTGACACACTAGATAAACCGTTGGAAGGATACGCCGCTCACCGAAAAACACCACCGTCCACCGACTCATTAACACAACGTTCATATTTGACCCACAACAAAACGGCCGCGACCCCAAACGGGACCGCGAACGCCTGTCAAAGACACTATAGACAGGATGATTTACGCAGCGCCGAGGCAAACATCTAGCCCGAGACGTACGCACGTAAGCCATTTTGCATAAATGCGTTAATT
Source organism: Collinsella aerofaciens (assembly GCA_048246715.1). Lineage (GTDB taxonomy): Bacteria > Actinomycetota > Coriobacteriia > Coriobacteriales > Coriobacteriaceae > Collinsella > Collinsella aerofaciens_BY. The sequence continues at coordinate 36,235 of DBFBCB010000028.1, read as the reverse complement.
AATTGCATAAAATGGCGCATGGATTTCTAGCCGTAACAGGGTGGTACCCTCCGGAGCGTGCATTTTTGCGAGTATTCAGCATCGCGGGATAAGATTTTGGTGTCAAAAGTCTTTCAAAAGGTAGATAGTCCTCATGACTCGTCCCATCTGGATGGCATGCGGCGAGAAACCAGCCATATATGAACATCGCCAAAGCCCAATCGTCGTGCAAAAGCATCAACAGGGGCCGCGAACGTCACCCATAGCCTTATGCACCAATCTTTGGCTGCTGAAAACTCCGTTTTTTGCACGTCGTCCCAAGCACCACCCTCACCCAGCGGCTGATCCGCCGTAAACCGAGGACGAAAGGACCCGATGGGTTTCCCTCTGAATGCACTCCGCAGCACGAAGCCCCTTCCAAACGCGCGAAGCGCGCCATTAATTCCCCCAGCCAGTAATCCGCCGAAGACCGGACATCGCAGGGCCCGCCATCAGTTTACTTTTAGGCACACTCCGCAGGACGCAAGAAGCCCTCGCCGCACGAAGTGCGCAGCGAGGGCTTCTTGCATGTCCGAGGACGTGCCTAAAAGTAAACTGATGGCGGGCCCGGACGACTACAGGGCTATCGATTACCCCGTGTTCTGCAGTCCTGCCGAGACGCCGGTCACAGTCGAAAGAATCAGGCTCATGTACTCGGCCTTCTTCTCCTCGGCCATCTCGTCCTGGTTCATACGCACCTCGCGAAGGGCGCGGACCTGGGCGATGGACAGGGCGTCGACATAGGGGTTACGCACGCGGACGGCGCAGCCGAGCACGCGGCGGCGCTGCAGCGGCCACTCGTCACCGACGATGGCAAGGACCCACTTACGCGTGAGCTGCATCTCGGTGAAGACCTTCTCGGACAGATCCTGGCGATCGCCCAGGTGCAGATACATCTTGGCGATGCGCTGATCGGTCTTAGCGATCGACATCTCGATGTTGTCAATGAACGTGCGGAAGAACGGCCACTCCTGGTAGGCAGCCTTGAGCTGGTCAAGGTCGCCCAGCTGCTCGCAGGCGGTGCCCAGGCCATACCAAGCGGCCAGGTTAATGCGTGCCTGACTCCAGCTGAAGATCCACGGAATGGTACGCAGGTCGTCGAGCGACTTGGCGCCCAGGCCGCGCTTAGCGGGACGCGAGCCGATCGGCAGCAGACCGACCTCGGTCAGCGGCGTCACGGTCGAGAACCACGGTGTAAAGTCCTCGGTGTTCAGCAGGTCCAGATAGCGCTCGTGGCTTGCGGCGTTGAGCTTCTCGGCCATATCCCAGAACTTCTGCGTGGTCTCGGTGTTGGTCTTCTCGACACTCGGAGCCGACTGCAAAAGCGTTGCGGCGGCAACGGACTCAACATGGCGCTGAGCCAGCGTGCGGTTGCCGTAACGGGCAAAGATGACCTCGCCCTGCTCGGTGAGCTTAAAGAAGCAGTTGACCGAACCCTTGGGCTGGGCCAGCACGGCCTTGTTGGCCGGGCCGCCGCCACGGCCCACGGCACCGCCGCGACCGTGCATGAGCACCAGGTCGATATCGTTCTTCTCTGCCCACTTGGCGATGCGCTCCTGCGCGGAGTGCAGCGCGAGCATGGCCGTGGTAGGACCGGCATCCTTGGAGGAGTCGGAATAGCCCAGCATGACCTCCATGCGGCGGTTGGTCTGGGCAAGGCGCTTTTGCACCACGGGCAGCGTAAGCATCTGGTCGAGCACGTCGACGCAGCCCTCGAGGTCCTCGAGCTGCTCGAACAGCGGGATCACGTCGAGCTCGGGAACGTCCTCCTCGTGTGCAAAGGACAGGTGGGCCAGCTCGAAGACGTCGGCCACATGCTGGGCGCTCTTGGTGAACGAGATGATGTAGCGGTGCGCCATCTTCTTGCCGTAACGCTTTTGGATGGAACCGATGGCACGGAAGGTGTCGATGACCTCGCGCGTCATGGGCTGCAGATCGCCATGGATACCGTTCTCGTGGATATCCTTGAGGGCGCGGGCGTGCACCACGGAGTGCTGACGGAACTCCATCTCGACCATATGGAAGCCGAAGGACTCGACCTGCCAGATGATGGTCTGGACCGGGCCGTAGGCAGCACGGACGGCACCGCAGGCAGCCAGCGAACGCTGGACGACGCGCAAGTCCTCCAGGAACTCATCGGCGCTGTGGTACATGGTGTCGGTGATACGGCGCACGGTGGCGTTCAGGCGGTCGGCCATGACGAGCATGACGGCGCGATGCGGCTCGTGCTCGGAGATCAGCTCGGCGCGGGCCGTGTACCGAGGGCTCATCTCGACCTGATGGTTCCACAGGTTGATGAGCTCGGCAGACGGCTTGCTGTAGGTGGCCTCGAGCGTGAGGTTGCGGCCGATGCGACGGCACTTGTCCTCGAGCTTGAGCACCATGTGGGTGAAGTACTTGGCGGCGACCTCACGGCTCACCTTGGCGGTAACGTTGGGGTTACCGTCGCGGTCGGAACCGATCCAGCTGCCGGGATGGAAGAATGCCGGGCACAGCGGCGGCACGGTACCGGCCTTATCACCCAGCACCCAGTCGTCAAAGCGACGATAGATGACAGGGATGACGTCAAACAGCGTGTTATCGAAGATGTCGATGATGGTATCGGCTTCCTCGACCGGCGTGGGCTTCTTGAGCGCGATGGGGCTCGTACGCACCAGGGCGTCGATCTCCTGCAGCATATGGCGCTCGTTCTCCACCAGGTCGGAGCCGCCCAGACGCGGACGCTCCTCCAGCAGGTTGGAGATACGGCGAATCTTGCCCTCGACGGCCTTACGACGGGCCTCAGTGGGATGCGCGGTAAAGACGGGATGGAACTCAAGCTTGCCGAGCAGCTCATTGGCACCCTCGACGCCCATCTCGTTTACCAACTGGTGATAGGCGACGGTGAGTTCGTTGGCGGGATCGACCTCGGTATCGGTCGATGCGCCGGCCTCGCGCTCGCGCAGCTGCGCCACACGGTAGTTCTCCTCCGACAGGTTTGCCAAGTGGAAGAAGCTCGTAAAGGCGCGAACGATGACCTGCTGCTTATCAAGCGGCAGGCTGTCAATCAAATCGACGACTTCGCGAAACGCCACGGCGGTGGGCTCGTCGGCAGTGGGCACGCCCTGTTCGTCAACGGACTCGTCGGCAGCGCGGCTACCGGGGTTGCCAGCATTGGCCACAATCTCGGCTGTCAAAATCTTGTCGAACAGGTCCGCGATCTCGGGATCATACTCGCTAAGCACACGACGTTCCAGGCGCAGGAACAGCACCAGATTATCGCGCAGCTCCTCGGGGATCTCGATCTCGGCGAGACGCTCCCTGGACTCGGCATTCGAGCCGATTCGGTTAACGAGGCGGTTGACCACGGCGGCGACGCGCGCCGCGGCTTCGGGTACAGACTGGTTGCTTAGGTTCTCAGCCACGTTTCCTCCCATTCCTCCTTCTATGCACGTAACATGCGGTATTCATTATAGGCGCTTGAGAAATACTTTCGACACTGATTGCGCTTTACCACACAAAAGTATTTTCTGCATTGCAAGGGTTTTTGCCCCAAATGGTCGTATTTCTCGGTGGGCGGCATATGCAAACGAGGGCATTCCGCATAAATGCGAAACACCCCCGTAACAATAGCTCGTCGCGAGCGGGATATGTTAGCGGGTCCGCAGCTCAAAAATCATGCGCTACAGACGCTCGCGAACCGCCTCGACGACGTTGGCCAGATCGGCAAGAACCTCTTCGTGGCTCTCCATGTCGCGCACCTTGACCTTGCCGGCGGCAAGCTCGTCGCCGCCCAGGACCAGGATGAGCTTGGCGCCCACCTTATCGGCCTGCTTAAACTGGGCTTTGAGCGAACGGCCCTGATAGTCGGCCTCGGTCACGATGCCTGCGGCGCGAAGCTCCTGCGTAATGGCAAAGACGTTCTGGCGCAGCTCCTTGCCTGCGTTGGCGACATAGACGCACGGGGCCTCCTCGGCACCCAGATCGCTGCCAAAGGCCTGCAGGGCCAGCAGGGCGCGCTCAAAACCGACGGCAAAGCCGACGCCTGCCGTGGGCTTGCCACCCTCGAGCTCGACCAGGCCGTCGTAGCGGCCGCCGCCGCCGATGGAGCCGACGCCGGCGCCAGGGGCCTCGACCTCAAAGACAGTACGGGTGTAGTAGTCCAGGCCGCGCACCAAGGTGGGATCCTCGACATACTCGATACCGGCGGCATCCAAATAGCGCTTGACCTGCTCGTAGTGCTCGCGGCACTCGTCGCACAGGTTGTCGCCCATCAGCGGGGCGTCGGCCATGATCTCGCGGCAATGGTCGTTCTTGCAGTCGAAGGCGCGCAGCGGGTTGAGCTCGGCGCGCTCGCGGCACTCGTCACACATCTCGTCTGCGTGATCGAGGATGAACTGCTTGACCTGCTCGCGGTAAGCCGGACGGCACTGGGCGTCACCCATCGAGTTGATGAGCAGACGAAGCTTGGAAAGATCGAAGCCCAGGCGCTTGTAGAACTCCATGAGCATGATGATGCACTCGGCGTCTGCCGCCGGATCGGGAGCGCCGAGCCACTCGATGCCCACCTGGTGGAACTGGCGCAGGCGGCCCTTCTGGGGACGCTCGCCGCGGAACATGGCCTCGGCGTAGTAGGCCTTAAACGGCGTGGAGCCCTGGGGCACCAGATTGTTCTCGACGACAGCGCGCACCACGCCGGCCGTGCCCTCGGGGCGAAGCGCCAGGCGCTGCTTGGGCTTGAGTTTGGTGTCGGTGCCCTCGGTAAAGACGCGCTCCAGGTTGGCACCACTGAACACGCGGAACATTTCCTTGCGCACGACGTCGGTCGACTGGCCGATACCGTGGACAAACACGTCCACCTGCTCGATCGCGGGCGTCTCGATAGGTTTAAAACCAAACGGCTCGAACACGCCGGCAGCGATCTGCTGCATCTTTTGCCAGGCGCGCATCTCGGCGCCGATAAGGTCGCGGGTTCCCTCCGCCTTCTGTGCCTGCATGGGCAAACACCTTTCTTTTGTATCGCGTCATAGGTAGTGGTCATTATACGGCACAAACACAAAACGCGGCGGCGCGTCTGACCGAACGAGGGTATGGGGACTCGTTCGGCCAGACGCGCCGCCGCGGCAGCCGATCCCTTTTCCTCCGTCCCCTTCGGATCACGTGATCCCTTGGGGACGGAGGAAAAGGGATCATTTCGTAGGCCCGTGGTCGCCTTGGAAACCGAATGATGGTACGAGCATCCCATTCGGCTTCCAAGGCGGCCACGGACAGAACGGGGCGAACAGAAAAGAGCGACGGACGTCTACTCCCCCGCCACGCTCGCGCGCAGCTTGGCGGCGATGGGCTCGGATGCCAGCAGGAACACGAGCATGACCACGGAGCACGCCAGGCACACAATCCAAGTGCTCGCAAAGGAGCCCGTGGCATCGAACAGCACGCCCGAGACGATGGCACCCACGGTGCCGCCGACCATCTCGAGCGAGGTAATGGTGCCCGTGACCTTACCCAGGTCGGCCATGCCAAATTGCTTGGACGCGGCAATGGTAGGCGTGATGGTGCCCATGCACGTTCCGACACCAAAGCTCACGGCAGCCACGATGGGACCAAGATCGGTCGCGGGGAAGCACAAAGCAACGCAAGCGATAATGCACGCAACGGATCCCAGCACGTTGCCAAAGCGCAGGCCAAAGCGATCGTAGATGGCGCCGAGCGAAATCTTGGCGATAACGACGGTGACCATATAGGCCGAAAGCACCGTACCGGCCCACATGGGATCGTGACCGCCCGTGACGATCTTGGCGCCGTTGACGGTAACGCTCGTCATGTTGGTGACCTGGTTGGGCAAGATGGCGCCGTTAACGAGACCCATAAAGAGGAAGGCGACGACAAGCAGCCAAAACGCCGGACTCTTCTTGATACGAGACCAGCCGACGCTAACCTCGGGCGCCGTGCGCTCGTCCTTGTCGCCAGCCGTCGAGACGGACGGATCGCCCGGGTTCTCGCCGAGCGGCTTAAGGCCGATCTCGGAAGGCTTGGTGCGGAAGGAGTAGGCCGTGATGGGCAGTGCCGCCACAATGCAGACGGCAGCGAGTACCAGGAACGCAGAGCGCCAGCCCACACTCACGATAAGCGAGCTCACGATCGGCGAGAGAATGGCTCCGCCAAAGCCCGAACCCGAAAGTGCGATGGAAATGGCAAGACCGCGTTTGGCGGTAAACCAGTTGGCGGTCACTAGGCTGATGAGCAGGCGGGTCGAGGCCACAGCGAAGCAGCCCGAAACGGCAAAGAGCACGTAGACCTGCCAAAGCTCGCCCACAAAGCTCATGCCCGCGAGCACCGCCGAGGTAGCGATAACGGTGAGCGAGCCCAATACGCGGCCACTCACCTTATCGGCGACATGGCCGATAACGAGCGAACCCACGACGCTCACCACGGTGGAGATAGCGTTGGAGATGTTGTACTGGGCAAGCGAAATGCCCAGGTCGCTGACGATCAGCGGCTGGAACAGGCTCATGCAGTTGACGAAAACCGTGTAGCACGTGGCCATGATCACGAAGCCGGAGGTCACCACGAGCCAGCCGGGGAAGAACTTACGCTGCTGGGACATACTGCTCCTTATTTAACAAACGAATAGCCGGCGCCGGGCGCCGGTAGTGCCCAAGATTGCCTTGAAAGACAAGGTTGGGTGCTACCGGTGGTCGGCGATATAGCCCAAAGCGACGGCGGTATAGGCCGCGGCACCGAGGGGAAGCTCGGCATCGTTAAAACGTGCCTTGGGATGGTGCTGGGCAAAGTGTTCGTCCGTGTCGGCTACGGCCGCGCCCACGGTAAAGTACGCACTCGGAATCTCGCTCGAGATAAGCGCGAAGTCCTCACTCGCCATGGCATGGAAAAGCGGCAAGAAAGCCGCCTTGGGCAGCACTGCGCCCACGTAGCCAAGCGAAGCCTGGGTCATGTCGTCATCGAGTACAAGCGGCGGAACATCCGAAAGCGTCTCGATGGTCGCCGGCGTACGATATGTTGCGGCAACGCCGTTTACGACCTCCGCGATGCGGGTCTTGAGGTGAGCCATGAGCTCAACATCAAAGCCGCGCAGCGTTCCCTCGAGCACGCAGGTGTCGGGGATAACGTTGGCCGCCAAGCCGCCAGCGAACTTACCAACGGTAAGTGCGACTTCCTTGGCCGCCGGCACTTCGCGAGCGATAAGCTCCTGAAGCGCCAGATGCACATGCACGCCGGCCGTGATGGGGTCGATGCAGATCTCGGGGCTCGAGCCATGGCCGCCCTTGCCCTGGAGCGTGATGCGGAAACCGTACACGCCCGAAAGCGCCGGGCTCCCATAGAGCACCAGGCCGAGCGGCGACTGGCTGTTGACATGCATGGCAAAGGCCGCCTGAGGGCGCGGGTTCTCGAGCAAGCCGTCGGCGATGGCGGCGCGGGCGCCCTCGAAGGTCTCCTCGCCCGGCTGGAACAGCAGCTTGACGGTAGCGTTGGCGTCGACAAGCTCGGCCTCGCGGGCCTTGAGCAAGCGCGCCGCACCAAGCAGGGCCGTCGCGTGCATATCGTGACCGCAAGCATGCATGCAGCCATTGGTGGATGCAAAGGGCTCGCCGGATTCCTCGACAACGGGCAGGGCATCCATATCGCCTCGGAGCATGACGACCGTTCCGGCCCGCTCGTCCTTGCACGTGCCATTGCCCTGAGCGGCCGCGGCCGCACCGGCACCGATCAGGCCAACGACGCAGGAACCGTCGACGAGCGTGGTATGGGGGATGTCCATCTCGTCCAGACGTGCCTGGATATAGGCAGACGTCTGCGGAAGATTGTTACCGAGCTCGGGCATCTGATGTAAATCGTGTCGCCACGCAGCGAGCTCGTCTGCAAAAGCCTGAGCTTCTGCAACAAGACCGTCACCGATAGCGGTCTGCGCCGCCGCGGTGGCCTTGGGCGCTGATTGCGGTTGAAGATCGGACAGTGCTGGTGCCATAGATGCCCTCCAGTAACGTTTTTGCAGCAAGCACTTTGATAGCGTAAAGTGCAAGGTACTACTTTAAGGGCGACGCATAAAAAATGCCGCCCCGGGAGGCGGCGCAACAAATTGTTTACAATTGCGGACGCGGCTTTCGACGCAAAAAATCGAAATGCGTCTCGCTCAAGATAATCGAAAGAAAGATGAGCGCGAAGCCGGCGAGCAGGCGCGAGGTGAGCGCCTCCCCCATCAGCAGCACCGAGAACAGCACACCCGAAGGCGACTCCATCGAAAGGAGCAGCGAGCCCGTCGAGGCTGGGACGTGCGCCAATCCAACGTTTTGGATGAGCAGCGCCACGCACGTGCAGCCCACCGAGAGGAAAACAGCCACACCGATAAATTCCGGCGTCCATGCAGAGAGGGGCGCCTGAGTCTCGAATAGCAGCGACGTGATTAAACTCAAAACGCCATTGCCCACAAACATCCAAAACGTGATGACGTTGATGTCCATCTTGCGGCCGTACTTGGCGGTCACCGACATCTGGATGGCAAAGAAGACCGCGCCGCCCAGCGTAATGGCATCACCGATGTTGAACTCGACGCTATCGAGCGCCACCAGGCCAATGCCCGCCAGACAGAGCAATGCGGCACCCAAGTTGTAACGCGTGAGCTTTTCGCCGCTCAGGAAATAGCTCGCAAAGGGCACGAGGATGCAGTACGTACCCGTCAAAAACGCGTTCTTGCCCGCCGTGGTCTGAGCCAGACCGACCGTCTGCAGGGCGTAGGCGGCCCACATAAGTGTGCCCATGCCAAGCCCGACGATCAGGTTGCGGGCGTTGAGGTGCGCGATGATGCGCTTGTGGAAGATGACAAACATGACCAACGCCGCAGGCAGAAAGCGCACGTAGAGCAGTTCAAACACTGGAATGGTGCCGAGCGCGTCCTTCATAGTGGTAAAGGAGTAGCCCCAGATAATCGCCACCGAAAGCAGCAGAACTTTCCAGAACAGCGGCGAGCGAGCGCCGGCGCCCCGGGGAATACCGCCCGCGCCCAAATCCTCACGGGCCACAGGGCCATCAGGCATGTTTTCGATTTCGTTGGCAGCGTATTGGGCCATGGAACATCCTCGCACTCAATCTGGGCGTGGTGTCCGCACGCGTATGGCTGCGTGCCGCCTCATGGTCAAATAAAAACGGGGCGCACCGGACCCCCGGCACACCCCGCTACTGTAGCAACAACCAGCACTGCATCGCAATCCAGCCCACTAAAGCGTCGGCAGAGTAAACCTCGATGTTTCGTCAATGTCACGCTGTTGCACTAAATAAGTTTCGTGCTTTCAAGCTTTTCGATGATCCAGTCGTTGGCTTTGATGACCGGGCGGCGGAAGACGACGCCCAGGGCCAGTGACGGAATCAGATAGCTCGCCAGAATGCCTAGCTCAATCCAATACTCCATATGGTAGGCACCGGCCATGGCGGCATGCATGGCGTTGATGCCGTGGGTGAACGGCAGGAACGGATAGATCGCCTGGAACACGGGGCCGGTCATCTCGATGGGGAACGTGCCGCCCGAACCGCCGACCTGCATGACCAGCAGCACAACGGCGAGCGCCTTGCCGATATCGCCAAACGAAACCGTAAGCGTGTAGACGATATTGGAGAACACGAGACTCGCGACCCAGCCCGCCAGCACAAACTGCAGCGGGTCGTCGCACTGGATGCCAAAGAACAGGATGTCGCCCGCACACACGAGCGTTGCCTGCAGCAGGGCCAGACCGCCAAAGAACAGGTAGCGGCCCAGGTAGATCTCGTGCAGGCGCACGGGGATGAGCTCGTTGATAAGCTCATCGTCAACCGAGACCTTCATCATGGCCGCCAGCACAATCGAGCCCACCCAGAGCGACAGAATCGTGTAGAACGGTGCCATGGCCGAACCGTAGTTGCGAATCGGATAGACCGGCTTGCGATCGAGCGCGACGGGGCCGGAAAGCGACACGGCCAGACCCTCGGGATCATTGCCGATCATCGTCTTGATCGTAGCGAGGTCATCCGACATCAAGGCGCCGTCGAGCTCGTCCTTAAACGCGCTGATCTTGTCCGACGCCTCGCCCAGCTGATCAGAAGCCTTGTTGACCAGCTTTGCAGCCTTGGAGAGGCCCTTTGCCAGCGAACCGGACGCGTCGGTCAGGCCGCCTACGGCGCTATCCAGGTCGCCCGAGATGCCATCAAGCGAGTCCAGAATGCCCGAAACCGTCTTCTTGAGCTCCTTGGCCTTAACCGAGAACGTGGAATCGTAATCGGATTTGGCGCCCGCGATGCCGGCCTTGGCATCGGCGATGGCCTGATCGACCTCGGCACGCGAGTTGTTGACCTCGGCCATGCTATCGGAGAGAGACTTCGCGGTGGCCGCCAGATCCTTGGCGTTGTTGCGATACTCCACAGCAATCCTGCTCAGCGATGTTGCCACTGACTTGAGGCTGTCCTGGAGTTTTTCGTCAGTCACCTGATCGGCAAAGCTGCGGAGCTGGTCGGCCGTGGCGTCGATATCGTCGGCACGCGTGTTGAGCGCCGCCGCGGCATCGTTGAGCTGGGACACTGTAAGGTCGACATGTTGATTCGCGGCATCAAATGCCTTCGCAAGCTCGGCGGACACGTTGTCAAACGAGCCCGTGCTTCCGTCAATCGCGGCATTGATGGCGTCGTTGGCGTCCTTCAGCGCTTCCTTGGAATCGCTAATACCGCTCTTGACATGCTCCATCAGCTGCTTCGTTGACTCATCGACCGTGCCCGTCTGCTTGAGCATGCCGCTCGCCGACGTCAGCGAATCGGACGTGGAGCTCAAAATGCCCGCCAGCGACGAAGCATTTGCCTGAACGTCTCGCAGGTCCTCAATCGAATCGCCAAGCGTCGAGGACAGGTTGGCGATAAAGTTGCTGACCTGGTCGGTGCTCATGTAATCGAGCAGGCTGGACACCGTCTTAAGACCGATGCTCGTAATGGTCTCGGTAAAAGTTTCGTTAACCTGGCTCTGAACGGCACTCGAACCCTTCTCGGTCACGATCTGCGCAATGGCGTTGGCCTTCTGGTTCTCGTAAAACTCGATATCGGCGTGTTTCACGTCGGTCGAGAAAAGCGTCATCATGTCGGAGCTAAAGCTCTTGGGGATTACGACGGCCGCATAGTAAGCGCCCGACTTAACGCCCTCGATAGCCTTTTCGCGATTGTTGAGCACAACCCAATCGAAGCTCTCGTTGCCGCGTAGGGTGGCGGTCACGTTTTCGCCCACGTTAACCTCGACGGGGATCAAATCGCTCTCGTAACCCTCATCGGTGTTGACCACGGCGATCTTAAGATTGCCGGTGTTGCCGTACGGATCCCAGCTGCCGGCGATGTTAAACCACGCGTACAGACACGGTACGATAATGAGGCCCATCACGACAACCAAGCCGATCACGGAGCGAGACACGTTTTGGACATCGCGCTTAAACAGATGCAGGATGTTCTTCATTTATGCCTCACCTCCTTTGGAGTGCTTGCCAAGCGCGGTGGTATCTCCATCATTTGTGGCTGTGCTGTCGCTGCCCTGAGATTTATGGTGCGAGCCGATATACGGCAAGCGGCCCGTGGACTGATCGCCGCCCTTGGCACCACGCTCGCTGGCGTTGAGGCCAAACATGTGGCGGGCGGCAGGAATGGCGGCCGTGTGTTCGCGCATCTCGCGACGCAGCTCCTCATCCGAAAGCGCCGAGATGCGCATCTGGGTATTGAGGCTCGCTCGGATATATTCGATATTGATCAGCCAGCCGCAGATGGCAATAACCGAGATGATCCAAATGACAAGCAGGATGATCTTGCCGTTATTGTCGATATCGAGAACCGTCGACAGGACAAAGAGCAGGACCTGAACGCCCACCACGGCGGCAAAACCGCCCTTGATGTAGTACGGGTAGCGATGTTCAAAGGCGACCGCATGATCGAGTAGTTCGCGACGGTACGAATCGGAATCGAGCATGACACGCATGGCCGTGCGCAGCGAGTAGCGCTGGCGCGGCAGGTCGTTGGACTCGCAAATCATCATACCGGTCGTGGAAAGCTGTTTATCAAAGAGCAGGTTAAGGTTGAGCAGCAGCGGACGCAGCTGCAGGCCGATAAAGAGCGCCACGATCAAGAACACGCCCAGAATGCACAGGTTAAACAGGTAGTTGAACGAATACATACCGCCGACCGTCTCGCGCAGCAGATTGATGCCGTAGGTAAAGGGCAGCAGCGGGTGCAGCCACTGGAAGAAGCCGGGCATCATCTCGATGGGGTACATGCCCGACGAACCCGGGATCTGCACGATGACGAGAATGACGCCGATAGCCTTGCCGATATGCTTAAACGTGGTGGACAGCGCATAGATGATATTGACGTAGGTGAACGAGATGGCGATGCCGCCCAGCACGAACAGCAACGGGTTGACGCACTGTACGCCAATAACCAGATCACCCACCGTAACGATGATGGCCTGCAATGCGCCCAGGATCACCATGAGCAACCAGCGGCCAAAGTAGCCTTGGCGCGCCGTAAAGCTGCCAACACCTTCACGGTCGACCTCGAGCTTGTAAATGGCGATGAGCACATAGCCGCCCACCCAAAGCGCCAGATTGGTGTAGAAGGGAGCGATGCCCGAGCCAAAGCTCTTGACCGGATAGATTGACTTGGACGTCAACTCAACCGGAGAGGCCATGAAATCTGCCACGTCATTGACATCGACGCCCATCAGATCGGCCAGCTCGCCCATGGACTCGGAGGTCTGCAGCGCCGCGATGTCATTGGCGGCGGTTGCAAGCTTGTCCTGGACCTTGGCAAGCGAGGAATCGGTCTGGGACAGCGTGGTCTTGGCCTGGCCGAGCGTAGCGCTAAGCTGCGCCAACGTGCCGCGCGCATTTGCAAGTGTAGGTGTCATACCCGAGACGATACCGGTCAGGTCGCCCGAAACGGCAGCAAAAGAGTCGAGCGCGCTCGAGGCCTTCGGCAGCGCGTTTTGGCCCAAGTCCGTCTGGGCTTGGCCAAGGTTGGTCGCACCGGTATGAATTGCGTTATTGATAGCGTCACTGGCACCCGAAACAGCCGCTGCGCCATTCGCCATGGCGCTCGACTGCGCGGACAGACCGTCCTTGATGCTCTGAAGCTTTTCATTCTGCTCTCGAAGCAAATCGATGGTCGATACAATGCGCGCGTCAATTTCCTCGGAACCTGTCGACGTGTCATTGGCGAGAATCTCCAAGTGCCCGATAACGGCCTTATTGTGGTCGATCGTCGCTTGAAGAGACTCGAGCGAGTTGTCGATACGGGTGGTCGTAGATGTGACCGCGCCCGTCAGCTTGCCGATGGCAGCGTTCGCAGAGGCCGACGTCTTGGTGAGCGCAAGGCTGCCTTCCGAGAGCGCCTTGGAGAGCGAGGTGATGGAGTTGCCCGCCGTGGTGCGAGCTTCGCTCAGCAGGTCGTTGCCCTGGGAGATCGCCTGCGTCAGCGACGGTGCCTGGCCTTGCAAGCCGGCAAGTGCCGCATCAGCCGAGGCGATAGCGCCACTCGTCTTATCGATGGCGGCATTCATATCGCCAATCGAATCGCGCACCTCGCCCAAGGTGTCGGACGCCTCGGACACCGAACTTGCCAGCGAGTCCTGAGTCTGGGTTGCCTTGTCCTTTAAATCGACACCGGCATCCTTGGCGATACCGGCAACAGTCTTGCCTACCGTAGAGACAAATTCCGAGTTGATCTGCTCCTCGATGGTGTTTGCACCGGTATCGGTAACCTTGGGCGCAATGGCGCTCTTCTTCTCATTGACGTAGTACGTGAGCTTAGGCTGATGGTAGTTGCCGTCGAGCATCGAAACCAGGTTATCCGAGAAGTTCTTGGGAATCACGATAGCGGCATAGTACTCGCCGCTCTCGACGCCCTCCTTGGCATCGGCCGCCGAATCGACGAAGGTCCAGCCCAGCTGATCGTTCTCCTTGAGCTGATCGACGACCTGGTCGCCCGCGTTGAGATCGCCCACCAGGTCGTTCTGAGTGCCCTGATCGTTGTTGGCGATGGCAATCTTGATGCCCTGAGTATTTCCGTACGGATCCCAGTTGGCCACGATGTTGTACCAGGCATACAGCGAGGGAATAACGCACACGCCAAGGGTAACCACCAAGGCGACGGGGTTCACAAGCAGTCGCTTAATGTCGCGCTTAAATATCGCAAAGGACACCTTTGCATTGGATAGTTTGCTGCCGAGACTCACGCTTGGACCATCCATCCTGTCGTTAAATCGAATCGTACTATCGACAACCATTGTACGTAGGCGCTTTAGTGCCTCGCGGCACAATGGTGCTGAGTTTTGCGGGTAGCAATATACTACGAAGATGAGTTAGCGTACAGATGTACAGTATCTTAAATTTCAGCAGGTCACAAAACCACAGCCCGCACAAATAAATGATCCCTTGGGGACGAAGGGATCATTCAAAAGGAAACGAGAGTGGAAAATCTCCCACTTCAAGCCCGCATTCGAGCCAAAAGTGGGAGATTAGCCACTCTCGTTCTAATCTAGTTACGGTGCCGTATCCCCGAGCTACATCAAGTTGCAAACAGCTGCGGCGAAGGCAACGGGGTCCTCGGGGAGGATGCCCTCGACCAGCAGAGCCTGGTCATAGAGCAGACCGGAGTACTGCTTGATCTTGTCGGCGTCGCCTGCCTTCTGGGCAGCGACAAGCTTGTCAAAGACCGGGTGCTTGGCGTTGAGCTCGAGCACGCGCTGGCTCTTGGGCATGCCGTCGGGCGCGCCCTCGGGTCCTTTCTGGAGCACCTTCTCCATCTCGAGCGAAAGTGGGCCCTCGGTGGTGATGCAAGCGGGGGCATCGGTCAGGCGCGCGGAGACGGCAACTTTCTCGACCTTGTCACCGAGCGCCTCCTTCATAGCGCTGAAGAGGTCCTCGTTTTCCTTGGTGGCGTCCTCGGCCTCCTTCTTCTCGTCCTCGGTCGCCAGGTCAAGATCACCAGTCGCGACGTTCTTGAGCTCCAGATGACGATCCTCGACCTCGGGCTCGGCACCGTCGGCCACGGCCTTCTCGGCAGCCTCGCGGGCGGCATCGTCCTCGTAGATCTTGGGCATATCGGCGGCAACGTACTCACGCATAGCTTGGAACGTGAACTCATCCACATCCTGCGTCAGCAGCAGCACGTCATAGCCGCGGTCGAGCACGCCCTTTACCACGGGCATCTTGGCCAAGCGCTCGCGCGAATCGCCGGCGGCGTAGTAGATGGCCTTCTGATCCTCGGGCATGCCCTTGGCATACTCGGCCAGGGTAATCATCTTCTGTTCCTTGGCAGACCAGAACAGCAACAGGTCGGCGAGCTCATCGGCCTTCATGCCATAGCTCGAGTAGATGCCGTACTTAAGACCGCGACCAAAGTTCTCAAAGAACTTCTCGTAGGCCTCGCGGTCGTTGTCACGCATATCCTCAAGGTCGGCGGTAATCTTCTTTTCCACACGCTTGGCGATGGCCTTGAGCTGACGGTTCTGCTGCAGCGTCTCGCGCGAGATGTTGAGCGACACGTCGGCGGAATCCACGACGCCGCGGACAAAGTTGTAGTAGTCGGGCAGCAGGTCGTCGCACTTCTCCATGATCAGGACGTTGGAGCTGTAAAGCGCCAGGCCTTTCTCGTAGTCCTTGCTGTACAGATCGAACGGCGCGCGTCCCGGCACAAACAGCAGGGCGTCATACTCGAGCGTGCCCTCGGCGTGGAAGCTGATGGTGCGCGCAGGATTATCAAAGTCGTGGAACGTAGACTTGTAGAACTCGTCGTAGTCCTTCTGCTCGACATCGGAGCAGCGCTTCTTCCAGATCGGTGTCATGGAATTGACGGTCTCGAGCTCCTGGTAGTCCTCGTACTCGGGCTTGTAATCGTCGCCGGCGTCCTCGGGCTTGGGTTTCTGGCGGCTCTTGGACACCATCATCTGAATCGGGTAGCGCACATAGTTGCTGTACTGCTGAATCAGGCTCTTGAGACCCCACTCGGTCAGGAAGCGATCGTAGGTCTCGGCCTCGCCGTCGGCATCGAGCTTCTCGTTCTCGCGCAGCGTCAGGATGACATCGGTACCGTGCTCGGCGCGCTCGCCGTCCTCGATGGTGTAGCCCTCAAGACCGTCGGATTCCCACACATGGGCGACATCCTCGCCATAGGCGCGGCTGACGACCTTCACATGGCCGGCGACCATAAAAGCCGAGTAGAAGCCCACGCCAAACTGGCCGATGATGTCGACATCCGAACCCTGCTGCTCGGCGTTCTCGGTCTTAAACTCCTCGGAGCCGGAATGGGCGATGGTGCCCAGATTGCGCTCGAGCTCCTCGGCGGTCATGCCAATGCCGTTATCCGAGATGGTAATGGTGCGGGCGTCTTTATCAAAGGAAACGCGAATAGCCAGGTCGCCCTGGTCGATCTTGACGCTCGGATCCTGCAGGCTCTTAAAGTTGAGCTTGTCGACGGCGTCGCTCGCGTTAGAGATAAGCTCGCGCAGGAAGATTTCCTTATTGGTGTAGATGGAGTTGATCATGAGGTCGAGCAGTTTTTTGCTCTCGGTCTTAAATTGACGCATGTGCAGTCCTTTCGCGCTACCCCCGTCCGCAAAAACGGCCCGGTCGCCCGAGCCGAATCGCAGACCTGCTATGTTCAGACTTAGATTTTATAACCCATTAGCGCGCATATATACATACGGAATCGAAAATCTGTATGTCTAAGCGCTCCGATGCGCCAATTGCCAAGGAGTGTCCCCAGTTGCCGGCAGAAAAGAAACGTCCCTATCTGCCATCTACGCGCTTGGCCATCCAGACATGGGGCTGGCCCTCGTCTTCGTAATCTACCGGGGCAATTTGCGTGTAGCCCGCCTTTGCATAGAGCGGCAGCACGTATTCCTGCGCATGCAGCTTAATAAGCTTAGCGCCGGCATCGCGTGCACACGAAGCACTGGCCTCGACGATCGCACCCGCCAGTCCGCGACGACGCATAGCCGGCAGCACGGCGACGCGCCCCATAATGTAGGTCTCCCCCGCCGCAACGCCTTCGTCCATGTCGCATGCCGGCAACACCGGGGCCTCTGCGTCAGCCACGCGCTCAAGCTCTTCGGGAAACACGCGCGAGCAACCGGCAAGCTCGCCGTCTACATAGAGCGTCACATGAATGCAGTTCGGATCCTCGTCGATAGCGTCGAACTCATTCTCGTAGCCCTGCTCGTCCATAAAAACGACGCGGCGCACCAACGCCGCGTCATCAAAGCATCCTGTCTTAAGTTGGATATCCATGGCTGCCCTTTCATTCAATGCGAACGTTAGGGACCGATTTTAGCGAAAATGAGCTCCGCGCACGCTAAACTTCGCACGAGCCTTCGCCAGGCAGTCGTAATGACCCACGTTATGGGCATCGCTCGCGATGAAGCTGTACAGGTTCTGATCGAACAGGCGCTGTGCCGGCTTTTTCTCGCGACCAAAGCGACCGCCAGCAATAAAGTCCGCCGAAGCCTGCAGTTTGCAGCCCATATCGACCAGGCGCTCCGCCACGCTTACATCCTTTTGAACCGCACGATAGCGCTCAGGATGAGCGATGATCACCTGGTAGCCACGGCACTGCAAATCGTAAATCGTGTTCTCGTACTCTCTAAACGCATACGCATCGGCATGCGTCGAAAGCTCGAGCAGAAACTCGTTGGTTCCATCGAAATGCAAGTGCTCCGCGGCATCGATACCAAGCTCAACGAGCTTTCGATGGTTGACCTCGAAGCCCATCTGGAGCGGAAAACCGTCAGCGTTATCACGCAGCAGCTCAAAGGCATCCCACATCTTGTCGTAATCAAAATAGGGATCACGGCAGTGAGGAGTGCAAACGATTCTGGTTACACCGGCCCGCTTGGCAGCCTCGAGCATCGCCAAGCTCTCATCGAGATCGGCGGCGCCGTCGTCTACACCCGGCAAGATATGGCAATGAATGTCACGCATAGGTCAGCCTTAATCAACTAAACGTTTGCTCGGTTGGTGAAGATGCCCTTTTTGGAAGTCCCCTGATCGTCGGAGCCCTTCTTCACCTTCTTACCGTCCTTGGTGTAGTAGGAGTAGTAGTACTCGCTGGTCTCGGTCTCGCAGTAGTTCATAACGGTACCGATGAGCTTGACCTTCTCGGACTTCTTAAGCTGGCCGATAGCGTTGAGTGCCTCCTCGCGCTTGGTGAAGTCCTCGCGCACCACGAACAGCGTACCGTCGGTCAGGCTGGCAATCTCGGCAGCATCGATGAAGGTGCCGACCGGGGGAGCATCAAAGATGACGTACTGGAACTTGGCGGACAGTGCCTTTACCAACTTGGCAAAGCGGTGAGAGACGATGATGTCGGCAGGATTGGGAATATGCGGCTCAGCATCGAGGAAGTAGAAGTTCTTCTGACCCGTCTCGACAATTGCCTGGTCAATGGAGATCTGCTCGGAAAGGACCGCATAGAGTCCGCCGCGCGAACGAACGCCGAGCATATCGGAAAGGGACCTGCGGCGCATATCGGCCTCAACCAGGAGCACGGACTTGCCGCTCGTGGCGATTGCCTGAGCAAGGTTAATGGAAACCGTAGACTTGCCCTCGTTGGGAATCGAGGAGGTAACGGTGATGGTGCGAATGGGGTCGTCCACGCTCGCAAAGCGGATGTTGGCCAGAAGGGTCTTGGCGGCATTCTGTACAACGAGCTTATCGGTGTTCTTTGCCTTAGCCATGCCTATTTACCACCTTTCATAGCCGGAATTCGGCCAACAACGGGAATGCCCAGGAGCTCTTCTGCCTCTTCGGCACCGCGGATGCGGGTATTGAGCATGTCTGCCAAAACGACATAGGCAACTGCGATAAAGATACCGGCGAGGAACGCGACAGCAACGTACAGCGTGCGCTTGGGGCCGCTGGGGACTTCGGGAGTCTTAGCCTCGTCGATAACGTTGATGCTCTGGGCAGCGCCGACGTTCTGAGCGACCGTACTCACCGAGCTGGCCATGGCCTTTGCGACCTTAGCCGTCTCCTTGGCATCGGTGCCGGTAACCGAAAGCGTAATGACACGCGTGGTGGTCTCGGAGGAAACAGACACCTTGTAGTCATCCAGGTCAGCAAGGCCCAGCTCATTGGCAGCACCGCTCTTAACGCTATCGCTATCCAGCAGCGTGGCGATATCGTTGGAAAGCATCTGGCTCGCCGAGAGATCGTTGTAGCTCATCTGACCGCTATCGTCGGTTTTGGCGAGAATGTACATGCTCGTCGTCGCGGTGTAGGTGTTGTCCATCGCAACGAAGGACACGATGCCCATGGCGATCGCACAGACCACCGGAAGGGTGATGACCAGCTTGAGGTGCTTTTTGAGCAGCTGGAACAGTTCGAGAAGGGTCATGCAGCTTGCCTTTCATTTCCCCAGTTCGGATTGACAAATCTGTCCGTATGTTATCGCATCTTTTTACCGAGACCAAACTCTATACATAAGAAACAGGCTCTCCTGTAAAAATGTCGGAAGCAATCGTAAAAATGCACAACAACGCCGCACCCGAAAGTCAAATGCGGCGTCTACATCAATACCTATGTTGTATCGCTATGCGAATGGCTCGTCCTGCTGTATGGGAAACGTCACCGTAATGGTGGTTCCCACGCCCAACTCGCTCGACAGATCGAGCGTGGCGTGATGATACAGGGCCGCATGCTTGACAATGGCAAGCCCCAGACCGGTTCCGCCGCGCGCCTTGGACCTACTCTTGTCCACGCGATAGAACCGCTCAAATACCTTGCCCTGTTCTTCAGGCGCGATACCGATTCCCGTGTCGGCGACCGCAAGGAACGGATGGCCTTCGTCGTTGGTGCCGCACTGCAGCGTAACCGTACCGCCGGGTCGATTGTAGCGGATGGCGTTGCTTGCCAGATTATAGATGAGCTCGTCAATCAAGCGCGACACGCCCTCGATGACCACAGGCTTGGTCTCATGACTTATCGTCACATTCGCCTGACGGGCGACCTGTTCAAGACGCTGCTCAACCGCGCAGATGGCACGCGAGAGCTCAATAGGCTCCGTGGACCCAATGGGCACCGCCTCGCCCTCAGTTGCACGCTCAGCCTCGTCCAAGTTAGACAGCGTAAGGATGTCGTTGACAAGCGCTGCCAAGCGGCCCGCCTCACGATAGATGCGACCGCCAAAGTTGCGCAGGTCGTCCTCGCCCTCGACCATGCCGTTTGCGATGAGCTCGGCATAGCCCGAAATCGCCGTAAGCGGCGTCTTGAGCTCATGGGTGATATTCGCCGTGAACTCGCGGCGCATACGATCGTTGTCCGCCAGCACCGCCATTTGGCGCTTGAGTTCCTGGCGCTGCGACTCGATACGCTCAAGCATGGGGACCATCTCGGCATAGGCGTGCTCATAGCTACGGCGTGGGTGGTCCAAATCCACCTCTTGCAACGGCGCGATGATGGCACGGGACTCGCGGCGCGCCATAAAAAACGAGAGTACCGCGCCCGCTGCTGCGATAAGCAGCATCGGCGCCACCATCGACAGCAAAATCGCCGCAACGCCAGGCTGGGCCTGCGCCAAGCGGACAACCTGGCCGTTATCAAGGGCGACGGCGCGATACAGCATAATCTCGTCGAGCGTAGAGCTTGCGCGCTCCGCGGAACCCGAACCATTCTCAAAGGCCTCGATGACCTCGGGGCGATCGCCATGGTTGGGTAGTGTGGAAGGCGACGCCTCGTTGTCGTAGGCAACCGATCCATCCTTGTTAATCAGCGTGATGCGCAAGTCCTCGCGATCGAGGCTACGCAAGAACGGGATGAGCTCCTGCTGCTCGTCGAGGGCGGCAGCAATGAGCTCGGTTTCCTGTGCCAGATTGGCACTCGTGGCATCCGCCAAGGTGTTTTGCACAAAGAACGCACCCAGCACCGTAAACGCCACGATAACCGCCATGGCGCAGACAAAGATCGTCACAAAAACGCGGTGCGACAGCGTATGTTTTCCCTGGGGGGCGAAGACCACGGGTTACTCCTCCGATGCAGTGGCCGCGGTGTCGTCACCTTCGGCACCATCACCGGCAGAAGGCTCGGCCAAGCGGTAGCCCACGCCGCGCACGGTCTCGATGGCGCTGGCATGCTCGCCCAGTTTTTGGCGAAGCGTCTGCACGTGCACGTCAACGGTGCGCGAACCGCCGTCGAAGTCCCAGCCCCACACGCTCTGCAGCAACGACTCGCGGGTAAAGACCACGCCGGGCTTGCGCATGAGGTACTCGAGCAGGTCGAACTCGCGCAGGGTGAGCTTAAGCGGCTCGCCGGCAACGGTCACCTCGCGATGGCTGGGCGAGAGCACAATGTCGCCCACGCTGAGCACATCGCTTGCCTGCTTGACCATGCCGCCGCGACGCAGCAGTGCGCGGCAGCGGCTGGCGAGCTCCATGAGCGAGAAGGGTTTAGTCAGGTAATCGTCGGCACCGCCATCGAGCGCCATCACCTTGTCGAGCTCGGTATCCTTGGCGGTAAGCATCATGATGGGCACCGTCGCCGTCAGGCGATCGGCACGCAGGCGACGCATAATCGCCAAGCCATCGGTATCGGGCAGCATGATGTCGAGCAGGACAGCATCGGGTACCCGTCGCGCCACGGCGGCCTTAAACTCGCCGTCGCACGAAAAGCCCTCGGCCTCGATTCCCTGCTTGCGCAGCGCATAGACCGTCAAATCCCTGATGTTGTCATCGTCCTCGACGTAATAGATCATGTTGAACCCCTTTGCGGCCGACATGACCGCATCTTAACCCTAAAGGTGCCTATACTAGATGGTATCAGCCAAAACGGCCCGTCAAATAATCCGCCGTGCGCGGATCAGTCGGATTCTTGAAGAGTTGCGCGGTAGGCGCGTGCTCCACCAGCTCACCCAGCAAAAAGAACGCGACCGAATCGGAAATACGCGCGGCCTGCTGCATGTTGTGCGTAACGACCACCAGCGTGCAGGTCTCCCTGAGCTCGCAGGCCAGCTGCTCCACCACCAGCGTCGATACGGGGTCGAGCGCCGAGGTCGGCTCGTCCATCAGCAGAATATCGGGCTGCACGGCAAGTGCGCGGGCGATGCACAGGCGCTGCTGCTGTCCACCCGAAAGACCCAGGCCCGACTCCTTGAGCTTGTCCTTGACCTCGTCCCACAGGGCAGCGCGACGCAGGGCGTCTTCGACCAGCTCGTCGAGCACGGCGCGATCGCGCACACCCATACCGCGCGGCCCATAGGCGACGTTGTCGTAGATGCTCATGGGAAACGGGTTGGGGCGCTGGAACACCATGCCCACGCGCTGGCGCAAACGGCAGATGTCGTAATCGCCCAGGATATCTTGACCATCGAGCGCAATCTTGCCCTCGATGCGGCAATCCTTGATGCCGTCGTTCATGCGGTTAAAGCAGCGCAGGAGCGTCGACTTGCCGCAGCCCGAAGGCCCGATAAACGAGGTGATCTGCTTGTCGCGGATCTTGATATTCACGTCCTTGAGCGCATGATGGTCGCCATAGAACAGGTCGAGGCCCTCGACGTCGATGCGCGTCGGCGAGGCGGCAAGATCCTCTGCCGTGGGGCGAGTCGCATCCCCAACCTCGCGCTCGTGCGCGGCCTCGGCCTGCGCTTTCATGAGTTCTTCAAGCTCCGTGGGCTCCACAGCCGCAGCAGCCGTCATACCGCATACCTCCACATCGATATCAATTCAGCAGTATCGATAGTAGAAATCGCGGCTCATATGCACGTGAGCGCATTGTCAAGTGTTTGTAAGGGCACGCTGGCTATGCGGCGGGCAGCTCGATGGTGAATATCGTGTGTTCGGGCGTCGATTCACATGCAACGGTACCGCCGTGTGCCGCGATGATCTCCTTGGCGATGGCAAGCCCCAGTCCAGCGCCGCCGCGATTGGTCGCACGCGCCGCATCCAGGCGATAGAACTTCTCAAAGATCACCTTGAGCTTAGCCGCAGGGATAGGATCGCCCTGATTGATAAAGCGCACGCGCACGCTGCCATCGTCTTGGCGCCCGGCCTCGATCGTGATAGTCGAGCCCTCATAGCTATAGGCGACGGCGTTTTTCATGATGTTGTTGAACACGCGAGCCATCTTGTCGCCATCCACGAGCACCGTCAGGTCCTCGCGAATATCAACTTGGGCTTCCTTATGCTGCTCGTTGAGGATGGGATAGAACTCGTCAGCCACCTGAGCCAGCAGCAACCCCAGATCAACATAGCCGCGCGTGAGCACGATATCGTGGAAGTCAAAGCGCGTGATATCGAAAAACTCTTCGATGAGCGCATCGAGCCGGTGCGCCTTGTCGAGCGCCACGCCCGTAAAGTGCGCACGTTGGTCAACCGGCAGCTCGGGAGCCTCTTGCAGCAGCGAAAGATAGCCCACCACACTGGCAAGCGGGGTGCGTAGGTCATGTGCCAAGTACGTGACCAAATCGTCCTTGCGATGAGACTCGTCACGCAGAGCTTGCTGCACCTTGTGCTCACGGTCACGCACGCGGTTAAGGGCGCCCTCGACCTCCAAGAAGTCGCCGTCAATGTTGTCCCAGGTGTCGGGGTGATCGATCAGACGATCTTGAATACGAGCGGCCAGCACACAATCGGCATGCTGCTCGCCCTGTTCGTAGCCCTGGTAGTACAGGGCGCGGCCGCACAAGAACAGCACGCACGCGGCAAGCGCCAGCACAAAGCCAAGCATGTTGAATACAAAGCCGGCATCGAACAGCACCGGCCCTTCGATGCCGCCGAGCGCCATGGCGCCAATCGCCAACGTCATGGCCCACGCGGCGCCGCCAATCACCATGCAGCGGCGCACGATCTCAAATCGATCGATCAGCAAAAAGCCGACAAGCAGCACCGCCAAGATTCCAGCGATGTTATCGATGCCAATCAGCAGCAGGCTCAGCAAAAAGAGCAGCACCGTTGCAAGCGCGCGGTTGTCGACGACTGACCTCACGTATTCAAAGAGTCGATCGGGCACCTCGAACGCTTGCCTATCGTCTTTTGTCATATCAAGATCCTCACAAGCGAAAAGCGTTATTCGATGATGTAGCCGACGCCCCAGACGTTTTTGATAAAGCGCGGCTTTTGTGCGTCGTCGCCGATCTTTTCGCGCAAATGGCGAATGTGCACCATCACCGTATTGTTGGAGCCGGGCATAAAGTCCTCGTTCCATACCGCGCGGAACAGGTCCTCCACGGCCACCACGCTGCCGCGATGCTCGACCAGATACAGCAAGATTGAATACTCGGTGGGTGTGAGGCGTACCGGTGAACCGTCCACCGTTACGGAACGAGCATCGCGGTTGATCTCCAAGCCGTCGAGCTGAATGGTCGGCGACTCGGCCGCCTGTGCACGGCTACCGTAGCTGGTGTAGCGGCGAAGCTGAGCGTGCACGCGCGCGATGAGCTCCAGCGGACGGAACGGCTTAACCACGTAATCGTCCGCGCCAAGCGAAAGGCCCTCGATCTTGTCTTGCTGGGCATCGCGCGCCGTCAGCATGATCACGGGATAGGTATGGCTGGAACGGATTGTACGCAGCAGCTCAAACCCATCGATATCGGGCAGCATGACATCTAGCAGCGCCAGATCGAACTCCTGCTCCAAGATTGCCTTGGCGGCATCGGCCCCGCTATAGGCAATCTGGACATCAAAGCCCTCTTTTGTAAGGTAGATACCAACCAAGTCGGCGATGGCCTTCTCGTCATCAACTACCAAAATGCGCTCGTTCATGCGTGCTCCTCTCGCGCTCCATTATGCCCGAGGGGGCGCCCGTCACACACAACAAGCGTGGGTGATTAAGTCGGCCTTAAGCACCCTTGCGCCCGTTCGGGCGCGGATGTGGGCCACGCACGCACGCGATGATCGCCGACGCCGGCAAACGATATACTCTAGTTCCAGAAGAGACCATCCCGTCGAAAGCGAAATCCGTGAAGTCCCTCACCTCTTTTGCAAAGCGCTCAGCCCAGCTTGCCGCCGGCTTTGTCTGCGCTATCGCCCTTGCCGCTGGCGCGCCCACCGTCGCCGGCGCCCAAGTGCTCACGACCGACAATGTTTGCGGCAAAACCGCCGATGCGCGCGGCATCACGGCCGAAAACCTGCCCGATATCGATGCGACCAATGCCCTCGTCATGGGCAAAGACGGCACCGTCTACTATGCCCGCGACGCCGATGAGCAGGTCAAAATTGCCTCGATCACCAAGGTCATGACCGCAATCCTAACCGTCGAGAATTGCAAGATGGACGAGAAGGTCACGGTGAGCAACGCCGCAGCCACCGTGGGTAATTCGACCGCCGGCTTGCTCGAAGGCGACGAGCTTACCGTGGAGCAGGCGCTGCGCGGCCTGATGATTCCCTCGGGCAACGACGCCGCCATCGTGCTCGCCGAATATGTGGGCAAGAAGATCGACCCTAAGACCAAAGACGCCGAGGCCACCTTTGTGAAGGCCATGAACGAGCGCGCTAAGAAGCTCGGCTGTACCGGTACGCTTTTTGAAAACCCGCATGGTCTGGACTTTGATGAGTGGGCTGGCAATATGCACTCAACCGCACACGACGTAGCGCTGATGATGCAGGAGGCCATGAAAAACGACACGATCCGCGAGGTCGTAGCGAGCGAGAATTCCTGGATCGAGGTCACGGGCGCCGACGGCGCCGACCATTCGCATTCCATGGACACGCATAACTATTTGCTGGGCCAAGATGGCAACATCGGTGGCAAGACTGGCACCACCGACGATGCAGGCTATTGCTTTACGGGTGCCTACAACCGCGATGGCGACGAGATCTACACCGTCGTTTTGAACTCCACCACCACCGACCAGCGCTTTACCGATACCGCAACCCTTGCCAATTGGTACTACGGTCACAAGGTGACGGTCGCAATCGCCAACACGCAGGAAAAGACCGCCAACGGCAACCCGCTTATGGCACGCATTAGCCAGACAGATTGGACGGACAAGACGATCGACGCCACGCTCGCCGACCCCGCCGCACAGACAACGGTGTTCTCACTCGCCGGCAAAGTGACCGAAAAAGTTAGCTACGATGACCTTTCGGGCACGGTGCATGTTGGCGACAAGGTAGGCAGCGTTACGCTCAAGCAGGACGGCACCAAGGTCGCCGTCATGGACCTGGTTGCCGACGAGGAAGGCACAGGGCCGAATCCCATTGAATGGCTCCTTGTGAAGCTCGACCGCCTGGGCCGCCGCATCGACAACCGCCCACTTGCGGCAGAGAGCGAGACCGTCGCCAAGGCTCCTGAGATGTAGAGTGCAAGAATAATCAGCCCACTGAAAGGAGGCGTCCGAAAGGATGCCTCCTTTTTTGAGGGTTCGAATCCCCAGCCGCCATTCTTGATAATAAAAAAAGGGCCCCAAATGGGACCCTTTTTCAAATTCGTACTGGCGGAGAGCTGGGGATTCGAACCCCAGATGCCCTTTTGGGGCATACTCGCTTAGCAGGCGAGCACCTTCGGCCTCTCGGTCAGCTCTCCGTAACAGCCGTTCTATAGTAACCAAACAGTCGAGGATGGGCAAGAGGGAATTTGGAGCGATTCCATTTTTACCTTTCCCGCACCGCCTCCAACAAATAGTCGCGCATATACGGAATTGCAAACGAAACACAGCCATAGCCCGCAGGCTCAATCAACCCCGCATCGATGAGACGTTTACGATACGAGCCGACCTTGTTCGCCGGCAACCCCATCTTCTTGGCGATATCACCGTTGGCAATCTCATCGCCCTCGCATTGAGCCATTGCCGCGAGATACTGAAACTGTCGCTCTGAAACCCTGCGCAGCGCCGGGGCAATCACCATAGCATTAAAGCTATCAAGAGCCGCTTGGATACCTTTACGCGCGGACCCTTCGTTCACGCTCTCCGCCCCGCTGCGCGCAGCAACCTGCCAAGCGTAATATCCGACCAACTGGACCATAAAGGGATAGCCTGCTGAAGCCTTTGTTAATAGCTCAGCGGCGTCTTCATCGAGCTCCTTGCCCGCTCGTCTCATTGTATCCTCAAGCGATCCACCGACTTCAAAATCGGAGAGACGAGTGAGTTCGATATGTTTTGCCCGCTGAAGGAAGGTAAGGGTATCATCAACCACCACGCCATCCACCGATGTTGGCAAGCCGGCGAATGCAAAAGCGACATTCGCCCCTTGGCGAATCAAAAGCTGCATCTCATTGCCCAGCTCGCGCATTTCCTCAGTTGAGGCATCCTGAATCTCGTCGAGCGTAATGAGCAGACCTCCGCGCTTCGCGGCATCGTACATTGCCTCGCCCAGATGAGATGCCGACTTCGATACCTCAACGGAGCCAAGGCTGACTCCTAGAATTGATGGGGAAATCGACATTGACTCAAGACGAACATTTCGCTGTAGAGCCTCGAGGATTCTACTGCAAAAACCGGCATTCGAGGCGACGTCAACAACCTCGAATCCTTTTTTTCGCGCAAGATCACCCAATGCATTGAGAAGCACCGTTTTACCTGTGCCTCGGACGCCCGAGATGCGCATGAGTCGATCGGGAGCACCAGGACCATTCTCAAGGGCCTCGGCAAAATCATCCAAAACAGCGTCACGTCCGATAAGCTCAGGCGGATTCATGCCCGCCGTTGGCTTAAAGGGATTAATGGCTTTCGACATTCGACCCTCCTCTGCTAGTTTTAACAACTTTAACAAAGTTTAGCAACTTTAGCAGAGTTTAACAGGTTTAGCAGACCTAGCCGCTTTTGACCTTACCGGTCCTGCTGGAGCCACCCACTTGAGCAAATACAAATGGCTCCATTCAATTTGTCGGCAACCTGCTCGATACAGTAATTCGTACTTTAATTCGCTACGACTTAATTCGTTATACCTTATCTATACGCAAATGTTCCCGGTACGCCGGCAGCAGTAGCCCCTTCGTTTTGTCGGCATGGTGAGCAAATGGGATGACAAGCGCGGTCCAGCCCTTCTATGCCGCCCCTACCCCAGCGAGCGGTTGAGGGAGCCGAGCTCATCGTTACCCATGGTGCGCCACATTTGATAGATGCAGCCGCGCGCCAAGAAAAAGAAGCCGTTGTCGACGAGTTGCACGGCGGCATCCGCGAGTTGATTGGTCACGGCGGGCACCGGCGGCAGCTCAAGACCTGCCTTGCGGATGGTCTCGACAGCCTCCTCAAACGTGGGCGGTTTGATGACGCCCATCTCGTTCATAAGGCCCTGCATTTCCTCCTGCGCACTGCCGCCCGACTCCTCGCCGCGCGGAACCAGGCGATAACATGCCAGCGCCAGCTCGAGCTGGTCGCAGTTCCAGTAGGCGAATGCCAGGCGATAGAACAGGTAACCGATCGAAGGCCGGTCGCTGGCAATGCGCAGGCCGTGACGCGCTACCTCGATAATCTCGTCATAGCGCTCCAGGCGTGCTAGCACGTTGATCAGGGCAAAGTGAGACTGCATGGACGAGCGCGCCAAATCGTAGAGACGACGCACCTCGGGCAGCGCACGCTCAAAGTCCTCTTGTTCGGCGTAAAAGCTGCAAATCTCGTGCTGGGCAAAATACAGCGCATCGGGAGCGCGAAGGATACGCACGGAACGGTCCTCCTCCATCACCGGCAGCACCATGCGCACCAGCTGGTTGTCGCAGAACTGGGTCTGCACTGGGCCCGTCGCCAAAAGCTCAGCAACAGTACACTTGGCTTCCAGCTCCTCGACAAGGCGAGAAAAGCCCTCGAAAGCACCGGCTCGGTCAACTTTGGATTGTTCGCGCAGCTCGACGACACGGGCGACATACGGATCGTTGTCCTCCTCCATGACCTCAAGCTCGTCAGCCGTATCAGCGAGCAGTAAATCGCGAAGCGCAGGCGGCAATGGACGATGGTCATCGCGTGGTCGGGCGTGAACCTCTGCAGGCTCAATCATGTCCGGCGCATCTGCCTCATATGCCTCGAGCAAATGCTTGCAGGGCATGTCGTCCATATCCATGCTCTCAAGATCCTTGGCGACAGAAACGCAATCGGCCAGATAGGCCGCACGGCTAAAGGAATACGTTTCGACAACTCGCTCGCCTTGCTCGCCGTCGGGAACCGCAATCTGCACGTAGCAGCGCGTGATGCGAGCGCCCGAAGCAAAGCAAGCCGCCGCGAGTGTAAGCGTAATACGCGCATCGTGCTCAGTGGCCCACGCCGCGCGCTTAGGCTCATCCACCTCGCGCCAGGCGTCATCTTGAGCATCGTATTCGCGCTGCGGCATAGCATCGACAACCGTGCGGCCAAATCGCACCAGCACGATGCCCTCGGCGACGTTCGCTCGATAGGTGTAATCGAGCCGCGTGACCACGTTGAGCGCTTCTACGATACGTGCAAAGCGGGTGCGAACGTCCCACTCGCCACCCGGCTGGCACGCAACCGTCCCCGGCTTGGCCCACGGGTTGTCATTCGACAGCGTTTCGAGCAAGCGAGGAACGTCGTTTGTCGTCTTGCTGATATGCCATAGGTCAAAGAGCGAGCAGCCCTCAAAGCTTGGCGACGAGGCAACGGGGCCCAACCCTGCCCCAATACGCTCAAGGATGCCCGATAGGCGGTTCAGGCGGCACTCGACGGCAAGTAGGGTATCGATCTCGTCCTGGTCCAGCAGGCTACGGTCAAAATTGAGATAAAAGAGCCTCGAGCGATCGATGCGCGCCAGGCTCATTTCGGTTTTGGCCGCGATGGTGCGCAGGCGAGGCAGATTAACTTCGCCCATCAAAGCGGCGGCATAGCGCTCAATGCCACTTGGATTATCTGTATGATCAATGCGGTAGAGCAACGTTTCGATTGCATCGGGCAGCGGCGTGGAATCAAAACCCAGCAGCACCTCAACCGGCTCGGGGAGTTTTACAAGCTTGATCTTGTCGACGGCATTTTTCATGCCCTCGTCAAGGCCGTCACCGTCTGCCGTGCCTGAGACAGCGTTTTCAGAATCGGCGAATATCACGTAACGCAAGAACATCGAGGCCATGAACTCGCCGTAGCGAAGGCCGCGCGTCGAATTCCACGTCTCACGATCGGATTGTTCGCGCATGGTGCCTTCGGGAGAGCCGATGACTCGCGCCCGGGAGCGCATCGTCCCATCGGCACCCCTGACCGCAATCTCACCGATGTTGGAATCGGACTCGTCGAGAATCAGTTGCATGTCGGGATCGTCGGGCAGCGACATCTCGTTAACGGGACGGTCCACCTTATAGACCTCACCCGAAACGCTCACGTAGCCCAAAAGCGACACATGGCTTTTGCCGACGAATTCGACGACATAGCATGATTCATGCGGGTCCTCGCCAAAGAGCTTCCAAACCACGCCATACGAGCGTCCCGCAGGCTGCTCGGGCATGGCCGGAAAGCGCTTTTTGGGATCGAGAAACCTGAGCTTGTATGTCGGACGCTCTGCCACGAAATATCACCCTGATCGGCCGTCTAAAGAAAGAGCGCGCCACGGGCTCACCGAGGCGCATACTCGAAATCTTACACGAGTCGATGAGAAATAGTCCCCTTTGACCGAGGTTCGAATCCATGCGGTGTTTACGTAAAAGAAAAGCCCCCGTCGCCGGAGGCTTTCAATTTCAATTGGTGCGGCGTATAGGATTCGAACCTATGACGTTCTGATTCGTAGTCAGACCCTCTATCCAGCTGAGGTAACGCCGCGACTTATTGATTATTATGCACATGGACTGAATAATGGTCAAGCGTTTTTTCAAAAAAGTTATCGAATTTGATTTTTACTCATTTGGAGGGCTTGGCACGATCTTCGGTGCATCGCGATATAAGAAAAGCCCCCGTCTCCGGAGGCTTAAAACTCAATTGGTGCGGCGTATAGGATTCGAACCTATGACGTTCTGATTCGTAGTCAGACCCTCTATCCAGCTGAGGTAACGCCGCAACGCACGGATTATTATGCACGCGAGCCCCCGATGGGTCAAGCGACAATTTGGAAAATTTTTACGAAGCGCCGATTAAGTTGTCGTGCGGATCAGCACCGGCTTCGCCCGCCTGCCGGCGGACTCGCCCGCGGGCTAAAAACGCTCCGCGTTTTCTTGACGCCCGCGCCTCGACCGAGGTTCGAATCCATGCGGTGCCGGCATAAAAGAAAAGCCCCCGTTGCCGGAGGCTTTCAATTTCAATTGGTGCGGCGTATAGGATTCGAACCTATGACGTTCTGATTCGTAGTCAGACCCTCTATCCAGCTGAGGTAACGCCGCAGCGCAAGACATATAAAACCACTTTAGTTCGTTAGAGTCAAGCAAAATCTCAAACTTTTTTTCGCGCGGGCCGCAATTTGTCACGCTGCACCACAAGCATCGGCGCTTCTCGTGCGATCGATTGGCTTTTCGATCACATCGAACCCGGCGCCAAGCTCCCCCAGAAGCGACCGCACCCGTTGCGCACAGTCGTAGTCGGCAAACGAGATGCTCAGCATTCGGGCCACCTGATTAGAAGTTCCAACGCCATAGAAGTGCTCAAGGACAACAAGCGCCTCATGCGTCACAAAGGTCTCGACCACATGCGGCGACTCCTCAAAGCACCATTGGGTCAACGGACCCTCACTCGTCTGCCGAACCACCAGGCCACCCATGCCAGACGGCTCACACGTTACAAGCAGGTACTCCCCGCCCTCGTCACTCTCAAACAACACCACCCGATCATCAAACAGCTCCATCGCGTCCCCTTTCTCTCGCTCTTATTTAGCAAAAGCATAGCAGGTAGATGGCTGTATACAGAACAGTTGTTCGTGTGTTTTCTATCGAGCTGTCCGCACGGCATGATATGGACCTGCGCACGAAATAGGGCGCCCCCGAAGGAGCGCCCTTGCATATCCCCTATGCAGCCAAGTTACGCGACCGGCTCGATCTTCTCGAGACCGCCCATGTAAGGACGCAGAACCTCGGGGATCGTGATGGTGCCGTCGGCGTTCTGGTAGTTCTCCAGAATGGCGGCCATGGTGCGGCCAGCCGGCAGGCCGGAACCGTTGAGAGTGTGCAAGTAGCGCGAACCCTTGAAGTTCTCGGAGTCGCGATACTTGATGTTGGCGCGGCGAGCCTGGAAGTCACCGCAGTTGGAGCAGGAGCTGATCTCCTTGTAGGCGTTGTAGCTCGGCAGCCAAACCTCGACGTCGTAGGTCTGACGGGCAGAGAAGCCCAAGTCGCCGGTGCACAGGCTAATCACGCGATACGGAAGGCCCAGCTGCTGCAGCAGGTACTCGGCCTCGGCGGTCATGCTCTCGAGCTCCTCGTCGGACTCCTCCGGCTTAGCGAACTTGACCATCTCGACCTTGTCGAACTCGTGCTGACGGATGATACCGCGGGTGTCGCGACCGGCGGAACCGGCCTCCTCGCGGAAGCAGGGGGTAAAGGCGGTGTAGCGGCGCGGCAGGGTGTCGGCGTCGAGGACCTCGCCGGCGTGCAGGTTGGTGAGCACGACCTCGGCGGTAGGGATCAGGAAGTTGTCGCCCGAGACGTGATAGGCGTCATCCTCGAACTTGGGCAGCTGACCCGTGCCAAACATGGTCTGACGCTTGACGACGATAGGCGGCCACCACTCCTTAAAGCCACGGCTGGTGTGCGTATCGAGGAAGAAGTTGATGAGGGCGCGCTCCAGGCGGGCGCCGGCGCCACCGAGAACGGTAAAACGGCTGCCGGAGAGCTTGTTGCCGCGCTCGAAGTCGAGGATGTCCAGGTCGGTGCCCAGATCCCAGTGCGGCTTAAAGTCGAAGTCGAACTCGCGCGGGGTGCCCCAACGACGGCGCTCGATGTTCTCGCCCTCGTCCTTGCCGTACGGCGTGGCCTCGCAAGGAATGTTGGGCAGGTGAGCCATGAAGTCGTACTGCTCCTGCTCGAGGGCAGTACGACGCTCGGCCAGACCGTCAATCTTCTCGTTGACGGCGCGCACGGCCTCCTTGGCGGCCTCGGCCTCGTCCTTCTTGCCCTCCTTCATCAGGGCGCCGATCTTCTTGGACTCGGCATTGCGCGTAGCCTGGAGCTCCTCGACCTCGGTGATGACGGCACGACGCTCGTCGTCGAGCTCAAAGAACTTCTCGCGATCCCAAGACGTCTGGCGGTTAGCCATGGCGACATCGATGGCATCGGGGTTCTCGCGAACAAACTTGATATCAAGCATTAGATCCTCCGGCGATATACATTCCATTTAGGTTGCAACCTTGTACATGTATGGGCAAGTATATACTTATGAGCGTTTACGACCCAACTCAACTACGCAAGAAGGCACCCAATGGACGCAGTTTTTTCCTTTTTGTTTGGCACCCGCACCGGTTTTGCCATCCTTTTCGCCGGCGGCATCCTGTTATTTGCGATTCTTGCCTTTGTAATGGAGAAGCGTACCCATAAGATGTACGTCGACCGCGGACCCAAGTCCGAGGATGAGGAAGACAGCTTCTGGGACTAACCTGCCAAAAAGGGCCAGGTTTATTTTGGTCGGTTTTATCTGGGCAAACGCAAGCGCCCCGCAACCGGTAACGATCCGGTTGCGGGGCGCTTTTCGCACATACGACAAAACCGCAGGAAAAACCTGCCAAAATAAACCTGTCTTTTTTGGTCGGTTTTATTGGAGAGTTGCGTCAATTGCCTTGACCAGGGCACTGCGCATGCCGGCGTCCTCGAGCGCAACGACGCCCTTGATGGTGGCGCCACCGGGCGAGCATACGGCATCCTTCATCGCCGCAGGATGCTGACCAGTTGAAAGCTGCAGCTTTGCCGTACCCAGCACCATCTGGCTCACAATGCGATAGGCATCGGCACGCGGGATACCGTGCTTGACCGCCGCATCGCCCAGGGCCTCGATTGCCATAGCGACAAATGCCGGAGCGCAACCACCCACCGTGCCGCCCACAAACAGCAGGCTCGTATCGAGCTCGACCACCGCACCGAGCTTGCCAAGCAGATCAAGCACCACTGCGCTCTGCTCATCACTGAGCGTGGAAGCCTTCTCGCAAGCGATGACGCCCTCGCCCACCGAAACCGGTGTGTTGGGCACCGTCGAGATGTGCGCGACGCCCGGCAGGACCTGCTCCCACTTGGCACTGTCCCAGGTCCAGGCAACCGACAGAACGACCTTTTTGGCAAGAGCATCCTTGAGCGGGGCGAATACCTTCTCGATCATGTACGGTTTAACCGCAGCGACCACGATATCGGATGCGGCGACAACCTCGGCGGCATCGTGGCAAGCGGCCATCCCACGCGCCTCACAGCGCTCAACCAGTGCGTCGTAGCGACCCGCACAGGCGCACATGTCGCTCGCAGCTACACCGGCAGCGATCCAGCCATCGGCCATAGCGCTCGCCATATTGCCAAAACCGACAAATCCAATCTTCATATCTCATCGTCCTCTCAGACACGCTCTTCAAAACGAAGGCTATTGTCCCACGGCATTGTTTCGTATTGCCGACCTATTTGTGATACGGCTCACCACGGCTGATCTTGCAAGCGCGATAGATTTGCTCCAGCAGCACCACACGCGCCAAGTTATGCGGCAGGGTAATGCGTCCAAAGCTGAGCATCTCGTCGGCTCGTACGCGCACGTCATCGCTCACGCCGTCCGATCCGCCAATCACAAAGGCGATGTCGCTGTTACCACGCAGCATAAGATCATCGAGCCGCGCCGAAAACTCCTCGCTTGAGCGCTCTTTGCCCTCAATGGCCAGCAGGATCACATGCGCTCGAGACGGCAAGGCAGCAAGAATCGCCGCCCCCTCCTTGTCGCGCGCGGCATCCACGCCGCCCGCCTTAGCCGGGTCGATATCGGCCACCTCGCGGATATCAACCTTGGCATAGGCACCTAGGCGCTTGGTGTACTCAGCGCACGCGTCCTTCCAAAAGCGCTCCTTGAGCTTACCGACGCAAACGACGGTGTATTTCACGCGCGTCTACTCCTTCGAATCGTTTTGAACTTTGCTGGCGGTCAGCATCTGCTCGAACATCGAGGCCGACTGCGAAAAGTCGCTCGGCAGCACGACCGTCGAGGTTTTACCCGTGCGAGCGAACTCCGTCATCATCTCGGACCACTGCGTAAACATGAACAGTTGGTTGGCCTCGTCATTGCCGACACCCGTCTCCTGGATGATCTCGAGCGAATCCTTGATACCCAGCGCGATGGCCTTGCGCTGGTTGGCGATGCCCTCACCCGCCTTTTCCATTGCCTCGGCCTCGGCGGTCGCCTCGGTGACGCGCTTGATGCGGTCGGCCTCAGCGAGCTCCTGTGCCGCAGCGCGCTTGCGCTGGGCAGCGTTGATGTCGTTCATGGAGTTCTCAACCTCGGTCGGCAGTGCGATTTTGGTGATGAGCGTCGACACGAGGGTGAAGCCGTAGGCGGCCATCTGCTCGGAAACGGTAGCGTTGACATCCTTGGCGATGTCATCCTTCTTGGCAAAGACCTCATCGAGTGTGTAGACGGGGATCGAAGAGCGCAGGGCGTCGGTGATGAAGTCACGCATCTGGTCGACGGGCTCCTGCAGCATGTAGTAGCTCTTGTAGATACCCGAATCTGCCGGGCCGGCGCCCATGTCATAGCTCACGTGGTACTGAGCAGAGACCTCAAGGCCGATGGTCACGTTGTCCTGGGTCTTAACGTCGATACCAAAACCGTTTTTCATGGTGCGTAGACTCACCGTGGCGGCTTTGCGGTCGATTACGGGCACCTTCATGTGGAAGCCCGCGTTGACGATGCGGTTAAACTTGCCCAGGCGCTCGATGATTACGGCATGCTGCTGTTCAACGACATAGCAGGCGTTGGGGAGCAGCAGCAGCAAAATGATGATGGGAAGCAGAAGACTCGTAAGGGCGGCAATGATTCCGGACAACAGCATGGTCTCTCCTCTGATAGGCACACGTTGGCACTAGGATACCCGTCCAAGGAGATCGTGCATATCAAAAAAGCTCCCATTGCTGGGAGCTCTTCCATTTAATGGTGCGGGCGAAAGGACGTCCGCGTATCCGCTTCGCGGATCCGCACCGGCTTCGGCCGCCTGCCGGCGTCCTCGCCAGCTCGCTAAAAACGCTCCGCGTTTTCTTGGCGCTCGCTCCTTCGCAGGTTCAAGTCCCCGCGATGGGCCCAAAAGACGATATGAGAAAGCCATTGGGGGCCGCCTCCCCCGCGGCGCAGCTTCTTTCCGCGGGCTCGGGGTGCCACAATGGGCTTTGAGTATCGGCCCGTGCGGTAGCCCTTACCGCACCTGCGGGGAGGAGGCTTC